>DASVUD010000015.1:0-92429 GCA_036387235.1 Pyrinomonadaceae bacterium
GTGTTCCGCTTCTACAAGGTGGCGTTCAATCGTCTGCCGGAATATTTGGAAGTGGTGGCCGACATGAGTTTCGTCGCCGGGCAGACGGCCGAAGAGGTCTACGCGCGCAAGGCTCAACTCGCGACGCTCATCACCGAGCGCCCGGAGTTCGTGAACGCTTACGGTGGGATGACGAACGCGCAGTACGTCTCGGCGCTCTTAGCGCGCTACGGCGTGGCGCAGATCACGACGCTCGACCCGGCCGACCCCGACGGCACGGCGAAGCTGGCGCTCTCCGCCACGGACTTAATGAACCGGCTGAACGCGGGCACTTTGACGCGCGCACAGGTCTTGCGCGCCGTGGCCGACTCCGACACGGTCGGAGCGCGCGAATTCAACAACGCTTTCGTCGGCATGCAATATTACGGCTACTTGCGACGCAAGCCCGACCCCGAAGGCTTCGCCGGATGGCTGCGCGTCTTGCAATCCGGCGACGTGCGTACGATGGTCAACGGCTTCCTCAACTCCACCGAGTACAAACTCCGCTTCGGCCAACCGTGAAAAGCGGTAAATGGTAAATGGATTGAAAAGCCGTGAATCGTGAATCGTAAATAGACGAAGACAGGTCTTTCTATTCACGATTCACGATTCACGATTTACTGTCTTCTTCCATTCACCATTGACCATTCACCATTTACCCTCTTCCGTCCATCGTTTCTCTTGACGCTTTGTCGGCGCGTCTGTTAGCTTCAAATGGTGGCCTGTTTGGCAGAAGGCAGGCCGTGTTTGATGCTTCTCGCCCCGCGTCGTGCGTCCCCCTCTGCGCGCTCTTTTAAGAGCGTCGGCCGGGGTTGCCGTTTCCACTAACGTGACGACGCCCGCCCTCAAGGAGTTTAGTTTTTGCTAACGGGACGCAAACTGCTGCTCGCCGATGATTCCTTAACCATTCAAAAGGTGGTGAGTCTGACCTTCGGAGACGAAGAGATGAAGGTCACGACTGTGGGCGGCGGCGCGGAGGCGCTCGAACATCTGGGCGAAAGTTTGCCCGACATCGTGCTCGCCGATGTGTTCATGCCGGAGCCGAACGGCTACGCGCTCTGTGAACGCATCAAGCGAGACGAACGCACGCGGCACATTCCGGTCGTGCTGCTCGTCGGCACGTTTGAACCTTTCAACGAAGCGGAGGCGCGCAGAGTCGGCGCGGATGAAGTCTTGACCAAACCTTTCCAATCCATACGCGATCTCGTCAACAAGGTCGGCGGCCTGCTCGGCGGCCAAGCAGACGACAAGAGACCCGACGCCGCCGGCGCGCCGGAGAGCGAACGCCCCGCAGAAGAGACGACGCGCGACCTCTCGCCCTTCGCCGCCGATGCGCGCGCCGCCGAACCCGCGCCCGCAACAAGCGCGCCCGCCGACGCCTTCGCCGATTTCGACTTGGACGACGCCACCATCCAGACGACGCCCGCCGCCGCCTTCGACATGCAACAACAGCAGCACACGACCGCGCCCGCCTTCTCCGAGATCAGAGACGAGGAACAGTTCAGCGACCGTGGCGAGACGACCGAAGCGTTCGTCATCGGCAACGATGACGCCGTCCTCGGCGATGCGACCGTCTTGAGCAACAGCGAGACGGTCTTGGACGAAGACGATTCGCTCTTGAGCCTCGACGATGCGCCCGCGCCGGAGACGCATGCGGCCGTCGCGGCGACCTCGCAGGCCGAAGCGCACGCCTCGCACGCCGCCGCGTCGCACACGGCCGCAACCGTCGCCGAGCCGTCTTTCGACGCGCACGAGGCGCGTGGTGCGGCCGACACGGACGATGCTCTGCTCGACTTCGACGACATCGCACCCGCGCGCAGCGCGTCCGACGCGGCGGACGACTTCATCCTCGACATCGGCGACGAAGACGCTTTCGCCTCCGCCGCCCCGACGCCCGATTCCCACGTTCTCGCCAACAGCGCCGCCGCAGACCGTGCCGCCGCCGAGGCCGACCTATTCTTCGCCGAACACGCGCCCGCCACCGCCGACGCCGCGCCCGAAGTCTCCACGATGCACGACGCGTTCACGGAATCGTCCGCCGCATCGCACGTCTCCGCACAGACGGACGCATTCGAGGACGCGCCGACGACGGAAGATTCAATCCTTGAGTCGCCCTTCACGAACGCGTTCGCGGAGTCCACGCCGCATGCGGAAGCGCGAGATGAGGAATTGCGTGCGCCGGAGATGGTGGACGCGCCCGCCCTGCTCTTTGAGAACGAGCAGGTCTCGGACGAGCAAGAGTTGACGGGCACAGAGGAAGTTGATTACGAGTCGGCCTGGGACAGAGACCCCGTGGCCGCCAGCATCGTGGCGCACGCGGGCGATGCCGTCGCCGCGAACGTCGAAGCGTTGGACGAGAAGCGGGCGAATGAATGGAGCGAGAACCGCGCGGCCGGGTCGTCTGCGTCGGATGGAAACTTCGTGACGGCCGAGGCGACCGTTGGGACAGATGCGAGCGCGTTCGATTCGCGCGCCGCGTCCGGCGAATCCGTTCAAACCGCAGCCGTATCCGAAACGAATCAAGCGCCAGCGGCGCACGCCGTAAGTCCGGCCGCGTCGTCCGAAGCGAACCAAGCGGCGTCGCCCGCAGTGGCGGCAGCGCCGGCGACACTGTCGCCCGAAATGCTGGATGAAGTGGTGCGGCGCGTCGTGGCGCAGATGTCGGAGCAGGTCGTGCGCGAGATCGCTTGGGAAGTCGTCCCCGAACTGGCCGAACGCCTTATCAAGCAACGCCTCGAAGAAGAAGAACGCACACACTAACGAACGGCACGGACACAAACGGAGCGAGCGCGGCGGAGACAGTTGAACCCGCCGCGCTCGCTCCGTTTTCAGTTACGTCTTGAATTTTGGTTGTGTCTTTAGGCCAGAGCGCGCAACTCTGTGAGCAGCGTTTCGATCTCCTCCGGCGAATTTAAGAGACTCGGAGACACGCGCGCGCACGAGATGCCGTAGGGCGTTACGGAGCAGATGATGCGTCGCTCCAATAAATGCGCCGCGACTTCCTCGGGACTTCTCCCCGCCACGTCGAAGCAGATGATCCCGGCCGAGAGATTGCGCGCGCGCGGCGTGTAAAGTTTGACGTGCGACATGCGCGCCAAGCCTTCCTTGCACTGTTCGTTCAGATTGTGCGTGCGCTCGGCAATGCGCGCGCGGCCGATCCGTTTGTGAAACTCGAAAGCGGCGGGCAGCGCCCACAGGTGCTCGAACGTATGGAAGCCGCCGGGCGTGAGATACGGGGCGCGAGTCGGGAGCGGCGCGTCGCCGCGCAGCCAAGCCTGAAAGGGCGCGAGTTCAAAAGTGGGGATGCTTGGGCGCATCAGCTCCCAGTTGTCGCTCTTGCCCCAGACGATGCCCGTTCCGCGCGGGCCGAACATCCATTTATGAGTCCCCGCAACGAAGAAGTCGCATCCTAACTGCGCCACCGCTTCATCTTCAACTCCCAAACCATGCACGCCGTCAACGACTAGCAGCACGCGTTCCGCCTCGTCGCGGCGCGCGTTAACTTCCGCGACGGCTTGCGCGATCCGCCGGACGGGCGTTTTCAGTCCGGTGCACGAATAGACCCAAGTGAGGCCGACGACGCGCGTGCCGCGAGTGATGTTCGTCCTGATGCGTTCGACGATGCGGTCTTCGTCGATGGTTTCCGAACCGTCGAAGAGAGAGATTTTTTTGACTGACGCCCCCGCGCGCTCGGCCGCATAGCGGATGGATTCGAGATGCGAATAATGCTCTTCAGTAGTTGTCAGAATCTCCTGCCCGGCCGCGAGCGGAAGGCCATGATAGACGAGCGCCAAGCCCGTCGTCGTGCTGTCGGTTAAAGCCACCTCTTCGGCCGCGCCGCCGAGATAATCGGCCGCCACGCGGCGAATCTCTCCGGGCATCTCGAACAGACGATTCGCCACGTAGAGAAACGGATTGTCGTCGAGCGCGCGCCGGTGTCCGTCGATAGCTGCGCGCACCGCGCGCGGATGCGAAGAGAGGTAGAACGCGCCGAGGTGTATGTAATCGCGCGCGAGGTCGAACTGCGCGCGCACCGCCGGCCAGTCCTGTAGCTCATCCGTGGTAGACGCGCCCGCGTCCGCGTCTCCATCAACCGGCAGAGCGTCTTCGGCTGCAAGTATGTTAGTCAGAAATCAAGTCCTCCTCGTTGATCGAAGCTCGCGCTCGCGCGGCACGGATGAACCGAGTATAAACGGAAATTAGCTGTTCGTTAGCTCTTAGCTGTTAGCTATTGGCTGTTAGCTTTAAAGCCGTCTCACGCCCGCTTCCGGTCGTCGGTCGAAAACCGCCGCCGATTCCTTTACAATAACTGCGAGCAAAAACATCTTACGTAATTTAAAGCTAACAGCTAATAGCTAACAGCTAACAGCTACTCTTACACATGGACATCCCGAAGACTTACGATCCGAAACAGGCCGAGGAACGCCACTACGCGATGTGGGAGGCGCAAGGCTGCTTTGCGCCCGAAATCAACCGCGACCCCGCTGCGCCCGTCTATTCCATCGTCATCCCGCCGCCGAACGTCACCGGCTCTCTGCACATGGGGCACGCGCTCCAACACACGCTGATGGACGTGCTCACGCGCTTCAAACGCATGAGCGGCTACCGCACGCTCTGGTTACCCGGCGAGGATCATGCGGGCATCTCCACGCAGATCGTCGTCGAGCGCGAGCTGAAAAAGGAAGGCAAGTCGCGCCACGAGATCGGGCGCGAGAAATTTTTGGAGCGCGTCTGGCAGTGGCGGCACGAATCGGGGTCGCGCATCATGCAGCAGATGCGGCGCGAGGGCGCGTCGGTCGATTGGTCGCGCCAGCGCTTCACGATGGACGAAGGATTGTCGCGCGCCGTCAACGAATTCTTCGTGCGCTGCTACGAAGAGGATTTGATCTATCACGGCGAAGGGATGATCAACTGGTGTCCGAAGGATCAGACGGCGCTTTCAGACCTCGAAGTTGACAAGGAGGCGCAAGCGGGAAAACTTTACTACCTGCAATACCCCGTGCGCGGTGCAGGCGCGGGCGACGAACGCCGCGTGACAGTGGCGACGACGCGACCGGAAACGATGCTCGGCGACACGGCCATCGCCGTCAACCCGGCGGACGAACGTTACAGAGACCTCGTCGGCGCGACGCTCGAACTGCCGCTCACGGGGCGCGTGATTCCCGTTGTGGCCGACGAGTTCGTCGATCCCGAATTCGGCACGGGCGCGGTCAAGGTCACGCCGGCGCACGACCCGAACGATTACCAGATGGGCTTGCGCCACGAGTTGCCGCTCGTCAAAGTGATAGACCAGCACGCGCGCATGACGGCGGAGGCGGGAGCGGACTTCGCCGGACTCGACCGCTACGAGGCGCGCGAGAAAGTGGTCGCCAAGTTTGAAGAGTTGGGCTTGCTCGAACGGGTGGTCGACTACGAGTTTTCCATCTCGAAGTGCGGGCGTTGCCGTACGGTGGTCGAGCCGCTCATCTCCCTGCAATGGTTCTGCCGTCAAGCGGAACTCGCGCGTCGTCCTCTGGAGTTGATCCGCGAGCGACACGAGCCGCGCTTCGTGCCGGAAAATCCGTATGAAAAAGTTTATACGAACTGGCTCGAAAACTTGCACGACTGGACGCTCTCGCGCCAACTCTGGTGGGGGCATCGCATCCCGGCCTGGTACGACGAGCACGGCAACACCTACGTCGCGCGTTCGGAAGAGGAAGCGAAGCAGAAGGCGAAGGACGAGGCCATCAAGCGACAACTCGCGATGGGCGGGTGGCAGTCAGGTTTGGTTGAAGAACCGCGCCTGACGCAAGACCCGGACGTGCTCGACACTTGGTTCTCGTCCGCGCTGTGGCCGATCTCGACGCTCGGTTGGCCTGACGACACCGAGGACTTGCGGACGTTTTATCCCACGTCCGTTTTGATCACGGCGCGCGACATCATCTTCCTCTGGGTGTCGCGCATGATGATGACGGGCGTGCACTTCATGGGCGAGCGAGCATTCGCGGACGTGTTCATCACGGGCACGGTCTTCGACAAGCACGGCCAGCGCATGTCGAAGATGAAGAACAACGGCGTCGATCCGCTTGAGATGTTCGAACGCTACGGCGTGGACGCCACGCGCCTCGTGCTCGCCTCCATCGAGACGACCGACACGCGCTGGAACGAAAAGCAGGTCGAGTCCTATCGCAACTTCGCCAACAAAATCTGGAACGCCGCGCGCTTCTGCCTGTTGAACTCGGAAGGCGCTGAGGTTGGTAGAGGATTTGATGAGAACCCGGCGAACTGGGCTTTACATGATCGTTGGATCGTGTCGCGCCTGAACCGGACGGCGCGCGCGGTCAACGATGCGATTGAGAAGTATCAGTTTCATCACGCCGTGCAGACGCTCTATCATTTCTTCTGGGACGATTTCTGCGACTGGTACATCGAACTGACGAAATCGGACGTGACGGCCGGAGAAGAATCACCGGCGCGTGCCGAGGCGCGCAGCCGCGTGCTGACGGTGCTCGAACAGGCTTTGCGTTTGCTCCACCCGTTCATGCCGTTTATCACGGAGGAGCTGTGGCAAAGGCTGCCGGGCGTCGGCGCGAGTCAACTTCATCCGGCCTACGCGGGCGCGGAGGTGACGATCATGCTGGCGGCTTACCCACAGGGGCAGGCGGAGTTGATCGACGAACGCGCCGAACGCGAAGTGGGGGCGATCATCGAACTCGTCTCGCGCGTGCGCAACATCCGCTCGGAGATGAACATCAAGCCGGGCGAGAGCGTGCCCCTGCTGGTCGGCGCGCCGGATGCGAGTTTGCGCGCGGTGTTCGAGGCGGGCGCGGCGCAGATCGCGCGGCTCGTGCGCGCGTCGAGCATTTCCGTCGTGGAGAACTTGGCAGCGCCGCGCGCCTCGGCGCGGGCGGTCTTGGCGGGCGGCGCGGAAGTGGCCGTGCCGCTCGAAGGCTTGATCGACTTCGCGCAAGAGCGCGAGCGTCTGCGCAAGGAAGAAGAGAAGTTGGCGAAAGAGGCGGAGCGTCTGGAGTCGCAACTGGCGAACGAGAATTTCGTCGCGCGTGCGCCCGCCGAAAAGGTCTCGGAGTTGCGACAACGCTTGAGTGACATCGGGCAACGAACCAGTGCGCTCAAGCAGAGCATGGAGGCGTTCGCGGAATGAAATGGCTCGACGAAGGTGCGCTCTTTCAACAGATCGGCGCATTTCTGAATGAAGACTTGGGACGCGGCGACATCACCACGCAGTCCACCGTCACGCGCAACGCGCACGCGCGCGGTCGCTTTCTGGCGAAAGAACCGCTCGTCATCGCCGGACTCGAAGCGGCCGAGGCCGTCTTCTCCACGCTCGACTCGCAGCAACAACTCGAAGCCTTCTTCTCCGACGGCGACGAGGTGGAACCGGGCAAGGTCATCGCGCGCACGAACGGTTTCGCCGACGTGCTCTTGGCGGGCGAGCGCCTCGCGCTCAACCTGCTGCAACGCCTTTCGGGCATCGCCACGCAGACGCGCAAGTTCGTGCGCGAGGTGGAAGGGACTGCCGCGCAGATCGTCGATACGCGAAAGACCACGCCGGGCTTGCGAATGCTTGAGAAGTACGCGGTGGAGTCGGGCGGCGGGCGCAATCATCGCTTCGGCTTGGACGACGGCGTGCTCATCAAAGACAATCACATCGCTCTGGCGGGGGGCGTGGGCGCGGCCGTCGAACGCGCGCGTCGCGCCGTCGGCCACTTGCACAAGATCGAAGTCGAAGTGTCGAGCGAGAGGGACATGCGCGAAGCGATCACGAGCGGCGCGGACATCCTCTTGCTCGACAACCTGACGCCGGAAGAGACGCGCGCTCGCGTCGAACTCGCGCGCCAGTTGTCGCCGCAAGTGCTGCTCGAAGCGTCGGGCGGCATCCGTCTTGAGAATGTGCGCGCCTATGCCGAAGCGGGCGTCGATCTGATCAGCGTCGGCGCGCTGACCCATTCGGCTCGCGCGATGGACATCAGCTTCAAGATTCAACCGGGTTAACCAGACCGTCGCGGGGCGCGCCGCACAGGTTTGGAACCGGACGCCGCGCCGCGCGTGTACGTTTAAGTTGTCCGTGGCCGGCTACCAGTTGTTCCGTGCGGGTGAACTCCAAACTGAGAAGCTAAAGATTGAAGCGAGCAACTGACGGCGGACAGAGAGCAACTGTACAGAGAACATCTGGCAAAGAATAACTGACGGGGGACGTAGATCATTTTTTAGGAGTTTAGAAGATGCGAAGTCGTACAGGATTCAGGTCGATGGCGGTGTTGGCGTTGTTGTTGTCGGCGCTCATGTGGGGAGCGTTCGAGGCGCAGTCGCAGCAGACGCGCAGCAGGCGTCCTTCGCGGCGCGTGACGAACCCGGCGCGCACGACGACGGGCAACACAGCGGCGCCGCCGACCGCCGCCGCGACGCCCGACTACGAGCCGCGCGTCATCAGCACCGCCGAGGAACAAGCGGCGCAGGAGGGACGCGCGCCGACCACCACGACGGGCGGCGGTCGCCGTGCGCGCCCGCGCTCCACGCCCGCTCCTGAATCCGACGAGACCATGAGGACGATGCAGACCTTGCTCGACGAGTTCGGCAAACTCAACCGCAAGGTTGACGATTTGGAGAAGGAGCGGCGCGTCGATCTGATTCAGGAACGCTTGACGCGCGCCGAGCAACGCGCCGAAGGTTTGCAGACGCAACTGCGCGATGTGTTGGAGAAGGAGGCCGCTTTGCAGGCGCAGATGGATCGCGTCAACGAACAGATGCGCCCCGAAAGCATCGAGCGGCAGGCGGCGCTGACGGGCACGTTTCGCCCCGACGAGTTGCGCGACACCATTCGCCGCCAACTCGACGCCGAGAAGCGACGCATCCAGACGCAACTGGACGTGCTGCAAAACAGCCGCACGCGCCTCGAAACGGCGCTCAGCAACGCCGACCAACAAGTCGCGCGCCTGCGCACGCAACTCGACGACGCCACCCAACGCGAACTCGAAAGCGGCGGCAGCAGCAGCGACGCCGCCAACACCACGGGCACGACGACGGCCGCGCCCCGTCCTACGCCGTCGCCCGCCTCCACGCCGCCACCGCAATAAAGAAACGATGAAGTGAAAGCAGTAAATGGTAAATGGTGAATGGAAGCAGACAGTTTTTCCCCTTCACCATTTACCATTTACCATTCACCAGTTCTTCTATGTCAACGATCTCACAGGTTGAACTTTATCGTCTGATCGCGGAGCGGAACGCGCGGGGCGAGCGCGTGGTGGTGGCGACCGTGGCGCACACGCGCGGCTCGACGCCGCAGCGGCGCGGCGCGAAGATGCTCTTTTTCGAGAACAGAGAGGTGGCGGGCACGGTCGGCGGCGGCTGCATCGAGGCGGAGGTCTGGGCGGAAGCGCGCGAGGCGATGCGCACGGGCGCGTCCGTCCTGCACAAGTTCAGCCTGACGGCCGACGAGGCCAGCGAAGAGGGCATGGTCTGCGGCGGCACGATGGAGATTTTCATAGACGTGTGGGAGAGGGAAGGTGGAAGGAGTAAAAGGGAAAGGGAAAAGGGGAAGGGGTAAAGGGGAACGGGAAAAGGGAAAACAATAAAAGCCGTTAGTGCTGCGAAGTAGTGCCGCGAAGTAGTGCCACGAAGCTGAACAAGATCGTTCTTTACCTTTTCCTTTCCCCTTTACCCTTTTACTCCTTTTCTCTTTACCCCTTCCCCTTTTCCCTCTATCCTCTCTCCATTCGCAACGGAGGTCGTTATGCCCGCATCTTTCATGGAAGATTACAAGGCGAAGCACAAGCATCCGCTGAATCGTCTGACGCACAGCATCGGCATTCCTTTGATCGTCGTCAGTCTGCCGCTCTTCTTTTTCAGTTGGCGCACGGCGCTCGCTCTGTTCGTCGTCGGATGGATTTTGCAATTCGTCGGCCACTGGATCGAAGGCAACCAGCCCGCGTTCTTCCGCAATCCCGTCTATCTCGTCATCGGCCTGCTGTGGCTCGCGCGCCGCGCGCTCTCGTCCGTGGGTTTAGCGAAACCCGTCACCACTAACACACACGCCAAACGCGTGCGCTGAAGATGAGGGCGACGGAAGATGAACCGGACGGGCGACGAGACGGACGGCGCTGAAGCGACGCTCGCCGAAGCGATTGCGCGCGTGCTGGAAGAGGGCGGAGTCGCCGTGCTCGCGACGCTCGTCGAAATTTCGTCGCCGCCGCGGCCATCGCGCGCGAGCGTGGGCGCAAAACTGCTCGCGGGCATTTCGGGCGAACGGTTGGCGGGCAGCACGGGCGACGACGCGCTCGACGCGTTAGTCGCACAACGCGCCGTCTCTTTCCTCAACACGCGCGTCGAAGCACAGACTTTCAAAGTTGAAGAGTTTGCGCCGGAACTGTCCATCTGGCGCGGGGCGCGCGTGCTGTTCGAGCGCGTCGAGGGCGAGCCGCGCGTGGTCGTCTGCGGCGCGGGGCACGTGGGCGCGTCTCTGGCGCGTCTGGCCGTGGCGGTCGGTTATCCTGTGACGCTCATAGACGACCGCGCCGATTTCGTCGCGCGCGCGCGTTTCCCCGAAACGCGGATCGAACTCGTCGCGGCCACGGAAGGTTGGGCGCGCGCCGTCGAAACAGTCGTCGGTACAGGACGCGGCGCATACGTCGCCGTCGTCACGCGCGGGCACAACGAGGATGAAGAGTGCATGCGCGCAGTGCTCGCGGCGCGGCCGGATTACGTCGGCATGATCGGGAGCCGGCGGCGCACGAACATCGTGCTGGAGCGTCTCAGCGAACGCGGCGTGGCCGGGGAAGTTTTAAGAGAGGTGCGCGCGCCCGTCGGGCTGGACATCGGCGCGGTGTCGCCGGAAGAGGTGGCGCTCGCCATACTGGCGGAGATCGTCGCCATGCGACGCGGCGGCACGGGCGCGCCGCTCTCCGCTTGGCGTCGCGCCTAAACCGTAGCGTTGCGCGAAGAGAAGGGAAACTCTCAAGCCTTCTTTGTGATTTCGTATTTAGAGAACCCGACAAGACTAAAAACAAGAAACCACGAAAGGACACGAAACCACACTAAAGTCTTCTTCGTGTGGTTTCGTGTCCTTTCGTGGTTTTCAGCTTTTGTTAGTCGCTCTTAATGCTTGAGAAGATTTTTGTGCATGATGTTTAGAGTCTCGAACGCGCGTCGGCGACGTGTGATGTTTCGACGCCGTGCGCCGTCGCTTGTTCGGTCGCGTCGTCTCGTTCGAGCGCGCCGGCCGCCAGTTTCGCTTCCAGTCGTTTTCGTCTCCTGCCCGCGATTACGCCGTGGATGGTCAAGACGGGGCCGATGAGGAAGTAGGCGAATCCGGCCAGCGCGGCGTACCCGCGTGTGCCGAGCGCGGCGAGCGTGATTGAGAGCAGGCCGATTGAGACGTGCAACAGGTGTTCATGGAAGTCGGTGCGCGTGTCGAGCACTTCGAGCGGGTTCAATTCAAGCTCGCGGCGCTTTGTGTAAGCGCGCAGGTAGAGCATGGCGAAGACGGCGAAGACGGCCACGTAGCCGATGCCGAAGATGATCATCATCTTCCCCATCTGGCTGCCCTCGACGGCCGCGACCGTCTCGCCCGTCGGCAGGCGCACGGAGTTTTCCATGCCGAGCATCAAATTCACGAGCAGCGTCCAGACGAATTTCAGCGGGTAGACGTAGAACAGCACGACGAACAGGAGCGCGGCGTTGAGCACGAAGGTCAACACGTCGTTCAGCCCATAGCGACGGAAGAACCTGTACTGTTGATACCAGACGAGGATGAGCATCGCGAAGCAGACGGCGAAGGCCGCAAAGCCGCGCATCATCTCCAAGAGCGCGTCGAACGTGCGCGGCACTTCGAGCGAGACGACGAGGAGCGTGATGGCGAAGCCGAACACCGCGTCGCTCAAAGCCTCGACGCGCGACACCTCGCGCCCGCGCAGGCGAAACTTCCCGCCGCCCCCGCCGATCTCGCTCTCCATCAACTTCTCCCGAATCATGCTTTCTCCCGACACCTGCGCCGCGCGCATTGACCGGCGCGGACAACCTCGCCACGGCTTCGTCAGCGACGTTGTCCGCTCGCACGGTCTGTTACTTCTTCGGTTCCGTCAGGTATTTTTGCGGAATCGGGTTGGCGGCGTCTTCGGCCTGCCAGAAGATCGTGACGACCCACCAGCGTTTGCCGTCGTTCATCAGTTGAATGCTGTTGATGCCGCGCACGAAGGGTTTCGGGTCTGAGGTGGCGTGGCGTCCTTCGTAGACGCTGAAGACGTGCGCGATGTTGCCGAAAATTTCGACGTGGTTGGCGATGGCGCGCTCGTAGAATCCTTGCTCCTCCATGAACTTGCCGGACGAGGTGATGAATTCTTCGGGCGTCAACACGCGAGTCGTGTAATCGCCGCGCGGGCGTTTGATGGTCGGGACGAGACGCGCGCCGGGCACGAAGAGCGAGCGAAAGCGATCCCAGTCGCGCGCCTGACCCTTCGCGCCGGAGATGGACGCGTAGACGGCCGTGAGGATGGTTTCAATCGATTCAACGTCCTGACGCACGGGCGGCACGTAGCCGGGGTCGGCCGGGGACGTCGGCTGTCCGAGTGTTCTGGGCGGCACGGTCGTCGGCTGTGCGGTGACGGGGCCTTGAGTCGGAGTCCGCGTATCGCCGGTGACCGCGCCCGGCGGGTCGGGCTGTGGGGTCGGTGTTTGCTGTGGCGTCGGAGATGGAGTGGCGGTTGATTGCGCGCGTGCGCTTGAGCCGCCCGCGTGGCAGGCGAAGACCAGTAAGCAGAGGTGCAAGACGAAAAGACCGAGGCGCGCTCGAAGACGTGACATAAAATTCTCCTGTTGGTTGTAGATGATGGCCGGGACGCGCGTTCGCGTCGGCACTGTCGCGTGCAGGCGATTAGACCACGACCGGGCACTCGTCCGCAAAACTCTAATACGGGGCGACCGTCGGGAAAAGTTGCGAATTAAAGTTGCGAATTTTGGCGGCGAGGATTTGAGTCGCGGCCTTGTCGAGTGGTATCAAGTTAAATCATGCCCGCACTGGTCGAACCAAACGCAGCGCCAGCGACGCGTTCGAGCGAGATGTTTCGCGCGCTCTCGCATCGCAACTTTCGTCTGTTCTGGGCGGGGGCGTTTCTGTCGAACATCGGAACGTGGATGCAGACGGTGGCGCAAGGCTGGCTCGTCTTGCAACTGACCGACTCGGCCTTCTGGCTCGGCGTCGACGGTTTTGCCGCCACCTCGCCGGGCCTCGTCTTGACGCTCGTCGGCGGCGTCTTCGCCGACCGCATCGACCGCAAACGCCTCCTGCTCATCACGCAGGCGGGCGCAGGTGTGACGGCGCTCACGCTCGCGCTCCTGATCGCCACCGGCATCGTCAGCGACGCCGCGCACGTCTGGATCATACTCGTCGCGTCGTTCATCACGGGCTGCTGTTTCTCGCTCGCGTCGCCTTCATATCAGGCCATCACGATTGATCTGGTCGGGCGCGAAGACTTGTCAAACGCCATCGCGCTCAACTCGACGCAGTTTCAACTCTCGCGTGTGGTCGGCCCGGCGCTGGCCGGAGTCGGCTTCCAACTCTTCGGACTCGCGGGCTGTTTCTTCGTCAACGGTCTGTCGTTCGTCGCCATCATCATCGCGCTCTCGCTGATGCGTCTCGCACCGCGCGCCAAAACGCAGAAGAGCGCGGCGACGGCGGCGACGATGAGACCGAACAGTGGCGCGGGCGGCGAGCGACAGTCGATGTGGCGCGACCTGTTGAACGGCTTTCGCTATGTGTCGAGCCGGCGGCGCGTCTTTCTGCTGTTGATGATCTCGGCGGTGGCGAGTTTGTTCGGCGCGCCCTACATGACTTTGATGCCGCTCTTTACGCGCGACGTGCTCGGCCTCGGCGAGACGGGGCTGTCGGTGATGATGGGCGTGGCGGGCGGCGGCTCGTTTCTCGCCGCGCTGATGCTGACCTTCCTCGGCAACCTGCGCGGCAAAGGCCGCTACGTGCTCGGCGGTTCGGGCGCATTCGGCGTGTGCCTCGTCGGCTTCTCGCTGTCGAGAAACATCGCTCTGTCGCTCGTGATGCTGTTCGGCATCGGCTTCTCCATCGTCTGTTCGATTGCCGTGACGAACATGCTGCTGCAAAAATTGGTGACGGACGAGATGCGCGGGCGCGTGATGAGCATGTTCATGCTCTCGTTCATCGGCGCGTGGCCGATCGGGAGTTTTCTCGCCGGAGTGGCCGCGCGCCGTTACGGTGCGCCCCACACGCTCGCCGCCGGGGGCGTCATCATCGCCCTCTTCAACCTCTGCGTCGCACTGCGCAGCCCGCGCCTTCGCACGCTGGATTGACAACCAAAAGCCGTAAATCGTGAATCGTCAATCGTGAATAGATTTAAAACTGCTTTCTTTCTATTCACGATTGACGATTCACGATTTACGGATGTTACCTTCTTCCGCAAGAAACGTTTGCATGGGCGTTCTAGTTTGTGTGGGCGGGCGAATTTTGCCCGGCCGAGTGTGAAATTGAATTTTCGAGGAGACTCCTTACTTATGCGTTGCCGTCAAATTGTCGCCTGCCTGTGCTTCAACTTTCTCGTCTTCTTCGGCTTCGCGGCCGCCGCGAGTTACGCCCAAGGCATCATCGTGCCGCGCCCGTGCGAGACTTGCCCGCGCCCGCCGCGCTCGCCGCGCCTGCCTCCGGCGCTGCCCGTCAAGTCGATCAAACTCGACACAAAGATTAACGGGCAGGTGGCGACCACGCACGTCGAACAAATCTTTCGGAACGACACGGACTTGACGCTCGAAGGCACTTACTTTTTCCCCATCCCCGAAACCGCTTCCGTCTCCGAGTTTGCCATCTGGGACGGCGACCGCCGCCTCGTCGGCGAAGTGCGCTCGCGCGAAGAGGCGCGGCGCATCTACGACGAGATCGTGCGCAAGCAGCGCGATCCGGGACTCCTCGAATACGCCGGGAAAGATTTGTTTCAGGCCAGCATCTTTCCCATCCCGCCGCGCTCGGACAAGAAGTTGGAGCTAACCTACACGCAGGTCTTGCGCGCCGAGTCGGGCACGGTCTCTTATCGTTACCCGCTCGGCACGAATCACAATCTCGCGCCAATCGGCCAAGTCTCCGGCGCGCTCGAAATCGAGGGCAACAAACCCTTGCGCAACATCTATTCGCCGAGCCACGCCGTGGACGTGCGCCCGTCGCAGAACGGGCAGAGCGCGCGCGTCTCTTTCGAGACCGTGGGGGCGGGGCGCGAGCCGCAGGATTTTCAACTCTTCTACACGCTCTCAGGCGAAGACTTCGGGCTCTCACTCCTCGCGCACCGCGAGCCGGGCAAGGACGGTTATTTCCTCTTGATGATCTCGCCGAAGGATAACTGGGCGGAGAGCGAATACACGGCCAAAGACATCGTCTTCGTGATCGACACTTCCGGGTCGATGGCCGAGGAAGGGAAGATGGAGAAGGCACGCGCCGCCATGCTGTTCGGCGTGCGCACGCTGCGCGCGGGCGACCGCTTCAACGTCATCTCGTTCGCGGGCGAGGAGCATTTGATGGAATCGGGGCTGATTGAAGCGGACGAGCGCGGGCGCGGGCGCGGCATCGAGTTCGTGCGGCGTTTGCAGCCGACCGGCGGCACGAACATCAACGGCGCGCTCCAGGCCGCGCTCAAACAATTTGACGCGAGCGACCGCCCGAAGATGGTCGTCTTCATGACGGACGGGCTGCCCACGGTCGGCGTCACGCAGCCGCAGAGGATCATCGACAACGCACGGACGGCGCGCACGGGCAACACGCGCGTCTTTACCTTCGGCGTCGGCTACGACGTGAACACGACGCTCCTCGATTCGGTGGCGAGCGAAAACGGCGGCACGGCCGATTACGTCGAACCGAAAGAGGATTTGGAGTTGAAGGTCTCGAACTTCTTCGCCAAAGTCAGTTATCCGGTGCTGACCGATCTGGCGTTAGACATGGGCGGCGTCGAAACCGATCTCATCTACCCGCGCGCGCTGCCCGATCTGTTTCGCGGCGCGCAGGTGACGCTGCTCGGCCGCTATCGCAACGCGGCGGACATGAGAGGCGTGAGCCTGCGTCTCACGGGTCGCAGCAACCGCGAGCGACGCACGTTCACTTACGAGAATTTGCGCTTTCCCGTGAACTCGGAAGAGAACGATTTTCTGCCGCGCCTGTGGGCGACGCGTCGCGTCGGCTGGTTGATGGAGCAGATTCGCGCAAACGGCGAAGCGCGCGAGTTGCGCGACGAGGTGGTCGATCTCGGCACGCGCTACGGCATCGTCACGCCTTACACGTCCTACCTCGCGCTCGAACCGGGCGCGCAGGAGGCGAACTCAAACGTCGTCACGCGCATGATCGACGGGACGGGCGCGGCGAGACGAACCGCGCCGCGCGCAAAGACGCAATCGGCCGCGACCGGTTCGGGCGGCGGAGGCGCGCCGATGGCGGTCGAAGTGGCGCCCCCGCCGCCGACGCCCGAAGCGACGCCTGCGCCTCTGCCGACGACGGGCGCGGCGGCCGTCAAGGACAGCAAGCGCGAACGCGCGCTGCGTGAATCCGTGCGCGCCGAGGAAGAGGACTCTACTCTCGCCGCGTCCAGAAGGGACGCGATGCGCAAGGTTGCGGACAAGACCTTCTACCTGCGCGAAGGCATCTGGACGGACGCGGACTTCAAGGCGGACGCGAAGCTGCCGGAAACCGTCCTCACCTTCGGCAGCGACGCCTACTTCGACCTGCTCAAGCGCGAGCGCAAACTGGCCGAATTCTTCGCCCTCGGCGAGCGCGTCATCGTCGTCTACAAAGGACGCGTCTATCGCGTCAACGCCGCCCCTTAAGGAAGATTGGGGAAAGGGAAAAGGAGAAGGGTAAAAGGGTAAGGGGGGAAAGGAAAAGAAAGAGGCGGCGCTACTTGCTCGCTTCTTCCTTTAGCCTTTCCCCCTTACCCTTTCCCCTTTTCTTTTCCGTTGTCGCTTGCTTGTCTCGCGCGCCCCGGTTCGTGTAAAAGAAAGCCTCTCACCGAAAACGAACCGGGGCGGTCGCTATCTTCAAATTGCGTTCGGAGAAGACTGTAAATATGAATGGCGAGAAAGTCGTGCGCGGCGGTCGTCGCCGCCATCGCGCGTTCGGGGCGGCGTCCTTGTTCGTGGCGCTCGGCGTGTTGGCCGTCGCGCCTGCGTTGTTCGTCCGGTCGGCGGTGGCGCAGAGGCCGCGCGGCGAAGGGTGGACGGCCACGCGTCACGGCGCGGCGGGCAAGGATTTGAACGCCGTCTATTTCACGGACGGCAAGCGCGGCTGGATGGCGGGCGACGGCGGCCTCGTCTATCGCACGGAGGATGGCGGGCGCGCGTGGGTCAGGCAAGTGGTCGAGACGAACGACTCGATCAACGACATCTACTTTCGAGACAAAGACGACGGTTACCTCGTCGCCGGAAGCGCCGTCTACCTCACCGAGGACGGCGGGCGCACTTGGCGCGAGACGCGTCGTTTCACTTCGGGGGATTTTGGCGGCGGCACGCCCGAACTCTACAGCGTGCGTTTTGCGAGCAAGAAGAAGGGTTGGATCGTCGGCTCGGTCAGTCGCCGCGATGTCGTCACGGACAGTCTCGTCCTGCACACGGAAGACGCGGGACAGACGTGGCGCACGCAGCTCGTCCCTTCGCGCGACGAGTTGATCCATCTCGACTTCGCGGACGAAAAGCGCGGCTGGATCGCGGGCGACAAAGGCACTATCTTGGCGACCACCGACGGCGGCCTCAATTGGTCGCGTCAGCCGACGGGAACGAACGCGACGCTCTATCACGTGCATTTCACGGACGACGAGCGTGGCTGGGCGGTGGGCGCGGGCGGCACGATCTTGCGCACCGAGAACGGCGGCGAGACGTGGACGCCCGTGGCGGTCGCGGGACAGGCGCGCACCACTTTTTTGAGCGTGCAGTTCGCGGGCAAAGAGCAGGGCTGGATCGTCGGGCGCGGCGGTCGTATCCTGCGTTCGGACGACGGCGGGCGCACTTGGCTGCAACAGGAGAGCGGCACGAAGCAGAACCTCTACGCGCTCTTCGTCGGCAAAAAACAGAACTGGGCGGTCGGCGGCGACGGCCTCGTCTTGCAGTACGAACGCTGAGAGCGAGGGATGAAGGATGAGGGATGAATGAAATGCTAAAGTGGGCGAGCGAGACGAAGGAGCGTGTGAGATGAAAGACGTGCTGGCCGATTTCGGGCGGACAATTGAAGAGGCCGCCCGGCGGTTGCACGCGCTCGACGAAGCGGACGTGAGCCGCGCGGGCGAGGCGGGCGCGTGGACTGCGAAAGAGATCGTCGGCCATCTGATCGATTCGGCGGCGAACAATCACGCGCGGTTCGTGCTCGCGCAATCAACTGATGATCTGGTCTTCCCCGGCTACGAGCAGGAAGAGTGGGTGCGCGCGCAGCGTTACAACGAGGAATCTTGGCCGCTGCTCGTCGAACTCTGGAAGCATTACAATCTGCACCTGCTGCACGTCATGGCCTCCGCGCCGGAGGAGACTTTGCGACGGCCGCGCACGCGTCACACCTTAGACCGGATCGCTTGGCGGATGATTGACGCCGGTCAACCGGCGACGCTCGCATACCTGATGCGCGATTACGTCGGACATCTCAAGAGCCATTTGCGGCAGATTTTCCCGGACGACGGGGCGAGCGCGTAGTGGTTGAACATGAAGCTCGCGGCAAAGTTCTGAGCAACCATCCACGTCTGTTTTCAATCTAATCTGTCCCCTTATCCAGACATTCAATTGTTCCGCCACTAATCTCAATCAGATGAACAAATTTTTCGCCGCGATAGATGTGCGCCCGCGTATTCTCGTGCTGGCAGGTCTGGCCTGCGCTTTGTCGTTTGTTTTCCTGTTCAGAGCTGCATCGGCCGAGAGCGCGGATGTTCCGGCGACGACCGCCGCCGTGACCGCGCCGACGGCCAGCGTGCGTATCTTGCCTCTGCCCGCCGGAGATTTGGTTTACGACGCGAACACGCAAAAGCTCTATGCGAGCATTCCTTCCACGCCCCGTTCGATCAAAAGTATCGACCCGAATACGCAGCAGGTCGTCAACGCGGAAAACAACATCGGCCCGCGGCGCAACAGTATTACTTCGATTGACCCTTACACGCTGTCGCTAGGCGAATCGTGGTACGTCGGCAGCGAGCCGAAAGAGTTGGTGCTGTCGGACGGCGGGCGTTACCTCTATACGAATCTGGCGGGTTCGCGTACGATCCAGCGAATCGATCTCTCGACCCGCACCGTCGAACCGCCGTTCTGGTTGGGCGAGCAGAGTTATCTCGACGAGAACAATCCCATCAACGGCGCGCTGCTCAAGGCGCTCAATATGGTCGCGCTGCCCGGAGAGCCGGAATCGCTGGCCGTCGCTCTCGAAGACGGTCTCGCCGTTTACGACAACGGAGTGCGCCGCCCCGAAGTGACCACTTACGGGAGTTTGCGCCGCGCCGTCACGGCTGCTTCCGCCGACACTTTATATGCCTCGAATTACATCGGCGATTTCAGCATCTTCTCCGTCAACGACGTTGGCGTCAGGACGGTCAAAACCATCCGTAGCTTTGATCTGCTGAAAAGCTACGTCCACGAGTTGAAGTACAGCAACGGACTGATTTATGCGTCGAACGGCAAAGTCATCGACCCGACGGGGACACCCCGCGTGGTCGGCGAGTTGTTCACGAACAATCCGGGATTTGAACCCTTGGCTTTGATCTTGCCGGAGCCTTCCCTGAATCTGGTTTACTACCTGATTCCCAGACACGGCATCATCGACGACAAATACGGCGACGCGGGAACGGTCACGGTGCGCGTCTATAACACGCAGACATACGCGCTCGTCGGTTCGTTCGACATCCCCAACGTCCTCGGACAAATCAAGGGCTTCACGCGCTGGGGCGGCAACGGCCTGGCCTTCTGCGCGGGCAACGAAACCTACATCATCAGAACTTCGCTGATCCCTTCGGCCGACCCCGTGGACTTGCCCGTGCCGCAACCTTCCGCGACGCCGACGCCTCCGCCCGTCTTCCCGAAGAACGTGCGCGAACTCTCTCTGCCCAACAACGACATCGTCTACGATTCCCGGCGCGGTGTCATCTACGCGAGCGTCCCGGCCTATGCCGCGAGTTACGGCAACAGCGTCGCGGCGGTTGATCCGAAAACGGGCGCGGTCGTCAGTGCAATTAACGTCGGCCCCGACCCCGGCAAGTTGGCTCTCTCGCGCGACGGGCATTACTTGTACGTCGCGCTGAACGGCGCGCAGGCGGTTCGCCGCGTCGATCTGGATTTGCAACGGCCTGACTTGCAGTTCGCCATCGCCCCCGTGCAGCAGACATTCCCGCCGTTCGGTCAGTTCCCTCAACCGATTTTTGCCATCGACATGGAGGTGTTGCCGGAGAGTCCGCAGTCCGTGGTCGTCGCGCGCATGCACATCCAAGGCCCTTACACACTGTTCGCGGGGGCGGGCATCTACGACAACGGCGTGCTCAGGCGAACGGCGAGCCACGGTGCGATGGAAAGTTTCTCCTTCTACGATGCGGACACGGTATATGGAACCGCCGACCGCTCAGGGTCTGTGGAAGTGACGGTGACGCCGCTTGGCGCGGCGACCAAACCTCTCGCCGGGGGCTTATTTCAGAAAGACTTCAAAATAGACAGAGGCTTGGCTTTCAATCCTTCGGGTTGGGTGATCGATCCGCAGCGCGTCCGTATCGTCGGGGAGAACATCATTCCCACTTTGACGACCTTTCCGCAGTTCCCACAGGTCGAGCCGGACGTGGCCGCCGGGCGCGCGTATTATTTGACGGGACTCGACGCGGTGAACGGATCGGCTACGATTTGGAAGATACACTCGTTCGACCTGAGCAATAACTGGCTGCTCGGGACGCTCGAAATACCGGGCGTCAAGGGCGTGGCCTCGCCTCTCATTCGTTGCGGCGCAGGCTGCCTCGCCTTCGGAACCGACCGCGATCAGGTGTTCGTGGTTGAAAGCTCTCTGGTTGCGAGCGCGACGCCGCCGCCGACGCCGACACCTACGCCCGCGCCGCGAACTTACACGCTCACGGGACGCGCCACCGACCAGTCCGGCCAAGCGCTCGGCGATGTTACGATTATCATTTCGGGAAGCATGACGGGTACGCAACAGGTCAAGACGGATAGCGAAGGCAACTACGCCTTTACCTATTCGCCCGACACGCGCTACCAAATAACTCCCGCGAAAAGCGGATACACGTTCGAGCCGAAGTCAACCACTTTCGCCTCTCACACTTTTGTGACGGGCGACAAGACGGCCAACTTCTCCGGCAGTCCCGGTGCGGCGCTGCCGACGATCAGCGTCAGTTACGGCGACTTCATTCCTTACGAAGAACAGGGCAAGGTCGTCATCACCGTCACGCGTTCGGGCGACATCTCCGGCGGGGCAGCCCTCGACTATCAGACCATCGACGACATGAGTCCCGTCCGCTGCGACGCGGCCACCGGCATCGCCTACTCGCGCTGTGATTACATCTCGGCGGCAGGCACGCTCCTCTTCTCGGCGGGCGAGAGCAAGCGCAGCTTCACCGTCCTTGTCATCGACGACGCGCACACGGAAGGCCTGGAAGTCTTTTACTACAAGTTGACCAACCCGGTCGGCCTCTCCATCCCGTCGCCCGCCACTTATCAGGCGTCGATCAGAGACAACACCGTGATCGCCGGCGGAAGCAATCCGATCTATCGAACGCATCCGTTTGTTCGTCAACAGTATTTGGACTTTCTGGCGAGAGAACCGGAAGCGGAAGGGTTTAGGGCGTGGCGCGACGTGCTCGATAGCTGTTCGGATGTCAATAACAATCCGCTCTGTGATCGCGTCACGGTTTCGTCGGCGTTCTTCCGTTCACACGAATTTCAGTTGAAAGGGTATTTCGTTTACAGATACTACCGCGCGTCGTTCGGCCGTCTGCCGCATTACGGCGAGATCATCTCGGACATGCTGAGCGTCACGGCGCAAACTCCCGACGAGGTGGCGCACAAACGCGACGCCTTCGCCGAGGCGTGGGTCGAACGCGCCGAGTTCAAGACGCTTTACCCGGCGACGCTCACCGAAGCGCAGTTTGTGGACAAATTGCTGCAAACGCTGAACGTCACGCTCGCGGGAGACGTGACGCGCGAAAGTCTCATCGCGGACATGCAGGCGAATCGCAAGAACCGTGCGGGCGTCTTGAGAGCGATAGTCGAACATCCGGACGTGGATAAGAAAGAATATAACGGCGCGTTTGTGGCGATGCAGTATTTCGGCTACCTCAGACGCGATCCCGAACCCGAAGGCTATCAGGCTTGGTTGAAGTATCTGAACGAGCACCCGTCGGATTACCGCACGATGGTTCACGGGTTCGTCAACTCCGTCGAGTACCGTCTGAGGTTCGGACAGCCTTAAGACATTCGAGCGACTAGCGTCCGACATTTACCTCCACGGATAAAACGAAGAAGCCCCACCGGAAGCGACACATCACGAGTTGAAAAATGTGTCGCTTCCGGTGGGGCTTCCGACTGTGTTGCCGCTTGCGAGCTTCTTCTCGTCGCTGCTTCGCGGCTTCTCCTCGTCTCACCCGCGCGCGTTCACTTCTTGGCTTGAAGCTCTCTGAGCAGTTCCTCGCGGAAGTAGCCGACGGGGATTGTGCCCTGCTGCATGAAGAGGACGTGGAAGTCTTTGGGCGAGAAACGTTCGCCCACAGCCTGCGCGGCCTCTCTGCGGAGGGCGAAGATTTGGTCTTTGCCGAGACGATAGGTGATGGCCTGCGTCGGCCACTTGGAATAACGGAAGATGGCGCGGTCGGCCGAATCGCAACTGGCGCGTTTGGCCGCATTCGGATTCGCCGCCGCGTCGCGGCACGAGCCGGGCTGGAAATCGACCACCTGCGAGAAGAGATCGACCGCCTCGTCGTAAGAGAGTCGGCCGGTGTGAATGCCTGTGTCGATGCGCACGCGCAGGTCTCGGTAGAGCTTGCCTTTGAGTTGATAAAGTCTCTCTTCGGGCGAATAGAAACCGTTGGGGAAGCCGGGCTGCGGCTCGGCCATGAGCGCTTCGGAGTAGAGTCCCCAACCCTCGGATGCCATCGAATCCTGCCACATCGAAGAAGAGTCTTCGACCGCGCCGGGCGTCAGCCAGCGCACGGGCGCGATCCGGTCGCGATACTTCGTCATCACTTTGTAGTGCCAGTCGTGGCCGGGAAAACCCTCGTGCGCGGCGAGGTCTGCGAGCGAGGCGCGGTTGTTCTCCTTGAGCACGGCTTCGTCGTTCGTGCCCGAAGTGGTGACGTAGAAACGGCCGACGCCGCTGGTTTTAAAAGGGGGCGCGGGATAGTAGGCCGCGCCGTCGATTGAGGAGCGCAAAGGGGGCGGCGTCTCGACCACTTCCAACTTGTAATCGGCGGGCACGTCGAAGATGCCGGATTTGCGCCCGTACTCGACCAGCCGGAACGAAGCTTCCTCATACCACTTGACCATCTCCGCGTCCGACTTCGGATAATCCTTGCCGAGTTCGTCGAAGACGGCGAGCACGGCGGCGTGGTCGTCGGCCGGTAGTTCCAACGTCTTGCGCGTGCCGATCTCGCGCGCGAGTTTGACCATCTCGCTCTGCGTCTCGTTGATGATCGCCTGCGACTCGTCGAAGAGTTTCGCGGCCGTCGTCTCCGGCATGCGCAGGTTGTTCTTGAGCGCCCAGTTATATTCCTCTTCGCCCATCGCGAAACGGTCTTGACGAAACTGCGTCTTGACGTTCGCGGCCGAAGGCTTCGACGCGTCGTCGAAGAAGGTCTGCGCCACGTAATCGCGCAAGGAGCGATACGCGCCGCCCGCGCCCTTCGCGGCTTCGTCGAGGTGCTTCAACAGTTCATCGCGTCCAGCATCTTGCGCGACGCGCTCACGTGCGAGACCGGGCAAAGTCTTCTCGAAATACTCGGCGGTCTTTTCGGCCGTCGTAATGCCGTTGCGCAGGAGCATCCGGTGATCGGGCGTGTTGCCGGATTTGATTCCGGCGGCCAACTGCTCTTGAGCCGTTTGGAAATAACGGGGCACGGCTTGCAGGCGACGGACGACGAGCGCCCATTCTTCGGGCGTGCCGGAGGTCTTCTCGCCCGTCTCTGTCATGCCTTGCAGTTGCCAGTCGATGGCGCGGAAAGGTTCGTCCGTGTAAGTGTCGAGCGCGCGTTGCTGGTACTTGCGCGTGCCGTGCTGGTGGAGGAGGAAGCGAACTTGCGCGAGCGCGACTTCGCGGTCGATGCGCAGGGCGGGCGAGAGCGTGTCGGGGGCAACGCCTTCGAGCGATTTTTGCGTGTCGGCGAGCCAGCGGTCTTCCGCTTCGATGGCGGCGGGAGAGTAATCGCGCAGTTGGCCGTCCGTTTCGCGCAAGGCCGGGTCGAGGCCGGTGCCGCCGAGATAGGTGTTGACGGTCGGGTGACGGCGCAAAAACTCGCGCACGTAAGCGGCTTGCATCTGCTTGAAGTTTTGGTCGCCCGCGCTCGCCGTCTGGTTGGAAGTCGTCCGGGGCGACGGTTGCGGCTGTTGCACGCACGACGCGACGACGAGCGCGAGCGCCGTCGTCGCCACCGTCAGGAATAAGAGTTTTCGCATGTTTCGTCTCCAAGTGAACAAGTCAGAGGGCGGTCAAAAAAAGGAAGAGAAAGGGGCGAAAAATTTTTTGGCAACCTGCCCGCCAAGCCCGCGCATCAGAATTGGCGAGCATAGCAACGACCCAATGAATCGCCGGGGGGCGGTTCGCAAAAGTTGGGCAATTCTCCTGTGGTTTCCGCCCGGTGTGAGAGCACACGCCGGGCGGTTTTTTTTTGAGCTGTTGGCTATTAGCCGTTAGCTGTTAGCCAGACCGTTTGACGAAAGCGGGTGGCGGGCGGCAGACGGTTTTCTTACTGACGGCTAACAGCTAACAGCTATGAAATCCTGCGCCCGGTGAACATGAGCGGGGGGACGATGGGCATGTTGGTGCGGATCGAGCCGCTCAAGTTGTCGCCTTCGCGCCGGCCTTCGATGTTGGCCTGAATGGACATGCCCTGAATTTTGAGCGCGACGGCGGCCTGAAAAACGTCGCCGGCGAGCGTGACGGTGTCGAGCGGGGCTTCGCCCCAAGCGGAAGTCATGCGCGCGCGCAGTGCGCCGCCGTCCTCTTCCACGATGAGCGTCGCCGTCTGCGGCCCCAAAGGCGACGTGATCTCCAGTTGCCAAGTCCCGACGAACCCCGCGCCGTCTCCTGCTGTTGTCGATGTGCTGCTCATATCCCTCCCGTTGGTTGTGGTGTCGGCGTTCGCGAACGCCGCCGTGGCCGCCGCGCCTTCCTTGCGCTGACCGGCGCTGTCGTAAATCTCGATCTCTTCGGCGTAGCCTTTGATTTCGTCCGTGAGCGCGGCCGCATCGCCGACGATGACGATGGCCGCGCGGTCGGGCGTGACGTACAGACGCGCGACGCGCTGCACCTCTTCGCGCGTCACGGCGCTGACGCGCTCGCGGTAAGTTTGCAAATAATCGTCGGGCAGGTCGTGCATCTTGATCTGGATGAGTTGGTCGATCAAACCGTCGAGCGTTTCCAGACGGATGGGGAAGATGCCGGTCAGGTAGTTCTGCGCGTCGAGCAGTTCGCGCTCGGTGACGAGTTCCGCACGGATGCGTTCGAGTTCGTAGAAAAATTCCTTGAGCGATTCGCCCGTGACGGGCGTGCGCACTTCGGCCGTGGCGCGAAAACTACCGGCGGCGCGGCGCGCGTCGAGGCTCGTGTATGCGCCGTAGGTGTAGCCCTTGTCTTCGCGCAGATTCATGAAGATGCGCGAAGAGGCGTTTGCGCCGAGCACGGTATGCATGACGAGCATCGGGAAATAGTCGGGGTCGGTGCGCGTGATCCCCAAGTTGGCGATGACGATGTTCGACTGCGCCGAGCCGGGGCGATCCACGAGATGAAGCGTGCGGCGCGTGCGCGCGGGCGGGGCGGGGAAGTCGGCCTCTTCGCGTGCGCCCGCAGGAGTCCATGCGCCGAAGAGTTCTTCGATGCGTCTGAGCGCGTCGTCGCGCCGGATGTCGCCGCCGACGATGAGCACGGCGTTGTCGGGGATGAAGCGGCGGCGATGAAAATTGATGAGATCGTCGCGCGTGACGGCCGTGATGGATTCGGGCGTGGCCGAGACGATGCTGTATGGATGCTGGCCGTAGATGACGCGCGCGAGCCGTTCGTTGGCGAGGAAAGAGGGCTGGCCGCGCTGCGCGATCAAGTTTTGCAGCGCGTTCTGCTTGGTCAGTTCGAGTTCGTCTTCGGGAAACGATGGACGCAAGGTGATGTCGGCCATCAACTCAAGAATCTCATCGTTGAACTGGGAGAGAGCGGAGGCGGCGACCGTGGTGTTGTCCGAACCCGCGCCCGCGCCGAGCGTCGCGCCGATGCGCGCCACGTCGTCGGCGAGCTGGCGGCTGGTGCGCGTCTCCGTGCCCTCGTTGAGCATCCCGGTCAGGATGTCGGTCAGGCCGGGCAAGGCGGGCGGGTCGTGCGCGTCGCCGGTGCGAAAGGCAAGGCGATAGGTGACGAGGGGAAGCCGCGGGTTCTCGACGAAGACGACGTGCAGGCCGTTTGCGAGCGTCGTCTCGACGGGCGTCGGCAGATTCAAAGGGCGCGGCGCGAGCGGCGCGGGCGGCTCGCGGCGAAAAGTTTCCGGTTGGGCTTCAGACATCATAAGACAGTGACAAGTGACGAGTGACGAGTGACAAGTTAAAGCGACAAGAAGTTAAAGCAACAAGTTAAAGCATCGAGAAGTTAGTAACGAGACGAAAGACAAGTTCAATGACGAGGCGGAAGACAAGTTTCGGGTTTTCAACTTGTCACTCGTCACTTGTCACTCGTCACTGGTGTTACCTGCGTCTCTGTGGGGGGCGCGGGTTGCGTCTCGGGGCGCGGGGGCACTTGCGGGGGCGGCGCGCCGGGCTGTTCCGTTTCCTGTTTTTGTGTGGGAGTGTCGGACGCAGGTTCGGCTTCGTCCGTGCTTCCCGCGGGCGCGGGAGTGATTTCGATGAGGGCGTGATTGTCCGTGTGCAGGTAGCGCGCCGTCACGTCCTTGATATCTTCGGGCGTCACTTGCAGGTAGCGTTCGATCTCGGTGTTGATGAGATGCGGGTCGCCGTCGTAGAGCGTGTATTCGGCGAGCCGTTGCGCGCGATACATCGTCGTCTGGCGTCCGCGCACGGAATCGTTCAAGAGCGTGTTGCGCAGTTTCTCCATCTCTTCAGGCGTCGGGCCTTCGGTGGCGAGGCGCGCGATCTCTTCGTTGATGGTGCGGCGAATCTCTTCGGTCGAGCGGCCGGGCTTGGGGATGGCGAACAGGTAGAGCGACGAAGGGCCGCGACGCTCGCCCACGCCGCCCTGCACGGCGACGACCGACTCGTCGCCTTTGACCAATTTTTGATAGAGCCGCGAGCTTTCGCCTTCGAGCAGAAGTTCGCTGGCGAGCGTCAGGGCATAAGCATCCTGTGTGCGGCGCGCGGGAGCTTTCCAGCCGAGCATGAGCGCGGGCAGTTGCGCGAACGGGTCTGGATAATGCTCGAAGTGCGCGGCCACTTCGAGCGGCTCGCTGACATCCACGGGCGGCGGCGCGGGCTGGCGCGGGATGGTCGAGAAGTATTTCTCGACGAGCGCGCGCGCTTCCGACGGGTCGAAGTCGCCGCAGATGACGAGGACGGCGTTGTTGGGCGCGTAGTAGATGCGGAAGAACTCGCGTATGTCTTCGATGGTCGAGTTGTCGAGGTCTTGCATCGAGCCGATGGTCGAATGCGCGTTGGCCGGATTGCGATAGATCAGTTCGTTCAGGCGCAGGAAGGCGTTCGAGTAGGGGCGGTTGTCGTAGTTGAGCCGCTTCTCTTCCTGTACGGCGTTGCGCTGGTTGTCCAGATTCTCCTGCGTCACTTTCAGCGAGCGCATGCGGTCGCTCTCCAGCCAGAGCGCGAGCGGGAGTTGATTGGCCGGCAGCGTCTCGTAATAGTTGGTGCGTTCCGAAGAGGTCGTGCCGTTCATCGTGCCGCCGGAATTGAAGATGTACTTGAAATGCGCGGCCTTCGGCACGTTCTCCGAGCCTTGAAACATCATGTGCTCGAAGAGGTGCGCGAAACCCGTGCGCCCCTCGCGTTCGTTGCGCGAGCCGACATCGTAATAGACGCAGATGGAGACGACGGGCACGCTGCGGTCTTCGGAGAGGACGACGCGCAGGCCGTTCTCCAGCGCGAACTCTTCGATAGGAATGTGCGGCAGTGTGAAGCTAGCGGACAAATTATGACCTCAGTGGAGACGAAAATTATAGATCACCGTGACGTATTGCGAGACGGGACGCCCATTTTTGCGCGCCGGCTCAAACTCGATCAGGCGCGCGGCCCTGATCGCCTCTTCCGTGAGGCCGTGAGGCAAGCCTTCCAAGACCTCCATCTGCTCGCGCACGCGGCCGTCCGCGCCGAGGATGATGCGTAGTTTGACCGTGCCCTCGACGCCGTAGCGACGCGCGCCGCGCGGATAGCCGGGATTGGGCTTCAACCGGATGACGGCGCGCACCGTCACGTCGTCGCCCTTCAAGGGCTGATCGCCGTCGCCCTTGCTCTCGCCCCGCGCCTTGTCTTGCGTGTTGTCTTGCGTGTTGTCTTGCGACTTGTCCGGCGAACCGTTTTTCGCCTCGTCGCCCTGTCGCTCAGGCTCGGACTTTTCGTTGTGCTCATTCTTCGGCGGCGCGGTCGGGCGGACGCGACGCGCTTGCGCCAGCGCGGCGTCCGCACTGACAGCGTGCGCGGCGGCGAGGAGAACGAGGCTGAGGAACAGTTTGCGTTTCATAACTGCGTCGTTGACTTTGAAGGCGAAAGCGCGGGCGCGGGTTGCAAGCCGCGCGGCGCTCGGCGGTCGTGCCCGAACTTTCGACGGGGTGCGCCGCATGCGCGCTTTCGGCGCGCTCAGCTTTGCGGCGGCGGCGTACCGATCATGCCGCGCAGTTCGGCGCGCAGACGTTCGATCTCGTGTAGTTTCTGCTGCACGCGTTCGAAAAGTGCGGTCTGCGATTTGATGCCCTCGTCGATGAGAAAGGCAGCCGCCTCGGCGCGCGAGCGGAAGACGCCCGCCTGCACGAGACTCTCCAACTTCTCCTGCGCCTCGTGCGAAACTTTGACGGCGACGACGTAATCATCCTTCGCCGAGATGGCGCGCTCGATGGTACGGCTGATGTCGCGGCCGATGGACGAGAGCGATTCGGGGATGCGCGAAGCGATGTCGCGGACGGAAGACGAAACGCGTTCGCGGTCGCTCCCGTGCCCCGTCTCGTCTTCGCCCTCTTGCAGCATCAGGTCGTCGATCATCTCGCCCTGACGCAAAGGGTCGTGCGGGTTATTCGGGTTATTCGGGTCGTAGGGACTGCTCATCGGGAAATCTCCTTCACTGACGATTCGCGCGCCCCTCTCGCGTTAGAGAGCGAAGGGGCGCGGCCGTGTGCTTCCGGCGCAATTTAATGGCTGATTGCTGAACGCCATTTTAATTTATCGGAGAGAAAGTAACAAAGCCGGACGAAGATGGGGGAAGAGTAAAGGGGAAAGGTTAAGAAGGCGCGCCGCTGGTTTCATTTGCGCGTCGCGCCTTTGGTTTTCTTTGCGCCTTTGGTTTTCCTCTTCGCGCCTTTGCGAGAAATCAGTTTCAGGCAAAGGCGCGAAGAAGTCGGACGTAAGGCGCAAAGGGTTGAGTGCCGGCGCGTCTTCTTAACCTTTCCCCCTTCCCCTTTCCTCCTTCCCCTTGCTCCGTCCATCCGAGAAATCGGATGCCGCGCGGCGCGCGTGGGACGCAACCTTGCTGCCTTTTCACTCATCCAGTACTATACAAAAACTGCCGTCGGCAGCAGGCCGCAACCGAGCGGCCTTTGGCTTCCGGCGCGCCTGCAAAGTTTTCGTCCCTAGCGGAAAATGGTCTTGAGAGGTTTGCCTGTAGTGAAACAAAAAATATCATCCGCCCTTGCCGCGCTGCTGCTCTTTGCAGTGTCGCTTCCCGCTCCCGCGTTCGCACAACAACAGCCTGCGCCCGGTCGCTCCGGCGCGCCGGGGGCGCAGTCGCCCGGTGCGCCGGCGGCGCGCCGCCAGCAGCGCCCGCGCGTCCCGGCCGCTTCCGGTGCGACCGCAGCCATCGAAGAGGACTTCGCCGAAGCTCTCAGCATCGTGCAGGAGAACTACGTGGACGGCGCGAAGATCGATTACAACGCCGCCTTCAAGTCGTCCATCATCGGCATGCTGCGTTCGCTCGACCCGCACTCGAACTATTACGACGCGAAAGAGTTTGAGGAACTGCAAGCCGACTGGCGCTCGGAGTATTACGGCATCGGCGCGACCATCGGCGACCGCACCATCGGCGGGCAGACCGACACCTACATTCTCGCCACTTTTCCGGGCGCGCCCGCCACGCGCGCCGGCTTGCGCTTCGCAGACCGCATCGTGGAAGTGAACGGCGAATCAATCAAGGGCAAGAATTCGAGCGACGTGCGCGACCGCCTGCGCGGCCCGAAGGGTTCGACCGTCAAGGTCACGGTCGAACGCGCCGCGACGAAGGCTTTGGAGACGGTCGAGATTACGCGCGATGCCGTCGGTCAACCGACCATTCCCGACTATTACATGCTGAAACCCGGCGTCGGCTACATCGACATGACGCGCGGCTTCAACCGCACGACGGCCGAAGAGTTCATCGGCGCGCTCGAAGATTTGCGCAAGCAGGGCATGACCTCGCTCGTGCTCGATCTGCGCGGCAATCCGGGCGGCCTGCTCGATCAGGCCGTGAAAGTTGCCGAGCGCTTCCTTCAGCGCGGGCAGGTCATCTTGTCGCAGAAGGGACGCGTGGCGGGCAGCGACCGCACTTATGAGTCGCGCAACACCGCGCCCGACAACGTGCCGCTCGTCGTGCTCGTCAACCGCAACTCGGCCTCGGCTTCGGAGATCGTGGCGGGCGCGTTGCAGGATCACGACCGCGCGCTCATCATCGGCGAAACGAGCTTCGGCAAAGGTCTCGTCCAGAGCATCATCCCGATGGAATACGGCACGGCCGTGACGCTGACCTCCTCGAAGTACTACACGCCTTCGGGTCGTCTCATTCAACGCGACTACACGAACGAGGGGCTTTACGATTACTACACGCGCGGCGGCATCGGCAGTCTCGACAACGACGCCAAAGCGGCAGCACCGGCCAAGCCCGCCGGGCCTGAGAGCCTGACCGACACCGGGCGCAAGGTCTACGGCGGCGGCGGCATCTCGCCGGACGAGCCCGTCAAACCGCGTCTCATCGAACCGTCGCAGCAACGCCTGATCGATCCCGTGTTCGCCTTCGTGCGCGAACTCGTCAACGGCCGCATCAAGGGCTTCGAGGATTACAAGATCACGCGCCCCATCGACTACGAACACAACATCAAAGCGGACGAGTATCCGATGACGGACAATCTCTTCAAGGCGTTCAAGGCTTTCGTCGCCGAGGACGAGTCGTTCAAGGTCAAGGACGCGCAACTCGACCGCAGCCGCGACTTCATCACGCGCCAGATGCGCTACGACATCGCCACAGCCGCCTACGGCACGGTGACGGCGTCGCAGGTGCAGGTGGCCGACGACCCGCAGGTCGCCAAAGCCATCGAAGTGCTGCCGCGCGCGCGCGAACTCTCCATCGCCGCCATGCGCGGGCGCAACCCCGAACGCAAGACGTTCGAGTAAAGCGCGCTCGTGCGATCACAAACGAAGAGGCCGTCAACTTCCGGAAGTTGACGGCCTCTTCGTTTCTTATCTGAGTTGGACTTGAGCAATAGCGTGTTTCCAAAGCCTTCGTGTACATGGCGGAACTCAAGCGAGTTAGTCGCCCGTCTGATCGTGCGGCGCATCGACGGGTTTGGATTCGGGCGAGCCTTTCTGCCGGAGCCAGATCGTCAGTAAGACCATCAGGCCGATGGAGAAAAATTCGCTCTGCCAGTTTTGCAGCGACTCGAACCAGAAGCGCGAGGTCGTCATGTAGGCCAGCGCGGTGGTGCGTTGTCCCGCTGCGCCATGTTCAAATTGATCTTGATTGTATTCGCCCGCGCCGCCGACGGCGTGCAGGTAGAAGGAGAGAAGAAACATAAGGAGAAAGGCGAGGCTCAGAGAGTTTTCGTAGAGCTTCAAGACGAGGCCGCCGCGCCTGACCGGCCACGGCACGCCCGGTTTGTCGCTGCCCGCCTGTGGCTCGCGGTCAACCGCTTCCTGCTTGTCCGGGTCTTTCGATTCCGCTGAGCCTTTCTGGTAGAGAAAGACCGTCAGCACGATGAAGATGAACATCTGGAGAAACTCGCTCTCCCAGTTCTCCATCGTCGCTTCGAGAAAGTGCGGCGTCGCCAGATACTCTGTGTAGGCGACGGTGGGTTGTCCGTGTTCCTGCTGGTCGTTGTTGAACTCGCGCTGGCCGACGATTGATTGGCCGACGATGAGCGTCAGGAAGAACAAGATGAAGAGTACGAGCGAGAGTCCGTTGTTGCGAAAAAATCGCCCCATAAATTTCCCCCACTATCGCTGAACTGTTGAAAGCCTTCGGAGTTTTGTTTGCCCTATTTGCTCCGGTGGAAAAAATCGGCGACGCCGAGCGTCATTCCGGCAAAGAGTCCGACGCGCGGCGCACCGGGCGTGAGACCGAAACGCAGGCCGCCGTCGAGTTGCAGGCGACGATTGACCTTGCGCGTCAAGGCGGCGAGCGCGTATAGCCCACGCGGCTGCTCGTCGTCCAAACTCTGGCCGGAGATTTCGCCTGTCAAGCCGAAGTTGTTTTCAAACTCGCGCGAAAAACTGAACGCCCCTTGTCCGCCCGACGCGCGCCCCGCGCCGTCCTCGCGCCCGTGGTTGAGATAAGCGCCGTTGAAATCGAGATCGAACTCTCCGACCTGTTTGCTCAAGAGAAAAAGGACTTTGTGATCGTAGCGCCCGCTGCCGAGTCCTTTCGCTTCGCTCGCCGTCGGGAGTTTCAGGTAATAGGCGAAGGCGAGCGCCGGGTGTTCGGGCGTATCTTTGAGCGCGACGACTTGCACGCCGATGCGCGCGTCGCCGACGCCCGTTTCGCGCTCGCGCGTCTCGGCGTCGGTCTCCGATTTGAAGGTGTCGAGGTCGAATTCCAAGAGGAGGCGGGACGAAGCGGCGAAGCGCAAGGCGAGGGGCGCGCTCTGCTCCGTGCGCAGCTCGCGGCCGCGCAGGTTGGCGTCGTAGCCGTATTCGACTTGCAGGACTCCGGCCTTGTGTATCTCCGCCGGGTTCGCCACCGACGGGCGACTCGGCTTGATGAACTCTTCTTCCTCTTGGCTCGCTTGCGTCGTCGGCCGCGACGCGCCGCCCGCGCGTGCGGTCTTCGCTTCGCGCGGGCGGCCCAAAGTGTCCGTCACGGGAATGTCCTTCAAGGCGCTCGCGGCGACGTGCGCATCAAGCTGTTGCTGCGCGCGCGTGCTCGCTGAGACCGCGAAGAGCAGGAGCAACGCGAGACCAGCGCCACGACCGGAGCGGCGTGCGCGGGCTGCACGGCCATCGCGGCGTCCGCGCCGAAAAATGTTTAGGCTTCCCATTTTCGTTCCCCTTTGTTGTTCGTTAAGCTAAAGCGGCGGCGCTGTCGAGAGAGAGACTCTCTTCTAGTTGTGTTTGGTGGCGAACTGCTGCGACTGCTGTTGCGGCTTGGGTTCGCCCGCGTCTTCGCTTCGTCGTTTCAGTTCTTCAAAGTCGATCTCCGTGGAGGGGCGCGTGTCGGCCTTGAGCACGCGTTGCATCTGTTCGAGCGCGTGCCGGTTTTCGTCCGCGTCCGCTGAAGCGACGCAATCGGAGGGAATGACGAGATGAAAGTCGCGCATGTAGGCGTCGTTGGCGGTGAAGAGGACGCAGATGTCGCCGGTCAAGCCGGTGAGGATGAGAATTTTGACTTGCAGGTAATCGAGCAAGGTGTCGAGCGTGGTGGAGAAGAAGCCGGAGTGTTTGGGCTTGAGGACGAAATAGTCGTCCTCGTCCGGCCGGAGCAGTTCGGCGACGGGCTTGCCGCAGACGTCTTCTTCGAGGCAGTGCTTGAGCAGTTTGTTGAAGTCCGATTGCCAGCGGCCGAAGTTGTCGTTGACGTAGATGACGGGCACGCCCGCCTCTTTGGCGCGTCGCTTGAGCGCGGCCAACTTCTCGGCCATCGGCAAGGCGTGTTCGAGCAGTTTGCGCCCGCTGCTGAATTCCAGATCGTTGATCACGTCGATCAACAGCAGCGCCACTTCCGCCTTGTCGGGCACGTTCCCGTGGAGGTCTTCGTTTTTCGCGGGCACGCCTCTTTAGTCTCCCCTTATTCGCTCGGTCGAGATGTTCGTTGGTGCAGGCATGATAGTAACCGAACCGCGTGCAAAGTGGGAGAGGAAAAATTTCCGTGGGCAAGTTGCATTTGGTCAGTGATCAGTTGTTTAGCGCTGCTCGGAATGTGTGACCGGCTCTCAGGGCGAACAACTGACCACTGACAATTTCAAACGACGGCGTAGTTGATCCTCATGTCGTTTTCTCCGAAGTTTGAAGTGGGGCGAGAAAGACTTACTTGACCGTGCGGTCGAATTGCATCAACCCGAAGACGTTGCCTTCGGTGTCTTCGCAATAGGCGACGTAGCCGACGCCGGGCACAGTGCCTTTCGGGATGACGACCTTGCCGCCGTGCGCCGCGATCTTTTCGGCATACTCGTCGACGGAAGGCACGTCGATGGTGTTGGTCGCCAAGTGTGACGCCAAAGGGTTGTCGGAGCGGCGCATCAGTCCGCCGTTGATCCCGGGCTGCTCCTCCGCGCCCGTCATCAGCAGCCAATAGCTTTGCGGGCCGTCCCACTTCTGCGTCTGCCAACCGAAAACTTCTTCGTAAAACTTGACGGCGCGTTCAGGTTCGTCCGCGCTTAGTTCGAAATGGATAACTCTCGGCATCTTCAACTCTCCTGCTTCGCTTGAGTTCAATTTAGGTCGATGCGCTAAACGCGCATTACGGTTTAGCGCGTGTGCCTCCTCGCGGCGGCCGTGCGGCGGGCGCGTTCAGAGTCGGGGCGACGGGTTCGTGGATTCGTGCGCGTGCACGACGCGCCACGTGTTGCGCTGGCGGACGTAGACGGCAGTGGTCTTCGCCGTGTAATTGAGCGGTTGGCCGTTGAAGTTGGCCGCGACGCTGGCCTGATAAGTGAGCACGGCCGTGTCGCCGTAGATTTGCACGCGCGGGTTGTGCATCTGAAAATCCTGATACTTGAACTGCTCGGCGTACTGCTCGAACTTGGGCAGGAAATTGCGCCGGGCGTCCGTGTCGAGATAGGGACTGTGGGCGCTGAAATAGGTGGCGTCGTCCATCAACAGATCGGCGAAGAATGCTTTGTCCTTGCGCCGCCAAGCGTCTATCGAAGCCCGCTCGCGCGCGATGATCTGTTCAGCGATTGATTGCTCTGCGGCCACCGCGTTCACGGTCGTGCCCTGCACGTTGATGCGCCAGCCGATAGCGCAGACGATAACCAACATGGCCGTCAAACTGAAATACCTGTTCACGCTTAATTCTCCTTTCGCTTCCGAGCCGCGCGCCGGACAGGGGCATGGGCGCGCGGCCGTTCTTGTTCGTGCGAGGTGTTGGACGATGGCATGGACTATGGCGCGGTCTCCGCCCCTTAGCGCGCTCGTGTCTCGCATGCGCGCGTGTTTGGGCGGACGGCCTCGGCGCATTTAGCCAGACCGTTCGAGCGAGGGTGTTTCGTTTGTGGCGAGGGTTGGCGCGACTCTCTGAACGAACCGGAGTCGCGTTCGAGGCTCTCGGGTCGAAGCGCGCCGGCGCACGTCAACCTGGTCGGTCGCCTCTTTAGTGCTGGATTACTTAAAAGCCGGTGATTGCCTTCGGGATAAAGAGAAAGGTGAGTTAAACCCCTTGAACGTCAACTCACCTTTCGACCCGCCCTGTGCTCGTTCTCCATCCGAGATAAACGTGTTCGGATGATCTTTATAGAGTGATGCCTAACGGCGCGCCGTTCAGTGAGCAGCGAGCCACTCGTTGAACACGGCCGCCTCTTCCTGTTTGCCGCTCCAGCGCGCGCGGTTCTTGCCCGTCAGCGCGAGCACCATCGCCTGGTGCTGCCCAGCGCGGTCGCCGAGACGCTCGAAATAGTTGTAGAGCCGGTCGATCTTCTGCACGGACTCGCGCGCCGCTTCGACCGTCTTGAACGAAAGCACGTTGCGGAAGAAACGCGTGTAGACGTTCTGCTCGCGCCCCGTCGTCGTGTAGAGATCGAAGTAGCCCGTGAGGTATCCGGCCGTCTGCAAGACCTGCGCGACGTAGGAAGGACGCGCGCCCACTTGCCGGACGATCTGCGCGATGTCGGTCGTGCCCGCTTCGTAGAGCGCGAGAATCTGCTCTTTCTTCGTGCGCGATTCGTGATCGTCGCTGTGCGCCGCCTCTTCAGTCTCGTGCTCGTCGATGCGCGGCTGAGTGGCCGTCGCTTCCTCCAGCGTCGCCGCCGTGTCGGCGTATTCGAGTTCGAACGTCAACGGCTGTTCCTGAATCAGTTCTTCTGTCGTCATGACGTGTCACCTCTTGACTTCCCGGAGCTGTCGCGCGCGGGACAGGTTTGATTGCGGTGCAATCGCTGCCGCCCCGCCGCGACCCTGGCGCTCCCCTTGGTTAACCGTTTAGCTCGCGCGGCGCATCGGCGGCTGCTGCTCGGCCGCACCGCCCTGCAAGTTCTTCAAGTGGTCGATGAAGGACGAGGCGGCCTTCTTCGACAACTCTTCCGTGCGGCAGCGCAGTGCCTGTTGGCACTCCTCTTCGACATCCACGCCCGCCTCGCGTGCGAGCGCGCGGATCATGCCGAGCTGCTTCGGCGTCACCAGATCGCTCATCGACTTCGCCAAAGGATCGCGTGGGAACTCGCTCTGCGGAGCCGAACCCTGCTGCTCGATCACTTCCGACTCGCGCTGGTACAACTCGCGCGCGATGCCGAACTTGATGGCCGCGCGTTTCAGCGCGTCGTGCTCGGCCTTCTTGATGCCCGTCTCGTTGTCGGCCGTGCCCGTGCCCACGCCTTCGCGCGTCACGCCGTCGATGGTGATGGCCGCGGTGACGGCCACCATGTCGCCGATCTGGACGATGCCGCGCACCGAATGCGACCAAGTGGGCGCGACGCGGTCGAGCAAATCAGCGACCGTGTGCCACTCGACGTATTCGACCATGTGCGTGTTGCCGTTGCGGTCGCGCCAACCCTCGCGCGTCTTGATGTACTTCGGATCAATCGGCTGGCGCAGCGTGCGCAAAGTGTTCGTGAAAGCCAGCGGCACGACCGCGCCGCTCGTCGTCGTGGCCGCCGCGTGTTCTTCGGCCGTCACGAATTCCAGATCGTCTTCCGGCTCGATCAAGGCAGTTGCTTGTCTCTTGCTCATCTCTTCTTGCTCCTCTTCCTGTCTGTGATCCGCAAGCGAACTCACCGTCGGAGTGAAAGCTGCGTTGGCGACATTTCTGCCGCCCGTTGCTTCCACACGCTCCGGCGTGTCCTGCTCCCGTTCGAAACGCGTCGCCGTCGCCGTTTGAGCCTCTACTACGTCGGCTTCAATGGTGCGCGTGCGTTTCTCGGATGCGGTCGTGTTAGTGTTGGGCGTCTCCGCCATGTGCTGGCCCGTCGCGCTTGCGGCGGGCTTCTCCACCGGCTGCTGTTTCGTCACAGCTTCCGAATTCCGGGCGAGCAGCGAATGTTTGACGGCGAGCACGTGCTCGCAGCGAAACGTCGGGTCTGCGGCCGACTGCTCCTCGAATTCCAGACAAGAGCAACGCACTTTGCCCGCGTCGTCGCGCCAGACCTCGTAGCTGCTGCGCTTGCCGCGCAGCGAAGGCGTCGTCACGCGAAAGCGTGCGCCCTCGCGCGTCACCAAGCCCATCGCCGCAATCCCTTGCGCGCGTTTGTCGCGCATGATCGCTTTTTTGTCGGTCGTCGTGTTGGTGGCCGTTGCTGTCGTCATGGCTCTCTAACTCCTTAAAAAATCCTGTGAACTATCAGGCGGCGCGCTCGACCGGCATTTCGCTCAATGCGGTTTGCGCCTGTTTCGTCTGCGGCGCGGGGTTCGCGACCGCCGCCGTCGCTGTCGTAGCACGTTCAGCCAGACGGCGTTCGAGGTCGACGATGCGCGCTTCCAATTCCTCCACGCGCCGACCCTGCCGGTGCACCGTCTTGAACAATCCGTCGAATGTTTCCCAGATGTGGTCGCTCATTTCAGCCTCTCGTCTTCGTCCCTCTATCTGCGGTCTGAAACACCGCTGTTTCATACGTGAAACAGTGTACCATGAGACATATTTTGTTGCAAGCATAAAACAAGGTCTTGCGTCTGGGATTTTCCTGTGCTATGGTCTGGGACTAGAGGAGGGGCGTGTGCCCGCTCTTTGTGAGCCGGGAATGCGCTAGAAGGAGGCCAAAGACATGGCAGAATCAGGAAAAAGTTTAGTCAATACGGTGGAACTGGGGCGGGCCATCCGCCGCAAACGCGAGGAAGCGGGCTTGAGCCTGCGCGACGTGGCGAACGAGACGCAAGTTTCCGCTTCGACCCTGTCGCGCATCGAAAACGGCACGGGCAAGCCCGACGCGGACAACATCGCGCGTCTGACCGCGTGGCTCGACATGCCGATGGAGCGCATCATGAGCGGGCGACAGCCGGACAGCGACGGCAACGACCCGGCCAAGCCGGTCGTCTACTTCCCGCACGAAGCCACGCCCGACATCGTGGAAGCGCACCTGCGCGCCGACCGCAACCTTTCGGCCGAGACCGCCAAAGCCCTCTCCGAACTCTTCCGCGTCGCCTACGCGCAGTTCAGCCATCCCGGCGCAGAGACCGGCGGCGGGCGCAATCGGCGCAAGTAATCGGCAGTCTCAGTTCTCAAGTTTATAAGGCGCTCGCAACTTTAGTAGCGAGCGCCTTTCTCATTAAAATGATACGGAAATTTCTTTAGTTTGTTATGAGGAGGAAAGGCAATGGCAAATGAACGAGTTATCTACAATTTCTCGACAGGCTGGCCTAGCGAAATTGTTACTGAGGTATTGCGAAGCATCAGTGCGTATACGAGACAAGATAGAGTTCGAGGGTTTAAGATTGGAATCACTAATGACCCGGAGCGCAGGTTTCGTGAGGCTTACGCGCGCGCATATCATAAAATGGCAGTTGTATATCGGTCTAACTCAATTGACAATGTTGCAGATTTAGAGCGCTTACTAATCCAACATAATCGGGAATTAGCCGACAACATTATATCGGGCGGTGGCGGCAACTACGGCGACCCACCTTACTATTTGTATGTTGCGATGCGCTAGTCGGCTCGATGGTTTCTGCCGTCGTTAGGTGTGCTCTCACTTAGCCGGATTCTTTATCTTAAACACGTCCGTGCCGTAGACGAAGACGCGGAAGCGCGGGTCGTGGAGGCCGCCGTAGGGGATGCGGTCGATCTCGCTGTGGATGCCTTCGAGCGACAAGGCGCGTGCGAGTTCCGCAGCTTCACGCTCGCTCTCGAACATCCCGACCATGTGCGAACGCGCCCACTTATCTTGAGCCAGCGCTTCGTATGCGAAACGGCACGCTTCTTCTTCCGACGCGAAGCTTCTTTCGACCCGACCCTTTTGCCCGCGCTCGACGTAGAACCACTCGAACCCGTCGCCCGCCTTGTCCAAAGCGTAGGCATCCGACAGTCGTCGCCACCCCGCCCCGATGCAGTAGAACTGTGGATTGAATCCTTCCCGCTCCAGACGCTCGGCCAGTTCGCTCATGTTCATAACCGTCAACATCAGCAAAAAGAGACTTGTGAATACTGTCTGACGCATGACATCTACAATCGCGTCGAACTTCTTCTCCGCCGTCAGGTGCGCTGGACGAGACTGGCGGCGACGGCGACGAGTTCGGCCATTTCGACGGGCTTAGGCACATGCATCTGGTAGCCCGCGCGCAGGGCTTGCATGCGGTCTTCGACGCGCGCGTAGGCCGTCAGCGCGATGGCGGGCAGGCGGCCGCCGCCGTCCGGGGGAAGCTGTCGCACGCGGCGGATCAGTTCGTAGCCGTCTACGTCGGGCATGCCGATGTCGCTGATGAGCAGGTCGGGCGGGTTGTCGCGGATGATCTCGTAGGCTTCGACGGCCGAACTCGCCGCCGTCACGACCGCGCCGCATTCGCCGAGTCCGACTTTCAGTAGCTCGCGCGTGTCGGGTTCGTCGTCGACGATGAGCACCTTGAGTTGGTCGAGGCGTTCGGGACATTCGTAGGTGGGCAGCGTGTCTCTGGCCGCGGGGTGGACGCGCACCGCTTCGTCCTCGGTGCGGTAGACGGGCGCGACGGGCAGCAGCACCGTGAAGGTCGCGCCCTGACCTTCGCCCGCGCTCTCGACGCGGACTGTGCCGCCATGTAGTTCGACGAGATGACGCACGATTGAGAGACCGAGGCCGAGGCCGCCGTGTTGTCTGGTCTTGCGCTGGTCGGCTTGGCGGAAGCGGTCGAAGACGTGCGGCAGAAACTCCGGCGCGATCCCCGCGCCCGTGTCGCTGACGGTGAGCTCGACGTGCGAGTTGACGCGTTCGAGTTTGACCTGCACGCGCCCGCCTCGCGGCGTGAACTTGATGGCGTTGGCGAGCAGATTCCAGACCACTTGTTGCAGGCGCACCGGATCGCCCGCCACCGAGACGACGCCCGTGTCGATGATGCGTTGCAGGCGCACGCCCTTGGCTTCCGCGCCCGGCTTCACCGATTCGATGGCCGCTTCGATGAAGGTGTTGGGATCGATGGGTCGCACGTCGATGCGTAGTTTGCCGGTGATGATGCGCGACACGTCGAGCAGGTCGTCGATGAGTTGCGCCTGCGCGCGCGCGTTGCGTTCTATCGTCTCGAAGGCTTTACCGGCGAAATCACCGTTGCCCGTATTCGTGCGCAAGAGGTGCGACCAGCCGAGGATGGCCGTCAGGGGCGTCCGCAGTTCGTGCGAGACGGTGGCGAGGAATTCGTCTTTGATGCGATTCGATTCCTGCGCTTCGCGGTAGAGACGTTCGTTTTCGGCGGCGGCGCGTTCGGCCTCGATGCGCGTGCGGCGCGCTTCTTCAAAGAGGCGCGCGTTGTCCATCGCCACGGCCGACTGCGCGGCCATGCCCTCGACGATGCGCTCGTGGCGCTCGGTGAAAACGCCCGCTTCCGGGTGGCCGAAGAACAGCCCGCCGAGCACTTCGCCCGAACGCGAGATGACGGGCACGGCCAGATAACTCGTGACCGGCAAGTGGCCTTCCGGCATGCCGTAATAGGGCGAGTTCTTGCCGTAGCGCGGGTCTTTCGCCACGTCCGCGATTCTGATGACGCCTTCGCCGCGAAAGGTGGGGCCGAAGAGGTCGGTGGCGCGCGGCATGGGGAAATGCGCGAAGGCTTCGCGCGGCACGCCCGACAGAGTGTAGAGCGTGTAGGACGCGCCCTCTTCGTTGAGCACGTTGTAGAAGAAAGAACCGAACTGCGCGCCCGTCAGTTCGGTCGCCGCGTCGGTGACGGCCTGTACGAGTTTGTGCAGGTCGAGTTCGGCCGAGATCAATTGGCCGACTTCGTTGACCGTGCGGAGGGCTTCGGTCTGTTCGCTCAAAGCCGCCTCGGTTCGCTTCCTGTCCGTGATGTCCTGGATGACGCCGAGCATCCCTTTGGCCTGCCCGTCGTCTTCGTACAGGCCGCGCCCGCGCGCCATGATCCAGCGCTCCTGTTCGTCGGCGCGCGTGATGCGGTATTCGATGTCGTAATCGCTGTGCTCGACGACCGAGCGCTCGACGGCGAGGCGCACCCTTTCGCGGTCGCTCTCGTGGATCATCTCCTGCATCTGCGTCCAAGTCATGTGCGGCCCGGGCGGAATGTCGAAGATGAGCGCGGCCGTTTCGGAGAAGGTGACGATGTCGGTGGCGGCGTCCCAGTTCCAATCGCCGAGGCGCGAGGCGGCCATCGCCAGATTCAGGCGCGTGGTGCTTTCGTTGAGGGCACGTTGCGCGCGCCGTCGCTCCGTGATGTCGCGCGCGATCTTGGAAGCGCCGATGACGCGCCCGGTCTCGTCCTTGATGGGCGAGACCGTCAAAGAGATGTCGACGAGCGTGCCGTCCTTGCGCACGCGCACCGTCTCGTAGTGTTCGACGCGCTCGCCCGCGCGCAGCCGCGCGATGATGTTGGGTTCTTCTTCGAGGTGGTCTTCCGGGATCAGCGTGGTGATCGACCGCCCGATGATTTCGTCGGCCGTGTAGCCGAAGATGCGCTCCGCCCCTTTGTTCCAACTTGTGATGCGGCCTTGGAGCGTCTTGCTGATGATGGCGTCGTCGGCCGACTCGATGATGGCCGACAGCCAGTAGCGCGACAGTTCGGGCGAGAGCAAATCCAGCCCTTGTTCCCCCACCTCGACGTCTGCAGGCGGTGCTGCTTGATCAGTTTTTTCGGACATGGTGTACTGGTCGGACAGAAAGCCGATTGATATGTTGCCGGATGTATGTTCGGGGGAACGGGCGGATTATACAAACTTTGCGCCCGCCTGACTACGCGCACGGCCGCGTCTGAAATACAATCGGCGTCGGTCTGACGATTCAAGGGAAACGTGCGAAGGGATTGAATTGCATGGGGGCGACGCAAGAGTTGAAGAAGATGAGCCGGACGATGCGCGAGTTCTTCGGCATCCGGCGTTTGCGCGAGGGACAGGAAGAGGTCATCCGTTCGGTCATCGCCGGGCGCGACACTTTAGCGATCATGCCGACGGGCGCGGGCAAGTCGCTCTGCTACCAGCTTCCGGCGCTGCATCTGCCGGGCACGACCGTCATCGTCTCGCCGCTCATCTCTTTGATGAAGGATCAGGTTGACAAGCTGGAAGAGGCGGGCATCAACGCGGCACAGGTCAACAGCGCGCTGACGGGGCGCGAGCAACGAGAAAACGTCGAGCTGATCGAAAAACGCGAGAGCGACTTCATCTTCACCACGCCCGAACGTCTGACCACGCCCGACTTTCTCGCCTCGCTCGAAGGCCACCGGATCAATTTCGTCGTGATCGACGAGAGCCATTGTATCTCGGAATGGGGGCACGACTTTCGCCCCTCGTATTTGGCGCTCGGCGCGGCCATCAAGGCGCTCGGCTCGCCGCCCGTCCTTGCCCTCACGGCGACGGCCACGCCCGCCGTCGTCGCCGACATTCAAAAGCAACTCGCCCTCTCGGACATGCACGTCGTCAACACGGGCATCTATCGTCCGAAGCTGCAATACGAAGTCTTCCGCGCGACGAACGACGGCGAGAAGAGGCAACGTCTCGCCGAGTTGTTCCGCGAGATCGAAGGCGTCGGCATCGTCTATTGCGCCACCGTCAAGACGGTCGAAGAGTTGATGGATTTCTTTGCCGGCGCGGACATCCACGTCCGCCCGTATCACGGCAAGCTGGCGGCGCGCGAGCGGAAAGAGAATCAAGAGCTGTTTATGAGCGGCGAGTTGAAAGCCGTGTTTGCCACGAACGCCTTCGGCATGGGCATCGACAAGCCGGACATACGTTTCGTCGTTCACTACCAGATGCCGGGGTCAATCGAAGCCTATTATCAAGAGTCGGGGCGCGCCGGGCGCGACGGCGAAGCGGCGCGCTGCATCCTCTTTTATCAACTCGACGACCGCCGCACGCAGTTGTTCTTCATGGGCGGGCGTCGCCCGCGCGGCGAGCACGTCTCCGCCGTCTACGAGGCGTTGAAGCGGTTGCAGGCCGACGAGTCGGCCGCGCGACTCGCCGAGCTCCAAGAATGGGCGACGGACGTGCCGAAGACGAAGGTGCGCGTCATTCTCGCCTTGCTGAAAGAGATGGAAGTGGTGCACGAAGCGCGTTACGCTCGTTTCCAACTCTTGCGCTCAGACCTCGGCCGCGCGGAGTTGGAAGAACTGCTGCGGCAATTCGACCGGCGTGCCGAACGGGATCGGGAGAAGCTCGAACGCCTGATGCTCTACGGCCAGAGCGCCGACTGTCGCTGGAAACTGCTGCACGAATATTTCGAGGAGCCTTTCGACGATGAAGCGTGCGGCATCTGCGACAACTGCCGCCAGCCTTTGGCCGAACAACTGGGCGAGGCGTCGCCGCCCGTCACGACCCGGCCGCAAGCGCCGGAAGCCGCGCAGTACAGGACGCGGCCTGCGTCGAAGCCGAGCGAGCGCGGCGAGCCGGAGTTTGCCGGGGGCGAGACGGTCGAGACGGAGAAGTACGGGCGTGGACGAATCACAGAGGTCGCGGATGATAAAGTGGTCGTCGTCTTTCCCGACGGCGAAAAGCGTGTCTTCAAAAAGGAGTTCGTCCGCCGCGCTTGAACGTGTTCGTCCGGGAGACGGCGAACGAGGCCATCGGGCGCTTCGAGTCTCAACGTCAGGCGCTTCGCGTCTCACAGGCCGTGCGGCTTCGATTGTTGCCACAATGTTTCGCCTGACGCGGTCGCTTCGAGCCGGTGCTCGGCGCTCAAACGGACGAGTCCGCGCTCGCACAGTTCGGCCACTTCGAGTTTGATCGTGTCGGCGTCCAAATCCGTCTCCGCGCCGAGCACGCGGTCGATGATCCAGCCCGCCACGCCCACGCGCTCGCTGCCGGAAGAGGCGGCCAGACGCTCCGGGGTGAAGCGTCCCGGCAGTTGCGCCACCACGCCCAACAAGGCCAACCCTTGCGCGTCCAAATTACCGGCGCGCGCCGTGTGCTGTTCGTCCGTCTCCGCGAGTCGTTCGATGGCGTGCGACGCGTGCGGCGCGGCTGTCGCGGCGTCGCCGAGCGGGAGCGATGACTGTAGAGACCCGGACGGCTCGCGCACTCTGTAATCGGCCGAGAGCCCGCGCGCGATCTGGTCTTCGTAGAGCATCAGCGTGCAGACGGCATCGAGCGCGGCATAGCGCACTTGCGCCTCGGCCAGCGGCCGCCTGCTCCAGTCGCCGCGTTGTTCCGTTTTGTCGAGTTGCAGCCCCAAGTGAGTTTCGGCCTGCGCTTTCAGCGAGCAACTTCTTTCGCCGCCGCGACGCGCGGCCAGCATCGTGTCGTGGATGGGAGCGACTTGAATGCGGTAGTGGTTCGCCAGTCGCACGGCGTCGTAAGCGGCGTTGTGGATGGCCTTCGGCGCGCGGCTCTGTTCAAAGGACGGGCGCAAAGGATCGAGGTCGAGTCCGGCCAGCGCGTCGATGACGGCGGCGCGCACCAACCCGTCGCGCTCGCGGAACGCAAGCTGCACGAGGGCGACGCGTTCGGCCGTGCGATCCCACCAATTGATCGTCTCGATGTCGAGCGCGAGCGCGGCTTCGGGGTTGAGACGCGCGGCCAGAGCCGACAATTCGTGCTGCCGGCTGACGAGTTCTATCTGGTATTCGAGCATAAGGCATTAGATGAATTGACAGCCCGGCGAAGATGGCCTAAAACTTCAACGTCCGGGTTTCAGTCCGCGCCCGACACCGGGTCTTCCGTTTTCTGTCGAACTGCCGATTATGTCGAATCACGACTTCGCACACCTCCACCTGCACACAGACTATTCACTGCTCGACGGCGCGATCCAGATCAAGCCGCTCGCCGAACGCGTCCGCGAACTCGGCATGCGCGCCTGCGCCATGACCGACCACGGCAACATGTACGGCGCGGTCTCCTTCTACAAGGAGATGAAGGCGCACGACATCAAACCCTTGATCGGCTGCGAGATTTACATGGCTCCCGGCAGCCGTTTCGACAAGCCCGAAACCAAACGCGGCGAGAAGCCCTATAACCACATGATCCTGATCGCGCGCGACCGGCAGGGTTATCACAATCTCGTCCGCTTGACTTCAAAAGCGTTCAAGGAAGGTTTCTATCGCAAGCCGCGCATCGACCGCGAACTGTTGTCGCAGTTCAGCGGCGGCCTCATCGGTCTCTCGGCCTGCCTGTCGGGCGTGCCGCAGGCGCATTTGAAGAACGGCAAACTGGATGAGGCGGCGCGCTCCGCGCTTGAGTTTCAAGACATCTTAGGCCGCGGCAACTACTTTCTCGAAATTCAAGATCACCAGCTCGAAGACCAGATCAAGATCAACAAGGATTTGATCGAACTCTCGCGCCGCACGTCCATTCCGCTCGTCGCCACCAACGACGCGCACTACCTGTTTCGCGAAGACTACGAGGCGCACGACGTGATGCTCTGCATCGGCACGGGCAAGACCGTCAACGACGAAAACCGGATGCGCTTCGGCGGGCCGCAGTGGTACGTACGCTCGCCCGAAGAGATGGCACAGATTTTTCACTACCTGCCCGACGCCGTCCGGCGCACGATGGAAGTGGCCGAGATGTGCGATCTCAAATTGCCGCTCGGCGAAAATCAACTTCCCATTTTTCCCATCCCCGCTTCGGAAGGCGACATCACGATTGACGAATACTTCGAGAAGGTCGTGCGCGAAGGCTACGAGCGAAGGCGCGAGACGGTCTGGGAGCCGATGCGCGCGAAAGGCGCTCTCAAACACGACCTCGCCGAATACCAGCAGCGCATCTCGACCGAGATCGCCGTCATCAAGCAGATGGGCTTTCCGAGTTACTTCCTGATCGTCTGGGACTTCATCAAATTCGCTAAAGACAAGCGCATCCCCGTCGGCCCCGGTCGCGGCTCGGCCGCCGGTTCGCTCATCGCTTATTGCCTGGAGATCACGGACGTTGATCCGATCCAGTACGACCTTCTGTTCGAACGTTTCCTCAACCCCGAACGCGTCTCGATGCCCGACATCGACATCGACTTCTGCGTCCACGGCCGCGCCGAAGTGATCAACCACGTGACGCAACTCTACGGGCGCGAGTCGGTCTGCCAGATCATCACCTTCGGGACGATGGCTTCCAAAGCCGCCATCAAAGACGTGGGGCGCGCGCTCGACATGCCCTACAACGACGTGGAGAAGATCGCCAAACTCATCCCGCCGCCCGTGCGCGGGCGCAACGTCTCGATCACGCAGGCTCTCGAAAGCGTGCCCGAACTCAAGCAGGCCTTCGAGCGCGACCCGCAGACGAAGAAGGTGATCGACATCGCGCGCCGGCTCGAAGGCTGCGCGCGCCACTCGTCCGTCCACGCGGCGGGCGTGGTCATCTCGCCGCAGCCGCTCGAAGAGTTGATCCCCGTCGCCGTCAACAACAAACAGGAGTTCACGACGCAGTTCGAGATGTCCGATCTGGAAAAGACGGGCATGCTCAAGATGGACTTCCTCGGCCTGACCACGCTCTCGATCATCAACCAATGCTGCAAGACAATTCGCGACACAACGGGGCGCGAGATCATCTGGTCGGAAATCCCCTTGGACGACGAGAAGACTTACAAGTTGTTCGGGCAGGGGAGGACGGAAGCGGTCTTCCAATTTGAATCGACAGGGATGCAGGAGATTTGCCGCAAGCTCAAGCCGAAGTCCATCGAAGACCTCTCGGCCTTGAACGCCCTGTATCGACCGGGGCCGCTCGACGGCGGCATGGTTGACGACTACATCGACCGCTACCACGGCAAGAAGCCGGTCGAGTATCTGACGCCGGAGATGGAAGAGATTCTCTCGAACACCTACGGCATCCTCGTCTACCAAGAACAGATCATGCAACTGGCGCAACGTCTCGGCGGCTACTCTCTGGGCGAAGCCGACCTCATGCGCCGCGCGATGGGCAAGAAGAATCGCGAGGAGATGGCCGTCCACGAACAGAAGTTTATGGACGGGTGCGCGAAGAACAAGATTCAGAAGAAGAAGGCGCGCGAGATTTTCCGTCTCATGGCGCAGTTCGCCGACTACGGTTTCAACCGCTCGCACTCGGTCGCCTACGCGCACGTCGCCTACCAGACGGCTTATCTCAAGGCGCAGTACCCCGAACACTTCTACGCCGCCGTGATGACCTACACGGCCGACGACGCGACGAAGATTTTCAAGTACGGCTCAGAGCTGCGCTTGCAGGGGATCAAACTGCTGCCGCCGGACGTGAACGAATCGGGCGCGGGCTTCACGCCGGTCGAAGGCGCGATCCGTTTTGGCCTCGCGGCCATCAAGGGCATCGGGCAATCGGCCGTCGGCGCGATGATCCAGGCGCGCGAAGAGGGCGGGCGCTTCACCTCCATCTACGATTTCGCGGAGCGCGTGGGCGAAAAAGGCGCGGGCAAACGGGTGCTGGAAAGTCTGGTCTCGGCCGGGGCGTTCGATTCGTTCAAACCGGCGGGCGAGGACTTGTGCCAGTGGCGCGCGAGTTTGCACGCGACCGTGGAGCGTGCTCTGGAGCGCGGCGGGCGCAAGCGGCGCGAGCGCGACAACGGGCAGGGCGATATGTTCGGCGCGGCCTTCGGCTTCGCTCATGAGGCGGCGGACGCGGCCGTGCAACTGAACCATGCCGAGGCGTGGACGCACAAGGAATTGCTCGCCAACGAGAAGGCCGCCATCGGCTTCTACGTCTCCGGGCATCCGCTCGAAGACTTCATCGAAAAGATCGAGCAACTGAAGTGTGGGACGGTGGCCGAACTCGGCGCGGCCGCACCGGAAGGGCGCGTGCGTCTGGCGGGCGTCGTCTCGGATTTCACCGTGCGGAACACGAAGAAGGGCGACAAGTACGCCTACTTTCGTCTGGAAGATTTATCGGGCGCGACCGTCAAGTGCGTGCTCTGGCCGGAGGCGTTCAAGACGAAGGGCAAGGACGCGGCGAACGATGCGCTCCTCGTCGTCACGGGGAGGCTCGACGACAGCGACAGCGCCTCCACGGTCGTCTGCGACGAAGTTGTCTTGATCGAAAAGGCGCGCATCCCGATGCAGAACCCGTGGCTGCAACAGAACCGCAACGCGCCGCCCGCGCAGGCAACGACCGCCGCGCACGCAACGGCCGGAGCGGGAGGGGGAAGCGCCGCGAGTGTTCATGGCGCGGCGCGGCGAAGCGTCGTGCGCTCGCTCGTCATCGAACTGCCGGCGGGCGCGGACATCGGCGAGAAGTGCGAGGCCGTCTCGCGCGCTTTGCGCGATAGTCCCGGCGACTGCGAAGTCTTTCTCGAACTGCACCTGCGCGAAGAGGGCTTTCGCGTGCGCGCGCAGCCTTCACGCGTGATCCGCGTCTGTCAGGACGAACGACTCGACGCGGCGCTCGCCGCCGCGGGCGTGCGGGTCAACTGGATCGAGATGAATTCGGCCACTTGAAATCCGCGCCACTGTCGCGCGGCGTAGTTCGGAACAGAGGAACGAAATGAAGAAATTTATGATCGGCGCGGTGGCGCTGTGTATCGCCGTCACCTCAGTGGCGCTCCTGTTCGCCAAGGCGAGGGAGACGAACGAGGACGCGCGTGTGGCCTCGCCCGCGAATGGAAAGGAAACGACGAAAACCGTGTACGACTTCACACTGAAAGATTCAAAGGGCAAGGACGTGCGACTCGAAGAGTTTCGCGGCCAAGTCGTGATGCTCGTCAACGTGGCGAGCAAGTGCGGCTACACGCCGCAGTACGAGGGCTTGCAAAAGATTTACGAGCGTTACCAAGAGCGCGGCTTCACCATCCTCGGCTTTCCGGCCAACAACTTCGGCGCGCAAGAGCCGGGCACGAACGAGGAGATACAGCAGTTCTGCCGCATCAACTACGGCGTCACCTTTCCGGTCTTCGCGAAAATCTCCGTCAAGGGCGAAGACAAGCACCCGCTCTACAAGTACCTGACGGGCAAAGAGACCAACCCGGAGTTTGCGGGGGAGATCAAGTGGAACTTCAACAAGTTTCTCGTCGGCCGCGACGGCCGCATCCTGGCCCGCTTCGATTCCGCGGACGAGCCTGAGAGCGCGAAAGTCACGCAGGCCATCGAGGCGGCGCTCCGGTAAACAAACACGCATCCTGTCGCGAGTTGCGGTTGACCGTCATGCTCCGGAATTTTCCTCCGTGTGCCTCCGTGTCCTCTGTGGTGAAGATCAGAACATTAACCACGGAGGACACGGAGGCACACGGAGGAAGGATGAGTTCCGCACAATATCGGAGCGCTATCAATCGGAGGAGAAGTTAAATGTTCAGACATCGCATCGTTGTGTGCGTCGCGCTCTTGTGTTTCGCGCCGGGCGCGGCGCACGACACGTTCGGGCAAGGGGGACGGCCAGACCCTGCGGCGCTCGTCGCCGGGCAGCGCGAGGCCATGCAGCGTCTCGCCATGATGGACGGCGTGTGGCGCGGCGCGGCGTGGACTATCCTTGCTTCGGGCGAGCGGCACAACATCACGCAGACCGAGCGCATCGGGCCGTTTCTCGACGGCTCGGTGAAGGTCATCGAAGGACGCGGGTACGACGCGGACGGCAAAGTTACCTTCAACGCCTTCGGCACGATCTCCTACAACACGCAGACGCGCGTTTTCACTCTGCACTCTTACGCGCAAGGGCAAGTCGGCGACTTTCCGCTGACGCCCACCTCCGACGGCTACGTCTGGGAGATACCGGCCGGAGCAATGACGATCCGTTACACGGCCGTCATCAAAGACGGGACGTGGCGCGAAGTGGGCGACCGCATCGTGCAGGGCAAAGAGCCGGTGCGCTTCTTCGAGATGAACCTCAAACGCGTGGGCAACACCGACTGGCCTGCGGCCGGAGCCATCAGCCCGAAGTAACGACCAGCATCGCTCATCTCTTAGCGCGGCTAACCAAATTAGTTTAAACGTACCTTGATTGATTTAAAGTCTGACCGGCCTTCGGGCGGCGTGCTCTATAGCGGGAAGTTGCTCGGCCTGCGGAGCGAATGCCCCGCTTGCGGGGAACGGGAGAGTAGTACGGGGTGGCTCTTGGAGCGGCAGGGGGGCAACCCCCGCTGGTACGTTGAATTAAAATGCGTGGGCTGTCGGAGCCGTGGGGGCACGTGGAAACGTGAGTGGCTGCCTCTGATCGAAGAAGTGTTAAAGACTATGACAAAATCTTGCGTGGCGTGCGGGGGGGACGGCGGATGTAATGCGTGTAGCGGGACGGGGGTTGACGTGGGCGTGGCGGTGATGGGCGGGTCTGAGGTCGATTGCGGGAAGTGCGGCGGAGTCGGGGCGTGCCCCGTTTGCGGCGGCTCGGGGGAAGTGATTGAGGAAGAGGCGGGGGTGGATTCGCGCTGAGTGGCGGGGTCGCCGGAGGATTGATGCCGCATACGACACACGCATATGAATTCGAGGCGAAGGTGTGCGGGTTCGCCGGTGGCCTGTCTGCGCGGTTTACGGCCGGAGAGTCTCTGCGGTCGTTCCTGCTCGAAATCGACCCGGGCGGGAACGTCACGTCGCTTAGTTTCGGCGACGGCTCCCGGGAGTGGGTGGCGCGGGCGTCGGCGGCGCGCCGCTCTGATAACCCGCACCTGTTCTATGATCCGCTCGGCGACGGGATGGAGTACGTGTGGCTCAGTTGGGAGGGCATCGAGCAGAAAGTCATGGAGCGGCTGGTCGGTCAGCAGTTCGAGGAGGCCGACTTTCTGCCGTCACCGGTCTTCGCCTCTAGGGCGAGGGCGCTAGACCCGGAGGGGCGGTTTCCTCCGTCCTGGGGTGTCATGTTCTAGAGCGGCGCTAACAAGCGCATGCGCGCGACCCGCGCGTGCGCAGGAGATTCGCTCCAGAGGATAGAGATGTCCATGCGTAGCTTTATCGCCATCTGCTTAGTCGCCGTTGTGTCGGCCTCGTGCGGTAGCAGTGAGAAAAAGCCCCCAACCGTCGGTGAGGCCAGAAGCTTCGACGCGGTTTGCGATAAAGCGAACGACGGCAAGCGCGTTGCTGTGGACGGCTACCTGCGCCTGCCCTCGGAGGTGAAGGTGAAAGTAGGCCTCGTCCTCCGGCTTTACCCGACGACCGAGTTCGCCGGCAAACCCGTAGGGGTTTCGACCGAGATCGGGAGTGAGCCCAACCGGGTTCTCTTGATGCCGAAGGAGTTCGCCGACAAAGACCTCAAGGTGAAGACGGCGGACGGGCAAGTGGCGGGGTTCGGGACGAAGGTTCGGGTCTCGGGCGACGTGTATTTCCCCATGGTCGGGCAGGAGTTTCCCTGCGCGCTGAGTAATCCGCTGATAGAGATGGCGAAGTGACCTCGCAGGCCAGGGCACACGCCTGAAGTAAAAGCCGCAGCCCAATAACGGCATGCGCCCCACGCGCCCCACCACGAATTTTTAGAAGCCCCTTTAAGTTACCTGCAAATCATTCACGACTTGTCGATGGGGAACTTCAATTCGACGACGAGGCCGGCGCCCGCTGCGTTCGCGGCTGTGATCGTGCCGCCGTGCAGGTGCATGGCGCGGGCGGCGATGGCGAGTCCGAGGCCGGCTCCGCCCGTCTGCCGGTCGCGCGCTTCGCCGACGCGATAAAAGGGACGAAAGATTTCTTCGAGCGCTTCCTCCGGCACGCCCGCCCCGTGATCGCGCACCGTGACGATGGCCTCGCGCGCATCGACTCCGTCCGCGCCGTCGCAAGCGAGAGTTATCTCCACGGTCGTCGCTTCCGCCGTGTGGCGCACGGCGTTGCGCACCACGTTTTCAATCGCGCTCTTGACGAGACCGTGCACGCCCCGCAGACGGCAAGGCTCACACGCGCCGAGACGAGCCGCACGCGCGCGGCTGCGCGCCTCGAAGTCGGCGTCGTCCGCGATTTCCCGGACGAGCGCGGAGAGGTCTAGTTCGGTGCGGCCGAGGCTCTCGGCGTCGCCGCTCTCGACGCGCGAGAGCGTCAGCAGTTGGCCGATCATCTCGTTGATGCTTTCGGCTTCACGCCCGATGCGTTCGAGCGCGGAGGCGGCCTGCGGCGTGCTGTTGCGTCGCGCCAGTTCGAGCGCCACCGTGAGGCGCGTCAGGGGCGAGCGCAGTTCATGCGAGATGTCTCGGATCAGACGTTGCTGCGCGCTGACGAGTGTTTCGATGCGCGCGGCCATCGCGTCGAAGTCGCGCCCGAGTTCGGCCAGTTCGTCGCGTCGCCGTCCGAGCAGGGGACTGACGCGCGCCGACAGACGCCCGCGCGCCACTTCGCCCGTCACCGCGCGCAGTTTGACGACGGGCGAGACGATGTAGCGCGCCAAGAGATAACAGAGCGCGCCCGCCGTCAAGAGCACCGCCAGGATGCGCAAAACTTGCGCCCAGGGATTCTCGGAGAAGAGGCCGGGCGGCGGGCGGCGCGGCGGTCGCCAATCGACGAGCACGAAACGGCTGCCCCCCGCGCTTGAGACGGGATGTGCGACGAACATCTCCGCGCCGCGTTCGCCGCGCGTGATCTGCCCGCTCTGTGCAGCGCGCCGCGCGGCCTCGCGCATCCCGCGCGGCGCAGCGCGCCCGGTCAGTTCCGCCCCCATTTCGTCGAAGAGATAAAAGTCGCCCGGCCTTGCCGCGCCGTGTGGCGCGCCGAAGAAGTTGAGCAATCCTGGTGCGCCCTCGCGTTCGTAGGTGTCGGCGGCCAGTCGGCCGTAGGCGGTCATCGCTCTGTCCATGCCGGAATAGGAAGGAAACTGCGGCTCGGTGCGCGTCAGTTCACTCGTCAAAAACAGAGCGGCGATGACGAGCGCCATCGCCAGCCAAAACCACAGGAAGACTTTCAGAAACAGACTGTGCATGGAAACGTCTCAAACCCTCCCGCCGCGCGTCGATACAACTGACGCCGCGCGCGCCGCAAACAAAGTGCCCCGGTCAACCGCGCGCCTTCTTCTTAAGACTGCACGGGGCGCGCATAGATGTAGCCGACGCCGCGCACCGTCTTGATGCGTTCGACCCCCGCGCCCACCTGATGCCCCAGCTTCTTGCGTAGATTGCTGACGTGCATGTCGATGCTGCGGTCGAACGGCGAAAGATTCCGGTGCAGCACGTCTCTCACCAACTCTTCGCGCGTCACGATGCGACCGGCCGCGCGCAAAAGTTTTTCCAACAGGTCATACTCGACGACCGTTAACTCCATTGTCTCGCCCGCGCGGCGCACCACGCGCGTGCCCGTCTCCATCTCCACGTCGCCGACAGTGAGCGGCGCTTCTTGCGCGCGTCTTTCTTCCGTCCCGACGCTCGGGCGCGCGCGGCGCAAGACGGCGCTGATGCGCGCGAGCAGTTCGCGCGGGTTGAAGGGTTTCGGCAAGTAGTCGTCCGCGCCGATCTCCAGACCGACGATGCGATCCAGTTCGTCGCCGCGCGCCGTCAGCATCACCACGGGCAGGCGCGAGGCGGCGCGGATGCGGCGCAGCACCTCGAAGCCGTTGATGCCGGGCAGCATCACGTCGAGCACCACGAGCGCGTGCCGGCCTGAGAGCGCACGCGCCACGCCCGCCTCGCCCTCGTGCACGGCTTCCACTTCGTAGCCTTCCGGCGCGAGATATTCGGCCACCAACTCGCACAGCCCCACGTCGTCGTCAATCACCAAAATGCGCTCCATCCCGAGTCGTCCTCTCACGCCTCACATGCTTTCTCGACAAGTCGTTTATTTTAACTTAACCGCCGCGCCCCGGACGTAAAGAAGTGTCAAGCGCGCCGCGCACGCGCGTTGACAAAACTTTACATTCCTTAGACCGACTCTTTACGTCGCGCCAAACGATTTTCGCGTATAACAGACGACGAACAAGGACGGCGTTCGACGTTTGGCGAAGACAACTTTTGGGGAAAGGGAGAAACGAGATGACTCTGACGAGAACGAAATTGAGAATCAACGGGGCGCTGGTGCTGTTGGCCGCTCTGGCCTTGGCGGTGGCCGGGTTCGCGCAGCAGGGCGGTGGCGGGCGCGGTGGACGCGGCGGGTTCGGCGGGCCTCCGGGCGAAGGACGCGGGCCGCACGGCCGTGGCGGCGGCAACCCGCTCGGCCCTCTGGCGCGTGAACTCAACTTGACCGACGCGCAGCACGCGCAGATCAAACAGATCATGGACGGCCTGCGTGAGAGCACGAAGACTCTGCACGACCAACTGGCGGCGACGGGCGGCGGCCCCTTCGACAATTTGAAGGACGGCGCGTTCGACGAAGCGGCCGCGCGTTCGGCGGCGCAGGCGCGCGCCGCCATCCACGTCGAATTGGAAGTGGCGCATGCGCGCGCGATGTCGCAGGTCTATGCGCTCTTGACGGCCGAACAGAAGACGAAGCTCGCCACGTTGCGCGAGCAGTTCGAGCAGCGCAGGCAGCAAGGCGGCGCCGAGCGTCGCGGGATGGAAGGAGTGCCGGACGGCAGGTAGCGGGTGAGCGGGCGAGGACGTTCCCGCTGTCGCGACACAGGCGCGCGCGCTCCCTTAAAAGCGCGCGCCTCTGTGTCGCCTTCTTCGCGGGGGAGGCCGGGGTGGACAAGCGGCCTCCCTCCAACTTGTGCGGGCGGCGCGTATGGGCAAAAACGCCGCCCGCACAAACACGTCAACAAACGTCCGGGACACGCGCTCGGCGGCCGGCGCGGCCGTGCGGGGAGGCTTGAACGAACAATGGTCACAAACGGGGTGTTGCCGGCTTGGCCGGAGTTAGGATGCATGGCGGCAGCAGCAGACACGACGCCGGCCGAACGCTCCGCGCAGCAACTCGCGCGTGAAGCCGCCGCCGGAGATATGGAAGCGTTCGAAGAGGTCTACCGGCGACATCAGAGACAAGTCTATCGACTGTGCCTGCGCATGACGCAGAACCCGCACGAGGCCGAAGATTTGACGCAGGAAGTCTTCGTCCACCTCTTCCGCAAGATCGGAAGTTTTCGCGGCGAGTCGGCCTTCTCGACGTGGCTGCACCGTCTGACGGTCAACCACGTCCTGATGTTTTTTCGCAAACGCAACGGCCGCGAGCAGACCACGGACGACGGCGAGACGCCGCACGAGATCGTCCGCGGCACGGAGCACCCGTCGCGCATGCAGGTGTTGGACAAGATCAGTCTGGACAACGCGCTCGCGCGCCTCGCGCCCGGCTACCGCGCCGTCTTCATCCTCCACGACATCGAAGGCTACGAGCACGAAGAGATCGGCCGCATGCTCGGCTGCTCCACCGGCACAAGTAAATCCCAACTCCACAAAGCTCGCCTCAAACTGCGTAAGCTCTTGAACGCAGCCCCGACCCGCATCCCACAAGACTGACGACGCAGCCGCGAAACAGCTCGCCTCTCTTTTTGACGGCCGGACGTTTGCGGGTAAGATGTCGGGCGCGTGGTTTCGTGGTTTTAGTTTTCTTCGTCGCTCTAAATGTTGGTCGTTGAACGATGAGTTACTTTGTCGTGTTGATGGGCGTGGCGGGTTCGGGCAAGACGACTATCGGGCGTTTGCTCGCGTCGGAGCTCGGCTGGCAGTTTTACGACGCGGACGACTTTCATCCGCCCGCGAACGTCTCGAAGATGGCGCGCGGTATCCCGCTCGAAGACGCAGACCGCCTGCCGTGGCTCGAAACTCTGCGCGCGCTCATCCGCGATTCGCTCGCGCGCGGCGCGGGCGGCGTGCTCGCCTGCTCCGCTTTGAAAGCGAGTTATCGCGACTACCTCGTGCTCGACGAGCGCGTCAAACTCGTCTATCTCAAAGGCGACTTCGCGCTCATCCGCGAGCGTCTGGACGCGCGGCGCGGCCATTTCATGCGCCCCGAAATGCTCGACAGCCAATTCGCCGCCCTCGAAGAACCCGAACGCGAACTGCACATCGACATCGCCGCCGCTCCATCCGAGATCGTGCGCGCGATCAGAGCGCGTCTTGAGTTGTAGGGCGAAGACGAATGAGACGCAGCGCGCGCGGAGGAGAGAACCATCGGATGCAGACAGCGGAGTTGCTCAAAACCTACCCGGTCGTGATTGAACTGCCCGTCGCGTGGGGCGAGATGGACGCTTTGCGTCACGTCAACAACATCGTCTACTTCCGCTATTTCGAGAGCGCGCGCATGGCCTACTTCACGCGCCTCGACATCTGGAACTACATGAACGAGACGGGCATCGGCCCCATCCTCGCCTCGACCTCTTGCCGTTTCAAACTGCCCCTGACCTATCCCGATACCGTCTCCGTCGGCACGCGTATTTCCGAGCTTGAGTCAGACCGCTTCGTGATGCGTTACGTCGTCGCGAGCCACACGCACGCGCGCGTGGCGGCCGAAGGCGAGGGGGTCGTCGTCTCTTATGATTATCGCGCGCTCAAGCGAGCGTCGCTGCCCGAAGAGATCAAACGGCGCATCGACGCGCTGGAACAGAGCGTTCACGGTTGAACGTCTCGACGGAGGAACGGATGAATAAAAAGATCATACTCGCCGCCCGCCCCGCCGCCGGGATGCCGACCGTGGATCACTTTCGCGTCGTGGATGCGGAGATGCCGCGCCTCGCGGAAGGCGAAGTGCTCGTCAAAACGCTCTACCTGTCGGTCGATCCTTACATGCGCGGGCGGATGAACGAGGGGCGTTCTTACGTCGAGCCGTTCGAGTTGAACGAGGCGATCACGGGCGGCGTGATCGGCGAAGTGATCGAGACGCGCGCGGAAAATTTCGCCGTCGGCGACATCGTGGCCGGCTTCTTGAGTTGGCAGCTTTATCAAGCGGTGACGGGCGTGCGCACCGGCGCGACCTCGCTCGTCAAAGTTGACCCGCGCCGAGCGCCCATCACGACGGCGCTCGGCGTCCTCGGCATGCCGGGCTTGACCGCTTACTTCGGCTTGCTCGACATCGGACGCCCGGCGGCGGGCGAGACAATCGTGGTCTCCGGCGCGGCGGGCGCGGTCGGCCTCATCGTCTGCCAGATCGCCAGGCTGAAAGGTTGCCGCGTCGTCGCCATCGCCGGTTCGGACGAGAAGAACCGGTATCTGACGGACGAACTCGGCGCGGACGCGGCTATCAATTACAAGACCACAGGCGACCTCACCGCCGCGCTCAGAGAGGCTTGCCCCGGCGGCGTCGACGTGTATTTCGATAACGTGGGCGGGACAATCTCCGATAGCGTCCTCGCGCACATCAACCACGGCGCGCGCATCTGTATCTGCGGTCAGATTTCGCTCTACAACCTTGAGCGGCCGGACGTGGGGCCGCGCCCGCAACCCGTCTTGCTGGTCAAGAGCGCTTCGATGCAAGGCTTCATCATCTCGGACTACGCCGCGCGTTTTCCCGAAGCCCTCGGCCAACTCGGACGTTGGCTCGCGGAAGGGCAACTGAAACAGGTCGAGAGCGTCGTCGAAGGATTCGAGAACGCCCCGCGCGCCTTCCTCGGACTCTTCGCGGGCGAGAACTTAGGCAAGCAACTCGTGAAAGTATCCGACCCGACCGGCGCGCGTTAACGTCCACTTCGCGCGGCAGGTCGTTTCGACAAAATATAGTTGACCCGCGTGGCGTTCGACGCTCAGGACTCGCCGGGAACCAAGGGGAGGAAGTTAAAAATGCAGAAGCGCACACTTGGAAAAAGTAATTTGGAAGTTTCGGCTCTCGGACTCGGATGTATGGGAATGAGTTTCGGACTCGGCCGGCCGATTGATCCGAAAGACGGAATCGCGTTGATTCGTACCGCGGTTGAAAAGGGCGTGACGTTTTTCGACACGGCTGAAGTCTACGGGCCGTTCAAGAATGAAGAACTGGTCGGCGAGGCTCTCGCTCCCTTCCGCGAGCGAGTCGTGATTGCCACAAAATTCGGCTTTAACATTGAGGCGGACGGAACGCAGCATCAAACGCCGCTCGACAGTCGCCCGGCACACATTAAGGAAGTCGCCGAAGCGTCGCTCAAGCGGCTCAAGATCGACTGCATCGATCTGTTTTATCAACACCGGGTTGACCCGAACGTGCCGATGGAAGACGTGGCGGGCGCGGTCAAAGAACTAATCGAGGAAGGAAAAGTCAGACACTTCGGGCTTTCCGAAGCCGGGGTGGAAGCGATTCGGCGCGCTCACGCCGTCCAGCCCGTGACGGCGCTGCAAAGCGAGTACTCGCTCTGGTGGCGAGAACCCGAAGCGGAAATCCTACCGGCGCTGGAAGAGCTGGGAATCGGCTTCGTACCGTTCAGCCCGCTCGGCAAAGGCTTTCTGACGGGAAAGATTGACGAGCACACTAAATTCGAGAGCACCGATTTTCGCAACACCGTCCCGCGCTTTTCGCCGGAAGCGCGAAAGGCAAATCAGGCGTTGATTGATTTGATCGGCAAGTTCGCCGCACAAAAAGGGGCGACGCCCGCGCAGATTGCGCTCGCCTGGGTGCTCGCACAGAAGCCCTGGATCGTGCCGATTCCGGGAACTACGAAGCTGCACCGTCTGGAAGAAAACATCGGCGCGGTCAACGTCGAGTTGACGGCAGACGACCTCGGCGAACTCGAACACATGACCTCGCAGATAAAAGTTCAAGGAGCGCGGTACGGTGAAGGCTCACAAAGACTGGTCAATCGCTAAACCGAATTCTGAAATGACACGCAAGGGGCGAGGCGCGGGGTTTTGATGGTGAGGCTGTGTTAGAGCTTACGGAATGGGACAGCTTTTGCGTGATTGTCGGGTCGGCGGCGGGCGCACTGCTCGGGCTGCAATTCGTCGTGATGACGCTGATTGCCGGTCAGCCCGAACCACCTCCGGCGGACGCGGGTTCTGTTTCGCCACGCCGACCATCGTTCATTTCTGCGCCGTTCTGTTTTTGGCGGCGCTTTTACGTGCGCCGTGGAAAACGATTTTACCCGCCGCACTTGTCTGGGGGCTGTGACAACTGATGCCTCCATGCGCTCGCGCTTTGCCTTGAATCGCGCGGAGAAAAACGGAGGCCGGAAGCGCCGCGCGCCTTGAATGATTTTATGAGAGGGAGATTCGTCTAAATGATCACTGTCGCTAATCGCATCTACGTCGACCCGGAATACGGAGAGGCTTTCGAGGCCAGATTTAGAGAGCGCGCTGGGCTGGTGGACAAAATGCCCGGCTTCGTTTCCAACCAAGTGCTGCGTCCGGTCAACGAGGGCGACCCTTATGTCGTCTTCACCGTCTGGAACAGCCGAGAGGACTTTCTCAACTGGGTGCGCTCCGATGCTTTCACCAAAGGGCACGCGCAATCCGGCTCGCTGCCGAAAGAAGCCTTCACGCGCTCGAACGTCCTTGAGATGCACGAGGTCGTACAGGATTCCACACGCCCCGACCTACAGCCCGAACCGCACGGCGGCCCGTTTAAAATGCACTGAGAAGAAGCACAGCGGTAAATGGTGAATGGTAAATGGTGAATGGAAGAAAACAGTTCTGATCTATTCACCATTCACCATTTACCATTCACTATTTTCACTGCTGATATTTTGCGATGCGTCCCTGTTCTCCGGCAGCCCAGCCTGTGCCTGATGCGAAGCTCGCGGTGTGGAAACCTTGTGTGCTGAAATTGCGCCAAGTCGCGCCGTCGTCCGTCGAATAGTCTGAGCCGTTGGGGCCGACGGCGACGAGGTGCGCGGGGCTAGTGCGCGCGGCGCGGACGTAGGCGACGCAGGAGCGATAGCCTCTGGGGCGCGCCTCGTCGCCGACGAGCGTCCAAGTGCGTCCGCCGTCGCGCGTCGTGGCCGCGTTCCGGTTCGCCTCGCCCTCTTTCGTGTAATCGCCGCCGACGATGACGCCGCGCCGCGCGTCGCGGAAGGCGACGGAGAAGACCCCGGCGCTCTTGTCGTGGATGATGGGCGTCGCCGCGACAGTCCAAGTCTGTCCACGGTCTTGCGAACGAAACACGCGCGCGCCCGATGTGCCGCCCGTGCCGAACCAGACGTGACGCTTGCCTGCGACGGCGATGCAGGTTCCGCTCGCGGCGAAGCCGCCCTCGCCCGCGAGCGCCGGAGGCATCCCCTCGCGCGGCGTCTCGCGCCAAGTCGCGCCGCCGTCAGTGGTATTGATGATGAGGAAACGACCGTCTACGGGGTCGCTCATGGCGATGCCGTGGTCTCTGTCCCAGAAGGCCATCGCGTCGAAGAAAGCTGTGGGGCGCGTGTTCTTGAACTGCAACTGCCAAGTCGCGCCGCCGTCGGTCGTCTTATAAATTCTCGATTTCTCGCCTTCGCCGATGGCGAGCAGGTAGGCCGTGTCGGCGTCGAAGGCGTCCACGTCGCGGAAGTCCAGTTCGGCCGCGCCGGGAACCGTGCCCGCTTGCCAAGTGCGCCCGCCATCCGTTGTGCGCGCAAACGTCCCGCGCTCGCCGCTCGCCCAAGCGACGGTGGAACTCACCGCGCTCAAGCCGCGAAAACGAACTTGAGCGTTGCTCTGTTGCGACTGCCAACCCGGCGCAAACGTCACCCCGGCGGGCAACAGAAACAAAGATGCGATGGCGAATAGCGTTGCTTTCATCATGCGACCGAGTTCGTTAATTGGCGTGTCTCACAAAACTAAAACATGAAACCACGCGCGCGACACGAAGGAACACAAAACTTTTGTTCGTGTGAGTTCGTGTGGCTTCGTGTCGCGCGCGTGGTTTCATGCTTTTGTCAGTCATTACTTAGTCGTCGCGGGAGCGTTCAACGCGTGCGGCATGTCGGCGACCGTGTAGGCCATGACGGCCATCGCCGCGATGCAGAGGGCGAGGTCTTGCGGGTCGATCTTGTCGAGCGTGTCGGCCTGCGTGTGGTGTATGTCGAAGTAGTGCGTGCCGTCTACGTCGAGGCTTGCGCCGGGCACGCCTTCGCGCATGATGGGGCCGATGTCCGCGCCGCCGCCGTTCGCGGCGATGCGCCCGGCGCGGATGCCCGCGAGCAGTTTAGCGATCTCTTCGAGGTCGGCGCGCGCCTGCGGCGACGCGGCGTTGCTCAGACCGAATCCGAGCGGGCGATAAATTCCCGAATCCGATTCGATGGCGAAGACGTGCTTGGATAGCTCGGCGCGATGCGCGTCGCGGTAGGCGTTGCCGCCGCGCAGTCCGTTCTCTTCGTTCGTGTAGAGCACGGCGCGGATGGTGCGGCGCGGGCGCAAATTTAGTTCCTTCAACAGACGGACGGTTTCCCAAGCGAGAATGCAGCCGCCGCCGTCGTCGTGCGCGCCCTGCCCCACGTCCCAAGAGTCGAAGTGGCCGCTGATGACCACGACTTCATCGGGTCGCTCCGTGCCCTTGATCTCGGCGACGACGTTGGCGGATTCCGCGTCGGGCAAAAACTTCGCCTCCATCTTGAGCCGGAGCGTGGGGCGCTCGCCGCGTTCGTGCATGCGCTGCAACAGCTCGGCCGCTTCGATGGTGATGGCGGCGGCGGGAATCTGCGGTTGGTCTGCGGCGTAATTGAGCGCGCCCGTGTGCGGCGTCTGCAAGCTGACGGGCGTGACCGAGCGGACGAGCGCGGCCACAGCTCCGTAGCGCGCCGCGCGCGACGCGCCCGCTCCGCGATACTGCACGGTCGCGCCGTAAGTAGTGAACGGCACGTTGTAGACGACGATGCGGCCGCGCACGCGCTGCTCGCCGAGCGCGTCGAGTTCGTCGAAGCTGCGCACGACGACGGCCTCGGCCGTGATGCCTTCGGGCGGCGTGCCCACGCTGTTGCCCAAGCCGAGCATCGAGAGACTGCGCGCGAAGGGGCTCGTCAACTCAAGACTCTCCGCGCCGCGCACCCAATGCGGAACCATAACTTTTTCGGCGCGCACGTTATCCAGACCATCGGCGCGCATCTCGGCGAGCGCCCACTGGATGGCGCGCTCAAGATTGGTCGAACCGCTCAAGCGATTGCCGATGTGGTCGGTCAGGTGCGCGAGTCGCCGGTAAGCGCGGTCGCTCGTCAAAGCTGCGCCGATGATGCGCGCGGCGCGTTCGCGATAGGCGTCGAGGCGCAGGCGCGGCGGCGGCAGCGGCGCGGGCTTCGGTTCGGCGGCGCGCTGCGTTTGCTGCGGCGCGCTTGGCGTCTGCTGCTGCGGTCGCGGTTGCGGCGCGGGCGTTTGCTGCGCGAGCAGGGGCGCGTGTGTGAGCGCGAGAGTGAGTAAGAGTGAACAGAACAGACGCACGGTTGTGGTCGCCTCCGAAAGCAACTTGAGAGAACTTTTTTGACGGACGTTGACGGGCGAAATCATTCTAGCCGAGTTCAAACGCGCACGCCACAACGGCCGGTCAGCTACTTCCGTTCTTCGTGTCTTCGTGCCGTGGCGGTGAATGTTTGTCATAGTCATTCACCACCACGGCACGAAGACACGAAGGAAGATAGGCGAAGTTAAGGAAACGAACTGAGCATTGACCTACGAAGCGCTTCGTAGTATGCTGCCGCGCGTCGGACGCGGAAGACTTTGGCGGGAGGCGAACCTTTGAACGTGAAGCGTGGAGGCGGTCTGAGAAAGGGAGCGTTCGGTCGTGTGGCCGTCGGCCTGTGCTGTCTCGCTGTCTGCGTCGCCCCGCTGTTCGTTGCGCGCGCGGCTGACGCGTGGCCGCAGTGGGGCGGCGTGCACAGGGATTTCAAGTCGGAGGTGAAAGGCTTGGCGCGCGTGTGGCCGGCGGGCGGGCCGCGCAAAGTTTGGGAGCGCGCGCTCGGCGAGGGACATTCATCAATCATCTCGGACGGCGCGCGTCTCTACACGATGTATCGCAAGGGCGCGAGCGAATACGTCGTCGCGCTCGACGCCGCGAGCGGGCGCACCGTCTGGCAGCACGAAGAGGCCGCCCCGCTGCTCGCGAAGATGGACATGAGCTACGGCGCAGGGCCGCACTCGACGCCGCTCATCGCGGGCGAACTCGTCTGCGCCGTGGGCACGACCGCGAAGTTGCTCTGCCTGAATCGAGCGGACGGGCGCAAAGTTTGGGGGCATGATTTGTGGAGCGAGTTCGGCGGCTCGCGCATCAACGTCGGCTATTCGAGCAGCCCCGTCGCCTACAAAGACGCGATCATCGTGCAGGTGGGCGGTGCGGGGCACAGCCTGATGAGTTTCAGCAGGCGCGACGGGAGCGTCCGCTGGCAGGCGCACGATTTTCGCAACTCTTCCTCGTCGCCGATCATCATCGACGTGGACGGCCAGACGCAACTCGTCGCCTTCATGCACAACGAAGTAGTCGGCCTCAACCCGGAAGACGGCCGTTTGCTGTGGCGTCACGCGGTCAGCGCCGAGTGGAATTTTCACTTCAACATCAGCACGCCCGTGTGGGGCGAGGGCAATCTACTGTTCGTCGCGGCGGCTTACGGGATGGGCGGGCGCGTGTTGCAACTGGCGCGCGCGGGCGACGGCAAGACGGCGGTGCGCGAACTGTGGCAGAGCGAGCGCACGCGCGTCCATAAGGAGAACGCGATTCGTCTGGGCGACGTGGTGTACGCTTCGACCGGACACTTGGGGCCGGCCTTCTTCACGGCGATTGACGTGAAGACCGGCCGCGTGCTCTGGCAGGAGCGCGGCTTCTCGCACGCGAGTTTCCTCTACGCCGACGGCAAGTTCATCATCCTCGACGAAGACGGCACGCTCGCTCTGGCAACGCCGACCGCGAACGGACTCGACGTGCACGCGCGCGTCGAATTATTCGACGGCACTTCCTGGACTGTCCCCACGCTCGTCGGCACGACGCTCTACCTGCGCGACCGCAAAACCATCATGGCGCTGAAACTCGGTTGAAGGCCGCCCACAAACTTAAGAGCACCTGAGAAAACTAAAACGCTGAAACCACGAACAGACACGAAATAACACTAAACTCTGCTTCGTGTTGTGCGCGTGTCTGTTCGTGGTTTCGTCTTTTTGTTAGTCGCTTTTAGCTTGTAACTAAACTATGGCTGCGTGTAGATGCGGATGTTGAGGTTGACCGTCTCGCCCGGCGCGATGGTGATGAGGTTGCTTTCGATGCCGCGCGCCTGCAGGTTGAAGGCGTCGGTCGGGCAAGTGTTGGGTTCGACGCAGACGGCGCGACGCGGGGCGGGCGGCGTGTAGACGACGACGTAGGGAAACTGGCGGCGCGAAAATTCGACGATTGTTCGCAAATTCTGTTCCCGGTCTTCAATCACGCAGCGCGCGACCGCTTCGCCGTCCTCCGCGTCGATTGAGGTGTAGATGTCGTCGAGGGTGAGCCGGTCGAGGTCGGCGGCGCGGCGCAGGTCGTATGCTCCTTCGGCGTCGAGCAAGCGGCCGGTCGGGAGGCTGTCCGCGAGTTCGAGCCTGTGGCGCGCGGGCACGGTGAGAGTGCCAGCGGCGGGACGGCGAAAGTATGGATGGATGCCGAATCCGGCGGGCATGTCGCGCGCGCCCGCATTGCGCGCCGCCGTTTCGATGTCGAGCCGCGAGTCCTTCAGGCGATAGGTGACTTCGAGGCGGAAGGGAAAGGGAAATTGTGTGAGGATCGTTTCCGCGTGTTCGGCCGCGTCGAACGCGCACGTCAGCCACGCGCCCGCGTCCGCGGATGCGCCTTGACCTGTCACACGCCACGGCTTGTCTCTGACGAAGCCGTGGCGCGGCGGGTTGACCGTGTAAGGCTCGCCTTGAAAAGTGAATCGGCCTTCGCGGATGCGGTTCGGGAAAGGGAAGAGAAGTGGGATGCCGTAGCTCGTGGGCTTTTGCCGGAAGTCGGAAAAAGCGACTGGTTCGAGCACGTCAGCGCCGTGGGCGGCGTAGGCGAAGCAGTTGTTGCCGAGCGCGGGCGCGATGGAGGCATGTGCGCGCCGGGCTTCACGCAGCGTATAGACTTCGACGCCGTCTCTGGTTTCCGCAGCGACCGTGTAAGGGTTGTTCATGTGCAGGGCGACTGAGTTGTGGTTGGTCGTCATAGTTTCAGAAGATGATGCCGCACGCCTTCAAATCTTCGGCGGTCGGGATGTCGGCAGCCTCGATTGAGGCCAGCACCGTCTTATCAATCGAAGGCAGAGAGACGATGCGGTTGGCCTGTTTGTTGACGGTCGTTTCAAAGAGATTGCGCGCGAGCCGCGCGTTGCCGAACGTCTCGTCGTGACCTGCGGAGAGGATGGAAAAAATTCTTTCGAGTTCCGTTTCGGCCGCGGGCGAGAGTTGAAAGTCGGCCTTGCGGCAGAAGGCTCGGAAGATGCTCGTCAGTTGCGGCGGGTCGTAGTCGTCGAAGTGCAGGTGCTTGCTGAAACGCGAGCGTAGGCCGGGATTCGAGTCGAGAAACTGCTGCATCTTCTCCGTGTAACCCGCGACCACGACGACCAAGTCGTCGCGGTGGTCTTCCATCAATTTGAGCAGCGTCTCGACGGCCTCTTGGCCGAAGTCGCTGCCGCCGCCGACGGGCGTGAGCGCGTAAGCCTCGTCGATAAAGAGCACGCCGCCGAGCGCGCGCGTGACGACCTCGCGCACTTTCAAAGCGGTCTGCCCGACGTAACCGGCGACGAGTCCGGCGCGATCCGTCTCGACGAGATGGCCGCGACGCAGGATGCCGAGCGAGCGATAGATTTGCGCGAGCAGGCGCGCGATGGTCGTCTTGCCCGTGCCGGGGTTGCCGTAAAAAACGAGGTGGCGCGAAGCGGTCAACCCGCGCATGCCTTGTTCCTCGCGCATCTTCTGCACCTTGAGGAAATTGATCAGTTGCCGCACGTCGGTCTTCACGCGCTCAAGCCCGACGAGCGTGTCGAGTTCGGCCAAGACCTCTTCGAGCGGGCGCGGCTCGTCTTCGGGGGCGTCCGTTTCCACAGGTGGCTGCGGCTCTGCTTGCGCGGACGTTTGCGTGTGCCCGGTCTGCGGCGCGCCCCACCCGGCGGGGTAGAGAACTTTTTTGAACTCGGAGAGCGCCGCTTCTTCGCCGGGCGTGACGCGGCCGTCGAACTTGATGACGAGATTGGCGAACTGGAACAGCAGGTGGCGAGTTTTGTCCGCGTGGCTCGTGCCGTGGCGCGCGTCGTAGGCTTCGAGGTAAGAGATGGCGACGGGCGTGTCCGTGAAGTTTTTCGAGAGCGACGGCGAACGGTCGAACTGTAAATTCGCGAAGGCGTCCGGTGCGGCGCGCAAGGTGAAGGCGCGGCAGATCGTTTCGTAGAAACGCTGCTTGTGCGCAGCCGTGGCCGCACGCGCGTCGATGAAGAGGCGCGCGGTCTGCAACAAGTGGTTTTCGAGCACGGCGCGCGCGTCGGGCACGGACGCTTTGTCTCCGCGCCAAACCATGCGGATGCTCTCCGCGAGCGGCGCGACGAGTTCGTCCACAGTCCGCCGCAGGTGTGCGATCAATTGTTGATTGTTCTCGGCCAAGATTCGTGTCCGCCGCGCGCCGTTGTTGTTTGGTGTCTCGGGGCGCGATTATACATGCGCGAGCGTCGTAGAGAAGAGTTTCAAGCTTCAAGTTTCGGCGGTGTCCTGATTAGAACACTCCGCGAACTCTGCATGATCTCTGCGCGCCTCTGCGTGAACCTGAGTGAATCAAGCATTCAACGCCGAGCACACCGCAGGCGCAGAGCACGCAGAGGAAAGCCTGAGACGACCACACTATTCTCTAATTTGAAATGAGGACGCTATCCGAGTTTCAGATAGCTTCGTTACGGCCGCGGCTTCCGGTAAAATCGGCGGCAGTTAAAATCAGCGTGTGAGAGGTGTGTGGATGAAGAATGTGCGGAGTTTGATTGTCATACTCGCGGCGTGTGCGTGTGTGGTGGCGCAGACAAGAACGAATAGAAATTCCGGCGCGGGCGGTCAACTGCCCGCCGGTTATTGGCCGCTCGAACGAAGCGCGCCCGTCATCGTCAAGACGCAGACCGTGCGGCTCGAACCAGACCTCTCGCAGTTGAGCGAGGGCGAGCGCCGCGCGGTGACGAAGCTCATTGAGGTGGGGCGTATTTTTCAGTCCGTCTACGAACAGCAGCGGCACAGGGACGCCGAGAGCGCACAGCGCGCCCTCGAATTGTTAGATCAGCGCGCGGGCGCAAACCGCGAGGCGACGCAAAATCTGCTCGCCCTCTATCGTCTCAACCAAGGGCCGATTGCGACGACGCTCGAAAACAAACGCGAGCCGTTTCTGCCCGTCGAGATGACGCCGCCCGGCCACAACGTCTACCCGTGGGGCATCACGAAAGAAGAGGTCGAAGCCTTCCTCGCCGCGCACCCGGAAAGACGCGACTCGCTACTCGACCTGCGCACGGTCGTCCGCCGCGCCACCGCGCAAAACTTGCGCGCAGACCTCGCGCGCCTCAGGCAATACCCGGTGCTCTCGACGCTCCATCCCGGCCTGCAAAACGATCTGACCAAACTCGCCGCGCGTCCCGACGCGAAGATGCTCTACGCCGTGCCCTACTCGGTCGCCTACGCCGACGAGATGATCCGCTCGCACGCCCTTTTGAACGAAGCGGCCGACGCGGTGCAAAAGGACGACGAAGAGTTTGCGCGCTACCTGCGCAACCGCGCGCGCGATCTGCTCTCCAACGATTACGAATCGGGCGACGCCGCGTGGGTCACAGGTCGCTTCAAAAACCTGAACGCGCAGATCGGCGCTTACGAGGTTTACGACGACGAGCTTTACGGCGTCAAAGCCTTCTACGCTTTCAACGTGCTCGCCACGCGGCGACAGGAGACTGATGAGTTGCGCCGCGCGATGAAGGGCTTGCAGGCGCTCGAAGATTCGCTGCCCTACGACCGGCACAAGCGCGTGCGCGAAGACATCCCGGTCGGCGTCTACGACGTGATCGCGGACTTCGGGCAATCGCGTGGCGGCAACACGGCCACCATCCTGCCGAACGAAAGTTATCTCGCGCGTCGCTACGGCCGCACCATCCTGTTGCGCGCGAACATCATGCGCCACCCGGAGATTTTCAAAAGTTCCGGGAACGCTTGGGGCGCGGCTGTCGCCGACGCGCACAAGAACGAGCTAACTTTCGACGCCGGTTTCTATCGCACGCTGTGGCACGAAGTCGGCCATTATCTCGGCGTCGATCAGACGCGCGACGGGCGCGACCTCGACACGGCTCTGCAGGAAAACTCAAGCCTCCTCGAAGAGATGAAGGCCGACCTCGTTTCGCTCTACGTCGCCGAAGCGTTGCGCAAATCCGGTTACTACACGGACGCGCAGTTGCGCTCGCTCTACGCCAGCGGCATCCAACGCGTCTTGCAGAACAACCGCCCGCGCCGCACGCAGCCCTACAACACCATGCAGCTCATGCAATGGAACTTCTTTCTCGAAAAAGGCGTGCTGCGCTTCGACCCGCAGACGCGTCGCCTTTTGATCAACTACAATAAGTATCACGACGCGGTCGGAGACTTACTTAAACGCGTGCTCGAAGTGCAGTCGGCGGGCGACAAGGCCGCGGCCGACCGCTTCATCGAGCAATACACGACTTGGGACGAGAACCTGCACGGCGGGGTCGCCTCGAACATCCGCGAGCAACAGCAATACCGTTTCCGCATCTTCAAATACGCCGCGCTCGGAGAGTAAAAAAGACCGATGAAGGATGAATAAGAGCCGTAAATCGTGAATCGTCAATCGTAAATAGAGAAATCCAGTTTTATCTATTTACGATTGACGATTTACCTGCCTTCCGTTCCTCCTTCATCGTTATTCTTGGAAGGTGAGGATAAAACTATGAAAGCTGTCGCGGTCTTCCCTGAAGCTAAAGAGATCAAGATGGTCGAGCAAGAGGAGCCGGCGCTGTCGTCGCCGACGGAAGTTAAACTGCGCGTGCTCGAAGTCGGCATCTGCGGCACGGACAAGGAGATTTGTGCCTTTGAATACGGCACGCCGCCCGAAGGGTCGCCGTATCTGCTGCTCGGCCACGAATCGCTGTCTGAAGTGTTAGAGACGGGCGACGCGGTTGAGCGCGTCAAGGCGGGCGACCTCGTCGTGACCTCCGTGCGGCGGCCGTGCCCGCACGAGACCTGCGTGGCCTGTCGCATGGGGCGGCAGGATTTTTGTCAGACGGGCGACTTCACCGAACGCGGCATCAAGGGGCGGCACGGCTTTATGACCGAGTTCGTCGTGGACGACGAACGGTACATGAACGTCGTGCCCGCGCACTTGCGCGAAGTGGGCGTGCTGGTCGAGCCTTTGACGATTGCGGAGAAGGCTCTGGCCGAAGTGTGGCACGTGCAGAAGCGCCTGCCGTGGTGGTTTGCGCCGCCGGAGAGCGACGCGGACGCACGACGGACGGCCGACGCGCCGCCGGCCGACGCGACGGGCGGGCGCGAGTGGTTATATCAACGCGCGCTCGTGCTCGGCGCGGGGCCGGTCGGTCTGCTCGGCGCGATGGCGCTCATCGTCGCGGGCTTCGACACCTACGTCTATTCGCGCGAAGAGGCGACGAGCGAGAAGGCGCAACTCGTCGAGTCGTTCGGCGCGAAGTACGTCTCCGCCGCGACGCACGGGGTCGAACAATTGGCCGCGTCAATCGGCGGCATCGATCTCGTCTACGAGGCCGTCGGCGCGTCGGCCCTGGCCTTCGAGGTGTTGAAACATCTAGACACGAACGGCGTCTTCGTCTTCACGGGCGTGCCGGGAAGGAAAGCGCCCGTGCCCGTCGATACTGACACGTTGATGCGCAATCTCGTGTTACGCAATCAAATCGTCTTCGGCACGGTCAACGCCGGGCGCGACGCGTTCGAGGCCGCCATCCGCGACCTCGGCATCTTCCACGAGCGCTGGCCGCAGGTGACGAACGCGCTCATCACCTCACGCGTTCCTATCGAGGAGCACCGCGACCTGTTGCTCGGCAAAGTGGGCGGCATCAAAAACATCATCAAGCTCTCTTGATTGCTCCTCCGTGTTACCCCATGTCCTCTGTGGTTAATTTTCCATCTTCACCACAGAGGACACGGGGGCGCACGGAGGGAAGATGGAACCGGACTGGATGATCATTTTGCCGGAAGAGGACGAAGACCTGCTGCGCGAATGCGAGGTTGAGACCTTTCGTTCGAGCGGCCCCGGCGGCCAGCACGTCAACAAGACGGAGTCGGCCGTCAGACTCACGCACCGGCCGTCGGGCGTGGTCGTCACCTGCCGCGAGGCGCGCAGCCAGCATCAGAACAAGGCGACCTGCTTGCGCAAACTGCGCGAGCGCGTCGAGAAATTGAATCATCGTCCGCCGAAACGCGTCGCGACGCGTTTGCCCCGCGCGGCCAAAGAGCGCACGCTCGAAGAGAAGGCGCGGCGCTCGCGCCTGAAACGTTCGCGCGCGAAGCCGGGGACGGACGAGTGAAGCGTTCGTCGGGCTCTCGGCGGAGAGTTTGAAGTTGAGTAGTTGCCACGCGCGGCGGGGCGGGAGGGAGCGAAACCTGAGATGGCCGGAAGTTGGGACGGAGACGCACTGGCGGGACAGTTGGAAGACGCACTTGAGCGACAGCAGGCGGCGGCCGAAGCGCGCACGCGCCGCAACGATTCGACGCCCGAATCGCGCGAGCGCGAAGCAAGACTCGAATCACTGCGCTTATCCAGAGCGCGCATCCTAGATCAACTCAGCCGCGCGACGAACCCCGCGCACCGCGCGATGCTCGAACGCGCGCTCGCTTCGCTCGACAGCCAGTCGGCCGAGTGAGATGCGCGCCGTTCAACTAACCACGAAGACACGAAGGCACGAAGAAAAGTTTGCTCGTCTAACGCTCGCCTAACTTTGTGTCTTCCTTTGTGTCTTCGTGCCTTCGTGTTTAATTGCTTGATGGCGTCCGTGGCGAAGTGAGCGTGGCGGCGAAGTCGTGGAGTTGTTGGAAGTTTTCGGCGTAGAGTTCGGCGGGCAGTCTGCGCCTCACGTTTGCGTCGGCGAAGCCCGCGCCGCCGAGGACGATTGATGCGCCGACGCGCGTGGCCGTCGCGCGCAGTTCGCGAAACTCCCGGACGGCACGGTCGAGATCGACGAGGATGGTCGAGGCCACGCAGACGAGTCGCGGGTGCAGGCGCACGACCATCTCCGAGAGCGCGTAGAAGGGCGTGTTCGCCCCCAGACTCAAAACTTCCCAGCCTTCGTGTTTGAGAATCAATTCGGTGCAGCGCAGAGGCAGTTCGTGAAAGTCTCCTTCCGCACCGCAGCAGATCGCCAACAGATTATTCGGTTCGGGTTCGGCGACCACTTTGTCCAGCGTGTGCAAGGCATGAAGCGCGGCGCGCGTCGCCAGATGCTCCTCGGCCACCGTGAGGTCGCCTCGATGCCAGAGGTCTCCGATGCGGCGCATCGATGCGGCCAGCAATTCGTCGAAGATGAAGGCGAGCGAGCGCCTGCCGAGATAGGATTTGACGAGCAGCGCGGAGGTCTCTTCCTCTCCGCCGCGCGTCAGTGCGTCGAACAGCGCGGCGGCCGTGGTCTCCGTCGCGTGCGGCGCGCTCGAAGGCTCGAACGCCCCGGTGGCGGAAGGCGTGAGCGCTGCGGCCTGCGACGAAGCGGCGGACGAGTCTGCGACGCTCTCATCACGCACGCGACGCCGCGCGGCGGAAGTCGGGTCGCGGTTCTCGCGTTTGAACCGCGCGACATCCTCGGGGCGAAACCTCCTGTGCCCGCCCGCGGTCTTCTCCGACGGCAACAGCCCGCCGTCAGCCCAGCGTTTGATCGAAGCCTCGCTCGCGCCGAGCATGCGCGCGGCCTCTTTGCTGGTTAGATTTTTCCCCGCGTTATATCTTTTCATGGCGTCCCGGAAAGTCAATTCAAACCGTGGCCGAGACTTTAACAAATCGAATCGGCAATGTAAATCAAATTCGCTCAAATCGCTTACACTGGATTTCCGGAAAAGTTAATGTTTAGTTAATATTGATTACTATCTTGACAGCTATCGAATCTCTGTTATTGTATGAAACGTTCAAAACGTTCAAAAAAGAGCTTTTGAATCCGACTCGCAAGACGCGAGCGGGGCGCTGGTAAGGACAGGGCGGCGACGGAGATGTCGGAACAGGTCATACTCGTAGACGAACACGACCGTGAGCTGGGCGCGTCGGAGAAATTGGCGGCGCACGCGGCCGGGCATCTGCATCGCGCCTTCTCGATCTTCGTCTTCAACTCGGCGGGTCAACTGTTGCTGCAACGCCGCGCGCGTTCGAAGTATCACTCCGGCGGTTTGTGGTCGAACACCTGCTGCGGCCACCCGCGCCCAGAGGAGACGACGCTCGCGGCGGCGCGCCGTCGTCTGCGCGAGGAGATGAACTTTGAATGCGAACTGCGCCCGGCCTTCGAGTTTCTGTATCGCGCGGAGCTGGCGAACGAGTTGATCGAGCACGAATACGATCACGTCTTGATAGGCGAGTTCGACGGCGCGTTTTGGCCGGAGGCGTCCGAGGTGGAAGGCTGGAAGTGGGCGACGCCCGAAGAACTGCGCCGCGACCTGCACGAGCGACCCGAAGAATATACCTACTGGCTCAAGGCCGCGCTGGAGACGGACGGTTGGGCGCGCGTGGAAGCGGCGCACGCGTCGGCGACGAAGCACGGCGCGGCGGTTGATGCGGAGTAGCTACTGTAACCGCTCGCGCAAACATTCAGAGTGACGCGCGCCCGGCCGTCCGGCCTGTACACGCGCACGGAGTCATCCGCGCCTGAACGAACAGACGGGGGACAGCGATTCGTTGAAGTTTCGCGTGCGGATTTTATTGCACGAAGAGGCGGCAGGGGGAAAGCGGCCGAACGATTGCCGGTGTCGCACGCCGTTGCGACGCGTCGAACAGTTTATGCTCTCGCCAAATACACACACGACCGACGACGCGTGCGTCCGGACTTTCGCCGAGTGGGATGCCATCGAGCGCGAGACGCGCGCCCGCGCGCTCGCGGCGCTGACGGAGCAAGCGGCGTGGGAGATCATCACGAAAGAGGCGCGCGCCGTGATGCGCGCCTACACGACGAGCTTCTTCGTCGTCAGTCGTTTTCTGCCCGCCGTCAAACGCGCGGAGGTGGAGGCCGTCTACGCGGCCGTGCGTTACCCGGACGAGATCGTGGACACGTTCCCGCTCACACGGGAGGCGCGCGTCTGCGCGCTCGAAGATTGGGGCGACTGTTACGAAGAAGGCTTGCGCGCCGCGTCGCTCAAGGCGGCCATCGGCGCGGGCGTGCCTTGCTTTCTGGCGGGCTTCACGCGCGTCGTGCGCGAACGCGCAATTCCGACCGAACACTACCGCGCGTTTCTCGCCGCCATGCGACGCGACGCCGCGCCGCGTCCCTTCGCGTCGCTCGAAGACCTCGTCGAGAATTACATCTACGGCAGCGCCGTCGTCGTCGGCTACTTTCTGGCGCACATCTACGGCGCGAGCGCGGCAGCGAATTTCACGCGCGCCGTGTCGAGCGCACGCGCTCTCGGCATCGCGCTGCAACTGACGAATTTCGCGCGCGACGTGGGCGAAGACTACAGGCGCGGCAGAGTCTACCTGCCCGAAGACTTCCTGCGCGCCGAAGGCATCGGGTCGGCGGCCGAGTTGGACACCGCCGATGCGCGGCACCACGCGGCCATCGCGCGCGTGGTGCGACGCTTGGCGGGCATCGCCGAGGCACACTACGCCGAGGCCGAACGCGACCTTGATGCGTTCTCTCCCGATTGCCGCATCGCCATACGCGCCTGCATCGCCGTCTACCGTCGCTTGAACGCGCGCATCGGATTGCGTCCCGAAGCGGCCGTGGTGCGCCGCGAGAGCGTGCCCGCGCGCGAGAAGTTCGGCGTCCTGCCGCCGAGCAAATACTGGCGCATCCCACTCGCCTACTTGCGAAAGTGAAATTCGGATGAAGTTGAAAGCGGAAGAAAATGTCTTGATCGTGGGCGGCGGGTTGGGCGGTTTGAGCGCGGCGATCCATTTGCGCCTGGCCGGTTTCCGCGTCTGCCTCTACGAAGCGAACGAGCGCGTGGGCGGGCGCGCGAACCTCATCGAGCGCGAAGGTTTTCGTTTCGACACGGGGCCGTCGCTCTTGAATTACCCGTGGGTCTTCGAGCAGTTGTTCGCCTCGGCCGGACGCAACTTTCACGACTACGTCAAACTGTTCCCGGTCGATCCTTCGGTCGCTTTCCGTTGGGACGACGGGACGCGCTTCACTCTGTCGAGCGACGCGCGAAAGTTTCTGGCCGAGTGCGAACGGCTCGAACCCGGCTCGCGCCCGCGCGCGCTTGAGTTTATGCGCGACGCGGAGGCGAAGTATCGCATCGCGTTCGAGAAGATGGTGGCGCGCAACGTGGACAGCCCGCTCAGGTGGCTCGGCGCGCTCACGCTCTCGGAACTGCGGCGCACGAGTGTCTGGCGCTCGCTCGAACGCGAGCTGCGGCGCTACTTCAAAAGCAGACACCTGCGCGAAGCCCTCGGCTCTTACGCGATGTATCTGGGCGGCTCGCCCTACACGCTGCCCGGCATGTTCACGATCCTCTCTTACGGCGAGATGGCTTACGGCCTGTGGCTGCCCGAAGGCGGCGTGTACGGCCTCGTCTCAGGCATCACGAAACTGGCCTGCGAACTCGGCGTCGAGATTCAGACGAACCGGCGCGTGCGCCGGATCGTGACGGAGTGCGGGCGCGTCAAAGGTTTGGAACTTGAAGACGGCGAGTTTCGCTCCGCCTCGCTCGTCGTCTCGAACGTCGATGTGCCGACGACCGACACGTCGCTCGTCGATGCGGACGCGCGCGTCGCGGCCACGCTCAAGCGCAAGACGGAGCGCACGCGCATGACGCCCGGCGTCGTCACCTTTTACTGGGGCGTCGGCGGCCAAGTTGATAATCTCGGCCACCACACGATCTTTTTGCCGGACGACTATCGTGCGGCCTTCACCGATTTGATGAAGCACGGACGCATCCCGCGCGGCTTGCCGTTTTACGTCAGCGTGCCTTCGGCCACCGATGCGGCGCTCGCGCCCGCGAACGATTCGGCCGTCTTCGTGCTCGTCCCCGTGCCCGTCATCAGCGAGTTGGGAGAGACTGATTGGGATGCGGTTGTCAGGGACGTGCGCGCGCGCGTCTTTGCCACCTTCGCGCGCCACGAGATCGAGCTTGACGCCGGCCGCATCCGCTTTGAGGAAGTTTACACGCCCGTCGATTGGCAACGGCGTTTCGGACTCTACGACGGCTCGGCCTTCGGCGCGGCGCACAATTTCGCGCAGCTCGGCCCCTGGCGCAGCAAAAACTTTTCCGCCGAGATCGACGGCCTCTACTACGCGGGCGCGAGCACCACGCCGGGCACGGGGATGCCGATGGTCGTGCTCGGCGGCCGGCAGGTGGCCGAGAGGATCGTGAGCCATGTACGTTGAGCGTTACGGCGCTCGCCGCGCACGCAAACTCTATTTCGGGCTGCACGGTTGGAGCGGCGATCACGAAACGTTCGCGCCGCTCGCCGCGCACTTGCCGCACGACGCCGCGCTCTACAGCGCGGACTTGCCCGGCTGCGGACGCTCGCCCGCGCCCGCGCGTCTGACCTTGGAAGCCGTGACGAGCGAGATCGTCGAAACGCTCGAAGGCATACTCGACCGGGCGGCGGCGACACCGCGCGCCTCAGTCACTTTGATCGGCAATTGCAGCGGCGCGATTCTGGGGCTGCTCGTCGCCGAACGAATCAAGCCGCGCATCGACCGTCTCGTCCTCGTCGATCCGTTCGCTTACTGGCCTTGGTATTTTCGCGTCTTCGTCTCGCCGACTATCGGGCGCTACGCCTATCGTTCGACGTTCGCCAACCCCGTCGGGCGCTGGCTCACGAATCAATCGCTGAGGAAACGTCGCACGGCCGAGACCGATCTGACAGGCTCGTTCGGCCGCATCGACCACGACGTGGCGCAAGGCTATCTCGCGTTGCTCGCACAGGCGGGCGGCGCGGAAAGATTCGCGAGCCTCGCGGACGTGCCCGTCGAAATCGTCTACGGCGAGCGGACGTTCGCGGCCGTGAAGAAGTCCGTTCCGTTGTGGCGGAGCGTCTTGCCGCGTGCGCGCGCGCACCTGCTCGCGGGCGCGGGACACTTGCCCATCCTCGAAGCCACGGCCGAACTCGCGCGCATCGTCTTCCAAGCGGCGGACAACGACGGCGACGTTCCGGAGAAAGCGGAAGAGACGACGAAAGCTGATTCGGAAAACACGATGACGACAGCGACAGGGAACACAAGGGCAGCGACAGAGAAACAGACGAGGGTTGTAGAGAACGCAACGACGATTGTAGAGAACGTGAGGGCGGCGGAAGAGATGCCGGAAGCGACGACCGAAGAAGCGAGAGAAAGAGAAGCGAGAGAAAGCGAGGCGCGAGTTTGAACGGACGGCTCAACGCATTTATCAACAGGCACGGCGCGCAGATCGAAGACGCTTTGCGCGCGCACCTGCCTTACAGTTCGCAGGCGGGCGCGCGGCGTCTGAACGAGGCGCTCGACTACGCGCTCTTTCCCGGCGGCAAGCGCCTGCGCCCGCTGCTCGCGCTGGCCGCCGCGCGTCTCGCCGGAGCGACCGACGCGCAGGGCATCACGATTGGCTGCGCCGTCGAATTCCTGCACAGCAGTTCGCTCATCCTCGACGACCTGCCCGCGATGGACGATGCGCACTTGCGTCGCAACCGGCGCGCGCTTCATCTCGTCTACGGCGAAGGCCTGGCGGTGCTGGCCGCCGTCGCCCTGCTCAATCAAGCTTACGCGCTCTTGACGCGCGCCGCCGTCATGGATGGCGCGAGCCATGCGACCGCGCTTGCGCCCGCGTTGCTCGCAGAGGCGGCACGCGCGGTCGGCGCGGACGGCATGATCGGCGGTCAGGCCGTCGATCTGGAGTTGCAGGCGGCGGGCGCAAGCGCACGCGCGCTCGCCAGTCGCGACTTGAAGACGGTCGCCTTGATGCGCCTGATGATGTTGGGCGGTGCACGCGCCTGCGGGGCCGACGACGAGACGGCCGGTGCGCTCTCGGCCTTCGGCGAACGCTTCGGTCGCGTCTATCAGATTTGCGACGACCTGTTGGACACGACCTGCGACGCCGCACTGTCGGGGAAGAACGCGGGACAGGACGCGCGCCACCTGCGCCCGTCGGCCGTGTCCGTGCTCGGCCGGAGCGCGTCGCAAAATTTAGCCGCCTCGCTCGTCGCGGAAGGCGCGACGCTGCTCTCCGAAAAATTCGGCGCGCGCGAAGAGACGCACTTGTTGATCGAAGCGGCCGAGACGTTGCTCGACAAAGTGAAGGCGGCGGGCGTCGAGCAACTTCCCCACGCGAACGCGGAGCGACTTCCCGTCGCGGACGCGGAGCACATCTCCGTCAGGGACGCCGAGCAACGTTCCGTCTTGGACGTTGAGCAACTCTCCGTCGCATGATTTTTTTCTCTCTCCTTGTCCTCGCGGCGTCGTTGCTGTTGCTGTGCGTCGCATCTTGGAACGCGCTCGCGTGGCCGCGCGTGGCGCGCGCAGTAGTCCGCGACGACGAGCGGCAGGCGCGCGGGCGCGTCTCCATTCTCATCCCGGCGCGCGACGAGGAGCGCAATCTCGCCGCCTGTCTCGAACGCGCGCTCGCGCAAGGCAAGGCGGTCACGGAGGTGTTGATTTACGACGACCACTCGCAAGACGAGACTCCGGCAATCATCGCGGACTATGCCGGGCGCGACGCGCGCGTGAAGTGCGTCGCGCCCGCGGCGCTTCCCCGCGGTTGGTGCGGGAAGACTTTCGCTTGCGCGCGTCTGGCCGAAGCGGCGCGCGGCGAGTGGCTGCTCTTTCTGGACGCCGACGCGCGCCTCTCGACGGGCGCGGCGCGTCGGATGCTCGACGAAGCGGTGGGCAGGCGTTTGACGCTGCTCTCCTGTTGGCCCGCGCTCGAACTCGTCGGCTTCTGGGAACGCGCCTTGATGCCGCTCTTGAACTTCGTCGTCTTCACGCTCTACCCCGCGCCGCTCGCCTTCAAGCGACGCACAGACCCTTCGCTCGGACTCGCGCACGGGGCGTGCCTGTTCGCGCACGCAGAGACTTACGCGCGCCTCGGCGGGCACTCGGCCGTGCGGGACGAACTGTTTGAAGACGTCAGGCTCGCGCAGTGGTGGCGTGCACGCGGCGAAGCGAGTTTGTGTCTGGACGGGCAGGGCACAGTCAGCGTGCGCATGTATCACACGCTCGCGGAAATCTGGCGGGGCTTTGAAAAGAACTTCTTCCCGGCCTTCCGGCGCGAGCGGAGTTTCTGGTTGTTCACGGCGCTGCACGTCTCTCTGTTTCTACTGCCCTTCGTCATCGCGCCCCTTTGGTTCGGCACGCGCGGCGGAATCATCTTCGCGTCGGTCGCGCTCTGCACGCTCGCCTGTCGCGCGGTGCTCTGCGTGCGCTTCGGTCATCCGTGGTGGTCTGTCGCGCTGCATCCGGCGGGCGAGGCGCTGCTCGTCGCGCTCGGCCTCTCGTCCTGGTGGCGCTGCAAGAGCGGACGCGGCGTCGAATGGAAAGGACGACGATACAGGGGAGACGGGTGAATGGTGAATGGTCAATGGTGAATGGTGAAAGAACCATCTTCCACCATTGACCATTGACCATTCACCATTCACCGCTTTCACAATGAAGCACGCGGTTATCATCGGCGCGGGGTTGGGGGGCTTGGCGACGGCTTTGCGTTTGGCGCGCGCGGGCTGGCGGGTGACGGTCTGCGAGCAAGGCGATGCGCCCGGCGGCAAGATGAATCGTTGGGAGCACGCGGGCTTTCGTTTCGACACCGGCCCATCGCTCATCACGATGCCGTGGGTCTTCGCCGAATTATACGAGACGATGGGAGCGCGCCTCAACGAACATCTCGAACTCGTCCCCATGCGCCCGCTCGCGGAATACTCTTTCGACGACGGCACGCGCTTTCAATACTCTTCCTACCTGCCCGATTGGCTCGACACCGTGCGCCGCCTCGAACCGCGCGACGTGGACGGCTTCTTTCGCTTCATGCGCCTCGGCGCGCGTCTCTTTGAACTGTCGCAGGAGACTTTCTTTCGTCGCACGCCGCTCGACTTCACGCCAGACGCGCGCGCCTTGAAGGCGCTCGTGCGCCACGCGCCGCTTCGTCACGCGTGGGGCAACTACGACCGCACGGTCAGAGCGCACTTTCGCAGCCCGCACCTGCGCCAACTGTTCGACCGCTATCCCACCTACGTCGGCTCTTCGCCCTACGCGTCTCCGGCGACGCTCGCCGTCATTCCTTACGTCGAATACGCCTTCGGCGGCTGGCACGTGCGCGGCGGGCTCTATCGCATCGTCGAAAGCCTCTGCGCGCTGGCCGGACAGTGGGGCGTCTCGGTCAGAACAGGCGCGCCGGTCGAGCGCATCGAACGCGACTCGCGTGCGCGCGTGACGGGCGTTGTGCTCAAGGGCGGCGAACGCCTCAGCGCCGACGCGGTCGTGATGAACGGCGACGCGTCGCACGCGCGTACGCTGCTCGGAATGGACGGACGGCCGCAACCCGCGCACGCGCGCTCGTTGTCCGGGCTGGTCTTCCTCGTCGGGTTGCGACGCACGCGCGCCGGGATGCCGCACCACGCGGTCTATTTTTCAAGCGACTATGCGCGCGAGTTCGCGGAGCTTTTCGACGAACGCGTCTTCCCGCGCGACCCGACCGTCTACGTCAGCGCGCCGAGCCGCACCGACCGTTCGCTCGTCGCGTGCGGCGAGGGCGAGACTCTGTTCATCATGGCGAATGCGCCCGCGAGCGACGCGGACGCGTGGACGGAGACGCAGCTTGCGGAAGCGCGACGGCGCGTCTTCGCGCGACTCGCGCGCGGCGGGTTTCCGGAGATCGAATCCGACATCGTCTGCGAGGACGTGTGGACGCCGCGCCGCATCGGCGAGCGTTACGCAATGCCGGGCGGCGCGATCTACGGCACACACTCGCACGGCTGGCGTCGGGCGTTCCTGCGCCCGCCGAACAAGGACGCGCGCGTCGGCGGCCTCTACTACGTCGGCGGCAGCACGCACCCCGGCGGCGGCACGCCCACCGTCCTGCTCTCCGCTAAAATCACCTGCGAGTTGATCCGTCGATGCGAGACTTGAAACGCACACACGCGCGCGAACGGGGCGCGTCACGCGACGCACAAGCGCACGCGCCGCACGACGAGCAAATGAACACTCCACGCGACGAGCAAACCAACATCACGCACGCGGAGCAAACGCGCGCGCGGCGCGACGAACAGGCGCGCGCGGCGCACGACGACAAAGCACGCCTCGCACGTCCTCGCGCGTGGCGTCGGTTCGTAACGGCTGCGCTCTTATTCGTCTACGTCGTTTTGTGGGCGGGCGGCGCGGGGCGTTATCTGTTCGTCGGCACGGTTGACGCGGACGAGACTTGGCTCGCGTCCCTGTTCCTCACAGTGGCCGGGGCGCTCGTTCTTTCAACCGCCGCCTCGCGGCGCGACTTCTTAACTCTCGTGGCGGTGGCAATCGCCGGACTCTTCATCGAATTGTGCGGCGCGCGTTACGGCGTGCCGTTCGGGCGATACGCGTACACGGGCGTGTTGCGGCCGTGCGTCTTCGGCGTGCCGGTCGTGATGGCGTTCGCGTGGACGACGCTCGTCGCGTATGTGAGACAGGCGCTCTCGAATTTGAACTTGCCGTGGTGGGCGTTCGCGCTCGCGGCGGCCGCGTGGATGACGCTGATCGATCTCGTCATCGATCCGCTCGCGGCGAATCAGCTCGGCTACTGGCGCTGGACAGAACGCGGCGCATACTACGGCATCCCGCTGACGAACTTCGCGGGCTGGTTCGTGTCGAGCCTTCTCATCTTCGCGCTCGCCGGACGTGCGCGGCGCACAAACGCGGCGCATCGTTTCACCGGCGCGAGCATCGTCCTCTTCTTCACGCTCGTCGCGCTCTCCTTTCAACTGTGGACGGCCGCTCTCGTCGGCTTCGCCTTATGCGCGTCGGACGCGTTGCTCCGCGCGCGGCAACGATTGTCCTAGCGGTAGGATTGGGAGAAGTCGCTGTCTGAACTTTCCGCTTTGTCACAGTTTCTTGAAATGAAGGTCATCATTCCGTCCCGCGGCGATCTTATGTTGGGAGCATGTCATCTAGTCAGAGAGGATTTTAATGAGACGAAGATGGGGGCGACGCGTTGGGAGAGTCGCCGCCGCGCCGGTTTTTGAGGGAAGCAAGGGGTGAGAGTTATTCAGGCGGAAGTTCGGAGAGGCGTGGGGACGGATGTTGGCGGGGCGGCTGCGCGTGAAGCGAAAGAATCGCGTATGCCGCCGATGCTGCGTGCGCTCGGCCACAAAAATTACAGGCTCTTTTACGGCGGGCAACTGATTTCGCTGACGGGCACTTGGATGCAGAGCGTGGCGCAGGCTTGGCTCGTCTATCGTTTGACGAATTCGGCCGCCACGCTCGGCTTCGTCACGTTCGCGGGGCAGATACCGGGCTTCGTGCTCGCGCCCGTGGGCGGCGCAATCGCGGACAGTTTCAGTCGTCACCGGATTTTGATCACGACGCAGGCACTCGCGATGCTGCTCGCCTTCGTGCTGGCGCTCTTGACGCTGACGGGGAGCGTCGCCGTCTGGCACGTCTACGTGCTGGCCGCGCTGCTCGGCGTCGTCAACGCGTTCGACATTCCGGCGCGGCAGGCGTTCGTCGCAGACCTCGTCGATAGGGAAGACTTGGTGAACGCCATCGCGCTCAACTCTTCGATGATCAACGGGGCGCGTCTGGTCGGCCCGGCGATGGCCGGACTGCTCGTCGCCTCCATCGGCGAGGGTTGGTGTTTTGCCGTCAACGGCGTGAGCTACGTGGCGGTCATCGTCGGGCTGTGGCTGATGCGCGTCGAAGGGCGAAAGGAAGATGAGGTAGTTGCGGCGGAGCGGCGCTCGCCCGTGCGTCGGGTCGTCGAAGGGTTCAGCTTCGTCGGCCGCACCGCGCCGATACGCGCGCTCATCATCCTGCTCGGCCTCATCAGTTTGTTCGGAATGCCTTACACGGTCTTGATGCCGGTCTTCGCTGATCGCATCCTGCACGTGGGCGCGGGCGGTCTGGGCATGCTGCTCGGCGCGGCGGGCGTGGGCGCGCTGTGCGCGGCGCTCCTCTTGGTGGCGCGACGCGGCGTGCGCGGGATGGGGCGCTGGGTGGCTTTGTCTTCGGCGGGGTTTGGCGCGGGGCTGGTGTTGTTTTCGCGTCTGGAAGATTTTCGAATGGCAATCGCGGTGCTGGTCTTCGTGGGCTTTTCGATGATCCTGCAAATCTCCACGTCGAACACTTTGGTGCAGGCGATGGTTCCGGACGCTCTGCGCGGGCGCGTGATGGCCGTCTATTCGATGATGTTTCTCGGCATGGCCCCGCTCGGCGCGCTTCTGGCGGGCTGGCTCGCGGAACGCGCGGGCGCGGCCAACACGGTCGCGCTCGGCGGCGTGGGCTGTATCTTGAGCGCGGTGGTTTTCGCCCTGCGCCTGCCCGCGCTCAGGCGCGAGGCGCGCGCGCTGCTCGTCGCGGACGGGGCGGGCGCAGACGGCGGAATCGCGCAGTTGAAGACAAGATAGTTCCGACTCGTAAATTACGTCGCACGCGTGACGGCTCGACAGAGACGACCTGTCATTCGTGCGACTTTGTTTTTAAAGCGACTTGCGATTGACTGAAACTCTTCGTCTCTTGGTGAGTGTTTGCTTATAAATAACTCATCACCAAGACACGAAGACACGAAGAGGCGGAGGGTGAATGAAGCATAGAGGATTTCTCGTGCGGGCGGGCGAGAGCGTGCGCCTGCGGAACTACGACCCGGCCGATACCGGCGACTTCGAGAGCGAACGGGAAGCCGAGGCGAAGATTCGACGCGATTGCGAGAGCTTGGCCGAGTTGCAGGATAAACTTCTGGCCGAGGAACGACAGTCGCTCCTGCTCGTCTTTCAAGCGATGGACGGTGCGGGCAAAGACGGCACGATCAAGCACGTCATGTCGAGCGTCGATCCGCAAGGGTGCGTCGTGACGATCAACGAGCGGCCGGGCGCAATCGAACTCAAACACGATTACCTCTGGCGCTTCGTCAAAAATCTCCCCAAGCGCGGGCAGATCGGCATCTTCAATCGCTCCTATTACGAGGAAGTGCTCTCGACGCGCGTTCATCCCGAACGGCTGGAAGACCAACAGTTGCCGCCGCGCCTCAGAGATTCGCCCGCCATCTGGCGACAACGCTACGCGCAGATCAACAACTTCGAGCAATACTTATCTGAGAACGGCATCCACGTGATGAAATTCTTCCTCCATCTCTCGAAGGAGAAGCAGCGCGAGCGCCTGCTCGAACGCCTCGACGTGCCGGAGAAGAAGTGGAAGTTTTCCATGAACGACATCACGGAGCGCGATCATTGGGACGAATACATGCGCGCCTTTGAAGATACGCTCACGCGCACCAGCACGCGGCGCGCGCCGTGGTACGTCGTCCCGGCCGACCATCGTTGGTTCAGCGCGCTCGTCGTCGCCGAACTCGTCGTCGCCAAGTTAAAATCGCTGCGACTGCGTTACCCGCAAATGAGCGGCGCGGATAAAAAGGAGATGGAGCGCGCGCGCAAACTCTTGATGCGCGACGGCAAATAAATCGAGCGAAAGAAACCTGAGAAGGAGGAACGAAAGATGGCGAACAAGAGTCGTGGGAAAGTGAATCAGCCGCCGACGGGCGAAGGCAAAAAGCAGAGCGCACAGAGGGGGGCGGAGAACAAACTCGGCAAACGCTCGGAGGCCGTGCAAGCGCAGCACGACCGTCCGGACTTGAACGTGGGGACGGACGCGGACGAAGCGGCGGCCACGCCGAAGACGGGTCAGGGCAATCCCAAACGGCCGAAGGCCGGGCGCTGACACGCGAGCGCGATTCCACGTCGCGCGGAAAATCAAGAAACCACGAATCGACACGCACACAGCACGAAACACTTCTTCGTGTCGCTAGCGCGCCTTGATTCGTGGTTTCATGTTTTGAAAGCCGCGCCTGCTGCTTAGAGTGAATCATCCGCGACGAGCATCGCGCGCGCGCGTTCGAGCACTTTGCGCTCGCCCGCGAAGGCGAGCATCCGGTGTGCTTCGTCTATCGACACCCAACGCGCCTCGTTGACTTCCCAGTCGTGGTCGCGCACGTCGCCCGACAGGTAGCGCAGCAAGTAGAAATAGACGAACTTGTGGAAGCGCGTACGCTCGCCGCCGCGCCGTCCGGTCGAGTAATACCAGTATTCGATCTTGTCGATGGGCGCGACGAGTTCGGACGACGCGCCGGTCTCTTCGCGCGCCTCGCGCAAGGCGGCCGCTTCCGGCGTCTCACCCGCATCGACCAAACCTTTCGGCAACTGCCAGCGACCCTCTGCGCCCACCGCAATCAACAACACTTCGACGCGCGAGTCGTCGCTGCGGCGAAACACCACGCCGCCCGCAGAGGTTTGCGTCTTCGTCTGTATCCCGCTCATGCCCGAAGATTATAGACGCATGCGCCGCCGTGTGTCGCCGGACGCGCGCCGAAGAAACAGTACGCAACTGTACAGACTCCCCATGCGCCGCACCATAAACTCGCCCGCTGTTAACCCTGTACACAATCTGCTGAAGACGGCGTAACGCCACTTTGTACTCTCTTCGTGTCTTGGTGTCTTAGTGTTTAATGTCGATGAGAAACATTCATCACTAAGACACGAAGACACGAAGAGAGACGAGAGATTATCTTTCAAATAGCGGAAGGACGAGAAGAGATTATGACCGAGAGCAGAAACGACGAGGCGGACAGATTCGCGGGCGCGACGGGCGCGAGCGACGCGGGCAACGGCGAGAACGAAGACATGATGCCGGGCACGACCGGCGGCACGCAGACTTATCTGCCGTCGGACGGCCGCGCGCAGACGGAAGGCACGCCCGCCGCAAGCGCGCCCGACACAATCGGCGCGGTCGGCGAGATGGACTTCACGGGCAAGCCGGCGGGAACGAGCGGCGCGGGCGACACGGGCAGCGGCACGAGCGCGGGCGCGCCCGTCGGCGGCGGAACGGGCGGCGGCTCGATGTCGCGCGACGGAGACAGGTGAGGAAGACCGTGAATCGTCAATCGTAAATCGTGAATAGACAGAAAAGCCGTGAATCGTGAATCGTCAATCGTGAATAGAGAAAAACGGATTGAATCTATTTACGATTGACGATTCACGATTTACTTCTTTCCCGTCTCTTTCGCCTCGGTGTTTTCTGGCCGTATGGTTTCGCGCCGGGCGTGCCTCTGCGCGCGGCGGCCTGTTCGATCTCGGCGTTGACGCCGCCGCCGATCAAGATGGCGCAGCCCGTCAGGTAGAACCAGAGCATGAGAATGATGACCGCACCGAGTGAGCCGTAGGTGACGCTGTAGTTGTCGAAGTAGCGCAGGTAGACGCGGAAGACGAAGGAGACGAGGAGCCAGAGCGCGACGCCGATGAGCGACCCCGGCGTGATCCAGTACCACCTTTGATCGATCACGTCGGGCGCGTAGTAGTAGATCAGCGCGAAGGCCAGCAGCACGAAGGCCAGCACTATCGGCCACTGCAAGATCGTCCACGCCAACGTGAAGGCTCGGCTGAAGCCGAAACGGTTGGAGAGCGCGTCGCCGATCTCGCCGCCGTAGAGGACGAGCGTTAAGGCCGCGATGGTCAGGATGGCGATGACGATGGTGAGGCCGATGGAAGTCAGCCGCACGCGCCACCACGGGCGAGATTCCTTGACGCCGTAAGCCGAGTTCAAAGTGTCGCTGATCGCGCCCATGCCGTAGGAGGCCGCCCACACGGCCGTCAGCAAACCGAAGGTCACTTTGCCGCCGCCCGCGTTCGCCGTGATCTCGTCAATGGTGGTGCGGATGAGCGCGGAGGCCGTGCGCGGCACGACGGTCGAGAGGTAGCGGAGCAAGTTGGCGCGCAGTTCCGTTCCCACTTCGGCGAAATAGCCGAGCATGGCGACGAGGAAGAGCAGGAGCGGAAAGAGCGCGAGCAGAAAGTAGTAGGACAGCGCGGCCGCGCGCGTCAGCAAGTCGCCGTCGTACATCTCGCACCAGACGCGCCGCCCCAACTCCCTCCAAGTCAACCCGCCCAGTTCCCACACCGAAGCCATCGCTTTTTAAACCTCCCCAGCCCTGTGGTCGTGCCCCCTAACAATAGCAAAAAAAGACGCGCCGCGCGTTTCGAGCGAGAGCGGAAAAACTCCGTGTCGCCCCGGAGCAAGTTAAAGGGGCGTCGGGTCTGGCAACCCGACGCCCCTTTTGTCATCATGCTTCAAAGTGGGGGTACTAGTTTGGAGGGAGCGGCATCTTACACGCCGTGCGTCCCTGCGTATGTACGCTCGCGCACCTTGCGCGAAAATAATTTTCCGCACGCGCGTGAGCGGCGGCCCGCGCCCTCAAATTTCCGGCGCGCGCAGGCCGTCCGAAACCGCCGCTCGCCCTGCCGGAAAGGCCACGCGGACGTGCGCGCAGGCATCTAAATTCCGAAAGAAAATAGGATGACAGACAATTATCGAGGGGTGAAAAGAGCTATGAAAACGTTCAAAAATATATTGGCCGCAAGTGCGCTCGTCTGCGCGCTCGTGGTGTCGGGGGCGACCGCTGGGTCGGCCGCGACGGAGACGGGGCAGGGGTTCGACGAACAGCAAGTCTCGAAGCGCGTCCGCAAGGAACTCGTGACGCTGCCTTACTACGGCGTGTTCGACAATCTCGCTTACAAAGTTGAAGGCGACACCGTGACGCTCTACGGTCAGGTGGTGCGGCCGTCGACGCGTTCGGACGCGGCGCGGCGGGTGGCGAAGATCAAGGGAGTGCGGCAGGTGGTCAACAACATAGAGGTCTTGCCGCTCTCCACTTTCGACGACCGGATTCGCGCCGAAGCCTATCGCGCCGTCTTCGGCACGAGCAGCCTCTATCGTTACGCGATGGGTTCAAACCCGTCGATTCACATCGTCGTCAATCGCGGCCACCTGACGCTGGAAGGCGTCGTCGGCAACCGCATGGACAAGCAACTCGCGGAGTTTGCCGCGCGCGGCATCCCCGGCGTCTTCTCCGTGACGAACAACCTCATCGCCGAACGCGACGAACGCAGAGGCAGATAACGCCTCACGCGCGGCGGTGCGAAAGTTAAAGAGAGCCGGACGGCTACATTGAAACCGTCCGGCTCTTTTCTTTCTAAGCGGCGCGCTTCCATCGTCGCCGCTTAACGCTTCAACTTCTCCAGATACTTTTGCCGGAACTTGGAGACCTTCGGCGCGACGACGGCGCGGCAATAAGGTTGATTCGGGTTGTTCTGAAAATACTCCTGATGATAATCCTCCGCCGGGTAGAAGATTTCAAAGGGGACGAGTTCGGTGACGATGGGCGCATCCCAGATGCCCGCCGCGTCGAGTTCGGCGATCACTTCGGCGGCCGTCTCGCGCTGCGCGGGCGTGTGATGGAAGATGGCGGAGCGATACTGCGTGCCCACGTCGCCGCCTTGCCGGTTGAGCGTCGTCGGATCGTGGATGGTGAAGAAGACTTCCAGTAGTTCCCTGTAAGAGACGACCTCAGGGTCAAAAGTGATCTGCACGACTTCGGCGTGGCCGGTCGTGCCGTCGCAAACTTCTCTGTAGGTCGGGTGCTCCGCGTGCCCGCCGCTGTAGCCCGACACGACGCGCGCGACGCCGCGCAAGTCCGCGTAGACCGCTTCCAGACACCAGAAACAACCGCCCGCCAGTGTCGCCAACTCTTCCTTCTGCTCCATGAAAATGCTCCTTCAAAAATGTCGTCCGTGCGGGACATGATAGTTGATTTCGTGTTGCGAAGTCTTCACGCCGGACTAAGTGCGAGAAGGCCGATTTTCGGCGCGCGGCTATTAGCCGTGGATGTTCGTGTTTGTGTATAGTAAGAGGCGACGAATTGATTCAAACTTCAAAGGTAGATTTTTTTTGCTCAAAGAAAGAACAGACGCCCTCGCCGTCGAACAGCCGCTCTCCGCGCTGTCTCGGGTTCAATGGATACAGAGTTTTCTCGTCGTCGGATTGCACGCCTGCGGCCTGCTCGCCTTGTGGTTCGCGCCGCGCGCCGTTGACCTCTGGCTCTTCGCCACACTCTACCTCGCCACCACCTTCGCCATCGGCATCGGCTATCACCGCCTGCTCGCGCATCGCGGCTTCCACGCTCCGCGTTGGCTGCGTCGCCTGCTCATCTGGACGGGCGCGGCGGCCTTGCAGGGCGGCCCCGCGCGCTGGACTCGCATTCATCGTCGTCATCATCAGTTGACCGACAGAGAAGGCGACCCGCATTCGCCGCGGCTCGGTTTCTTCCACGCGCACATGGGTTGGATCATGCGCGCGGACGCGGAGGAGGGAAGCGACTATCGCGAGCTGGTGCCGGATGTGTCGGGGCGAGACCCGTGGGTGCGCGTCTTGGATCGCGGCGTGCTGTTTACTTTGCCGTGGGTGTTGAGCGGGATTTTTTGTTACGCCGTGGCCGGATGGCGCGGCGTGCTCTGGGGCACGATCTTGAGGACGCTCGCCCTGTGGCATTGCACTTGGTGCATCAACAGCGTGTGCCACGTCTGGGGCACGCGCCCGAACGAGACGCGCGACGAAAGTCGCAACGTGTGGTGGCTCGGTCTCCTGACGCTCGGCGAAGGCTGGCACAACAACCACCACGCGCGCCCCGCCTCGGCCTTGCACGGCTGGCGTTGGTACCAAGTGGATTTTAGCGGCTACGTCATCCGGCTGCTCGCACGTCTCGGCATCATCTCAAACGTCGTGCGCGCCACGCGCCGTTAGAACAATTTCAAAGCAAAACGAAAGAGCGGCCGCGTCCGGCAAAAGACTCATTCGGCTCTGATCTCGCAGCTTTGTTTGCGAGCTTGATTTAACTGCCCTGCGGCCTTGACTCTGCCCCCCAATTCACATAGCATCCGCGCTGCATTTTGACGCGCCACGCGGGCTGTTAGTCACCCACGCAAGCGAAGTCGGATAGTCTTGGCCGCCTTTCCGTTTCGTAAGACTGAGCTTCCCCGTCCCATCCGGCCCCTGACCCCAACCCGTAACACCCATTAGAGGAGATGCCTATGTCCCGTCCCCCCTTCGCTCCAAATCCACTTTCCACACTTAAGATCAATTCATCATTTACAAGCACTCGCGGCTCCCGCCTGAAGCGGCTCGCGGCGGGCGCGTTGACAGTTCGGCGCGCGGGCGCGCTCGTCGCCCTCTTCGCCATCATCACGACACTCTGCTACCAAGGCTCAAGCGCGTCGGCCGCCGCGCCCGCCGGCGACGCGAGCGCGCCCGCCGCAAGTCTTCGCTTCGTCGCGCCGCTCACCACGACTCCAAGCGTCGCGCCGCTTTTCTCCACGCCCATGTTCCAACTGTTCCCGGTCGAAGCGTTGACCACTTACGCGTCCGACTGTCTGACCGAGAAGAGCGATTTCAATCTCGGCGAGACGGTCTGCGTGCGCGCCACCTACCCGGCCATTTTCTTCTCCCGGCGCATCACCTGGATCGATCCCGAAAATCACATTCTCGATGCGCCGCTCCTCGCGACGAGCGGTGAGACGCACACTTTCACGCTTCCCGGCGCGGCCACGTCGGACATCGGCGGCGAGACGGTCGATAACCGCGGCACCTGGCGAATCGATCTGAGAACGGGCGACGGCTCGCGCCGCGCCGTCGCCACCTTCGACGTGCACGAAACGGCCAACCCGCGCGCCGATCTCCAAATCTCCATCGCGGGCGGCGACCGCGAAGTCGCATCGCCCGCGAGCGTTTCAGTGAGAGTGGTCGTTTACAATGCCGGGCCTGACGCGGCTACCGGCCTTGCGGTCTCCGCCCCCTCGATGGCCGGCCTCTCGCTCAACAGTCTGACCCCGGCGGCGGGCGGCACGTGTCCGACGGGCATCTGCGATGTCGCCAGCCTGTCGCCGCGCGGCTTAGCCTTATTCATCGCCAACTACGACGTGACGGCAGCGCCCGGCACACGAGTTCAAGCGGTCGCAACGGTCGCGGGCGATACGCCCGACCCGCGCGCTTCCAACAATACCGACAAGTCCATCTTCACCGTCTCGCAGAGCGCGGGCGGGACGCAGACTTGCACGCTGACAGCGCCGCAGCCGATCATCGTCAACGGCTCGGACGTTCCTGACCCGGATGATTCGACGGCGACTTTGTACGGCGCTTACGTCAACTATCAGGTGAGCGCCGAGGGCACTTCCTGTAGCCCCGTCGTCTGCGGTATCCCGTCCGGTTCGTTCTTCCCCGTGGGCACGACCAGTGTGACGTGCAGCGCCGCAACGGGCGACTCCGTTGACTTCCCCGTCACGGTGGTTGACACGCGCACCTTTACCCTCAGTCTCAACGGAGCGAACCCGATGTCGGTCGAGTGCCACGACGCCTTCACCGACCCCGGCGCGACGACCAACCGGCCGAACATCCTGCCGACCGTCACCGGCAGCGTCAACCCGAACGTGCCCGGCACGTACACACTCACCTACACGGCCACGGACGACCGGGGCACGCCCGCCAATACTTCAGACGACCTGATTGTCTCGGACACGCGCACCGTCAACGTCGTCGATAACGCGCCGCCACGAATTACCCTGAACGGCGACAACCCGGCGACCGATGAAATAGAGACCGAGGAGATCACCATCGAGTGCCACGCGGCGTTCACCGACCCGGGCGCGGCGGCCAACGACGCATGCAGCGGCGCTGTTCCCGTCACGGCCGACAGCAACGTCGATCCGAACACGGTCGGCACTTACACGATCACCTACTCGGCCATCGACCAGCAAGGCACGCCCGCCGATACTTCCGACGATCTGACCGCGACGGCGACGCGCACCGTGCATGTCGTCGATACGACCGCTCCCGTCCTGACGCTCACGGGCGGCAATGCGTTGACGGTCGAATGCCACAGCACCTTCACAGACCCCGGCGCGACGGCGACCGACGCTTGCGCGGGCGATCTCAACTCGGCCGTGCAGGTCTCCGGCGCGGTTGACCAGAACACGGTCGGCACTTACACGCTCAACTACACCGTGTCTGACGCCCACGGCAATCAGGCCACGGCCACGCGCACCGTCAACGTCGTGGACACGACCGCTCCGGTCATCACCATGAGCGGCGCGAGTCCGGTCGTCGTCGAATGTCACACGAGCTACACGGATGCGGGCGCGACGGCCAAGGACGCCTGCGACGGCTCCGTGCCCGTCACCCCTTCCGGCAGCGTTGACGTGGACACGCCCGGCACGTACACGATCACCTACACGGCCACGGACGGCACGAACACGGCCACGGCGACGCGGACGGTGATCGTAAAGGACACGATTGCCCCGGTCATCTCCTGCCCGGCGAACATCGTCGTCCAACTGCCCGCCAACTCGCCCCTCGTGTCGATGCCCGTCAGCTTCAACAGCCCGACGGCCACCGATAGCTGCGGCGCGGCGACCGTCACCACTTCGCACGTTTCCGGTGCGAACTTCTCCGTCGGTACGACGGACGTGACGGCGACGGCCACCGACCCGTCCGGCAACAGCAGTTCATGCACGTTCACCGTGACCGTGCATTATCGTTTCGCGGGATTCTTCTCGCCCATCTCCAATTTGCCCGTCGTCAACACGGTCAAAGCGGGGAGCGCCATCCCGATCAAGTTCAGCCTGAGCGGTAACAAGGGACTGAACATCTTCCCCGCCAACTCGCCCGCTTCAGGCTCTGTCGCCTGCAACACGAGCGACCCGGTGGTCGATCTCACGCAGATCGACACGACGGGGGCGAGCACTCTGACCTACGACGCCGGAAGCGACCAGTATCATTACAACTGGAAGACGCTGAAGGCTTGGGAGGGCACGTGCCGCCAGTTGGTCGTCACACTCAACGACGGCACGGAGCATCGCGCCAACTTCAAGTTCAAATAAGAACCGGGCGCAGTTAGTGCTGTAAACAAAAGCGGCGGGGCGAC
>DASVUD010000016.1:0-79757 GCA_036387235.1 Pyrinomonadaceae bacterium
AGAAGACATGATTTTCTCTGCGCCCTCTGCGTCTCCGCGAACTCTGCGTTAAATCGTGGTCTCGATAAACTCAACCGCAAAGTACTCTAAATTTTTTCCACTTCGCAACGCACGCGCGGGCGCAGGTCTTCGATCTCCTCCGCGCTGCACGCCCCTGCGCCGTGGAGCGCGTTGGCCGCGCCCGCAGCCACGGCGAGCGCGCCCGCCGCTTCCACGTTCAGGCCACGCCGGAGTGCGGCGGCCAGCCCGGCGAGCGCGGCGTCGCCGCTGCCGACGCTGTTGAGCGCCCGCACGCGCGGCGCTGTGAACTTGTAGCGCGCGCCCGCGAAATCCAGCAACGCGCCCTCGGCGCCGAGCGTGATCATCGCGTGCTGCGCGCCGAGTTCGCGCAAGTGCCGCGCGGCGTGCGTCGCGCCGTCGAAATCTTCAACCGGCGCATCGACGATTTGCGCCGCCTCCGCGCCGTTGATCTTCACGATGAAGGGACGCGCGCCGAGCGTTTCGCGCAGAGGCCGCCCCGCGCAATCGAGCAGCACGCGTTTGCCCGCCGCTGTAGCCTCGTTCGTCAAACGCGCGTAAGTGTCCGCCGGTAAGTTCGGGGGCAGACTTCCATTGAGGATGATTAACTCTGCATCTACCAACGCGCGCGTGTAGGTCTCCGCGAATTCGCGCAGTTCCGCATCCGCGACGTGTGCGCCGGGGGCGTTGATGACGGTCTGCTCGCGGCGTCCGCGGTCGTTGACGACGAGACACGTGCGGCTCTCCGCCTCCACCCGCGTCAAGCGCGCCTCGATGCTTTCGGCGCGCAGTCCGTCGGCGATGAGAGCGCCCGCGCGCCCGCCGCAGAAGCCCAAGAGCAGCGACGGCTCGCCCAAAGTCTTGAGCACGCGCGCGACGTTGACGCCTTTGCCTCCCGCCTGTTGCCGCTCCCCGCGCGAACGCTGCACCGTGCCCGCGCGCAACTCGTCCACTTCGACGATGTGGTCAACCGCGAGGTTGAGATTCACGATCAGGATCATAAACTTTCGACGCGCCGCCCAAGTTAAAGAGGCGCGCTGTCTGACGCTCAAGATAGAGAGGCGCGCTGTCCAACTCAAAACTGTCGTCGCGTGTCATGCGACTTAAAACGTCGTCGCGTGTCGCGCGGCTTAAAGCGTCAACGTCCGGTTCACACTTCCAGTTCGACGATGCGTGCGCGGCAAGTGCGCCCGCGCACCGTGAGGCGCGCGATGGTGACGGGCAGTTTGAAGCGACGCGGCCCGGCGCTGCCCGGATTCAGATAGAGCACGCCGCCGCGCCGCACGATGGACGGGCGGTGCGAGTGGCCGCTGACAACCACGTCGAAGCGGCAGGCCACGGGGTCGAGCGCGAGTTCCTGCAAGGCGTGCAGGAGATGGATTTTGACTGCGCCAAGCTCAAGCGTCTCGGTCTCGGCGATCTCTTGCGCCCACGCGGCGCGGTCGTTGTTGCCACGCACGGCCACCACGGGCGCGACGGCGCTCAAGGCTGCGAGCACTTCCGGCTTCCCGATGTCGCCCGCGTGGATGATTAACTCCGCGCCACGGAGCGCACGCAGGGCTTCCGCGCGCATCAAACCGTGCGTGTCGGAGACGACGCCGACGAGATATCTTTCTTTGGGCGGCAAACTGAACGGCATCGAATTCTCCGCACGCGACGCGCTCGACGCGCGTGCTGAAAAGGTCGGGCATGCGGCGCACGAGCGCGACGTGGCAATCGTTAAGTTTATCTGTGCTTGCCGTCACGCTTCCGACAACTCTTGCGTGTAGCTTGGTGTACGAGTTTTCGGGGCGCGAAGTCAAACGCACGAGGCGGACGCCGCTCGATGTCGCGAATGAATTTAGCCGCCACGGAAAAGTTGAAACTCCGAACGTGACCGGACGTTTGACGGGGCAAACGGTGCGAAGGCGATGAGCGTGAATTACATAGATCTGCTGCTGCTCCTGCTGGTGCTCTTGAGCGCGTATTACGGCTGGTATCGCGGCTTCATTCTCGGCCTCATAGATTTGCTGCGCTGGCTCGGCAGCCTCTTGCTCGGCTTGCGTTTCTACCAGCCGGTGGCGCGCAGTCTTGCGCCGCATTTCGATTGGGCGGAGGCTTGGGACAGACCCGTCGCCTTCCTGCTCGTCGCCTTCGTGTCGGGGCTGGCGATTCAACTGCTTGGCGCGGCGCTCCTCAGACGCTTGCCGAAGGACGTGCACGAGCGTCGCCTGAATCGCGCCGTCGGCGTCGTGCCCGGCATCCTCAGCGGACTCATCACCGCCGCCATCTTCGCCGCCCTATTGCTCGCTGCTCCGCTTCCGGACGGCATGCAGGAGCGCGCGCGAGCGAGCGCGCTCGCCAATCGTCTGGCCGCTTCGACCGAACAACTTGAGAGCGCGCTCGCGCCCGTCTTCAACGACGCCATCGCGCAGACGCTCAATCGTCTGACGGTCAAACCCGAATCGAACGAGAGCGTCGAACTGCCTTTCAAAGTGGCTGAGACGCGACCCCGCCCCGAACTCGAAGCCGAGATGCTCGAACTCGTCAACCGCGAACGCGCCGTGGCCGGACTCGCGCCGCTCGCGGCCGACGACGAACTGCGCGAAGTGGCGCGGCGTCATTCGGCGGACATGTTCGCGCGCGGCTATTTCTCGCACGTCACGCCCGAAGGCCGCGACCCGTTCGCGCGCATCCGCGAAGGCGGCGTCTCGTTTCGCACGGCGGGTGAAAATCTCGCGCTCGCGCCCACGCTCTCCATCGCGCACACGGGCTTGATGAACTCGCCCGGCCATCGCGCCAACATCCTGCGCCCGCAGTTCGGCCGCGTCGGCATCGGCATCATGGACGGCGGACGGCGCGGCATCATGGTGACGCAGAACTTTAGAAACTGAAGACTAGTGAATGGTGAATGGTAAATGGTAAATGGATGAAGACAGGTTTTCTCCATTCACCATTGACGATTTACCATTCACCAGCTGTCAGACTCGCTGCGCTTCGGGGATGAGAGATTTGTGGATGTGGATGGCGGCCATCGCGCCTTCGGCGGCGGCGACGACGGCGAGTTGCGATTTCGGCGTGAGGTCGCCCGCCGCGTAGACGCCGGGCACGCTCGTCTGCTGGTCTTCGTCAACCCAGACGAGGCCGCACTCTTCGTCGATGCGGCAGCCGAGCATCTCGTGCAGGTTCGAGGCGGTCTCCGTGCCGAGATTGAAGAAGAGCGCCTCGCAGGCGAGCGCGTCATCGTCCGTGAAGCGGACGAACTCCAGTTGCTTCGTCTCTTCGTCGCCTTCCAGTTTGGCGATCACTTGATTGGTGACGGGAATGTTGAACTCGGCCAGCTTCGCCAGGTGCTCGTCCGAGAGGCCGCCCGCGTCGCCGTTCGTGATGAGCGTCAGCTTGTCCGTCCAAGTCAACAGGCCGAGCGTGAAGCCGACGGCCGTTTTGCCCTGACCGAGAACGGCGACCCGCTTGCCGGTCACCTCGAAGCCGTCGCAATCGGGGCAGTGATGCACGGACGCGCCGTAGAACTCGCGGAAGCCGGGACAGTCGGGCGTCAGGTCGCGCAGGCCCGTGGCGAGCAGCAGTCGGCGCGCGTCGAAGTATTGAGCGACGACGCGCTCGTCGCCGGTCGAGACGCGAAAACATTCCTCGCCGATGCGCTCGACGCCGGTGACGCAGCCTTCGACGATCAGACCGCCGTGCGCCGTCACTTCGTCGCGGCCGCGCGCGAGCAGTTCGGTGGGCATGATGCCGTGGTGGCCGAGAAAGCCGTGGACGCCGTGCGAGTAGATGTTGCGCGGGCTGTTGTGATGAAAGGTCAGGACGCGACGTCGATAGCGCGCGAGAAAGAGCGCCGCCGAAAGCCCGGCCGGCCCCGCGCCGATCACGATGCAGTCGTAGAGTTGTTCCGCCATGTCGTCTCTTCGGGGCGCGCCTTCTTCGATGCGCATCGCCGTTGCGCGTGAAGCGCGCCCCGCCCCCTGGCTCTAGATTTCGAGACTCCGCTCGTTTGTTTCGTCGCCGAGTCAAACACGCTTGCCGCAGCGAAGTCAACGCGAAGCCGACTCCGCGACGGTCAAGCCTTGCGGCGACGGGAATGCTAAACTTGGAGACTCGACGCGGGAATTTTCTTCGGGAGAGAAGTTTGAAGACGACAGGGAAGCGCGGCGCGGCATGGCTCGCCTGTGCGCTCGGCGCGCTGGCGCTGGTGGCCGGCGCGCTCTACGGATTCGCGCAGCAGAGGACGAAGATGCAGGCAAGCGACCCGCACAATGCTGAAACGCGGCGCGCAGTGGAGGGGCGCGGCGAGCGCCGCCCGCTCGTGATCGCGCACAGGGGCGGCGCGGGGCTGTGGCCTGAGAACACCGCGCACGCTTTCGAGCGCGCGGCCGCCGTCGGCGCGGACGTGTTGGAGATGGACTTGCACTCGACCTCGGACGGCGCGCTCGTCATCATCCACGACGCCACGGTTGACCGCACGACGAACGGCACGGGGCGCGTGGGCGACTTGACGCTCGCGGAGTTGAAACGGCTCGACGCGGGCTATCGCTGGACAAAGGACGGCGGGCGCACGTTTCCGTTTCGGGACAAAGGCATCACCGTCCCGACCTTGCTCGAAGTGCTCGAACGCTTTCCGCTCATGCGCTTGAACATCGACATCAAACAGGCAGAGCCTTCCATCGTCGAACCTTTCTGCCGGACGCTCAGCGAGCGGGGCGCGACCGGGAGGGTGACGGTCGCCTCTTTCAGTTCGCGGACGCTCGCGGAGTTTCGGCGCGCGTGCCCGGAAGTCGCCACGTCGGCCGGGGCGGAAGAGGTGGCCGCGCTGTCGGCCGAGTTGCGGGCGGGGCGTGGGTTATTGACGGCCGGGCGCGCGCCTTTCCGCGTCGTGCAAGTGCCGGAGTGGGTCGGCGGGCAGAGCGGGTTAACGTCCGAGGCGGTCGCGGCGCTCAAACGCGCGGGGCTGGAGATAGATGTCTGGACGATCAACGAAGAGGCGTCGATGCGGCGCATGATCGCGCTCGGCGTGGACGGCATCATGACCGACTATCCGGACAGACTGGTCACGCTGTTGCGGCAGACGCCGACATCGCGTTGAAGTCGAATTGCAACGCGTTTGAGTTTATGTGAATCGCAAAATCTGAAACCACGAACACACACGAAGCAACACGAAGAAGAAGGTCGCTCTGTTTCGTGTTGTTTCGTGTGTGTTCGTGGTGACAACTCTTAAAGGGGGAAGCAATGGAGAAGAGAGTGTTGGGACAGACGGGCATGCGTGTGAGCGTGCTCGGCTTCGGCGGTTCGGAGATCGGATACGGGCAGGCGACTGTTCAGACGGTCGAGCGTCTGCTCGGCTCGGCGCTCGACGCCGGACTGAACGTGATCGACACGGCCGAGTGTTACCTGACGAGCGAAGAGTTGATCGGCCGCGCCGTCTCGCATCGCCGCGGTGATTACCACCTGTTCACGAAATGCGGCCACGCCTCGGGTCTCGAACTGCCCGACTGGCATCCGCGCCTGTTGGAGCAGAGCATCGAGCGCAGCCTCGCACGCTTACGCACCGATCACGTCGATCTCTTGCAGTTGCACAGTTGCTCGGAAGAAGTCTTGCGGCAGGGCGACGTGATCGAAGTCCTGCGGCGCGCACGCGAAGCGGGCCAGACGCGCTTCATCGGCTACAGCGGCGACGGCGAGGCCGCGCTCTACGCCGTCCGCTGCGGCGCGTTCGACACCTTGCAAACCTCCGTCAACATCGCAGACCAGCAGGCGCTCGAACTGACTTTGCCCGAAGCGCGCACGCGCTCGCTCGGCGTCATCGCCAAACGTCCCATCGCCAACGCCGTCTGGCGACACGAGGAGCGGCCGTCCGACACGTACGTGCAGCCCTACTGGGATCGGCTGCGACAACTTGACTACGAATTCCTACGCGCGGGTGGCGGCGAGGGCGGCGACGCGAGCGCGACGGTCGGCACGGCCTTGCGTTTCACGTTGAGCGTGGAGGGCGTGCACACGGCCATCGTCGGGACGGAGAAGCCGGAACGCTGGCGGCAGAACGCCGCGCTGCTCGCCGACGGCGCGTTGCCCGTGGCCGAGTTTGAAGCGATTCGCGCGCGCTGGCGCGAACGCGCCGGGGCGGATTGGGCGGGCGAAGTTTAGGCCGCGCGAGGGTGCGCCGTGCAGTCGGGCGCGTTTCGTTGTAGTCTTTACGTCCAGCTAGAAAATTCAAAATCATCTTTGTCGGAGACGTTAATGCAAGAGCCAGCCGTGAAGGCAGAGAGCGGCGCGACCGTAGCAGCAGCCCCGCCGCCTGAACACGCGCCGCAGCGTTGGGGCAAGGTCATCGACCAGACGCGCTGCATCGGTTGTCATGCGTGCACCACCGCCTGCAAGTCGGAAAACCTCGTCCCGCTTTCCGTCACGCGCACCTACGTCAAACACGTGGACGTGGGCGAGTACCCGCTCGCGCGGCGCGCGCATCAAGTGACGCGCTGCAACCAGTGCGCGCACGCGCCCTGCGTCACGGCCTGCCCGACGACGGCGATGTTCAAACGCCCGGACGGCATCGTCGATTTCGACAAGTCGATCTGTATCGGCTGCAAGGCGTGCATGGCCGCCTGTCCCTACGACGCTATCTTCATCAACCCCGAAGACCACTCGGCCGAGAAGTGCAACTTCTGCGCGCACCGCATCGACATGGGACTCGAACCCGCGTGCGTCGTCGTCTGCCCGGTCGAAGCGATCCTGGTCGGCGACTTGAACGATGCGGACTCCAAAGTGGCGCGCATCGTCAACCGGCAGCCCGTGGGCGTGCGCCGTCCGGAGAAGGAGACGCTGCCGAAACTCTTCTATCGCGGCGCGCATCAGGCGACGCTCGACCCGCTCGCCGCCCGCCGCCCCGAAGGCGAACTCTACATGTGGAGCCAGCAGCGCACGGGGACAGACCTCGTTCCTTCCGGCCATCCCGCGCACCACAACACTTCGGCCGCCGCGCTCCTCTCCTACGACATCGCGCACGCGATCCCTTGGGACTGGCGCGTCAGCCTCTACACTTGGACGAAGGGCATCGCGTCGGGCGCATACCTCGTCGCGGCGCTCCTTGTCTTGCTCGGTTTCATTAACTCTCAAACCGCTTCGGACGTGCTCGGCGGTTACGTTAGCTTTCCCGCTTCGCCTGTGTGGTTATGGGTTGCGCCCGTCGTGTCCGGAGCGTTTCTCGGATTGACGGGCCTGCTGCTCATCTGGGACTTGGAACACCCGGAACGCTTCTATCTCATCTTCACGCGACCGCAATGGCGCAGTTGGCTCGTGCGCGGCGCATTCATCATCGCGGGCTACTCGGCCGTGCTCGCCCTGCACTTCGGCGCGAGTTTGCTCGGAGGGACGACGCCGCAACGCCTCTTGATGTTCGCCGGACTTCCGCTCGCCGCCTTGACGGCCATCTACACGGCTTACTTGTTCGCGCAGGCGAAGGCGCGCGATATGTGGCAGAACCCGTTGCTGCCGCCGCACCTCTTTGTGCAGTCGCTCCTTGCGGGCGCGTGCGCGCTCGTGCCTTTCGCCATGTGGCTCGACGCGGCGGCCGTCGCGCCGCTTTTGTGGTCGGTCGGCGCGCTCAGTCTCATACACCTGTTGCTCATCTGGGGCGAAGTCTCAATCGTGCACCCGACGGCGCACGCGCATCTGGCCGTCCATGAAATGACGCGCGGACGTTATCGAGCTTTTTTCCGCACGGGGCTGGTGCTGGCGCTCGCAGGCGTCTTCGCGCCGTGGCTTGGGCTGGCCTCGGTGCCGCTCGCGCTCGCCGGGCTGCTCCTCTTCGAGCACGCCTACGTGCAGGCCGGGCAATCCGTCCCGCTCGCCTGATGCTTCGGGAAGTTTGAAAGGCCAGACAGCAATAACTTGATCGGAGGAACTTATGGCGACGACAAAACGTTTCCGCGCCCTGCTCGAAAAACACGAAACGAGCGAAGCCACCCGGATCACCATCCCTTTCGACGTGGAGAAAGTTTTCGGCACGCGCGCCCGCGTCCCCGTGCGCGGCACGATCAACAAACACCCGTTCCGCAGCTCACTCTTCTCGATGGGAGGCTGCTACATGATGCCCGTCAACCGTGAACTCCGCGCCGGCGCTAAAGTCAAAGGCGGCGACACCGTCAGCATTGTGTTGGAGCGCGACGAAGAACCGCGCATCATCACCCCGCCCGCAGACCTCGCACGCGCGCTCCGCGCCAACAAGGCCGCCCAAGCCGCTTGGGACAAACTCAGTTACACCCACCAAAAAGAGCACGCCCGCGCCATCGAAGACGCCAAGCGCCCCGAAACCCGCGCGCGCAGAATCGAGAAAGCCATCGCCCAACTCGCCGAAGGGAAGAAGCCCTGAGACGACATTCCATCGTGATATTCTTGTGGGGAAGACTGAGGTTTGTTTGACGCCACGGCAGAGGGACAAGGGTATAGAAGAATGACTGGTTTGAAAGATACTCCGACGTTATGGCAGGGCGAAGTAGCTTCTTCATTTGATCCGACTGCCGAGGTGGTGATTGCACCCGGCGATTGTTGGCATACTATGCAAACCCTACCGTCGGGCTTTGCCAAACTGATTCTTACCTCGCCCCCATACAACATTGGCAAGACCTATGAAAAGGCAACAGGGTTAAGTCAATATCTCAATTCGCTTACTCCTGTAATCGAAGAGATGGTGAGAGTTTTATCCGTCGAAGGTTCTCTATGCTGGCAGGTCGGAAACTACGTTGAAGATGGTGAAGTATTCCCGCTCGATATTCATTTTTACCACTTATTCAAAGCTCAGGGGTTGAAACTCCGCAATCGCATCATCTGGCATTTCGAACACGGTCTTCATGCGTCGAAGCGATTCTCAGGAAGATATGAGACGCTGCTGTGGTTTACGAAGGGTGATGCGTACACTTTTAATCTCGATTCCGTCCGCGTGCCTTCAAAGTATCCCGGTAAAACTCATTTCAAAGGTGAGAAGCGCGGGCAGCCTTCGGGAAATCCGCTGGGGAAAAATCCTTCCGACATCTGGCGCATACTCGTGCAGGATTGGGAGACGGCGCTCTGGAATATTCCGAACGTTAAAGCTAATCACCCGGAGAAGACTCTACATCCCTGCCAGTTTCCTATCGAACTGGTTGAGCGTTGTGTGTTGGCTTTGACGAACGAAAACGATTGGGTGCTCGACCCGTTCTCAGGTGTCGGCTCCGCGCTGCTCGCAGCCTTGAAGAATGGGCGGCACGCGTTCGGCTGTGAAAGGGAAGAAGAATATATTGAGATCGCCAAGCAGCGAATCGCAAGTTTTTATTCGGGAAGTCTTCCTTATCGTCAACTCGGAAAGCCTGTGCATCAACCGAGCGGGCGCGAAAAAGTCGCCCAGATTCCGATGGAGTGGCGAGAGCGGGAGACTAAAGCTTGAGACTGGCAGCACAATATTCTTTCAAAAACGGGCGGGAAGAAGTCTCCGCACATTACCCACACCTGCTCGCTGAGGTGACAGACGCTATTGGGGCAGTTGATGCTTCGGTAGCAAAGATCAAATTGAGTAGGGAAAAAACAAAAGTTGGGCGGATGCTCTATAGCCCGATTGCGCTAAACAAGGCGTTTCAAAGGGAGCTTTATCCAAAAGGATGGAAGCATCAAACTGTCGATTGTGACTACCCGACGACGCACTATCTCGAAGACTACAAAATTCGCTCAAGCCTAAAGGGTGCGTTTCGTGACATGGATTTTGTTAAGGACGGTTTAGGGGTAGAGGTGCAGTTCGGTAAGTATTCTTTCATGGTTTATAACGTCTGCGCGAAGATGACAATCTTTCGCAATTTGGGTTTGATTACTTGCGGGATCGAAATCGTTCCGGTCAAGGCTCTGGCGTCAGAAATGTCATCGGGCGTTTCATACTTCGAGCAGTTTGTTTGGGATTTGGAGACACGCGGAGTTGCCGACATAGACATTCCCGTTCTCATTCTAGGTATTGATGTTTAGTAGAGTCTCAGTTTATGAAGCTAAGCGAATTAAATCAACGGGTGAGTGCGGCGCGCAAGGAAACGGAGGCGCGCGGGGAGACGTTTTATCCGGGGCCGAGCCGTGTGCATCTGGCGGCGTTTCCGCCGAAGGAGCGTTGGGACGATTGGGTGGAGCTGGATTCGCGCGCGTGGCCGGAGCGGCGGGAGCGGCGTTACATGCTCGTGCCGACGACGTGTTTCAACTGCGAGTCGGCGTGCGGGCTGCTGGCTTACGTGGACAGGGAGAGCTTGCAGGTGCAGAAGTTCGAGGGCAACCCGGAGCATCCCGGCTCGCGCGGGCGCAACTGCGCCAAAGGCCCCGCCACCTTGAACCAGATCACAGACCCCGACCGCATTCTCTATCCGTTGAAACGCGCCGGGCGACGGGGAGAGGGCAAGTGGGAACGCGTCTCTTGGGACGAGGCGCTGGATGCGATTGCGGCGCGGATTCGCAAGGCGATTCAAGAAGAGCGACACAACGAGGTGATGTATCACGTCGGGCGTCCGGGCGAAGACGGTTTCACCGAACGCATACTGGCCGCGTGGGGCGTGGACGGCCACAACTCGCACACGAACGTCTGTTCCTCTTCGAGTCGCGCCGGTTATCAATTCTGGATGGGCTTGGACAGGCCGAGCCCGGATCACGCGAACGCGAAAGTGATCTTTCTGATCAGTTCGCACCTCGAAGCCGGACACTATTTCAACCCGCACGCGCAGCGCGTCATCGAGGCCAAGGCCGACGGCGCGAAGCTCATCGTCTTCGACACGCGCCTGTCGAACACGGCGACGCACGCCGATTATTTCGTCTCGCCTTATCCCGGCTCCGAGCCCGCCATCGTGCTCTCGATTGCGAACTACTTGATCCAACATGAACTCTACAACGTCGAGTTCGTGCGCCGCTGGTGGAACTGGGAAGAGTTCATGGCGGTGGAGCACCCGGAGCGCGAGACGAACTTCGAGAATTTTCAGACGCGCTTGCGTGAACTTTACAGTGAATACACTTTCGAGTTCGCGGCGCGCGAGTCGGGCGTCGAGCCACACGTGATCGAAGAGATCGCGCGTGTGGTGGCGACGGCGGGCACGCGTTTTTCGAGTCACAACTGGCGTTCGGCTTCGGCCGGCAACAGCGGGGGCTGGCAGGTGACGCGCACGCTCTTCATGTTGAACGCGCTCCTCGGCGCAGTGGCGACCGAAGGCGGAGTGTTCCCGAACGCGTGGAACAAGTTTGTGCCGAAGCCGATCTACACGCCGCCGCACCCGCCGCGCTGGAACGAACTGACGTGGCCGCGCGAGTACCCGCTGGCGATGAACGAGCTGTCGTTTTTGCTGCCGCACTTTTTGAAAGAGGGGCGCGGCAAAGTCGATGTCTATTTCACGCGCGTCTATAACCCGGTGTGGACGAACCCCGACGGGTTCAGTTGGGTCGAAGTCTTAAACGACGAGAGCTTGATCAACTGCTACGTCGCGCTGACGCCGACGTGGAACGAGACGGCCTACTTCGCCGACTACATCCTGCCCATGGGTCACGGCTCGGAACGCCACGACGTACATTCCTACGAGACGCACGATGCGCAGTGGATCGGATTTCGGCAACCCGTCCTGCGCGTTGCGCGCGAGCGTCTCGGCGAGAGCATCGCGGACACGCGCGAGATCAATCCCGGCGAGGTCTGGGAAGAGAACGAGTTCTGGCTCGAAGTTTCATGGCGCATCGACCCCGACGGCGCGCTCGGCATCCGTCAATACGTCGAATCGCGCGAGCGGCCGGGCGAACGCCTGAGCGTGGACGAATATTATCGCTACATCTTCGAGAACTCCGTGCCGGGTTTGCCCGAACGCGCTGCCGGGGAAAATTTGTCGCCCTTCGACTTCATGCGTCGCTACGGCTCGTTTGAAGTGAAGAAGAAGGTGGGGGCAATTTATCGAGAGCGCGTGCCGGAGGAAGAGTTGGAAGACACGCGCACGGATCACTTCGGGCGCGTCTATACGAGACGGCCGAAGCCGCCGACGCTGAACATCGTTCCCCTGCCGAGCCCCGAAGGCGACGCGGAGGGGCGCAGGCTCGTCGGCGTCGAAGTTGACGGCGAAACGTTGCGTGGCTTTCCGACGCCGAGCGGGCGGCTCGAATTTTATTCGCGCACGCTCTCCGATTGGGGCTGGCCTGAATACGTCGTCCCCACCTACATACGCAGCCACGTCCACCCGGAAAATCTCGCGCCGGATCAAACCGTCTTGATCTCCACCTTTCGCCTGCCCGTGCAGATACACACGCGCTCGGCGAACGCCAAGTGGCTCGACGAGATCGCGCACACGAACCCGCTCTGGATACACACTTCGCATGCGGCGCGCCTGAAAGTGCGCACGGGCGATCTCCTGCGCGTCGAGACGGAGATCGGATACTTCGTCGTGCGCGCGTGGGTGACGGAAGGCATCAAGCCGGGGATAGTCGCGTGCAGTCATCACATGGGGCGCTGGAAATTGAAGGAAGAGGGACAAAGGCAGTTGATGGCGACCGTCTCGCTCGAACACGAAGGCGCGCGCTGGGGCATGCGACGCGAGCGCGGCGGCGCGCCTTACGAGTCGATTGATGCAGACACCGCGCGCATCTGGTGGACGGACGTGGGCGTCCATCAAAACCTGACTTTCCCCGTCCACCCAGACCCTGTCTCCGGCATGCACTGCTGGCATCAGGCCGTGCGCGTGCGACCGGCCGAGGCGGGAGACGCCTACGGCGACATCTCCGTGGACACGGAGAAGGCGCACGCCGTCTATCTCAAGTGGCTCGCGCGCACGCGCGGCGCGGACGAATTTTCGCCCGACGGCACGCGCCGCCCCTACTGGCTGCTGCGCCCGCTCAAGCCCGCCAGAGAAGTCTATCGCTTGCCCGAAGAGAGAGACGATAGAAACGATGAAGTAAAAATTGGTCAATGGTAAATGGTCAATGGTGAATGGTGAAAAACCTGTCTTCATCCATTGACCATTGACCATTCACCATTCACCAGTCTTCTGTTTCGCTGTGGAACTGTTTCGCGCACTGGCCGTCTTCGCAGAGCCGCCCGCGCCGGAGAGTGAGCCGGTGGCGGGCGCGCTCGAACTCGGCGCGCTTCCCGCCGCGAGCGAGTACACGGAGATTTTCGTCTTCCAACTTTATCCTTACGCCTCCGTCTATCTCGGCGCGGAGGGGATGCTCGGGGGCGAAGCGCGCGACCGCGTGGCGGGCTTCTGGCGCGCGCTCGGCGAGACGCCGCCCGCCGAACCCGACCACCTCGCCGTCATGCTCGCCCTCTACGCACACCTCTCCGAACTCGAAACTCTCGAATCAGGCGATGCGCGGCGCGCCGGTTGGCGACGCGCGCGCGCCGCCTTCCTACATGAGCACTTGCTCAGTTGGCTTCCGGCTTACCTCGTGAAGTTGAACGACATCGCGTCGCCGTTTTACCGGCGTTGGGGCGAGTTGCTGTTCGACGCCCTGCGCGAAGAAGCGCGTGCCGTGGGCACGGGGCAACTTTCCCTGCACCTGCGCGCGTCGGCCGCCGCCGTCGTCGACCCGCGCACGGGCGAGACGAAAGATTTTTTGCAGACGCTGCTTAGCCCCGCGCAGAGCGGCATGATCATCGTGCGCTCCGACCTCGGGCGCGCCGCGCGCGCGCTCGGCTTGGCCTTGCGCGCGGGCGAGCGCAAGTACGCGCTCGAATCCCTGTTCGCGCAGGACGCGCGCGGCGTGCTTCACTGGCTCGCGCACGAAGCCCGCGCGTGGAGCGAACGCCACGCCCAAATGCAAGACCCTTTCGCCGCCGCCGCACGCGCATGGGAAGCGAAAGCCACAGCCTCCGCACGTCTCTTGGAAGAACTCGCCGAGGCGACGGAAGAAGGGATGAAGGATGACGGATGAGGGATGAAGTAAAGCAGTAAATGATAAATGGTCAATGGTGAATGGAGCGGAACCGTTTTCTTCCATTCACCATTGACCATTCACCATTCACCAATCTTCCGTTCATCCCTCATCCCTCATCCCTTATCCTTTCCCCGCGCCTCCCCGAAAAAAAGTTGTAACTTTTCCCGTCCTCGCCTGTTTTAGTGGGCGTACAGTGTTTCGTATGGCGAGCGAAGAAGACGAGTTTGCGATCATGTTCCACGAGTTCTACCCAAGCCTGTGCCGTTTTCTGGAGTGCCTGCTTGGTGGGCGCGGCGCTGCCGGTGTGGCTCAAGAGATCGCGCAGGACAGTTTTTTGCAGTTGCACCATAAAGGCTTGCGCAATTTGCCCGCCGGCGAGGCGCGCTTCTGGCTCTACCGGGTGGCGCGCAATTTCGCCTTGAACGAGTTGAACAAACGTAGCACGCGGCGTCGTCTCTTTGAACGCGTGACGGACGTGTTCCGCGTCCACGTGCCGACGCCGGAAGAAGAGTTCGAGACTGCCGAACGGAAAAATCTAGTGGTTGACATGCTCAAAAATCTTCCCGAACAACAGCGCGCCGCGCTCCTTCTGCGCGAGCAGGAAGAACTCAGTTACGGCGAGATCGCGCAGGTGCTCGGCGTCTCGGAGAGCAAAGTCAAAGTCGATGTGTTTCGCGCGCGCACAACCTTGCGCGAGCGTTGGGGACGCCGCGAGCAGGCGCAGAAGGCGCGCCACAGCAGCAGCAAGGCCGCCGGATGAGGCGCGGAAAAATTGCGAACAGTTGCGAAGAGTTGCGGAGAGGTTCAAGGGGCAGCGAATGATGAAATGCGACCTGACACAAAAAGTCTCGCTCTCGATTGACGGCGAACTGCCGCCCACGGAAGCGCGCGAGTTCGAGAGACACCTCGACGCCTGCGCCGATTGCCGCGCGGCGCGCGCGGACTTTCTGATGCTGCGGCGACAACTCGCTGATTACCCGCTCGCGCTCGACGCCTTCGCACGCCAACGCGTGCTGCGGCGCATCCTCAAGGCGGACGGCGACTCCGTGAACGGGCACGCGGACGAGATAGGTGCGACGCGCGCACAAGGCCGCCGCCCGGCGGTAGGCATCGCGGGCGTCTTCGCCATGCCGCGCCTGAGCGCGCCCGTCTGGGCCGCGCTCCTGTTGCTTCTCGTCGGCGCGGCCGCAGGCCTCTATTCCTTGATGAACGAGCGGCGCGCCACGACGGTCGATGTCGCGTCGAATCCTTCCACGGCGAACTCCACGACGTACACCGTCGAGAGTCATAACGCTTCGCCCGCCGCGACTCCGTTCACGACTCCCACGCCGAACGATTCGATGGCGACAGCGAATAAGGCGAACAGTGGCGGCGAAACGGTCGCGGAAAATAATCGACAACAAGCACGCGAAAAACTTTCGAGCAAAGTAAGCGAACCGGCGACGAGCGACACGGGCGGACGCATGGCAAACAGCGACCGCTCCGGCGCGGGCGAGACGCGGGTGGAGCGCGCGGGCGCTCGCGTCCCGAAAACTGTCGCTCCGTCTTCGCCTCGAAGTATCGGCCGGGAAAGAGTCGATGTGCCTGTCGCGGAGACGGCGAGAAATGATGCCGCATCCACGGGCGACGCGCAGGACGCGGCCGCTGACGCTGCGGACGACGCGGATGCTGCGGCGTCGCGGCGCGACGTGGAAGTTGACGAGATGGGCGGGGCGGCGAAGACCGCGCGGCACGTCGAACAGGCGCAACTGCTCCTGCGTTCGTTCCGCAACGTCCGCACGGCGAACGCCGGAAGCCGCGCCTCTTCCGATCTGGCTTACGAGAAAGCGCGCTCCAAAAAGTTGCTCTACGAAAACATCCTGCTCCGGCGCGAGGCGGCCAGTCGCGGCAACCTGCCGGTCGAATCTCTGCTCGACAGTCTCGAACCGATCTTGATCGACATCGCCAATTTGCCGGAGCGTCCCGCGCCCTCCGAACTCAGAGAGATCAACGAACGCATGCGGCGCAAGAACCTTGTCGCCATGCTCCAGATCAGCGCGGTCGAAACCGCTTCCGCGCGCACTTATTAAACATGAAGGACTCGAACATCAACATCATGTCACACGCATTCGCTACACACGCGCGCCGCGCCCTCCGGCGTCGCCTCTCATCGAGAGGCGGGATGATCACGCTCGCCGTCGCCGCCCTCGCGCTCGTCGCCTCTTTCGCACTGTTCGGGCGCGTCACGGATGCGAGCGCCGATGGTCAAGAACTCGCCAAGCTCAACCGCTTCGTGCAGACGACGGGCAACACCCCTTCGATGAAGTTGTTTCGCGCCGGGCGCGACCTCATCGAGAACGAGGAATGGGCGAAGGCCGCCGAGACGTTTCGCTCCTTTCTCAACACCTACCCGCGCGATGCCGACGTTGACGCCGCGCTCTACTGGTACGCCTACGCGCTCAAACGGCAGGGCAACACGAAGGAAGCGGCCAAGGCGCTCAAACGCCTGATCAAAGAGCACTCGCGTTCGGGCTGGCGCGAAGAGGCCGACGCGATGCTCACCGAACTCGCGCCCGCGCTCGGCCAGACCGAGATCATCGACGACGCGCTCGGCAAAGAAAACGAGGAACTCAAGATCATCGCCTTGCAGAGTCTCTTCGACTCGAACCCCGAACGCGCCATCAGCTTCGTCAGCGATTGGCTCAAGCCGAACTCAAACGCGAGCCGCCGCATGAAGGAGGCCGCCGTCTCTCTGCTCGGCGCACACGGCGGCAAACAGGCCGTGCCCCTGCTCCTCGACATTGCGCGCACGAACCCGGACGCGAAACTGCGGCAGACGGCCATTCATCGTCTCGGCGATGCGGGCGGCGAAGCGGTGTTGGACGAACTGATGCGCATCTACGCGTCCGACCCGGACGTGGGCATCCGCCGCCAAGTGCTCCACGCGCTCGCCGAGATGGACGGCGCGCGCGCCGACGCCAAGCTGCTTGAGATCGCGCAGAACACGCGCGAAGACTTGGAACTGCGCAAGACCGCCATCAGTCGCCTCGGCGAGCGCGACGATGCGTTCGCCAACCTCGTGCGCATCTACGACGCAGACCGCAACACGGAAATCCGCAAGCGCCTGATGAACGCCTTCGCCGAATCGGACGACCCGCGCGCGCTGGCGAAACTCATCGAAGTGGCGCGCAGCGGCGAAGAAGTCGAGTTGCGCCGCTTCGCCCTGCGTCGTCTCGGCGAGAAGAACAACGAGGCGATGGTCGACGAATTGATGCGCGTCTATCAGACCGAACGCGACGCCGACGTGAAGCGCGAAATTCTCAACGCCTTCGCCGACATGGACAGCCCGCGCGCGCGTGCGAAGCTCTACGAGATCGCGCGCAACCCCTCGGAGAACGCAGACCTGCGCCGCACGGTCATTAACCGCATCGCCGACAAGGATGACAACACGCAAGCGGTCGAGCTGCTCATCTCGCTCTACGACGCCGAACAGAACGACGACATGAAGCGCAACTTGATCAACGCGCTCGGCGAGTCGAAGCAAAAGACGGCGCTCCGCAAATTGATGCAGATCGCGCGCACAGACCCTTCGCTCGACCGTCGCCGTCAAGCCATCCAGCGCATCGGCGACAGCCGCGACCCGGAAGCCCTCCGCTTCCTTGAAGATATTTTGAAGTGAGGAGCTGTTAGCTATCAGCTATTAGCTTGTCTTTGGCAGTCGTTCGTGGTCGGTCGTCGGTTGCATGTTGCGGCGCTCACCAATTCGCCACACGTCCGCCTGCACAACCGGCCACGAACGAAGCCCGACCGGCAACAACCAACTGACGAAACATAACTGACCACGCACAACCGACAACCGACCACACACAACCGACCACGGATTATCGAAAGCTAACAGCTAACAGCTATCAGCTATCACACGAAAGGACTTCATCATGCGTAGATCATTTTCACTCGGCGCGCTCTTGGCGGGCTTAGTTTTGCTCGGCGGTTCAGCGTGCGCGCATCCGGGCAACGCGGCGTTCGCGGGCGCGAACCACGCGACGGCGGCGACGGAGACGAACGCCTCGGCGCAGGCGAATGCGGCGGCGCAGAGCGCGAGTTTTATCCAGGTCGAAGGCGCGGACTTGCGCGCGAAACTTGAGGCGGCCGCAAGTCGTGCGCGTGCGGGCGGGCGGACGCCTTACTGGTCTGCTTACTCGTTCGACGTGCGCCCCGGCGTCGCCATCGATCCGCAGGGCGGCGAGTTTCACGGCTCGATGAACACGGTCGGCAACACGACCGTCTTCGTCGGCACGTCGAACGGCATGACGGTCGAGACGCGCAACCTCGCCGTCTTCCTCCTGCGCGAACCGGGCGCGAGCGCCGTCACGCGCATGGAGATTTACAACCTCGAACGCAAACGCGAGTACGGCGGCTATCCCGTCTACTGGATGGGACGCGCCGCAAACGAAGAGAGTTTGAATTACCTGCGCGCGCTCGCCGAATCCGCCCCCACGCCCGCCTCGAACACGAACTTGGGGCTGCTCAACCAGCACGCCACGCTCGGCATCGCGCTGCACGACGACGCGCGCGTCGCACCCTTGCTCAAAGGCTTTGCCAAGTCGTCCGCGAACGCGAAGGTGCGCTCCACGGCTGTCTACTGGCTCGGCCAGATCGGCGGCGAGACCGACTTCCTCGCTTCAATCGTGCGCGACGAACGCGAGGAAGAGAAAGTGCGCCGACAGGCCGCGCACGCCATCGGCGCGAGCCGCGACCGCACGGCGCTCCAGACGCTCCAAAGTCTCTACGACGGCTTGCCGCAAAGCAATAACGCCGTGCGCGAAGTCCGCCGCGGCATCATCCACGCCGTCTCCGACAACGAGAACAAAGAAGGCGCGACCGCGTTTCTCTTGAAAGTCGCGCGCACCGATGCGGACAAGGAATCGCGCCGCACGGCCATCCACGCGCTCGGCGATGCGGGGCGCGATTCGATCATCGACGAACTGATGAGCATCTTCAACGCCGACCGCGAGGAAGACGTGCAGCGCGCCGTCCTGCACGCGCTCGCGGAGATCAAGACGCCGCGCGCGCACGCTAAAATCCTGGAGATCGCGCGCACCGGTCACGACCCCGACATCCGCCGCCATGCCATTCACGAGTTGGCCGACATCGAAGGCGAGGCGATGCTCGGCGAATTGCTCAAGCTCTACGACACGGAGCAGTCGAACGACGTGCGCCGGCAACTGCTGCATGCCTTCGCGGAGATGAAAAGCCCGCAGGCCGAAGACAAACTCTTCGCCGTGGCGCGCGGCGGGAATGGCTCGAACGAAGAGTTGCGCCGACATGCCATCCACATGATCGGCGAGCGCGCGGGCAAGCGCAGTCTCGACCTGCTGCGCGAAACCGTGGAGAGTTCGACGGCCGAGACGCAGATACAGGTGCAGGCCGTCAACGCCCTCAGCGAGCGCCCGGCCGAAGAGTCCGTGCCGCTCTTGATCAAGATCGCGCGCACGCACCCGAATCAACAGGTGCGTCGCCGCGCCATCAACGTGCTCGGCGAATCGGGCGACCCGCGCGCGCTCGAATTTTTCCGCGAAGTGCTCAAGAGCGAAAAGGAGTAACGCGTGATGAAGTCAACTCAAACTCGCACTGCCCTCGTCGCCACGGCGTTCCTGAGTCTCGTCGCGCTCGCGTCGAGCGGCGCGCCTGTATCGGCGGCGCAGAAGTTGAAGAGTAAGCACAAGGAGAAGCGTTTCGAGCCGGTCGTCAAAGAGCGGCTCGCGGACTACGCCGGGCGCTACGTCGGCATCGAGCCTGACTATTATCTGGAAGTGGCGGCGGACGCCGACGGCACGCTCGCCATCACGATTCAAGAGGGCGCGCGGCGCGCCGTGCTCCGCGACATAAGCATCGAGGGCGCGCGTCTGACGGCCACGCGCGTCTACGCGAACGGCGCGACGAAAAAGTTCGAGGCAACTTTCGCCGACCGGATTTTGAACGGCGCGCGAGCGTTCGGCGTCCTCGTGGAAAATCTCGACATCCCTTACGCGGGCATCACCTTCAGCCGTCTCTTCTATCGTCTCGAAACGGCGCGTTGAAAGTAAGTCTTCGTGTCTTCGTGCTGAGGGTCAGTTGATCAAGCATTAACCACCAAGACACGAAGACACGAAGGAAGAGGGCTTAAAGGTTAAGGCACAATTTGGCAGGCGGCTCGCTCGCCACAGGCGCGCGGGGGTTCGCAGGGGAGGCGGCGGAAGGAAGGACTGGCCTCCGAAACTCTGTGCAGCCTCTGTACGCGCCCCCCGCGCCCCTGTGGCGAGCGGCCTGCTTCACCTTTAACTCACAACTCGATTTCGGAAACAGCGCTTCCTGCTTCGCGAAAGAGAAGCGAGCGGGCGTCGGGAGAAGTGTGCGCGCAAAAAGTGGACTCGCACGAGCGGCCGAACCGCACCGCGAGCCACGTGAGCGCAGCGGAGAATTTCAACATGAAACGAAAGACCATCCTCTTCATCCTCGTCGCGCTGCTCACAGCGCAAGCCGCGCCCCAATCGGAGACGCGCGCCGCGCAAGAAGGCGCTGCCGCGCCCGTCGCCGCCACCTCGCAGTCGCCCACGCCCACGCCGCAGGGGGCGGAGCAGCCGCCGCCCGTCTTGAAAGTGTCGGACGTGAAAGCGTCGGACGCGCTCGCCGCCCCTCCTCTTCCTGCGCCGGTCGTGGCGTCGGGCACAACAACAACGAGTGTGACAGCGAAAACCCCCGCTAAGAGCGCGAACGCTCTCGTGCTGCCGCCGGAGAAGGCCGCGCCCGTGCGCCTCGTGCGCTTCGAGCGCGCGCCCGTCATCGACGGCAAGTTGGACGAAGAGGTCTGGAAGTCTGCCGCACGCCTCACAGACTTCTACCAGATTCAACCGGGCGACAACATCGCGCCTTCGAGAACGACCGAGGCGTGGCTCGGTTACGACGCGAAATTCCTCTACCTCGCCGTGCACGCGCGCGACGAACCCGACAAGGTGCGCGCCACCGTGGCGCGGCGCGACAACGTGTTCGGCGAAGACAACGTGCGCATCTTTCTCGACACCTTCAACGATCAGCGCAAGGCTTACGTGCTCGGCTTCAACCCGCTCGGCGTACAGCAGGACGGCATCTTGACCGAAGGGCAGGGCACGGATTTCAGCGTCGATATCGTGATGGAGTCGAAGGGCGTGCTGACCGCCGACGGCTGGACGCTCGAAGTGGCGATCCCTTTCAAGTCGCTGCGGTATGAAGCGGGCAAAGACAAACTCTGGGGCTTTCACCTGTGGCGCAACATCGACCGCTTCAACGACGAGATCGATTCGTGGATGCCCCTGTCGCGCGACAAGTCGGGCACGCTCAATCAGGCCGGACACCTGACGGGCTTTGAAGGCATCTCCACCGAGCGCACGCTCGAACTCATTCCGAGCCTCACCCTTTCTGAAACGGGCAAGCGCGTCCGCACGATCCGGCCGAGCGTGCTCGAACGCCGTCCCGGCCTGCTCGACCCCGGCCGCTTCGTCAATCAAGCCGTCGAACTCGACCCCGGCATCAGCGCCAAGTTCGGCCTGACGCCGACCGTCACGCTCGACTTCGCCTATAACCCCGACTTCGCACAGGTCGAAGCCGACGCCACCGTGGTGACGGCCAATCAACGCTTTCCGATCTTCTTTGAAGAGAAGCGGCCGTTCTTTCTCGAAGGCATCGAAATCTTCCGCACGGACATCGCCGCTGTCCACACGCGCGCCATCGTCGATCCCGACATGGCCGTCAAGCTCACCGGCAAGCGCGGGCGCAACACCTTCGGCCTGCTCGTCGCATCGGACAACGCGCCCGGCAACTTCTCGGAAGAGGAGCGCGAAACGCATCTCGACGAACTGCTGGCTCTACGCGCGCCCAGAGAGGCTGGCGAGAGCGAGTTGAATTACCTCGCGCGTCTGGAAGAGGCGCGCCAGAGCGAACATCACTTCAATCGCATCGCGGACAAAAACGCCACCATCGCCGTCCTGCGTCTGAAGCGCGACGTGGGACGCGAATCGAGCGTCGGCCTGCTCGCCACGAGTTACAACTTCGTCGAGCGCCACAATCAACTCGGCGGCCTCGACGCGCGCTTTCGTCTCAACAAGCAGACGACCCTGAACGTGCAGGCGCTCGGCACACACTCGCGCCGCTTCTTCTACGACGCCGATTTAGACCAGACCCTCTATCGCAACGGCAACGGCTTCGCCTACGCCTACGAACTCGACAAGAGCGGACGCCACTTCGGCTTCAACCTGAACGGCGTCGGGCGCACGCGCGACTATCGCGCCGACGTGGGCTTCACGCGCCGCACCAACACGAACAACCACAACCTCAACGTCAGTTACAACTCTGAGCCGAAGCCCAAAGCGCGCATCGTCTCTTGGCGCATGTTCAATTACATCGGCGGCAATCACGACTGGCAGGGCAACTTGCAAAACTGGAACGATGAGTTTCAGTTCGGCATGAACTTTCAACGGCAGACCTTTTTCAGCGTCGGCTACAACGGCGGCTACGAGCGCGTCTTCGAGTCGGAGTTCGGCGCGAACCGCACGGCCGCGCGCACGGGTGCGTTCGCGGGCGACAACTCCGAGCGCGGGGCGGTGCTCAAAAACGTCTTCGCCTACGGCGGCTCGACGCTCAACAAAAAATTCTCCTTCTTCCAGTTCTTCGGCTATCGCTGGGGGCAGATCGATTTCGATTTCGGCAACGGGCCGAAATACCCGCGCGTCAGTCCCGCCGCGCTCGCACGCGGGCAGGACGCGCCGCTCGACCCCGGCGCGGCCAACCTCCTGCAATACAGTCTGGATGTCACCTACAAGCCGACCTCCGCGCTCAACAGTTCGCTCTCCTACACCAAAAATCGTCTGACGCGCCGCGACAACGGCCTCGTCGCCTTCGACACGAACATCCTGTCCTCGCGCACCACCTATCAATTCACGCGCTTCATCTATTTGCGCGCGCGCGTCGATTACGACACGCTCGCCGCGAACGCGCGCGGCCAGTTTCTCCTCGGCTGGACGCCGAATCCGGGCACGGCCTTTTACGCCGGCTACAACGACGACCTCAACCGCGACGGCTTCAACCGCTTCACAGGCCAACTCGAACCCGGCTTCCGCCGCAACGGCCGCACCTTCTTCATCAAAATGGCTTACCTCTTCAGGAAGAGTTTTTGATTCGGCTCGGTTAAGAAAATTTCGGAGGAACCACGCGCTTCACACGAAACCACACGAAAGAGAACGAAAATTCTTCTTCGTGTGGTTTCGTGTGTGTTCGTGGTTCCTTTGTTTTTAATCGCTTCAAACTTCTCGCCCGCCCGCGCTTGATTCCGCTCATTTCCCCGCCAAACGCGCTGTTTCCGGTCGGCCTTTACATTTATCTCGCCGCGCCTGAAACTTTTCGCCACGAAAGCGCACTAACATGTCGGACAGGGGACGCGGGCGGCTTGTGATGGAAGTATTGAGCGCGACATTGATGGTCGAACAGACGGGCGCACGACGACGGGCGAAGCCTTTGATGAATAGTCCTGAGCAACTCGTCGCCGCGGCGCGTCGCGGCGACCAAGAAGCCTTCCGGCACATCTTCGACAGGTGGGCGCGCCCCGTCGTCTCCTTCGTCTACGACATGGTCGGCGACCGCGCGCTGGCCGAGGATTTGACGCAGGAAACTTTCGTCCGCGCCTACAAATACTTGGACGCCTTGCGCGACGACGCGAAGTTTTCCACGTGGCTTTTCAGCATCGCCAAGAACGTCGCGCGCGAGCACCTGCGCTCGGCGCACAATCGCACGCGCAAGATCGACCTCGACGACGAGACGGTCTTGGAACTCGTCGACGCGCGGCCGACGCCCGCCGCCGCCCTGCTCGATAAAGAGTTGAACGGCGTGGTGCGCCACGCGCTCGGCGCGCTCGACGAAGACAAGCGACTCGTCTTCACTTTGAAGATTTTCCAGCAGCGCAGTTACGAAGAGATCGCCGAGATCACGGGTTTCTCCGTGCCGAAGGTGAAGACCGATCTGCACCGCGCGCGCACCGAGATGCGCCGCCGCATGAGTCCTTACCTGGGGGTGAAGCAATGAAGTGTGAGGAATGCACCATAGACGCGCTCGAAGAATTTTTGGACGGCGAACTGGACGCGCGCCGCGCCGCCGAAACGCAAGCGCACCTCGCCGCCTGCGCCGCCTGCACGCGCGCCTACGACGCTCTGCTCGAAGAGCAGGCCATGTACATGGCCTACGAGCGCGACCTTGAAGTGTCGCCGCAAGCTCTCTGGAACGGCGTGGCCGAGGCACTGGCCTCCGAAGCGATGCGTACGAATGATTCGCGCGCGAGTTCCGTGGCCGACGACGGTGCGGGCTGGCTCGGCCGTGCGCGCGCGTGGCTGGCGGGCGCGTTCGTCGCCCCACGTTTCAGTCCCGCGTTGACGGCCGCCATGATTCTGGTCGCCATCGGCGCAACCGCCATCGTCATGCGTCAGATGAATTCGCAAGCCACCGTCGCGCCCCCCCAACTCGTGGACGCGCGCCCGAACGCCGCGTCGAACGTCGCCCCTCTCGCGCCGGGCGTCGTCAAGCCGACGCCGGAAGCGTCTCCGTTCGTTGCGCCGCAGAACGGCGAAGGGTCAGGTGGCGGAGACAGGGCAGTGGACGAGAGCGACAACTCTCGACCGTCTCAGTCGCCGCCGCGCAAGCGCGGGACAGAGCGCAAGTCGCTTGCGACGCCGGACGACGCGGCGCAACTGTTGGCCGCCGCGCAAAATAGAGAGGGCGCGCGACGCCAACGCGCGACCGAACGCCTCGTCCGCGAGGCCGAAGCGAAATATCTCGCGGCCATCAAGCTGCTGTCCGAAGACGTGCGGCGCAAACGCACGCACATCGACCCTGAGGTCGCCGCGCGCTTCGACGAAACGCTCGCCACAATCGACCGCTCCATCGCCGAGACGCGCCGCACGGTGCTGCGCCAGCGCAACGACCCCGTCGCCGTGCAGTACATGCTCTCGGCCTACGCCAAGAAGGTCGAAGTGATGCGCGAGATGGCCGCGCTCGACTAAAAGTGATTTCAAATACGGAAATGTTATGAAGAAGAAAACTCTGACAGCTTTAATTCTCGCGGCGGCCGTCTTGCACGGCGCGGCCTTGCCCCCGCCCGGCCAAGCGCGCGCGCAAACAGTCGTCGCCGCTCCCGCGCGGCGCGCGCAGGAAGAGGGCGGCTCGGTCTCGATCAACAATCAGGCGGGGCGCGTGCAGATCAAACTCGAACGCGGCAGCCGCGTCGCCATCAACAATCGCTACGGGCGCATCACGATCATGGGCTCAGACGGCGACACGGTCGAAGCGACGGCGACGAGCGAGCGCGGCGCGGAGGCCGTGCAGGTCGAGATGTTGGCCGACCCCGAAGCCGGACGCAACGTGCTCGTGCTCGGCGTGCCCGGCCGCCCCGGCCAGCGCATGCCTTACATCAACGTGAACCCGAGCATCGACGTCAAGCCGTACATTTACACGACGCCGAACGTCTACCCGCCCGCGAACCCGAATCCGACCGCGACGCCGAACCCGACTTCCAACCCCGCGCCCCGTGCGCCGCGTGCGACGCCCGCGACGCCCGCCAAGCCGCCAAGCAACGTTGACGACGACAGCAGCCACGTCATCATCGTGCCCGTGCCAGACCCCGCGGAAATTGCCGCCGAGGTCGCCGCCGCGCCGCCCGCGCCGGTCATCGTCGCGCAGCCGCGTCAACAACAGAGCGCGTCGAAAGTGGCCGCCGCACGCGCCGCGGCCGACGCTCGGGCGCGCGGCATCGGTGGCGGCATGGGCGGAGGAATCGGCGTCGTCGGTGCAGGGGTCGGCGGAGGCGAGGGCATGGGGATCAGCCTGCACGTGCGCCTGCCGCGCTATGCCTTGCTCGACGCCATCGAAGTGCGCACCGGCGATGTGCACGTCTCGGACATCGACGGCCCCGTCTCCATCAACGGCGGCACGAGCAACATCACCGTCAACCGCGTCGGCGCGCTCGAAGTGCGCGCGCGCTCCGGCAACATCCACGTGGACGGCGTCGAAGGACTCGTCTACATCGTCGCCACGAGCGGCAAGATCGTCGTCCGGCGCACGAACGGCGACGTGCGCGCCACGTCCATCAACGGCGACATCCACATCCAATGCGTGCGCGGGCGCGTGGATGCCAGCAACGCGCGCGGCGGCATCGTCCTCAATGCCGTCGAAGGCGACGTGGAGGCTTCCACCACCGACGCCGACATCAACTTCACGGGCGCGATTCGCCGGCAGGGTCGTTATCGCCTCAAGTCGATGGAGGGGCGCGTCATCATGGCGATTCCGGAAAGCTCGCCGGGCTTCGTCGCCATCCTCTCTTCTTACAACAACGATGTCGTGACGGCCTTCCCCCTCGCCACCGAGGAGATTTCCGGCGGCAGCGCGCGCGTCAACCGCCGCGTCGTGGTCAGGCAGGGTGACGGGCAGGCGCAGATCACGCTCGACTCGTTCAGCCAGCCGGTTTATTTAACCAAACTTCCCGCCGGGTCGCCGACCACCTGCAAATAATTCACCGAGAGGCGGAGGAAACTCAGATGAAACTCAGACGACTCAGCGCAACACTCATCGCGTCGGCCGCATTGCTCGTCGTCGCCACGCTTGTCGCCCCGTCCCTGCGGCAAGCGAGCGCGCAAAACGAGAAAGAGCGGAACACGCGCCAAGCGCCGGACGCGAGAGTCGCTCCCAAAGCCGGACGCGACGAGCCGGAATGGGTGTCGGCCGCCCCCGTCATCGCTCCCGTCTATATTCCCGACATCAACATCGACATCGACGTGCCCGACGTGAATTTCGACATGGGCGGCGATTGGTTGGACGACGATGAAGGCGAGCGCATCGAGCGCGAGGACGTGCGAGAGACTTTTCCCCTCGCGCCCGGCGCGCGCGTCGAACTCGCGCGCATCGACGGCTCGATTGAAGTTGACACGAACGAGGGCAACACGGCCGAACTCGTCGTCAAGAGCTATTCGCGCGCGTCGAATCCGCGCAAGCTGAACGTCGCGCACACGCCCGCGAGTCTGACGGTGCGCGGCGACGCGCGCCGCACGAATGATGCTTTCAGCTTCGACGACACGACCTATCGCGTCATGTTGAAGCTGCCGCGCCGCGTCGAGTTGACGGTGGACGGCGCGAGCGGCAACGTGCGCGTCGGCGAACTCGAAGGGCGCGTGCGCCTCTCGAACGTGAGCGGAAGCGTCGGCGTGGCGCAGGCCACAGGCGCGGCCGAGGTGTCGCGCGTGAGCGGCGGCGTCATGCTGCGTCTCGCGAAACTCGGCGCGGGCGGCGTGCGCGTCGATCAGGTGAGCGGCAAAGTCTCCCTGCGTTTCTTGGACGAAGTGAACGCGGATTTGCAGACGACCAAAATCAAGGGCAAGGTCTACGTCGAACTGGCGAACGTCGCGGTGCAGGGCGAGATGAACCGCTCGGACTTTCGCGCGCGTATCGGCGCGGGCGGCGTGCCCCTCAACGTCTCGGACGTGACGGGAAGCGTCCGTCTCACGCGCGGCCGCAGCGTGGCTGAAATGCTCGGCGCGTTGAAGACGAACGAACGAACGCTTTCTCTGGCGGAGACGGCGCGCGACCTGTCGCTCTACGCGGGCAATCGACAGGTGCGGCAGGCGCTCGCCGAGACGCTCACGGGCGAGGGCAACGGGATATTGAAGATGACGGCGGCGCACGCGCTCGCGCCTTACGTGGCCGAACCGGAAGTGCGCGCCGTCTTCCTTAAGTCAATCGAAGGCGACGGCAATGGTGGCGTCGTGCGCATGACGGCCGTGCGTGCCATCGGCAAGCAGTACGCGTCCGACAAGGCCGTGCGTGACCTGTTCGTGCGCCTGTTGCCGACGGAAGAGAATCAAGTGGTGCGGATGAACATCGTCGGCGCGCTCGGCCGCTACGCGGACGAAGCGAACGTCGAACGCGCTCTGGGGTTGGCCTTGAAGGGAGACCGCAGCGACATCGTGCGGATGCGTGCGGCGCGTGCGCTCGCGCGGCGCGTGGACAGCGGGGAAGTTTACGAACTGCTCCTGAACGCCGCGCGCAACGACCCGAAGACGCTCGTGCGCGCCGCCGCGCTCGGCGCGTTGCGCGGGCGGATCAAGGAGCGCCCCGAACTGCGCGAACTCTTCCTCGGTTATCTCGACGACGAATCCTCCATCCTGCAATACAAAGCCTTGCAGGGCTTAGTCGAACTGGGCGACCCGGCGCTGAAAGCGCGTCTCATCGAGCGGGCGAAAGACTTGCTCAACACGCAGGCGCGTCGCGGCCGGAACGACCGCGTGCTGCTCGACACGCTGCTCCTTCTTCGTCGTCTCGACGCCGGGGAGGCCGACCGCGTGCTGGAGCGATTGGGAAGCGAGCGCATGAAGAGTTATTAAGCGACCGAACCAAGAGTGAACCACGAATTCACACTAAACCATACGAAGAAGAGGTTCGTGTGATTTAGTGTGAATTCGTGGTTCACTCTTGGTTTTCAGGCGCATCCGAAAATTCGTAACCGCAAAAGAGCCTCGTGCGTTTGCGCTCGCGTTCGCGCCGTCTGTAGAATCGGGCGCATGCTCGAAGTTGACACGAACACGCTTGAGACGCCGGAAGTGAGACAGGCGCGCGAGGCTTTGGACGCGCACGTGCGCGACATCATCGAATGGCACTTCAATCCCGACACCGGCTGCCCCTTCTGGCTCGACTACGCCTCGCGTCTCGACTGGAATCCGCGCGCGGAGATTAAAACTTACCGAGACCTCTCGCGCTTCGGCTTCTTCCAGGACGAAGCCTTGCGCGGCGGCCCCGTGCGTCGCTGGGTTCCGCGCGCCTACCGAGACCGCCCCATCTACGTCTTTGAAACCGGCGGTTCGACGGGCGTGCCCAAGTCGCGCATCAACATCGAAGACTTCCGCCTCGACTACGAAGCCTTCAGCCACACGCTGCCCGACGAAGCCTTCCCCAAAGGCGCGGACTGGCTCGCCGTCGGCCCTTCGGGGCCGCGCCGCCTGCGCCTCGCCGTCGAACATCTCGCGCAGTATCGCGGCGGCATCTGCTTCATGGTCGATCTCGATCCGCGCTGGGTGATCAAACTGCTGAAAAGCAATCAACCGAAACAGGCCGAAGCCTACAAGCAGCACGTCGTCGAACAGGCGCTCACTTTGTTGCGCGCGCACGACAGCATCCGCTGCTTGTTCACCACGCCGAAACTCTTGGAAGCCATCTGCGAAAAAGTCTCTCTGCGAAAACTCGGCATCACCGGAGTCTTCTGCGGCGGCACGGAGATGACGCCGCAGTTTCATCGCTTCGCCGTCGAAGAACTCTTGGACGGCGTCCACTTCGCGCCCACCTACGGCAACACACTGATGGGACTCGCCGTCGGCAAACCGCGCTTGCCCGAAGACAACTACGCCATCATCTATTACCCGCCCGCCCCGCGCGCCATGCTCGAAGTGGTTGACCCGGACAACCCCGAACGCGTCGTCGGCTACGGCGAGACAGGGCGCGTGCGCCTGACGACTTTGACGCGCGAGTTCTTCATGCCGCGCTTTCTCGAACGCGATCAGGCCGAACGCGAGCCGCCCTACCCGCCCTACGCGTGGGACGGCGTCCGCAACGTTCGCCCCTTCGCCAAACTCGAAACCAACGTCGTCGAAGGCGTCTATTGAATTGCGGATTGCGGAATTCGGATTGCGGATTAGCAAACAAAAATCCGTTTATTAATCGTCATTGCTTTTGCTTTCCAATCCGCAATCCGAATTCCGCAATCGAAGAATCCGCAATCCGAGATCGAACTTATGTTACACATTCCTCTGTTACGCAAAGGCGAACCGTATCGAAGTTTGGACGTGGTGCGTGTCGTCCATCACCGGACGCGCGAGCCGTTCGTGGAGATCAGTCAGGCGAACGCCGGACTCATCCGGCGCGATCTGCTGGCGGGACAGGCGGAGGCGCGCGCGGCGCTCGGGCGGTTCAGCGTGCGCGAACTGATAGAGATGTCCGTGCGCGCTTCGGAGATTTTTGCGGGTGAAGAGTTGCCGCTCGGCGAAGGGGGACAGACGCCGGAAGATTACGTCGCGCAGGTGTCGGCGACGACCGGGTTGCCGCTCGTCCTCGTGCGGCGCAACATGGAGAAGATTCGCGCGGCGCTCGCGCAGACCGAGAGCGTGCTGCGTGGTCTGACGCGCAATCTCGACACGGAAATTCTGGATCGCGGCTACGGCGAAATAGAGGGACAGACCGTCAGTTTCTTTCCGCGCGCGGACACGCTCGGCGTGGTGTTGCCGAGCAATTCGCCGGGCGTCCATTCGTTGTGGGTTCCGGCCGTGGCCTTGAAGATACCGCTCGCCTTGAAGCCGGGCGGCGCGGAGCCGTGGACGCCTTATCGCATCGTGCAGGCGTTTGTGCGCGCGGGCGTGCCGCGCGAGGCGTTCGGCTATTACCCGACCGCGCACGGGGGCGCGGCCGAAATTTTGCGTCACACGGGGCGCGGCATGATCTTCGGCGATGCCGGGTTCGTCTCGCAGTGGGAGGCCGAGGGGCGCGTGGAAATTCACGGGCCGGGCTACAGCAAAGTCGTCATCGGCGATGACTGCGCCGACGAGTGGGAAAAATATCTGGATGTGATCGTCGCGTCGATTGTGGACAACGGCGGGCGCTCGTGCGTCAACGCGTCGGGCGTGTGGGTGACGCGTCACGCCGACGAGATCGCGGAAGCACTGGCCGCGCGCCTCGCGGAGATCGAGCCGCGCGCGGCCGACGACGAAGCGGCGCAACTAGCTCCGTTCGCCGACGCGCGCGTGGCCGAACGCATCTCGCAGATGATCGAACAAGGTTTACAAGAGCCGGACGCGCGCGATGTGACGGGCGCGCGGCGCGCTGGCGTTCGCCTGCGCGTGTGGGACGATTGCTCCTACCTGTTGCCGACGGTGGTGCGCTGCGAGTCGTCCGCGCACGCGCTGGCGAACCGTGAGTTTCTGTTTCCGTTCGCGAGCGTGGTCGAAGTCAGGCCGGAAGAGTTGCCCGCCGCCCTCGGCGCAAGCCTCGTTGTCACGGCGATCACGCGCGATGAACAATTGATCGCGAAACTTTTAGCGTCGCCGCACGTTGATCGTCTGAACATCGGCGCGATCCCGACGACGCGGATCAGTTGGGATCAGCCGCACGAGGGAAACTTGTTTGAGCACCTCTACGCGCGCAGGGCTTTCCAGCGCGCGGCCGTGGCTGCGACCAGCACATGAAGATTCTCTATCTCACGGCCGGCGCGGCCAACATGTATTGCGGCAGTTGCCTGCGCGACAACGCGCTCGCCACCGAACTGATCGCCGAGGGGCACGACGTAATGCTCCTGCCCGTCTACACGCCGACTCTCACCGATGAACCGAACGTCAGCCGCTCCGACAAAATTCTTTTCGGCGGCATCAGCGTCTACTTGCAGCAGCATGCCTCTCTGTTTCGCAAAACGCCTTGGCTCGTGGACAAGTTGTGGGACTCGACCGCCGCTTTGAAACTGGCCGCGCGCCGCTCCATCGCCGTCAATCCGAAACTGCTCGGCGAACTCACCATCTCGATGCTGCAAGGCGAGACGGGGCGACAGCGCAAAGAGTTCGACAAGATGGCGCACTGGCTGAGCGAGCAGGAGACGCCCGACGTGGTGACTTTGCCGAACTCGCTCCTCCTCGGCCTCGCCCGCACGATCAAAGAGACTCTCGCTCGCCCCGTCGTCTGCACGCTGCAAGGCGAAGATCTGTTTCTCGACGGACTCGAAGAGAGTTATCGCGAGCGCGCGCTCGAACTCATCCGCGCGGGCGTCCAATACGTCGATTGTTTCGTCGCCGTCAGCGAGTTTTACGCGGGGTTCATGTCCGACCTGCTGCATATCCCGGCAAGCAAAATGCGCGTCGTTCCGCTCGGCATCAACTTGGAAGATTACGGCGAACCGGACGACGCAATGGCGACGGCAGCATCAAGACGCACGGGCGAAGACGTGTTCACCGTCGGCTACTTCGCGCGCGTCGCGCCGGAGAAGGGCTTGCACGTTTTGTGCGAGGCTTACAAACTTTTGCGCGAGCGCGCGGACGTGCGGCATGCGCGGCTCGAAGCGGCCGGTTATCTCGCGCCCGAACACGAGCCATATCTCAGAGACATCGAGAGGCGCATGACGGAAGGGGGACTCGGCGCGGAGTTCAATTATCGCGGCGCGCCGGGTCGTGCGGCGAAGCTCGCCTTCCTGCGCGGCCTAGACGTCTTCTCCATGCCCGCCACCTACGACGAACCGAAAGGCATCTCGCTTTTGGAAGCGATGGCCTGCGGCGTGCCCGTCGTCCAGCCGCGACGCGGCGCGTGCACCGAGATCGTCGAACGCACGGGCGGCGGACTCCTCGTCCGACCCGACGACCCGCAAAGTCTCGCCGATGCTCTGTACGAACTATGGAAGAACCCTGAGCGCGCCGCCGCGCTCGGCCGCGATGGCGCACGCGGCGTGCGCACGCATTACAGCGTCCGGCGCATGGCCGCACGCGCCCTCGAAGTCTATCAATCGGTGAATGGTAAATGGTGAATAGTAAATGGTGGAAAACGGTAGATCGTGAATAGATAAAGACAGTTCTTTCCATTCACCATTTACCATTTACTATTCACCTTCTTCTTATGCTTGAAGTCAACAATCTCTCGAAAGAGTATCCGACGCCGCGCGGCGGGCTGCCGATTTTGTCGGGCGTGTCCTTGCGGCTCAAGCGCGGCGACGCCGTCTCGATCATGGGGCCTTCGGGGAGCGGCAAGAGCAGTTTCCTCTACATCGTCGGCGCGCTCGAACCGCCGACGGCGGGCACGGTCACGCTCGACGGCCGGAACCCGTTCGAGATGCCGGAGCGCGAACTGGCCGCGTTCAGAAACCGAAGCATCGGCTTCATTTTTCAAGACCACTGTTTGCTGCCGCAATTGACCGTGCTGGAGAACGTCTTGACGCCGACGCTCGTGGCCGCCGCGCCGGACGATGCGGGCGCGGGGGACGAAGTGGAACATGCCCGCGCGTTGCTCGAACAGGTCGGCTTGACGGCGCGCAGCGAACATCTCCCGGCGCAGTTGTCGGGCGGCGAGAAGCAGCGCGTCGCGCTCGCACGCGCGCTCATCCGCCGCCCGCTCATGTTGCTCTGCGACGAGCCGACCGGCAACCTCGATCACGCGTCGGCCGCCACGGTCGCGGAACTTCTGCTCGAACTCCACCGCCGCCAAGAGACCATCCTCGTCGTCGTCACGCACAGCGCCGAACTCGCCGCCCGGTTTCCCGTGCGCTACGAATTGCAGGCACAACGACTCGTCAGAAACGATGAACGATGAACGATGAAGTAAAGCGACCATCGATCAGTAACAGCCGACAGCCAACAGCCGACAGCCGACAGCCAACGGCTAACAGCTAACAGCTAACAGCTAACAGCTAATAGCTAATAGCTAACAGCTAACAGCTAATAGCTAGCAGCTAACAGCCTCTTCCATGACTATCGCGACGCTGCTCAAACGCAATCTCGTTTATTACTGGCGCACGAACGCGGCGGTGGTCGCCGGCGTGGCGATTGCGGTGGCCGTGTTGGCCGGGGCGTTGCTCGTGGGCGATTCGGTGCGGGCGAGTTTGCGCGCGCTCGTGCTGGGGCGTCTGGGGCGGACGGAGTATGTCGTCTCGGCGTCGAATTTCTTCCGCGAAGAGTTGGTCGAAGAGTTGCGCGCGCACCCGCAATTTGCCGCCGCGTCGTTTGCGGAGGGCTGCCCGCTCGTCGTGTTTGAAGGCGTCGTGATCGAAGAGACGAGCGGGCGACGCAGCGGGGGCGTGCAGGTCTACGGTGTGGACGAGCGCTTCTGGCGTTTTCAAGGAGCGGACGCGGCGCATGGAAACTTAGGCGAGCGCGAGGCTCTGTTGAGCGAGGCGCTGGCGTCGGAGTTGGGCGCGCGGGCGGGCGGCGAAGTTTTGCTGCGCGTCGAAAAGCCTTCGGCCATCCCCGTCGAATCCTTGCACGGCCGCAAGGAGGACGTGGGACGCACGATGCGTCTGACCGTGCGCGAGGTGCTGGCCGGAGCGGCGTCGGGCGGCTTCGGCGAGTTCAGCCTGAGACCGCAGCAGGGCGCTGTGCGCGCGGTGTTCGTGCCGCTCCGGCGCGTGCAGCAGGACGCGGAGCAAGAGGGGCGCGTCAACACGATTTTGCTCTCGACGAAGACGGGCGACGCGCAAGAAGCGGCGACGGAGCGAGCGGCGCTCACGCGAATTTTGCGCGAGACGTTTACGCTCGCCGATCTGGGTGTCAAAGTGCGCGCGCTCGAAGCGCAGCACGCGCTCTCGGTCGAAACCGAAAGCGCGCTCATCGGCGACGCGTTCGGGCAATTATCGTTCTTTGTCGCGGACAAACTCGACCTCGGCGTCTCGGCCTTCTATTCATACCTCGCCAACTCGATCCGTGCGGGCGAACGCCGGATTCCTTACTCGCTCGTCACCGCAATCGACGTGGGCAACTTCACGCAGTTACAAAACGAGGCCAAGCAAGGAGCGGAGCAAGGCGCGAATCAAGGTGCGAATCAAGAGGCGAACGCGCAGTCGCAAGCATCTCCGGCCGCGTCCGGCGATGGCGGTTCGCCGATTCTGTTGAACGATTGGGCGGCGCGCGATCTAGGCGCGCGCGTGGGCGACCGGGTCACGCTCGATTATTACGTGTGGCACGAAGAGGGGCGTCTGGAAACGCGCTCGGCCGATTTTCGCTTGGCGGGCGTCGTCGGGATGCAGGGCTTGGCGGCCGACCGCGAGTTGACGCCGGAGTATCCCGGCATCAGCGGCACGGAGAGTTTGTCGGATTGGGATCCGCCCTTCCCCCTCGACCTCTCGCAAGTGCGCCCGCAGGACGAAGCCTACTGGAAGCAGTTTCGCACGACGCCGAAAGCCTTCATCCCGCTCGCGCGCGGGCAGCAACTTTGGCGGACGCGCTACGGCAATCTCACCAGCTTGCGCCTGCATCCCGCGCAAGACGTTTCGCTCGACGGCACGCGCGCGCGTTTCGAGCAAACCATGCGTGCCAACGTCGATCCGCTCGCGTCGAACTTCCAACTCTACGCAGCGCGCGCCGAAGGCTTGAGCGCCTCGCGCGGCGCAACGGACTTCGGCGAGTATTTTCTCTACTTCAGTTTCTTCCTCGTCGTCTCCGCTTTGATGCTCGCCGCGCTCTTCTTCAAACTCGGCATCGAGCAACGCCTGCGCGAGATCGGCCTACTGCAAGCCGTCGGCTTTCCGGCCGCGCGCTTGCGCCGGCTCTTTCTCGCGGAGGGCTTGCTGCTCGCCGCCGCCGGCAGCGCATTGGGGATGCTCGGCGCGCTTGCTTACGCGGCGTTCGTGATGCACGGCCTGCGTACTTGGTGGGTCGGCGCGGTCGGCACGCGCTCGCTCGCGCTCTACGTCTCGCCCCTCTCGCTCGCAGTGGGCGGCGCGGGCGGCATCCTCGCCGCGCTCGTCTGCATCTGGTGGACGTTGCGCTCGCTCGCACGTCATTCCACGCGCGAATTGTTGACCGGAACGATTGACGATAACGCGACGAATGCTGCGCGACCGCACACGCACGCGGCGACGCGGACGAGCGCGAGATTCAAGTTGCCGTTCGCGCCGTTCGCCGGGCGGCGCGACGCCGCAAACGATTCCACGCGGGCGCGGCGTGGGGCCTCCGTTTATCTGCGCGTCGCCGTCGCGTGTACGTTCGTCGGCCTGGCGCTCGTCGCCTGTGCGGCGTCGAAGTTGGTTGGAAGCGTGGCGGGATTTTTCGGAGCGGGCACGCTGTTTCTCGTCGCGCTGCTCTGCTATCAATCGGCGTGGCTCAGGCGAGACGGCGCGCGTGCGCCGATTCGCGGGCGCGGCCTGTGGCCGGTCGCGCGCTTAGGCTTTCGCAATGCGGCGCACCGGCCGGGCAGAAGCGTGCTCTGCATCGCGCTCATCGCTTCGGCCGCCTTCATCATCGTCGCCGTCGATGCCTTCCGGCGCGACGCGCCGCACGCGGCCGCCGCGCTCGACAAAAAAGACGGCACGGGCGGTTACACCTTGCTCGCCGAATCGCTTCTGCCCATCGCGCACGACCCGAACGACGCGAACGGGCGCGAAGCCCTCAACCTCTCGGCGCAAGCGGAGACCGAGACGCTCGCCGCCGCGCGCTTCACGCGCTTTCGCCTGCGTCCCGGCGACGACGCGAGTTGCTTGAATCTCTACCAGCCACGGAACCCGCGCATCCTCGCGCCCGCCGCCGGCTTCGTCGCGGAGAACCGCTTCACCTTCGCCGATTCGCTCGCCGCGACGGATGCCGAGCGAACGAACCCGTGGCTCTTGCTCGAACAGGAGTTGCCGGGCGGCGCGATCCCGGTCGTGGCCGACGCGAACTCGCTCACTTACGTCCTGCACCGGAACCTCGGCGAAGAGATCGTCTTGAACGAGGGGACGGAGCGCGCGCTCCGCTTACGTTTCGTCGGCGCGCTCTCGGACAGTTTGTTCCAATCGGAGTTGTTGATGTCGGAGCGAAATTTCCTGCGCGCGTTTCCCGCCGAGGAGGGCTATCGCTTTTTCCTCTTGGACGCCGCGCCGGAACGTGCGGCCGCTGTGATGGCGCTCCTTGAATCGCGGCTGTCGGATTTCGGGTTCGACGCGTCGGCGACCGGAGAGCGGCTCGCGGAGTTTCATCGCGTGGAGGACACTTATCTCTCGACCTTCCAGACGCTCGGCGGACTCGGCACGATTCTCGGCACGCTCGGTCTCGCGGCCGTCCTTTTGCGCAACGTGTTGGAGCGGAGAAGAGAACTCGCGCTGCTGCGCGCCGTCGGCTACAACGCGCGCCATCTGGCGCTGATGGTCGTCGCGGAAAACGCGCTGCTGCTCGTGTGCGGTTTGCTGACAGGTGTGGTGTGCGCTGTGCTCGCCATCGCTCCGGCCTTCTACGCGCGCGGCGGTCGCCTGCCCGGCGCGTCGCTCGGCCTCTTGCTCGCGGCCGTGGTCGTCACGGGGCTGACGGCGTCGCTTCTGGCGACGGCCGCGGTCTTGCGCGCGCCTCTGCTCCCGGCCTTGCGCGCCGAATAAGAGAGACGACGCGAGAGGCGACCGGGCGGCGCGCGAATCGTCCTTGCCGGCGGCGCGCGAATCGTGCTTCGCCCCTCCTATTTTTTCGCGACGAGGACGAGGCCGAGCATGCACAGGAGCAGGCCGACGACGTTGCGCGCCGACAGTTGTTCCTTGAAGGCGAGGACGCCGATGGGGATGAGCATGAGCGTGACGGCCGTGCTGCACGCGACGGCCGCCGTGCTGATGTTCCACCCGGCACGATAGGCGAGCAGGAAGCCCACTTCGATGACGGCCGCGCCCAAGCCCATCGCGTAGACAGCCCAGTTCGACTCGCGCACCGTCTCCGCGAACGAACGCTCGTGCGGGTAGACGACGGAGTAGAGCAGGCAGGCCGTGATGCCGACGAAGTAGGCGAGGATGATGGCGAACAGCGGATTGATGGCCTTCGGCATCGACTTCTGCGCGAGGTGATACAGCAAATTGCCGCCGACGGCCATCGCCAGGGGCAGGTAAAAGTTTTTCATGCGTCGTTATATTATAGCGTCCGGTCACCGCATGGAACCCGAAGAGTGTTATCGCAACGCTTGCGTCGCTTAAACCGTTTCGATTCGGAGGAGGAAGGAATCATGCGTCGTCAAAACTTTCTGTTCGGTGTGCTCGTCGTGTCGGTTCTGCTCTCGGCGCAGGCGCGTGCGGGCAATTGGCCGCAGTGGCGCGGGCCGCGGTTGAACGGGACGAGCGACGAGCGGAATTTGCCGCACAAGTGGAGCGCCGAAGAGAACGTCACTTGGAAGTTGCCCTTGCCCGACCGCAGCGGTTCGACGCCCATCGTCTGGAATGAACGCATCTTCCTGAACGTCGCGGAGGGCGATCAAATCTTCCTCTGGTGCGTCGAACGCACGCGCGGCACGATTCTGTGGAAGCGTCTGCTCGGGGGCGGCAACCATCGCCAGCGCAAGCAGAACATGTCTTCGCCCTCGCCCGTCACCGACGGCAAAAGCGTCTACGTGTTGACGGGCACGGGCATCCTGAAAGGTTTCGATTTCGAGGGGCGCGAGTTGTGGGCGCGCGACATACAGAAGGACTACGGGCAGTTCGGTTTGATGTGGGGCTACGCTTCTTCGCCGCTCCTCTATGAAGACGCGCTCTACATTCAAGTGCTCCACGGCATGAAGACGGACGAGCCTTCCTACGTGCTGCGCATCAATCGCGCGACGGGAAAGACGGTCTGGAAAGTCGAGCGCCCGACCGATGCGATTCAAGAATCGCCCGACGCCTATACGACGCCTGCGCTCCTCAGCCACGCCGGTCGCACCGAGATCGTGATTACGGGCGGCGACGTGGTGACCGGCCACGACCCGCGCGACGGCAAGGAACTCTGGCGCGCGGGCGGACTTAATCCTGAGAACTTAGGGTTCTATCGCATCGTCGCCTCGCCCATCGTCCACGACGGCATCATCTACGCGCCGACGCGCGTCAAGCCCCTGCTCGCCTTTCGCGCGGGCGGGCGCGGCGACATCTCGAAGTCGCACCTGCTGTGGTCAGCGCAGTTCGGCCCGGACGTGCCGACGCCCGTGACCGACGGAAAGTATTTTTACATCGTCGGCGACAAAGGGATCATGTGGTGTCTGGACGCGAAGACGGGCAAGGAAATCTACGGCCCCGTCCGCATCAAGCCGGGCGACTACTCGGCCTCGCCCGTCCTCGCCGACGGGAAGATTTACGCCACGAGCGAAGAGGGCGTCACCTCGGTTGTCCGCGCGGGCGACAAGTTTGAAGTGCTCTCCGAAAACAACCTCAACGAATACTCTCTCAGCTCGCCCGCCCTCTCCGACGGCCAAATTTTCCTGCGCACCTCCGCGCACTTATACTGCATCGGCAAGCGACAAACAGAACGCAAGTAAACTGTGCGCCGCGCGCTAAACTGTTCGGCCTTTCACGCTCTCCGGCTTGGTTAGGCTGATTCATTCGATACAATGTGCGTTGGGGCTATGGAAAAGTGATGAAGCAACTTCTCATTAGTTTTGGCGGCGGCGTGCTCCTGCTTTGCGTCTGGGGCGCGGTCGTGGTCGCCACTTCTCAGGATTTCGCTCACGAGGGGCCACACGGGTTTTGGTTCACGCCCGTCGAAGCGTGGAGCCGCGTCCTCATCGACGCAGGCTGGTCGCGTTGGTTTTCATGGCTTGCCCCTTTCCCCCGATTGCTACTCGGCGCTGCAATTCTGCTTGGCCCCTTCGTGCTCGCGCTGTCGGTGTTAGCCCATCTGTCGTCATGGCTACTGCGCAGAATGATGTCCCGACGCAAGTTCAGGTGAGTAGTGGTCGCCGCCTGACAACGGCATGCGCCCGGCCGCGAACTGGCGCGGCTCTTATCCGCGAGCGATGACCAGCTAAATATTATTGCTCTTATTTGAAAGGGTTGCGTTCGGGCGCTTCGTCGTGATGCGCGGTGCGGAGGAGTGCGCGGACGACGAGGTTGAGGGCGGGGATGCGATGCCTGACCCAGACGCGTAAAGGGGCGGGACGCGCGCCGAGGCGTGCTTTGGGTTCGAGAGCGGTGCGGCCGAGCGAGAGTCTTCGGCAGCCGAGACGAATGGCGTCGTCCACGACCGCTTGCAGGAGGCGAAAGTAGATGGGCGCGCCGGCGTTCGCCGCGCGGTCGAAGCCGATGTAGTAGCCGACGGCCGTATCATTGTCTTTGAGCGTCGTGACGAAGCCGAGCAATTCCGCGTCGCGCCGGATGACGGTGCAGCGAAAATCTTCTCCGAACGTGGAGGCGAGCGCGGGGATAAAGGCGGGCGAGAGCGTGACGAGACGCAGGCGCGCCCCTTCGTGCACTTGCAGGTAGAGCGCGTGCAATTCCGCAGCGTGCGCGTGCACGTCTTCCGCGCCCGCGAAAGTCTCCACACGGCAACCGGCCGCTTCAACGTCCTTCTCGATCTGCCGCGCGGACTTGCGATACTTCGACGTGAGGCTCGCCAAGTAGTCGGCATATGTCTGCCACTTGGGCGAAAGCTCCAAGACCATATCGGGGTCTGTTTCGAGAGGGCGGTAGGAGAACTGCGCGAGCGCAGAGGCGTCAGCGGCTTCTTCGTCGGGAATGTCTTTGACCATGACGAGGTCTGTGTCGCCTGAGAGACGGTCGGCGCGTCTGAGGCGATAGAGAGCTTCGGCGACGGCAGGCCACAGCTCGCGCCTGTCAGCGTCGCGCGCGAAGGCGACGCCGTGCTGTCCCCACGACAAGAGATTCCCGCAGACGAGCATGCGCTCCTCGATGCGACGCAAGGGAGCGGCCACCGCTTGCGTGCGTCGCGAGTCCGTTTTCTTTTGCACGCGCGCGGCCGAGACGCGGACGCTTTGCGCGGCGACGGCGGCTAAGGGGCGCGCGCCCGCGCCGTAGATGAGCGCGTAACGCCCGCACAAATTTTCGGGCGCGGCCTGTTCAAGCGCGCGCAGGTAAGGGCGGCCGAGATAGACGGAAGCCGGGGCGGTGAGCGCATCCCAGTGCGCGGCGTCGAGGTAGTCGATGCTGTCTGAGAGGGCGAAGCCGTAGCCGGTCGGGCGGTGGCGCGCGCGGTGCGCTTCGCGCAGGTCGTGCGCCTTGCCGACGAGCTTCTTGAGTGGCTTCTTCAGTTCGGGCATGGAGAGAGCGCGAGGCGGCTTCAGGATTGCGGTCGGAAGTAGAGCACCATCGCCGCGCCGACGACCACGAGGAGGAAGCCGAGATAGAGGATTGGGTTGGGCGAGTGCTTGGGCGGGTGCAGCCACATCGTGATGAGGACGTTGATGACGGGCGCGCCGCCGAAGACGAGCGGCATGACGTAAGTGGGCAAGCCGCCCGTGCGAAAGGCGAAGATGATGCAGACCGCGCCGAGCGCGCCGAGCGCGCCCGCGACCGTGGCCGTCGTCGCGCCCGAAGAGTTGAAGCCGCCCGTGAGCGCCCCCTGCGACCAGAGCCAAGCGACCGGCACGAGCACGCCGATCAGAAAATAGGCCACGCCCACGCACAACAGCGCGCGCATCGGGTTGCCGAGTTTGACTTGGCCTTGATGGAGCATCGCGCCGTAGAGTCCCCAAGAGAGCGCCGCGCCGAGCGCGAACACGATCCACACCATAGATTTCTCTTTTCCTTTTTCCATCATCATAATTTAAGAGAACGATGAAGTATGAACGATGAACGATGAACGGGAGACTGGTAAATCGTGAATCGTAAATCGTCAATAGAGAAGCACTGATTTCTTCTATTCACGATTTACGATTTACGATTCACGTTCTTATTCATCGTTCATCGTTCATACTTCATCGTTTAGTTAGAACTGTACGCGCACGCCGAGTTGAATCTGGCGCGCGGAGGTGACGGTTGAACGAATGCGCCCGAAGGTCGGGAGCGGCGTCTCGTTGTCGGCCGCGCCCGCGAAGACCGTGAGCGCGGGCGGCGCGAAGTTGGCGCGGTTGAAGAGATTGAACGCCTCGACGCGAATCTGAATGTTCGTGTCTTCGCCGAGCGGAGAGGCGAAGCGGATGTTCTTCATCGCGGAGAGATCGAAGGTGCGCAGGTTCGGGCCGATAAACGCGCCGCGCCCGGTGTTGCCGAGCGTGCCCGCCGGTTGCAGCACGAAAGCGTTCGGGTCGAAGTATTGATCGGGATTGCCCGTCACGGCCGACTCGTAGGTGTAGCCTTCGCGGATGCTGGCGCGGTCGCGCCCGATGCCGGGGCCGAGCGAAGGTTGCCAGAGCGAGCGCGAGCGGTTCGCTTGCACGAAGACGGTTAGAGGGTTGCCGCTTCTGGCCTGACCGATCCCCGCTAACTGCCAGTCATCAAGCAGCGCGCCCGCGACGCCCTTCAAGTTTTTGGCGTAAGGAATCTGCCAGACGAAGTTGACGACCCAGTTGTGCTTGGCATGATAGTCGGCCAGTCCCTTGTTGTAGTTGATGCCGGGAAATTCGGGGAAGGCCGTCGTCGTGCCGTTCGTCGCGTCGGAGAAGAAGGTCGAAGCCTGCGTCGTGTCGATGTTGCGCGAGAAGGTGTAGGACGACTGGATGTTGAAGCTCTGATTCCAACGCTTGCGCACGTCCAAGATCATCGCGTTGTACCAAGAGTTGCCGTCGCTGCTCTTGAGTTCGATGGTGGAGAAGGCTGTATTCATGCGCGGCGCGCCCTGCGGGAAGAAGGGCGTGCCGTCGGCGCGTATGATGGGCGCGGCGATGTTCACGTCGTTGCTGCGCAGGAGGTGTATGCCGCGCGAACCCGCGTAGCCGATGGTCACGACCGTCTGCCAAGGCAGTTCGCGTTGCAGGTTCAGGTTGTAGACGTTGACGTAAGGGTTGTCGAGATCGAACTGGACGGGGCGGATGGAGTTGGCGAAAGCGCACGAGAGCGGCGCGACGGGAAACGCGGGGCGACAGGGCGACGTGGGCGTAAAACCGATGGCGATGCGCGGCGTGGCGGGCGGGTTCGTCACCGTCACGATCAAGTTCTGCTGGTTGTTCGTGTTGAAGTAGATGCCGTAGCCACCGCGCAAGGAGGTCTTGCCGTCGCCGAACACGTCCCACGCGAAGCCGACGCGCGGCGAGAGATTTTTGCGCGTGGGGTTTTCGTAGAGGACGCCGGTCGTGGGCGCGCGGTCGGTGAAAGTTTCCGGCAGCGCCGAATCGCGCCCGTAGATATCGACGGGCATGGTCGTCGTCTCGTAGCGCAGCCCGGCGTTCAAAGTCAGGCGGTCGTGCAGCCGATAGCTGTCCTGCACGTAGCCCGCGAAGAGCGTGAAGCGCCAGTAGCGGTCGAGCGCGCCGCTCACCGGCAGGCCGATGAAACTCTGCGGCGTGTTCGCGAGGAAGTTTCTCAAGTTGGAGAACGTCCAAGTGCCGAGCGAGAACGTCGGGTTGTACATATTGTCTTGATAACGCTCGACGAGGCCGCCGATCTTCAAGAGGTGACGGCCGCGCGTGTGCGCCATGCCGTGCTCGAAGCTGAAGACGTTCTGCGTCAGGCGCAAGTTGGCCGACGACTGCGGGCCGAAGCGCGGGATGCCGCCGATGTCTATGTTGCCGACGAGTTCGCGCCCCGGAATGAAGGGCGTGAGCGTTTGCGTGGTGTTCGACTCGACGTTTTGACCGATGCGCGTGCGGCCGAAGCCGAAGCGGAAGGTGTGGAGCGTGCGCGCCGATTGGATGAAGCGATGCTCGGCCGTGAAGAACTGGTTGCGCGAAAGAAACGCGCGCGGGAATTGCGGGAAGTCCGTCGGCTTGGCTTGATCGGCGTCGTCGAAAGTGTAGCGGGCGAAGAACTGGTTGCGCTCGTTGACGTTCAGATCGATTCGGCCCTGAAAGAAGTGTTGCGTGATCTGTTCATTAAAGCCGAAGTTGTAGGCCGCGAGGCCGCCGCCGATGTTGCCGCCGTTCGGCAGTGGGAACTCTTCTAGGAACGGGCGAATGTTCGGATGGATGGGAACTATCAAGCCCGCGCGCGCGGCCAAGTCGGGCACGACGGTCGAGACGGTGCGGCCGAGTCTTTCGCGCAGCGATTCGTAGTTGAAGAAGAAGAAAGTTTTGTCTTTTTGGATGGGGCCGCCGATTGAGCCGCCGAATTGGTTGCGCTTGAACTCGGGCTTGCGCGGCGTGTCGAAAAAGTTGCGCGCGTCGAAGTTGTCGTTGCGGTGAAACTCGTACAGGCTCCCATGCCATTCGTTCGTGCCGGATTTGGAGACGGCGTTGATCTGCCCGCCGGAGTTGCGCCCGAACTCGGCGCTGTAGGCGTTGGTCTCCACGCGAAACTCGCGTATGCCTTCGATGCCGAGGACGGTGCCGGCGGCGCTACCGGCCGGGCCGTTCGTGAAATCGTTCTGCGGCGTGCCGTCGATGAGGTAGACGTTCGCGCGCGGGTCTTGGCCGTTGACGCTCGCGGCCGTGCCGTGAGCGACGGCCGAACCGCCGTCGCGGTGCGGGTAAGTGATGACGCCCGGTTGCAGGAAGGCCAGATCGGTGTAGTTGCGACCGTTCAAGGGCAACTCGCGGATGGCGTCTTCGTTGACGAGATAGCTGAGTTCGGAAGTCTGCGTGTTGACGAGTTCGGCGTCGGCCGTCACTTCAACCTGCGTGTCTACGGAAGCGACTTCCAGCGTGATGTCGATGACGGCCGCGTCGCCGATGGCGAGGCGCAGGCGCTCGCGCGTGAACGGCTTGAAGCCTTGTTGCGCGGCGCGTATCTCATAATTGCCGACGGGCATGGCGGGGAAGACGAAGCGCCCCTCGTCTTCGCTGACGGCCGTGCGTGCGAATCCGGTCTCCAAGTTTCGCGCCGTCACTTCGACGCCGACGAGCACGCCGCCCTGCGTGTCCTTGATCGTCCCCGCGATGGTGGCGTCGGTTTGCTGCGCGAAACTCGGGGCGGACGCGCCCAAGCAGAGAACGAAACTTGCGAGCACGATGGCGCGTAAAACGGAGGGGAACTGAAAAGTTGAAAAATTCATGGAAATTATATGAGACGTTTCTACGGTTCGGACGAAGATGCCGGCGGTCTGGGGACGCCGGAGCATTCTAAGCGTTCGGCTTGACCTGTGACAAACGCTTGCGACACTATAGGTCTGTTACGTCTTACGCGGCCTCGTAGTTTCTTCCGAAAATCAGCCCGGCAATTTACGAAAAATCGAATGAAGAGACTTTTGCTGACTCTCGTCGTCGTGGCGCTCTACGCGTCGCATCAAGATTTTTGGAACTGGCGCACGGCCTACCCGATGGCCTTCGGCTTCGTGCCCATCGGCCTGCTCTATCACGCTTGCTTCACGGTGGCCTGCGCGCTCGTGATGTGGATGCTCGTCAAGTACGCGTGGCCGGCGCACCTCGAAGAAGAGGTCGAAGGGCGTGAGACGCGGAAGGAGGATGCGCGTTGATTCCGGCTCTCGTCGTCTTTCTCTATCTCGCCATCGTCGTCTACATCGGCATCTTCGCCTTTCGCAAAGCCAAGGGCAAAGAACGCGCCGAAGACTACTTTCTCGCCAACCGCTCGCTCGGCCCCTTCGTCTTTCTGCTCTCGCTGTTCGGGACGAACATGACGGCCTTCGCCATCCTCGGTTCGTCGGGGCACGCCTTCAATAACGGCGTCGTCACCTTCGGCCTGATGGCGACTTCTTCGGCGCTCGTCATCCCCTTGACGATCTTTTTGTGCGGCACGCGCATCTGGGCTTTGGGGAAGAAGCACGGCTTTATGACGCCCGTGCAGATTTTCCGCGACCGCTGGGAATGCGGCCATATCGGCACGGTCATCTTCTTCGTGCAGGCGGCGCTGCTTGTCCCTTACATCATCATCGGCGTGATGGGCGGCGGCACGACCCTGAACGTCATCAGCGGCGGCCTCGTGCCCTACTGGTTCGGCGGCGCAATCGTCGCGCTCGTCGTGATGAGCTACGTTTTCTTCGGCGGCATGCGCGGGACGGCTTGGGTCAACACGTTTCAGACGATCCTGTTTCTCGTCTTCGGCGCCATCGCCGTCGCGGTGATCGGCGCCGGCATGGGCGGCTTCAAGTCGGCGGTCGGCGCCTTGATGCAGTCGCCCGCGACCGCGCCGCTGCTGACGCGCGAACGCATCTCGCCCTACTATTTTTTCAGCTACACGTTCATCCCGCTCTCCGCCATCGCCTTTCCGCACATCGCCATCTTCTGCCTGACGGCGCGCAAGATGGGGCAGTTTAAAAAGACCGTCATCTTCTACCCGCTCTGCATCATGGCGATCTGGCTGCCGTGCGTCTTCCTCGGCGTGATGGCGAACCGCGTGCAGGACGTGCCGCAGATTCGCGCGAAGGTCGAAGCGCGGCGCGTGCTGGCGACGCAAGGCAAGAATTTGCAGCCCGAACAGCGCGACGAGTTGCGCGAACAATCGGCGGGCGACGACACGCTGCTGCTCCTCTTGCAACGCTTCGCGCCGCTCTGGCTCGCCGGGATTCTGGGCGCGGGGATCATGGCGGCCGTGATGGCTTCGGATTCGCAAATCCTCGCGCTCTCAACCATGTTCACCGAAGACATCTTCGCCTTCTACGGCGGCAAGCGGCGCTTCGGCGAATCCGTGCAGGTGCAGACCGGACGCATCTTCGTCATCATCCTGACGGTGCTGGCCTACATCGTCGCGCTGCAAGCGCCCGAAACGATCTTTGAACTCGCCATCCAGTACGCCTTCTCAGGCTACGCCGCGCTCTCGCCGCTCATCATCGCCGCGCTCTTCTGGAAGGGCAGCACGAAGTGGGGCGCGCTCGCGGCGACCGTGTGGACGGCGGCGGCCGTGATTGCCGTCGCGGTCTATCAGGCCGCAGTGCCCGCGCCCGCGCCGGGCGCGACGACCGTCAGCGCGATGCTCGGCGGCGTCGAGGCGCTTGCGCGCACGCCGGGCGGCACGGCCGTTTTCGGTTTCATGCCCGTCGTCCCGATGGTCTTAATTTCGGCGCTCTTGATGTTCGTTGTCTCGCTCCTGACGCGCAAGCCTCAACCGGCGACGATTGCGAAATATTTCTGATCCAACTTGGTTTCGGATTTATCAACTCCGCTCGACAGGAATTCTGAAACACTATGCGAGACATCAATCAGGCAGGCTTAGACCTCATCAAGAGTTTTGAAGGCATCGTTGACGGCAACCCCGCCACGGTCAATTACGACCCTTACGTCGATCCGGTCGGCATCTATACAATTGGCTGGGGGCACGCGATCCTGTGGGGCAACGGCTTTCTCAAAACTTCGACGCCGAAGGCCAAAGCCATCGCCAAACAACTCTACCCGAACGGCATCACGCGCGAAGAGGCCGAGGAACTGCTGCGCAACGACATCCGCGCCCACTCGATTCCCGTCGAAGGCTTGATCAAAGTTCCCGTCACCGACAACCAGTTCGCCGCCCTCGTCTCCTTCGCCTTCAATCTCGGCGTCAACAACCTGCGCAACTCGACTCTGCTGCGCAAGCTGAACGCGCGCGACTACGACGGCGCGGCGCTTGAGTTTCAGAAGTGGAACAAGGCGGGCGGCAAAGTCCTGAAAGGTCTGACGCGCAGGCGCGAAGCCGAAGCGACGCTGTTTCGCACTCCTTGAACCGCCATGCTTGGTCGGTCTGTCCTCAGAGTTTCCAACCAAACATAAAGCGAAACCACGAAACCACACGAAACGACACGAAAAATGATTCGCGTTGCTTCGTGTGATTTCGTGGTTTCTTGTTTTCGTTGGTCGTTACTAAATCAAAGCGCACGCCCTGAAACTTCAGGGCTTTTGCTGTGTGCCCGTCGGCGCGGGCTTCGCATCCGCAGGCGTCGCTGCGCTCGCCGGTGTCGCTGCTCCGGCAGGCGTATTTGTCGTACCGGCAGGCGTCGTCGCCGCCGTGCCCGCCGGCGCTGCCGTCGCGCCGCCCATCGTCTGATCGCGTTTGGCTTTGAACTCGGAACCGGCCTTCCACTCAGGATACTTGTCGGCCTGCGCGACGCGATAGCCGATCAATGTCAGCAGTTGCGTGTCCTCGACCGCGCCGGACAATTCCCAGTCGGGTTTTATCTGGTCGGAAACTTTGTGGTAATCGTTGGTCTCGTATTCGTCGCGCTTCTGTTTGCTGTAGGCGGGGTCTTTGCCTATGTAATCGACGCCCGCGTCCGTGTAGAGCGCGGGGATGCCCACTTTGGCAAACTCGAAATGGTCTGAACGATAGTAGAAACCTTTTTCCGGTTGCGGGTCGGGCTTCACCGTGCGGCCTTGCGCTCCGGCCGCTTCGCGCAAGAGGTCTATCAGCGTCGAGTTGTCGTCGCCGACCATCGTGATGTCGCGGGTGCGCCCCCATTGGTTGACGCCGTCGATGTTGATGTTGGCGAGCGTCTTGTTCGCGGGATAGAGCGGATTCTCCGCGTAGTGTTTCGCGCCGAGCAAGCCCTTCTCTTCGGCCGTGACAGCGAGGAAGAGGATGGAACGCTTGGGCGCTGGTGTGAGCTTCGTGAAGGCTTCGGCGATCTCAAGCATGGCGGCCGTGCCGGAAGCGTTGTCGAGCGCGCCGTTGAAAATCTGATCGCCTTCGAGTTTGGGGTCGCGCCCCAAGTGATCCCAGTGCGCCGAGTAGACGATGTACTCGTTCTTCAAGTTCGCGTCAGAGCCTTCGAGCCGGGCGACGACGTTGCTCGAATCGATCTCGCGCAGGGTGTTTCTCACTTCAAGGTTGGCCTTCGCGTTCAGCGTCACGGGACGGAAATCTTTCGTCGCCGCCGCCTTCTTCAACTCGTCGAAGTTCTGCCCGGCGGCCGACAACAGTTCCTTCGCGCGCTCCAGCGTGATCCAGCCTTCGACGGCCGCGCGATCCATATTCTTGTTCGGCGTCTGAATGTCGAAGTTCTCGCGCGACCAACTGCCCGACACCACTTCGAAAGGATAACCGGCCGGCCCCGTCTCGTGGACGATGATGGCGGCGGCGGCGCCACGGTCACGCGCAATCTCGTACTTGTAAGTCCAGCGGCCGTAGTAGGTCATGGCGTTGCCTTTGAACATGCGCTCGTCGAGTTTCGACGGGTCTGCGGGGTCGGGCACGGCCGGGTCGTTGATGAGCATGACGATGGTTTTGCCTTTGACGTCCAAGCCCTTGTAATCGTCCCAACCGTATTCGGGCGCGACCACGCCGTAGCCGACGAAGACCACGTCCGAGTTCTCCACCTTCGATTCGGGCACGAAGCGACGCGAGACGGCGACGTAGTCTTTCGGGAACTCAAGATCGATGGTCTTGCCGCCCGCCGTGAACGACGCGCGGGGCGCGCCCGTGAAACCGACGAGCGGCACTTTCTGCACGTAAGTGCCGTCGGGGTTGCCGGGTTTCAGGCCGAGACGCTGAAACTGCTCGGTCAGATATTTGACAGACAACTCTTCGCCGCGCGTGCCGGGGCCGCGCCCCTCGTACTCGTCGGACGAGAGCACTTTGGTGTGCGCGAGGATGTCATCCGCTTTGATGCTGTCGAGCGCGGGACGTAGTTCGGCGGGGAGTGCCGTGCCGGTCGCGGCGTTGGTGTTCGCCGTCTGGTTCGGCGGCGTCTGCACGCAGGCTGCGGCGGCGGCGAGCAGAGAGAGCGCGCCCACGAGCGACAGTGCGGAAAGAATGCGCTTCTTCATTTTCGTGTGCCTCTTATTGGAGTCGGATCGGGAATTGAACAAGATGTTTCTATGCCGAAACGCCGGTCAAGTCAAATTGTCGAACCGGCTCGACCGAGGCCGGAAACTGTGGCTCAAACTTCAACCGAAACAGTAGACGCGCCCGTCCTGCGAGCCGATGACGATGCGCCCCGCAGCGACGGCGGGCGAGGCCGACAGCGCCGCGCCCGCGTCGAACTCCCACACTTTCGCGCCGCTGTAAAAATCGAGCACGTAAAAGCGCCCGTCGCTCGAACCGACGAAGACCCGACCGGAAGCGAGCGCGGGCGACGATTCCACGCGCGCGCGCGTCCCGAAAGTCCACAAGGCTTTGCCCGTGCGCGCGTCGAGACAATGCACGTACTTGTCGCGCCCGCCGAGCACGACGCGGTTCTCCACCGCGCCCGCCGAAGAGTAGAAGGGAAACTGCCTTTGCGCGTTGCGGTAGCGCCAAGAGATACGGCGCGTCGAAAGATTCACTCCGAGCACGTAGTTGTCGAACGTGCCGTAGAAGGCCGAATTGTTCATCAACGCGGGCGACGCGCCCGTGTATGCGCCCGACGCGACGGTGAACAACTCGCGCCCGTCCGAGATGCGTATGGCGCGAAACATCTCGTCGCAGCCCGCGATGTAAGCCGTGCCGTTCGCCACCCCGGCCGTCGCATGCACGGGGCCGTTCGTCTTCACCTTCCAACGCACCGCGCCGCTCCGCGCATCGAGACAATAGAGGTGGCCGTCGTATGAGCCGATCAGAATTTTATCGTCCACGGCGACGGGCGAAGACTTGATCTCGCCGCCCGTCTTAAACGTCCACGCGCCGCGCCCGTTCGCAGCGTTGACGGCGTGAAGTGTGCCGCCGAGGTCGCCGACGTAGACGAGGCCGTTCGCCACGGCGGGCGACGACTCGCCGATGCCTTCTTTACTTCCCGTGTTGTACTTCCAACGCACCGCACCGCTCCCCAAATCGAGCGCGGCCAGCACGCCGTCCTGCGAGCCGACGTAGACAGTGCCAGACGCGATGGCCGCGCTGGATTCAATGCCGGCGCCCGCCTGATAATTCCAGAGCGGCCGGATGTTCTTCGGCACGTCCGACTTCGACACGCCCGTCAACTGATGGCTGCCGCGAAACTGCGGCCAGTTGTTCGGGTCGGCCCACTGCGCCGCCGCCCGTGCGGGCGACAATAAAAAGGCACACGCGAAAATCAGCGCCAGCGAAAACACGTGCCGCCGCCGACCGTTGCGCGAGAAAAGTTCGTCGTTCACTTCCGGCATATCCTCAAACATAGTTGATGAAGTTGTTGTCAGCTTTCCTCCGTGTGCCTCCGTGTCCTCTGTGGTTAAAATCAAACTTTCACCACAGAGGACACGGAGGCACACGGAGGAGCAATCAAGTTAAGACGACAATCCGAGCATCACGAAGCGCGCAATCTAAACGTTCTCGAATTCCAGTTGCAGGGCGCGGCGATAGAGTTCGAGCGCGCCGTCACGGTCGAAGGGGCGCGGGTTGAACGCGCCCGTCCACTGCCCGGCGGCCTCGTCGGCCAGCATCTCCAAATCTTCCGCGCGAACGACGCCCGCCTCGGCGTCGAGCGCGCCCGCCGTCTTCAACTCTTCGAGCCGCGCGGCCAGCGCGTCGCCCGCCTCCTGCTCCGTGACGCTTTGCCCCGTGAGGCGCACGAGTTCGGCGTAGCGCGCGGCGACCGCCTTGCTGTTCCAACGGACGACGTGCGGTAAGAGCAGCGCGATGCCGTCGCCGTGCGTCGTGCCGTAATGTTGGGTTAGAGGGTTGGCGCAGGCGTGCGTCGCGCCGAGCATCGAATGTTCGATTGCCACCCCGGCATAGTACGCGCCGAGCTGCATCGCGCCGCGCGCTTCGAGGTCTGCCGGATGCGAGAGCACGCGCTCGTAGTTCGCTTCGAGCAGTCGCCATGACTCGCGCGCGAAGGTGTCGGAGACGGCATTGCGGCGCGTGGTGACGTAGCTTTCGACCGCGTGCGCGACGGCGTCGAACCCGGCGGCGGCCGTGACCGGCGGGGGCTGCGAGACTGTGAGCGCGGGGTCGAGCAGGGCGACGCGGAAGGCCGCCTTCGGGTCGCCGCAAGCCATCTTCGAGTGCGTCTCCGCGTCTGAGATGAGCGCATAGGTTTGCGCTTCGCTCCCCGTCCCGGCGGTGGTCGGAATGGCGAGCATCGGCAGCAGCGGGCGCGCGGCCTTGCCGTAGCCTTGGTAGTCCTGCATCCGGCCGCCATTGGTCAAAAGAAAGTTGATGCCCTTCGCGCAGTCGAGCGAACTGCCGCCGCCGAGTCCGATGAGGGAATCAATTTGAAGCGGCGCAGCGAAGTCGCGCCCGCGCGCGCACATCCGTGTATCCGGGTTCACGTCGAACTCATGGAAGGGAATCACTTCCACACCCGCCTTCGCCAACTCCGCCGACGCCTCGGCCACGTGGCCGCTCGCCACCAACCCGCGGTCGGCGACGAGCAGCGTGCGCCGGAACTCCAACTCGCGCGCGAGCGCGCCGAGACGCGCGAGCGCGCCCGCCCCGAAGACGACACGCGTGCGAAGTTGGAAATCGAAAGGCAGCATAAGAGAAGTAAATCGTGAATCGTAAATAGAGGAAATCCTGTTCTGTCTATTTACGATTCACGATTTACGGCTTTTAGGGTTTCTTCGCGGGCGCGGCCGGTGTCGCAGCGGCGGCGGGTTTCTGTTCGGCGATGGCGAAGAGTTGGTTGCGGTTGGCGATGAAGAGCGTGCCGTTGGCGGGCACGGGCGTCGAGTAGACGCTGCTCGCCATGTTGATCTCCGAGATCACTTTCTTCGTCTTGCCTTCCTGCAAGATGACGATGTCGCCGTCTTCGTCGCCGAGATAGATTTTGCCGTCGATGAGCATGGGCGAACCCCAGACGGCGGCGAACACGTCGTGCGTCCAATAGACCTGTCCGGTCTTGGCGTCGAGCGCGTGCAGGAAGCCGCTGAAGTCCGGATAGTAGACGATGCCGTCTTTGATGGCGGGCGTGGAGACGGAGCGGCGGATTTTGTCGTAGTGCCAGACGCGCCCGGTTTGTGTGATGTCGCCGCGCTTCGTCGGGTCGATGCAGTAGAGGTGGCCGACGCCTTCGCCGTGTTCGGGGTCTTGGCCGTTGGCGAGATAGATTTTGTCTTCGTAGATGACGGGCGTGGAGATCACTTCGTTGCGCGTCTTCGGCCAGACGGAATCCTTCGGGTTGAGGTCGAACTCCCACAGCTTCTTGCCCGTCAGCGCCTCGTAGCCGCGCACCCACCCGTCGCCCTGCGCGAAGACGACTTGATCCACTCCGCCCAGTTTACCCACCGTCGGCGAAGACCACTGGCCGTGCAGGATGCGGTCGCCGACCGAGTTGTCTTCCCAGACGAGCTTGCCCGTCTTCTTGTTGATGGCGATGATGGCCGGGGCTTTCGGCGAGGGGATGTTGACGTGGCTCTCGTCCTGCCCGTTCGACGTGCTGACGTAAATGAGATCGCCGAAGGAGACGGGCGACGAGTTCGACATGTTGTGCGGAAACGCGCCGACCTCTTCCATCATGTCGAACTTCCAAATGACATCGGCGTCACGCTCGCCGTTCAACTTCTCGTCTTTGACTGTGCCATCGTTCTCTTTATCGCGGAAGCCCTCGGTGTCGAGCGCGACGACCTCGCCCCGGTTCGTCACGTAGTAGAGGATTTTGCCTTCGACGAGCGGCGACGAGCAGACGCCTTGATACGGCCAATCGTTGACGCGCCCGGCGGCGAGTTTGTCCGAGACGGCCTGCCACAAAAACTCGCCGTCCGATTCGCGGAAAGCCATCAAGATGCCCTTGTCGCCTTTGACACGCGGGTCGCGCGGCGATTCGTTGTTCGTGCCGACGTAGACTTGGCCTCCGGCCACGACCGGGTTGCCGTAAGTCTGCGAACCGAGCGCGGCCACCCACTTGATGTTCACCTTCTCCTTCACGTCCCACGTCACGGGGATGCCCTTCATATTCGAGACCATGTTACGGTCGGGCGTCCCGCCCCACATCGGCCAATCGCCCCCGCCCGGATCGGACGCCGAGACAGCGAGCCGTGAGCCTTGAACAGTGAGCCGTGAGCTGTAAGCAGCGAGCAGCAAGAAACCGCCCAACACCGCCAACGTCAACATCAACCCAACTCTCAAGCCCCTCGTTCTTTCAATACGCTTCATAATCTTCAATCCTCTAACTCTTACTAATGCTCAATGCTGATTACTTACAGCCAACAGCTAACAGCTAATAGCTACTTGTACGACACGATGATGTGGCCGGGCATGGTCTGGTGCGACTCGCTCCGCGCGAAGCCCGCGTTTCGGAACATGCGCTCGAACTCCGAGAAGGTGTAGGCGTCGCCCGCCGGGGTCGTGCCGAGCATGACGAGCGCGAACGCGGCTTCGGCCGGAGGCGTCACGCGGTCTTCGTTCGGCACGAACTCAAGCGTCACGGCGCGGCCGCCCGCTTTGAGCGCGGCGTGGCATTTACGCATCAGCGTCTCGCAGGTCGGCGGGTCGAAGTGGTGGAAGAAGTTGGTCAGGAGCACGAGGTCGTAGTCCGTGCCGAACTCGACCTCGAAGGCGCTGCCCGGGATCAAGTGATAGCGCGCCGAGACGCCCGCCCCGTCCGCGTTTTTTTGCGCTATCGCCAAAACGCTCTGCCAATCGACGGCGTAGACTTCGGCCTCCGCGTTCTGCCCGGCGAGCGTGATGCCGAAGATGCCGTGCCCGGCGGCGATGTCTAAAATCTTGCACGCGCCCATCTCACTGATGCCGACCACTCGCGCGATGTCGGCGGCGGCCGGGCGCATGATCGAGGCCATACCGCGCGCGAAATCTTCCCACATCGGATGGTCGGCCGTCATCGAGCCTTCCGCTTCCAGCACCGTGCCGCCCTTGCGGACGCTTTCGGTGAAACGCGCGAAGGCGTCGCCGAGGTGCGCGCCCGACAGAAACTCCGCGATGCCGCCGACGTATGCGGGCGAGCGGCGGTCTAAAAACAAGGCCGCCTCCGGCGTCAGAGTGTAACGGCCGTCGGAGAGCTTGCCGAGAAACTGCGCGACCGTCAGGTAGTCGCAAAGTATGCGCAGGCCGCGTTCGGCCGCTCCCGTGCGCGCGGCGAGGGCGGCGGTCGTGTCCGCGCCTTCGGCGATGGCCGTGAACAGTTCGAGTTCGATGGCGGCTTTCAAGGCGGCCGTCTGCTGGTAGGCCGTCAGCGTTTGAAAGATGCGTTCGGGCGAGGGCGGCGGCGCGAGCGCGGCGGCTTCGTTGATCGTGGGGTTCATCTTTTTGTTCGGGTCGCTCGTGTGAACGGAGATTAGTTTTGCCTCCGGCTTATTTGTTCGGGGTCACTTTCAAGTTGTCGAAGTAGAGTTCGGCCAGACCGTTGCCGAAGATGCCGGGCGCGCCCTGACGGTTCGGCAGCGGATCGACGCGCTCGATCATCCACGCCGCCGGTTCCGCTTCGCCGACCGGCCAGACCTTGCCGCGCGCGCGCGCCTTGCCGTCCGCCGTGTTCTCCACCGTGAGCTTCATGTGATACCAAGTGTCGGGCTTCCAAGCATAGGGAAGCGTGACGGTGCGCGCCACCTCCGGCTGCCACGGTTCGAGGTGGAGCGCCTGTGCGTTGCCGTAGAGCACGAGCGCGTAACGCTGCGCGATGACGCCTGCGTCGCCGCGCTGCCTGCGCCGCTCCGTCCCGCGCACGTCCGCTTCGACGGTATAGTTCGACAGGTCGGACGGCCCCATGTAAGAGCGCGTGCGCGTCAGCAGCGACGAGCCTTCGGCCAACTTGACGAGCACACGGCCGCCGTCCATCTCGCGCACAGCGTATTTCAGAGTGGTGGAGACCCAAGTGGGCGGCACGCTGTTCAAAGCCATCGCGTCGAAGTTCTCCGCCCACGGCAAAGGCGGCACGATGCGCACGCGCGCCGCGCCCGTCAGTCCGCCCACGGTCGCTTTGACGAGACCGGCCTGAAACCCTCCGTCCGTCGCGGCGACGAACTGGCCGCTCTCCGCCGTGCCTTTCAAATTATCGAGCGACCACGCCGCGCCGCTCTTTTCCTCGCGGATAAATTCGCCGCGCTCGTCAAAGAGCCGCACGCGAAACTTCACCTTGTCGCCGGGCTTGAGGATGAGTTCGGTCGGGACGACTTGAACGTGCGTGGCGGTTGCCGTCCTATGGTCTTCGACAAACTGGGCGCGCTCTACGCTCGGCGAATTAGTTTTCTTGCCGATGGCGTAGAGGTTCGAGTCGGAAGCGAAATAGATGCGGCCGTCCGAGACGGCGGCCGAGGCGATGATCGCTTCGGGCTGTTGCTCCGTGCCGAGCGCGTCCGAGTCGAGTATCTCGCAGCCCGTCGCCGACGGCTTCAAGATGAAGAACTTTCCGTTCTCCGTGCCGACGTAGAGTTTGCCGTCGGCGAAGACGGGCGAAGCCTTCTGGATCGTGCCGAGATTTTGCAGCCACAGTTGCTTGCCCGTGTTCAGATCGAAGGCGGCGATGTTCGCGCCGTTATCGACTTGATAAAGCCTGTCGCCGTCGATCACCGGCGAGGAGAAACCGCCCTGCCAGCCGACGGTGCTCCACTTGACCTGTTCCTTGGTGAGCGTGCCTTTCCCGGTCGCGTCGAGCGCGGCGATCATGCCCATCTCGTTCGATTCGAGATTCTCCTCGCTGTGCGTCACGATGGCGAGATTGCGATAGACGACCGCGCCCGTGTTCAAGCCGCGCTTCGAGATTTCATACTTCCAGACAGGCTCGCCCGTCTGCGGCTTCAAGGCATGGACGACGCCGTCCGACGCGCCTTGAATCAAGAGACGCGTGCCGTTGATGTCGGCGATGATGGGCGCGGCGTAGGTCGTGTCGTAGGGGCGACCGCCGGGCGCGCTGACCCACATGGTTTCGCCCGTGCGTTTGTCGAAGGCCATGAAGCGGTGCGCGCCCGGCCCGTGCGCGCCCCACATCGAAGTGACGCCGCTCGTGATCACGAGTTCGCCGTCGATGAGCGGCGAGACGGTGCGACCGCCGTGCGTGGTCAGGAGGCCGAAGTCTTCGCCGAGCGAACGCTCCCACAAAACTTTTCCCTCGCGCGACAGGGCGACGAGCGTGCCGCCGACGCCGAAGGCGTAGACGTTCCCCGTCGCCGGGTCGCCCACGGGCGAAGCCCACCCGACGCGATGCGGCGGCACGTCCGACAAGTAGACGTTGAAGCGATGCTCCCAGACGAGTTTGCCCGTGTCCGCGTCGAACGACATCAAGCGTTCCTGCAAGGTCTCGCCCTTGCCCGCCGTGTTCTGCAAGTAGACGCGGTTGCCGAAGACGATGGGCGCGGAGCGACCGCCGAAGGGAACTTTCCAAGCGAGGTTTTCGCCCGCCGGCGACCAGCGCGAGGGCAGATTTTTTTCGGGCGACAATCCATCGCGCGCCGGGCCGCGCCATTCAGCCCAATCGCCCGCGAGGGCATGAGGAGGGGCGACGAGGAGCGCGAAGATGAACAGAGCGAGCGAGAAACGTTTCGACAGAGGGACGTGCATGATCGATTTTACCTTCGGGCGGTTAAACGAATTGTCATTCTTAACAGTAGAGATACGCAAGCGCGCGGTTTTAGTTGCCGGCGGGCGGGAAGTTTTTCTAGACTCGTCGACGCGCGCGCCACATATTATGTCGCGCTTTCAGGGGCGAGGCAAATCCGCCTCTTGCAACCTACCCGTCGAGTTAGACGTAAAACCTACGGGCAAACTTCAAACACGCGGGCGGCCGTCTTCGTCGGGTCGCCCCGGCAATCCGTAAAAGATCATTTCACGTTCCGAAAAAATGTATGAGCGGGATGCTCTCCCGCCCAAGCGGAAGCCTTCACGAAGAGGTGAATCTATGACGCGCCAGAGAAATCTTTTGTTGTCTCTTCTGCTCCTGTTCCTGTCCGCAGCAACAGCAGCCGTGCCCACTGCCTTCGCTCAAGAAGAACTCAAGGATCAACTCTTCGAGGCCGCGCGCAAGGGCGACGCGGCGACGGTGAAGTCTCTGCTCGACCGCGGCGTCGATGTCAACACCAAGTTTCGTTACGGCGCGACGGCGCTCTCTTACGCTTCGGACAAAGGCCACCTCGAAGTCGTCAAAGTGCTGCTCGAACGCAAGGCCGACACGAACGTCAAAGACACTTTCTACGGCGCGACGCCGATCATCTGGGCGGCGCAGAAAGGGCACGCGAAAATAGTGGAGGCGCTTCTGGCGGCGGGCGCAGAGGGGCGCGAAGACGCCTTGCAGATCGGCGCGGACGGCGGCCACCTCGAACTCGTCAAGGTGGTGCTCGCCGCCGGCAATCTCAAACCCGAAGCACTGACGGGCGCGCTCTCGGCCGCCACGCGCAGCAAGCACACGGAGATCGCCGAACTGCTGACGAAGGCCGGAGCCGTGCCGCCGCCGAAAGCCGACTTCAAGGTTGACGCGGAGACGCTCAATTCCTACGTCGGAACTTACAAACTGGAAAGCGGCGCGGAGTTCAACGCGGTCGTGAAAGACGGCGTGCTCGTGATCGGGCCGCCGGGACAGCAACTAACCCTCGACGCGTTCGACAAACTGAACTTCCGCCCGCGTGAATTCGACGGCGTGACCGTGACCTTCAATGTCGAGAACGGCGCGGTCACAGGCTTCACCACGAAGCGGGGCGCGAACACGCAGGTCTTTAAGAAAATCAAATAACGCACGGCCAGAGCGCATCGCGCGGTTAATCAAACTGCGCGTCGCGCGATTACTCAAACTGTGTGTTGCGCGGTTAAGCAATCTATGCGTTGTGCGGTTAATCAAACCGGGCGTCCGTTCGTTAACTCGTTAACATCCAGCAAAGGAGTCTTTCCCAACGTGTTCAAGCGTGCAGTTTCTTCAGCTCTCATCTTGTTGTTCATCGCGGCTTCGTTTTCATACGCTCAGCAGACGGCGCGGCGCGGCGCTTCTTCCGCCACGGCCCCGGAAGAGGGCAGGCGGCTGGTGCAAGCGGCGCTCGCGGCGATGGGCGGCGAGGCGCGCTGGCGCGCCGTGAAGTCGATTCAAGTCGAAGGCATCGGCCACGTTAATGCGGTCGAGCAGTCGGAGCGTCCCGAAGGGCCTTACATCGTCTCTTACGAGCAGACGCGCGAGTTGATCGATTTCGCGGGCGCGAGGATGCGGCGCACGGTCGAGAGCCGCGACGGCCAGACGACCGAATGGGCTGCGCGCACCTTCGTCGTCGCGGGCGGCGTGGCGAGCGCCGTGCGCGGCGACAAGGCTTTTCCCGGCAGTCCCTTGAGCTTGCAGGAGGGCGAACTGAGAATCGCGCTCGGCCCCGAACGCGTGCTGCTCTCGGCGCTCGATGCCGCTGACCTGCGCGCCGAAGGCGAGACCGTCTTGCAGGGCACGCCGCAGCGCATCGTGAAATTCACTTGGCGCGAGCGGCCGGTGACCGTCTTTCTCAACGCGAACAGCCAACTGCCGACCGCCGTGGAAACGCTCGGCACGCACCCGTATGAGTTGTGGGCTGTCTGGGGCGACGTGCGCACGCGCGTCTATTATTCCTACTGGACTTTGGAAGCGGGGGCCTTGCGCTACCCGCGCCAGTGGGACACGGAACGGAATAATTTGAAGTGGCGCACGTTCACCGCCATCAACCTCAAGCTCAACCCGCCCACGCCCGAAGACGCCTTGAGCATCTCGGCGGACGTGCAGAAGGCTTACAAGGCGCGCCCGTCCATCAACTTTGAAACAGCGCCGCTTGGCCGCCCCGGCCGCCCGCCGCACGACACGGCTCCCGGCGTCTATTCGATGCCCGGCGGTTGGGATGTCACGCTCGTGCGGCAGTCGGACGGAATCGTCATCATCGAAGCGCCGATCTCTTCGAGTTACTCCGTGAAGGTGTTGGACGAAGCCGCGAAGCATTTTCCCGGCGTGCCCGTCAAAGCCGTCATCTCCACTTCCGATGCGTGGCCGCACTTCGGCGGCGTGCGCGAATACGTGGCGCGCGGCATCCCCGTCTATGCGCTCGACCTCAACCGCCCCATCCTCGAACGCCTCTTGGCCGCGCCGCGCACGCTCAACCCGGACGCGCTGGCGCGCACGCCGCGCCGGAAGCCGAAGTTTCAGATCGTCTCCGCGAAGACGATGATCGGCGGGGGCGCGAATCGTCTGGAGCTTTATCCGATTCGGACGGAGACGGGCGAGCGGATGATGATGGTCTACTTTCCCGAACACCGCTTGCTCTACGGCAGCGACCTCTTGCAGAAGCGGCCGGACGGGTCGTTCTTCATGCCGCAGTACGTGTCGGAAGTGATCTCGGCGGCGGAGCGGGAGAAGCTCTCGGTCGAGCGCGTCTTCGCGATGCACATGGATGCGATGAACTGGACGGACGTGGCGGCCGCCGTGTCGAAGGCGACGGCCGACACGGCGGCCGGCGACGCGCCGCGAGAGTAAACACCTTGCGGGCGCACTGGTCGGACTTTCAAACGTCCGGCAAGCGTCCGTCAAACCTCCGTCGAATTTCCGTTGAATTTCCGTCGAAACGTAACGGATCGTCTGTTGATACGAACATGAATTTGATTCGGGAGAGACACATGAGACGCAACGCACCTTTCATCCTGTGCTTCTGCTTGGTCGCCGCCGCCGCAACGGCGAACGCGCAGAACTGGCCGCAGTTTCGCGGCACGAGTGCTTCGGGCGTCGCCACGGGCGCGTCGAAAACGCCCGTCAGTTGGGACGGCGAGAAGTCTGTGGGCTTGCGTTGGAAGACGCCGATTCCCGGCATCGGTCAATCGAGCCCGGTGGTGTGGGGCAACCGCGTCTACTTGACGACGGCCGTCAGCGCCGACGCCAAACCGGCCGCGCGCTACGGACTCTACGGCGATGTCGAACCCGTCGAGAACGAGCCGAAGCACACTTGGCACGTCATGGCGATTGACAAGGGGACGGGCAAGGTCGTCTGGGATCGCGTGACGCTCGAAGGCATACCCAAAACCAAACGCCATCCGAAGGGCACGCACGCCTCGTCCACCCCCGCCACGGACGGCAAGCACGTCGTCGCCCTCTTCGGTTCGCAAGGCGTCCTCGCCTGCTACGACGCGAACGGGAAACTGCTCTGGAAGCAGGACACCGGAATACTCGATGCGGGCTGGTTCTACGACCCCGACTATCAATGGGGACACGCCTCTTCGCCGATCATCTACAAGAACCTCGTCATCGTGCAGGCCGACGTGCAGAAGAACTCTTTTCTCGCCGCCTACGATCTGAAGACGGGCAAGCAAGTCTGGAAGACGATGCGCGACGAGATTCCCTCTTGGGGCACGCCGACCGTCCACGAAGGCAAGACGCGCGCGGAACTCATCGCCAACGCGACGAAGTTCATACGCGGTTATGACCCGTTGACGGGCAAGGAACTCTGGCGGCTCGGCGGCAACTCCGAGATCACGACGCCCACGCCCATCATCGCGCACGACCTGATCTACGTGACGGCAGGGTATCGTCCGATCCAACCGATCTACGCCATCCGCCTCGGCGCAACCGGCGACATCACTCTGAAAGAGAAGCAGGAGACGAACGAGTTCGTCGCTTGGAGCAAGCAGCGCGGCGGCCCTTACATGCCGACGCCCATCGTCTACGGCGACTATTTTTACACCTGCTCGAATAACGGCGTCGTCGCCGCTTACAACGCGCGGACGGGAGAGCGCGTGTATCAGGAACGCATCGCAGGGAAGGGCGGCGCGTTCACCGCTTCGCCCGTCGCGGCCGACGACAAGCTCTATTTTTCGAGCGAGGACGGCGAGGTGTTCGTCGTCAAAGCAGGGCCGAAGCACGAACTGCTCTCGACGAACCCGATGGGCGAACCCTTGATGGCGACGCCCGCCATCTCCGACGGCCTCCTGATCGTGCGCGGCCAGCATCACCTCTTCGGCATCGGCGACGCGAACGCGCCCGCCGCGCCCGCACGTGCCGCGAAGGGCAAAGCCGGAAAGTAGTGACGCGCTCAACATTCAAGATCGCCGCTCAACCCCTTGCGCCTTATCGCCGCTCAACGCTTTGCGCCTTAAGTCTTAAACTTTGCGCCTTTGCGTGAAATCGTTCTCGCTGGAGGCGCAAAGGAGAAAAGCGTAAGGCGCGAAGGGTTGAGCGATGATTTGTAAGTCGCAAGTTTGCGAATGGAATAAAAGCCGACCCCGGCGCGTCTAACGCGGGGAATCGGTTGAGCCTCTGAAACCTAGAAGGAAATCAACCATGAAACGATTTATTGCCGGTCTGTTATTGTCAACGGTCGTCTGCGTGGCCGCCGTCTTCTCCCTCGGTTCACACGCGGCGAGCGCGAAGGGCGGCAACTGGCCGCAGTGGCGCGGCCCGGAAGGGCAGGGCGTCTCGACGGAGACGGGGCTGCCCACGGAGTGGAGCGCGACGAAGAACATCAAATGGAAGACGCCGATTGCCGGGCGCGGCCATTCGTCGCCGATTGTGTGGGGCAAGCGTATCTTCCTGACGAGCGCCATCGAGGGCGAAGTCATTCCCGGGACGAAGCCGGGCGTGACGCACAAGATGGCCGACGGGTCTGACTTCGTGCACCCCGATGCGGTGGGCGCGGATCACAAGCAGACTTTTAAAGTCATCAGTCTCGACCGCGAGACGGGAAAGATTTTGTGGGAGCGCGTGGCCTACGAAGGCGCGGTCTCCGACAGCCGCCACAAGAAGGCGAGCTTCGCTTCTTCGACGCCCGCCACCGACGGCAAATACGTCTTCGCCTTCTTCGGTACGGAAGGTCTCTACGCCTACGACTTCAACGGCAAACTCGTCTGGAAACAGAGTCTCGGCAAACTCGGCACGGCCAGCGTCGGCTACGGCGTGTCGCCCATTCTCTACCAGAACCTCGTCATCATGCAGTGCGACGACAGCGGCATGAACTCCTTCATCGCGGCCTACGACAAAAAGACCGGCAAAGAAGTGTGGCGCGTGCCGCGCAAGGTTGACGTGACGTGGAGCACGCCCGTTCTCGTCCGCACGGCGAAGCGCACGGAACTCGTCGCGAGCGCGGCCGAGGCGATCATCGCCTACGACCCGGCGACGGGCAAAGAACTCTGGCGGCACAAGGGCTTGGAGAGCAACGCCGTCAACACGCCGGTCGTCTCCGGCGATCTGGTCGTCATCACTTCGGGCTATCCGGCCAAGATCGCTCTGGCGATTCGCGCCGGGGGCAGCGGCGACATCACGGGCACGCCGCAACTCGTCTGGAAGTACAACAAGGGCACGGCCTACGTGCCTTCGCCGATTCTCTACGGCGACTATCTCTACCTGATGACGGGCAACGGCTCGATCACGAGTCTTGAAGCGAAGACCGGCAAGGTCTTGTACGAAGCGGCGCGCGTGCCGAAGCCCGCCGCCTTCATGGCCTCGCCCGTCGCCTTCGAGGACAAGATTCTGTTGACGAGCGAAGAGGGCGACACTTACGTCATCAAGGCGGGCGCGAAGCATGAAGTGGTGCGCACGAACTCTCTCGGCGAACCCGTCTACGCCTCGCCCGCCATCGCCGACGAAAAACTTTTCATTCGCGGCGAAAAGCATCTATATTGCATCACGAACGCGCGCGGCTGAGACACGTGAAGACGAGTAAATCGTGAATCGTAAATCGTCAATAGATTCAATCCGGTTTTCTCTATTCACGATTTACGATTCACGATTTACGGCTTTATTAAGGAGTTCGCCATGTTCGAATCGACAGACACGACGCCGTGGTATCGCTCGCGGCAGACGTTGATCGGCGCGGGCGTCTGCTGCGCCGCGCTGTTGCTCGCGCTGTTCTATCATTTCTACGGCTACCGCTATTTCAGCGACCGCGACGCGCACTACGCCGAACTCGAACGCCACCGCGCACAACAAGCCGCGCTCAACGCCGGAGGAGGCCAGTCGCAAGCCCCGGCCGCGCCCGGACAGACAACGGCCACAACAGCGCCCGCCGAGAACGCGAACGCCGCGCAAGTGCCCGGCGGCCAGACGGGCGCGACGGACGGCGCGAATCCTACAGCGGCGACAACTGCCGGGCAGGATGCGAATCATCCGTCCGCGCCCGCCGCCGCTACGGCGTCGTCTTCCTCACGCAACTACTGGACGAACTTTCGCGGGCCGAATCGTGACGGGCGTTACGAGGAACGCGCAGTTAAAACCAACTGGCCGGCGGGCGGGTTGAAACCGATGTGGAAGCAGCCCGTGGGCGGCGGCTTCTCTTCGTTCGTCGTGGCGGACGGCACGGCCTACACCATCGAACAGCGACGCGCGCAGGAAGTGGTCGCGGCCTACAACGTCGAGACGGGACGCGAACTGTGGACGCACGGTTGGAACGCGGCGTTCAGCCCCGACAACACGGGCGACGGGCCGCGCTCGACGCCGACGTGGGACGCGGGACGCATCTACGCGCTCGGCGCGGAAGGCGAACTGCGCGCCCTCGACGCGAAGAGCGGAAAACTCTACTGGCAGAAAAACATTCTTTCCGATAACGGCGCGTCGAATCTGCAATGGGGCATGGCCGCCTCGCCCTTGATCGTTGACGACAAGGTGGTGGTGCTCGCGGGGGGCACGGCGGGCAAGGGCGTCGTCGCTTACAACAAGACGACGGGCACGCGCGTCTGGTCTGCTCTGAACGACCGCGCCTCTTACACGTCGCCGATGCTCGTGACGCTCGCGGGCAAGCGACAGATTTTGGTCGTCACGGCGAGCCACGTCGCCGGTCTCGACCCCGGGGACGGCGCGGTGCTCTGGTCGCACCCGTGGGACGTGTCCTACGGCATCAACGTCTCGCAGCCGCTCGTCGTCGGCGCGAATCGTTTCCTCATGTCGGCGGGCTACGGCAAGGGCGCGGCGCTCGTCGAACTGGCGGGCGGCGGCCGCAGTTTCACGGCGAAGCCCGTGTGGGAAAACATCAACCTCAAGACGAAATTCAACAGCCCCGTCGTCGCGGGCGGCTACGCTTACGGGTTGGACGAAGGCATCTTGACCTGCATCGATCTGGCGACGGGCGAGCGCAAGTGGAAGGGCGGGCGCTACGGTTACGGGCAAGTGCTCTTTGCCGGCAACCACTTGATCGTGACGACCGACGCGGGCGAAGTCGCGCTCGTCAAAGCCGACCCTTCGTCGTACACGGAAGTGTCGAAGTTTGCCGCGCTCTCCGGCAAGACTTGGAACGTGCCCGCGCTGGCCAACGGCCGACTCCTCGTACGCAACGGCACGGAGATGGCCGCCTACAATCTGGCCGAGTGATTCGCCGTAGAGAAATATTCAGGCGACTAAGAAACAGGAGCCACGAATTCACACGAAACAACACGAAACAGAATGCAATCTTGTTCGTGTTGTTTCGTGTGAATTCGTGGCTCCTTGATTTTGTTCGCCGCTCTTAGTGCAACCTGCCGCCGCGCCCCGACGCGTCGTCCTTGCTCTCCTTCGGCGCTTGTGAATTAGCGGATTGCTTCCCGCCGCCGGAAGCGCGCCCTTCTTCGTTCGGCGTGCTGCTCGCAACCGACCCGCCCTTGCCCACCGTCTTCTTCTTCTTCTGCTGTTGGTTCTTCTTCTCGCCGGCCATCGCCTTCGCCCTCCATGCTCTTGAAAATGGTAACGCCTCATTTTAGGCGCGCGTCGCGGCGCGAACAAAGCACGCCGCGCGAGGCCGACCACAAAAGCCAAGAGCCGCGAGCTTTCAACGAACAAAAGCTCACGGCTCAGAGCTAACAGCTAACAGCTAATCGCTTCCCTCTAAAACAACAGCTTCGCGCCGAACTGCAAGTGGCGCGGGTCGCGCGCCGAAAGAATCTGGCCGAAGGTGGGCGAGCCGAGGAAGTTGTCGGGCAGATTGAAGTTCGGATGGTTGAAGAGGTTGAAGGCTTCGAGTCGCAGTTGCAGATTGATGCGCTCGGAGAGGGGCGTGTTCTTCAAGAGCGAGGCGTTCAAGTTTTGATAGCCGGGGCCGTCGAGGATGTTGCGCCCGGCGTTGCCGAACGTGCCGAACGGGGGGAAGGTGAAAGCTGCCGTGTTGAACCAACGCTCCGGCCTGCGCTGCGTCGCGTTGGGATCGCCCGCGACGTTCGGGCGGTCGTTTGCGCCGAAGCCGAGCGTGGAGCGCCCCGTGTTGCTGTTGTCGATCTCGGAGAGCAGTGCGACGGTGAAAGGGCGTCCCGTTTGCAGCGTCAAGATGCCGTTGAACTGGAAACCTGAGAGAAGCGTCGTGACGAAGCCTTCGTCACTGAGGAAGCGGCGGCCGCGCCCGAACGGCAGCTCGTAAGAGAAACTGGTGGAGAGACGATGGCGCACGTCGAAGTTCGAGCGGCCGCGTTCGAGCCTGAGATTCTGGCTGTCCTGCGGGAAGTTGGGGTCGCCCGCGCTCGTGAAAAAGTTCGAGGCATCGTCGATTGATTTCGCGTAGGTGTAGGACGACAGCAACGCGAGTCCGCGCGTCAAGCGTTGTTGAAATCGCACCTGCAGGCTGTGGTAGTTGGAGTTGCCGCGCGACTCGATCAAGTTGATGTCGTCGAACTGCGGGACGGGGCGCAGGATGAAGGGAAGCGTGGAGGGGCGCGGTTGATTGATGTCGCGCGCCGTCAAAAGTTTCGTGCCCCTCGAACCGGCGTAACCGATTTCGAGCACGCGGCTCCGGCCGAGTTGCTGCTGCACGTTCACGTTCCAGTGCTGCATGTAGGCCGTGCGCAGATCGCGCTGGAAGGCGAGCGCCGTGTCGGGCAAGGGGAAAGGGAAGTTTTGCGGGAACGGGTTGTTGACCGTGAGCGGCAGGCCGGGCAGAGAGAAATAGAGATTGAAGTCGAAGTAGGGCGCGTTGAAATAGAGTCCTTCGCCGGGCGCGAGCGCGGGCTGGTCGTAATAGACGCCGTAGCCGCCGCGCAGAACGGTCGTGCCCGATTCGTTCAAGGCGTAGGCGAAGCCGAGGCGCGGGGCGAAGTTGTTCTTGTCCGCTTCGTAGCCGCTCCGTGGGATGCCGTTCGTGCCGACGCGCGAGAGCGTGCGCGTCGCCGGGTCGTAGAGGTTCGCGCGGTCTTCCCGGTCGACGGGCGGCGAGTTGTATTCGTAGCGCAGGCCGAGTGAAAGCGTGAGGCGCGGCGTCACGCGGAAGCTGTCGTTGGCGAAGAGGGCGTAGCTTTCGCCGCGCAGGTGTTGATGGTTGTCGAGACGCGCGCCGCCGGTGAGCGCGGGGAAGCCGAGCAAGAGATCTGCGAGGGCGTTGCCGGTCAGAGGGAAGCTGTTGGAGAAGGTAAGAAAGCCGCGCGATTGCACGTCGCGGAAGGCGTTCTGCTGAAGTGCGCGAAACTCGAAACCGAACTTGGCGAGGTGCGAACCGCGCACGAGCGTCGCGTTGTCGAGAAACTGAAAGACGTTCGAGGCGCTCTGCTGCGGGTTGTTGAACTCTTCGCCGAGCGGCGAGTAGCCGGTGACGGTGATGAAGCTGAGGCCGAAGTCGCGCGGATTGGCGGAGAGTTCCGGCAGCCCGACCTGTTGGTTGAGACTCACGCCCCGTCCTTCCGCAGTGACGGCCGAGGCGACGCGACTAAAGGCGAAGCGCGCTTCGTTGACGACGCGCGGTGAAAAGACGTGCGTTTCGCTGAGCATCAAATTCTGGCTGCGGCGCGGGACGAAGTTGCCGAAGCCGGGCAGGAGCGAAAAGGTCGGGCCGGTGAAAGGCTCGAACAGATCGCGGTCGCCGAAACTGTAGCGCGCGGTGAAAGTCGCGCGGTCGTTGAAACGATGGTCGAGCCGCAGGTCGAAGTTGTCGTTGCGGTCGGTCGAAGTGGGCGACGAGACGAAGTTGGCGAAGGGCACGTTGCGGTTCGGCAGCGGGTAGAGGTTGGCGATGGCGCGCCCCACAGGGTTTTGAAATTCGACGGGGATGACGCCGTTCGTGAAGGGTTGTTGCGTGAACGGATTGAAAGGACGCGCAAAGAGCGACTGTGAAAAGTCGCCGTTGCGTTCACGCAGCGTCGGGACGTTGGTGACGCGCGTGATGCCTTCGCGCGTGCGCGTGCCTTCGTAGTCGCCGAAGAAGAAGGTGCGGTCGCGGCGGAGCGCGCCGCCGAGGGAGAAGCCGAATTGGTTGCGTATGTATTTCGGGTCGGGCTGGTCTGCGGGCGCGAAGAAGTTGCGCGCGTCGAGCGCGGCGTTGCGGTGAAACTCGTAGAGCGTGCCGTGCAGCGTGTTCGTCCCGGACTTCGAGATGACGTTGACCTGCGCGCCGGAGTTGCGACCGAAAGAGGCATCGTAGGTGCTCGTGGAAATCTCAAATTCCTGAATGCCGTCGACGGGCGGGCGGACGCCGAAGCTGTTGAGTTTTGGGTCGAGGTTATAGACGCCGTCGAGGAGGAAGTTGTTGGAATCCTCACGCGCGCCGTTGGCGCTGAAAGCGAAGTCGCCGCGCACCGATCCGGCCGAGCCGGGCGCGGACGGCGCAGTGCCCGGAGCGAGCAGGGCGAGTTCGAGGAAGTTGCGCCCGTCCAAGGGCAACTCCCTGATCTGTCTCTCTTCGATGACCGTGCCGAGCGCGGGCGTGTCCTGTTCGAGCAAGGGCGTAAAGCCAATAATCGGGTCGGTGACGACCGCTACGCCGACAGCGAGCCTGATGTCCAGTCTGGCTTCCTGATTAACCTGTAGCACTATTGTTTGCGTGCTTCTATTGAAGTTGGACGCCTCGGCCTCCACGCGATAGGACGCGGGTGCGAGCGACGCGAGCGAATATTCGCCTTCGTCGTCGGTGACGACGGTGCGCCGTTCGTTGGTCGTTTCGTTGATCAAAGTCACCGCCGCGCCCACGATAACGGCATCGTTCGGATCAACGACCGTGCCGCGAAGCGAGGCGCGGTGAGTCTGTGCGAAACTTGCGGGGGCGCAGGCGAGCAGGGCGAGCAAAAGAGACAGGACGCTGATATTCGACTTCACGGGCGACTCCTCAAAGGTGTAATTCCAAAATGTCGGATTGAAACTTCGGAACGAGAGCTGACGGTAATGCAATTTAGTAAACGGATGAAACGGGCTAAAAGTTTTCACGAAGAAAAGTTAAGTCTCAAGTCCAATAAAAGTCCCGAAGTCCCAAGTCCCGAAGTCCCAAGTCAAATACAAACTCTTAAGCTCCAAGTCTCAAATCCAATAAAAGTCCCAAGCCTCAAGTCGGAACGGCCTTGGGACTTGAGACTTGGGACTTCGGGACTTCGGGACTCGGTTAACTTTTTTTCGTGAAGATGCTGCACGCTTGATACGCGCCCGACGGGTCGATGGCCGTGTTGCCTTGTTCGATGTGCCGGATGATGCCTTCCTTATCGACGACGAACGTGGCGCGTGTGCCGAAGCCGCGTTCCTCGTTGAAGACACCGTAATCGCGCACGGTCGTGCGTTTGAAATCGCTGAGGAGCGGGAACGTGACCTTGATGTCTTCGGCGAAGCGCGCGTTGGCGGGCGCGCTGTCAACGCTGATGCCTAAGACCTGTGTTTCGGTGGCGTCGAATTTGGCGATATCAGACTGATACGCCTGAAGCTCCTTCGTTCAACCACCGGTGAAGGCCAGCACGTAGAAGGCCAGCACGACGTTCTTCTTGCCGCGAAAGTCGGACAACTTCACGCGCTCGCCCTTTGTGTTGGTGAGCGTGAAATCGGGCGCGGGGTCGCCCACCTTCAGATGCGTCTTCGGCGCGGCGGGCGGCGCGTTGGCGGGCTGCGCCGCCTGTGTGGCGGGCGCGGCCGGCTGCGCCCCCGGCTGTCCGGCGGGCGTCGTCTTCTGCGCCGCCGGCTGCTGCGCGCAGGCCGCGACGACGAGCGCCAAGAGCAACGCCGGACTCAAAAATTTTCGGGTCATCAAACTTACCTCCTCGGAAATCAAGAAACGCTGATGGGAAGACCGTAACTCAGAAGCGTATTAGACAAGATTGACGACCGCTTGGCAACAAGGAGAAGACAGGTGAATGGTAAATGGTGAATGGTGAATGGTAAAGAACTGTCTTCATCCATTCACCATTTACCATTCACCATTCACCACTTTCACTTCATCGTTTCAATTCATCCACCTCTTTCTGCAAGGCTTCGATGAGGGTTTTGAGTTGCGCCGCTTGTTGGGCGTCCTGCGGTTTGCTCGCGGCGAGCTTTTTGAGCGCGAGGAGTTGCGCCGTTTTGAGCGCGTGCGCGGCGGGCACTCGCACGTCCGGCTCGACGCCCGTGCCTTCCCAATTGGTCTTCGTGATGGGGCTGATGGAGCGCGCATAGGGAAGCATCACGAAGAAGTGTTCGTTCAGCTTGCGACCTCTGACCGGATGCGCGCCGCCGCCCGTCGTCTCGCCGACGATGCGCGCGCGCTGCAAATTCTTGAGCGTGTAACTGATGTCTTCGGCGGCCGAGAAGGTGAAGTTGCTCGTCAGGATGTAAACGTCTTTCTGGCCGTAGCGGCGGCCGGGCACGGAGGCGTGCGACCATGATTCTCTGGTGCTGTTGCTGATGCGGTCGTAAATGTCGATCAGGTGTGTGGACTTGTCGAAAAAGTAACTCATGAGCAGCGTGATCGTGTTGCTCGCCCCGCCGCGACAACGGCGCAAGTCGATGATGAGCGCGTCCGTGTCGGCCAAGCGGTTCATCGCCTCGGAGATTTTCGCCAGAGCCTCGTCCGACGGGTTGAACTCGCTGAAATCCAAATAACCGAGGTTGCCCGGAAGCGTCTCGATCTTTTCCAATCCCAGATTGCCCGACGCCTCGCCCGCGCCGCCGTTCGGCACGCGTCGCACGCCGTCGGTCGGAGTCTCCGCGCCGCCCGGTTCGCGTCGGATGCGCCGCGCGCCGCCCGCGCCGCCCGCCTCGTTAGCCGGTGCGCCGCCGCTGTTGCCATCGGGTACGCGGCGCACGCGGCGCACGCCGGGGAGGTCGTCATCACCGAGGGGCGCGGCGCGATAGTTGACGCGCAGGTGTTTGTCGCGGCTAACCAACTGCAAGTGCTCCGTGAGCATCTGCGACAACTGCCGCGCGCTCGTGACGTTGTCATACTGCTTCCGCGCCAAGCGTTCGCGTATGGCCTGCTCCATGCGCGCGGCGACTTCGGGGAAGACGTAACCGTCGCGCAAGTGTCGCAGCGTGCCTTCGATGACCTGCGTGCGCGTCGCCGCGTCAATCGTCATGTCCGGCTGCTCGATCATGCGCGGCTGCTGCGCCGCGTTGAAACTCGCGAGCGCCAAGACGAAACATGCCACGGGCAACAGCAGACCCGCCGCCCGTGGTGGCGACGACGGGCGGCGCGGCGCTCGCCGCCACGCGCGTTGCGCATTTCCTTTTTTCCCTTGCCGGAGACGTAAGAGTGTCGGACGCATTTTGTCTCTTCCTTTCAAACTTTCCGGGATCATATCCGTGCCATTGCACGCGCCGATACTACGCGCGCCGCGCACGCGAATGGTTAAGCCCACGAAAAGTGTTTGTAAAGAATGTAAAATCTCTGGCGGCATCCGGCGTGCGAAGCGAGGTGGCGTGCCTGTGTGTGGCTTTGTCAGTCGGCCGAGAATATGCCGGGCGATGGAGTCTTGGATGATCTTTTAGGAGAGTTGAGGCTTGAATGTCTCGACGGCCGCTTGGGAAGTGATGACGGGGACGATCTCGAATTCCATGAGGTCTTGCCAGTGAGTTGTCCATTGGTCGAAGAGGCGCGGGTCGTCGCATTCCATCAACTGAAAGCATCTGTCGTAGTTGGTCTCGATCCAACTGCCGACGTAGTGCAGCCCTTCGGGCATCATCCGCCCGTACTCCCGGTAGCGCCGGTAGATGGCCTCGGCGTCGCGGTTCTTGAAGCGTTCGATCACCATGAAGAGCATCGCATCTCCTTAAACTTATGTCGATTGATTATCGCGCCGCCGACGGGGCGGAGCCAGCACGAACGTCAACGCGATGACGAGCGCGCAGACGATGTAGATGGCCTCCGCCATCCAGCCGGGGACGGCGACGAAGAGTAGATAGTGGAGCAGACGCCCGATGAACGTCGCTTCGCTGATGGGCTGACCGGCCAGCGCGCGCAAGTTCACTTCCCAGACGGTCAGAGGGCAGTGGGTTCCGAAGATCAGTTCCAGCACCACGACGAGAATGGCCGCCAGATGTGTGAACCGGAACCAAGGGCTGCGAATCCAGTTCCATTTGCGCCACCACCCCACCAAAATGAGCAGCAGCCCCAAGAGGATGTAAGCGACGTAAGCAACGTGGAGAGCGAGCACGAGGTCTGCCAGTAAGCCATACCACATCGAAACGATCCTCTCGCGCCGAGCGAAGAATGACGGCGCGCGGCCGGTTGGACGCAGTGCGCGCCGGGAGATGTTTTCTTCAACGCGTCCCGGCTTCCGTCAAAGCACGCCACGTCCACAAGGCCGCCAACAAATCGATCAGACCAAACCACAGGAGCGCCTTCGGAGCCGACACGAGCAACACGAACGCGGTGAAGTAGACGAGCACGGCGAGGCGCGTCCAAATCGTCCAACGGATGAACGTCGTCAATTCGCTGCGCGCCGCCTGAACGTAATAGAAGCTCAGACAGAGCACGAACATGCCGTTGAGTCTGATCCAGACTTCGTTCGTCGGCGGCACTCCGAACAGGCGCAGGAGCAGGTTCGGGACGAGCAGCAACAGCAGCCCCAAGCCGCACAGGTAAATCCCGAACACAAACAAACTCTTGGCCGCTCGACTCATCTCTGCCACCACTCGGTTATGACTAGACGGCGAACCCTGTGGCGGTCGAACGCTGTCACTTCAGACGCCCGCCACCACGATCATCCGGCTTCGCGCCGTCGCCTGCCGCAACGCCTTCGCCTCGGCATATTCCTCGGACGACCACCACGCCTTCGCGCGCTCCACCGAAGGAAACTCCACAATCACCAGACGCGTCGGCGACCACTCGCCTTCGAGTGTCTCCACCTCGCCGCCTCTGACGATGAAACGTCCGTCGTAGGCCGCGAGAGACGGCGGAACCATCTGCTTATAAGCCTCATACCTGTCTTTGTCCCGCACCTCAACTTCGACCACGATATAAGCTGCCATGGAACACGCTCCTCATTTCCGGCGGCGAACCTCTCACACCTGCGCCGCCTGCTCGCTAGGCGGTTAACGGTTTTTCCACTTCAGCTCGATCTCGATTTCCTCTTCGTCGCCCCGGCGTTCGTGTTCGAACTCGACCGTGGCATCGGGCGGAACGCGGATGCGCTCGCCCGCGATCTGTATCTCGAAAACTTTCTCTTGTTCTAAAGCGTCGGCCAAACGCCGGAGTTTGGCGACGACCTCCGTGGTCGAATAAGACTTCTCGGCTTCTCTGTCACCTGCCATCATCAATCTCCCGTTTGCGAAATCGTGTCGAACGAATCGGAGTATAACGCGTGGGTGGAAATTTCGGCGCGTCCCGGCGCGCGCGGCGTGTGGCAACGTCGGCGTTCGGGGCGGATGTTAAGAATGTAAAATCTCGCGTGCGACCGAACTCGGCCCGCGCGGGCTATGCTACATTGCAGGCGTGAGAGGTGTCTTCAAACAGCGCCGCCCGTCGTGGTTGCTGCTCGCGTTGGCGGCGTCGCTCGTCGTGTTGCTCGGCGTGCTGGCGGCCTTGCAGTATCGCTGGCTCGGTCAAGTCAGCGCGGCCGAACGCGAGCGCATGCAGGCGACGCTCAGCGCGGGCGCGACGCGCTTCGCCGAAGACTTCGACCGCGAACTCGCGCGCGTCTATTTCAATTTGAAACTCGACGCGGACGCGTGGCGCAAGCAGGACGGCGAGACTTACGCCGCGCGCTACGAGGCGTGGCGCGCGAGTACGCCACACGCGCGGCTCGTGTCGAACGTCTACGTCGTTGACGGCAGCGACGCAGGCGGCGAATTGCGACTCGCGCGCTTCGACGCGAGGGAGCGAAAGTTCACGGCCGTCGCGGAGTGGCCTGCCAATTTCGACGCGCTCCGCCGTCGCTTCGCGGAGGGTCGGCAGTTGAACGCGCCGCGCGGTTTGTTCCCGGAACTCGAAGGCGAAGGCCGCGCGCCGCAGCCGAACGTGGATCGAGAGATTCCGGCGGTCGTCATCCCGGTCGTGCCGGACGAGACGGGGCGCGCCGTAGAGACGACCATAGGCCGCGCCGCCGCAGAAGCCGCCAGGCCCGCGCCGCCGCGAAACGAGAGCCGGCTCGTGCTGACGAACTACTCGCCGCTCTCCACTTACGTCGTCGTCACGCTCGACCTCGATTACATCAAGCGCGAAATGTGGCCTGCGCTCGCGCGTCGTTATTTTTCGAGCGGCGGCAATCTCGATTACCGCATCAGCGTGGTTGAACGCGGCGACCCGCGCCGGATCATCTACGAGTCAGCGCCCGCGACGAGCGAGGCGAACGCGGCGCGGCCGAGCGCAAGTGACGCGCCGGAGCAGCAGGCGGCCGCAAGCAATGTGCAAAGGGACGCGGGCGATGCGCGCGCGAGCGTGGATGACGCACGTGCGAGCGTGAACGACGCGCAGGCGAGTGTGGGCGATGCGCGTGCGGACATGCTGCAAATTCGCTTCGAGGAGATGGACGCGCTCGCCCCGGCCTTCGTCTCGCGGCGCGTGCGCGAAGAGGAACGTGAGACGGCCGCGGCCGGTTCATCCGGGGACGGAAGTGCGCGGGAGGGCGCGGCGGGTGCTCCGGGCGAGTCGCGCGGGAAGAAGTTTTCGGTGCGCGTCTTCGAGAGCCGTTCGAGCGAGATGTCGATGCGGCGTCTGCATTTGCCGGAGACGAAAGCGGGCGGTTGGCAACTCGTCGTCACGCACGTCGCGGGGTCGCTCGACGCGGCGGTCGCACGGGCGCGCCGTCGCAGTCTGCTCGTCAGCTTCGGCATCCTCTTGCTGCTCGCCGGAAGCGTCGCGCTGATCTTCGTCTCGACGCATCGCGCGCAAACTCTGGCGCGGCGACAAGTGGAGTTCGTCGCGGGCGTGACGCACGAACTGCGCACGCCGCTCGCCGTGATCTGTTCGGCGGGCGAGAATCTGGCCGACGGCGTGATCGACAACCGGCAACAGGTGCGCCGCTACGGCGAAGTCATCCACAGGGAAGGGCGGCGTCTGGCCGAGATGGTCGAGCAGGTGTTGGAATTTGCGGGCGCTCAGTCAGGACGGCGCGAACTGAAACTCGCGCCCGTCCCGGTCGAAAGCGTGATCGATACGGCGGTCGCCGCGTGTCGCACCGGGGCGCGTGGAGACGAGGCCGAGTTCGAGTTCGTGCGCGACGTGCCCGCAGGATTGCCGCACGTCCTCGCGGACGAGAGCGCGCTCGCACGCTCGCTGCAAAACCTGCTCGCGAACGCTTTGAAGTACGGAGGCGAGAGACGCTGGGTGAAACTGTCTGCGCGCGCCACGGGCGGCGGGGGGCGCGAGGTGCGGATCAGGGTGGAAGATCGCGGCGCAGGCGTTGCGCCCGCAGACCTGCCGCACATCTTCGAGCCGTTTTATCGTGGCCGCGAAGTCGTCGCCGCGCAGATTCACGGCAACGGCCTAGGGTTGAGTCTGGTCAAACAGATCGTGGAGGCGCACGGCGGGCGCGTCACGGTCGAGAGCGAGCCGGGGCGTGGCAGCGCGTTTACGCTTCACTTGCCCGCCGCCGCGAACGGAAACGGCCGCGTCGAAACCGCGAAGGGCAACGGCGCGAGTGCGCGCGACAACGGCCACACAGAGGCGGCGGCGAGAGGCGACGTATGAGCCAGCGCATACTGCTCGTGGAGGACGAGCCGGGGCTGTTGATGACTCTGACCGACCGCCTCACGAGCGAAGGCTACGCGGTCGAGACGGCGACCGACGGCGAGACCGGACTGGCGCGCGCGCTCGCGGAAACTTTCGACCTCATCATCTTGGACGTGGGCTTGCCGCGCAAGAACGGCTTCGACGTGTGCCGCGACCTGCGACAGCGCGGCGCGCGCGTGCCCGTCATCATGCTGACGGCGCGCGGGCAGGTGGTGGATAAAGTGGTCGGCCTCAAGATCGGCGCGGACGATTACGTGACGAAGCCGTTTGAGATGATGGAACTGCTGGCGCGCATCGAGGCGCTGCTCCGTCGCGTCCCCGCCGGAGCGCGCGGCGGCGAGAGAGACGACCCTTCGGCCTCGGCTGCGGATGTCTATCAATTCGGCGTCGTCCGCGCGGACTTTCGCCGCGCCGAAGTCACGCGCGAAGGCGCGGCCGTCGAACTCTCCGCGCGCGAGTTCAAATTGCTCCGCTACCTGATCGAGCACAGGGGCGCAACCATCTCGCGCGACGAATTGCTCAACGAAGTCTGGGGCTACCACGCCATGCCTTCCACGCGCACCGTGGATGTCCACATCGCTTGGCTCAGGCAAAAACTCGAACCCAACCCGCACTACCCGCAATTCATCCTCACCATCCACGGCCTCGGCTACAAATTCGTCGGGTGAAGTCTCTAGGAAGCCGATAGCTTTCTCGTCATGGCTTTGCCTTGAACTTGATGGAATGGAAAATTTTTAGCGCTTCGGCCTGAGTCGCTTGATCTGCACAGGCCGCCCAGAATGTGAACTCCTTGATCATCCCTTCGTTCAATTCGGGGAAATGTATTGCCGCGACAAACTTCCGATTTCGCTCCGGATACGTCGCAGAATCATCCAGCCGGAAGGTGACGACCTTAGCCGCCCGACCGTCAATCCATACGTTTTCTTCACAATATTCCTGACTCCCCTCGTCGTTCATCAGTCGATTGGGATAGAAGCTGTTATCTATACTCAAGGTCATCTTGCTGCTACGAAACCCTAATGTCTGTCCTTCGCTTTGATCGCCTCGCTGCAAACGCAATTCGGGCGGATGATGGAAAGAGAAGTCCCCCACATTAAATTTTTCCCAACCACGAGGGATAGCAAAATCGCTTTGGCCGGCCGAAGGCGATGCTGGCGGCGACATTTGAGCGAGCGGCGCGCCAGAACGAGGATGAGTGATACAAGCGTCACCACCCCCAGCGACGCCAAACGCGAAGATGATAAAGCAGATTGACGAATGAGAGACGTATTGCCGCATCCTTCTTTGGACACCTCTATCGAGAGAATTGTTTCAGTCTCGCCCAGATAGGCGCTGTAAAAACAGTTGAACACCGCAGTGTGCGGTTATATGCTCGCGTTTCCGAGTGCTTGCCCGTGTCTCGAATCCATTAAGGCGGAAATTTTTTGGCGGGGTTGTTAATAAACCCGGTGGGAGGGCGTTTTATGGGTGGTGACGAAGTGAAGGAGAACAACGTGCCAGCTACAGCACCCCAACTGAAACCCGTACCCCAAAGTGGCGGGCTGGAAGAACTCGAAAGCCTGTTCCAAGAGCATTACGAGCAGGTTTACCGCACCGCCTATCGCATCACGGGCAGTCCGGCCGACGCCGAAGACGTGTTGCAAACAATTTTCACGCGCCTCGCCGCAAACAAAGAGAAGCGCGATCTCGCGCCCAGTCCCGGCAGTTATCTGCACCGCGCCGCCGTCAACGCCTCGCTCGACTTGATGCGCGGCCGGACGCGTGCGCGCTCCGTGCCGTTCGAGGATGTGGACGCGGCGCTCTTGCAAAGTCCGATTTTGAACCCGGAGGCGCAGCAGGCCGACCGCGAGATGCGGACGCTGATTCGCCAAGCGGTCGCGCGTCTCGGCACGCGCGCCTCGGAAGTTTTCGTCCTCCGTTATTTTGAAGGCTACGACAACAGCGAGATCGCCGAGATGCTCGGCATGTCGCAGATGGTCGTGGCCGTCACGCTGCACCGCGCGCGCGTGCGCCTGCGCGGAGAGATTGGTGAGTATCTGGAGAAACATCATGAAGCGTAATAAAAAAGAGCTTGAAGCCATCATCGACCGTTCCGTGGAGGCCGTGCATCACGACCAACCGGACGTGCGCGCCGTGGACGAAGCGGCCGCGCGCGTGTGGGCGCGCATCGCCACCGCGCAACAGGACGCGCCCGCCGTGGTCGCACAGACAGCCGCCGCGCCGTCCGAGTACATCAACAACTGCACTGATTTTCAGTCGCTCATTCCGTCTTACCTGCGCCACGAGTTGACGCCCGCGCGGGCGCTCCTCCTGGAAGACCACACGCAGGAATGCATCCCCTGCCGCAAGTCTCTGAAAGAGGCGCGCACCGGACGCGCGGCCGCCGCACGCGCGCAAGTGTCGCGTCCCGTCGTGCGTCAAACGCGGACGAACTTCACGGCCATGCGTTGGGCGATGGCGGCTTCGGTCGCCTTGGCCGTACTCGTCGGCGGGCTGTTCTTCTCGAACCGCTTGTTCGACGCGGGCGGCGCGCTGGCCGCCACGGTCGAGAGCACGAACGGCGCGCTCTATCGCGTGACCGACGCGGGCACTCTGGCGATGGTCGTCGGCGAACAGATCGGCAAGGGCGTGCGCGTGCGCACGGCGAAAGATTCGGGCGCGGTGGTGCGTCTCGCCGATGGCTCGCGCGTCGAGATGCGCGAACGCTCCGAGTTTTCCATCACGCAGAACGGTCAGGGCGTGACGCTGCATCTGGATCGCGGCGACATGATCGTGGAAGCCGCCAAGCAGGGCGCGGGGCATCTCTTCGTTGCCACGCCCGATTCGCTCGTCTCCGTCAAGGGCACGATCTTCGCCGTCGGCAGCGGCACGAAGGGTTCGCGCGTCTCGGTGGTCGAAGGCGAAGTGCACGTCAACCACGCGGGCGCGGACAAAGTTCTGCTGCCCGGCGACCAGACCACGACGGGCGCGAGCCTGAAACCCGTCTCGGTCAAAGACGACATCGCCTGGAGCCAAAACGCGACGCGCTACACGAAGATGGTCACGGAGTTGGCCGCGCTGCGCAAAGATGTCGCGCAGCAAGTGCCGCACCCCGGCGTGCGCTACTCGACGCGCTTTCTCGACCTCGCGCCCGAAGGCACGGTGCTCTACGCGGCGCTCCCCAACTTGGCGACGACGCTCGGCGAATCGCACCGCATCATGCAGGAGCGCATCGCGCAGAACCCGGCTCTCAGCCAATGGATGCGTGAACAGGAATCTTCCACGGCGCACGGGCCGGGGCTGAATCAGACGATGGCGCGCGTGCGCGAGTTCGGCCAGTACCTCGGCGACGAGATTGTCGTCACGGCGGGCACGAACGCGCAGGGCGAGCCTGATGCCTTCCTCGTCCTCGGCGAGTTGAAGGACTCGGCGGGCTTCCGCAGCTTCGTCGAAAAACAGCTTAACGATTTGAAGTCGGCCTCGAAGGGCGGCGCGCCCGCCGTCCGCTTCGTCGAAGACCCGAACGCCACGAACGCGCCCGCCTCGACGGCCGCAACGACGGCGACGAACGGCGACAAGAAGAGCGCGGCGCGCAACGGCAATAACAACAACGAGCTGTACATCTGGGTGCGCAACGATTTCTTCGCCGCCTCGCCGAAGCTCGAACAGTTGAAGACCTTGCAGTCCAACCTCGACGCGCCCGGCACGAACCGCTTCGTCGGCACGCCCTTCTACTCGCGCATCACGGACGTGTACAAGGAAGGCGCCGGCCTCATCGTCGCCGCCGACCTCGAACGCGTCATCGGACAGGCGACGAAGGACACGGCGAAAGAGCAGGACGGCCAGAAGAAGCTCGAACTCTATCGCCAGACGGGCTTGTTGAACCTCAAGCATTTCGTCGTCGAGCAGAAGGAAGTCAAAGCGAAGACGCAGAGCCGTGCCGTCCTGACCTTCAACGAACCGCGTCGCGGCATCGCCTCTTGGCTGGCCGCGCCGGGGCCGATGGGCGCGCTCAAGTTCGTCTCGCCCGACGCGAACGTGGCGACCGCTTTCGTCGTCAAAGAGCCGACCCTGTTGGTTGACGACCTGCTCGGCTTCATGGAGACCGCTTCGCCCGATTTGCGCAAGCGTCTGCGCGAACTCGAAACGCAGAACGGTCTCGATCTAAAACGCGACTTCGCCGCGCCGCTCGGCGGTGAGTTTGCCTTCGCCATCGACGGCCCCGTCTTGCCGACGCCTTCTTGGAAGATGATCATGGAGGTCTACGACCAGCAGCACCTGCAGGGGACGTTCGAGAGCGTCGTCGCCAAGTTGAACGCGTGGGCGGCCGAGCACGGCCAGAAGGGTCTGACCTTAACGGCTTCGGGCGGCAGTCCGAACATCTACACGCTGCGCTCGGTGGATTTCGGTCTCGAAGTTCACTACACCTACGCCGAGGGCTACTTGATCGCCGCGCCGACCGTGGCGCTCCTGCAACGCGCCTTGCAGTATCGCGAATCGGGCGTCTCGCTCGTCACGTCGCCGCGCTTCACGGCGGCCTTGCCCGAGGACGGCAACACGAACTTCTCGGCCGTCTTCTATCACAACCTCGCGCCGCTCCTGCAACCGCTGGCCGGGGCTGTCGGCGAACGCGCCAAGTCGCTCGGCGAGGAACAGCAGAAGGCCATCGCGGCCTTCGCCGCCAACTCCGAGCCGACGCTGGCCTATGTCTACGCGCAGGGCGACCGCATCACGGTCGCGGCCAACACCGAAGGCGGCCCCTTCGGTCTCAGCCCGGGCAGCCTGCTCGGCCTGCCGAACTCCTTCGCCATGCAGCACATCCTGATGGAGGCGATGCAGGGCAAGGGCGACGCGCAAGACAAGAAGTAGTTGCTCACTGTAGAGCGCGGGCGCGGCCGGTTGAATTTCATCAA
>DASVUD010000017.1:0-5637 GCA_036387235.1 Pyrinomonadaceae bacterium
GACCGAGTTGAGGAAGCCGTCGACCATCGTGCGGACGTTGCCCGCCTGCAAGACGCGCAGCCACGCGTCGAAGCCGCTCTGATCCGGCTTGCGCCTCAAGTAGCCGTAATATTGCATGCCGACGAAGGCGTTGTTGAACTCCTTTGCGCTGACCGCATCGGAGTCCGCGATGGCGCGCAAGACCTGCGCGCGCGAGAGAGCATTTGTGTTCAGCCGGTTGATTAGTTCCGCCGCCGTCAGAGTTACTTTGGCTGCGTCGTCAGGGTGCGCCGGGTCGGGCGTGGTGATCTGCGTCAGACCGTAGCGGCTCAAGAGCAGGTTCACATATTGCGCATTGGTCAACGCGCCGTAGAGGTCTGCAAACTCCTGCCGTTGTGTGATGAGCGTCGCCAGTTGAGCCTTGCGCGCATAGACCTCTTCGGCCGTCTGCCCGGCGACGAAACTCATGTCCGCGACGATCTCCGTGTACTCCGGCAAGCGGCTGAAGGCCACCTTGTAGAAACGGAAGACGTAGAAGCCTTTCAATTGAAATTCAACCGAGCGGAAGAAGCCTTCGCCCGAAACAAAGATGCGGTCGCAGCCCGACGGGACGTTCGGAGGAGCGTTCGGATTCGCGCAGCCGTTCAACACTCTGAGCCACGCATTGAGACCGTCCTGATCGGGTTCGCGCGAGAGGAAATCGAGATATTGCTGCCGGACGAAGAAGGGGAATGAAGTGACGACCGGATTCGCCGCCCCTGCCGCGTCGTTGTCCTGTATGGTCACGCGAATCAGCGAGGGCGCACCTAAAGAAGCCCCGGTCGCGTTCACCAGTTTCAGATCGAAAGTCTCAGCGCCTTCGGCAAACCCATCATCGATGATGGGCACGGTGAGCGTCTTGCTGATTTCGCCGACGCCGAAAGAGAGCGCGCCAATCGTGGTGGCGAAGTCGCAACGGGCGTAGGCGGATCCCTTGCTGCCTGCTGCGTCGAAGCACCCGACGGTGAAAGTGTCCGTATCGGTCGTCTGATAGGTGAGCGTCGCCGGACTCCCGGCGACGTTGCCCGCGCGCGTCACGGTGATCTGTGCGCTCCCCACGCCCTCGCTCACGCTGAATTCGCCCGCCGCAAACTGTGCGCTGCCCGATATCAGAGAGAGGTTGTCGAAGATGGCGTTGCTCGTGCCAGTCGTGGGCGCAGTTGTGCCCGCGCTTAACTCGACGGCCAGCGCCGTCACCTCCTTCTCCAGCACTTTGCGGAAGCGTTCGACGTAGGCCGCGTTGTCGGGGCTGGTCTCAAACAGGATGGAGCGTTGCGGCGGGTCGTGGCGGAAGCGCCAGTAGCGAAACTGTACCGGGTCGTAGGGAATCGCCTGTTGCGTCACCACGCCGTTGATGCGCACTTGGAAGACAAGGACGAGCATCTCCGCGTCGAGCTTTTCCCAGCCGCCGAAGCGCGCGGCCAGCAAGGCGCGCACCGACTGCGGAGCGGAGGCCACCGTCATCACAACGAAGCGGTAATTATTGAGCGTATCGCTGCCGACAGCGAAAGACGTTTGGGCGGAAGCGCCTTGCGCTACCCGCGGCACTTCCACGCTGGCCTGACCGTTCGTCAAGTCGAACGCCTTCACGGAGACGTAGCCGTTGAAACTCGCGCCCGGCGCGCCGTCGCGCGGCGTGATGACGAGTTGGCCGCCCTGCTGCACGACCGAAACCTGCGGGTCGAAGGCCGCGGCCGGTTGCGTCAGTGTGCCGAGATTCCATCTCGTGGGGTCGCGCTGCGCGCCGTTGAAATCGTCTTGCAAGGGCGGCGTCGGCGTCGGGGTAGCCGCAGGCACGACCGCGAAGTTGAAGGTCATACTAGCGGTGACGTTCGGAATGTCTACGCGGCTCGGCGTGAAGTCGAAGTAGGGCGAAGTGGGCAGCACCGTGTAGGAGCGCCCCGTCACGACGGTGAAAGCGTAAAAGCCGGACGCATCCGTTTTGATCGTCTGCGACCCGGCGCCGGAGAGCGAAACGTTCACCTCCGGCACACCTGTGCCGGCCGGATTGGTGATGCGCCCGGAGAGAATGGCGAGCGTGACGTTGGGAGCCGTGTCGATTGCCGTCACGAAAGCATCGGTTGCACCGCCGGAGAGCGCCTGACGCGGGTTCGCCGTCGGGAAGTTGATCGAACTCGTGATGCCGGAGACGTATGCCCGGCCGGAAGCATTGGCGGCGATGCCCGTTCCGACATCATTGTTGTTTCCGCCGAGATAAGTGGAGAAGATGAAGGCCGAGCCGGTCGAATTGAGTTTGCTGACGAACACATCCTGTCCGCCGGAACTAGCCGTCTGGAGTGGGTTGGCGAGGGGGAAGTTGGCGGAGAGCGTGTCGCCCGCGGCGTAGATGTTGCCCGAAGTATCGACCGCGATGCCTCTCACTATGTCGGTGCTGGAGCCGCCGAGATAGGTCGAGAAGAGATAAGACGCTCCCGAGGCGCTGTACTTGGTGACGAAAGCATCCTGCCCGCCCCCGCTGGCGCTTTGCAGTGCATTGGTGACGGGGAAGTTGGACGAATTGGTGTCGCCCGCCACGAGAATATTACTAGAGGTGTCCACGGCGACGGCGCGCCCAACATCGGAGCCGCCTCCGCCCAGATAGGTCGAGAACAGGTAAGCTGTCCCGGTCGGGTTATAGACGGTGACGAAAGCATCGCGGAAGCCGTTGAGCGTCGCTTGTCTCGGATTGGCGGTCGGAAAATTGGCGGCCGTGGTGTCGCCCGTCACATAGACGTTACCGCCCGCGTCAACAGTCACACCCCGGCCTGCATTTTGCACGAACGTTCCCGCGAAAGAGTCGACAGTGCCGCCGAGATAGGTGGAATAGACAGACGCGCCGAAAGAATTGAATTTGGTGAGAAAGGCGGTGGAGAAGTCGCTGGGGGTTGACTGCAATGCGTTCAATATGGGAAAGCTGCCGGTGGATGTCTGACCCGTCACGTAGAAATTACCGTTCGCATCGGCCGCAACGGCGAGTCCCGTATCATCAGACGACAAAGCTTGCCCCTGAGCACTCCCGCCCAGATAAGTGGAATAGGTGATCAATGAGCCGGTCGAATTCAGTCTGGTGACGAACGCATCTAAGCCAGTGCTGAGACCGGCATAGAGTCGGCCGGGAGTTGTTTTCGTATCCAGTATCACGGAGAAGGCGCGCCCATTGTTCAGATTGGCGGGCGACCAGTTGAGCCCGTCGTCGGTGCTCTTATAAACTCCATTCCCCAGATCGCCCGCGTAGAGCGTGGTGGGCGTGGTGCGGTGATCGAAAGTGATTCCGCACATCAACCGGGTCGCGGCCGGAGCCAACCCGTTATTGATCGGCGTGAAATTCTGACCGTTCGTGCTCTTGTAAACGCCGTCGTTGCCCCGGCTGACATAGATCGTCGATGGATTAGTGTTGACATTGATGGCGAGCGAATTGGCATCGCCAACCGACTCAGTTCCCGGATTATTCAAACCGGTCGCCGCCCAATTGACTCCATCAGTGCTCTTGAAGACTCCCTCCGAGGCGTTGAGATAGACAGTTGATGTGCGCGTGTCCACGGCGAGTGCATAGACTGATTGAACACGACCCAAGCAGAAGGAGCACTGCAAACCGTTATTGACGGCGCTCCAGCTTTGACCCCCGTTGGTGCTTTTATAGACGCCGCCGCTGTCGTTTTGCGTATTCCCGCTACCGACCAGCCCGACATAAAGCGTGCTCGGATTGTTAGGATCGATGGCGAGATTTTCGAGTCTTCCAGTAGGCGGCAATCCCGTGCTGGTCTCAGACCACGAGATGCCGCCGTCCACGCTCTTAAAGACTCTCGCGGCGTTGCCGCCGATGCCGACATACACGTTCGAGGGATTAACAGGATCGTAGACTAAGCCTTCGGTTTGCCTGACGCCCTGCAACCCAACATTGCTCGGAACCCAGTTCACGCCCCCGTCAATGCTTTTGTAAACTGCTGCTCCGCCCGTAATCGCACCAGCCAGCACGATTGACGGATCGGTCGGATGCGGGGCGATGATCATTACGGTCGGAGCCGTGAGGTCGGCGCTGGCGGGATTCCACGTCTGAGCATTGTCGGTGCTTCTGAAGAAGGCACTTGTGCCGCCGGCCTTCGCCGCCTGAAACGGAGCATTGGCCGTCGGAAAGTTGAAAGAGTTAGTGTTGCCCGTCAGATAGATGTTGCCGCCCGGGTCGAGGGCAATGCCGTTGGCGCTTTCATTGATCGAGCCGCCGAGGTAGGTGGAGAAGATGAAAGCCGTGCCCGTCGGGTTCAGCTTCAAGACAAAAATGTCCGCGCCGCTGCCGCTCACCCCCTGCACGGGATTCACGGTGGGGAAGGTAAGAGAGGTGGTCGCTCCGGTCACATATGCGTTGCCGGAAGCATCGACGGCGATAGCATTGGCATTATCGCCGCTCAAGCCGCCGAGGTAGGTGGAATAGACCAGAATGGGATCGATCACGAGCGGGCGGCTCGCGTCATACGGGGCGACCTCGAAGCCCACTTGTCGCGCATCGTCGAGCGTATAGCGTCCCGCGATTTCGCGCCTCATGCCGTCCACCTCTTGATAGATGAACGGCTTGTGCTGGCGAACTTCTTCATCACCTAGTCGGAGCACGAGTTGCCCCGCCGCATCGACCCGGATTTGATCCGCACCCACGAAATCGAGCCGGATGTTTGACGGGTCGGAGCCGGGGGCGACCACAAAGTCATACTCCAGTTGCCGCTGATTGCCGTAATAGACGACATCTATGCCCGGGTAGACATCCTTATACTTGACCTTCGCGTAGCTCTCGACGTTTTTCGTCCACTTCCGCGCATCATTGCCGATAAAGTAGTTGGTTGTGCCCGGCAGTTCTTCCACTCCCGCAACCTGCGGCGCACTGTTCGCGCCTGAGAGTTTCAGACGCAGACTGGTTTCCGACACCTGTCGGCTCGGCGGAGACATGAGACCTTTGAGCCGCACGCCTTTTGCATCGCTTTCTTCAAACGTCACGCTTGCCGCCCCATCCGCGCTTGTGCCAATCGGCTTCTTTAAAGCGAGCACGGCCTCGGTCGGAGTCAAAAAGAGGCTGTAGCCTTGCCCGCGCGCTAGGAAATTGACACGCTTATCCGTCTGCCCTCGGTTAGCTTCAAAGCTCAAAGGCAGCTTGCTGTACGCCTCACCGATGCGGTTTTGCGTCTCCCGCCCCGGTGTCTGAAGAGGGGGCGTCACGTTCTCCTGCTTTGGCGAGACTATCCCGACGCCAAACAGAGTCTCACGACTGATGAAACCCGCCAGCAAAAAAAATGTGAAAACAAAAAGGAGGCCAATTCGAGTCGCGCGAATTTGGGGGAGGGACATAAATTCATACTCCTTATGACGTGATGCCCGTACCGTTCAGGTTAAAGAGCGCGGGGGTAACTTGACTCTCGCATTGCGAGAGCCGGGTGCTACGCGCTTGTCAACCGGAGTGGTATCAAAGGGGGCTTACGGTTGGCCGAAGCGTAACTTGTACTCGACCGAGTTGAGGAAGCCGTCGACCATCGTGCGGACGTTGCCCGCCTGCAAGACGCGCAGCCACGCGTCGAAGCCGCTCTGATCCGGCTTGCGCCTCAAGTAGCCGTAATATTGCATGCCGACGAAGGCGTT
>DASVUD010000018.1:0-14994 GCA_036387235.1 Pyrinomonadaceae bacterium
ATGCAATACTTCGGGTATTTGCAGCGCGACCCGGACGAGGCCGGCTATCAGAGTTGGCTGACGCTGATCAACAACACGGGCGACTACCGGACGATGATCTTCGGCTTCCTCTATTCGCAGGAATACCAGTTGAGATTCGGCACGCCGTAAACTGAAAGCGCCTCCCGGAAAAAACTTAGAAACCACGCGCTTCACACGCGCACAACACAAACAAGATTTTAGTGTTGTGCGCGTGTGAAGCGCGTGGTTTCATGCTTTTGCTAGTTCCTCTTAACTCATCACAGACGAAGCGAAGGGGCAGCCAATCTCAATTTCGTTGGCCGCCCCTTCGTCGTTTCCGCCCGCCCGATTTCGTCTCCACAAAAAAATCTCCGCGCCGCTTGATCCCTCCCGCGTTTTTTCGCCGCGTTAACGAACAGAGGCGGTACACGTTAAAGCCGTCAGCGTTCAAACCACTCACCACAGGAGAGACAGACGATGCGAGCAGTTTTGGCGGCTATCGAGGAACGCAAGCGCGCGTTCGCCATACATCCCTTTTTCGCCTTCTTGCAGGACGAGAGCCTAGAGGCGCGGGAGCGTCTGGCCTTCTACCCCTGCATGGCGCATTGGATCATGAGTTTCGCAGACCTCAACAAATACTTTCTCCGCGCCGAAGCCGCCGGTGACGAACTACAGCAGCGCGTCAACATCTACAGCCAAGAGGACGACGACCACTGGCGTCTCTACGTCGAGGATTTCCAGAAGCTCGGCTTTCAACGAATGTGCGAAGGCACGGACTGGCTCGGCTTCCTCTGGAGCGACGAGACGCGCGCCAATCGCATGTTGTCCTACCGCATCGCGCACCTCTGCATGGGCGCGACGAGCATTCAGCGCATCGCCATCGTCGAAGCGATGGAAGAGGCGGCCAACGTCTTCTTCCCCCTCACGCTCCAGCTCGCCGAACAGATCCAAGAGCGCACGGGCGTCGAACTACGCTACCTCGGCCACTTCCATTTCAACCTCGAAGCCGAACACACGGGCGCGGGCGACCACGACTCGCTCACGCACATCTCTCTCGACGAAGCCACCCGCCACACCACCATCCGCATGATCGACGAAGTCTTCGACCTCTTCGCGGACTGGGCTACGGAAGTTCACCGCTTCGCCGAGACGCGCTTACACCAGTACGCCCCGGCGGCGCTCACCACGTCTCCGCCCGCGCCGCCTCTGCTCGCACGCGCCGCCGCCGCTCTCTGAGAACGTATCGAGAGCCTCAACGACTTCACGCGCCCGGCATGGATTGCCCGGAAGCGTGAGCAAGAAAGAGCGGGAGCCTTCCGGGGAAGGTTCCCGCTCTTTCGGTTTTTTAACGCGAACGCAAAAGGATAGCGAAGAGGAAAATGAAGAAAGGGCACTTTGGTTAGGTGCCCTTTCTTCTTGATGAGCCGAGGTGGGCTCGAACCACCGACCCGCAGATTAAGAGTCTGCTGCTCTACCAACTGAGCTATCGGCCCGACGTGAAGAAATTATATGGATTGATGGGGACGTGTCAACCGGGAAAGGGATGAGGGATGAAGTAAAAGCGGTGAATAGTCAATGGTCAATGGTCAATGGATGAAGATTGTCTTCTACCATTCACCATTGACCATTGACCATTGACCTGTCTTCCATTCATCCCTCCGCCCTCATCCTTTCTTACTACTGTCCCGACAGTTGCTGCGGGAGTTGTTTATCGACGCGGGGGCGCGCCGGGGCGTTGGCGAGTTCGTGCGCGGTGAGAAAGACCGTGCGCGCGATCTTCTCCATCTTCTGGTAGTCGATCTTATCGGGCGAGTCCGAGGGGCGGTGATAGTCTTCGTGGACGCCGTCGAAGTAGAAGATGATCGGGATGCCCGCGCGCGCGTAGTTGTAGTGGTCGCTGCGGAAGAAGAAGCGATTGGGGTCTGACGGGTCGTCGTACTTGTAGTTGAAATCGAGTTTGAGATAAGCGCTGTTGACGCGTTCGCTCAATTCGCCGAGCTCCGTGCTCATCATCTTCGAGCCGATGACGTAGACCTCGTTGGCGCGCGAAAGTTCGCGGTTGGCCTCGGTCGCGTCGCCCTCTTTTTTGCTGCGGCCGATCATGTCTATGTTGAGTTGCGCGACGACCTGTTTGAGCGGGACGGTCGGGTACTTCGTGAAGTATTCCGAACCCCACAAGCCTTTCTCTTCGGCGCAGTGCCAGACGAAGAGGACGGAGCGTTTAGGGCGCGCCGGCGCGTTGGCGAGCGCTTCGGCGATGGCGAGCACGCCGACCGTGCCCGAACCGTCGTCGTCCGCGCCGTTGTAGATGCTGTCGCCGTTGACGGGCTGCCCCGTGCCGACGTGGTCATAGTGCGCGCCGATAGCGACGTACTCCTGCTTGAGCACCGGGTCGCTGCCTTCGAGCACGCCGACGACGTTCTGCGTCATGGCCTTCTTCGACGCGGTGCTGACCGTGAACTCGACGCGCTTGTTCGCCGCGAGGCCGAACGAATCGCCCGCGTCGCCCGCCGTGATGCCTTTCAAGAGATCGGCCCCGACGCGTCGTTCGCCCGCGAACAAGGCGTCGAGCAAGGCGGCCGAGGGAAGGATGGTCGGAAGTTCGCCCACGCCCGGCGCGCCGCCTGCGCCAGCGCCTTCCGTCCGGAAGCGCGCGACTTGATAGTTTTCGCGTTCGGCGGCGAAGCGGCCGAAGCGCCACACGCGCTCGAAGTTGCGCGGGATGATGATGAGTCCGCGCGCGCCGTTTTTGCGCGCGTAGCTCTGCGCGTCTTCCCATTCGCCCTCGCCCGCGCGCCCTTTGAGTTCGCCGCGCGCGACGCCCTGCGGCAAGAGGCCCGCCGCCGCGATGACGATCTTGTCGCGCACGTCGAGTCCCGTGTAGGCGTTGATGTTTTTCGACTTGACGACGTAGCCGTGGCCGACGTAGACGAGCGCGCCAGAGGCGCTGCCGCTCGCCGCTCCAGCGAGAAAATCCTCCGCGAACTTGTAGTCGCGCCCGGCGAAACGAACAGTCGACTTCGTCGCATCGACTTTGGAACTGACGAGTTCGATCTTCTGGAAGTAAGTGCCGTCGTCGCCCGCAGGTTTGATCTTGAGGCGGGCGAGATGGTCTGCGAGAAACTTCGCCGTGTCGTCCAGACCTTTCGACGGAGTGTCGCGTCCGGCCATCGCGTCCGAAGCGACGAAGTGTAGGTATTCGCTCAGGCGCGCGGCCTTGATGTTCGTCGCGGCTTCAAGGGCGGCGGCCGGAAGCGCGCCGGAAGTCGCGGCGGCCGCCGTAGCCGCGCCGTTCGTCGCGTCAGCCCTGCGCGTTTGTTGCGCAAGCGCGGAGGCGGCGGGGAAGTTAAGTAGTAGCGCGCAGGCGAGCGCGAGGTTGAACAGCTTGAATCGTTGCATGTCTTCTCCAAAAAATGAACTTGAATGGTCTACGAATAGAGGTACGCCGGATGGGCTTTGATGTCAAACGAGCCCCCGGGCGTTTGCCGTGCGGAGACGACTGAAGCGGCCTTTTTCGCGCGACGTGACGGAAAGGCGTGGGCGTAGCAGCGTGGTATGCGAAAAAAGGGTCGCGCGCGGGAAAGGGCGCGGGGACTTTGAACTTGAAAGTCCCCGCGCCCTGAAGGAAAAAGTGGAAAAGTTGACCGCCGGCGAATTTAGCTCGCGGCGGCCGCTTTCTGCTGTTGCTGCTGTTTCTCGGCGGCCATTTGCGCGCCGATCTGGTTGAGCTGTTGCTCGTTCAAGACCTCGCGCGCCTGCGTGAACATCTCGCCCTCTTCCTCTTCGACGTGATGTTCGACGTTCTCGCGCAGTTCCGTGATCATGTCGCCCCAGTCCTCGCTGTCGGGCGGCGTGGCTTCCAACTCGGCGAGCAAGTCCTTCACTTCTTGATGCTCTTCGTAAGCCTCCTCGGTGATGTCCTGCGTTGCGGGCGCGGCCTTGAGCGCCGGATAGAGGATCGTCTCTTCGATGTGCGCGTGGACATCGAGTTCCTGTTTCAACTGTGTGAACAATTGTTGGCGCGTCGTGGCGTCGGTCGCCGCTTCGATCTGGTCGAACAACGTAGCAACTTTGGCGTGATCGTTTTTCAGCAATGCAAAAGCGTCCATCTCTCAAGTCTCCCTTGGCCTGAATCTGTGCGTCTCGTAGCTAGACCTTGCACGTTTATCGAACGGGTGCAGGCTCTTCGCTCTTGTCTTGAGCAAACACGATGCCACCATAAAAACCACTTGATGCAAAGCGGGCACTATTGTTTGGCTTTTGTGTGAACGACGATTGGCGGGTTGTGTTAAGGCGGGGAAGTTGATACGCCCGGTAGGAGTCGAACCTACGGCCTCTTGCTCCGGAGGCAAGCGCTCTATCCACTGAGCTACGGGCGCACAAAACTATCGGAGGTCGTTAACATAACATAGCCTGCCGCAAGCCTGCCAGCCACGCCGACTCGGCAGATTAAGAGTCTGCTGCCCGGTTGTTTGCTTGACACGAATTCAATGAAGCGGCTATCACCGACGTGCCGAAGAACAGTTGTGACGGAGAATGAGAGAAGGGAAGAGAACTTGAGTTTATGAACGTCGTCAATCGAGAACAGGCTGCGGTTATCAAGACGCCGCACGGGTCGGAGATACGTCCTTTGATGGATCGCACCACGTCCGAGATCGAGTTGTGCAGTTTGGCGGAAGAGGTGTTGCCCGTGGGGGCGGCCGTCGGGCGGCATCATCATTTGCAGACCGAAGAGATTTACTATCTGCTCGAAGGGCGCGGGCGCATGACCGTCGGCGGAGAGACGCGCGAGGTCGTGGCGGGCGATGCCATCCTGATCCCGCGCGGCGCGACGCACACGCTCGAAAACACGGGCGACGCCCCGATGCGCCTCCTACTCGTCTGCGGCCCCGCCTACAGCTGCGAAGACCACAGGATGGAAGGGATGAAGGATGAATGAAAGCACTCAATCTCTTGAATGCTTCTCTTAATTCATCCTTCATCCCTCCGCCCTCATCCCTGCTCTTGAGCGTCTTCTCTCGTCGCGCCGGTCACTTGGCCGAGTCCCTGTCCGGCCGTGCCGTCTTCGGTCTTGCGTTCGACGGCGGGACGCGGGCGGTGTATGTCGCCGGTGTTCGAGGAAGGCGTCTCTTCGCCCGCCTGTTGTTTCGCCAAGTCGCCGTGCTGCTCGCTCTGTTCTGCCATGATGCTTACGCCTCCGGGTTTGTATGAGATACGTGCGTTGAGACACACTCTTCACCACGCTCCGCTCCGAGCGGGCAACACCCGTGCCTGAAACAAGGCAGAGGTTAACAGCAGAGGTGAGAGGTTAGAGGCTAGAGGTTAGTTAAAACAAGAACTGTCTTTCACTAACCTCTGACCTCTGACCTCTCACCTCTGCTTTTGCCTTTTTACTTTTGCGCGTCGTATGCTCGGGACTCGCGCGCGGGGAAGGAACGGCGGGTTGAAAGCTGGGACGCATGGCCGAACAAGATCAATTCAAGGAGTTCACACGCTTTCTGAGGCTTGAGGCCGAGGCCATCGCGGCGACGGCCGCACGCGTGGGGCGCGCGGAGGTGGAGCGCGCCGTCGCGCTGTTGGCGTCGTGCGCGGGCAAGGTGGTTGTGGTCGGCGTCGGCAAGTCGGGGAACGTAGCGCAGAAGATCGCGGCGACCTTGACGAGCACGGGCACGCTCTCAGTCTACCTCCACCCGTCCGACGCCTTGCACGGCGGCCTCGGCATCGTCGCGCCGACGGACGTGGTCGTCATGATCAGCAACAGCGGCGAGACCGACGAGATACTGGCGATGCTCCCGTTCCTCAAGCATCGACGCGCGGCCATCATCGCCGTCGTCGGCAATTTGCGCTCGACGCTCGCCGCGCGCGCCGACGTGGTGCTCGACGCCTCGGTGGACAAGGAAGCCTGCCCGCTCAACCTCGCGCCGACGACGAGCACGACGGTCGCGCTCGCCATCGGCGACGCGCTCGCACTGACCTTGATGGACTGCAAGAAACTGACGCCCGAAGATTTCGCGCTCAATCATCCGGCCGGGCGGCTCGGCAAGCGCCTGATGCTGCGCGTGGGCGACGTGATGCACGGCGGCGCGGATAACCCGACCGTGGGAATGAGCGCGCCGCTCCTTGAAGTGGTGCAGGCGATCACGCGCGGGGGCCTGGGCGCGGTGGGCGTCGTCGCGTCGGACGGCCAACTCGCAGGGATCATCACCGACGGCGACTTGCGCCGCACGCTCGAACGCAGCCGTCTGGCAGACCTCGAAACGCTCACGAGCCGCGACGTGATGACGCCACGTCCCGTCACGACCACGCCCGACGCTTTGGCCTATGCCGCTTTGCAACTGATGGAAGACCGGCCTTCGCAAATCTCCGTCCTGCCCGTCGTGGACGAACGGGGCGCGTGCGTCGGCCTCGTCCGTCTGCACGACATCATCCGGAGCGGTTTGTAACCGTCCGACGGTCGCCGCAAATTTTCAATGACACATAGGAAACTGAATTTCATCGCCGCCGGAATTTTGTGCGCGCTGCTCGCGCAACCCGTCGCTGTTGTCGCCGTCACGCGCGGCGCACAGGCGAAGGCGATTCCGGCGGGCGAAGTCGTCGTATCGCTGAACGAGTCGCTTTTCAACGCGCTGCTCGAAGCGATGTTCACTTTGCCGAACCCGCCCACCTTTCCGCTCGGCGCGTCATCGTCGGGCGGCAAAAACTGCGCGAGCGAGATCACGCTCCTGCGCGAGATGAGCGGCACGCGCACGGCCGTGCGTTTTCAGGCGGGGCGCATCGCCGTGCCCGTCGCCTTTCGCGGCACGTACAGCGCGCCGCTCCTCGGCTGTCTCAAGTTCGAGGGCTGGGCCGACGCGAACCTCAACCTCTCGTTCGACCAGACGAAGCAGGCTTTGACGGCGCGCGTCGAAGTCAAAGCGGTGCATCTGAAAAAAGTTCCGGCCATGCTTGGCGAAGGCCTCACGGGGCTGGTGCAGGACGCGCTCGACGCGCGCTTCAACCCGGTCGAAATTTTGCGCGCCGAACAACTCTCGGCGCGCCTGCCGATGACGAAGACCGGGAGCGGCGCGTCGCTGCGCCTGCGCGCCAGAGACGTGCGCCACGAACTGCTGCCCGGCGAACTGCGCCTGCGCATCGTCTACGAATTCGTGCGCGAGGAATAACTGCCAGCTTCACTTAAAGAGCGTGTAAGAAAACAAAGAGCGCAACCGCGCGCACGACACGAACCCACACGAAATTCTGCTTCGTGTGGGTTCGTGTCGTGCGCGTGGTTTCTTGTTTTAAAGGCTAACCGTTCGCGGGATTCGCTGGGTCGTCCGGCCAACACTTGCCGACTTCCGCGCTGCCGAGTTGATAAGTATTGATGACGCGCAGGGGCGGCGCGTAGATGTGAATCGTGATCATGCGTTCCGTCTCGTCTTCCGCGCAGCCGATGCGATGAATGTCGGGCACGCCGGTTCCCGTCACTTCTCCGGCGGCGCGCCTGAGCGTCTCCGCCGTCACCACTTCGCCCGCTTCGTTCAAAGCGTAAATCTCTTCCTTCATCGCACCCTCGCAGATGCGGATCGCGCCGTACGAGCCGTTGTGATCGTGTATCGCCGTGCGGTTTCCCGGCAGCCAGCAGAGGACGAGCATCTCGCACAGGTGGTTGCGAAAGACGCGGCGACGCGTGTAGGTCTGCGGCTTGAAACTGAGATGCGGGCTGAGTTCCTCGGCGTCCGGCTCGAAGCGACGCAACAAGGCATCGAGTTCGGGTTGCGTCGGCGCGCGCTCGAAGCCTTCGAGCGCGCGGGCGAGCGCGGCGAGCGTCAGGCGCGTGGTTTGTTCCGTCTGAGTTGCAGGTGCGGGTGCGTTCGTCGGCGTGACATTCGTTGACATAAGAAGTCTTTCGCGGGGGAACAAACTGTGTGCTTGTGTTGGGCGCGGGGGCGCGCGAAAGTTTTACGACGAACGACGCGGGGCAGTCAAATACGAACGCATGATCTTTGGTGCGGCCGCCGCGCCGGTCGTAAGGCTCATCGGCGCAATAGTCGCGAGAGGCATCGAGGCAAGACGCGGGCGTGCCGTCTAGTCGCCGTGCGCGTAAGCGGCGACGGGCATGTCCACCACTTCCCAAGCCGAGTCGTCGCGCAGCAGTTTCGTCATCAGCATGGCGTGGAAGAGATGGCCGCTGCGTTCGGCGCGGAGGCGACCGAGGAGCGGCATGCCGAGCAAAGCGAAGTCGCCGATGATGTCGAGAATTTTGTGGCGCACAAACTCGTCGCGCGAGCGCAAGCCGGTGCGATTCAACATGCCTTCGGGCGTCAAGACGATGGCGTTGTCGATGGAGCCGCCGCGAATCAGGTTGGCGCGGCGCAGGGCTTCGATCTCTTCCGTGAAGCCGAAGGTGCGCGCCGCCGCGATCTCACGCCCGAAGGCGCGCGCTTCGAGCGCGTCGAAACGCATCTGCTGGCGACCGATGAGCGGGTGCGGGAAATCGATCATGCAGTCGATCTCGAAACCGTCGCACGGCTCGACGCTCATGCGCCGCTCGCCCTCGGCCACCGAAACTTTCCGGCGCACGCGCAGCGCGAGCCGCGTCGCCGGTTGTTCGACCACTCCGGCGCGCTCGATCAACTCCGTGAACGGTTCGGCCGAGCCGTCCATGATCGGGAGTTCGAGGTTATCGACTTCGACGTAGGCATTGTCCACGCCGCCGCCGCGCAAGGCCGCGAGCAGGTGCTCCACGGTCGAGAGCGTCACCCCTTTTCGCATCAGGGTCGTGGCGTAACTGGAATGTGCGACGTGTTCGACCGTGGCGGGAATCTCGAAGTGGTCGAGGTCTGTGCGCAGGAAGATGTAGCCGGTGTCGGGCGGGGCGGGCAGCAGGCGCACGTGGACGGGGACGCCCGTGTGCAACCCAAGCCCGCTCGTCTCGACGGGTGCGGCAATCGTGGTCTGTCTAATCAAATTGGTTAAGCGAATCCTTTCGGCGTTCAGCGAGGAGACTGAAGATAATTTGCCGCAGAACAATCAAACTGACGGCAACGCCCGTGCCGCGCCGCAGCCCCCTGCAAACACCCGCGCAAACGCCCGCTTCGACACCGCGCCGCCCGATGATTGTGGCACGCACACCACACACGCCTCGCACACATTGCGGCAGATGCGCCACATCAGAGCAGTGACGAGTGACGAGTGACAAGTGACAAGTTAAGAAAAAACTTTGCTTTTATCCGGTCGCCTGTCACTCGTTACTTGTCACTCATCGCTTGTCATCTGTTACCGTCCTTGCTTTCACTTGTCACTTGTCACTTGTCACTTGTCACTCTTCACTGCTTCTCATATCATCCTTGGCAAATGCCGAGTAAAAAATCCGCCGCCGCCGCCAAGACGCCGCCCGAACGCGTCTTTCTCATAGACTCTTTCTCGCACATCTTCCGCGCGTTCTTCGCGCCGATGAGCGGGCGCATGGAACCTCTGACGAGCAGCACCGGACAGGTGACGCAGGCCGTCTTCATCTTCACAAGTATGCTGCGCAAGTTGCTCTCGGACGAGCAGCCGCATTACTTGGCCGCCGTCTTCGAATCCGAAGTGCCCACCTTCCGCCACGAGATGGACGTGGGCTACAAGGCCAACCGCGACGGGATGCCCGACGAACTCGCCTCGCAGATTCCACTCATCATGCGCGTGTGCGAAGCGTACAACGTGCCGATCCTGAGCGTGCCCGGCTTCGAGGCCGACGACGTGATCGGCGCGCTCGCCGTCCAAGCGGCGGCGCAAGGGCTGCAAGCCGTCATCGTCTCGAACGACAAGGACATGTGCCAACTCGTCAGCGATCCTTTGATCGTCTGCATGCGGCAGAACTCGCAGAACGTCAAACGCAAAGAACCCGTCCCGCCCGTCGAATGGTGCGACGAGGCTTGGGTCGAGAACAAGTTCGGCGTGCCGCCCAAGCAGATCATCGACCTGCTCGGTTTGATGGGCGACGCGGTTGACAACATTCCGGGCGCGCCCGGCATCGGCGCGAAGGGCGCTGTTGCAATCGTCAAACAGTTCGGCTCGATTGAAAACGCGCTTGAGCGTTGGGAAGAGGTCAAGCACAAGACTTACCGCGAATCCCTGCGCGACAACGCAGACCTCATCCGCCAATCGCGCGAACTCGCCACCATCAAAACCGATGTCAACATCAAACTCGACCTCGACCAACTGCGCGCCAAACCGCCCGACCGTCTGGCCGCTTATAAACTTTTCCGCGAACTCGAATTTCAAACTCTCACGCGCGAATTCGCCGACGCCGCCGTCGGGCTCGAAGGCGCGGAGACGCACGCGCGCCGCTACACGCGCATCAAGACGCGCGAAGAACTCGACGGACTCGTCCGCAAACTCTGGGACACGGATCATTGGAGCTTCGCCGTGGCCGATTCGACCCCGGCGGGCGCAGGCCAACAGGGCGCGAGCCGCGATCAGGCCGCGCCCACCGGCATCGCCATCTCTTCGGCCGCGCACACGGCCGCCTTCATCGACCTCGAAAACTTCGATGGCGGCCGGGAAGCGGCCGTCGCGCCCTTGCGCGACGTGCTCGCCAACGGTCTGCTCTCGAAGTCAGTCCACGATCTGAAACGCGCCGTCGCCTTGCTCGCGCATCTCGGCATCGAGCCTGAGGGTGTGACGGACGATACGCTGCTGGCCGCCTACCTGCTCGATCCGATTCGCAGCAAATACGATCTGGCAGACCTCGCGCGCGATGCGGTCGGCGCGGACGGTTGGACGGAAGCGCCCGAAGGTTGGACTGAAAGCGAATGGCGCGCGGCCGAAGCCTCGGACTTCACCGCGCAGACGGCCGACGTGCTCCACGGGCGCATACTCGAACAGGGACTTGAAGCCATCTACAACGAGATCGAATTGCCGCTCGCGCCGCTCCTGCATCGCATGGAGCACGCCGGGCTGCGCGTCGATACGCAGGTGCTCGGCGAGTTGTCGACCTTCTTCGGCGCGGAGTTGGAGAAACTGACGGCGCGGATTTACCAAGAGGCCGGGCGCGAGTTCAAGATCAATTCGCCCAAACAGGTGGGCGAAATTCTGGAAGAGTTGAACATCAGTTCGGGGCGCAAGACTTCGACCGGACAAGTCTCCACCAACCGCGCCGTCCTCGACGAACTCGCCTTGAAGTACGAACTGCCGCGCCTTATCATCGAATACCGCGAACTCGACAAGCTCAAGACGACTTACACTGACGCGCTGCCCGCCCTGCTCAGCGCCGACGGGCGCATCCACAGCCAACTCAACCAGACCGTGACGGCGACGGGGCGGCTCAGTTCGAGCGAGCCGAACTTGCAGAACATCCCGATTCGCACCGAACTCGGCCGCCGCATCCGTCGCGCCTTCATTCCCGAACCGGGCGCGGTCTTTGTCTCCGCCGATTATTCACAACTCGAACTGCGCCTCCTCGCGCACATCACGCGCGACCCGGTCATGCTCGACGCCTTCCAGAAAGGCGAAGACATCCACACGCGCACCGCCCAACTCGTCTTTGGCGCGAAGACCAAAGAAGAACTGAAAGAGAAACGTCGCTTCGCCAAGATCGTCAACTTCGCCATCGCCTACGCCGTCGAACCCTTCGGTCTCTCGCAGCGCGTCGGCATCTCGCGCAAGGAAGCCAGACAGGTCATCGACGACTACTACAAGACCTACAAAGGCATCCGTGAGTTCATGGACAAAGTGCCGGAGGAAGCGCGTGAGCGTGGACTCGTCCGCTCCATCTACGGACGCATCCGCCCGCTCCCCACCATCAACGACCGCAACGGCCAAATCCGCGCCCGCGCCGAACGCGAAGCCATCAACATGCCGATTCAAGGTACGGCGAGCGACATCGTGAAGACGGCGATGCTCAAGGTGGAAGAGGCGCTCAGGCGCGAAAACTTGCAGGCGCGTCAGGTGATGCAGGTGCACGACGAGGTGCTGGTGGAAGCGCCGAAAGATGAAGCCGAGCAGGTGGCCGCCCTGCTCAAACGCGAGATGGAATCGGCCGTCGACTTGGACGTGCCCCTCGAAGTCGAAGTCGGCACGGGCAGCAATTGGATGGACGTTAAAAAATGATAAGAACCGTAACAAGTAACGAGTGACGAGTGATAAGTTGAAAACAAGTTCTTTGTCTTAGCTCGTCACTTATCACTCGTCACTTGTCACTCGTCACTTGTCACTCAAAGATATGTCTGAACAGCAGCAACCCAACGATGAGAAGGACGCGGGCGGGCGCGTGGTGTATAGCCGTCTGCCGGGGGCCGGGGACGACGCGGGAGAGGCGCGTCCGGCGAGCGCGGCGGCGGCGTCGGCGGCGAACGCTTTGCCGTCGTTCGTGCGCGAGCCGCTTGCGCCGACGCTGCCGACGCTGTTGGTCGCGTTCGTATTGCTGGTGCTGCTCGTCTTCGGTCTCGGTTATTTGAGCGTCAAGGAGGTCGAGTCGGTTAGTACGGAGGTGCAGCGTCTCGACCTGCAAGCGGCCGAGCGCACGGAGATGTTGTTAGACCTGCGCAGCGCGCTCACGCAACTCGACACGGAAGCGCGCGACCGCGGCATGAGGGAGGCGAGCGGCGGCGTCGTCAACCCCTTCAACTTGAAATTGCGACAGGCGCGCGGCGAGGTGGAGAAGAAACTTTTTCTCTTCGAGCATCTGCCCGTCGCGCAGACCGAGCAGGGACGCGCCTTCCGCGCCGACGTGGCGAAGTACATCGAGAGCACGAAGGACGCCGAGCAGTATTCAATCGAAGGCTTCAAGAGTTTTCGACCCGTCGAGGAAGGCATGCGCTTCCTGCTCAAGCAGGTCAACGATCAGCAAGGCGAGTTGGACAGGCAACGCTTGAATCTGGCGGCGCAGGCGGCGCGTCGCATCAGCTTGCTCCGCTGGATCGCCGTGCTGTTCGGCGCGCTCATCGCGGCGGCGACAATCTGGGAAGTGCAGCGGCGTTTCCGGCAGATGCGCCGGAGTCTGGAAGAGTCGCGGCGCGAGCGTCTGTTCAGTTCGCAGATGCTCGAAGGGATGGTCAGCGCCGTGGCGGCGATTGACGGGCGCGGCCGGTTGCGCAGCGCGAACGCGGCTTTCTTTCGTCTCTTTCCGAGCGCCACGGTCGGCGCAGGCGTCGCTGAAGCCTCAAGCGCGCCCGATGCCGCGAAGCTCTTTGCGTCCGCCACGGGCGGCGCGCGCGTCGAGCAAGTGACCTATCACGGCCGCTGGACTTTGACGGACGCACAGAGCGGCGAGCGCACGTTCGAGGTCTATTCGTCGCCGCTCGAAATCGACGACGGGCACGGCCAGATCATGTCGCTCGTGGACGTGACGAAAACCGTGGCGACCGAAACCGAGTTGCGCCACAAGGCTTCGCTCGCGGCCGTCGGGCAAGCGGCGGCGCAAGTGGCGCACGAGATCAAAAATCCTCTGGGCAGCATCCGTCTCGGCGTGGCGATGCTGCGCGACATGACCCAGCCCGGCGAAGCGCACGACACCATCGACCTAGTCGAGCGCGGCATCGATCACTTGAACAAGTTGACGGTTGACGTGACGCAGTTTTCGCGCGAGAAAGCCCTCTCGCTCGAACGCGTCGACGTGCACGCGTTGCTCGACTCAAGCCTCGAACTCGTCTCGGATCAAATTCGCGCCAAGCACGCGCCCGTCGAGCGTCACTACGCGTCCGCACCGCTCGCGGGCGAACTGGACGCAGACCAACTGCGACAAGTCTTCGTCAACCTGCTCGCCAACGCGCTCGACGCCGGAGAAGAGAACTCGCCCATCTCGATCACGACCGCGCACGTCTCGCGCGCACGGGGCGGGAACGGCACGGGCGCGGGCGCACCACACGCGCGCATCACCATCGCAGACCACGGGCGCGGCATGGACGAGCGAACCCTCGCGCGCATCTTCGAACCCTTCTACACCACCAAAAAACGGGGCACGGGACTCGGACTCGCCATCGTCAAAAAGATCGTGGAGCAACACGGCGGCACGATTGCGGTCGAGAGCGCACCGGGCGCGGGCACGCGCTTCCACGTCGAACTGCCGCTCGCGCAGAAGTAAAGAGCGCCGCTCGAAAACCACCGCGAGAATTATTTCCCCGCCGCCTGACTCTTTCCCGCCGTCGATTCCGCGTTACAGATGAAGGAATGATTTTGCACACTAAATCACGCGGGCGGTGGCCGGACACAAGAGGATGCCAGCCGCGACGGCGAAGGAGAAGATCAGGTTATGTCGAACACTATTTGCAAGGTTACGGCGCTCGCCCTACTCGTGTTTTCGGGACTCACGGCCTTACCCGTCAATGCGGTTCAACACGGGAGAGACTACCGTGAGGAGCAAGCCAGAAGAGAGAGAAATATTCAAGCCTGCATGCGACCGTCGCTGATGGCATACCAAGACGCGCTGCGCGAGGCACAGCATAATCTCGCGAAAGCCGAGCGCCAAGCCGAACAGGCTTACAACGCGGCGCTGCGCAACGCCAAGAGCGATGCCGAGCGCACAGAGGCCAGAAGGGCTAAACAGCAGGCGGTGAGAAAGGCTCAGGACGAAGCCCGGCAGGCGCGGAGAGTCGCGCAGGAAGCCAAGCAGCAAGCGGAACAGTCGTGCCGCAACCCGAAGCAGCCTGAGACGTCGAATAATAATCCGGTCAAGAACAACCCGACGGAAGGAACTCTGGGGCACGGGCCGCGCGGGGGAAATCCGAGCGTGCGAATGGATCTGCGCGTCGTGGATGGAACGGGAAAACCAGTGTCGGGAGTGAAAACGAAACTGTGGTCTGAGCGCCAGAGCAACGGGTTCTTGTGCGAAACTTTCCACACGACCGACGCGCTCGGCAAAGTGCTGATGGATCCGATCCATTTCACCAAGACCCTGCAATTGAAGTTGGAAGCCAAGGGATTCGCGCCGCAGACGATTCAAGTCGATCCCGCGCAACTCGATCAACCGTTCACGGCGGTGTTGCAGGTCAAATAAACGCGACGGGTAACGGCCACAGCGGCGGCGCGCGAAAT
>DASVUD010000019.1:0-5000 GCA_036387235.1 Pyrinomonadaceae bacterium
GTTTCGACTCCTGTTTCCTAATCCCATCTTCTGCTTTCATTCATCGTTCATGGTTCATCGTTTTTTCATTTGAACCGCACGGAGAGGCGGCCGCTGAAGAGGCGCGGGTAGCCGACGTGCGTGCCGCTGAAGACGGATTCAAAGTTGTAGAGAAAGAGCGTGTCGGTCAAATTCTGCACGTCGAATTGCAGGTTGAGCGAGGCGCGGCGTTCGCGCAGCAAGTCCGCGCCGATGGAGAAATTGAGCAGCGTGCGCGGTTTGACGCGGCCGCGCGCGAAGTCGATCTCTTTGTAGAGGCGTGGGTCGAAGCCCGCGGCCGTGAAATTTTCGAGCGTCGTGCCGGGTTCAACGTCAACCGGGTAGCCGGAATCGTAGCGCCCGCCGAAGATGGCGTAGATGCCGGAGCGTTGGTGGTTGTAGCTGAGTTGAAACTGCGCGGAGTTGCGCTGGTCGTGGTCGTTCGCAAACTTGCGACCGGGCACGTCCAAACTCTCGACCGCTTCGCCGAGGAAGAGTCCGCCGTTGATCGGCGTGACGCCGTAAGCGCGCGCGTTGGCATAGGAGGCGAAGGCGCGGAGGCCTCTGAGGTCGGCGGTTTCAAGCCGCAGTTCCTCGCCCGTCACGCGGCCGGAGGAGATGGTGATCGGAAAGATGATGCCCGTGTCGAAGAACTGATCCTTGTCGCTGAAATTGACGATGCGTTTTTGATAGACCGTCAGGTTCACGCGCAGGAAACGCGAGAGAGCCTGTTGCGCGCCGACTTCATAGACGTGTTGCTTGTCGGGCAGCACGGGGCGCACGCCCGCTTGGCCTTGCACGACGGCGAGGGGCGAGAGCGCGGCGGCCTCCGCCGAACTGGCGAGCAAGAGATTCTCGGCCGGAGGCGGTTGAAAGAAACGATTGTAGGAGGCGCGCAGGGTCGTCTGCGTGCGCGGGATGAAATAGGCGACGCCGATGCGCGGGCTGAAGGCGTCCTCTTGAATGACCAGCTTGTAGTTGTCGTAGCGCACGCCGGCATCGATGGTGAAATTGCGAAACGGCGAGAAGCGATCTTGCACATAGGCGCTGAAGGTGCGCCCGGTGCGCCGGCCGTCGAAGCGAAAAGGGTTGGCGGCGTTGAATGAGTTGATCGGGTTCGGCACGATCCGGCCGCCTTCATCCGTGAACTCTTCAAAGGGCACGGTCGGGTAGAAACTGAACTCCTCGCGGACGGGCGTGACGGTGATCTGGCTGCCGACCTTGATGTTGTGCGAGCCGCGCGTGAGCGAGACGGCGGCGATGCCGCCCGTGTTTTGCAGCGCGCGGTCTTGAAAGCCGACGACGGGCGTGGACAGAGGATTGCTCGTCAGACGCGCCGTCCCGTAGCGATTGTAGAAAGAGAACTGGCCGAACGTCGTCGGCGAAAAGATGCGCTCGTAGGTGACGAACTCCGAGTGGTCGCGCAGACGTTGTCGTTGTTGCTGCCCGGCGAGTTCCTGTTCGAGACGATTGGGCACTTGGAAGTTCGTGCCGCCCGCGAGAAAGGTCGCGCGCAAGGTGTCGTTCGGCGTGAGTTGATAATCGAGACGAAGAAAGCCTTTGCCGGTGCGTCCGAAGTTGTGAAAGTTTTCGACCGTGGGCGGGTCGAGAAAACGTTGCGAGGTGGTGGCCGAAAGGTTCGTCAAGAGGCCGAGCTTATCCGTGCGCGTGGAGAAGTTGACGCCGATTTCGCCGGTCGAGAAACTGCCGCCGGAGAACGTGACGCTGCCCTGCGTCGGCGTCTCGCGCCCCGAACGCGTGTTGACGTTGACGACGCCGCCGAGTTTGTCGCCGAACTCCGCGGAGATGCCGCCGGTCAGAACTTCAACGGTACGCAGGGTGCGCGCGTCGAGGCTGGTGGCGAAGATGGCCGAGAGGTTGTCGGTGATCGGAATACCATCGACGACGTATTGCACTTGCGACTCGGAGCCGCGCGGGTGGAGGCGTCCGTTGTCGTCCGGCGCGAAGCCGGGCGCGCTCGCCACGATGGCCTCGATGCCGCGCGAGGGAACTGCGCCGAGCGGGCGTTCGAGCAAGGTCTGCGAGATGTTCGTGTCGGAGGCGGTCTTGTCTGCCTCGATGAGCGAAGCGTTCTCCGTGACGGTCACGGTTTCGTTCGCCGCGGCGACAGAGAGCGCGAAGTCTAAGTTGACGGGGATGGCCGTCTCCACGTCGATGGATTTCTCGACGGTTTGAAACCCTGCGGCCTCGACGCGCACGGTGTAGATGTGGAAGGGAATGTTTAAGAATTTGTATTGACCCTCGGCGTCGGTCTGCACGGTTTGTTGATAGCCGCTCGTGGGGTCGGCGATGCGGACGGCCGCGCCGGGGACGAGCGCGCCGCCGGGGTCGCGCACAGTGCCTTGCACCGTGCCGATGTGTGTTTGCGCTGGAGACGCGGCACAGAAGGCGAGCGCGAGCGTGAGCGCAGCAGTGAACCTATAAATGCTTTGCAAAATCATGTAGTCCTCGCTTCGAGCTTGAACGGCGTGTGCCGCCGGACGCGCGCCCGGAAAAATGCCGTCTCGTCCGGTTTCGGTGAAACCGGAGCGAAAGAGTTTGAGCGTCCGTGATTCTTTAATTGCGTCGAACGCACGCGTCCGTGCGGACGTGAAGCGTTCGATTGAAGATGCGCTTAAAGAAGCGAAGCGAAGGGCGGCGCGCGCCCGCGCGAGAACTCTTGCGGGGCGGAATAGTCGTTGAAGTTTGCGGCGAGAGTGCGGGCGATGCGCCCGGGTGGTTGCAGCGCGCAGGGCGTGGCGTGGAAGAGACCGTGCGCGAGTTGTTGATGAAACTGGCAGAGCAGGCAGTTTTTACCCGAAGGTAAAAGCGTGGCTGCGAAGTCGGTTGCGCGCGTGTTGTCGAGAGTTGTTCCGAGCGTCGTCGCTGACGGGCGATAGCTCGTGTGGCTATGCACGAGTCCGCATGTCGCCCCGTAGAAGACGAGGAACAGGAGCAGACTGTTCAGAGCGCGCGCGAAAACTTTGCAGCGGCGTGCTGACCCATTTTTAATGCTGCTGGGCACTGCTTCGAGCATTGTGTTACAGTCGGAAACAAAGGGAGCGTTGGGGAACTATAGACGCTCGCACGCACCAGTGTCAAAGACATCTCTTCCGCAACCCGCAACCCACGTCCCGCGCGCTCGTCTTGATGAAAGTATGCTTTCCGACGGCCTGAGCCGACGACAGCGAATCCCGCTCGTCCGACGTAAAATCAACTCGCTTCGACACGCACGAAGCGGGAGGAACCGCATGAATCTCCGGTCGCTCCCGTGGCTCATTTGCGGCGTGCTGCTGTCGATGACGTGCGCGCAGCGAGACATACGGGCGCAGTCGGCGCGGACGGAGTTTTTAAGCGCACGCATCAACATCGTGTCGGTGACGCCTCCGCGTGTGCGTGTCGAAGCGGAGCGCGCGCGTGGCTCGAAGGCTTGGTCGATTCGCAGCGCCTACGCCGGGTTGAGCGGTCTCGGCGAACGCATCGAAAATTTGTCGTTGAAGGATGCGAGTGGCGTCGAAATAGCCGCGCGCAAACTCGCCGCGGGCGAATACGCGGCCGAGCGGGAAGCGACGAAAATCAGTTATGAGGTCAAGCTCGACCCGCCGCGCAGTACGAACGATGCGGCGCACGCTTCTTGGCTGACGTCGACGCGCGGCGTCTTGATGCCCGGCGACTTGTTGCCGCTTCCGGCCGCGCGCGCCAAGTTGACATTGACGCTTCCAGCCGCTTGGAAGGTCGCCACGCTCGAACCTCAAAACTCCGAAGGGCAATACGAGATCGAAGATGCGGAGTCGTCCATCTTTTTCGTCGGCGGCGATGTGCGTCTGACGCAAACGAACGCGGGCAACCTGAAGTTTACTTATGCGACGGCGGGCGAATGGGCTTTCGCGGACGAGGACGTGGCCGTGGTCGTCCGCGACATCATCGAACAGCACGCGCGCGCGACGGGCAGCATCCCGCGCCGGAGCGCGCTCATCGTGCTCGCGCCGTTTCCGCAAACGGCCGACGCCGCGCGTTGGAGCGCGGAGACGCGCGGCGGCACGGTCTTCTTTCTTTCGGGACGCGCGAACTCGAAAGCCGTCGGGCTGTCGCGCCTGTCCGTTCCGCTGGCGCACGAGATTCTGCATCTGTGGATTCCGAACGCGCTGAACTTGACCGGCGACTACGCCTGGTTCTACGAAGGCTTCACCGTCTATCAATCGACGCGCGCGAGCATGCAACTCGGATATTTAACTTTTCAAGACTATCTTGATTCGCTCGCTCGCGCTTACGATAACTACCTCGCGCAGCGCGAGCAGGATAAACTCTCTCTGGTCGAAGCCTCCGCGCGTCGTTGGAGCGGCGGCAGCCTTGTCTATCACAAGGGAATGCTCGTGGCCGCGCTCTACGATCTGAACGTCAGGTGGAACAGTCGCGGCAAGCGCAGCCTCGAAGACGTGTATCGCATGCTGTTTCGCCAGAGACGAATTGGCGCGGACGAAGCGGCGGGAAACGCGGTCGTCATCGCGGCGCTCGATAGCGTCGCGGGCGGAAACGATTTCTCGAAACGTTATGTGACGAGCGCAAACACGCTTGATTTAACGGAAGCTCTGAACACGTTCGGCTTGAAGTTGGAACGCTTCGGGGCCAGGACGCGTATCAGCGTGGTCGATTCGCCGACGCGCCCTCAACGCGATTTATTGCGTCAGATGGGCTACAATTAGAAAGACTTCGGAAGCGCGCGCCTTCCGAGTTCGGACGCGAATTCAAACTTATTCCGCCGCGAATATTGATTCAAAATTTCCCCGCACCTGAGAGCAGCTTTCATACTTATCAACCGCCGCATGAAAATTCTTGGCATCAACCAAAATCTCGATTCCAACTCGCGTCGAGTCTCAATGTCTCTTTTACTCTTGCTGTTGGCCTTGTCGGCGTTCGTCTCCGCCGGTTGCACGACTCTCGCCAGCAAAACCGAGACGGGCGTCGTCATCGCGCGTCGCGCG
>DASVUD010000019.1:10000-73775 GCA_036387235.1 Pyrinomonadaceae bacterium
GAATGCCGCGCACGTATATCCGGGAGTCAGACTACGGGGGCTAAGCTCCGTGGTCGAGAGGGAAACAGCCCAGACCGACAACTAAGGTCCCAAAGTTACAGTTAAGTGGAAAAGGAAGTGGGGAAGCACTGACAGCCAGGAGGTTGGCTTAGAAGCAGCCATCCTTTAAAGAAAGCGTAATAGCTCACTGGTCAAGCAGCCCTGCGCCGACAATACAACGGGGCTAAAACTGTACACCGAAGTTTCGGATGTTCTAACGAACATGGTAGGCGAGCATTCTGTAGCGTCGAAGCGACACCGTAAGGGTCGTTGGAGCGATCAGAAAAGACTCTGTCGGCATAAGTAGCGATAACGCGGGTGAGAACCCCGCGCGCCGTAAACCTAAGGTTTCCTGAGTAAAGTTAATCTGCTCAGGGTAAGTCGGCACCTAAGGCGAGGCCGAAAGGCGTAGTCGATGGAAATCCGGTTAAAATTCCGGAACCAGTAGCGTGTGCTGTGGGGGGACGCAGTAGGGTAGGCAAGACCGGTTATGGAAATCCGGTTGAACACTTATAGCCTGTCGCTTAGGCAAATCCGGGCGACATCAAGGTAAAGAGTGGGACGAAAGTACAGCCCTTCGGGGCTGGAAAAAAGTTGCTGACCCCAGCTGCCAAGAAAATTCTCGTTCAGCTATACACGTCATCTGACCGTACCGCAAACCGACACAGGTAGGTGGGGTGAGAATCCTAAGGCGCTTGTGAGAACTCTCGTTCAGGAACTCGGCAAATTGTACCCGTAACTTCGGGAGAAGGGTAGCCTTGTTCACCAAGAACAGGGTCGCAGAGAAATGTCCCAGGCGACTGTTTACTAAAAACACAGGTCTCCGCAAAGTCGTGAAGACGACGTATGGGGGCTGACGCCTGCCCAATGCTGGAAGGTTAAGAGGAGGGGTTAGCCGCAAGGCGAAGCTTCGAATCGAAGCCCCAGTGAATGGCGGCCGTAACTATAACGGTCCTAAGGTAGCGAAATTCCTTGTCGGGTAAGTTCCGACCTGCACGAATGGCGTAACGATCTGGGAGCTGTCTTAACGAGAGACACAGCGAATTTGTAGTACCGGTGAAGATGCCGGTTTCCCGCATCTAGACGGAAAGACCCCGTGCACCTTTACTACAACTTGATAGTGAATACGGGCAAACGATGCGCAGGATAGGTGGGAGGCTGTGAACTCGGGGCTTCGGCTTCGGGGGAGCCAACGGTGAGATACCACCCTTCGTTTGTCTGCGTTCTAACCTACCACCGTCATCCGGTGGAGGGACACTATCAGGCGGGTAGTTTGACTGGGGCGGTCGCCTCCCAAATTGTAACGGAGGCGCTCGAAGGTTGGCTCAGGCTGTTTGGAAATCAGCCGTAGAGTGTAAACGCAAAAGCCAGCTTAACTGTGAGACAAACAAGTCGAACAGGTACGAAAGTAGGAGTTAGTGATCCGGCGGTTCTGTATGGAAGGGCCGTCGCTCAACGGATAAAAGGTACGCCGGGGATAACAGGCTGATCCTACCCAAGCGTCCACAGCGACGGTAGGGTTTGGCACCTCGATGTCGGCTCATCGCATCCTGGGGGTGCAGAAGCTCCCAAGGGTTTGGCTGTTCGCCAATTAAAGCGGTACGTGAGCTGGGTTTAGAACGTCGCGAGACAGTTCGGTCCCTATCTGGTGTGGGCGGAGCAGGTTTGAGGGAATCTGTCCTTAGTACGAGAGGACCGGGATGGATCCACCTCTAGTGTACGAGTTGTCGTGCCAACGGCAGCGCTCGGTAGCTATGTGGAGCATGGATAAACGCTGAATGCATCTAAGCGTGAAGCCAGACCCAAGATTAGACCTGCCAGTGAGACTCGTGGTAGACCACCACGTTGATAGGCTGGAAATGTAAGCACAGTAATGTGTTCAGTTGACCAGTACTAATGTTCCCAAGGCTTGACCATTAAATTTACTGACTAGCAAAACCGTCAGGTAAATTCTTTTGGTTCGCTTCGCACAACTTTTGAAAAGCCTAGAGTCACTATTCGATTGTCCAAGCCCTTTTACCAAGCTCTTTCAAGTTTTCCGGTGATTTTGTCGAGAGGGTCACACCCGTTCCCATCCCGAACACGGAAGTTAAGCCTCTTGGAGCCGATGGTACTGCGCGGGAAGCTGCGTGGGAGAGTAGGAAGTCGCCGGATTAATTTTTAGGAAAAGCCCGCTTAAGCACTCAGCTTGAGCGGGCTTTTCTAATTTCCGCCGCTCTGAGAAAATATCTCGCGCACACACAAGGAACTTCCCGCGCCGTTACGTCATCTTTAATGATCGGGGTATGTTTTTGATGAAGAGACAGCTATACGGAAATGCGCTGCTCGTCTGCATTCTCTTAATCGCCGGATGTAGCGGAACGAGTGGAACAACGACGACGACCCTCGACAACGCGCGCCGGTCGGCGAGCACGCATGAGGCGACCGCCCGGACGAACGCGGCTCAACAGGGCAGTGCCGGCGGCGGCGGCGGGACGCAACCCGCGACGGCCGAACCCGAAGAGACGCCCACTTACTCTTATAAAATCAAGAACTCCTGGCCGCACGACCGGCGCGCCTACACGCAAGGTCTGATCTTTCTCGACGGAATCTTGTGGGAGAGCACGGGGCAATACGGCGCGTCATCCTTGCGCAAAGTCGAACTCAAAACCGGCAAAGTGATCAAACAGATCTCCGTGCCGCGAGCTTATTTCGCCGAAGGCATGACGGTCTTCCACAATAAGGTCTTTCAACTGACGTGGCAGGAACAGAAGGGCTTCATCTACGACCCGGCGACTTTTCAAAAGCAGGGTGAGTTCAGCTACACGGGCGAAGGTTGGGGACTGACGCACGACGGCCAGTCGCTCATCATGAGTGATGGCACAGACCGCATCCGCTTCCTCGACCCGTCCACGCTGCAAACCACTCGCACCATCGGTGTCACGGATCGCGGCGCGCCCGTCGATCAGTTGAACGAACTCGAATACATCGACGGCGAAATCTACGCCAACATCTATCAGACGGATCGCATCGCGCGCATCGAGCCGAAGACGGGGCGGGTGCTCGCCTGGATCGATCTGACCGGGCTGCTTGAGATGAAAGACCGCAACGGGGGCGAAGACGTTTTAAACGGCATCGCTTACGACGAGCGAGACAAGCGGCTGTTCGTCACCGGCAAGCTGTGGCCGAAGTTGTTCGAGATCGAGATCGTCCGAACCAAAACGCATTCCTAGACACGGTTCGCCTCGTCCCGGCCGCACGCCCCGACACGCGCTCGCGGCATCTAAACAGGTGCGACCGCAAAACGCGGCGGCCTCTTCAACAGACGTGACTTTCGACACCTATTTCCGCATCTCTTCCTACGCGATGATCGCGAGCGGCACGCTGGCGCTGGCCGTTTCCGGCGGCATGGGCGCGGCGCTCGGCGCTGTCTTCGTCCTCTTGCTGTGGGCGGCGTGGAAGTTTGAAGGGACGCGCTGGCAGTTGTCCGAGCGCGCGGGGATGTTCGCGGTCGTCTCCTCGCTCCCGCTGCTCTATCTCGACTGGAAATTTCAATCCTCCATTGCTTGGCCGGGCGAACCGGCGCGCGCGGGCGTCGGCGCGCTCACACATTTCATACTTTTCCTCTCGGCCGTCAAACTCGTGCAGGTCAAGGCCGACCGCGATTGGCTGTTTCTCTATCTCATCTCCTTCTTCGAAGTTTTGCTCGCCGCCGGTTTGAGCGTCAGCCCGCTGTTCGTCGCTACGCTCGCGCTCTACACCTTCTGCGCGCTCTCGACGGTCGTCTGCTTCGAGATCAGGAAGGCGCGCCGCGCGATCAAAACTCACGAGACGCGTCTGCTCTCCGCGCCGCGCGCACGCTGGCTGAGCCGGCTGTCGAGGAAAAAGGCGGCGCACGCGTCGCCTGCGGAGGCGCGCCGTCTGCCGCTCGTCGCGTTCGCGCTGCTCGCGCTCATCTTCGCGCTCGCGCTGCCGATCTTTTTCATCATGCCGCGTTACGGCGGGAGCGCGCTCGCCCGCGCCGACAGAGGGTTGACGGGCGTGGTCGGCTTCTCGGACGAAGTGACGCTCGGAGAGATCGGACGCCTGCAACAGAGTCAACGCGTCGTGATGCGCGTGCGCGTCGAAGACCCGCTCGCCGGGCGACATCAAACGTTGCGCTGGCGCGGCGTGGCGCTCGATGCGTTCAACGGGCGCGCTTGGCGCAGGTCGCGTCGTGAGACCGACTACCGGCGCGGCAACGAACGCAACATCTTTCAGTTCGGCACGACCGTCTCGCTTGAGAATCTGACGACGCAGACTTTCTTCATCGAGCCGATGGATACGTCCGTCCTCTTCATCGCCACGCGCCCCGTCGCCATTCAAGGCGCGTTGCCCTACATCGGCATCGACGAAGAAGACAGCCTCACGACGCGCGACCATTCGCAGGAGCGCATCTCTTACCGTGCCTATTCGGACACGACCGAGCCGCCCACGGAGCGTTTGCGCAGCGACCTCGCGCCATACTCGCCGGAGATGGATCGTTACCTGCAAGTGCCCGCCGATTTAGACCCGCGCATCCGCGACCTCGCGCGCAGTTTGATCGTCGGCACGCGCTCCGGCAATCGGTATGATTCGGCGCGCGTCATCGAATCCTATTTCCAACAGAATTTTCGCTACACGTTGGAGCAGAAGTCGGGCGGCGCAGCAGACCCGCTCGCGGATTTCATGTTCCGCGTCCGCGAAGGACACTGCGAATATTTCTCGACGGCGATGGCCGTGATGCTGCGCACGGCGGGCGTGGCAACGCGCGTCGTCAACGGTTTTCAGTTGGGCGAATACAACGACGCGGCCGATGTGTATACGGTCAGGCAGTCGGACGCGCATTCGTGGGTCGAAGTCTATTTCCCGGAGACGGGCGCGTGGGTGACTTTCGACCCGACGCCCGTGGACGGCCGACCCGGTAACAACGACGCGAGCGGCTTCAGCGCGCAGCTCGGCAAGTACACCGAAGCGCTTGAGCTGTTTTGGATTCAATATGTCGTGTCTTATGATAAGCAGGAACAGCGTTCACTGGCGACATCCATTCGCAGCAATCTGGGCGTCTATCGTCAGACGGCAGGGCAAACTCTGGCCGAACTGCGCGCCGGATTGTCGGATTGGTGGAAGCAACTCGCGCAGGGCGGCGACGCCACAGGGTTCGTCAGGGCGACGAGTCTTCCGGTTGTCGCCGCACTCGTCCTGCTGGCGGGATTGCTCTTGCTGTTGTTGAAGCGTCTGCGGTTCAACGGCTCCTTGCGTGGCTTGCTCGGATTTCGCCGGCGCGAACGGAAAAACTATTCGTCCGTCGTCTTCTACGAACGCATGTTGAAGGCGCTCGAAGCGCGCGGGATGCTGCGCGCGCCCGACGAGACGCCGCTCGAATTCGCCGCCGCCACCGGCATGCCCGAAGCGACGCTCTTAACACGCTCTTACAACCGCGTCCGCTTCGGCGCACACGAACTGACCACGACGGAAGCCGCACGCATCGAAGAATGGCTGCGGCGCGTAGAGAAGAAAGATAGTGAATCGTAAATCGTAAATCGTGAATAGAAAGAGGTCTGCTTTGCTTCATCTATTTACGATTTACGATTCACGATTTACGAGTTGTTATGAAAAAAATCGGCTTTATCAGTTTAGGCTGCCCGAAGAATTTGGTTGATAGCGAGGTGATGATGGGTCAACTCGCGGCGGCCGGTTATGAGATCACGACGGATGAGGCCGAGGCCGACACGCTCGTCGTGAACACTTGCGGCTTCATCGACTCGGCGAAGAAGGAGTCGGTCGATGCCATTCTCGAAGCGGCGCGCATGAAGACCGAGGGGAAGGCCAAGCGCTTGGTCGTGGCGGGCTGCCTCGTCGAGCGTTATCGCGACGAACTGCGCGCGGAGATACCGGAAGTCGACGCCTTCGTCGGCACGAATCAGATCGGCGACATCACGAAAGTCTGCGACGAGCGCGTCAACACCCGCTCGCTTCCAGTCATCTCGCTCGGCAATCAGAGCGCGACCTACCTCTACGACGAATCGACGCCGCGCCTGCTCGCCACGCCCGGCTACAGCGCCTATATCAAGATCGCCGAAGGCTGCGACCGCCCGTGCGCCTTCTGTTTCATCCCGCAGATGCGCGGCCATTTTCGCAGTCGCCGCTTCGGCTCGGTCGTCAGCGAAGCGCAAGCCCTGGCGGCGCGCGGCGTCAAAGAATTGATCCTCGTCGCGCAGGATTCGTCGCGCTACGGCGAAGACCTCGGACAGCCGGACGGCTTGGCGCACCTGCTGCGCGAACTCGCCCGGCTTGACGGGATCGAATGGGTGCGCGTGATGTACGCCTACCCGACGCACATCAGCGATCTCTTTCTCGACGTGATGGCGTCCGAACCGAAGGCCGTCAAGTATCTCGACATGCCTTTGCAGCACGCCTCGCAGAACGTCTTGAAGTTGATGCGGCGCGGGGGAAATCGCGCGAGCCTCGAACGCCTCATCGAACGCGTCCGCCGCCGCGTGCCCGGCATCTGCGTGCGTACCACTTTCATCACGGGTTTCCCGGGCGAGACCGAAGAAGATTTCGCGGAACTCCTCGCCTTCGTGCGCAACGTCGAGTTCGAGCGCGTCGGCGTCTTCGCCTACTCGGACGAAGAAGGCACGCCCGCATACGATCTGCCCGATAAGGTTGACCCGCGAGTCGCGGCCAAAAGACGCGACCGCTTGATGCGCGAGCAACGCCGCATCTCGCTCCGGCGCAACCGCGCGCGCATCGGCGAAACGCATCGCGTCCTCTTTGAAGGCGCGGCGAAAGAGACTGACCTGCTCTGGCAAGGACGACTCGCAACGCAAGCCCCGGACATCGACGGCGTCGTTCTCATCAACGACGCCCCCGAAGGCTTCACGCCCGCCCCCGGCGACTTCGTCAACGTACAGATCACCGACGCGCACGAATACGATCTGATCGGCAGCATTGTTTGATAGCCATCAGCCATCAGCCATCAGCTTTTAACCTCTTGCCTTAGCTGATAGCTAATAGCTGATAGCTGATAGCTACCATGAAAGTTATCAAAGAATCGAGCGACGAGTTGAACCCGTCGGTGGTGACGACGGCGTTCATCGGGCGTCCGGCGCGCGGCAAGCGTGGCGTGAAAGATTACTTGGCGCTCGCGGTGGCAACGTGCGGCGTCGGTTTGATTCCGCTTGCGCCGGGCACTTGGGGGTCGCTCGTCGGCGTCGGCGTCTATGTCTTGTTCAACGGCCTGTCGAACGTCTGGTTGATGCGCGATCCTTCATGGCTCGGAGACTTTAATGAAAACGCGCCGCCGTTCCTCATGCTGACACAGGGGATGGTGCGCGCCTTATGGATACGCACCGCCGCACTTCTCGTCATTATCGCGGCCGTTACTTTCGCAGGCATCTGGGCCGCGACGAGAACCGAGAGAGTGACCGGGCGTAAAGACCCCGGCATCGTCGTGATAGACGAAGTGGCCGGGCAGCTCATCACTTTCCTGTTTATGCCGTGGGACAGCCCGGCATGGTTGGTGGTCGCGGGGTTCGTGCTGTTCCGCGTCTTCGACATCTGGAAGCCGTACCCGATTCGCCGTCTCGAATCGCTCGAATCCGGCCTCGGCATTATGGCCGACGACGTGCTCGCGGGTTTCTATGCCGCGACGCTGATCTCTCTCTCAACCTCGATTTATCTGCTCTTTTAGTTAAGGAGAAAAAATGGACGAAGCCAAACAGGCGAACCCCGGTTCGGATACGGAGAAAACGGGCGCGCGACAAGCGGAAGCGACGAGCAGCGATACCTTGAGCGATCTGCAACAGGCGCAAGCCGACCCCACCACATCGACAGGCGAAACTTCGCGTTCGTCCGATTCCTCGTCCGCGCCCTCGCCCGACGGCACGCCCGGCAACGAGCACGGCGGAACGGCCGACGGCAGAGACTCCGGCGGGCCGATGTAAGAGCAATGTTTGCGGCGGGCGATACGGAAAAGTGTCCATCGCGGCAAATGCGTCGGCACGCGTCGCTGTTCATGTGTTCGCTCGTCGAGTGAGGAGTTGAAATACGGTATGTGTAGATTGTTCGGCACGGCGCTCGTTCTCTTGGCGCTTCTCATTCCCTCGGCGAATGTTCTTGGTCGAGCGCGTTTTGTTGCAGACGACCCGGTGGTCGAGATTCCCTTTTCCTTTGAGAAGGGGCACATCGTCGTGCGTGCGAAGATTAAAGGCAGCGTGCCGGTGGAGTTGGTTGTGGAAACCGGCGCTGAACATTCAAAGATGGACGGTGGGTTGTTGGATAAGTACAAACTTCCGAGCTTCTACAGCGCGGAGCGTCCGGTCACCGGAAATAACGACCGGCTCTATTCTTTCAGCACCGTCCCCGATGTGCGCGTCGGAGAGCTGGGGGGCAAGAGCTTGAGCATGAGGCTCTATTCCTTTGCGAGTGAGACTGAGCAGTTGGGACGGGAAATTTTCGGCAGTCTCGGAGCAGACTTCTTTCGCGGGCGCATCGTGCAGTTCGACTTTAAGAAAAAGGTAGTCCGCTTTCTCCAGCAATCGCCCTTCAACGCCGGCGACGCCGTAGCGACGAACACGACTCCGCAGATCGCCGTGCTACCCATGCGTTACAAAGAGAATTTGACCTTGCCGGTTTCCGAGAGCGTGACCATCGAAGGAAAGAAGTTCAAGACGAACTTCGACACGGGAATCTTGACGGTGGTGTCGCTCTCGGCCGATGCGGCGAAACGGCTCGGACTGGAAGTGCCGCCCGACAAAGCGCCTCCGCGCGCGGGCACAATCAGTTCGTTGCGCTTCGCCGAACTCGAACTCAAGAACGTGCCCGTTTTGCTCTATCCCAAAGGCTACGACTTCACCACATACGACAAAGATTTTGAAGCCATCGCGGGCATAGCTTTATTACAGAACTTCCTCGTCACGTTCGACTATCGCCAGAGAGTTATCATCCTCGCTCGATATTGATTCGAGCGCGGCGAAAATTCCGGCGAAACACATCTCAGCTTAATCATCAACTTTCCTACTTCATGGACAACATCAAAATTCTTGTATCGGACGACGTGAGCGAGAGCGGCCTTGAGCCTTTGCGTGCGGCGGGCTTCGTCGTGGAGAAGCGCACCGGCCTCAAGCCGGACGAGTTGCGCGAGCTCGTCGGCGAGTACGACGGACTGGTCGTGCGCAGCGAGACGAAAGTGACCGCCGCCTTGATGGACGAGGCCGCGCGCCTGCGCGCCATCGGACGCGCCGGAGTCGGCGTCGATAACATAGACGTGGCGGCGGCCACCGCGCGCGGCATCATCGTGATGAACGCGCCGGACGGCAACACAATGACGACGGCCGAGCACACACTCGCCCTGCTGCTCGCGCTCGCGCGCGGCGTGCCGCAGGCGCACGCCAGTTTGCAAGCGGGCAAATGGGAGCGGAAGAAGTTTGTCGGCGTCGAGTTGCGCGGAAAGACTCTGGGCGTGGTGGGCCTCGGGCGCATCGGCCGCGTGGTGGCGAGCCGCGCGCGCGGGTTCGAGATGAAGGTGGTGGCCTTCGACCCGTTCGTCGCCCCCGAACAAGCGCGCGACATGGAACTCGAACTCGCGCCGCTCGAAGAAGTCTGCGCGCGCGCGGACTTCCTCACAGTCCACACGCCGCTGACGGCGGAGACGCGCGGCATCATCGGCGCGCGCGAGCTCGCCTTGATGAAGCGGGACGTGCGCATCATCAACTGCGCGCGCGGCGGCCTCGTGGACGAGCGCGCGCTCCACGCCGCTTTGAAAGAGGGGCGCGTGGCGGGCGCGGCGCTCGACGTGTTCGAGGAAGAACCGCCGCCCGCGGATCATCCGCTGTTGAAGTTCGAGGGCGTCATCACCACGCCGCATCTCGGCGCATCGACCAGAGAGGCGCAGGAAGGCGTGGCCGTGACGGTCGCCGAGCAGATGCGCGATTATTTCCAGACGGGCGCTTTGCGCGGCGCGGTCAACGCCCCTGCGCTCGGCGCTCAGGAGTTGCACACGCTCTCGCCCTATCTCGTGCTCGCCGAACGCTTGGGAAGATTTCAGGCGCAGTTGTTGGACGAACCGTTGCGCGAAGTGCGTCTGGAATTCGCGGGCGAGTTGGCTGAGCTTGAGGCCGCGCCCGTGACGCGCGCCTTTCTGGCGGGGCTGCTGCGCGACATGAGCGCGCGCGTCAACGTCGTCAACGCGTTTCTCATCGCGGAGGAGCGCGGCATCACCGTGACCACTTCCTACACGCGCGGCGCGGGCTACGAACTGTCGCCCGCCGTCACCACGCGCGTCTTGACGATGAATGGCGAGCAGGCGGTCGCGGGCACGCTGTTCGGCGCGGGCGGCGACGGGCGCATCACGGAGATCAACGGCTTTCGCATCGAAGCGATTCCTTCGGGACATATGGTCGTGACGCGCAACCGCGACGTGCCCGGCGTCATCGGCCGCGTCGGCACGATCCTCGGCGCGCACGGCGTCAACGTCAGCCGCTTTCATTTGGGGAGGCGCGAGCGCGGCGGCGAGGCCATGGCCGTCATCGAAACCGACGCCCCGCTCGACGACGCGACGCTCGACGAACTGCAAGCCTTCGAACACATCGTCTCGGCACGACGCATCGTGCTCGAAGCGTGAAATAGTGGTGAATGGTAAATGGTAAATGGTGAATGGACAGAACCCGTTTTTCACCATTCACCATTTACCATTCACCAGTCTCCCTCCCTCATTCCACCATAAATTTAGCGCGCTGCGAGGCGGTCGTCTTTGAGACGCGGTCGATGGCGGTGATCTGTATGGCGTAGCTGCCGGAGGTGAGCGCCGACATGGAGAGTTCGGCCGCATAGGGAAGGCTCGTGAGATCGGTCATGCCGTCGGTGGCGAGTTTGCGCAAGGGGGCGGTGATGACGGGTTGGTCGTCGCGGAACACTTGCACTTGCAGGGCGATGTCGGGCTGCCCATTGGCGCGCGCGGCGTTGTAGATGTAGGTGAAGAAGCGCAGGCGCGAGGTGCGCGCCAGACGGCGGTTGACGGTGATGACGGCCGGTAGGGCGGCGTCCGTTGGCGCGTCCTTCGCGGGCGCGGTCTCTCTGTTCGTGTGCTCGCCGAGAAAGATGCTGCTCATGGCGAGTTTGCCCTTACTGATGTCGGGGATTTCGATCCACTGCGCGGCGCTGCCGGTGCGCCCGCTCTGCGGGTCGCGCGCGGCGATGCGCACTTGATAGATGCCCGGCGTGATCGGCAAGTGCGTGCTGGCGATGAGGCGTCGCGGCTCGGCCGTGGGCGTCGCGGCGTCGGGCGCAGGAGGAGAAGGAGGGGCTTTCGCCGTGGCGGGCTGAACGGTGAGCATCTGCTGAAAGGCGTTCTTGACTTCGCCGCGCTCGTCGTAGAGCGCGCCGACAACTTCGATCTGTTCCGCTGGAGGTTTTGCATTGGCGGCGGGTTGCGCCTTTGCGTCGGCGGCGGGTTGGGCTTGCTCGGCGGCCGGTGTTGTCTCCGGCGCGCCGAGGTCGATCTGGATTGAGGTGGTTAAGATCGTCCCGCGCGGCGGGAGGTTGAAGTAGTTGAGCGCGAGCGAAGTAGGAAGCGCGGACTTCGGGTAGACCGAATGCAGCGCGGCGAGCAACTCTTTGTTCTGCGCTTTGGCCGTGGCGGCGGCGGGCGCGTCCTTTTCTTTCGCGTCGCTTCCGCGTTTGGCCTCTTTCGTTGTGCGCGCGGGTTCGGGCGGCGGCGTCGTGTAATAACCGCGCTGCACGTAGACGCTCACGTCCGTCCGCTCCTTGACGTTCACTTCGATGCGTTGAAACTTCGCGTTACGCGCGTCCGTGCTTTCAGGTCGCCACGCCAACAGGTAATAGACGGAAGTTTCTTTGAAGGCTTTGGCGAGAGCGTCCGAGAGGGCGTTGGTGTTGAGCAGGGCGCGCCCGCCCGTGTCTTCGGCGATCATGCGCAGAGGCTCTTGCCGCGCCGTCGCTTCGTTGAGCGCGCCGGCCGAGAGTTGTCCGTTGAGGTCGGGCGCGGCGTCGCTCGCGGCGTCGGGCAGTCCGGCCACCGTCAGGCCGCGCGCGTCGAGCGTGTAGACGACGACCCCGGCACGCGCCGCCGCGTCCGTCACGCGTCGCAAAGTGTCGCCCATGTCCGAACGCCGCAACTCGACGGGGAAGCCGTCGGAGATGAAATAGACCACCTTGCGACCGGGCAACGGGGCGAGCGAGCGCAGCAGGTTGCGCAGGCTGTAGAGCGTGTTCGTCGCGGCCGCGATGCTCGTCTGCGCGAGTTGGGTGGCGCGCTGGCGCACCTGCGATTCGGCGGAATTGCGCGCGCTCTGCTGGTTGCCGAACATCGGCGTTTCCCTGAGCACGGCTTCGACGAAATAGTTGAGCACGTTCGGATCGTTTTGATCGATTGCCAGAGCTTGCAGTTCCGTCATCGCGGGGCGACCGAAATCGCGCACGTTGACTTCGCGTGAGCTCAGGCGCGAGACGGCCGCGCGCAGGACGCGCCGTTCGTCGGTGAGTTGTTGGAGGAAGCCGAGTTGATTGGTAGCGGTTGCGATCATGGCCTGATCGTTTTGCCGCATCTGTTCTTCGACGAAGCGCAGCAGGAGAGCGCGCGTGCGCGCGAGGCTCGCGGGCGACAGGTGCAGGTCGTCCACGAAGAAGAGGACGTTGCGCCCACGGTCGAGCGGTTTGGCAGCGGCGGGGGCGCTCGTCGTCGCGGCCGGTTTATTGAGACCGCCACCACCGCCGCCGCGTGCCGCCGCCAGTTGCGCGTCTTCGTTGACGCTCCCGGCCGTCACGCGCTCGAAGAAAGAGATCGGTTGCGGCTTGCCGTTCACGCGCAACTCGAACTGTTCGGGCTTGAGTCCATCGACAAACTTGCCTTCTTTGTCCAAGACGATCACGTCCGTCTGGACGAGTTCGGTGTTGACGCGGATGACCTCGTCGGAAGTGTCGGCGGGGCGCGCGGGGGGCGTCGCGGGCGGTTGTTGCTGCGCGCGCGTGTGTGTGCCGTGCGACAGGCAGAGGACGAGTAGGAAAAGCGTGACGCGCCGGAGGGGGATCGTGTGTGAAAGCATCTTCGTCAAGCCTGTGCGGAAGTTTTGGGACGTTGACTGCGGAGAATCATAGCACCGACCCGAAGCGCACGGCGAGAGCAACTTGCCACGCGCCGAAACTTTCAACGCGCGTCTTGCGCTAGAACTTTCAACGCGCGCCGTCCGTACTACAAGCCGTTCGCCGGAAGTTGAAGGATGCCCGCCCGGTCGCTGCTGTAGCCTCACGGCGCGCCGCGTGAGTTGGAGGAAAAACTCTTGAGTGAAAACGGTGTGACCCTCGCGCTTGAACGCGTCTCGAAAAAATTCGACGAGTTCGTCGCCGTTGACGAATTGAGTTTGGAAGTTCGCGCCGGGCGCATCTACGGTCTGCTCGGCCCGAACGGCGCGGGCAAGACCACGACCATCCGCATGATCGTCAACATCCTCGCGCCCGATGCGGGAAGCATCCTGCTGTTCGGCCAACCGATGTCCGAGCGCTTGCAGGATCGCATCGGTTATCTTCCGGAAGAGCGTGGCCTCTACAAAAAAATGCGCGTCGGCGATCAGATACGCTACTTCGGCGAGTTGAAGGGGTTGTCGCCGAAAGAGGCCGAGACGCGACTCGACCGCTGGCTCGAACGCCTGAAACTTTCCGAGTGGAAGAACCATAAAACGAACGAACTCTCCAAAGGCATGCAGCAGAAGATTCAGTTCATCACCACCGTCTTGCACGAACCCGACCTGCTCATCTTGGACGAAGTTTTCTCCGGCCTCGATCCGGTCAACGCCGAGTTGATGAAAGACGTGCTGCTCGAACTGAAAGCCGAACGGCGCACGATCATCTTCTCCACGCACATGATGTCGCAGGCCGAAGAACTCTGCGACGACATCTGTTTGATCAACCGCTCGCGCAAGGTGCTCGAAGGAAGTTTGCGCGAAGTGAAAAGAGGTTTCGGGCGTCGCGCCGTCGCGCTCAGGGCTGAGGGCGGGGACGGCGCGCTCGGAGATGCGCGGCTCGTGGCGGGCGTCAAGTCTTACGGCGATTACGTGGAAGTCTTGCTGGCCGAAGGCGCGGACGCGCAGGAGTTGCTGCGCCGTCTCGTCGAAGCGGGCGCGCGCATCACGCGCTTCGAGCAAGTCGAGCCGAGCTTGCACGACATCTTCTTGCAGGAGGTGGGAGAGAGCGCATGAAGAAACTGCTGGTCATCATCCGGCGCGAATACTTGGGGCGCGTGCGCACGAAAGGTTTCGTCATCTCGTGTCTGCTCGGCCCGCTGCTCATGATCGGTTTCACGGTCGTCCCCGGTCTGCTCATCACGATGCAGACGGGCGGCGCAACGAAGATCGCCGTCGTAGACCGGACGGGGAAGATGTACGAGGCGGTGCGCGAATCGATTCTGTCGAACCGCGAGCGGGAAGGCGAGGAGGGCGCGAGGGAGGCAGGGGCGTCGGCGGTCGAGGCCGCGCCGGATCGTGATGCGCAGATGCAGCAGGCGGCCAAAGCCATCGGCGCGCGCTACGAGTTGGAACAGGTGGCGGCGGGCGGGCGTCCGGTCGAAGAGATCAAGGCTGAGTTGAACGCGCGCGTGCGCAAAGGCGAGTTGAACGCCTACGTCGTGCTGCCGGAAAAGATTTTGGAAGAGGGGCGCGCGGAGTTTTACGGGCGCAACGTGAGTGACCCGATCACGAACGCGCAACTGCGCCAGAGTTTGAACCGCGCGGTCGTCGAACAACGCCTGCGCGAAGCGAACATAGACCAAGCGCGCGTGCGCCAACTGTCGAAGGGGATCACGCTGGAGACGACGAAGGTGAGCGAGGGCGGCCTCGAGCGCGACAGCGGCCTCGGCTTCGGCGTGGCGATGTTCGTCGGCCTCTTCATCTACATGGCGATCTTGATGTACGGGCAGATCATCATGTCGTCGGTGGTGGAAGAGAAGACGACGCGCGTGTCCGAGGTGCTGTTCTCGTCGGTCAAACCGTTTCACTTGATGGCGGGGAAACTGGTGGGCGTGGCGCTCGTCGCCGTCACGCAGTATTTGATCTGGGCGGTGGCCTTCGGTGCGTTCGCGCTCTTCGGCGTGGGGATGCTGGCGGCGAGCGGGATGAACGTGCCGCTGCCGCGCGTTCCCGTCTCTCTGGTCGCGTACGGCCTCGTGTTTTTCGTCCTCGGATTTTTGATGTACGCGACGATCTACTTGATCGTCGCGGCGATGGTGACGACGGAGAAAGAGGCGGGGCAGATGGCGATGCCGGTCATCTTCCTCTCCGTCGTGAGCATCTATCTGGCGTTCCCCGTCATACGCAACCCGAACTCGTCTTTCGCCTTCTGGGTCTCCATCGCGCCTTTCTTCTCGCCGATCACGATGCTCGTCCGGATCGTGACGGAGACGCCGCCCTTCTGGCAGATCGCGCTATCAATCGCCGTCGGCATGGCGACCATCGTGTTCTTCGTCTGGCTCGCGGCGCGCATCTATCGCATCGGCATGTTGATGTACGGCAAGAGCGCCAACATCCCCGAAGTGGTGCGCTGGCTCAGGCAAACTTGAGAGAACCTCAGTTATCGGCGGTCGGTTGGACGCGCAACTTTTGAGACGAGCAACTGACCACTGCCATTGACCACGAACAACTGACCACAGACTTTTTTTATGGGCACAGAAATCGAGAAGAAGTATCGCGTGAGCGCGGATGAGGCGGCGAGTTTGCGTGCGCGTCTGCGCGCTGTCGGGGCAGAGGCGCGGGGCGAGGAATTTGAAGAGAACATTTTGTACGCAGGGCCGGGCATCGAGCGCGGCAGTCGCGTGTTGCGCCTCAGACGCGTCGGCGGCGGGCGCTCGGTCTTCACTTTCAAAGAGAGCATGGCGGCGGCGGGCGACATCAAGCGGCGGCGCGAAGAAGAGACGGAGGTGGCCGACGGCGACGCGCTCGCAAGCATCCTCGACGCGCTCGGCTACACGCCCGCCGCCGTCTACGAGAAACGCAGGGAGACGTGGCGGGTGGCGGGCGTCGAAGTCGTCCTCGATGAACTGCCATTCGGTTTGTTCGTCGAGATTGAAGGCACGGAAGAGTCGATCCCGGAGGCCGAACGCCTGCTCGAACTGACGGCGACGACGCATGAGCCGAAGTCTTACCCGCAGTTGACGTTTGAACATGGTGAGCGGCGCGGGGCACTAGTCGAAGCGCGCTTCGAGAAAGCGGGACGCGAAGATGACTGACGATGCGATGACCAACGACGCGCGGGCGCAACAGAGAAAATCGAATTTGTCTTACCTTTCGCCGAAAGCGACCATCAGGGAGAGTCGTATTCAGGGGCGCGGATTGTTCGCCGTCGAGGCGTTCGAGCCGGAAGAGATCGTCGCGGTCAAAGGTGGGCACGTCTTCGACCGCCGGACGCTCGAAGCGATTGCGCCCGTGCTCGGCGCGGCCGAGATACAGATCGGCCGAGACCTCTTCATCGGCCCGCTCGTGGAGAGCGAGCGCGAGGGCAGCATGATCTACAGCAACCACTCGTGCGAGCCGAACCTCGGCGTGCGCGGCCAGATCGTCTTCGTCGCCATGCGCGGTATCGCGGCGGGCGAAGAGTTGACGCACGATTGGGCGACGACCGACGACGACACCTATCGGATGGAGTGTCGCTGCGGCGCACAGACTTGCCGCCGCGTCATCACCGGGCAGGATTGGCGGCGCACGGACTTGCAGGAAAAGTACGCGGGTTATATCTCTTGGTACTTGCTGGAACAGATCAAGCGCGCGGGCGTCTGAGTCGTCTTTGTGCTGAGAGCATCGAACAAAACTAAAGCGATGAAACCACGAAGACACGCGAAACAACACTAAACTCTGGTTCGTGTCGTGCGCGTGGTTTCATGCTTTCGTTAGTTGCTCTCAGGCTGCGGCGGCATCGTTTCGGCCTTCGTCGCCAGAAATTGCGGGTGTCGCCAATCCCAGACGCGCTCCGGGTGCTCATCGACGTTCTGCGGGTACAAGTTCCAACGCCACGTCGCGCTCGCCGTCGCCCCGCGCAAGTTGATCAAGATGCTCAAGACGAGCAAGGCCGCGCCGACGTAGAGCGCTGCCGTCGCAGTCCGCGAGTTCTCCGTCCATACTTCCTCGGTCAACACGTTCCCATTCCACGCTTCCGCAGTTCGCGCTTCCTCAGTCCGCACGTTCTCATTCCACTGGTCTTCATCCTCCCGCCGTTTTTCTCTCCGCGCGAGCATGGCCTTGAGGCCGAGCGCCGCGAGCAGTGTGAACCATGGGACGAGTCCGGTCGAGTAGCGCGGGCCGTAGGAGTGTCCGCTCCACCACGGCGAGAAACAAGCGATGAGCAACAGGTGCGCGACGCACACCGAGAGCGCAAGCCGTGTCAGACGCGCGCGTGCGCCACAGTCACCGCGCGGCGCGTGGCGCAGGTGCAGGTAGATGACGAAGAGAAGCGTGGGCACGTAGATGAGCAGGCCGCGCGAAGGGCTGACGAGATTGCCCGCGAAAGCTTCGGGGAACGAGTCGAGTTTGAGTTGGCTGGCGAGGTAGTAGTAAGTCGGGAGCAATTGGCCGTAGAGATATTCCGAGTAGGCGATGAAGAGTGCGAACCATGCCGCGCCCGTGAGCGCGAACGTCAGGAAGAGTTGTCGCCGGTAGACGAAGATGTAGACGGCGATGGCAACGATCTGGAGCGAGTAAGTGGGGCGCGCGAAATACATCCAAGAGAGAAGCGTGGCGAGGAGGACGGCGCTCGGTCTGCGTCTGCCCGTGGCGTCGGCGAGCAACAGGAGCAGCGCGAGGCCGAGCAAAAGGATGCCCCACGTGTCAGTCCACAGTGCGCGCGAAGCGGTGCTGTAGACTTGTGTGCCGAGCGCGCCGCCGAGCGCCACCTGCGCGCTCCAAGCGACGGGCAGGAGCAGCCGCGCCGTCAAGTAGAAGATTGCGGCGAGCGCGCCCATCAACAGAGAAGCGAGGCTGCCCTGTATGATTCGCTCGCCGCGCGCGTTGTAACTGCCGTCGGGGTGCGAGGCGGAGATGCCGCACAAGTTCAACAGCGCGACGTAGGGCGCGGAGAGCAAGGGGCTGCCCGGCGGATAGAGATGATAGTAGTGGCCGCCTCTGAACTCGATCTGGTAGAGCGTGGTGTTTGAAGCCGAGCCATAAGTTTGCACGGGCGCGAGGTATGGAATGCGGTAGTGGTCGAGCGTAAACGTCCGTCGATGGATGAGACTCTCGCTGGTGAGCATGGAAAACTTCGAGTCGGCGATCTGGCGCACGGGGCTACAGAGGAAGACGGCGCTACAGAGGATGAAGATGAGCGCGGCGGCGAAGGCGTCGCGGTGGCGTTTGACGAGTTGACTAATTCGCGGTCGTGCCTTCAAGGCGTCACTCGTCAAGACTCGAACCTCCGCGCGCTCATTCGTAATGGACAAGAGGCGTCGATGTTAAGTGACGCGCTGTGCAATCTCAAGTATGGATAAAGGACGCGCTGCATCTGCATCGTACACAAGGGGCGGCGGCGGGCGCGCGCCACGCGGCATTTGCTCGGAAACGCGGACGAGCGCGGGCGGCCTGCGCTTGGCACGTCGGTTGCGCTTGTGTGCGGTCAGTTAAGAAAATTTTTGCTGACCTTGGAGGGGAGATAAAAGTGGAAAAACGATTTACGTTGAGCCTGTGCGCGCTGGCTCTGTCGATTTTGGCCGCCGGGTGTGCCGGTGGCAGTGATAACGCCAATACGGTAAACACGAACGCGGCGAACGCGAACACGACCGCCGTCGCGACCAGTCCGACGACGATTCCTGCGACCGGCGGCAGCGCGGACGCCGAGGTTGTGACGACCGAAGCGAACGGCGTGCGCACGCAGACGCGTACGTTCAGCAACAACCCGCGCGTGTCCAGAGTGGTGGTCACGACGGACACGAAGACGGGCAAGCGCACGGCGCGCGTCTACACCGCGAGCGGGCAATCGCGCGAAGTGCCCGAAAGCAAAATTGATGAGGCTTTGACGGCGACGGGTGATGCCGTGGCCGCCGCCGCCGGATTCACCGCGGACAAGGCCGAAGACATCGGGCGCGGCGTGGCCGACAAGGCCGAGGACGTGGGCAGGCCGGTCGCCGATAAAGCCGAAGACGTTGGACGCGGCGTGGCCGACAAGGCGGAAGACGTTGGACGCGGCGCGGCTGACAAGGCCGAGGACGTAGGCAGGCCGGTCGCGCGTGGCGCGAAGAAGGTCGGCGAGAAGACCGTCTCGGGCGCGAAGAAGGTCGGCGGCGCGGTCAAAGATGCGGTGACGCCGTAAACGTTTATTAAGTCCCAAGTCTCAAGTCCCAAGTCTCAAGTCAAAACAGGTTATTTGACTTGAGACTTGGGACTTGAGACTTGGGACTTGTTATAATCCGGTCGAGAGACGCGAGCGTATTTTTGGACGAAGGAGTCTGTTTGTGACGGATACCCCACGCTTCACACTCATCTGCCCCTGCTGCGAATCCACACTCATCATCGACGCGCAGACCGGCGCGCTCATCTCGCACGAAGAGAAGGCCAAGCCCATCGCCTCGTTCGAGGAGATGGCGAAAGGCTTGGAGCGGCAGAAACAGACGCGCGACCAAATCTTCGCGCAAGAACTCGGCTCGCTCAAAGACCGCGAACGCATCCTCGACGAGAAGTTTCGCGAGGCCATGAAGCGCGCCGAGAAGGACAAAGACACGCCCTATCGCAACCCGCTCGACATGGATTGACCGGGGCGCGACGTTTGCAAAAACGCAACGCGAGCGCCTAAGCAAATCAAAAGACTCGCGGCGGCGACAAGAACTCTCTTTCTTGTCGCCGCCGCGAGTCTTTTCGGTCAACAACTATTGCTGTTTGCGAATCTCGATTTTCTACTCTTCGTTTCCTAACGCCGGATGATGATAGGTGGCGGCGAGCGCGAGGATGGCGGCCACGGCGAGTATGCCGGGCGCAAGCAGCGGGTTCGCGCCGCCGAGCGTGGCAAGGAGCGTCTCGCCCGTCGACGCATTGGGGCTGATCTCGCGTTGCAACTCCAGATTGCCCCGGACGTGCAGGTAGATTCCGGCGAGCGTGCCCAAGATGACCAAGACCATCACGGCGCGCAAGGCCAACAGCGTCGCGCGCGCCGGTCGGAAGAGGGCGACGAGCGCGACGATCATGCCGAGCGCGCACAAGACGAACGGGACGAACTGTAGAGGGTCTTCCGTGTGCCCGATGAGCCACAACTCCGACACCGCCCCGCCGAGCAACACGACGGAAAAGGCGAGGAGGAATCGCCGCAGACGCGAGAGAACGTCGGACGAGTTCATTTGCCGCCCAGATAAGTTTTCGCCACCGTTAATTCTTCCAGCGAAATTTTCTCGGAGAGTTTGGCGAGAAACGCTTCGCGCGAGGCGTAGGGGCGACCCTTCACGAGTGCTTCGGCTTCCGCGGCGTCGAGGCCGGGAATCTGTTGCAGCGTCGCCGCGTCCGCTTCGTTCTCGGAGATCGGCACGAAGACGTATTGCTCATACTCCGCGATCTGCTCCGGCTTGACGTACTTCGCCATCTCGCGCCGGAACTGCTGAATGCTCTTGTACGGTCTGTACTCTTCAAACTCATGCACCATGCGGTTGCCGAGGTTCGGAATCTGCGCGCGGAACTCATCGCCCGTGGCCGTGTTCAAATTGAGCTTCGGCTTGGCCGCACCCGTTTGGCCGGGCGTGATATCCGCCGCGGTGCTGGCCGTGGGCGCGTTGCCGTTGGCGTGATTGGCGTTCGCGTTGTTTGAACTCGCGGCATTGGCGTTCGCGTTGTTGGTGTTCGCCTTCTCAACGCCCGCGCCGCAACCGGCGACGAGCAACGCGCCGACGAGCGCGGACGATAAAACGGCGACGCGGACGATTGACGGTCGAAGCATGATCAGGATTCCTTTCGCATATCGAACGTGATTAGGATGAGGGCGACGCCTCGCGTTTGAACCTTTGACTGTTCAAACGCGAGGCGTCGCCCTCGTCTGTGTGTTGCTTGTTAGGCGACGGCGGCCTTTTCTTCGGGACGCCAGCGGAGGACGGGTTTGCGCGCGGCGGCGGCTTCGTCGAGACGGCCGATGCGCGTGGTGTGCGGCGCGCTCGTCACGAGGTCGGGCGTCTCTTCCGCTTCGCGTGCGATGGCGCGCATGGCTTCGACGAATTGTTGTATCTCTTGACGACCGACGGATTCGGTCGGCTCGATGAGCATCGCGCCCTGCACGATGAGCGGGAAGTAGATGGTCATCGGGTGGAAGCCGTAGTCGATGAGCCGCTTGGCGATGTCGAGCGTGTGGACGCCTTTGCGCGCCTGTCGCTTGTCGCTGAAGATGACTTCGTGCATGGGCGGGGCGTCGAAGGGCTTGTCGTAGTCGCCCTTGAGTCCCTCGGCGATCATGCGCGCGTTGAGGACGGCCGCCTCGGTCGCTTCGCGCAAGCCGTCCGCGCCGTGCGTCTCGATGTAGGAGAGCGCGCGCACGGCCATGCCGAAGTTGCCGTAGAAGGCTTTGACGCGGCCGATTGATTGCGGGTAGTTGTAGTCGAGACTGAAACGCGCGTCGCCGCTCTCGTCCTCCGTCATCACCACGCGCGGGACGGGCAAGTAGGGTTCGAGTTCCTTGGTGCAGCAGCAGGGGCCGGAGCCGGGGCCGCCGCCGCCGTGCGGCGTGGAGAAAGTCTTGTGCAAATTCAAGTGGATCACGTCAACGCCCATGTCGCCGGGACGCGCCCAACCGACGAGCGCGTTCATGTTCGCGCCGTCCATGTAGACGAGGCCGCCCGCGTCGTGGACGATCCGGCAAATCTCGCGGATGTGGCGCTCGAACAGGCCGACGGTGTTCGGGTTGGTCAACATCAGACCGGCCACGTCGCCCGCCGCGCACAGTTCGCGCAAGGCTTCGAGGTCGGTCTGGCCTTCCGGCGTCGAGCGGACGGTCTTGACGGTGAAACCTGAGAGATGCGCCGAGGCGGGGTTCGTGCCGTGCGCCGAGTCGGGGATGAGCATGACGTGGCGGCGCGGGCGGTCGCCCTCGCCCGCGCCGTCGCGCGCGTCGAGGAAGGCGCGGATGAGCATCACGCCGGTCATCTCGCCGTGCGCTCCGGCGGCCGGTTGCAGGGAGACGGCGGCGAGGCCGGTGATCTCGGACAAGTGCTGTTGCAGTTCGTAGAGCAGTTGCAGCGCGCCTTGCGAATCTTCCACGGAGGCGAGCGGGTGCAGGTTGGTGAAGCCCTTGATGCGCGCGACGCGTTCGTTCAGGCGCGAGTTGTATTTCATCGTGCACGAGCCGAGCGGGTACATGCCGAGATCGATGTTGTAGTTCCAAGTGGAGATGCGCGTGAAGTGGCGCACCACGTCAACTTCGGAAACTTCCGGCACGCCTTCGAGGTCGTCCGTGCGTCGAAGCTCGGCGGGCAACAACTCGTCGAGCGGCGTCTCATCCACGTCGAGCGCGGGCAGCATGTACCCTTTGCGTCCCGTCTGCGAACGCTCGAAAATCAACGCCTCGTTTTGCGTAATGTGTGTCGTGGCTTTCTTGTTCATCAGTCCCAAGTCCCAAGTCCCAAGTCCCAAGTCTCAGGTCTCAAGTTGCTTTGACTTGGGACTTGAGACTTGGGACTTGAGACTTATGTTGTCAGTGCTTTGAATCCGTTGACGAGCGCGTCGATCTCGCTGCGGGGGTTGGTTTCGGTGACGCAGACGAGCAGGTCGTTCGAGCGTTCGGGGAAGTAGCGCGAGAGGGCGAGGCCGCCGGTGATGTTGTGTTCGGAGGCCAAGCGCCGGAGCAGTTCGTCGGCGGCGACGGGCGCGCGGACGACAAACTCGTTGAAGCGCGGCGTCTCCGCGTAGGGCAGCGAAAAGCCTTCGAGTTCAGAGATGCGGCGCGCGGCGTAGGCGGCCTTTTGCGCGCACTGCATGGCGACTTCTTGCAGGCCGCGCCGCCCGAAAGTCTCCAAGTAGATCGTCGCCATCAGAGCGATCAAGCCTTCGTTCGTGCAGATGTTCGAGGTGGCCTTCTCGCGGCGGATGTGTTGCTCGCGCGTGGCAAGCGTGAGGACGAAACCGCGCCGTCCTTCCTTGTCGTAGGCGACGCCGACCAAGCGGCCGGGCAACTGGCGCGCGTACTTTTCGCGCGTGGCGAAGAGTCCGAGATAAGGGCCGCCGTAGCTCAAGGGCACGCCGAACGATTGGCCTTCGGCGACGACGATGTCCGCGCCCGACGCGCCCGGCTCGCGCAACAGGCCGAGCGAGATGCTTTCCGTGACGCAGACGACCAGGAGTGCGCCGACCTTGTGCGCGCGCGCGGCGAGCGTCTGCAAATCTTCGACGCAGCCGAAGAAGTTCGGCGACTGCACGATAATGGCCGCCGTCTGTTCGTCGAGGTCGCCAAGTTCGTCGAAGTTGGTTCTGCCGGTCGTCTCGTCGAAGCCCGCGCGGACGAGATCGATGCCGGCGTGCGCGACGTAAGTTTCGGCGACGTGCAGGTATTCCGGATGGAGCGCGCCGGAGACGACCACCTTGCGGCGGCGCGTGACGCGTTCGGCCATCAAGACGGCTTCGGCCACGGAGGTCGAACCGTCGTACATCGACGCGTTCGCCACGTCCATGCCGGTCAACTGGCAGACGAGCGTCTGGAATTCAAAGATGGCTTGCAGCGTGCCCTGCGAGATTTCCGGCTGGTAGGGCGTGTAGGCCGTGAAGAACTCGGAGCGCGAGATCAAGCTATCGACGATGGTTGGTTGGTAGTGCGAGTATGCGCCCGCGCCGAGGAAGTTCGGGCGATGGGCGGCCGCGTTTAGGGCGGCGAGCGATTCGAAGCGCGCAATCAGTTCCGGTTCGGAGAGCGCGTCGGGCGTCTTGAGCAAGTCGCGCAGCAGGATGTCGGCCGGGATCGTCTCGAACAGTTCTTCGGGCGCGTTCAAACCGACTGAGCGCAGCATCTCGGCGCGCTCCTCCGGCGAGTTGGGAATGTAGCGCAACTTCTCTTACTCCGTGAGTTTCTTGGTGTAGTCTTCGTACTCGGCGGCGTTCATCAACTTGTCCACCTCGCCGGAATCTTTCAGACGCAGGCGGAGCATCCACGCCGCGCCGTAAGGGTCTTTGTTGACTTGCTCCGGGTCGTCGTTGAGCGTCTCGTTCACTTCCAAGACCTCGCCGGAGACGGGACTGTAGAGATCGTTGGCCGCCTTGACCGACTCGACTTGGCCGAAGACCGCGCCCGCCTCAAGGCTATCGCCCACGCGCGGCAGTTCCACGTACACGATGTCGCCCAACTGACCCTGTGCATGGTCGGTAATGCCGACCGTCCCTGTGTCGCCTTCGACCCTGATCCACTCGTGATCTTTGCTGTAGTGCAAATCGTCTGGGATGTTCGCCATGATGCTCCTTCTGAAAAAGTGATGAGTGATGAGTAAGAGTCGTGAATCGTCAATCGTCAATCGCGAATAGATTTAAAACTGTCTTTCTCTATCTACGATTGACGATTCACGATTTACTTGTTTCCTTCATCACTTTTATTTCGACCCTCGTTCGCGCTTATAAAAAGGCGTGGGCACGATGCGCGCGGCGACGGGGCGGCCGCGCACTTCGATCTGAATTTCCTGTCCCTCGTTCGCATACTGGACGGGGACGTAGGCCAGCCCGATGTTCTTCTTCAAAAAAGGCGCGGGGCTGCCCGATGTGACGCGCCCGACCGCTTCGCCGTTGACTAAGACCGGATAGCCGTCGCGCGCGATGCCGCGATCCGTGACTTCAAAGCCGACCAGTTTTTGTTTGACGCCTTCGGCCTTTTGCTCGGCGAGTCGTTCGCGCCCGTTGAAGTCGCCTTTGTTCAATTTGCAAATCCAGCCGAGGTTGGCTTCGTAGAGCGTCGTGGTCTCGTCGATCTCGTGGCCGTAGAGCGCCATGGCGGATTCGAGCCGGAGCGTGTTGCGCGCCGCCAGACCACAGGGCAGGATGCCGTCCGCTTCGCCGTGGCGGCCTGCTTCGAGGATGCGATTCCAAAGTTGCTCGGCGCGTGCGGGCGCGGCGTAGACCTCGAAGCCGTCCTCGCCCGTGTAGCCCGTCCGCGAGATGATTGCGGGCACGCCGTCAACCGCGCCCTCGCGGAAGTGGTAATACTTGATCTCCGAGAGCGGCGTGTCGGTCAGCGTCTGCAAGATGTTAATGGCTTCCGGGCCTTGCACGGCGATCTGGCAAAAGTCCGCGCTGCGGTTCTTGAGTTCCACCTGTTCGTCGCCGCGATGCGCGCCTATCCAGTCCCAGTCCTTCTCCGTCGTCGAAGCGTTGACGACGAGCAGCAGATGGTCTGCGGCGAAACGATAGACGAGCAGGTCGTCAACGACAGTGCCTTCGGGCGTGGTGAGCGCGGTGTAATGCGCCTGTCCATCGACGAGTTTGGCGGCGTCGTTCGAGCAGAGGCGATTGACGAAGGCGATGGCGTCGCGCCCGCGCACCTCGATCTCGCCCATGTGCGACACATCGAACAGGCCGCAGTAGCGACGCGTGCGCAGGTGTTCCTCGACCGTCCCGGCCGGATACTGGACGGGCATGTCCCAGCCGCCGAAATCGACCATGCGCGCGCCCAGACGGCGATGCGCGGCGTTGAGCGGCGTCTGCTTGAGTGGTGTCGGCGCAGTAGTCAAACGACTCTCCTACCTCTCTCGACGAGGTGTCTGGAACGCGGAAAATTATTGATGTTGACGAAGGAGAAAACCTAACATGCCGCGAAGGTTGCGTCAAGCAACTCGGTCTGCGGGCGGTGTCTTCGATTGATGAGGTCTTGGTGTCTTCGTGTCTTGGTGGTGAGTGTTCCGGTATGGGCATTAACCACCACGGCACGAAGGCACGAAGGAAGACTGAAGGATGGTTGAACGAGAGGACACTACAGGCGCGCGGAAGAACTTGACCCGGTGCGAACGGGGGCGTTAAAGTTGGTGGCGTCTTGCCGGTGTGGCGCGCGTCTTGTAAGACTTGTGAAAGCCTCGTTCGTGCGCGGACGCGGCGGTCTCGCCGGACATCCTGAAACACAAATTTTGCATCTGAAATTCCGACATTTCGACGCCCTGTTGGTGATGGTCTTCAGCAGTTCGGAATCGTTGACGGCGACCGTTTCAGACATCGCCCGTTAATTCTTAAAACTTACCGGCCGCAGTGCAAACCCCTCTCAGGCCGGTCGCGCCTGTTTCACAATTCTTCAAGCGAGAGTCGCCGGTTGTTTCCTGTTCCGACTACGCGCACTCGAACGGTCGCTCCCATTCTTTGGAAAATCCCTCGCGCCTGAAACGGAGTGTTGATTTTTCGCCCTTTTTCAATTTTGAAGGACGTAGCTTTGAAAAAAATCAGTTTCCCCGTGCCCCGCCCCTTCCGCTCAAGCCGTACCTTGCGGTTCGCCTTCTTCTTCGTCGCGAGCCTCGCGCTCGTCGCGGCCACGGCCGCGCTGCTCCCTGCTTCGTCCGAAGCGGCGAAGGGCGTGCAGAAAAGACGGCAACCGACCAAACGACGCACGACGGACGCGCCCGCCTCGCGACGCACGAAGAGGAATGCGACGGAAGCGGTCGCCGCCGCAACGAGGAAGACTACGGCGTCCGCGGAAGAAGAAGAGTTCAACGAGCCGGGCATCGGCGAAGAGGAAGACGGCGACGAGCGTGAGGTGATCGACGCGCGCCAGCGTTGGTTCATGTTGCAGCGCGCCTACCCGTTTGAAGCGCCGCCGGCCGAAGGCCGTCTCAAGGCTTGGCTCGCGCGCCCGAAAGACGCCGGACGCGGCAAGGACGGCGACAACAGCACGACGCGTGCCGCCGCGCAGACATGGCGCAGCATCGGCCCTTCGCCGACCACGCCCGCCTTTCCGAACAACTGGGGCGTGACGAGCGGCCGTCTGAACGCCGTCGCCGTCCACCCGACCGCGCCGCACATCATCCTCGTCGGCGCATCCACCGGCGGCATCTGGCGCTCGACCGACGGCGGCGCACACTTCGTCCCCGTCAGCGACACGCACGTCGATCTGGCCGTCGGCTCAATCGCCTTCGCGCGCAGCAACCCTTCAATCGTCTACGCCGGGATGGGCGATCTCGATAACGGCTATTTCGGCACGGGCGTCTTGAAGTCGACGGACGCGGGCGCAACTTGGTCGCGCGTCAGCAACAACAGTCTGCCGCCGCTCGGCACAACGGCCGAGATCGAAGTTGACCCGACGAACCCGAACCGCGTCTACGTCCTGCAAGCCACGCGCACGCTCGCCACTTCCTACAACGACATGAACCCCGACGGCACGCTTTACCGCAACGGCTTTTACGTCTCGACCGACGGCGGCGTAAACTGGCAGCGCACGCTGCGCGGCCGTCCGCGCGATCTCGCCATCCACCCGGCCAACCCGCAGATTCTCTACCTCGGCATGACGCTCTTGGACGTTGCCGACGGAGTGCTCGGCACGCCCGGTCTATACAAATCAATCGACGGCGGCATGACGTGGCTGCCCACGCCCGTCTTCTCCGCGACCACGCCCGCCTTGAGCGACGTGCGAGTTGCCGTGACGCCCGCCGCGCCCGAACGCGTCTACGTCATCTCCGGTTCGCGCACCTCCCTCCGCGTCGATATCGGCGAGACCGGCATCGGCGGCCTGATGACGTGGACGAACAAGTCGGCGGCGGGAATCGACCCCGGCCAGTTCGGTTACAACGCCTACATCTACGTCGCGCCCAACGATGCGAACACGATCTACGTCGGCACGCGCGACATCTACAAGAGCACGGACGGCGGGAATAGCTGGACGAACCTGACGAAGAATTTCAGCGGCGCTAATTTCACCTACGCCCCGTTCAGCTCCAACACGCACCCGGATCAGCACGCCTTCGCCTTTCATCCGAGCGACCCGAACACACTCTACGTCGGCAACGACGGCGGCATCTCCGTCTCGACGAACGGCGGCGCAAACTTCTCTTCGCTCAACTCGTCGCTCACGCTCTCGCAGTTCGTCGGTATCTCGATGCACCCGACCAACCCGGCCATCTCCTTCGGCGGCACGCAGGACAACGGCACGCAGCGTCGCACGCCCGGCACGAACACTTGGACTGAGTTCAGCAGCGGCGACGGCGGTCGCAGCATCGTCAACGCGGCCAATCCGAGCATCGTCTACACCACCTACATCAACGGGCGCGTCAACCGCTTCACCAACAACGGCCTCAACTTCAGCGCGACCATCGCCAACAACGTCGACTTCGGCGAACCGGTCACCAGCCCGCGCATAGCCTTCTACCCGCCGATGGTCGGCAACGGCGTGGACGGCACGATCTACTTCGGCACTTGGCGTCTGTTCACCTGCACCACCTGTGAGAGCGCGCCCAACTGGACTGCGCCCGGCGGCACGGGCGACCTCACCAAAGGCAACGGCGACGTGCTGAGCGCTATCGGCGTCGAGCGCAAGGCCAACGCGCAAGTGATCTACACGGGCTCGGCGCAGGGGCGCTTGATGGTCTCGACCGACGGCGGCATCAACTGGACGGACAGGTCAACCGGCCTTCCCAATCGCTTCATCGAAAGCCTCACGGTCGATCCGGCGAACGCGGCCGTCGCCTACATCACTTACGGCGGCTACGGCACGGGGCACGTCTTCCGCACGACGAACATGGGCGGCACTTGGACGGACATCGGCGGCACGCCGGGACAAGCGACGGCCATCCCCAACGTCCCGGTCAGCGCCCTTCTCATCGACCCTTCCACCCCGACGACGCTCTACGCCGGTTCGGACATCGGCGTCTTCCGCTCCACCGACAACGGCGCAACGTGGGCGACTTTCAACAACGGCATGCTCCCGGCCGTCGTCACCGGTTTTGCGACGAGCGCGGGCGGCACGATTCAACTCTCCACCTACGGGCGCGGCGCGTATGAACTCGCGGGCGCGCAGACCTACACCATCAGCGGCAGCATCCGCAACGCCATCGCCACGCCTTTTGCCGGCGTCACCGTCACACTTACCGGAGCACAATCCGCCACGACCACGACGGACGCGCAAGGCAACTACTCGTTCGCCAATTTGCCGACCGGCACTTACACCGTCACTCCTTCGGGCGCGGACTTCGTCTTCGAGCCGGGCAGTCGCACCTTCACGAACCTGAGCGCCGACCAGACCGCGAATTTCCTGCTCTCGTTTGCGCAGTATTCCATCAGCGGCCGCATCTCGGACGCGAACGGCAACCCCATGCCGAGCGTCGGAATCACTTTGAGCGGCTCGCTTAATGCTTCAACCGGAACCGACGCGAACGGCAACTACTTGTTTAATAGTCTGGCTAAGGGCGGCACGTACACCGTCACCCCGGCGAAGACCAACTACAATTTCACGCCGCCGAGCGCGACGATCTCAAACCTCAACGGGAATCAGGCGGGCGTGAATTTTACCGGAGCGATCACGTGCACCTATGTCGCCACGCCGGTCAGTTCGCAGAGTTTCCCCGCGAGCGGCGGCACTGGCAGTTTCAACATCACGACACAGGCGGGCTGCCCTTGGTCTGCCATCAGCCTCGCGCCTTCGTGGCTCACGATCACGAACGGCAGCGGCACGGGCAGCGGCACGGTCACCTACACGGTCGCCGCCAACTTCGGCGGGGCGCGCAACGGCCAAATACTTCACACGGACGATTCGTTCTACAACATCACGCAGGCCGCCTCGGCCACACCCGCTTCCTTTGATTTCAACGCCGCGACCGCAGCGTTCGGCGAGGCCGCCGGGCGCGCCACGATTAACGTCACACGCACGGGCAACACATCGGTCGCGGCCACGGTGGACTACCGCACCGTCGATACGGACACCTTCACGGTCGGCTGCTTCGACACGACCAACAATCAGGGCGGGGCATATGGCCGCTGCGACTTCTCGACCACGGTCGGCACGCTCAACTTCGCCGCGGGCGAGACGACGAAGACCATCAACGTCCCGCTAATAGACGATGGACACGCCGAAGGGGCGGAGACTTTCCAACTGCGCCTGAGTAATCCTTCAGGGGCAGTGCTCGGTGCGACCGATGCGGCGACCATCACCATTCAGGACAACGACACGCCGGGGGCGGCGAACCCGATCACCACTTCGCATCCGTTCTTCGTCCGCCAGCAATATCTGGATTTCCTCTCCAGAGAGCCTGACTCGGCCGGCTTCAACGCGTGGCTCAGCGTGCTTAACGGCTGCGCTAATCCCAACACCGGCCCGAACGTGCCTTCGCAGTGTGATCGCATCTACGTCTCGGGCGAAGGCTTCTTCCGTTCGGTTGAGTTTCAACTCAAGGGCGCTTACGTCTTCCGCTTCTACAAGGTGGCCTTCAACCGCCTGCCCGAATACACGGAGATCGTCTCGGACATGAGCTTCGTCGCCGGGCAGACGGCCGAAGAGGTCTACGCGCGCAAGGCGCAACTGGCGACGCTGTTCACGCAGCGTCAGGAGTTCCAGACCACATACGGCGCGATGACCAACGCGCTCTACGTCAACACGCTGCTCGGGCGCTATGGAGTGACGCAGGTGACGACGCCTGATCCGGCGCAGCCCGACGGAAACGTAAAGGTAACGCTGACGGCCGCCGACCTGACGAATAGACTAAACGCCAACACGCTGACGCGCGCACAGGTCTTGCGCGCCGTGGCCGACTCGGACACGGTCGGCTCGCGTGAGTTCAATAACGCCTTCGTCGCGATGCAGTATTACGGCTACCTGCGCCGCAAGCCGGACAATGCGGGCTTCCAATCGTGGCTCGGAATTTTGCAGTCCGGCAACGTGCGCACGATGGTTGACGGCTTTCTCAATTCGACGGAGTACAGGTTGCGCTTCGGACGGTAGACCGCATACTAGTCAAAAATCAGAACGGCCGCCGGTTCGATTCGCAACCGGCGGCCGTTCTGGTTTCTGCTCGCGAACGCTGCGTTAGAAACTGCGTTCGTGGACGTTGACTTTGGAGACGGAGATGACGACGCGCAAGGTGGGCGGGCGACGGTCGAGCGAAGCGGGCACGAAGGCGGGCGTGCGCCGGAAAGCCTCTTGCACTTCGTCGAGCAGGTGGGGGTTGCGCGGCGGCTGCACGACGCCCGCGAGCGACGCGCTGCCGTTGCTGAACACGTCGGCGTAGATCACCATGTCGTCGGCATCCTCGTCGCCCCCGCGCGAAGGCGTCTGGATGAGCGCGGCGAGCGCGCCGTTCGGGTCAATCGTGGGCACGGGCTTCGTCACGTCGTAGCCGCCGCCCTCGAAGAGAGACCTGTCGAGCGTATCCTCGGAGGCTTGCCGCGCGGCAATCGTCAACTCGCGCAGCACCCGAAACTGCGGGCGCAGGGCGTTGACGACGCCGATGAACAAGATGAGGGAGGCGAACGCCCCGACCGTGTAAGGCATCAGGCGCGGCTCGACCCAGCGCCTGATGCGGTCGAAGAAAGAACCCGTGGGTTGCTGCCGTCGCGCGGCACGCTCGATCAAGAGCAATTCGTTGATGGAGGCGTTCAGACCGGCGGGCACGGAGGGACGTTCCAGATTCGCGAGCGAACGCACGAGCGCGCGCGTGCGCGCCAGTTCCATGCGGCACACGGGACATGCTTCGACGTGCGCGTCAACGCACGCACGCACGGCGCGCGCCAGGCGGCCGTCCACGTAAGCCGAAAAATTCTTCTGTGTCTCCTCGCAAATCATAGTTTCAGAGGTGAGAGGTGAGAGGTGAGAGGTAAGTAGAAATCAGCTTTGTCTTTCACTGATCTCTCACCTCTGACCTCTAGCCTCCGCTGTCAAACGAATGGCTGGCCGACCCCGGCTGCTCCCTCGCTCAAGGAAGCAACGCGTATTGGTCTCTGATTTCCAACGCCTGCGCGCGAAATGCGTCGTAGCGTGTGCGCGATAATTCCGTGGACGGGTGTTGCTGGCCGCGTCCCCAAAAAAACTCACGCACAACTGCTGCTGCCGCTCTTCCGCCACGCACACGACGAAACTCAAACCTTCGTCGCTTCCCGACCCACTGGCACCTTGGATTGGATGGGTGAAGCCGGGGCGGGGCAGCCATTCGTTTTCAAAGAGCGATGAGCTGTTAGCTGTTAGCTTTCAGCAAAGAGCAAATCAGAACGTCTAACGTCGCCGATCAATGTTGTCTCTCACGCTCGGCTTCGGCAAGCGGTTTTAGCTAAGAGCTAACAGCTAATAGCTTTCTCACAATGCTCCTTCGAGTTTGCGGCGCAGTTCGGTGCGGCCACGCGAGAGCCTGGATTTGACCGTGCCGACGCTGATGTCGAGCGCGACGGCGACTTCTTCGTAACTCAAGCCCTCTATGTCGCGCAGGACGACCGCTTCGCGGTAAGGGCGTGCGAGTTCGCGGACGGCGGCAAGCAGAATCTCTTCGCGTTCGTGCGCGAGCGTGCGCTCTTCGGGGTCGTCGGCCCCTTCGTCCACGATGCGGGTGGCGAGCGGCAGTTCGTGCGCGTCGTCCGTCGCATCGAGCGAGAAGGTGACGTTGCGTCTCCGGCGTCGCCACCAGCGCCAACGGTTGCGCGCCTGATTGACGGCGATGCGATAGAGCCACGTGCGCAGGTCTGCGTCGCCGCGAAAGTGCGCGATGCTGCGAAAGGCTTGCAGGAAAGTCTCCTGCGTCAGATCGCGCGCCTCTTCGGCGTCTTCCGTCAGGCGATAGAGCAGTGCGTAGATGTCCGCCGAACGCTCGCCGACCAGGCGTTCGAAAGCCGCCGCCTCGCCCGCGCGTAATCTTTCAATGAACTGCGACTCGGCGACGGGGCGCGCCTCGGCCGAGTCCGCCACGGCGGCGGGATGCTCCAATTCGGCTTGCCCGCGGAGGGCGATTGGCTCTCCGAAGCTCACAAACGTCCTCCAGCGCAAACCGGCGACTCAAACGAAACGTGCCGCTCGCCGTCCACACGCACACTTAGACACCGCGCGGCGGCGGCTTGTTCCCGGAAAATTTCACCTCTCTCGGCTTGGCACATATTCGCTCGAAGGCTACTCGCTAGCGGCGGGCGCGAAGCGTAACACGCGCCCCCGGAGCGGTCAATAAAGTCGCTCAGCGGCAGAGGGTTGCGCGCACGGGACGCTTGCTTGACAACCCCGCGCCGTGGTCGTTAGAGTGACTTGTTTCACTCTAACCGCTGAAATCAGAACGCGCACACCCGTGCGATGTTGCAAGAGAAAAAAACGTGGCTCCATCGAAGAAAAAACATGCGCGCGAAGTCCGGCGCGATAAGTTTCGGGAAAAGGCTTTAGAAGGGTTCGACCGCGTCGGCGACCGGCTCGAAGGCCGTGGCCGCACGATTCTATATGCCATCGCCGGGCTGGTCGCGCTCGCGCTTCTGGCGGGCGTCTATTCGTGGTGGAGCGGCCGCAAGGCGCAAGAGGCCACGCGCGCCCTCAGTCGCGTGATAGAGATCGCGGACGCCACCGTCGCGGCCACGCCCGCGCCCGGCGCGACGGGTCTGAGTTTCACGACCGAGCGCGAGCGCGCCGAGCGTGTGGTGGCCGAGGCGCAGAAGGTCGAGAACAAGTACGGCGATCCTTATCGCTCGCTCGCGCGCTACTTCCGCGCGGCAAATTTGTTGACCGTTGACCGCGAGAAGGGTTTAGGCGAGCTACAGGCTTTGGCCGGAAGCGGCGACGCGGAGGTGGCAGCCCGCGCCAAGTTTGCGCTCGCGCAGGCGAGGGAAGCCGACGGGCAGTATGACGCGGCGGCCACGCTCTACACCGAACTCGCACGCGCGCAAAATCAGTCGATTCCCGCCGACACGGCGAACCTGCGGCTCGCCTCCGTCTACGAAAAACTGGGCAAGCGAGACGACGCCGCGAACATCCTCTTCCAGATCGCCAAGACGGCGCGCGAGGCCAAAGGCAAGGACGGCAAACCCCTCCCGCAAACGGCCGCCGCGCGCGAGGCAGCGCAAAAACTGGAACGCCTCGACCCCGCGCGCCACGCCCAACTGCCCGCGGAATCAACCCCCACCAATCTCCCATTCTAAAAGCAGAGGTCAGAGGTCAGAGGTCAGAGGTTAGTGAAAGACAGTAGGCACGGAGCATTCAAACTGTCTTTCGCTAACCTCTGACCTCTGACCTCTAGCTGCTAACCTCTAGCCTCTAACCTCCGGCCTCTTGTTCTCATGGATAATTTGACGCATACGCTGGTCGGGTTGACGGCTGCGAAGGCGGGATTGGAGAGGCTTTCGCCGTGGACGACGCCCGTGTGTCTCGTCGCCGCCAACGCGCCGGATGCGGACATCTTGGCGGCCTTCGGCGGCAGTTGGTTTTATCTCAAACATCATCGCGGCATCACGCATTCAATCGTCGGCACGCTCGCCATCGCGCTCGCCGTCCCGCTCCTGTTCTACGCGGCCGAGCGCATCGCGGCACGCTTCGGGCGTCGTGCGCCGCGTGCGCGTCTCGGCGGTTTAGTTCTGGCGTCGCTCGTGGTCAGCGCGACGCATCCTTTGATGGATTGGACGAACAACTACGGCGTGCGCCCTTTGTTGCCGTGGGACGGGCGCTGGTTTTACGGCGACCTCGTCTACATCGTCGACCCTTGGTTGTGGCTGAGTCTGGGCGGGGCTTCGTTTTTGTTGACGGCCGGAAAGCGCTGGCGCGTTGTCGCGTGGGGCGCGCTCGCGCTCACGGCGACCGTGGCCTTCGTCGTCTTGCCTCTGCGCGTCGGGATGGGATACCCGGTGTGGTCGCGCGCTTTGTGGGGCATCGGGCTGGCCGCGCTCGTCTTTGCACACCGGACGGAATGGGCGCGGCGTCTGGGAAGTCGCCTCGCGCTCGCCGCGCTCGCATTCGTGGTCGTCTACTGGGGCGCGCTCGGTTTGTTGCACGCGCGTGCGCTCACGCGTGCGAATGATGTGGCCGGGGCGGAGGCGGGGCGGCGACAAGAGACGTTGCTGCGTGTGGCGGCGATGCCGTCTTTGGCCGACCCGACGCACTGGCGCGTGCTGGCCGAGACAGAGCGCGCCCTCTATCGTTTTGAGACTTCACTTTTGGCGAACATTGCCGAGGAACGCCAAAGGCCGGATGCTCTGATGCGCTTCGAGAAGCCGCAAGGCGAGGAGGCCGACGCGGCCGCGCGCGTCGCGGGTGCGGACGAGCGCGCGCGAATCTTCCTCGGCTTCTCGCGCTTCGCGGCCGTCCGCGTCGAAAGCCAAAGCTGCGCCGAGGTGCTCGTCGTGCAATTTGCGGACTTGCGTTTCACCGAACCGGGCGCGGCGCGCCGTGGCGGCAACTTCTCGCTCGAAGTGGCCGTCCCGCCCGCACGCTGACACTCGCTCGCTCAAGAGCCGCCCGCGAAACGATCTCTCGCCACGGCGCATTGATCTCGCCACGGCGCATTGATAGTGAGAGACATATCGGCGAAACCGTCTCGCGCCTGCACGGCCACTCGTCGCACGTCTCCAACAAATTCAAAGGTTAAAGATGACCACGACGGAACGCGACATCACGACGATGGAGGAAGTGCGCGCGGCGACGAAGAAGGGCGGCGCTTTCTTCATCAGACCCGGCTACACGGCGCGCGCTGTGCCCGAATACTTCCACGACAACGTCGCGGACACGCGCGGCATCACCTATCAAACCCGACGCCTACCCCTTCGCCGCGCATCTCGCTGCCTATTACAGCTGTCGCCACATCATCGACATCGGCTGCGGGCTGGCGCACAAACTCGCGGAACTGCACCCGCGCTTTGAAGTGATCGGCGTGGACTTCGGCGACAACTTGCGCGGCTGCCGCGAGCGTTACCCCTTCGGCCGCTGGATCGAGTGGGACTTGGAACAGGACGGCCTGCTCGAACTCGAACCTGAAACAGTCGCCTCCGCAATCGTCATCTGCTCGGACGTGATCGAACATCTCGTCGACCCGACGAATCTGCTCGCCAATTTGCGCGCGCTCGTCGCCCGCGCGCCCGCCGCGATTCTGACGACGCCCGAACGCGATCTCGTGCGCGGCGCGAGCCACACGGGGCCGCCGCAGAATCCGAGCCACGTCCGCGAATGGAATCTGGCGGAACTCAAGGCGCTGCTCCGCGCCGAATGCCTCCACGTCAACTTCGCGGGGCTCACGATGGACAACGACCGCGAATGGCAGAAGCGCACCATCCTCGCCGTGCTCGAAGGACAGGACGCCGCCGCGCGACGCGCCGAACTTGCGCCGCCCGATTTTCGCGTCGTCGCTTTTGTGACGGCCTACAACGAAGCGGACATCATCGCCCCGGCGCTCCGGCATCTGTTCGCGCAGGGCGTCGAAGTCTATCTGCTCGACAACTGGTCGAGCGACGGCACGTTCGAGATCGCCGAACAGTTCTTGGGGCGAGGACTCGCCGGGTTGGAAAGGTTTCCGGCGGGCGGGGCTTCGTCGAGTTACGATTGGCGCGAGTTGCTGTGGCGCATCGAAGAGTTGAGCCGGACGACTTCGGCCGATTGGTTCATTCATCACGACGCGGACGAGGCGCGTGAGAGCCCGTGGCCGGGCGTCTCTCTGCGCGAAGGCTTGTACCGCGTCGGGCGCGACGGCTTCAACGCCGTCGATCACACGGTCGTCAACTTTCGCCCCACCGATAACGACTTTCAACCCGGCTCTGATTTCACGTCGCACTTCACGCGCTTCGAGTTCGGCCGCGCGCAATCCGACCGCTTACAGATCAAGGCTTGGAAGAACGAAGGCCGGAGTGTTTCGCTCGCGGCATCGGGCGGCCAAGACGTGGGGTTTGCGGGGCGGCGCGTCTATCCTTACAAATTTCTGTTGCGCCACTATTCGATTCGCTCGCAAGCGCCCGGCGAGAAGAAGGTCTTGCGCGAACGACAGCCGCGCTGGAACGCGGGCCAGAAGTCGATGGGCTGGCACACGCACTACGACGCGGTGCGCCACGGACACAACTTCCTCCGCCGCCCCGACACACTCAAACTCTTCGACCCGCAAAGTTTCTACTCCACCTACCTCGTCGAACGCCTCACCGGCATCGGGACGGAAAGCCGTGAATCGTGAATCGTGAATCGTGAATAGAAAAAACCGGATTGACTCTATTTACGATTCACGATTTACGATTCACGGCTTTATAATCTGTCTCCCCCACAGGTCAATCCCATCCGACTGCTTTCAGTGAGTGGCGTCTTATGAATTCCTCTGAGCCGGAAGATGTGCCGGAAGAAGCCGGAAGCTCGTCGCCGGAGACGGCTCTGCGCGACGGCGAAGCGGCAGCGCCTTTCAAGGCGGCGGGCGATGGGCGTCTTCTGGCCTTCGCCGAAAACGCCGCCGACGCCATCTTCATCATCGATGCGGAAAGTCGCATCCACTTCGTCAATCGCGCGGCCGAGAAGATTTTCGGTCACGCAGTCGAGGCTCTGCTCGGCCAAAGTCTCACCCTTTTGATGCCCGACTATTTGCGCCACGTTCATCGCGCGGGACTCGAACGCTACCTTGAGACGGGCGCGCGCCACATCAGTTGGAGCGGCGTGGAACTGCCGGGCTTGCATCGCGACGGCCACGAGGTCGAACTCGAAATCTCCTTCGGCGAACTCGTCGAAGACGGCGCGCGCTACTTCACGGGGATCGCGCGCGACATCTCGGAGCGCAAGCGCGCGGCGCGGCGTCTGGCGGCGCATCATGCGGTGGCGGCCGTGTTGTCGGAAGCGGCGGGCGTGCCGGAGGCGGCGAGAAAAATTCTGGAAGCCGTCGGCGCGAATCTGCGTTGGGAGATGGGCGCGTTCTGGCGCGTGGACGGGCGCGCGGGTGTATTGCGCTGCGAGGAGATTTGGCAGGCGTCCTCGGCGGCGGATGAGATGGATGAGCCGGGCGAGCCGGGCGAGTTTGCGTCGCGCACGCGCGAGATGACTTTCGCGCGCGGCGAGGGCTTGCCCGGTCGCATCTGGGATAGCGGCGAACCGGCGTGGCTCGCCGACGTGACGCGCGAACGAGACCTGCCGCGCGCTCCCGTGGCCGCGCGCGAAGGGTTGCGTGCGGCGTTCGGCTTTCCCGTCATGCTCGGCCGCGAAGTACTCGGCGTGATGGAGTTCTTCAGCCGCGAGGTCAGAACGTCGCAGCCGGAATTGCGCGCGCTGATGGAGACCACGGGCAGCCAGTTCGGCCAGTTCATCGAACGCAAACGCGCCGAGCGCGCGCTCCGCGAAGCAGAGCAGCGCGCGCACGCCGAATACGAACGTTACCGCTCGCTCGTCGCGGCGACGGCGCAGATCGTGTGGACGACGGACGCGGCCGGGCGTCTCGAAGACGTGCCGTTGTGGCGCGCGATGACCGGCCAGACGAAGGAAGACATGCGCGGCGCGGGCTGGCTCGACGCCGTGCACCCGGAAGACCGCGAACGCTCGGCCGAACTCTGGCGGCGCGCCGTCGAAACGCGCAGCCACTACACGAACGAGTATCGCGTGCGGCAACGCGACGGCAGTTATCGTTACTTCGCCGTGCGCGGAGTGCCCATCGTCTCGGAGGACGGGAGCCTGCGCGAGTGGGTCGGCACGCTCTTGGACATCACGGAGCGCAAACAGCAAGAGGCATCGCAGCGTTTTCTCGTCGAAGCGAGCGCCATCTTGTCGGCCGCCTCGCTCGATTACGAAACGACGCTGCAAGCGGTGGCGAGTTTGAGCGTGCCGTTCCTCGCCGATTGGTGCATCGTCTACGTGCTCGACGAAGAGGGCACGATTCGTCCCATCGCCGTGGCGCACGCGGGCGACGAAACGCAAGTCGAGTCGGTGTGGGAACTGGAACGCCGTCGCAGTCAACAGACGGACGACGCCGGAGGCGTGCCGAAGGTGATTCGCACCGGACAGTCGGAACTCTACGCGGAAATTCCCCGCGCGGATACGGCGCAAACGGACGACGATGCGGATCGTTTTCGCGTCGCGCGCGAGCTTGGTCTTGAGTCGGCCATGATCGTGCCGCTCTTGGCGCGCGGGCACACGCTCGGCGCGATCACGTTCGCCACCGCGACCGGCGCGAGACGCTACGGGCTGTCCGACCTCGCCCTTGCCGAAGACCTCGCGCAGCGCGCCGCCTTCGCCGTCGATAACGCGCTGCTCTACCGCGAGGCGCAGGAGGCCAACCGGCTCAAAGACGAATTTCTCGCCACGCTCTCGCACGAACTGCGCACGCCGCTCACTTCCATCCTCGGTTGGACGAACCTGCTCCGCTCCGTCAAGTTTGACGAAGCGACGGCCGCGCGCGCTCTGGAAACCATCGAGCGCAACGCGCGCTCGCAGAAACAACTCGTGGACGATTTGCTCGACGCCTCGCGCATCATCACCGGGAAACTGCGTCTGGAGTTGCGGCCGACGCAGTTGAAAACAGTGGTCGAGTCGGCGTGCGAGGCGGCGCGGCCGGCGGCCGAGGCCAAAGGCGTCGAACTGCGCCTCGTGCTCGAAGACGGCGCGGGTCTCGTCGCGGGCGACGCGGAGCGCTTGCAGCAGGTGGTCTGGAATTTGTTGTCGAACGCCGTCAAGTTCACGCCCGAAGGCGGCCGCGTCGAAGTGCGTCTGGGGCGCGACGCAGTGCACGCGCGCATCGCGGTGACGGACACGGGCGAGGGCATCAAGCCGGAGTTTCTGCCCTACGTCTTTGAACGCTTCCGTCAGGCCGACCAGACGACGACGCGCACGCACGGCGGACTCGGACTCGGCCTTGCAATCGTGCGCCACCTCGTCGAACTGCACGGCGGCGTGGTCGCCGCGCGCAGCGAAGGCGAGGGACGCGGGGCGACTTTTGAAGTGCGCCTGCCCTTGCTCGAATACGCGCGACGCACTGACGCGGCGAGCGACGAGACGGCACAGGCAGACGCGAGCGCAAACGGGGCGGCGGAGCGACAGGCCATGCTCGGCGGCTTGCGTATTCTCGTCGTGGAAGACGAACCGGACACGCGCTTGCTGCTCGGCAAGGCTCTGGAGAGATACGGCGCGAGGGTGGAGGCGTGCGAGTTGGCCGAAGAGGCTCTGGCCGCGCTCGAACGCCGCGCGTTCGATTGCATCTTGAGCGACATCGCCATGCCCGGCGAGGACGGCTATACCTTTATCGAAAAACTACGCGCGAGCGACCGGACGCGACGCGGCGATGCACCGCCGACGCCCGCCATCGCCTTGACGGCCTACGCGCGCGAAGAAGACAAACAACGCGCGCTCGCCGCGGGCTTCCAACTGCATCTCGCCAAGCCCGTCACGCCGAAGGAACTCGCCGAAGCCGTCGCCACGGTCGTCGGCCGCACGACGAACGTTTGAGTTCAACCACACGCATCGTACGACGCCACACGACACGAACGTGCACGAAGCAATACGAACGAAGCCGCACGGACTTTTTTTGTTCGTGTGATTTCGTGTGGCGCGCGTGGCTCCTTGTTTTGGTTGGAGACTCTGACAGGTGACGCTCGAACTCGTTCAACGCCGCTTGAGTTCGTCGAGCGCCGCGCCGAGGCGTTCGAGTCCGCCTGTGAGCATCTCTGTGTCGCCGCCGACGCTCAGGCGGAAGTGTTCGGGCATCTCGAAAAATCTCCCCGGCACGAGCGACGTTTCATACTTCTCGCGAAGGAGCGCGCAGAGCGCATCCACGTCGCCCGTGAGCAGGCGCGGAAACGCGATCATGCCGTCGGTGATGGGGAAGGCCGCGAGGTCGTCGCGCGCGGCGAGAAAGTTGTTGGCGAGCGCGCGGTTTCGTTCGAGCAGGGCGCACGAGTGGGCTGCGATCTCCGGCAGACGCTCGAACGCGATGCAACTCAGACGTTCGGCCGCGTGCGGTTGCGTGACGCCGAACAAGTCGTTGAGCCGCCACATGCGTTCGGCCAGAGCGGGCGCGGCCAGTATCCAACCGCAGCGCAGGCCGCTCAAGCCGTAAACCTTCGTCAAGCTGCTCGTCGTGATGAACTGCTCGCCGAGATGATAGGCCGTCCGTGGCGCGCGCTCGAAGGCCGCGTCCAGATAAACTTCATCCACAAGCACGAGCGCGCCTGTGCGTGCGGCGATGCGGCCGATCTCCCTGAGAGCCTCTTCTTCGACGTAGGCGTTAGAAGGATTGTGCAAGTTCGTGACGACGACGAGACGCGTGCGCGGCGTGATGGCGCGCGCCACTTCCGCCGGGTCGAGCGCGAACCCGCTCGCGAACGGGCGCGCGAATCTTTTGACTGACGCGCCGAGATGGAGCGCGGCCGAGAGGATCAATTCGTAAGTCGGTTGTTCGACGAGCACTTCGTCGCCGGGCGCGAGGAGCGCGGCGAGCGCGAGGAAGTTCGCCATCGAAGTGCCGTTGGCGGCGACGACCGACGCGGTCGTCACGCCGCACTTGGCGGCGATGGCTTCCTGCAAAGGCGCGTAGCCATAGCCGCTCGTGCCGCTCAGTTCGAGGTCGGAGAGCGAGACGCGCAGGCGTTCGAGCGGGTAAGCCCCGACGCCGCTCGTGGCGAGATTGAAAGGCGCTTGCGATTCTGTCTTCGCCCAGTACATGTAGGCGGAACTCGACACGCGCTGCTGCTTCTGTGTGCTCATAGATCGATGTTCCTTGGTCGTCGCCGCTGTCGCTGTAGCCAGTAGTAGCAGACGGGCACGCCCGCGGCCAAGATCAAAAAGCCGATGGCGCTGTTCGACGGATATTTGTAGACCGTGCTCAAGACGACGAGCCAGCAGGCCGCGACGAACAGCGCCGTCGTGTATGGATGGCCGGGCACTTTGAACGTCGCCTCCCGGTCGCCGAGAGGGAAGCGGCGGCGGAAGATGAAGAGGGAGAGTCCGGTCAGTCCGAACCAGATGAAATCGACGGAGACGACGTAGTTGAGTATCTGCCCGTAGCGTCCTGAGAGCGCGATGACGGTGGCGGCCGCGCCCTGCAAGGCGATGGCGAAGACGGGCACGCGCGTGCGCGCGTTGACTTCGGCGATGCGGCGGAAGAACAGGCCGTCCGCGGCCATGGCGAAATAGACGCGCGGCGTGGTGAGCAGCGATTGACTGAGAAAGCCGAGCGTCGAGACGGTGATGCCGAGTGCGATCAAACGCGCGCCGCGTTCGCCGAGCGCGCGGCGCATGACGGCCGTGGCGGGCGTCGAAGTCTCGGCCAAACCCTGCGCGCCGAGCGCATAGACGCACACGAAGCTGACGGCCGTGTAGAGCACCACGACGCCGGCGACGCCGAGCAGCAGACCGCGCGCCAGATCGCGTCGCGGGTCGCGCATCTCGCCCGCGACGAAACTGGTCGTCTGCCAGCCGCCGTAAGCGAACATCACGGGCGTGAGCGCCGCGCCGAGCGAGACGAGCAGATCGAAGAAGCCGGATGTGCCTCCCGCATGCGCGCCGATGGATTCGCTCGCCGCGCCCGCAAACCACCAGCCGCAAAAGACGAGCGCGGCGATGGCCGCGATCTTCAAGACCATCAGAGCGCTCTGCACGTTGCTGCCCGCGCGGACGCCGAGACAGTTAACGAACGTCAAGAGCGCGAGCGCCAGCGCGGCGAGCGCGCCTTCGGAGAGCGGCGCGCCCGTCAGTTCCGCGAAGTAGCGCGCGAAGGTGATGGCGACGGCCGCCATGCCGCCCGACTGTATGACGAGCAGGAGCGACCAGCCGTAGAGAAAGGCCACGGTCGGATGATACGCGTCGCGCAGGTAAGCGTACTGGCCTCCGACTTCCGGACGGCGCGCGGCCAGTTCCGCGTAGACGAACGCTCCCGCGAGCGCAATCGCGCCGCCAACGAGCCATGCGCCGAGAATGAACGCGGGCGTGTGCACCTGCCGCGCCACTTCGGCCGGGTTGACGAATATCCCCGCGCCGATGATGCCGCCCATGACGAGCATCGTGGCGTCGAAAAGATTGAGGCGGCGCGCGAGCTTCGGCGTCCGGCTTGTTCCGGCAGTCGCGGCGACGGTCGTTTGTGGCGTGTCGTCCATCGGCAGCGCAGTGTGCCGCAGTTGCGCCGAGTTTGTAAACCCGAATCGCTCGTTTGAAGGCGGCAAGTTGAAATTTAAAAATTGAGATTTCAAATTCGGGATTTGCGGCGTGTTGCTCGTTTTTAATAGTCGTCGTTGATTAGAGAGGGCGCGGCGAAGTCGGATTCTTGCGTTCAAATGATTGTTTCGGTAAGCTATTTCGCAAGTTCCGTTATGCGTGAAGACGCTCAGGCGACGCTGAATCGACCGTCGCGGGGGAGCCTCCGGAAGTCACGTTGCGCGTGCGGACGCGGAGCGCGCGGCGAATTTCTTCCCGGCAATACCCTCTTGAGATGTTGACATCAGGCTCCAAAGAGATTACTTTACGCGGGCTTGCGAAAACTTGTGAGCTTCTGTCAAGACGGGGAAGAGGCCGTGTTGGCGCTCCGTACTCAGTGACCTGTTATTTTTAACGCTAACAGCTTCCGCTCCCGCAACCTACCGAATCCTTTCCACGAGAAACGTGCGCCGGGCTTTTTCGTCAGAAGTGAGTGTCAGAGTCGCAGGGGATCAAGTACGGCGTTTGGTAGTACCTAGAGTTTGAAAGCTGAGCCGTCCGAGTCGTTTTTCCAATACTCTTAGGCCAGAGTAAAAAAAATCGCATCGTGCAATCACTTGCCCGTCGCGTCGATTGCCGCAAGCGAGGCGGTGGCGTGATTGCGCTTCCAACGAGATCAACCGTTCCGGGGTCGGATTCCAAGCCGAACCACTATCCAGCGTTCCGGTATTGCATTAGATGAAACAGCCATGGCTGCGCTCGACGAGCAAGTCAGCCGATAGAACTTTCTGCACTCTGCGAGTGCGGTCGGGCGACGGTGCGGCGGATACCGCCCGACCGATGTGTCCGCCGCGTCTCCACTATTAACCCTCCAGGAGAATTTTCCGATGAAGAACTACAAGAGATGGATGTTGGTGCTCGGCGTGGCCGTGCTGCTCTCATTCACAGCCGTCAATTTCAAGTCGATTACCAGCGCGCAAGAGCGCGGTAAAGACGCGAAGAGCGATGCGGCGGCGCAGGGCGGCGCGCAGCAGCAGCCGAACGCACCCGTCAAAAGAGATCGGAGCATGGTTCGCCGACCGAGCGAAGCTAAAGAAGACAACCCCGATCTCCCCGTGGCGATGAACGGCAAGATCAACTTTGAAACCTACCTCATTAAGCGTCAAGAGCACATCAACATGCTGCTCGGCATGGCTGAAGACGGCAGCTACGACCCGATGAAGCGCGTCAAAGCCATCGCGCAGATGACGGCGCAAGAAGAGCAACTCAAAGAGGACGCCAAGAACGGCCTGCTGGCTCAGCCGATGATCAGCTCCACGACTTGGACGCCGGTCGGCCCGATGCCGATCCCGAACGGGCAGACTTCAATCGTGCCCCATCCGGTGAGCGGCCGCACGACGGCCATCGCCGTCCACCCGACCAACCCCGACATCGTCTTCATCGGTTCGGCCAACGGCGGCGTCTTCCGCTCGATGAACGGCGGACAGACGTGGATTCCAATCTTCGACTCGGCCGAATCGCTCGCCATCGGCGCGCTCGCGCTCGCGCCCTCGAACCCGAACATTCTCTACGTCGGCACGGGTGAATCGAACCAGTGCGGCAGCGGTTGCAACGCGGGCATCGGCGTCTATCGCATCGACGACGCCATCACGCCCAACCCGGCGGAAGTGAAATTGCGCGGGCCGATGAACCCGCCCTATAACTTCATCCCGGCAGCGGGCGGAGCGCCGACCACCACCGGCACGTTCACCGGTCGCGGCATCAGCAAGATCGTGGTGCATCCGACCAACCCGGCCATCATTTTCGTCTCGACCACCTCGGCCGTCGTTGGCAACCCCAATGCAGCGCCGGGCGGCGGCACGATTCCGCCGACCGCCATTCGTGGTCTCTGGCGTTCGACCAACGCGAACATCCTCGACCCGAACTCGGTCACTTTCCAGAAACTTCTGGTCGCGCCGGAAAACTGCTTCGACAACCCTTGCACCGGCAACTCCAACATCACGGACATCGAGTTCCATCCGCAAGACCCGAACATTCTGGTCGCCTTCGTCCGTCCCATCGCGAATGCGGCGGCCGGCGGCGTCTGGCGCGCGGCCGATGCGCTCGCGCCCACGCCGACCTTCACGCAGCAGTTCGCCGTCAACACCACGCGCGGCGAGTTCGCCGTCACGCAAGCGGGCGGCACGACCACGATGTATCTCGCCTCCGGCGAATCTTCCGCCGGCACGGAATGCCCGGCCGGTTCACAGGCGGCCAACCCCGGCGCGGTGCGCAAGTCAGTCGATAACGGCTTGACGTGGGTGAAGCAGACGGGCGGCGGCGGTTTCTGCGGCGGCCAGTGCTTCTACGACATCTCGATTGCGGCCGACAAGGTTGACCCGAACATCGTCCACCTCGGCGGCTCGGCGCAAGGCACGTGCACGCGCGTGCAGGCGCGCTCGACCAACGGCGGCGCGAACTTCGTGCGCAACGACACGGGGCTGCACGCCGACACGCACATCACGGTCGTCTCCCCGTCGAACACCAACATCGTCTACACCGGCAGCGACGGCGGCATCTGGCGTTCGACCAATCGCGGTGTCACCTGGACTTCGCTCAACAACCCCGGTTACAGCGCGACGCAGTATCAGGGCATGGATATCCATCCCACCGACCGCTTCCTCACGCTCGGCGGCTCGCAGGATAACGGCACGCAGATGATGTTGCCCGAGTTCTACACGGCCGACCCGAACCGCAGCAATGACCCGAATCGTCCGATCAACCAGTGGCGTCGCGCGGACTCCGGCGACGGCGGCTACGCTCTTATCGACAAGAGCGCGACCGACACGCAGAACGTGACGATGTATCACACCTACTTCAACCAGCAGAACTCGCAGATCGGTTTCGCCCGCGTTTCGCGTCTCGACTGCGCGTTCCCCGGCCAGTGGCCGTTCAAGGGATTCATCCCCGGCTTCACCGCGCCGAGCGGTTTCGTCAACGCCTGCGGCGACGTGGAAGCGCCGAACGGCATCACCAACGACCCGGTGCTCTTCTACGCGCCGATGGACTTGGGGCCGAGCCTCGCGCCCGGCCAGCCGAACACACTCTACTTCGGCACGGATCGTCTCTATCGCTCGGTCAACAAGGGCGACACGATGACGCTCGCCAGCCAAGCGCCGGTCGTCGCCGGTCAAACTCTCTCCACCATCTGGGTGAGCAAGACCGATGACAACGCGCGCATGGTCGGGACGAGCGGCGGTCGCGTCTTTGCGACGCGCACCGGCCTGCCTGTTCTGACCGACGTGACGCCCACGGGCGCTCCCGCGCGCATCGTCGGTCGCGTCTACATCGACCCGAACAACTCTGCGGTCGCCTACATCGCCTATGGCGGTCAGGGCATCCCGGCCGAGCAGCACATCTGGAAGACCACCAACTTGAGCGACACGGCAGGAGCGACGACGTGGACGGCCATCGCCAATGGCATTCCCGACGTTCCGGTCAACGCTTTCGTCAGCGACCCGGCCGACTCGAACCACCTCTATGCGGGCACGGACATCGGTGTCTACACCTCGCAGGACGGCGGCAACACTTGGGTTCCCTACGGCACGGGCTTGCCGCGCGTCGCCATCTTCCAGATGGCGATCCAGAACGCCAATCGCTTCCTGCGCGTCGGCACGCATAGCCGCGGCATGTGGGACATCGCGTTGACGCCTCCGGGCGCGCTGAACATCAGCGGCAGCGTGACCGGTCTCCCGGCTGGACAGACCGCCACGGTGACGCTGTCGGGTACGTCCACGCAGACCGTGACTGTGACGGGGCCTGGTGGCGCGTATAACTTCACCGGCCTTACTCCGGGCGGTAACTACACGGTCACCGTGACGCGCGAAGGCACGACCTTCACGCCTCCGTTCCGCACCTACAACGACATCGCCTCCAGCAAGACCGGACAGGATTTCGCCGGCGCGGCGAGTTCCGCGGCCACTCTGCCGGGGCCGGGTCAGGTGCTCATCAGCGAGTTCCGCTCGCGCGGAAAGAACGGCGCGGCCGACGAGTTCATCGAGTTGTACAACAACACCAACTCCAACATCACGGTCGGCACGACGGACGGTTCGACGGGCTGGGCGATTGACAGCACGTCGGGAGGCACGCGTCAAAACGTCGCCGTCGTCCCGAACGGAACAGTCTTGCAGGCACGCAAACACTTCTTGCTGGCCGCCAGAGACTACAGCCTCGGCGCTTACGCGAACGCCGATTACTACTACCAGCCGACCAGCGGCTCCGACATGGATGACGACAGGGGTCTGGCCTTGTACACGACCAGTAACCGCGCCAACTTCAGCGCAGCGAACCGCCTCGATGCGGTTGGCTTCGTCGGAAGCGCGCCGGAAAACGTCGAAGGTACGCCTCTGTTCCCCATCGGCGGAGCGCAGAACGGCGAATACAGCTTCGTGCGCCGTATGTTGACCGGCACGCCGCAGGACACCAACGATAACCGCAACGACTTCGCGTTTGTGGCGACCACGACCGCGACCATCGGCGGCATTCAGCCGATTCTCGGCGCGCCCGGGCCACAGAACGCGCTGAGCCCGCGCCAAGACTCGGCACGCAACATCATCATCACGGCGTTTGACCCGTCCGTCTCGGTCAATTCGTTCCCGAACCGGGAGCGCGATGGCAGTGACTTCGGCGTCAATCGTGCCTTCGGTACGATGACCCTTCGCCGTACCTTCACCAACGACAGCGGCCTGCGCATTACGCGCATTCGCTTCCGCGTGGTGGACATCACGACCAACGGCAACACCGTCGCGGGACAAGCTGATCTCCGCCTGCTCGATTCTTCCGATCAGGCAGTGCTGAGGCAGAACGTGAGCACGAGAGTGCACGGCACGCTGGTCGAGCAGTACCCGACGGCCTTCCTGTCATCGAACGGCGGTGGCCTGAACACCACGATGACGCTCGTCAACCAGAACCTCTCCACCGTGAACACCGTCAACGCGGAAGGTCTGGCTTCGAGAGTCAACGGGGTTTGCCCGCCGAACCAAGTCTGCGCGGTCAACGTGCAGTTCAAACTGGGCGTCCAGCGCGAGGGCGCGTTCCGCTTCATCGTCAACCTCGAAGGCTTGCCGTAAACTAGAAAACTCAACGCTCAAACGTTGACCTAACCGAAACGCCGCCGCTCTCTCTCAAAAGGGAGCGGCGGCGTTTTCTTTCAGAAACGATGGGTTGGTAAATGGTAAATGGTGAATGGTAGAAGACCCGCTTCCGTCCATTCCCCATTCACCATTTACCATTTACTAGTCTTACGTTCATCGTTTTGTCAAAACAGCGTCGGGCCGGAGGCGAGGTATTGTTCCATGCGGCCGAAGGGGGCGTTGGTTAAAAGCTGCGACATCGCGGCGAGGCGCAGCCCGTGCTTGAGCGCGAAACGGATGGCGTCGTGATTGATGCCCGGCACGCGCAGCGTCGTGACGGCGTCCGGGGCGGCGGACGTCGCTTCACGACAGCCGAGCGTGAGCAGCGCCTGTGCCGCATCCGCTTCAGTCCACGCGGCCGGGCCGAACGACTCATCCTTGAAATAGTAGTAGCCGACGAGTCGGCCGCGCGGGTCGCGCACCTGCCGCCCTTCGAATTTGACTTCCGAGAGCCAGTAACGATGATCCACGTCGCGTCGCGTCTCGCGCACCACGAGATCGATCTCGCACGCCGCTTCGAGCGAGAGCGTTTCGACCGTGTAGCCCGCGGGCGCACGGGGCAGCTCGACGGGGCGACCGCTGAAACTGAAGATTTGATAGCCGGGCAGCATCCCCACTTTCAAGTAGCTCGCAATCGCCGTGTGATCCGACGACGACCAGACGAAAAACTTGCGTGCGCCCTCGGCCGCGCCCGCCTGCCACACTTCGCGCAGGAGTCTCCCGCCCACGCCGCCCCCGACGCGTTCAGGTCGCGCCCAAAAACCCGACAGAAACCAGAGCGTGTCGCGCACGACGGCGTGTGCGATCAAGATGATCTCTCCGTCCGATTCCGCGACGCGAAAAATTCCGGTACGGAAGACGTGCCGGAAAGCGCTCTCGACGCTCGCGCGCGGCATCGACGGCACGGGCATGTTGCGTCGGACGTAGAGTTGTTCGACGGCTTCGAGAAACAGTTCGACCGTCGCCGGAATCTCTTCCTCGCCGACGGCGCGATAAATGATGTTCGACATAAAATTGAGTATCTCCGTCTCGTGCGTTCGGCCACCGAGCGGCGAGCTTAAAAGAGTCGCGCGGCGGATTCAACTTCCTGCCGCGTCCGAAGCGTTCGCGGCCTTCCGGCGGGCGAAGATTTTACGGGCATTTCCCGCCGAGATACGCTATAAATAGTCGTCCCCGCGATGTACCCAATTCACAATTATGAAAGCTGGAAACTGTCGGATTTTGCCTTGCGTATACGTTTGCTCGCCGGAAATTCAGGAGACGAGGTAGGGAAATGATAAGACGTAATACGGCGGTGTCCGTGTGTGTGTTGACGATGGCGTTGGCCTTGTTGACTTTGGGCGCGGCGGCCGCGCACGCGCAGAGTAAAAAGCTGACGATAGAGGATGCGCTGGCCTTGCAGGAAGTGGGCGCGCCGCAGTGGTCGCCCGACGGCAAGTTGATCGCGTTTCCGGTCAGCGAGTGGAACAAAAAAGAGAACCGGCGCGACACGCACATCCACATCATCGCGGCCGGGGGCGGCGCGTCCTTTAAACTGACGAACGGCGAGCGCGGCGAGAGCGCGCCGCAATGGTCGCCCGACAGCCGGCGCATCGCCTTTCTCGCCAACCGCGACGCGCCGCGTGCGGACGCCCCATCAGCACCGCGCAATCAAATCTGGGTCATCACCGTCGCGGGCGGCGAGGCCGAACGCGTGACGGATGAAGAAGCGGGCGTGGCGCAGTTTCGCTGGTCGCCCGACGGCCGCGCGCTCGCCTACGTCGTGCGCGACACGCCGCAGGACAAGGCCGAGCGCGACAAACGCAAGAAGGAGAAGTTCGACGCCATCGTCGTCGATAGCGGCTTCATCTATTCGCACCTGTGGACGATCAATCTCGACACGAAAGAGAAGCGACGCGTGACGGAAGGCTCTTTCACCGTGGCCGACCCGCAGTGGTCGCCCGATGGCCTCTGGCTCGCCTACACGATGAGCAAGGCGGGCGCGCAGGAGTCGGCCTTCACGGACATCTCCGAAGACCGCAACACAGACCTCTACCTCGCTCCGGCCAACTCCGCTTCAACCGCCGCCACGGCATCGACGACGGGCAGAGGCGCGCCGCCGCGCCAACTGACCACCAACCCCGGCCCCGACTACTCGCCGCGCTTCTCGCCCGACGGCAAATGGATCGCTTATCTGTCGAGCGACGATCCGAACTCTTGGGCGGGCAAAAGCGATCTCTTCGTGATGCCCGCGCCGTCGGCGAGCGCCACAACCACGGCCGCCGCGCGCAACCTGACGGGCGCATACAACGATTCCGTCAACGGCTCGCCGAAGTGGTCGCCCGACGGCGCGGCTCTCTATGCGGCCGGGTCGGAAGGCGTCTACGGCCAGTTGTTGAAGATCGCGTTGGCGGGCACAGCGCCGCCCGTCGCGATCTTCACGAGCAAGGGCGCGTATGCGGGCGTCGATCTCTCACGCGACGGGCGCATGCTCGCCTTCACCTTCAACGACGCGAAGACGCCCAACGACATCTGGGTCGCGCAGAGCACGGGCAAAGGCGCTGTGCGTCTGACGAACTTCAATCAACAGATCAAAGACTTCACGCTCGTCCCCACGGAGGTCGTCCGTTGGAAAGCGCCGGACGGTCTGGAGATCGAAGGCTTACTCCTCAAGCCGCTCGGCTACGAAGCGGGCAAACGCTACCCGCTCATCTTGCAGATTCACGGCGGCCCTTACGCGCAGTTCGCCTACGGCTTCAACACGCGCGCGCAAATCTTCGCCGCCAACGGCTACGCGGTGCTTTTGCCGAACCCGCGCGGCTCCACGGGCTACGGGCAGAAGTTCACCACGGCGAACGTCGGCGACTGGGGCGGCAAGGATTATCAAGACTTGATGACGGGCGTGGACGAGCTTGTCCGTATGGGCTTGGCCGACCCGGAACGGCTCGGCGTGATGGGCGGCTCATACGGCGGCTTCATGACCTTCTGGGTCGTCACGCAGACAGACCGTTTCAAGGCGGCCATCGGACACGCGGGGATCAGCGATTGGTACAGCTTCCACGGCCAGAGCGACATTCCCGGTCTGATGGAATACGGCTTCGGCGGCACGCCCTGGACGGCGCGCGAAGTTTATGAGAAGTGGTCGCCGGTGCGCTACGCGGATCGCGTCAAGACGCCTTTGATGATCACGCACGGCGAGCAAGACCGCCGAGTGCCCATCGCACAGGCCGAGCAGTATTACCGCGCACTCAGAAAACGCGGCGTTGAGACCGTCTTCGTGCGCTACCCGCGCGAAGGCCACGGCATCGCCGAGCCGAACCACCAGATCGACCTCGTCGGGCGTCAGTTGGAATGGTTCGACAAACATTTGAAATCGACGGCGACGGCCGCGCGCTAAAATCAGAGAAGAGAAGTTAGAGCAGATAAATTGAGGGACATTTTCGTTATGGTGAATTTGAGCACCTGCGGCCGTCGTCGTGTGGCCGTCGCCGCTTTCCTCTCGCTCGCCTGTTGGCTCATGGTCGCTTTCGTCGCGGCGCGCGCGCAACAAAGCCAGTCGCCGCAAACTCAGACGGCGCAAGGCGCACAGGCGAAGGAGACGAACCCGCTCAAGCTGCTGCGCTGGCGCAGCATCGGGCCGTTTCGCGGCGGGCGCGTGACGGCCGTGGCGGGCGTCGCCTCGCAGCCGCTCGTCTATTACTTCGGCGCGACGGGCGGCGGAGTGTGGAAGACCACGGACGGCGGCGCGAACTGGGAACCGATCACGGACAACTCCGTCTTCGGCACGGGTTCGGTCGGCGCAATCGGCATCTGCGAAACAGACCCGAACGTCGTCTACGTCGGCATGGGCGAGTCGCCCGTGCGCGGCAACGTCTCGCACGGCGACGGCGTGTACAAGTCGATGGATGCAGGGAAGACTTGGAAGCGCGTCGGCCTCGAAGACACCAGACAGATCGGGCGCGTGCGCGTGCATCCGCGCAACCCCGACATCGTCTACGTCGCCGCGCTCGGCCACATCTTCGGGGGGAACGAGCAGCGCGGCGTCTTTCGTTCAAAGGACGGCGGGAAGACTTGGGAGAAAATTCTATACCGGGGAAACAAGGCGGGCGCAATCGACCTCACGTTCGACCCGACGAACGCCAACATTCTCTACGCGGGCTTCTGGGAAGTCTTGCGCACGCCCTGGAGTTTGGAGAGCGGCGGGGCGGGCGGCGGCCTCTTCAAGTCAACGGACGGCGGCGACACTTGGACGGACATCACGCGCAACGCGGGGCTGCCGCGCGCGCTCGTCGGCAAAGTCGGCATCACCGTCTCGCCCGTCAACCCTGAACGCATCTGGGCCATCGTCGAAGCGGAAGACGGCGGCGTCTTTCGTTCCGACAACGGCGGCCAGACTTGGACGAAGACCAACGACCAGCGCAATCTACGTCAGCGCGCCTGGTATTACACGCGCATCTACGCCGACACGCAGAACGCCGACACCGTCTACGTCCTCAACACGGGCTTCTACAAATCGAATGACGGCGGGCGCACCTTCGCATCCATCTCCACGCCGCACGGCGACAACCACGACCTCTGGATCGCGCCGAACGACGCGCAGCGCATGATCAACTCGAACGACGGCGGCGCGAACGTCTCTTTCAACGGCGGGCGCACTTGGTCGGAGCAGGATCAGGCCACCGCGCAGTTCTACCGGGTCGTGCTCGACAATCAATTCCCTTACAACCTCTACGGCGCGCAGCAGGACAACTCCACCGTCCGCATCGCTTCGCGCACGACCGACTTCGGCATCACCGAGCGCGATTGGTGGGACGTGGGGGGCGGCGAGTCCGGCTGGATCGCTCCTTCGCCAAAGGACGCGAACATCGTCTTCGCGGGTTCATACGGCGGCCTCATCACGCGCTACGACCATCGCACGGGACAACTCAAAAACGTCGACGTGTGGCCTGACAATCCGATGGGCGCGGGCGCGGAGGCGATGAAGTATCGCTTCCAGTGGAACTTTCCGATCCTCTTTTCGCCGCATGAACAGAACACTTTGTACACGGCCGGGAACATCCTCTTCAAATCCACGAACGAAGGGCAGAGTTGGACGGCCATCAGTCCCGACCTGACACGCAACGACAAAACGAAGCAGGGGTCGTCCGGCGGCCCCATCACGAAGGACAACACGAGCGTCGAATATTACGACACGATCTTCACGGTCAGCGAGTCACCCGTCAAAGCGGGCGTCATCTGGACTGGCTCGGACGACGGCCTCGTCCACGTCACGCGCGACGGCGGCGCGAAGTGGGACAACGTCACGCCGAAGGGCATGCCCGAATGGATTCAGATCAACTCGATTGACGCTTCGCCGAACGACGCGGCCACGGCTTACTTCGCCGCCACGATGTACAAGCTCGACGACTTTCGCCCCTACCTCTACAAGACGAACGACTACGGCAAGACTTGGAAGAAGATCACCGCAGGCATCCCCGACAACGCCTTCACGCGCGTCATCCGCGAAGACCCATCGCGGCGCGGCCTGCTCTACGCCGGGACGGAGACCGGCCTCTACGTCTCTTTCAACGACGGCGAGAGTTGGCAAACGCTCCAACTCAATCTGCCCATCGTGCCCATCACCGATCTGGCCGTCCACAAAGGCGAGCGCGATCTCGTGGCCGCCACGCAGGGGCGTTCCTTCTGGATTCTCGACGACCTCACAGTCCTTCATCAACTGATGGACGCGGGCGGCAATCTGGCGAAGCTGGAGACGCGCCTGTTCAAACCCGAAGACCCTTATCGCATGCAGGGCGGCGGGGGCGGCGCGTCACTTCCGGCGACGGCCACCGTCGGCAGCAATCCGCCGAACGGCGCGGTCGTCTATTACTATCTCAAGACGAAGCCGACGACCGACGTGGTGCTCGAATTCCTCGACGCCTCTGGCAAAACCGTCCGCACCTTCACGGCGAAAGCGCCCGCGCCGCAACCCTCACCTGCGCCCGGCAGCGCCGCCGTGCAGACGCCGCCCGAACAACCGCAAGCCGCTTCCGGCGAAGAGTCGTCCTTCTTCGCGGGCGGCGCGGCGGGCGCAGGAGGGCGCGTCACGACCGATGCCGGGCTCAACCGTTTCGTCTGGGACATGCGCCACGCGGACGCCGTGCGTTTCCCCGGCATGATTTTGTGGGCGGGCAGCGTCGCGGGGCCGCGCATCGTGCCCGGTCGCTATCAAGTGCGCCTCACCGCCGACGGCAAGACCTACACGGAAACTTTTGAAGTGCGCAAAGACCCGCGTCTTTCGACCACGGATGCGGACTTCGCGCGCCAACTCGATTTGCAGTTGAAGATTCGGGACAAGCTGACGGACACGCACAACGCCATCATCTCGATCCGCGAAGCGCGCACGCAGATCAACGACCTGCTCAAACGCGTGCAAGGCCAGCCGAACTTCAAAGCCATCTCGGATGCGGCCAAGACTCTCAGCGGAAAACTCACGGCCGTCGAAGAAGAGTTGTATCAGACGAAAAATCAGAGCAGCCAAGACCCGCTCAATTTTCCGATTCGACTCAACAACAAACTGGCCGCGCTCGGCGGCGTCGTCTCAAGCGCCGACAGCGCGCCGACCGAACAGTCCTACGCCGTGTACGAAGACCTGACCGCGAAGATCGACGCGCAGTTGCAACGACTCGACGCCGTGATGAAGACAGACCTCCCGGCCTTCAACGCGCTCGTGCGCGAGCAGAACATCCCGGCCGTCATCATCAAACCCAACGCGCCGCAAGCAAGCAGACCCTAAGCTTTCCTCCTTTGTGTCTTCGTGCCTTGGTGGTAAATGAATCGATTAACCACCAAGCCACGAAGACACGAAGGAAGGACGAAGAAAAGCCCGCGCTGGAAAATTTCTGGTTGTGAGCATAACGATGACATTTCTCAAACTGAGCCTCGAAGTCCGGACGGCGCTCGACGCAGGCCGCCCCGTCGTCGCGCTCGAATCGACCGTCATCGCGCACGGCCTGCCGCGCCCCTTGAATCTCGAAATTGCCCGGCGACTCGAAGAAATCATCCGCGCCGAGGGCGCGACTCCCGCCACCATCGCCATCCTCGGCGGCGAGTTCTGCGTCGGACTCGACGACTCCGAACTCGAACACATTGCCGATAGCGGCGATGTCAAGAAGATCAGCCGACGCGACTTAGCCCTGGCCGTCGCGCGTCGTTGGGACGGAGCGACGACCGTGGCCTCGACCATCTGGATCGCGGAGCGCGCGCACCTCAACGTCTTCGCCACGGGCGGCATCGGCGGAGTGCATCGCGGCACGCTGCCGGACGTGTCCGCCGACCTGCCCGAACTGGCGCGCGCCGCGCGTCTCGTCGTCGTCTGCTCCGGCGCGAAAAGCGTCCTCGATCTTCCGGCCACGCGCGAGTGGCTTGAAACTTACGGCGTCACCGTCGTTGGCTACGCGTGCGACGAGTTGCCGGCCTTCTACACGCGCGCGAGCGGCCTGAGCGTGGACGCGCGCGCCGACACGCCGCAAGACGTGGCCGCCATCGCACGCGCGCAGTTTGCCTTGGAGAAGGACGGCGCGCTCCTTGTCTGCGTGCCCGTCCCGGCGGAGAGCGAAGTTTCGGCGGACTTGCTCGACGCGACTCTGCAAGCGGCTCTGGACGAAGCCGTGCGCGAGCGTGTCGCGGGACGCGAACTGACGCCCTTCCTCCTCTCACGCATGGCGCGCGCGAGCGACGGCGCGACGCTTCGCGCCAACATCGCCCTGCTCGAACAGAACGCGCGCGTCGCCGCGCAAATTGCGAAGGCCATCAGTGGTCAATAGTCCGTTGTCAGTTGTGATGATCGCTACCAAAGAGAAAAAACGCGCGGCGAAGATTATCAAGGGGCTCAAGCGTGCCTATCCGGACGCGCGTTGCTCGCTGAACTACTCGACGCCGCTCGAACTATTGATCGCCACGATCCTGTCCGCGCAGTGCACGGACGAGCGCGTCAACTTGGTGACGGCCGAGTTGTTCTCGAAATACCGGAGCGCCGTGGATTACGAAAACGCGGCGACAGCCGAGCTTGAGCGCGACATTCATTCGACCGGCTTTTTTCGCAACAAGGCGAAGGCCATTCAGGGCGCGTGCCGCATGATCCGCGAAGTGTACGGCGGGCGCATGCCGGAAACACTCGAAGAATTGACGGCGCTTCCGGGCGTGGCGCGCAAGACGGCCAACGTCGTGCTCGGCAATGCTTACGGCATCGCGTCCGGCGTCGTCGTCGATACACACGTCGCGCGCGTCTCCGTGCGTCTCGGCCTGACGACGCACGAGCAACCTGAAAAGATCGAGCGCGACCTCATCGAACTCGTCCCACGCACGGACTGGATCATCTTCCCGCACCTCCTCATCGCACACGGCCGCGCCGTCTGCAAAGCACGCACCCCGCTCTGCGCCGCTTGCCCCCTCGAACCGCTCTGCCCATCGTCGCTGTTAAGGGATGAGGGCGGAGGGATGAAGGTTGAATGAAGATAAGTAAATGGTGAATGGTGGAAGAGAGTTCTTCTCCATTCACCATTGACCATTGACCGCTTTCTTCATCCTTCATCCTTTATCCAATCGCGTGTGATGTCGCACCAGAGGGCGAGGCCGCGCCATTCTCGGAAGCGTGCGTAGTGGCGCGCGATCTTGCGGTCGTCGGACGCGCGGCCTTGGTTGTGGAGGCGTGAGAAGGTGGCGCGCACCCATGAATCGAGGGCGAGACAATCGTAGCGGCCGACGAGTTTGAGCAAATTGTCGGCGGCATACTCGCCGACGCCTTTGACGCGTTTCATCTCGCGTTTGAGTTCGACGGTCGAAAGTTCGCTCGTCATCCAACTTTCAACGTCGAGTTCGCCAGCCGCGACGCGTTCGGCCAGTTCCTTGAAATAACCGGCGCGATAACCGGCGCGCACCGTGTCTCGATAAAAACTCTCCGGCTCGGCGGCCATCCGCGCGGGCGTGGGGAACGCGCGGCGGCCGTCTTCGGGCACGGCGCGTCCCAGATGGTTGACCAGCCCTTCCACCATCTTCGTCGTCAGCGCCCAGGAGCAGTTGGTCGTGCAGATGGTCTTGACCAAATCTTCGTAGACGGTCGGCGAGCGCAACAGGCGACCCGCGCCTTCCGTAACGATCCAACTGAACTGCTGCTCTGCTCCGACCGCCTCGTAGAAGACGCTCATCTCGTCGTCGAGCCTGAGCATGTGGCGCACGTCGCGCGTGATGTTGGCGATGTCGCGTTTGCTCAGTTTGCGTCGTCGGACGTTGACGGAGAGCGCATCCGGTTGCGCCGTGATGTGGGTGGTGACGGGCGGCCTGTCCTCGCCTTCGAGTTCGACGACGCGCGTGATCGTCCACTTCGCTTCGTCGAACTCAAAAGGCAGCAGGGCGCGCCAGCCGTGGCTCATGGCGGTGCGTTTGAAGTTGAAGGCGGGCGGAACTGGAATTGAGATTTGCACGGCAGGATTTCGGCGTCACTTGAAAGAATATTGGAGCGCCGGAGAGTTTAACAAAACGGCCGCACGGTCGTCGCGCGGCGTTGGGGCGGGCGAACTCACGCGCGCATCGAGCGTGGTTCGTGCCTGTCGCCGGAGTGTGATCGCGGAGGGAAGAATCGAACTTCCATCACCCGATTATCAACAATAGTATGATTAGGTATGATTGTTAAGTGCCTCAAGTGCGCCACACATTTCGATAAAAAATCGAGTGAAATTAAGAAATCTCCCAATCACTTCTGTAGTCGTTCGTGCCATGTGTCATATCAGAATCACCTCAACCCGAAACGATCACCTCAAGGTAAATGTCGTCAATGCTCCCGCCCTATCTCAACCACCAGAATGTTTTGCCGTTCGGGATGTCGGGAAGCCTACAAGCTTGAACATCCTTCAAACACACCCTATGAAAATGTTCGTTCGTGGCGTCGCCGGACAAAGGCACGAGCCGTGGAGTATTTAGGTGGAAAGTGCGTGAACTGCGGCTATAACCGTTGTCTCAGGTCGTTGTCATTCCATCATCTTGAACCTTCCAAAAAAGACTTTAGGATTTCTTCGCGCTGTATTTCTTGGGAATCAATGGTCAAAGAGTTGGACAAGTGTGTGCTGTTATGTAGCAATTGTCATATGGAAGTTCATGATGGTCTCTTCTCCTTAGTCGCATCAAAAGTTGGTTGACCCGGCGGGGCTCAAACCCGCACCTCGCGGATTAAAAGTCCGCTGTTCTGTCGCTCGAACTCCGGGTCAACAGAGAGTAACTGTGGCGGAGGGATTCGAACCCCCGGTCTTCGCATTAACAGTGCGACGCCTTACCGCTTGGCTACGCCACAAAGAAAAATCCGTCCGCCGCCAAAAGGCGGGAAGGCGCACGGAGACGGTTTGCGAAAACCGCGTCCGTGCGCCTCTGCTTGGGGTGGGGAACTCGGAGACGCTTGAAAATGGTTGCGGGGGTCAGGAGTCGAACCTGCCGTTGGTTGCGTGGCTTATGAGACCACGGAGCCGCCCTTGCTCTATCCCCGCGTCGCGAACACAACGATTGGCTGTGAGTGGCTGCGGCGGCGAGATTCGAACTCGCATCGACTCGTTTACAAGACGAGCGCTCTCTTTTGTCCGTTGAGCTACGCCGCAAAAAAGTTGAAAGAGAAGTGGTGGAATGGGAGAGACTCGAACTCTCACCTAACAGTTTGCAAGACTGTCGCTCTGCCGAATTAAGCTACCATCCCGAAAATCGAACGACGCGAAAATTGGTTGCGGAGGCGGGACTCGAACCCGCGCGCTTTCGCTTATGAGGCGAACGCTCTGCCGCCTGAGCTACTCCGCAACGTGACGGCGAGGACGGACGGGTCTGGCAGGACTCGAACCTGCGACCACTCGTTTAGAAGACGAGCGCTCTACTTCCGTCTGAGCTACAGACCCCTTTTGCACCGAGAAGGCGATGGAGGGAGTTGAACCCTCAACCCGCTGTTTACGAGACAGCCGCTCTGCCGGTTGGAGCTACATCGCCGGGAAATCATCTTCGACCTTGACACGGAAAAGTTGGCGCGGAAAAATTGACGCGGAAAATTTTGGCCGGGGCGAGAGGCAAGCCGCGCCTCAATTTCTCCACGCACCCGCGCAGTCGGCGTTCTGGCGGGCTGAGACACGCCCCGAAAATCTGATAGCCGGTGAAGGATTCGAACCCTCGACATCCTCTTTGTAAGAGAGGCGCTCTCGTCCGTCTGAGCTAACCGGCTGCACGTAAAAAGCTACGTTGTTTGATGGTCGGAGTTGGTATCGAACCAACCTCTCTGCGTTTTCAGCACAGCGCTAATCCGTCTCAGCTATCCGACCGCGTGGCTGTGGCTGTCCTTCTGTTTGCGAGGTGTGAAGGGCGGGCCACGCCCGCCCTTCATATATAGGCAGTGTTCTTCCCTTCGTGCGAGACCGTGGCCGCCGCCGTAGCGTGGCCGCTCGCTTCCGTCTCGTCGAGAAAGAGGTACTTGCGCCATTCGGGTCGCGCCTCGGCGTAGTGGCACAAGACCACGCGCTCCAACTTCACGCGCAGAGCCGTCTGCGTCGTCAAGAGCGGCATGCGCGCCTCGTCCGGCGTGCGGTTGCCCTTGCGGTTGTTGCACGCGAGACAGGCCGTCACGATGTTGAAGGGCGAGTTGTCGCCACCGCGCGAGCGCGGGTAGATGTGGTCGAGCGTCAGGGTCGCGGGCAGCTTGCGCTCGCCGCAATACTGGCAGCGATACTTGTCGCGGATGTAGATGCGCAGGCGCTTCATTCCGGAAGCCTCGCGGCGGCGACGCACGTTGATGTATGTCTTGCGGCGTACGACGGACGGCACGGGATAGGCCGTCGTCGGCGTGCGAAGCACCCGGTCGCCGTCCCATTCTTCGACCGTCACGGTGTTGTTGAAAAGCATCAACATCGCACGCGCCACGCCGACCGTGCCGAGCGGCTCGTAAGTCTGATTGAGTAAAAGCACTCTTCCGTTGATCGTCATCTCCGATTCATCACCTCCTTTCTCGATGAAATGGCCGCCCCTGAAAATGAGCGCGGCGGTCTGGACGGTTCAAGCATCCGGCGGGAATCGAACCCGCTCGTTGACAGTTTTGCAGACTGCCGCCTTCCCATTTGGCTACGGATGCGCGCGTCGAAATTTGGAACGAGAGACGGGAGTTGAACCCGCAAAGCCGGTTTGGAAGACCGGAGTGTTAGCCGTTTACACCACTCTCGCCCGCGAAAGAAGGCGGTACAGGAGTTGAACCCGTATCGAGCACGTTCGAAGCGTGCCGCTTTTCCGTTAAGCTAACCGCCCGTGAAAAAGTTTGAAGCAAAAAGTTTGGAGCATCGTGCGGGACTCGAACCCGCGTCTCGGCGTTGGCAACGCCGCGTCCTGTGGCCGTCTAGACTAACGATGCGAAATTGGTCGGGGTGGACAGAATTGAACTGTCACCACAAGTTCCCAAGACTTGGATGCACGCGTTACACCACACCCCGTTTGCGAAGCGAGCCGCGCTAAAGGCTCACGCTTCATTTGAAAAAAACATCTGAACAACGATTGCGCCGCCGGGGCCTCGAACCCCGTCTCCGTCGCTTAAGAGGCGACTGCTTCACCCGTTTAGCTTGCGGCGCGTATTGAGCGAGCGGAACTGGAGGGACTCGAACCCTTCATCGTCTTGCTTGACAAGCAAGTGCCTCACCTCTCGGCCACAGTTCCAAAAACAAGATAGCGCGTGACGGATTTGAACCGTCGATCTCCTGATTGAAAATCAGGCGGCTTAAACCGAACTCGCCCAACGCGCCTTAAAGGAGAGCGAAGAAACTTGCGGGAGGAAAATTTTGGGTCGGCCGGCGAGAGTCGAACTCGTCGTCTTCGCGTTCACAGCGCGACGCTCTGCCGTTGAGCTACGGCCAACACGATACGGGGATGGCGGGACTCGAACCCGCACACGCTTGATAGAGAATCAAGTTGCTTCAGACCAGTTTGCATACATCCCCAAACGTAAAAGTTTGCTGCGTGAAAAAATTGGTGCGCGTGGAAAGAGTCGAACTTTCACCCTTGCAGTTTTTGAAACTGCCGCCTCTGCCAGTTGGGCTACACGCGCGCCGTAGTTGGAAGCATGCGGAAGGCGGGACTCGAACCCGCATAGCCCCGAAGGATCGGTTTTTAAGACCGACGCGTTTTCCGTTTACGCCACTCCCGCCTGGAAACCTTGATACTGGAGATGGGATTTGAACCCACAACGAGACTATTGCTCTCGGCGCTCTCAACGCCGCGCGTCTGCCTGTTCCGCCACTCCAGTGTGAAAGCTGTGAATGCCGACGAAGAGAGTCGAACTCTTACTGACTGGTTCCTAAGACCAGCGCCTCTACCGTTGGGCTACGTCGGCCGAAACGTAAGCTCCGGGGGAAGGAATTGAACCCTCATCTCCTGATTCAAAGTCAGGCGTCGCTGCCATTTAGACGACCCCGGAAGAAATGAAAAGAACCCGGCGCGACTTGAACGCGCGACCTCAGGCTTCGCAAGCCTGCGCTCTCATCCATCTGAGCTACGGGTTCGGAAGAAACGATGAATGATGAACGATGAAGGATGAACCGAAAGCCTGTTGTCTTTACTTCATCCTTCATCGTTCATCATTCATCGTTTCCTTTGATTCGTCCGTACAAAAATCAATTCAGTTGTCAAACAACAAAAAGAGCGGGCCTTGGTGGCTTCGACAGGGAAGCCGGCCCGCTCCTTCTATTCTCTTAAAAACGTTTTCGAGATTTGGGGAGCGGGAGGCCGCTCCCGCTTTTTAAATTAGACTGACCCGACGATCCGAATTCCAGAGGTTAATCATGGATTTCGCGCCTTCAGACCTGACTTCGCCGCCGGGCAGGTAGGTCGGTAACGCTTCCGGACACACGACCGCCGCGCTGCCCTCGGCCGCGCTAAAGAGGTCGGCACACGTCCGCGCCCGACCCTTGCGGCCGCTGGCGGCTATGCTGCTCGTATGTGTCCGGTTCATCGACATTGACGTTCTCACTCTTCCTCGCGCGCCATTCGTAGTCGCGCGCCACACATATATAAACTCGACAGGAAATATTGTCAACACTTTTTTTGTCTGCATCTCTCAGATACCGAAATGGACGCGCCGGGTTGCCCGGCTGGTCGCGGCGCGAACGATTCGCGCAGGCGCTGCGGCGAAGTTCGTTTGCATGTCGCGCGCACGCGTGAAAGCCCCGCGCTGTTTTTGCAGCGCGGGGCTTTCACGCGGAGCGGAGTTTTTAGGCGTTCGTGCCTTACTGCTTCACGAAGACGCGCTTCGTTTTCTGCATGCCCTGTTCGCCGCTGAAGGTGAGTTCGATGGTCAGAGTCTTGCCGTCGGCGGCGAGCCACCACTTGCGCGTGGCCGACACTTCGTCGGAGCCGTTCGGGCCGTCGATGGTGGCCGTCTCGCTCACTTCCAGCGCCGCGCCGTCGGCCGACCACTTGGCCGTGCGCTTGCCTTTGCCCATCGCCCCTTGCGGCCCTTGCGGAGTGAAGTCGGTCTCTTTGCCGTCGGCGGTGTAGCTATCCTTGATCGTCCGCTCGCCCTGCGGCGTGGTGATTTTGGTTTCCAACTCGATCTTGTCACCCGTCTGCGTGATGGTCATCGTCTGTTTGATGCCGGGCGGCAACCCTTCGCTCTTGGTTTCGTCCATCACCCACTTGCCGCTGAAGTTGGCTTTCTCCGCTGCGGCGGCGGCGACCAGACTCAAAGCGACGAGCGCCACCATGGCGGCGGCGACGCTGCCTGCTGCGATCTTGCGTTTCATGTAAAACTTCTCCTTTTCGCGGGGTCAAATCTAAATTTGCGGGAACTGCTCACGTTAATACGCGCCGCCTCGAAAATCGTTTCGCCCGGCGACAACAAAATTCCGCGCGCGTTCGCTTTCAACAAGCGCACGGCGCGCCTCGTCCGAATAAGTCCGAACGGGGCGCGCCGTGCGTGCGGCCAACGTTTGAATAAACGTCGGCTCGCCGGGTTACTGTTGGGGGACTGCCGTGGTGGTCGCGCCGCCCGTCGCCTCGCCGACGATGACGAGCCTGCCGTCCACCTTAACGCCCGACAACACGACGTTGCTATCCTTGTCCTTCAAGGTCACGTAGACGACCGGGTAATTGGCCTTCTGTTCTTCCAAGCGTCCGGTGGTTTTAGCGACGACTTTCTTGCCGCTGCGGACGGTCAGTTCGTTGGTCTTCTCGTCGAAGCTCACGACGTAAGTGCCCTTCTTGACGACGGTGTCGCCGACTTTGATGTCTTGACTGAAGGTGATGTGCTTCGATTTCCCGCCCGCCAGCGCGACGGAGCCGAGCAATGTGCAGAGAACGAGGGAAAGTGCGACGCGGTGCAAACTCTTTTTCATCTTATCAACCTTTCGTAGCCCACTTCGGGGACGGATGTTTTCGGATCGGATTTCCAAGACTTTTCGGACTTCTCAGGAGGAACGTATCCGGAGTTCCGCCACCATGAACGTCGCTCCACACGAAAGGTTTGAGGAATGTGACGAGACGCGAATAGCAGGGACGAAGGGGTTCCGCATCGGGACGAAATCATCAACGCGCAATGCCGCGCGGCGAGTGCTGTTGAAACAGGCCGCGTGACGTGATGTCGATGAGCGGTTGAAAAGAGACGTGGGCGGTCAACCGTTTTTGGAATCGGTTGACCG
>DASVUD010000020.1:0-94144 GCA_036387235.1 Pyrinomonadaceae bacterium
GCTACACATGTAGCGCGACCGGCTCCCTTCGCACGCGTCGGCCGTGCGGTTTATTCGTACCTGAGAGCTTCGATGGGGTCGAGGCGCGCGGCCTTCCACGCCGGCCAGAGACCGAAGATGAGGCCGATGCCGACGCTGGCGACAAATCCGGCGACGGGCGCCCACATGGGAACGTAAGAGGGCACGAAGAGACGAATCACGAGCGTCGTCGCCCAGCCGAGCAACAGGCCGACCAGCCCGCCGAAGCCCGTCAAAGTCATCGCCTCGATCAAAAACTGCCAGAGGATGTCAGCGCGCCGCGCGCCGATGGCCTTGCGCACGCCGATCTCGCGCGTCCGCTCCGTCACCGAGACGAGCATGATGTTCATCACGCCGATGCCGCCCACCATCAAACCCACCGAAGAGATGACGACCATCGCAATCGCCACGCCCGCCGTGATCGAGCGGAAACTCGAAATGGCCGACTCGGCCGTCGTCACGCCGAAATTGTTCTTCTCGCCGAAAGGCACTTGACGGCGCACGCGCATCAAGTCAACCACCTGATCCTGCGCTTCCTCCATGTGCCCCGGCTTCGCCACGGCGAGGATGGTCACGTCCTCCGCGCCCGGCTTGAGCTTGCGCGCCACGTTGTAAGGCAGGTAGATGACGTTGTTCTCGTCGTTGCTGCCGCCGCCCCCGCCGAGTTGCTCGCGTTTCTCGAAGACGCCGACGACGCGAAACTTGTTGCCGCCGATGTCGATCTCCTGTTCGAGCGGCGAGCCGTAGGGGAAGAAGTTTTCCGCCACGCTCGCGCCGACGATGCAGACCTGCTGGTTCTGTTCGTTCTCGAACTCGGAGAAGAACCGACCCTCGGAGATGTTTTCGATTCCGGCGCGCTCGTAATCGGGCAGCGTCCCCTGCAAGCGGACGGCCGAAGAGGTCTTGCCGTTGGCCGAGACGTTGATCTTCGCGCCGAAGAAATTGTTGGTGATGTCGAGGAAGGGCACGGACAGCTCGACCGACGGCAGGGCGCGCAGGGCGAGCGCGTCGTCGTAGGTTAACTCCTTGCGCATCCGCTCCTCGCGCGAGCGGCGTCCGATCTGGATGCCCGTCTCAAACTTCGTCAGGATGATCGAGCGCGTGCCGAATGATTCGATCTCTTTGGTCACGGCCAGATCGATGCCGCTGATGATCGAAGCAATCGCCATCACCGTCCAGACGCCGATGATGACGCCCACCACCGTCAACGCCGAGCGCAACTTGTTCGAGCGCAGCGTCGCCAGCGCCATCTTCAAGTTCTCGTAAATGTCGCTTCTCAGAAGTTTCATAAGTAGCTGTTAGCTGTTAGCGATTAGCTATTAATTGCCGACTGGTAACCAAACCGCTCAATACCTTTTTTGTTTTAGCTAAAAGCTAACAGCTAATCGGCGCGTAACGCTTCGATGGGGTCGAGGCGGGCGGCTTTCCAAGCGGGGACGATGCCCGCCAAGACGCCGATGCCGCCGGAGACGGTGACGGCGACGATGATTGCGATGATCGACAAATACGTCGGGAAGAAGATGGCCGTGAGCACGCGGCCGACGACCCACGCGAGCAAGACGCCTGTTGCGCCGCCGATGGCCGAGAGCGTCACGGCCTCGACGAGAAATTGCTTGAGGATGTCCGCGCGCCGAGCGCCGAGCGCCTTGCGGATGCCGATCTCTTTCGTGCGCTCGGTGACGGAGACGAGCATGATGTTCATGATCACGATGCCGCCGACGACGAGCGCGATGGCGGGCACGACGACGGCGACGATGAAGATCGAGCCGAAGATGCGGTCGCGCAAGCCCGTGATGGCGTCGGGCGTCATGATGCCGAAGTTGTCTTTTTCCTTGGCGGGCACGCGGCGGCGCACGCGCATGATCTGGCGCGCCTCTTCGACGGCGTCGTTGAACAGTTCGTCCGACTTGGCCGTGGCGACGAAATAGAGCGAGCGGTTGCGTGTGAAGCCGCCGAAGTTGTTGCCGTAAGTTTTGAGCGGGATGTTGACGTAGTTGTCCTGCGGGATGCCGAGCACGCTTCCCTTGGCGACGGCCACGCCGACGACGCGATAGGGCAGCCCGGCGATGTAGACCTCTTCGCCGACGGCGCTCGACGTGGGGAACAACTTCGCGGCCACGTCCGCGCCGAGGAAGGCGACGCGCGCCGCCGCTTGATTCTCCGTGTCGCCGAAGAAGCGGCCGTCGGCCACCTCGATGGCGTTGATCTCGGCGACGTTCGGGGTCATGCCGCTGACGGGCACGTCCTCCAAAATCTCCGCGCCGCGTTTGATCTGCGCGGGGCTGGGGCGCGCCCCCGCGCCGAGTTTGTCGATGAGCACGGCGCGCGCCTTCAAATAGTCGAAGTCGGCCATCGTCAAATCTTTGTTGCGGCGCGTGGCGGCGGCGATGGTGTCGAGGTCTTTGAAGTCCTCGAAGATGTTGAAGCGTTGAATGGTGAAAGACTTCGCGCCGATGCCGGCGATCTTCTCGTCGACGTAACGGTTGAAACCTTGAATCAGAGAGACGACGACGACGACGGCCGTGACGCCGATGATCATGCCGAGCAGCGTCAAGGCCGAGCGCAGCTTGTGCGACCAGACGGCGGCCAGAGCCAGTTTTAAAGTTTCGACGAATTTCACGGCCGAGTTAGTACGGGCGAAAATTGCATTTAGTTGCAGGACAAAACGCCCGCCCTCAACTTGGATGCCCGGAGCACGCTCTATGTACGTTGTCGGTCGAATTATGAAGCGCCAAGCGCGCGGGGTCAAACAAAGAAGAAGGGGAAAGGTGAAGAAGAGAAGGGAAAAGGGGAAAGGTGAAAAGGGGAAGGGTAAAAGCAAAAGAATTGAGAACGCGCTCTCGTCGGCCCTGTTCTTTTCTTTCGCTCTGACCTTTCCCCTTTCCCCCTTCCCCTTTTCCCTAGGGTCTTATTTGATGCGCTCGTCTTTGTCGATGCGGCCGTCGCGGATGGGGATGACGCGGTGGGCGCGCTCGGCGATGTCGGGTTCGTGCGTGACGACGATGATGGTGTTGCCTTCGGCGTGCAGTTTCTCGAATCTCGATGCTTCTGAAAGAATATTGACAGCCTAAGCTCGTTTAGCTAAACTCCGCGCCCACACGGGTTTCACGAAATGAACTCCTTCATAATTTCGTCTCACCCTTTCCGAAAATCTCACGCACGCTTTGTTAAGGAGAAAACCCCTCATGCTCAAACGTCCTCCCATTCCTGCACTAGCATCTTTTCTTTTACTCGCGTCCGTAATATGGACTGTGAGCGGCGCTGTTTCGTTAAAAGGTAAGCAGTCATTACCCCAAGAACAGGAACGAGCAATAGGCAAGTTGTCTTGGCATAACGAGCCGATAGAAATAGTCAGGCTACAAACCAAAGGGAAAGTTATCAAGATAGGCCAAAAATTCTTGGATGGGGATGACTGGTTGAATGGTCTCACAGTGATCGCGAAAAACGTCTCTGAAAAGCCAATTTCGCGTATAGAACTCAATCTGTCCTTCCCTCGCACCGAAGGGACTTCCGAAGAGATACCGACTTACAGTGTTGCACTTATTTACGGGCACGACCCGGCGGAAACTGGAACACAGAAGCAAGTTGCGCCGGGCGAGAGAGTAAATGTTAAGCTGCTTGAGATCAATTTACCCGCTATCAAGGCAGATCTTAAAAAACTCGGCTACCCCGAAAATATAACGTATGCGCGAATAATGGTAGATTCCGTGACCTTTAACGACGGGACGGTGTGGGCTGGGGACGATACCATTTTGTACCCCGATCCGGTTAATCCCAAGCAGAAGTTCAATCCTAAATTCCCACTGCCGGAGAAATCTAAGCCACCGTTGAATCAATCGCCCGTGCCTTGCAATTCGGCCACCCCATACTTCCAGAAAGCGAGCCTTCGCAACGTCGCTACGCCTGCTTACATCAACAGCAGTAACATTCTCCTGAAAAATTTCTCACCCCTCCAAGACCCGACCTTGCCCTGCAACACCGTTTTTGTGATTTCTCAGACAATTGAGTGTGCAGGTAGCGGCAGCGGGTGTAGCTACAAGCAGAACGTGTTCGAGGACAGCATAGACTTTCTTGGAGTCCGCAACGCACGCAAAGAACTGTCGCCTGTGCGATGTGTGAGAAGCGATGGCTCGTTTTGCACGGATACACTGATCAGCAGTTTCAGACGCTTACCCTGCGGTGCACAGTTTGCCTGTAACGACGAACTATTTTACGAAATGCAAACTGAATGCGAAGTCGGGGGCGGTATCTGGAAGGGCTGTCGGGGCTGTTACTCGCCGATTGTTATTGACGTTGCTGGCAACGGCTTCAACCTGACAAATGCAAAAAACGGAGTCGAGTTTGACCTGACAGGCAACGGCGCGAAGGACAAGATTGCGTGGACGGCTGCCGATTCTGATGATGCGTGGCTTGTGCTTGACCGCGACGGCAACGGCATGATTGACAGTGGAGAGGAACTATTCGGTAACTTCACGTTCCAAAACGCCGCGCTTCCTGAACGCAATGGGTTTCTCGCTCTGGCTGAGTTTGATAAGCAAAAATACGGCGGCAACAGTGATGGGATCATTGATAGCCGTGACACTGTGTTCTCCCGCCTGCGACTGTGGCAAGACACGAACCACAACGGCATCTCGGAGCAAAATGAGCTACATCTGCTTGTATCGAAGGCCGTGGAAATACTTGAACTCGATTACAAAGAATCGAAACGTACAGACGAACACGGCAACCGGTTCAAGTATCGAGCAAAGGTACGCGGCGCACACATCGGACGCTGGGCTTGGGATGTGTTTCCAGTTAGCAGCTACTAGCAAATAGCTCAACTTAGAAATGAAACTGCCCGCTAATTACAGAAGATTAGCGGGCAGTTCTACTTTGAAAAAGAGTCGCGTTTATTTCTTCTCCGCTGCTTTTCACTTTCTCGTTATTTGATGCGCTCGTCTTTGTCGATGCGGCCGTCGCGGATGGAGATGACGCGGTGGGCGCGTTCGGCGATGTCGGGTTCGTGCGTGACGACGATGATGGTGTTGCCTTCGGCGTGCAGCTTCTCGAAGAGGTTCATGATCTCGATGCTGGTTTTGGAATCGAGTGCGCCGGTCGGCTCGTCGGCCAGCAAGAGCGAGGGGTGATTGACGAGGGCGCGGGCGATGGCGACGCGTTGGCGTTGGCCGCCGGAGAGTTCGTTCGGGCGATGCGTCATGCGGTCGCCGAGTTCGACGGCGCGCAGAGAGGCCTGCGCCTTCTCGTGGCGTTCGGTTGAACTGATGCCCGCGTAGATGAGCGGCAGTTCGACGTTGTGCAGGGCGGTGGCGCGCGCGAGCAGGTTGAAGGTCTGGAAGACGAAGCCGATCTCTTTGTTGCGGATGCGCGCGAGTTCGTCGTCGTCCATGTCGGAGACGAGCTTCGAGTTGATCCAGTAACGACCTTGCGAAGGCGTGTCGAGACAGCCGATGAGGTTCATCAAAGTCGACTTGCCGGAGCCGGAAGGGCCGATGATGGCGACGTATTCGCCGCGCTGCACGTCGAAGGAGACGCCGCGCAGCGCGTGCAACTCTTCGGAACCCATCTGGTAGGTTTTCCAGATGTCGCGCATGGAGATGAGCGCGGCGGGCACGGCGTCGTGCGCGAGCAGGTCGCCGTGTTCCAAGCGTTGTTCGATGGGCGTCTCCGCCAAAGTAGCGTTACTCATAAGTTGCTCTCGACCTACCAACTCCCGGCCGGGTTCTCGGCTTGCAACCGAACGACCCGTCCTCAACCGGCCTCTCTCCGCGTCCTACTTGTTCTCGCCCGCTTTGCCGTCGGCCGCGCCGGGCGCGCGCGTCTGTTTCTTCACGCTCGCGTTCTCTTTCAAAGTGCGGAGCACGCGGCTCGGCCCGGTGATGACTTCCAAGCCCTCTTTCAGTCCGCTCACGATCTCGATGTCGGACTCGCCCGTGATGCCCGTCTCAACCGGCAGGAACTTCGCCTTGCCGTTTTCCATCACGTAGACGCCTTTGATCTCTTTCGGCTTTTCGCCGGAGGCGGGAGGTGCGGGCGCGGGCGCATTGCCGCCGGGCGCGGGCGTCGGCGCGGGTTTCTCGATGACCGCTTGCAAGGGCACGGCGAGGACGTTCTGTTTGGTCTTCGTCGTGATGTTGGCCGTGGCCGTCATGCCGGGGCGCAAGGCGTTGCGCACGTCGTCGGGCATGTTCTTGAGTTCGACGATGACTTTGAACTCTTTCGCCTCTTGCACGTTGACGCGATTCTGTAGACCGCCGCCCTGCGTGTCTGACTTGCCGACGGCGAGCGGGTTCTTCTGCGTCACCGTGCCTTCGACCTCGCGCTCGCCGAGCGCGTCGATCTTCACTTTCGCCTGCTGCCCGACCTCGACGTTGCCGATCTCCGTCTCGTCCACGTTGACCTCGACGTTGATCGTGGACATGTCGGCGATGGTCATCAGGGGCGTGGACGTCAGGTTCGCGAGCGCGAATTGGCCTTGACGCGCGGGGATGTCGGCGACCACGCCCGTGAGCGGCGACATCTGCGTGGCCTTCGAGCGCTGGCTCGACTGGCCGCGCAAGATGGCTTGCTGCTGGTTGACGCGCGCTTCGCTCGCCGCCACGCCCGTGCGCGCGCGCTGCACGCCGATCTGCGCGTCGCGCACGGCGACCTTCTGCTGGTTGACGCGCGCGCGTGATTCTTCGACCGCGATTCTTTGCTGTTGCAGTTGCGCCTGAGCGGTGCGGAGTGCCACCTGCGCCTGTTCCAGACGGTCGCGCGCCGCGTCATACTCGGCGCGCGAGGCGACGCCCGCTTCGACCAGTTCGGTCTGCCGGCGCAATTCGCGCTGCGCCGTGTTGAGATCGACCTGCGCGCGGTCGACGCTCGTCTGCGATGTGACGACCGCCTGCCGCGCCTGCGACAGACCGGCCTCGGCCACGGTCAAAGCCTGCTGCGCCTGCGCCACGTTGTTCTCGGCGGCGGTGACGCTGGAGCGCGCGTTCTGCACGTCGCTGATGGCAACCTGCACTCCGGCCGTCTGCGCCTCTTGCGAAGATTGCAACTGCGTCGGGTCGAGACGCACGAGCGGCTGACCTTGCGTGACGGGGTCGCCGGGGTTGACGAAAATCTCTTCGATGCGGCCGTTGACCTCGCTCGTCAGGTTGATGAACTTGACGGGGCGCACCTCGCCCGAAGCCGTCACGGTCGAGCGCAGTTCGGGACGCACCTGCACTTTCACGACCGTCACTTCCGGCTCTTCCTTGCGTCCGGCGGCGATGCTGATGATCACGACGAGAGCGATGACGGCCACGGCCGCCACGGCGATAATAATCTTCTTCTTCCGGCTCAGAGCCATACGTCTTCCACTTCCTTTAACATTTAGGGGATCGGGTCTTTTTAAGTCGGGGCAAACAGAGCGAGCGTTCAAGCGCATGCGCTGCCATAACTATAACGCTTGAACCGACAAATCTTTTACGACACCCCGGCAAAAACAGTTTCATAATCTCGGAAGCGGTGGCCGGTAAATGGTGAATGGTGAATGGTGAATGGACAAAACCCTCGTCCTTCTCCCATTCAACATTCGCCGTTTACCGTTCACTTGTCTTCGCCATTTACCATCTTTTCCGTTTCGCGTTACAATTCGTTCGTGTATTAGATGCGACGGGGCGACAGGAAAGCCATGATCACCTGTGAGCGATGCCAGACGGAAAATGTGGACGGCGCGCAATACTGCGACGAGTGCGGGCAACTGCTCGCCGCGGCCGGCAGCGCGGCGGCGCGCCGCGAGGGGCGAACTCCCATTCTGCAAATGCTCAATAAACCCGTGACGCTCGTGGGCGACTCGTCCGGCGACGGGGCGTCCGCTGCGGAAGTCGTCTCGCCCGACGCGCCGACGAAACACGACGGCACGAGCGGCGCGGGCGACGGCGCTGCTCCCACACCCGTCGTCGTCTCCGAAGTCGCTTCGGCGCTAAGATCGTCGGGAGCTTCGGGAGCGTCTGGAGTTTCGGGAGCTTCCGGATCATCGGCTGCCTCGCGTGTCACGCCCGTTGCGCCCGCCGCAGCGTTTGCGCGCGGGACGGGCGGGGGCGGCGCGCACGCCGCGCTCGTCATCAATCGCGGGCGTTCGGCGGGCAAAGAATTTCCCGTCCACGAAGACGAGGCTTACATCGGACGTTGGGATGCCGACAGTGGCATCTTCCCCGACGTAGACCTCGACTCGGACGACCCGGAAGCAAAAGTCTCGCGTCGCCACGCGCGCATCACGCGCCGCGGCGGTCAGTATTTCATCGAAGATTTGGGTTCGACCAACGGCACTTTTATTAATCGCGGCCGTCGCCTGCTCCCCGGCGACCGCCAGCCCTTGCACGATGGCGACGAGATCATCATCGGCAAGACGTTTCTCAGGTTTCATGTAACGAAGTAATTAGCTATTAGCTGTTAGCTATTAGCTGAAACAAAAACGACTGCCGATTCGTCCGGCTCGCTCAACGTGCCGGCTTGCTTGGCTAACAAGCTAACAGCTAATAGCTAACAGCTTTTATCGTGATGTCCTCGTGTCCAAACTGTAAGGCGGAAGTTTCGCCCACGGATCGTTTTTGCGGCGACTGCGGAGCACCGTTGGCGCAAGGGACGGGTGCGCCCGTCGAGGCTGCGGGCACGGCGGACGCCTCCATCGCGTTCGCGCTCGGTGCGTCCGCCGCGACCGCGAGCGAAAAGCAAGCAAGCGAAAAAGAGGTAGACGCAGAGACGGAGCGCGGCGCGAACGCATCGTTTGAACCGGCGGCGTCCGGCGCAGAAGAAAGCTCGGCGGCCGTGTCGTCCGCGTCGGGAGCAGAAGCGCGAGCCTCGGAAGCGTCTCCCGCGTCCGCCTCGGCTTCCGTGTCTTCCGCATCGGTTCCGGCTTCGGAGTCTTCGGCGGCAGCGGCGACGGCTTTTGAGTCTCCGGCGTCGGTTTCGACGGGAGAGGTCAAAGAGCCCGTCGCGACGGACGCGGCGGCGAGCGGCGCGGCGAAAGAGGGCGGGGCACGGACGGGCGAGGCATCCGAACGGTCTGCCGAGAACCGGCGCGTGACGGGCGAAGACGGCGGCATGGGCGGCGGCAGTAGCGGCAATAGGACGAACGCCGTGGGCGGCACTTCGCGTTCCGGTTCGACCGGCCGCCTGCGTCATCAAGCCAAGCAACTCGACCCGGGCACGCTTCTCTATTCGCGCTATGAAATCGTGCGACGCATCGGCGGCGGCGGCATGGGCGCGGTCTATCTGGCGCGCGACCGCAATCTCGGCGACGCCCCGCGCGCCGTCAAGGAGATGATCCAGTCGAACATCGACGAGTCGCAGCACGAAAAGGCCATCAACGATTTTCGTCGCGAGTCGATGCTTCTGGCCTCGCTCGAACACGCGTCCATCCCGACCATCTACGACTACTTCTACGACGACGAGGCGGGGCGTTTCTACCTCGTCATGAAATACATCTCCGGCGGCGACTTTCTGGCGCGCCTCAGAAACGCTCCCGGCGGTCGCATCGATGAGAAGACCGTCACCGACTGGGCGATTCAGGTGGCCGACGTGCTCGAATATCTGCACCGTCGCCCGACGCCGATCATCTACCGCGATCTCAAACCCGCCAACCTGATGATCGACGGCGCGAGCGGCCGTGTCATGCTCATCGACTTCGGCATCGCGCGCTGGGTGACGACGCAGGAGAAGGGCGTCACGGCCGTCGGGACGATGGGCTACGCGCCGCCCGAACTCTTCAGCGGCAAGGTCGAACCGCGCTCGGACATCTACAGTTTAGGCGCGACGATGTTTCATCTCCTGACCGGCTCAGACCCGCAGGACAACCCGCTCCTCATCTTCGACTTCAACAAGAACCCGCGCCCGCGCCAAATCGCGCCCTCGATCTCAAACGAGATGGAAGCGATTCTAATGCGCGCCGTCGGCTACAAGCCCGAAGACCGCTTCCGCTCGGCCGCCGAGATGCGCGACGTGCTGAGCGCTCACATGGAAAAACTGCGGAGCGGCGCGGTCACCTACGGCGCGGCGCAAGGCGACCGCGGCGGCATGAAGACGATGCAGGTCGAGATGGTCTATTGCGGCTTCTGCGGCGGGCGCATCGCCTACGACGACGTGTACTGCGCGCATTGCGGACAACGCCAGCCGCTTGCGGTCGCGAGCGCGGCCTTACGCACGGCGCGCGCCACCGCCAAACTCGTCGTGGTGGGAACAACCGAGCTTGATTCATCGTTCCAATTGCACAAGGAGTCGAGCCACATCGGCAGGAGCGACCCGCATTCGCAGATTTTCCCGGAGGTCGATTTGTCGAAGTTCGACCCGCAGACCAAAATCTCGCGCCGCCACGCGCGCATCTTCCGCAAAGGCGACGTGTACCTCGTCGAAGACCTCGGCTCGGTCAACGGGACGGTCTTGAACGACTCTCTGCGTCTCGCCCCGCATCAGCCGCGCGCACTCGAAAGCGGCGACAAACTGCGGCTCGGCGAAACCACGCTCCACTTTTTGATTGGATAGCTCTTAGCTGTTAGCTCTTAGCTATTAGCTTTCAGCAGCCGGCAATTAACCATTGACACGCGGCCGGACACGTCAACGACGATTGAGTTTTAGCTAACAGCTAACAGCTAATAGCTAACAGCTTTTTATGACCCAGATGGAAGCGAGGTTGGGCGAGCGCGGCAAGGGGCGTGTGCGGGAGCGCGTGGTGGTCGAGGCGCGCCGGCGCAGGGTGCGCGCGCCGTTTTCGCTCAGGTGCGGCGCGCTGCTCGTCGATTACACGCTCGCCATCGCCATCATGGCGCTAGCGACGCTGTTTGCGCGCACGCTCGGCGGCAGCGTCAGCCTGACGGGCGAGGCGACGCTCGGCCTCGGCTACATGATCAGTCTCGGCGTGCTCCTCGTCAACTTTCTCGTGCTGCCGGTCTTCACCGGCACGACCGTCGGCAAGTGGGCGACGGGCTTGCGCATCGAGCGACCGACGGGCGAGCGGCTCGGCTTCGGCCGCGCCACCTTGCGCCACACCGTCGGCTATCTGGTTTCTCTCCTCACGCTCGGCCTCGGCTTTCTCCTCGCCGCCTTCGACGCGGAAGGGCGCGCGCTGCACGACCGCATCGCCGGAACTATCGTCGTCCGCGACTTGGGCGGCGGCGGTTCACGCTCCCGTCTGCGCTAGAGCATCGGATGCACACGTTTTAGAGGAAACGGATGACGAAGACCTGTCCCAGTTGCGACGTGCTCGCCCCCTCCGACGCGCGCTATTGCCGCCATTGCGGCGCGCCGCTCAAACGCCTCGGCGCGGCGGGCGACGGGGCGGACGACAGCATCTCGCCCATCGCCACGACCGTCCCGCTCTCCGGCCACAACCCGACCGACGAGATCGTCTCGCACCCCGCCGCGTACGCCAACGCCGCGCACACTTCCGAAGTCTCACGCGAAGAGATGCGCGACCTCCTGCTCGCCCGCGACACCGGGGCGACGGCGAGCGACGACCGCAACGGCGAGACGCACCGCACCGGCGACCCTGCTTCCACGCGCGCCGACGCGCAGCACAACTACGCGCCGCACGATTACGCATCGCACAATTACGCGCACGAAGACTTCGACCCCGAACAGACGCAGATCACGATCAACGTGCGGCCGCTCACTTCGCGCAATTTACCGGCCGACGCCGCCGCGGCCGCGTCGGCTTCCATCGCCACGACGCGCGCCGCAAGCGGCAAGCCCGAATTCAACAACGCGCCGCAGCAGGTCACTTTGTCTCCGGCCGACTCGACGCACGCCTCTTCGTCGCCGACGCCGTCTGCGGCCGCGCCCGCTGGGCAACAGCGTCCCGTGGCGCAGCCGAACGAGCGGCGCGCCTTTCGCGTGTGGCTCGGCGCGGGGCTGGCCGTGTTGTCGCTCTTGGTGATCGGTTGCGTGGTGGCGGCCGTGTGGTTCGGTGCGCGCGGCTTCAGGCGTGCGACGGAAACTCCGCAGCCCGCCGTCGCCGGTGGCGAGGCCGCTACTACTACTGCGCCCACCGTCGCAGACCCGCGCGAACTGGCAAACGCGAAGCTCGTCGAAGCGGACACGCTCATCGCTTCCGGCAACACGAACGAAGCTCTCGCCCGACTGCGCGAAGCGGCCGTGCTCGACCCCTCGAACCCCGAACCGCACAGGCGTCTGGCGCGCCTGCTTTTGTCGAACGACGCGCGGCGTGAGGCCATCGAGGAGTTGCGCGTCGTGACGCGCCTCGTGCCCGCGGACGCGGAGGCTTGGCGCAGTCTCGCCTCGGCGCAGTTCGCCGAAGGACTCTATCCGGACGCGCTCGAATCCTATCGCGGACTCGGCGATGCCTCGCCCTCAATGCTCGCGCGCGATTCGGTGCAGCTAGCCTATGCCGACACGCTTCGTCTCGCCGGGCGCACCGCTCAAGCGCGCGCCGTCTATCAACGCCTCGCCGAAAACTCTTCCGACGCGCAGGTCGTCGCGGCCAGCCGCAGACACCTCGGCCAACCCAGCCCGACGCCCGACGGCGAAGACACGGACGACGCCGCCAACGGGACGCAAACCGCCGATGCCACACGCACCGCCGGAGCCAGCAACGCGACGCGCGACGACGCCACGCGCACGCCGGAAAACGCTTCCGCCACACCCGCACCGCAGCCGGCGACCGCGCGCGGCGAAAGTGCGACGGAGTCGAACGCGCCGCCCAGAGCTTCCGCCGGTTCGCCTTCGGAGCAATATCAACGCGGCGTCGCTTTGTGGACTGTCAACCGTGCGGCGGCGCTCGCCGAGTTTCGCGCGGCGGCCGAGCGCGGCAATGCGGACGCCAGTTATTACCTCGGCCTCGGCATCGCCGAAGGACGCGACCCGCGCGCGCTGCGTCGCGCCGAACTCGTCGCCGCGCTCGTCCATTTCGGACGCGCCCGGCGCGGCCGCTTCCGCGCCCAGTCCGTCACCTACGAAGAACAACTCGGCCGGGAACTCGACCGCAGACGAACTCAACAGCAGTGACAAGTGACGAGCGACGAGTGACGAGTTAAAATGCTTTTTCATCTTGTCACTTGTCGCTCGTCACTTGTCACTTGAATCATATGCCTGACCTAATCGTTAATTATCCCGACCGCGCGCCCGACACGTTTCCGCTCGGCCGCCTGCGCATCACCATCGGGCGTTCGGCGCGCAACGACGTGTGCATCCCCGACCCGTTCGCCTCGCGCGTCCACGCCGAAGTGCGGCGCGAGGGCGACGCTTACGTCTTGCAGGATTTGGGTTCGGCCAACGGCACGCTCTACAACGGCGAGCGCGTCGAGCAAGCCCTCGCGCTCACGCCCGGCGGGCGCATCCAGATCGGCGAAACCGAGATCGTCTTTCGCGACAAAGACGCCGGCGCGGGCGCGACCATGATCGCAGACCCGTCGTCGGCCTCTCTGCCCGAAGCGACCATCGCGCTCAACTCCGACCAGCGTTCCACCTCCGGCCTGCTCGAAGCCATCGAAGACGCGCGCACGCAAGGCTCGGCCGAACAGCCGCGCCCGGCCGTCGGCACGATCATCAATTCGACGCGCGCGGCGGCCGCCAACACAGTCCAACAGTCAGACCTCCTGGCGCTCATCAGCAAGGTGTCTGTGACGCTGCTCGCGCCCGCCACGCTCGACGAGACGCTGCGCCAAGTGGTCGCCCTCGTCTTCGAGGCCGTGCCCGCCGAGCGTTGCCTGATCATGCTGCGCGAACAGGACGCGGAACTCAAAATCCGCGTCGCGCAATTGCGCAACAGCAAGGAAGAGACGGGCGAAGTGCGCGTCAGCCGTTCGATCATCGAAGAGGTCGTCGGGCAAGGCCGCTCCGTCCTCACTTCCGACGCGCAGCACGATCCGCGCTTCATGTCTTCGACGATGACGATTCAGGGCATCCGCTCCGTGCTCGCCGTGCCCTTGGGCGTCGGCGAACGCATCTTCGGCATGATCTACGCCGACTCGCCGCTGGCCGAGGCCAAGTTTTCGCAAGACCACCTGACCGTGCTGACCACGCTCGCGTCGGTCGCCGCCATCCGCGTCGAGAACGCGCGTCTGATGGAAGAAGACTTGGAGCGCGAACGCTTCGAGCGCGAACTGAATCTGGCGCGCGAAATTCAACAACGCTTTCAGCCTTCGGGCGCGCCGAACGTCGCCGGTTACGAGATGCAGGGGATCAGTTTTCCCTGCTACGAAATCGGCGGCGACTATTACGATTTCATCGAACGCCCGGACGGGCGGATGGTCATCGCGCTCGGCGACGTGTCGGGCAAGGGAACATCGGCGGCGCTCTTGATGTCTTCGCTGCACGCGGCCATGCACGCGCAGATTCCGGCGCACAAGACGCTCGGCGACACCATCTCGGCCGTCAACCGTTATCTGGCCGAAACGATTCCCTTCAACCGTTTCATCACGCTCTTTTGCGCCGAACTCGACCCCTTAACCGGTACGCTCTCGTTCCTCAACGCCGGGCACAACCCGCCGCTCATCGCGCACGCCGGAGGCTCGATGGAGCAACTCGCGGCGGGCGGCATCCCGCTCGGCATCATGCCCGACGCCCTCTACCGCGAAGGCCGCACCCAACTGCACCCCGGCGACGCGCTCGTCATCTATTCCGACGGCGTCTCCGAGACGCAGAACGCGGCGGGCGAAGAGTATGGCCCCGTGCGTCTCTACAACGTCGTCTCGCGCCATCTCGAATCGACGGCCGCCGGCATCCGCGACAAGATCGAGGCCGACCTCACGAAGTTCGCGCAAGGCACGCCCGCCGGCGACGACATCACGCTCGTCATCGTCAAACGACAAGCCGAAGGCGTGATGGTCGCCACGGGCAGAGGGTAAGAAAGTTACTTTGAGCCTTGTTGATAGAGTTCTGATCAGACTTTGTCAGCCTCACCCGGATAGGAAAAGCAAACGCCTCTCGCGCGCACATCCCTGAGCGCGCCGCGCCTCTTTCTGCCGCACACGATATGACTAAAGGAGAACCGCGCGTGACTAAATTCATCAAGACGAGTTGCGCGCTATTACTAGTTAGTTTAGTAATTGCAAGTCTTGGATTGCGGAAAACAGAGTCAGTCCTCAATGTTCAAGCGTCAACTTCTCACCAATCACAAAGTATGTATAAAGAGATAGATACAAAAGCCCGGAGAGCTAAAACAGGCGAGGAGGTCGCCATTAACGAATTGGTCGATGCAATCTTGAAGAACTTCGCAGCCGTCCTGCCAGCCGATACTGCTCAGGCCGTAAAAGTTCGTCTGGTTCGCGCCGAGTTAAAGTACAGGCAAAATAAAAAGGGCATCCGCGAATCCCGGATCGTGAAGGCCATCAACCAGCTTGCGGAGGCATTTGAGGCTCCCGAATACGCTCAGACCAGTCCGCTTCAGGTGAGGTTGCTACGGGTTGATTTGAAATCAGATTTGCCTAATCTGGTTGACGCCGAGATAGAAGAGGTAGGCTTGAAGAAGAAGGCGGGGGATAAGCTAAAAGTAGAAATCTCTCCGATTGAAGCAACTGTTCTCACCATCGTCATGGTTCAGCAGAAGATGCTGAATCCTGACTGGCAACTCACTCCACGAGAGTATAGCGAAAAGTTGCGTCGTCAACCTTATCAGCCTGCCGCGGCTTCGCCGCAGGGCAGCAAAGAGTACCGACTTGAAGTCGATCAACGCGACCGTCGTAAAAGCCGCGACATGATGACCCTTGTAAGCCATAAAGTCCGCAGGCTCAGCCCGACCAGCTTAACCGCCTTACTGGATGCTTCACTCAATACCCTCAACATCAAATAGGAAGGGAGCACATCGTGAAAAAGACTACGGGAATTCTTCTGCTCCTGCTCTTGATGTTTGTGACGATGGGTGATGATTGTGATGACTCTACCCCGCAAAAGGACGGTTTCGGTGTGGTTCAAGGCTTGGTCTCATTGTTTGGCTAATGCGACTGATGGAAACTATAGAGTAAAAATCTTCAATGCCACTGCCGACAACGTGGGCGCTTGGATGGCTGATTCGGAGCTATACCTTTATGGCGGCTCAATACAAAATGCGATTGATGACCGCAGTTTCTTTGTTCGTCAACAGTATTGGGATTTTCTCCAGCGCGAACCGGACGAAAGTGGCTGGACAGCTTGGACGAACCACATCGAACAATGTGGGAGTGATACGACATGCGCCAATACCCGCCGCATCGAGGTTGCGCGCGGATTCATGGAATCAACAGAAGTCCGAACCAGAATTGGCGGCGCTTTCAGCCCTGCTTACCCCGGGACAAGAGACACTGCATACAATAGAGAATACGTCCGGCAGTGCTACCTCGTCTTTTTACGAAGAGAACCGAGCCCCGGAGAAAGTGATGGGTGGCTCAATTATTTGTTCAGTAGTGGAAACTATAATGCTGTAATTGACGGCTTCATAAATTCCGGCGAGTATCGGGCGAGATTTGAACCGGAGGGTATCGTCGATCCTGTGTGCGATCCCAGTTATTATGAAATAACTAACTGCGAGGAATGGGGTTTCGGGGCATACTGGGATTGGAACAGTTGCCGTTGCGCTTATTGAACAGTAGTGAATCAGTTACTCGACCGCTGTTCCGTCAAACAGCCGGATTCCGGGTATGAAAGATCATGGACGGAGCGCGCCGCTCAATACTGAAAACGCTCGTGCGCGTCGTGCGGCTGCGGTGTCCGGCGTGCGGCCTCTCTTCGATTGTTGAGAGTCCCTTTCACATCAAACATCAATGTCCCGCCTGTGACGCGCTCTTCAAACGCGAGGACGGTTTTTTCGTCGGCGCGATCATGGCGAACGTGGTCACGACGGAGCTTGTGATTCTCGTCCTCTACGTCCTCAGCCTCCCCGTCATCAACACGCGCTTCGAGTTGATCCTGACCTGCCTCTCCGTGGTCGCGCTCGTGTTTCCAGTCCTCTTCTATCATCACAGTTGGAGCTTCTGGCTCGGCTTCGATCACTTGGTCGAGACGCTGCCGCACGCCTCCAAAACTCGAAACTGACGCGAGGCCGTCGCCCGATACTGTCGCTTGATACTGCCGCCTGATGTTTGCGAACGCCCCGTTAGCTGCGATTGCGTTCGAGCATGACCATCATCAACAGGCCGAGCACGGCGCGCGTCTCTTCGTCGGGCGAGAGATTCGCGGCCATGCGTTCGACGCTGAACTTGCCCTCGAAGAAGGCGGGTTGTTTCTGCATCCGCAGCAGCACCGTGCCGTCCGTCCGTGAGAGCAGGTAGGCCGCGTGGAAGAAGTAGCCGGTGAACGCGCCGAGAACTGGAAGCTGGCCGAGCAAGCTGTCGAACACTTTGATCCAGGCGTTCTCTTCCATGATGGTCGCCGCCGGACGACCCGCTTCGTCGTCGAGTTCGTAGTGCGACTTCCAGATCGAGCGCATCCCGCGCCGTTTGATCGAGCCGAGCGATCTGCCCGCCCCGTCCGTGAAGCCGTAACGCGCCGAGAAGTCCATCACGCGGTCGGCGTTGATGTGATAGAGCGGCTGTTGCTGCGCCTCGTCGGCGAAGACCGTGACCGCCTCTTTCAACTTGAAAGCCTTTCGTTTGACGTAGAAGATCAGGTTGCCTTGCGCGTCCCTGACGGAGAGTTGCTGCGCGAACGCGAGCAGTTTGAAAGAGATGTCGAGCGGATAGTTCATCTGTGTCTCCGAGAAAATGTGTGTGTCGTCGATGCGGCGCGGCGACGGGCGACGCGCTGATGATTTCGTCACTTCGCCCGCAGGCTCGCGGCGATGCGTTCGGCGGTCTTTTCGCCGACGCCGTCAACCATGTCGAGGCCGCCCCCGGCGACGAATTGCTTGAGGTCTTCGAGCGAGGAGATTTTGAACTGCCGGTGGAGCGCCGAGGCCGTCTTGAGGCCGATGCCGGGCACGTCCAGCAGGTCGAGCACGGTTTCGGGCGTTTCGCTTGTGAGTTTCTCGTAAGCCTCGAACGTGCCGCGCTCGCACAGTTCGACGATCTTCGCGCTGATGGCCTTGCCGACCGCAGGAATCGCCTGCAACCCGCGCGCCCCCTCTTCGCGCGCGAGCGCGGCGAGCGGCTGCGGCCAACTCTCGATCACCTCCGCCGCGTTGCGATAAGCACGCGTGCGGAACTGGTCTTCGCCGCGTATCTCCATCAACTGCGCGAGCCGCGTGAAGCGCCGTGCGATCTCTTCGTTCTCCATAAAGTCTCAAGTCCCGAGTCCCAAGTCCCAAGTCTGGAAGCCCAGCCGACTTGAGACTTGGGACTTCGGGACTTCGGGACTCTAATCAGAGGCATCCCGGCGAAGCTTATGATACTCTAAACGAGTTCACTCCCATCAACTTTAACCTTTTTCGAGGAGCAATATGGATTTCAGGAAACTATCGCGCGCACTGCTGGCCGCGCTCATCACTTTTTCCACGCTTGGCGCTGGACTGCAGACGGCGCGCGCAGACGAGGGCATGTGGCCTTTCAATCAAGTGCCGCGCGCCGAGATCAAACGCAAATATAATTTTGAAGTCACCGACGAGTTCCTCAAAAAGTTGCAACTCGCCTCAGTGCGCTTTCCCAACGGCTCCGGGTCGTTCGTCTCGCCCGATGGTCTAGTCCTGACCAATTATCACATCATCGAAGACGCCGTCGGCGAACTCAGTTCGGCCGAGAAGGATTACGCCAAAGAGGGTTTCGTCGCCCGCACGCGCGCCGAAGAACTCAAGATTCCCGGCTACGAACTGAACGTCTTACAGAGCATCGAGGACGTGACGGATCGCGTCAACGCTTCGGTTAAGACCGGGATGTCGGCGGGCGACGCCTTCACCGCGCGCCGCACCGCCATTGCCGCCATCGAAAAGGAATCGACCGAGAAGACCGGCTTGCGCTCCGACGTGGTGACGCTCTATCAGGGCGGCAAGTACAATCTCTACCGCTACAAAAAATACACGGACGTGCGCCTCGTCTTCGCGCCCGAATTTCAGGCCGCCTTCTTCGGCGGCGACCCCGACAACTTCGAGTACCCGCGCTTCAACATCGACATGGGACTCGTGCGCGCCTACGAAAACGGCAAGCCCGCGCGCCCCGAAAGCTATCTGAAATTCTCGAAGGACGGCACGAAGGAAGGCGACCTCGTTTTCGTCACCGGCCATCCCGGTTCGACGCAGCGCCTCAACACTGTCGCGCACATCGAAGCTCTGCGCGACACGAGCATCCCGCTCGTCATTCGCATGCTCGAACGCCGCGAAGCGGTCTTGAAGCGTTACATGGCGATGGGCGAGGAGGAGACGCGTCGCGGGCAGAACGAACTCAACAGCACGCAGAACGCGCTCAAAGTTTATCGCGGCCAACTCGGCGGCCTGAAAGACCCTTCGCTCATCGCTTACAAGCAGAAATCGGAAGCCGCGCTGCGTCAGGCCGTGCAGTCGAACCCGACGCGGCAGAAAGAGTATGGCGACGCGTGGGAATCAATCGCCAAAGGCCGCCGCGACCTCTCGGCTTACGAACGCGACCGTCGCTTCCTCGACCTCGCCGCGGGCTTCAACACCGTTCTCTTCAACTACGCGCGCACGCTCGTGCGTCTGGCCGACGAGAGCGCGAAGCCGAACGCCGAGCGCCTGCCCGAATTCACGGACGCGCGCCGCGCCTCGCTCGAAAACGTGCTCTTCGCGCAGACGAACATGTACGACGATTACGAGCGGATGAAACTCGCCGACTCGCTCGACTTCATGCGCGAGGTTTACGGCGCGGATCACGAACTCGTCAAACGCGTCCTGCAAGGCAAGACGCCCGAAGCGCGCGCCGCCGAACTCATCGACGGCTCGAAGTTGAAGGACGCGGCCTATCGCCGGCAACTCGCGGCGGGCGGCAAAAAGGCCATCGACGAATCGAACGACCCGTTGATCCAACTCGCGCGCAGCATCGACGCCGAAGCGCGCGAACTGAGCAAGCGCTACAACAACGAAGTGCTCGCCGTCGAACGCTCGGCCTACGCCAAGATCGCGCGCGCTTTGTTCGAGACCGAAGGCGACAAGATTTACCCGGACGCCACCTTCACCCTGCGCCTCTCCTACGGCGCGGTCAAAGGCTACGCGGAAGAGGGCAAGCAGCTCGCGCCTTACACGACGCTCGGCGGTCTCTACGAGCGCGCGAACTTGAAGGGCAACAAGTTTCCCTACGTGCTGCCGCCGCGTTGGACGGCGAAGAAGTCGGCCGTCGATCTGAAGACGCCCTTCAACCTCGTCTCGACCAACGACATCATCGGCGGCAATTCCGGCTCGCCCCTCATCAACAAGCGCGGCGAACTGATCGGACTCGTCTTCGACGGCAACCGCCAATCCATCGTCGGCAACTTCTATTATGACGAAGCGGTCAACCGCACCATCTCCGTTGATTCGCGCGGCATGCTCGAAATCCTCCGCAAGATTTTCGACGCCAAAGAGATCGCCGACGAACTGACGCAGTAAATTGCGCCCCGGCAAGCTCAGGGCACGACAAAAGCGAAGGGCGGCAGTTGATTAATCAACTGCCGCCCTTCGCTTTTTTACTAAAAACGATGAACGGAAGACTGGTGAACGGTAAATGGTCAATGGTGAATGGATCAGAACCGTCTTTTTCCATTTACCATTCACCATTGACCATTGACCAAGTTCCGTTTACCAGTCTTCCGTTCATCGTTTCCTTTCATTCCGTCAGGTTGCGGTCGAGTGAGAGGGCGCGGATGGCGGCGTCGAGTTGGGGTTGGAGGCGCGCGCGTTCCTCGTTGGCGGCTTGCCGTTCTTTGGTGAGTTGTTCGATGCGCGTCTCCTGTTGGTCGGCCTTGGCGACGTAGCGTGCGATGAGTTGTTTGGCTTCGGCCGTTTGCGAAAGCGTTTCGATGTTTTCGCGCAGGCGCGTCTGGTCTTCGCCGATCTCCGTGATCTCGGCTTCGATGGCGGCGAGGCGCGCGTCGATGGCCGAGATGCGGGTTTTGATCTCGACGATTTTTTCCAGCGCGGCGCGCGTCGCGTCGTCGATGTACTGGCGCGAGACGAAGAGACGCAGTTGGTCGGACGTGACGTTCGAGAGCGCGTAGGTGTCCACCAACACTTGGCGCTCGATGACGGTCAGCTCGCGTCGCTCGTGCGGTTTGAGTTCGATGCGGAAACGGTAATAGCGCGCGCTGCGGCCTTCGGGCTTGGGCGTCTCTTTGTCGTCCAACTCCCAACTGGGTCTGACCGGATGCTCGACGTAGACGACGCGCGGGTGCTCGGTCTGGTTGGCGAGCGTGTAGGTCTTTTTGTCCTGACGATAGTAGTGGGCTTGGAAGACGCCGTTCAGGATGCGGACGAGGAAGGCGGGCGCGCGATCCTCCATCTGCCGGACGTTGACGAGCGTGCCGAGGTCGAGCGCGAAGGAGATAAGTCGCTGCTCGGCCGGTTTGAGTCGCTCCATCAGAGCTTCGCCTGCGTAGGCGTTGCTCTCGATGATGGTCATCGCGCCGTCTTCGAGCGTGAGCGCGGAGGTGTTCTTCAAGAGCATGCCGCTCATCGGGCGGTCGCGGCGCGCGGCCTCGTTGTAGATGGAGACGCGCGCGCCTTCCATGCGCGTTTGCAGGATCGGGATGAGCGCCGAGCGGTCGCGTTTGACGGTGACGGGCTGCCCGATCTGGTACTCGAACAGGTCGCCGACTTCGCTGCCTTCGGCCGCCGCTTCGACGCTCGTGTTCGTCGTGATGGCCTCGCCGAGAGACGGCGCATCGGCGGCCGCCTCGGCGAGTTCGTCGCGTCCATTGAGCGGGAGGTTGCTGACGTTGTTCTGCTGGAGACGCAAGTCCTGTCGCTGGTCGCCGCGACGCTGTGCGCCGCGACTGCCGGCCGACAATTCGGGGCGCGGCATGGGCGTGGCCATCGGCGGCGGCGGCGGCGCTATGTAGCCCTGTTGATTCACCACGCCGCCCATGCCGTTCGCGCTGAACCCGGCCTCGCCCGGTTCATAGACCTGCGGGTTGAGACGCAGATCGGCGGGCATCGGGACGACCGGGCGATAGCGATAGAAAGGTTTCTGAATCGGCTGGATGAAAGAGACCGGCGTGCCGGAGATGAGCGACAGTTGCACCTCGTTCCAATCCTCTTCGCTCACGTTATCGACGATTGCCCAACCTTGAAAGAAAGGCTTGCCCGACGTGTCCAAGACGACGCGATAAGTGGTTTTCCAGATCGGCGCGGCGACCGTGTAGCTGACGAGCATCTCGCGCGCGCCCGCGCCGTCCGAGGTGACGACGATGGTTTTGGCGTCGCGCCGGCGCGCGGAGGCAGTGGCGCTGGCAAACTCCGCGATGTCGCGCCGCGTGCCTTCGTCGATCAACTTCACGGAGCGCACGTCCGCCAAGTCGAAGCTCGACAGCTCGCCGCCCTCCGAGGCGATGACGAGCGCGTGCGAGACGACGGGCGGCTTCGTCGAGTCGATCTGCGCGCGGCGTTCTTCGACCGTGAGGATCGAACCCGTCGCCGTGCGATTGGCCGTCGTGACGACGACGCGCGCGCCTTGCAGTTGGCCGAGCACGCCGGCCAGCCCGCTCGATTGCGTCGAAGAGGCGACGGAGAAGGGAATGTCCGCGATGCGCGCGGAGGGCGGCGCGGACGAGTTGTAACTGACCGCGCCGATGCGACCCTGCCCCAGATCGAGCACGATCATCGACTTCAACACGTCGTCCACCTGCGACTGTTTGAAAGACAATTTGACCTCGGCGTGGCCGGACACCATGCCGCGCCGCTCGATGTAGGCGACGCCGTTGCTGTAGAGGATGACGCGGCGAATGGGCAAGGTGTTGCCGGGCGCGCTCGCCGTGCGTTCCGGGTCGTCGCCGTCATATTGCGTCGTGCGCGCGGGCGTCTCGCCGCTGGCGACGAGAGCGGCCGCGTTGGAAATACTGCGCTCGCGGCGCACGGCGGCGGTGCGGCGCGTCTGCGCCTGCGCGCTCATGGACAGGACGAGCAGCGTGACGACGAAAATTTTGAGTCTCATTGAACAGCCTCCAAAAAAAGTGTGTGCGAAATCGGACAGGCTCGCTACAGGAAGAACGCACGCCGCCCCGCACGCTTGCGCCCGGCGACAAGAAAAACGATGAAGGGAAAGCTGGTGAATGGTGAATGGTGAATGGTGAATGGTGAATGGTGAACGGAAGAAGACGGTTCTGATCCATTCACCATTCACCATTCACCGGTTTCTCAATCGATGATCGGGGTTGATTGAGTGGCGGGTTTGCCGCCGAGGTCTGCGGCGCGCAGTTGGCCGGTCTGGTCTATGTAGTAGGAGCGGCGGCCTTGTTTGGGATAACCGGTGGGCGTGGCGGTGGCCGCGAAGCGGTCGCCGGAGATGGAGAGCTTGATCTCGTAGCCTTCCGCTTGCATCGGCTCTAGGCTCTCATCTATGAATGCGCCGGCTTTGAGTTCTTCGAGCGTGCCGTATCTGCCGTGGCTCTTTTGGTGGTCGGTCTGCCCGTGGTGGATCATGCGCAGCTTCCATTGCGCCGAAAATTCGCTGGCGCGCTGCGCCGAGAGTTTCTGCTCGATGAGCATGTTGGCCGCGAACATTGAGAGCAGGTTCTTCGGCAGATGCAGTTCGTGCATGAGGCCGTCGGCGTCGCGCGTGGAAACAAGGGTGATCGCGCCGGGGTCTGGATTGAGGCGCATGAGATAGGCGCGGATGGCCGGGTCTTCGATGTCGTCCACGGCTTTCGTCACCTCCTCGAAGATGCCCTTGAGCAGTTCGTTGGCGACGTAGAGTTGGCCGACGGCGTCTCTGGATTGCCAGCGCACGGGCTCGCGGTAGCGTTCGCTGTTGGCGAGCGTCTCGCCGCGATTGTAGGCATCGGTGATGCGGCGCATCATGGCCGGGTCGGACGTGCTGACGAGGAAACGGTCGATGAAGGCCACCGTGCCGTTCGAAAAGGTGAGCACTTCGACTTGCCCGTGCCGCTCAAGGACGGTCTGCTCGGTCGCGCCGGTGAAGCCGAAGGCGCTCAGGACGCGCGGCAGAAGTTTTTGCAGACTCTCCTTGTCGTTGAGCGCGACGACGACGATGGGAGCGGAGGGCGGGGGCGGCGCGCCGTCGTCTCCGCTTTTGCGTCGCGCGGAGGTGGCGCGCGGCCCGAAGAGTTGATTGCCGGGCAGACCGACGGCGATCTCGTTGCCGAGCGCGGCGATCAGTTCCTCGCGGATGCGGAAGTTGTTCGCGCGTTCAAAGGTTGCGAGTTGATCTCCGAAACTGCTTTTCTCCTTCTCATCCGAGGCGGGGACGAGGTCTGCGATCTTCATCAGAGAGGCGACGTAGTCGTACATCTGCGGCAGGTCGAGCGAGACGCTGAGAAGGATGTCAGTGTCGTCGGGCAGCACGGTGGCCGCCGCCGGTGAGATGGACGGGCCGGAGAGCAAAACGGGCAGGAAGGGGATCGGGCGCAGGGGTTGTTCGGCCGACTGGCTGACGAACAGCCCGCGGACGACGAGCGAGTCCGCTTCGAGCGACAGACCGATGCCGATGGACTCAGGCCACGCCTCGCCGCTTTGCGCGCCCCGGCCGAAGAGGAGCGACGACAACTGGATGGCAAACATCTGCGACTGCTCGCGCCGCCTCTCCTCCGCCAACTCCTGTTCACTCTTCGGCGCGGGCGTCGGCGTGGCTTCGGGTGTCGGCGGCGGCAGTTCGTCTTCCGGCGAGACGGCCACGTTCGCATTGGTGTTCGCCCTTCGGGTCTGGCGTGACACGGCGATGTTTGAGTTGCCCTTCTCCATGTCGGCATTCGTGTTCGCGCCGTCCATCTCCGCTGCGTCCGACACGTTGGAGCTTGAGTGCGTGGTCTGCTTCTCCGCCTCGGCGCGCGCCGACTCCTCTTGCCGCCGGTACTCTTTCTCATATGCCTCCATGCGCTGCTTCGTGCTGGCCGTCATGCGCACGGTGTTGAAGTAGATGAACAACGCATCGGTGCTGAAGCGCGTCCGCGCGGCTTGAAAGCCCGGCTCGTTGACGAGGAGCGGCTGCTCCGTCCCGTGCAAATTCTTGAAGGTGAAGTTCTGGTTGCTCAAGGCGATCAGATTGCCCGCGCGCTTGATCTGAAACGGCACGGCCGCCGCCGGCTTCGCATCTTCCTCCATGGCGGCCACTACTTGCCCCCGCCGGTCACGCCTCACGCGGCGACGAGACGCGCTCGCGGTTTCCGTCGTCGCGCTCGTCTTGGTCGTCGACGCAGATGTTGCGCCGCCCGCCGGCGTCGGCGGCTGGATGACGGTGGCGATGAACTGGCGCAACTCCGGCACGAACTTGCGCGCCTCTTCGACCGAGGGCATCTCGACGGCCAGCAACGTCTCCGGCAGACCGGCGCGCACGGGCATCGTGGCGAACATCGCGCGCGCAGTCGTCAGCGCCTCCACGTGCGAGCGAATGAATTCGTAGAGCGCAAGTACCTCCTCCGGCGCGGTATTGTTGTCGAATTTGAACGGCGTGAGCAGTTGCGCCAGCTCCTCCGAGTTGGCTTGCAGCCCGACGGAGCGCATCTCCGCATAGACGCCGTAAGCGTCGGCCGACAGCAGCGTGTCGAACGTGACGGAAGAATTGTTCTCGTCCGGCGCGGACGCCGTCGCTGCCTGCGTGGTGGGAGCAGCGGGTTTCGTCACGGGCGCGGGCTTCTTCTGCGCGGGACGCTGCGCCGGGACGACCGAGACCATGAGCAAGACGGCCGCGACGAACCACACGCCGCCGAGACGCGCAAAGAGGGGGAACTTCATGTCTGTGATTCCTTAAGCTGAGTAAGCCTTTTCACGGTGATGGGCGATAGGGAGACCGCCGGAGCGCGCACGAATTATGACAGGTCGGCGAGAAGGGGAAAAGGGGAAGGGGTAAAAGGGAAAGGAGAAGAGTGAAAAGTTGAGAGCGCACGCGCGTCTTTTCCTTTACCCTTTACCCTTTACCCACCTCCTTCATTGAATGCTGCTCACGCCTTCTCCAGTCCGGCGTATTTTTCGATGAGCTTCTTTTGGCCGAAGCCGGGGAAGCTGATGGTGAGTTTGGCGGCGTCGCCCGTGCCTTCGCGGCGCAGGACGAGGCCGCGCCCGTACTTGGCGTGGCGCACGTGCGTGCCCGGCGCAAAGCCGCCATCATTGGAAGAGGAGGCGGACGAGGACGCGCCGCCGCCTCCGGCGTCCGCGCGCCGTTTGATCGTGGGCTGCGGCTGAGAGCCTGCCGCCGGGCGCGGGTTCACCTGTTGGCCGCGTTGGCGGAAAAACTCCGCGATGGAATCGGCGCTGTTGTAGGTCTTGCCCTCGTAGCGTTTTTCGGGGCGCGGCTCCGTCTGGCCTCTGAGCGCGCGCGCGGCGTGCGCGTTCTCAAGGCGGTCGCTGCTGCGCGCGAACGAGAGCCAAGAGGGGCCGCGCGAGAGGTCTTCCATCAAGTCGAACGGCATCTCGTTCAAAAACTGCGAAGGCTCGGACGCCAACTCTTCGCCGTAGACGCGCCGCTTCATCGCGTGCGAGACGTAGAGAAAACGCTCGGCGCGCGTGATGGCGACGTAACAGAGCCGCCTTTCCTCTTCGAGTTCGGCGCGGTCTGTCGCGGAGCGCGAGTGGGGAAACAGTCCGTCTTCGAGGCCGACGATGAAGACGAGCGGAAACTCCAAGCCCTTCGCCGAATGCACGGTCATCAACGTGACGGGCGCATCGCGCTTGTACTGATCCGTATCGGAGACGAGCGCGGCGGCGTCGATAAAGTCGCGCAAGCCCCCGCCCTCTTCGCGGTCGTAATCCACGGCGGCGTTGACGAGTTCCTGCAAGTTTTCCAGACGCCCCTCGGCCTCTTCCGTGTTCTCCGCCTTCAAAGCGTCGGCGTAGCCCGAATCGAGAATCGCCGCCTTGACCACTTCCGACGCGGGTTCGCGCTGCGCGACCGAGACGAGATTAGTGATGATGCGCTGAAAGTTTTTGAGCGACGAGAGCGCGCGCGGCGCAAAACCTTTCACGTCTTGCGCCGGGTCTGCGACGATGGCGAGCGTCTCCCAGAGCGAGACGCCGTAGTCTTTGGCGCGGCGGTCGAGTTCGTCGAGCGTCTGTTTACCGAGCCCGCGCGCCGGTGTGTTGATGACGCGCATGAGCGCGACCGAATCGTGCGGGTTCATGGCGAGTTTCAGATACGAGATGATGTCGCGCACCTCCGCCCGCTCGTAGAACGAAAAACCGCCGACGATGTTGTAGGCAATGTTCGCGCGCCGCATCGCTTCTTCAAACACGCGCGACTGCGCGTTCGTCCGGTACAACACGGCCGCGCGAAGCGAAGGATCGACGCGCCTGTGTTCTTCGACCTTCGCCGCCACGAAACGCGCCTCGCCTTCGGCGTCAAACGCCTGATAGTAGCGGATGCGCTCGCCCGCCGGGTTCGCCGTCCAGAGGTTCTTGCCCTTGCGCTCCGTGTTCAACTTCACGACCGCGCCCGCCGTGTCCAGAATGTTCTGCGTCGAGCGGTAGTTCTGCTCCAAGCGGATCGCCCGCGCCTCCGGATAGTGCTGCTCGAAGTTCAAAATGTTCGAGATGTCCGCGCCGCGCCATTTATAGATACTTTGATCCTCGTCGCCGACGACGCAGATGTTCTGCTGGCGTTCGGTGAGGAAGCGGATGAGGGCGAACTGGAGGCTGTTGGTGTCTTGGTATTCGTCGACGAGGATGTAGCGAAATTTGTCGTTGTAGTAGTCGCGCACCTCTCTGTTTTTGCGCAGGAGGCGGACGGCTTTGATGAGGAGGTCGTCGAAGTCGAGAGCGTTGTTGTTGACGAGGCGTTGTTCGTAGAGACGATAGACGCGTGCGATGGCGGCGCGTTTTTCGTCGCCGTATTCGACGCGGGCGGCGTAAGATTCGGCGTCCGTGCCGCTGTTCTTGGCGTGGCTGATGGCGGATTGCACTTGGCGCGCGCCCATCCGGTCGGAATCGAGGCCGAGGTCTTTGATGGCGGCTTTGACGATGCGCGTCGAGTCGTCCTGATCGTAGATGGTGAAGGAGCGCGTGTGTCCCTCTTCGAGTTTCTCGATGTCGCGGCGCAGGATGCGGACGCAGAGCGAGTGGAAGGTGGAGATGAGCGGCGCGCTCGGCAGGCGTTGATGCTCCAGCAGGCGTCCGACGCGCTCGCGCATCTCGCCTGCCGCCTTGTTGGTGAAGGTGACGGCGAGGATGTGATAAGGGGCGACGCCGCGCTCGGCGATGATGTAGGCGATGCGATGCACGATGACGCGCGTTTTGCCCGAACCCGCGCCCGCCAGTATCAGCAGAGGCCCCTCGGTCGTCGTCACGGCCAGTCTTTGTTGCTCGTTGAGTCCTGAGAGAAAGTCCATATTAACAAGTGATGAGTGACGGGTGACAAGTGACAAGTTAAAGACAAGTTTTTGATTTCAACTTGTCACTCGTCACTTGTCACTGGTCACTTGATTAGTTTTTGTACCGCCTTGAATTGTTCGTGGCGGGCGTCGCGCATGAGTTCAAAGAGAGCCATTTCGGTGGACGAGGGGAGCGCGCCGGAGCGCAGCATCTTGGCGAGCCCCGTCTCGCGGTTGTGCGCGTGGCGCGAGGCGATGCAGTCCGTGAGCAGGTGCACTTGGTAGCCGCGCGCCAACAGATCGTGCGTCGTCTGGTTGACGCAGACGTGCGCTTCGATGCCGCAGACGAGCACCTGACGCGCGCCGAGGCGTTCGAGCGCGTCGCTGAAAGTTTGCGCGCCGCATGAACTGAAGGCCGTCTTTTCGATTGCTTCGAGCGTGGGCGGCAGCACGTCTTGGATTTCCACGGCGGTGCGTCCCAAGCCTTTCGGGTATTGTTCGGTAACGACGAGGGGCACGCCCAAGAGCGCGGCGGCGCGCGAGACGAGCGCGATGCGCGCGGCCAGTCCGGCGAAGTCCGGGATGGAGGCGCGAAACGCCTCTTGCACGTCGATGATGACGAGCGCGGTGTGCGCCGCGTCGAGCGTGTTTTCGTGTCGCATGCGTGAAAACCTTCCGGGCAGACATTTAAGCACAGGGGGAAGAGGAAAGGGAAAAGGGGAAGGGGAAAAGGTAAGAGGGGCGTGTGATTGAGTGTCGGGCGCGGGGCGGCGTGTGGTTGGCGGCGGGCGCGGATTTGAAACTTCGCCGCGGCTCGTCTCGTCTTACAGCGAACGCGGCGGCGCGGGAAGCGAATTTTAGTTGTCGGCTGATTTCAACTTTCTTCAAGTAGAAAAGGCGCGGTTGCGGCGCGCGCGTGACGGCAACTATAATGCGCGTCTATTAAGCGTTTGGCTCGACGGCGGAGTCAGGGGCGAGCCGCCCGCGAGAGTCGTCCGCGTTCCAAATTTTTGTCATCACAATCCGAAGCCTTGGCCGCGCGAGTCCGGCACGCCGGGAGACCGGGCGGCAAGGGGCGAAGTTTTCGCGCCGCCGTTCGGCCGTTGGCGTCGCCTTCGCCGCCCCGTAAGCGCGCCCGATTGTTTTAAAGATTGTTCACGTCTCGTCAATGAATTGGAGAACCTTGATGAAGAAGCTGCTTTTCGTCCTCGCGCTCTTGAGCGGCGCGCTCATCTTAAACGGTCACACGGAAATCATGGCACAAGCTAACCAGCCGACACCGCCCGCGCCGCCCGCGGCCAAGAAACTCGCACGGAATCAGACCTTCCACGGCGAGACGCTCCGCGACGATTATTTCTGGTTGCGCGAGAAATCCGACAAGGAAGTCATCTCTTACTTGGAAGCCGAAAACGCGTACACCGACGCGTTGATGAAGCCGACGGAAGCCTTGCAGGAAAAGCTCTATCAAGAGATGCTCGCGCGCATCAAACAGACGGACACCAACGTCCCCTATCGACAAAACGGCTACTACTATTACTCGCGCACCGAGACGGGCAAACAATATCCGATCTACGCGCGACGGAAGGGAAGCCTGACCGCGCCCGAAGAGATCACGCTCGATCTCAACGAACTCGCGAAGGGACAGAAGTACACCGCCATCGCTACTTACACCGTCAGCGACGACTCGAATCTGCTCGCCTACTCGCATGACACGACGGGCTTTCGCGAATACTTCCTCCGCATCAAAGACCTGCGCACCGGCCAACTCTTGCCCGACGACATCGGCAAAGTCTCCGGCGCGTTTTGGGCTGATGCCCGCACTCTCTTCTACATCACCGAAGACGCGGCCAAACGCCCGCACCGTCTCTATCGCCACACGCTCGGCGAGGCGAAGGACAAAGACGTGCTCGTCTACGAAGAGAAGGACGAGCTTTATCGTCTGAGCGCGCGCCGCTCGCGCAGCCGGCAGTACATCTTCATCGGTTCGACGAGTTCGAACAACACGGAGTATCGCTACCTGCGCGCCGACCGTCCCTCGGAGCCTTTCAAGTTGATCGCCGCGCGCGCCGGGGAGCACGAGTATTACCCCGACCATCACGGCGATAAGTTTTACATCCTGACGAACGATAAGGGACGCGGCTTCCGCGTCGTCACCGCGCCCGCCGCCGACCCGCAGCCGAAGAACTGGACGGAGTTCATCCCGCACCGCAAGGGCGTTACGCTCGAAGCGCAGACTGTCTTCGCCAACTACTACGTTCTGTCCGAGCGCGATCAGGGCTTACAGAAAATTCGCGTCGTCGATTTCAAGACGAACGACTCGCACTATCTCGATTTCCCCGAACCCGTCTATTCCGCGAACGTCAACTTCACGCCGGAGTTCGACACGACGACCGTGCGCTTCAGTTATCAATCGTTCACCACGCCCTTGAGCATCTACGATTACGACATGCGTTCGCGCAAGCGTGAACTGCTCAAGCAGAACGAAGTGCTCGGCGGCTACGACCCCACACGTTATGCTTCAGAGCGCACCTTCGCCACGGCCCCGGACGGCGTGCGCGTCCCCGTCTCGCTCTACTACCGCAAAGACATGCGCAAGGCGGGCACGCCGCAACCGATGCTCCTGAACGCTTACGGCTCTTACGGCATCCCCTCGAACGTCGGCTTCAACCAGAACCGCCTGTCGCTCATCGACCGCGGCGTGGTCTTCGCCATCGCGCACATCCGCGGCGGCGGCGACCTCGGCAAAGAGTGGCACGACGAAGGCAAGATGATGAAGAAGAAGAACACCTTCACGGACTTCATCGCCGCCTCCGAACACCTGATCAAAGAGAAGTACACGACGAAAGACCAACTCGTCATCACGGGCGGCAGCGCCGGAGGGCTGTTGATGGGCGCGGTCGCCAACATGCGTCCAGACCTCTTCAAAGCCATCGTCACCTACGTGCCCTTCGTCGATGTCATCAACACGATGATGGACGCCTCGCTCCCGCTGACCGTGCAGGAATATCTCGAATGGGGCAACCCGAACGAGAGAGAGGCTTACGCCTACATGAAGTCGTACAGTCCTTACGACAACATCGAGGCGAAGGAATACCCGACGATGCTCGTCAAGACTTCTTTGAACGACAGTCAGGTGATGTACTGGGAGCCCGCGAAGTACGTCGCCAAGCTGCGCGCGATGAAGACGGACAAGAACCCGCTCCTCTTGAAGATCAACATGGGCGCGGGACACGGCGGCTCGTCCGGGCGCTACGACGCCCTGCGCGAGACGGCCTTCGACTACGCCTTCATCTTGCAGCAGTTCGGCATCAGCAACTAAAAGCCGTGAATCGTGAATCGTAAATCGTGAATAGAGAAAAAACTGCTTTCTTCTATTTACGATTGACGATTCACCATTCACCATCTTTCACGCTTCGCGTAGGTGGAGTGTGTCTCTGCGGCGGTCGGTTTGGGGGAGCGTGCGCAGGTGCGCGAGGTAGCGTTCGCGGTCGGGCGCTGCGATCTCCACGATGCGGACGCCGACGAGATAGCCTTCGCCCGCGTGTTCTCCGTCGAGTTGTTCAAAGCGCGCGGGCGCGGCGACGAGATTGACCTCGCCGGACGGCAGTTCGAGCGTGACGGCGAGTTGGTTTTCTTTGAGCGTGATGTAGTCGCCGCCGATGCGTATGGAGGGGACGACGAGGTTCAGGTCGTCTTCACCGAGGTCGCGCGTACGCCCGTTGAGAGACGCGCCGGGCTGGCTCTGATTTGCACCGCGATTAGTTGGGACGATTGAGACGCGGAACGGGATGCGCGCGCTGTAACGCGCGCCGCGACGCCGTGTGCTGCGCCGCTCGGTGACGTATTCGCGCAACAGCGAAGAGGCTTTGTTTCTGAATCCTTCCATATCCGGCGAGGTCTCCTTAAATGCAAAAGGTGTCGGGACTCATCTCTCGCCGTCTAATGCGCGACCGGCGAGGTTGCTCAAGGGGACTTTGAACTTTTGGGAAAGACCGCCTGTTCTTGGCGACATCATAACATCGCCCGCCGCGTTCGTCGCAACGTTTCGCGCGCCCGGCGATGATTCGCCGGGTCGGCTTTAACCTAAACCAATCGGCCGCCGCGTCTGTTCATGCGCCCGGCAATTAACAGCCGCACGCCGCCGCTTAACTGCTCTATGACCTGTTGCTCGATTCACTCAGGAGAAACTACACGCATGCGCTCACACCGGACGACTACGAAATTGCGCGCTCTCTCTTTGCACCTCTCGCTGCTCGCGCTGCTCCTCTTCACACTCACGCCCGCCCTGCGCGCGCAGGAAGAGAAGCAGACGGAGAAAGAGGCCGTCGAACGGGCCAAGCAGGAAGAGGCCAAGCGTGCCGAGGCCGACAAGCCGAAAGCGGACGAGACGAAGAAACCGGAGGAGCCGAAGAAGCCCGCCGACCCTCTGAGCGCGCCGACCTTCAACGGCCTGCGCCTGCGCCTGATCGGCCCGGCCTTCACTTCCGGGCGCATCGTCGGCATCGCCGTCGATCCGAAGGATAAGAACCGTTACTACGTCGCCGCAGCCTCCGGCGGCGTCTGGAAGACCACGAACGCGGGCACGACATGGACGCCCGTGTTCGATGCGGAAGGTTCTTACTCAATCGGCGTCGTCACGCTCGACCCGAAGAACCCGCTCACGGTCTGGGTCGGCACGGGCGAGAACAACAGCCAGCGCAGCGTCTCCTACGGCAACGGCGTCTATCGTTCGGACGACGGCGGGCGCAGTTGGAAAAACGTCGGCCTCAAAACCTCCGAGCACATCGGCCGCATCATCATCGACCCGCGCGACTCTGCGACCGTCTACGTCGCCGCGCAGGGGCCGCTCTGGGGCGCGGGCGGCGAGCGCGGTCTCTACAAGACGACCGACAACGGCGCGACGTGGAAACAGATTTTGAAGATCAGCGAGAACACGGGCGTCACCGATGTCGTCATCGACCCGAACAACCCGGACACGCTCTACGCCGCCGCCTATCAGCGCCGCCGCCACGTCTTCACGATGATCAACGGCGGGCCGGAGAGCGCCATCTACAAATCGACGGACGCGGGCGCGACGTGGGCGAAACTCACGCGCGGCCTGCCCACCTCGGAGATGGGACGCATCGGACTCGCCATCTCGCCCGTCGATACGAATGTCGTTTATGCCGTCATCGAGGCGGCGGACAAAAAGGGCGGCATCTTTCGTTCGACCGACAGGGGCGGCAACTGGGAACGACGCAACGAGTTTGACCAGACCGCCATGTACTATTCGCAAATCTACGCCGACCCGAAAGACCTCGAACGCATCTACGTGATGAACGTTTTCAACATGGTCTCGAACGACGGCGGCAAGACCTTGCAGCGGCTCGGCGAACGCTCGAAACACGTCGACAATCACGTCCTCTGGATCGACCCCGACAACACCAACCACTATCTCAACGGCAACGACGGCGGCCTCTACGAATCATTCGACCGCGGCGCGACATGGGACTTCGTGGAGAACTTGCCGATCACGCAGTTCTACGACGTGACGACCGACAACGCCGCGCCCTTCTACAACGTCTACGGCGGCACGCAGGACAACTTCAGCGTCGGCGGCCCGGCGCGCACGCGCAGCGCCTCCGGCATCACGAATGCCGATTGGTTCGTCACGCAGGGCGGCGACGGGTTCCGCTCGCAGGTTGACCCGACCGATCCGAACATCGTCTACGCCGAATATCAACATGGCGGTCTCGCCCGTTTCGACAAACGCACGGGCGAGCGCGTCGGCATCCAACCCGCCACCGGGCGCGACGAAGACCCCTTGCGTCTCAACTGGGACGTGCCCTTCATCATCAGCCCGCACCTCAACACGCGTCTCTACTTCGCCGCCAACCGGCTCTATCGTTCGGACGACCGGGGCGACAGTTGGACGACGGTGAGCGGCGAACTCTCGCGCGCGCTCGACCGCGACAAACTGCCCGTGATGGGCAAGGTGTGGGGCGTCGATGCCGTGTCGAAACACGCCTCGACCGCGTTTTACGGCAACGCTTCGGCGCTCGCCGAGTCGCAGAAGAAAGAGGGCTTGATCTACGTCGGCAGCGACGACGGCCTGATTCAAGTGACTGAGGACGGCGGGCGCAACTGGCGCAAGATCGAACGCTTTCCCGGCGTGCCCGACATGGCCTACGTCTCACGCATCGTCACTTCCACCCACGACGCCAACACCGTCTATGCCTCTTTCGACAACCACTGGAACGCTGACTTCGCGCCCTACCTGCTGAAATCCACGGACGCCGGGCGCACTTGGGTCTCGCTCAAAGGCGACCTGCCCGCGAACGGCCCCGTGCTCGCCATCGCCGAAGATCACGTCAACCCGAATCTGCTGTTCGCGGGCACGGAGTTCGGCCTCTTCTTCTCCGTTAACGGCGGCGGCAAGTGGGTGCAACTGAAAGGTAACTTTCCGACCATCGCCGTGCGCGACATCAGTATTCAGCGACGCGAAAACGACCTCGTCGTCGGCACGTTCGGGCGCGGCATCTACGTGCTCGACAATTACGCCCCTCTGCGTCTCGTCTCAACCGAGATGTTAAAGAGCGAGAGCTTTTTGTTCCCCGTCAAAGATGCGCTCATGTACATCCAGTCGCAGCCCCTCGGCGGTCGCGGCAAGAGTTTTCAGGGCGAGTCTTTCTACACGGCCGAGAACCCGGCCTTCGGCGCGACTTTCACCTACTATCTGAAAGAGACGATCAAGACGCGCAAGGTGAGGCGACAGGAAGCCGAGAAGGAAGCGGAGAAGCGTGGCACCTCGGTCGCGCTTCCCTCCAACGCGGACTTGCGCGCCGAAGAGGAAGAGGAAGCGCCCACGATCATCTTGACGGTGACGGATGCTGCGGGGCGCGTCGTGCGTCGTTTGACGGGCGCGGTCACGGCCGGAGTGCAGCGCGTCACTTGGGACTTGCGCTCGCCTTCGCCGACCCTTGCGCCGCCGCCCGCGCCCGATGCGGAAGTTGACCCGTTCTTTGAAGCGCCTTCGGGGCCGCTCGTCATGCCCGGCGAGTACAAAGTTTCGATGGCGAAGCGCGTGGGCGGAGTCTTGACGCCGCTCGGCGCGCCGCAGACGTTCAACGTCGTGGTCGAAGGGCAGGCGACGATGGCGGCGACGGATCGCGCGACGCTCGTCGAGTTCCAACAGAAGGTCGCGCGCCTGCAACGCGCCGTCGCGGGCGCGCTCGAAACGGCCAACGGTCTCAAGCCGCGTCTCGCCACGATTCGCCGCGCGCTGCTCGACACGCCCGCGGCGGGCGACAAATTGTTGGACGACGCCTCGGCCATCGACCGGCGCGTCAACGACATCCTGCGCGCGCTTCGCGGCGACACCGTCCTGCGCGCGCGCAACCAAAACACGCCGCCTTCGATCAGCGACCGCGTCAACCAGATCGTCGGCGAACAGCGCATGGCTATCGCCCGCCCGACGGCCACGCACGCCGCGCAGTATGCGGTCGCCGCGCAAGAGTTCGAACGCGTGCTCGCGGACTTGCGCTCGCTCGTCGAAGGCGACCTCGCCCGTCTGGAAAAAGCGATGGAAGCCGCCGGCGCGCCCCACACGCCGGGTCGCCTTCCGGAATGGAAAGAGAACTAGGAGAAACGATGAACGATGAAGTGAAGCGAAAGCGGTGAAAGCCCGAACCGGCGCGAAGAAAGAAATAGCCCACGATGGAAAGTCGTGGGCTATTTCTTTCTTCGCGTCCGCTTGAATCGAACTTGAGTTGAGTTAACCTTTGCGCAGTTCGGTCAGGACTTGTTTGGCGACGGACTTGAGCGTGTCGAAGACGCCGATGCCTTTGTAGGCGACCGCCTCGTGGACGGCTTCGTCCTTGCGCCGCAGTTCGCTGACGAGTTCGTCGGTGGGGATGACGTTGGGTAAATCGCGCTTGTTGAGTTGGAGCACGTAAGGCAGTTTCATCAAATCGTAGCCGTTGGCCTTGAGATTCTCTTCGAGGTTGTAGAGCGCTTCGATGTTGGCGTCCATGCGCTCTTCCTGGCTGTCGGCGACGAAGACCACGCCGTCAACGCCCTTGAGGATCAATTTGCGCGAGGCGTCGTAGAAGACTTGGCCGGGAACTGTGTAGAGGTGAAAGCGCGTCTTGAAGCCGCGCACCGTGCCGAGTTCGAGCGGCATGAAGTCGAAGAAGAGCGTGCGGTCGGTTTCGGTCGCCAGGCTGATCAGTTTGCCCTTCGAGGCGGGCGCGGTCGAATCGTAGATGTATTGCAGGTTGGTCGTCTTGCCGCACAAGCCCGGCCCGTAATAGACGATCTTGCAATTGATTTCGCGTGATGCGTAGTTGATAAACGTCATGGCTTTTAAGTGACAGGTGACAAGTGACGAGTAACAGGACGAAAGATTTTCTTGTCACCCGTCACTTGTCACCTGTCACTAATTGAATAAGCTGTCAATATCGTCATCCGTAATCCCGGCGAAAAGCGTGTCTTCCTGTTCCTGCTTTTGCAGCGAATCGCGTTCGACATCCTCGAAAATCGTCGCCAGTTCGCGCGAAGCCTGTTTCACGCGCAGTTTGACCAGACCGAGACTGGAGCGGTCGTCGAAAACGACGACGAGCAGCGTCCGCCCGATGATGCAGATGTGTATGCTCTCTCGCTCGCCTTCGTGCGAAAGGGTGGGAAACTCCTTCTCGCCGATGAGCTGCGCCATGCCGCCCGTGGCCGCGACGTTTCCTGCGGCGAGCGAGGCCAGACTCGTCGTGTCGATATTGCTCACGTCTCCCTGCACGGCTATCGGCTGGCCGTTTTTGTCCACGAGGAAGACCACGCGGGAGAGCGATTCAGCGCGCAGCTTGTGTAAAACAGACACAATCCGCTCGTACTGTTGCTCGCGCATGATCATAGGTGTGTCTGTCATTGGTACAGGCGCTTTCTCTTTTGGGGAGTTACTCAGGTGGGATGGTCGAGAGGCCGCTACAAGAGAGCCGCGTTTAAAACTTAAACCGAATATTTTAAAGGGGTTCGAGTGTCGGCCGGATAATTTTGCCCCCATCCCTGAAGGGTCGCACGAGGGGCGCAACTCCTTTTGGACTCTAACATAACGGCTTCAATTACATCAACTGTTTTTCTTTGTTGGCCGCCCCGCACCCCTCTCCGCGAAAGCCCCTTGATTCCCGCAACTTACAGTAGCACGTTGATTTATGCGATAGGCTGTGTTAAACTCGCGGGCGTTTCTTGGCTCCGAAGCGGGAGTCATTTTGATAATGGAGCTTCGCATGAGCGAATCTGTCAGCAAGAGCGCGAAAAGACCCACCTCCCGCCCGGTCACACGTAGCGGCTCTGGCGCTTCACCGGCAAAAAATCGCAAGTTGGGCGGCGCGAAGACCGCGCCCAGACCGAAGCCGCTCGCCAAACGCTCAGGCGCGGAGAAAGCTCCTGTCCGCAAAGCCACCAAGGACGACGCTGTGGCGGCCTCGAACGCAAAATCCACGAAAAAGAGCGCTCGCCCCGTCTCGGCGACGGCGAAAGGCAAACCCGCGCCGCGCTCCAAAACGGCCGCCGGTGCGAAAGCACGCCCCGCGACACCTGTCAAAAGTAAAACTGCCGCAAAGAGTTCCGCAACTCCGGTCAAAACTTCAGCTAAAACCGCCGCGCGCCCGGCCGCAAAAGCCGCGACGCAGGCGAAGACGACGAAACGCACGGCGGCCGCTCCCGCGTCGCACGCCGCGACGGCGACGAAGAAACAGCAGCCCGCTCGCACTCCTGCGGCCAAGCCTTCCGCGCGCCCGGCCACGTCGCCCGCGCCGCGCCAGCCGACGCTCGACGAGGCTGCGGCCTTGCGCGCCTTCGAGCGCGCGCACAAAGAGTTCGTGCGCGGCCATTTTTCAGAGGCGCGGCAGTTGTTTCGCGCGCTCATCGAGCAACATTCGGGCGTGGCCGAAGTGACGGCGCGCTCGCGCACTTATCTCGCCATCGCCGAAGCGCGCCTGCGTTCCGAGAGCGCGATACCGCGCAACGCCGAAGAACTCTACGACCGAGGCGTCATCGAACTCAATCGCGGCGATTTCGTCGCAGCGCAGGAGATGTTCGAGCGGGCGCTCAAACGCGACGCCGCCGCCGCGCACATACACTACGGCCTGGCCGCGACGCGCTCGCGCCTCGGCGCGCTTGAATCAGCCCTGCAATCCCTGGGGCGCGCGCTCGAACTGCAACCGAACTTGCGCGTCCGCGCGCAACACGACCCAGACCTCGTCCCCCTGCGTAACGAGCCGGAATACGAACGGCTTTTGTTCCCGTCCCGTTCCTAGTCACCGCCCGCGGCTGACACTCTCCTCATTTGCCCAGCACGTTCCATTTCCGAGTGGCCGCTTTGAAAGCCTCCGGCTTTTGAGTATGATTTCAAAGCGCACGGTCAATTTGCCGTCGCACGATGAGGGGAGAGCCAGAGTTTGCACCTTACGGCGGGGACAGAGCGCGGTCTGAAATTGGTTGCCATCGGCGGCGGCACGGGTCTCTCGACGGTGCTGTCGGGTTTGAAGCGACTCGTGGACAGGCGTGACGGCGGCGGGCAGTGGCTCGACGCGCTCGCGGCCATCGTCACGGTCTCTGACGACGGCGGCAGTTCGGGTCGGCTTCGCGACGAACTGCAAATCCTCCCGCCCGGCGACATACGCAACTGCATGGTCGCGCTCTCGGAAGACTCGACGCTCATGGGGCGTCTCTTTCGTTATCGCTTTCGCGGCGGCGGCGACCTCGGCGGCCACAGCTTCGGCAATCTCTTTCTCGCCGCCTTGACGGACGTAACCGGCGATTTCACGGAAGCCGTGCGTCTCTCCTCCGAAGTGCTCGCCAGCAAGGGACGCATCTATCCCGCCACCTTGAACGACGTGCGCCTCGTCGCCGAACTCGAAGACGGAAGGGAAGTCTTCGGCGAAACGAACATCACGGCAGCGGGCGGCCGCATACGTCGTCTCCGGCTCGAACCCGAACAGTGCTTGCCGCTGCCGGAAGCGCTCTCGGCCTTGCGCGCGGCCGACATCATCACCGTCGGCCCCGGCTCTCTCTACACCAGCATCCTTCCCAACCTGCTTGTCTCGCGCGTGGCCGAAACCATCGGCGAGAGCGCGGCCGTCAAAATTTTCATCTGCAACTTGATGACGCAGCCGGGCGAGACCGACGGCTATACCGCGCGCCAGCACTTGCAGACCGTGAAACGTTACGCGCCCGCCATCAAGTTCGACTACGTCATCGTCAACAACCGTCACGTCAGCGACGAGCAGGCCGAGCGTTATCGCGCGGAGGGCGCGCAGCAGATCGGCCTGACCGATCATCTCTTTGAAGAAGAGTTCAGCCACGAGGCCGAAATCGTCCGCGCCGACCTGCTCGACGAGGGCGAGAAGGTGCGCCACAGTCCGGAGAAACTGGCACGCGTCATCATCGCTTGCTACGAACAGGCGACGGCGCAGGCCGCCGGCAGCGGCAGCAGCCCGCGCCCCTTTCACAGTCTCGTCTGAACGCTTGAGAACATAATGGACAAACAGCAGCCCCCGACCAACCCGCAGGGAACTCAGCCGCCCCAGACGACGCCGACGACACCAGCAGCCAGCGCGCCGCTCGACGTGCTCATCCTCGCCGCTGGTCTCGGCACGCGGATGCATTCGCGCACGGCCAAAGTCCTGCATCAACTCGGAGGCCGCCCGCTCATCGCCCACGTCTGCCACACGGCCGCCTCGCTCGTCAAAGAAGGCCGTCCCGTCCACATCGTCGTTGGGCATCAGGCGGAAGAGGTGAAAGCGGCCGTGCTGGAAGAACTCGGCGAAGCGGGCGCGATCTTCATCACGCAGACCGAGCAGCGCGGCACGGGCGACGCCGTCATGGTCGCGCGCGAAGTGCTCGCCGACGCCAACTCCACGCTGCTCGTCCTCTCCGGCGACGTGCCGCTCGTGCATCACGAAACGCTCGGCGCGCTCGTCCACCAACATCGCACGCATCGCGGGCGCGGCGCGGCCTGCACCGTGCTCACCGTTAAACTCGAAGACCCGGCCGGGTACGGCCGCATCGTGCGCGACGCAGACGGACGCTTCGAGCGCATCGTCGAACAACGCGACGCTACTTCTGAAGAACGACAGATCAAAGAGATCAACGCCGGGATTTACTGTTTCGAGACGCGCTCTCTGTTCGGCGCGCTCGCGCGCGTGCAGCCCGCCAACGCGCAGGGCGAATACTATCTGACGGACGTGCCCGCCATCCTTCGCGCCGACGGCGAAGACGTGAGCGTCTTCACGCACACGGACGCGCGCGAAGTCTCAGGCATCAACACGCGCGTGGAACTCGCCGAGTTTGAACGCCTGCTCCGCCTGCGCACGCTGCGTCGTCTGATGCTCGATAGCGGCGTCACCATCATCGACCCGGCGCACACTTACATCTCGACGGAAGCGCAGATCGGCCACGACACGATCATCTATCCCGGCGTCCACATCGAAGGCCGCACGCAGATCGGCGAGGGCTGCGAGATACGTTCCGGCACGCGCATCGCAAATTCGCGTATCGGCAGCGGCGTGCACGTCAAAGACCACTCGGTCATACTCGATTCCGACATCGCCGACAACTGCTCGGTCGGCCCCTTCGCGCACCTGCGCATGAACGCGCAACTCGAAGAGCAAGCGGCCGTCGGCAACTTCGTCGAGATGAAGAAGTCGCGGCTCGGCCGCAAGTCGAAGGCGATGCACTTAACTTACTTGGGCGACGCCGACGTGGGCGCGCGCACCAACATCGGCGCGGGCACGGTGACGTGCAACTACGACGGAGTGAACAAACACCCGACCGTTATCGAACAGGATGTCAAGATCGGCTCGGACACGATGCTCGTCGCGCCCGTCCGCGTCGGCGCGCGCAGCGTCACTGGTGCGGGTTCGGTCGTCACGCGCGATGTCGCGCCCGACACGCTCGTCGCGGGCGTCCCCGCCGTCGTCAAAAAAAATCTCCCGCCCGCCGCCGTCGCCCCGACAAACGCGACGCCGCCCCCCGAACACGCGCCCGGCGCGGCCGAGGAAGAAACAACAAGAGCAGTGACGAGCGACGAGTGACAAGTGACGAGTTAAAAACCAAAGCCTTGTCTTTAACTCGTCACTTGTCACTCATTGCTCGTCACTGCTTTCCTGAAAGGAAAGCAATATGTGTGGCATCGTCGGATACGTGGGTAATAAACAGGTCGTGCCGGTCATCATCGACGGCTTGCGCAAACTCGAATATCGCGGCTACGACTCGGCCGGGATCGCCGTCGTGGACGAGTCGCACTCGCTCGACATCCGCCGCGCCGAGGGGAAACTCCGTAACCTCGAAGAAGCGATTCGCTTGAAGCCTTTGGACGGCACTTACGGCATCGGCCACACGCGCTGGGCGACGCACGGCCGCCCCACCGAAGAGAACGCCCACCCGCACCGCGATTGCACCGGCCGCGTCGTCGTCGTCCACAACGGCATCATCGAAAACTATCTGCAACTCAAGGAACGACTGCGCGCGAGCGACCACAACTTCGTCACCGAGACCGACACGGAAGTGATCGCCCACCTGATCGAAGAATACCTGCGCGAAGAGGAGACTCTGGAACGCGCCGTGCAGCGCGCCGTGCGCGACCTGCGCGGCATCTTCGCCCTCTCGATCATTTCGGTTGGCGAGCCGGACTTGATCATCGCCGTGCGTCAGGGGCCGCCCGTCGTCATCGGACTCGGCGACGGCGAGTTCTTCGTCGCCTCGGACATCCCGCCGATCCTCCAACACACCCGCGACGTGTTCTACCTCGGCGAACGCGAGATCGCGGTGCTGACGCGCGACGCCGTGCGCGTCACGGATTTCGAGGGCGACTTGCGCGAGCCGCAGCGGCAGCGCATCACCTGGGATCCGATCATGGCGGAGAAGGGCGGCTTCAAGCATTTCATGCTCAAAGAGATTTACGAGCAGCCGCGCGCCGTGCGCGATACGGTGCAGGGGCGCATCTCGCTCGACACGGGGCGCGTCTATCTCGACGAGATGAACATCACCGAGGCGGAGTTCAAGAGTTTCGACCGCGTCATGATCGCCGCCTGCGGCACTTCTTGGCACGCGGGGCTGGCGGGCAAATACATGCTCGAACAGTTCGCGCGCGTGCCCGTCGAAGTCGACTACGCGTCGGAGTTTCGCTATCGCGATCCGGTCATCAACGAACGGACGCTCCTCGTCGTCATCTCGCAATCGGGCGAGACGGCCGACACCATCGCCGCGCTGCGCGAAGCGAAAGAGCGCGGCGCGAAGATTCTCTCCATCTGCAACGTGCAGGGTTCGATGATCACGCGCGAGTCGGACGGCACGATCCTCACTCACGCCGGGCCGGAGATCGGCGTCGCCTCGACGAAGGCTTTCACGGCGCAGATGATCGCGCTTTACTTGTTCGGCTTGCACCTCGGGCAGTTGCGCGGCGCGCTCACGCAGGACGAAGCGAAGCAGCACGCGCAGGAGTTGGCCGAACTGCCCGTCAAGATCGAACACCTCTTGAGCGAATCCGATTCGCTCGAAGAACTGGCGCGCGAGTTTCATCGCTCCACCGATTTTCTCTATCTCGGTCGCGGCATCAACTTCCCCGTCGCGCTCGAAGGCGCGCTCAAGCTCAAAGAGATTTCCTACATCCATGCCGAAGGCTATCCGGCGGGCGAGATGAAACACGGCCCGAACGCGCTCATCGACGAACGCCTGCCCGTCGTCGTCATCAACACGCGCGAGGAAGGCAACCGCGCCTCGGAACTGCGCTACGAGAAGACGCACTCGAACATCGTCGAAGTCAAAGCGCGCGAAGGACTTGTCCTTTCAGTCCTGACCGAAGGCGACGAGATGTCGGCCGAAGTCTCCGACCACGTCATCGAGATTCCCGCTTCGAGCGACCTGCTGTCGCCCATCCTCGCCGTCATTCCGCTGCAACTGCTCGCCTACCACATCGCCGTGCGTCGCGGCTGCGACGTGGATCAACCGCGCAATCTGGCGAAGTCCGTTACGGTCGAATGACATGCTGACAAAAGCAAGGAACCACGCGCGTCATACACGCATCACACGAAGAAGACTTTGGTGCTTTTTCGTTTCGTGTGACGCGCGTGGTTTCTAAGTTTTGGTTTTCTTAAAACAACTCAACTAAGGATGCGCGGCGCTTGGCTAACGCCCGGCCTTGATGTCGTAAGCCCAGAGCGTGGTGAGGTCGCGGATGTAGAGCCTGCCGTTAGCGATGACGGGGTAGGCGAACGCGCCTTCGGGGTATGGCCCGGCCTGTTTCTTCTTCGGTTGCGCGGGCGGCGCGAAGCGTCCACGCTCGCGATAGCCTTCGGGCGTCGCTTCCACCAAGGCGACCTCTCCGTTGAGGCCGTGAAGAAATAACAGCCCGTCGGCCGACGCTATCGAAGCCCAGCCGAGACCGTCGGCTTGCCATTTTATCTTCCCCGTCGTGAACTCGGCCGCGACCAGTTTCGACCCCGCTTCCGTGCCGTAGATGTGCTCTCCGACGACGACCGCTCCGCCGATGCCGTTCGGCAGCCCGCGCTCGAAGTAGACCTGCTCGGCTGTGACTCCGCCCGCCCCCGGTTTGAAACTGACGAGTCCGCCACCGACGCCGAGCGCGCCGCAGTAGACGGAGCCCGCGTGCGCGACCGGCGTAAAATATTGCGCCGGGCCTTTGGCGAAATCCTTGTTGCGCCAGAGAAACTGTCCCGTCTTCGCGTCAACCCCGACCAAGCCCTTGCTGAGTAACTGCACGTACTGTCTGCGCCCGCCGCCTTGCAAAGCAATCGCCGACGCGTAACCCGCCGGGTCTGCGCCGGGGATCGCGGACTTCCAGATGAGTGCGCCCGTTCGTTTGTTGAGCGCCAACATCGTCGCCTGCGCGCCGCCGGGCGTGACCACGACCGCATCGCCGTCAACCAGCGGCGACTCGGCATAAGCCCATTCGCCCGGCTGCCCGCCGAACTCGCGTCGAATATTCTTCGACCAACGTATCTTGCCGCTCTTGGCTTCGAGGCAGGCGAGGTCGCCGTCCGAGCCGAGCGCGTAGATGAAGTCTCCGTCCACCGTCGGAGTCGAGCGCGCCTTCGGATAGGGCGGGTTCTGATTCGGGTTGCCGACGTTGCCCACGCGCGTCGTCCAGACGGGTTGTCCGTCCTTCGTCGAGAGCGCCAGCACGTACTCGTTGTCCATGCCGCGATTGCTCATCAGGTAGATGCGCGTGCCGACAACGACGGGCGTCGAATAGCCGTCTCCGATGTCGTTCACTTGCCAGACGAGTTTTGGCCCTCCGGCCGGCCACTGTCTCAAGAGACCGCTCTCGCGCGATGTCCCGTTGCGCTCCGGCCCGCGCCATTGAGGCCAGTCGGCGGTCGGCGCAACTGTTGCGGCAAACTTCGGGAGAGACACGGCTGAGAGGCAGAAACAGAACGCGACGGCGACGATAGTGAGTAAACGCGACTTCATAAGTCTTCTCCTTCGGCTAACTGAATTACTTGCGGGTTAAACGGCGCGGCTCATTCATAGCGCAAGGCCACGAGCGGATCGACGCGTGCGGCGCGGCGCGCGGGGATGTAGCAGGCCAGCAAGGCCACGACGACGAGCAGAACCACCACGCCGAGGAACGTGACGAGATCGGTCGTGCCGACGCCGAACAACAAACCCGCCAACACGCGCGTCAAGGCGAACGCGCCGAGCAGTCCCAGCCCGACGCCGGCCACAGCCAGACGCATCCCCTGCGAGATGACCATTCGCAACACGTCGCGGACTTGCGCGCCCAAGGCCATCCGGATGCCGATCTCGCGCGTGCGCTGCGAAACGGCATAGGTCATCACGCTGTACAGCCCCAACGCCGCCAGCACGAGCGCCAACGCTCCGAACGTCGAAGCCATCCCGGCCGCCACGCGCGGAGCCCAATAGGCGAGCGAAAGATTCTCTTCCGCCGTCATCACGCCCACGACCGGAAGCCTCGCGTCCAGTTGCGCGATTTCGCGGCGCACGCCTTCCACGACGCCCTGCACGTCGCCCGCCGACCGTGCGCTCGCGAGCAAAGTCACGGCCGTGCGCGGATGTTGATAGACGGGCAGGAACAGGTAGATTTGTTGGTCTTCGTAGAGCGAACGATAGCGGCCGTCTTTGGCGATGCCAACGATCTGCATGAGCGGCGAGCCTGCTTGCGCGAAACGAAAGCGTTTCCCCAGAGCCTCGTCGCTGCCGCCGTAAAACCGGCGCGCGAATTCCTGATTGACGATGACGACGGGCGGCGCGTCCGCGTCGTCGCGTTCGGTGAAGTCGCGTCCGGCGACGAGCGGCGTCCGGATCGTCTCGAAATACTTCGGCGTGACGATGCTGCAATCGGAGATGACGCCTTGATTCGGCGGCGGATCGATTTCGCCCTCACGCACGATGGGGCCGCGCGAAAGCTGCCCGACCATGAGCGGCATTTCGTTGGCGATGGCGGCGGCGCGCACGCCGGGCTGCGTCTCGATGCGGCGCAGGAGTTCGGGGAAAAAACGCTTGGTGGCGTCGCTGTTGTCGTAGGCCAGCAAACTCGGATTGATCATCATCGTGACGAGATTCCCGGTCTGAAAACCGGGGTCGGTCTTGAGCGCTTGGCCGAGACTGCGTATGAAGAGTCCCGCGCAGATCAGCACGATGATGGAGATCGTGACTTGCGCCACCACGAGCGCGCCGCGCAAATTCAAGCGGCGATGTTTGCCGCGTGCCTTCGGCGTCGCCAAGCCTTTGATGACGGCGACCAGATCGGCGCGCGAAGCCAGCAAGGCCGGAGCGAGACCGAAGACCACGCCGGTAGCGAGCGAAATCAACAGCATCCATTTCAGGACGTAACCGTCCGGCGCGAGGTCGAGCCCGACCGGGTAAGGAACGGGCGGGAAGGTCGCCATGATCACGCCCGACGTCGAATACGCGAACACCCAACCGAGCGCGCCGCCGAGCAAGCCGAGCAACACGCTCTCCGTCAGCAGTTGACGCACGATGCGCCCGCGGCTTGCGCCAATCGCCAGCCGGATTCCGATTTCGCGTGCGCGCGCGGCCGAGCGCGCGAGCATCAAATTCGCCACGTTGGCGCAGGCCAGCAGCAACACCAGACCCGAAACACACAAGGCCAGAAAACCGCCGTACCTCATCACCTTCGTCGCATTTTCATAACGCCCGTCGAGTTCCGTCTTGAGTTGGATTTTGGTGTCGGCCAGTTCGCGCGGGTACGTCTGCGCCAGACCTGCGAGGGTCGAGTTCAAATCCGACTCGGCCTGCGCGGGCGTCACGTCGGATTTCAGACGCCCGTAGAGATCGAACAAGGCATAGCCGCGTTCGGTCTGCCACTCCGCGCGTCGGCCGAATTTCTGCGACATCATCAAAGGCGTCCAGAACGCTTTGCGCAGATAGAAGGCCGCGCCGAGAAACGATTCGGGCATGACGCCGACGACCGTGAACGGATGGCCGTTCAAGTAGATTGTCTTGCCCACGACGCCCCCGTCACGGTTGAAGCGACGCTCCCACAGAGAATGACTGATGACCGCGACCGGATGCGTGTTCGGCGTGCGATTCTCTTCCGGCAAAAAGGTGCGCCCGAGCGCCGGCTTCACGCCCATCACGTCGAAATAATTGCCGCTCACCAGTTCGCCCCAGACCACTTCCGCGCGCTCACGGCCTTCGCCCGCCTTGAGGCTTTCGCCCGAACTGATCCCGGCCGAAGTCTCAGACCACGCGCAGAGGTCGGAAAAACTTTTGTTTTGCTCGCGCACGTCCAAATAGTTCGCGTAGGAGAAACGCTCCCACACCTGCGCGTCAGTTTTTCTGCCCCAATGCACGGCCAGCAATTCCTCCGGCTTGTCCACCGCCAGAGGGCGCAGGATGAAGCCGTTGACCGTACTCAAAATCGCTGTATTGACGCCGATCCCCAAGGCCAGCGCCAGTACGGCGACCGCCGTAAAGCTGGATTGTTTCGCCAGTATCCGCACGCCGTAACGCAAGTCCTGTAGCATGTCCGAGAGCCAGCGCGTGCCGCGCGCGTCGCGGCACTTCTCCTTCACCTGCTCCGTCCCGCCGAGCGCCAGCGTGGCCTGTCGTCGCGCTTCCTCGGGGCTGTAGCCCGCGGCGATGAGGTCGCTCGTGTGCTGTTCCAGATGGAAGCGCAGTTCCTTTTCGAGTTCCTCTTCACACTCCTTGCGCTGAAACAGGCGATGCCACAGAGTCATCACGCGCTCCTTTCGGACAGTCTCAAGTTTCGGACGTTCTCAAGATTCGGATAGTCTGAGGATGAGGCCGACGGCTTCGGCCAAACGCTCCCAACCGGCGGCTTCGGTTTCGAGTTGCGCGCGGCCTTTGCGCGTCAGGCGATAAAACTTGGCCTCGCGTCCCGTTTCGGTCTGCTGCCAGTCGGCTTGCAGCAGACCGCGATTTTCGAGCCGGTGCAGCGCCGGATACAAAGAGCCTTGCGGAACTTGCACCACGCCGCGCGACGCCTGTTCAAGCCGTTGCGCAATCGCATAGCCGTGCACCGAGCCGAGCGCCACAACTTTCAGGATCAACAAATCCAACGTGCCCTGGGGCAGTGCGGATTTCGTCTCTGTCATTAGTCCTTGTTACCTCCGTCTTCTACATATTAGGCCAACACGTGTAGAAGGACAAGGTATATGTCGGAGAAGATAACGTTCGGACGTTTCAGAAAGTTGCAACAAGAGTTGAGCGGCGGGCATCGAAAAAAACATACAGCTCACAAACACCCCGACTCCTTACATCCGACATTAGTACGGAACGGGACAGACAGCAAATACTCGCTTGCGCTAAATTTTTTCGCAGCCTTGTCGCGTGCGCCTTGTCGCGCGTGTGCTGTGTTCTCGCGCGAAAAGTTGTTATGGATAACTCAGACGGTCGTCCTCCCAAGATTCTCCTCGTTGAAGACGTAGACTGGATACGCGCCAGCATGAGAGCGTCGCTCAAGCGCCACGGCTACCTGGTGGCCGAAGCGACGAACGACGCGGAGGCGTTCGAGGTTGCGGAGCGAGAACCAATCGAACTGATTCTGACCGAAGAGAAATTGCCCACCTTCCAATCGCTGCTCGCGCGCCTGCGCGGTCATCCGGTTTTCAGCCGCCTCCCCGTCGCGATCATCAACCCCGACGCCGAAGACGGCGAGCGCTGCGAAGACGCGCACCTGCTCGCCGATTACACGAGCATCGCGTCGCTGCTCCCAAGCCTGCGCCGCTAGAGTTTCCTTTCCGCAAAATCTCCGTCATCTTCTACGCCTCAACGCTTGGCCTTCCACTTGCATTGAAGCCGGGGCAAGAGTCGCTTCCGACAAAGCACCGGGTTCGTTCCCCATAAAAATCGGCTGTCCCCGCGCCGGAACGCTCGCGCTGCGTAGCGAAAACCTACATGCGCGCCGCACGTTTTTGGATAGGAGCGAGACAGCAATTTGAACAGAAGCCGTGGAGGGCTAAAGCAGTTGAACAACATCAGATTCACGCTCGGATTGGGCTTGATGTGCGCGCTCCTGTCCGCCGGGCTGCCCGCAAGCGCGCAACGCAGAGTCGCCACGCCGCCGCGCCGCCGCGCCGCGACGACGACAACCGCGCCCTCGCGTCGCACGGCCGCGACAAACGCGCCGCGTCAAACAGCGAAGGCGCGTCCGGCGGCGGCCACGACGACCGTCGCGCGCAAACCTTCGACGACCGCCACGCGCGCGCCGCAGACGCCCGCACGCCGGAAGCCCGCGGCGCATGCGTCGCAACGCGCGCCGCAACAGCCGCGCGCGCGCGCCACTACGGCGACGATGACGCCCACGGACGCGCGCCTGACCGGACTCTATCGACTAGACCCGGCGCGCAGCGACGACCCGCGCGCGGCCGCCGAGCGTGCGACCAACTTTCTCCTGCCCGAAGAACAGGAGCGCGTCGCCGAAAGTCTCACCGCGCGTCTCACTTCGCCCGAACAGATCGCGATTGAGCGACGCGGGCAGACCATCAGCATCGGCTCGACACGCGCGCCGCGCGTCACCTTTGAAGCCGACGGCCGCACGCGCACCGAACAGGCCGGAGACGGCCACACCGTCATCACGCGCGCCGCGCTCTACGGCGACCAGTTGATGATCAGTTCCGGGAGCGGCGACGACGAGTTCTCGGTCAACTTCGATTCGCTGGACAACGGCACGCGCCTGCGTGTCACGCGCCGCATCAGCGACCCGCGCGTCTCGCAGCCGGTCATCGTGCAGAGCACCTACACCAAAGTCTCTCAGGTCGCGCGCTTCAACATCTACGGCGAGCCGGAAGCAACTCGCACCACCACGACCGCCTCGCGCCGCAGAGACAATCAGAGGGACAACCAGCGCCAGCCGCAAGTGCCGCAAGTGAATGAGCGCCGAACCGACGAGCGCGCCGAGCAGCCGAGACGGCAAACGCAGACGCGTCCCGCCCCGCCCGTCATCAGGAACGAACCGCGCCGCGAGCCGCGCCCCATCGACGAGGGTTTCGTCATCGGACAGGGCACGCAATTCGTCGCCACGCTCGACAACAACCTGAGCACGGCCGAGGCGCGCGAGGGCGACCGCTTCACCATGACCGTGCGCGAGCCGTCCATGTTCGCGGGCGCGACTATCGAGGGCACTGTCTCGCACGTCCACGCGGCCGGGCGCATTTCAGGACGCTCCGAGTTGACACTTAACTTCGAGCGCATCCGCTTGCGCGACGGACGCACGGCCACGTTCGACGCGGAGATCGACGGCGTGCGCCCCGTGGGCGGCGAAGACGTGCGCGTTGACAACGAGGGCGGCGGCGCGGTGCAGGAAGATGACAGCCGGACGAACCGCACCACCGAACGCGCCGCCATCGGCGCGGCCGTCGGCGCGATCATCGGTGCGATCTCAGGCGGCGGCAAAGGCGCGGCCATCGGCGCGGTCATCGGCGCGGGCGCGGGCGCAGGCTCGGTCTACGCGCAGGGGCGCGACCACCTCGAACTCGGTGCGGGCACACAGTTCGTCCTCCGCGCCGCCGGTTCACGCTAAACCGGCGCAAGCAGCTTTCGCTCGCACTTTCGTGCGCCGCAGAAGTCGTCTTCAAATGCGACTTCTACGGCGCGCGGACTTTTGTGTACAATGACGCGGCACGAAGAACGACGAGCGACCATGACCAACGAAGAGATGGAACGAGCTATCGAGTTCCTGTTCAAGAATCAGGCAGCTTATGAGGCGAGACAAGCAGCGCTCGATGCAAGGTTCGAGGCGGAACGTGAACAAACAAATCAGCAAATCCGCGCGCTCGCCGAGGGACAACAACAGACGAAAGAATTCCTCGATCAACTAAGCGAGATCGTCGGGCAGAATTCACGCGACATCGCGCAGAGCGCACACCAGATCGGCCATCTCGGCAACGTCTTGGCGAGCATAGCGGAGATGCAAAATCGCCACGAAGGAGAGATCGACGCGTTGATTAAACTCGTCGGCGGTTTGATCGAAGGGCGTCGAAACGGGAAGTCTGACGGGAAGACGGAGAGCTAAAATTTTACCCGCGCCACGGGCAACATTTTCCCGTGCGCCGTGCAACCTTTTCGCCCTGTGAGGCATCTGTAAATCTGCGCTTTTATTCCACTTCGTTTGCGTGAGTTCGCTTCATCAGTCTCGCGTCAAACGTCACTCTCGAACATTCAAAGGGACGGCGGTTGACAGAATCGCCGTCCGTTAGAGTCGCACTTCAACCCCCGAATTTTACGGACGGCTGTGCCCGCGCTCTCACCTCTGCGACCGGACGCGCCGCCCGACACTCACCCTGAACCCAAATAAGGAGACTATGATATGCGCCTTGTCAATCAAACTCGTCTGCGGCGCGGATGGAAGAGCATCCTGCTGACGACGAGTTTCCTGTTCCTCTTGAGCGCGTCTGCTTTCGCACAGGACACGCCCGCCGCCACTACCTCCGATTCCCCTTCCGCCAACCAAGAAGTAACCGTGACCGACATTTTGAAACTGCAAGGCCGCGTGCTCGGCGAAGGCGCGAACACGAAGTCCGTCGGCCAGCATAAAGTTGCCAGCTATCGCGTCGAAGAAGTGACGCTGCCGCGCGTCAAGGAAGTGCAGATCAAAGGCGAGACGCGCACCGTCGGCCGCGCTTTCCGCCTGACGATCAAGGGCGGGCCGTTTCCCGTCCGCGCCATGCCGCCCGTCGTCTGGTTGGACGATGTCGCCGTCGGCTACGGCATCGAGAACGAAGACCTCAACGAGATCACCGTCATCACTTACGACGAATCGCTGCTCAAGGAAGGCGCCTCCATCTACCTCTCCTACGGCGACAAAAATAACAAAGAAGACCGCTCGGCGTTGCCGGAAAAATTGAAACTCGGCGGAGCGAAAGGAGATAACCAGTAATGAAGACCTCGCGTATCAATCACCTCATCGCTTTCGCCCTGCTCACGTTCGTCTCCCTCACGGCCGCCGCAACGGGCGCGCAAGCGCAGACGCCCGACCCCGGCACGACCGGCCCCTACGCCGTGACGCGCGAAGAATATAACTACGGCGACTCCGTGTTCCGACCCGCCGGCTTCCCCATCTCGGTCGAAGTGCGCGGCTCAGTCCACTATCCGACCACGCTCGCCAACGGCCCTTATCCGCTCATCGTGTTCCTCCACGGACGCCACGCCACCTGCTATCGCAACACGACGGCCGCCCTGCGCTGGCCGTGCCGTTCGACCGAACAACCGATCCCCAGCTTTCAGGGCTACGACTACATCGCGCAGACGCTCGCCAGCAACGGCTACATCGTCATCTCCGTTAGCGCCAACGGCATCAACGCCTACGATAACAACGTGGCCGACTACGGTATGCAGGCGCGCGCCGAACTGATCCAGCATCACCTCAGCCGCTGGAGCACCTTCAACACGACGGGTGCTGCGCCCTTCGGCACGAAGTTCGTCGGCAAAGTTGATTTCACGAAGATCGGCACGATGGGACACTCGCGCGGCGGCGAAGGCGTCGTCAAGCATTACAACTACAACGCCTCGCTCGGCTCGCCCTACACCGTGCGTGCCGTCCTTCCGCTCGCTCCCGTCGACTTCAGCCGACCTGTCGTCAACAACGCCGCGCTCGAAGTCATCCTGCCTTACTGCGACGGCGACGTGAGCGATAATCAGGGCGCGCACTTCTACGACGACGCGCGTTACAACGTGCCCGGCGACGCCGCGGCCAAGCACACCGTCCAAGTGATGGGCGCGAATCACAACTACTACAACACCGTCTGGACGCCCGGCCTGTTCCCGGCGGGCGGAGCCGACGATTGGGGCTACGTCACCAATGGTTCAACCGACGGCCACTGCGGCACGGGCGCGACGAACAAGCGTCTGACGCCCGCGCAGCAACGCGGCACCGGCCTCGCATATCTCTCGGCCTTCATGCGCGCCTACGTCGGCGGCGAGACGCAGTTTCTCCCGCTCCTGACGGGCGACGCGCCGCCCCCGGCCTCGGCTCAGACGACGAACTTGCACGTCTCCTATCACGCGCCCGATGCGGCCGCCAAGCGCCTCGACGTGAATCGCTTGCTCGACGCGTCGAACCTCTCGGCGAACACCCTCGGCGGTGCGACGACGCAGAGCGGGCTGACGCCGCACGACCTCTGCGGCGGCGCGTCTCCGCAGCCGCAACACTGCCTGCCCTCCACGCAGTCAACCGCGCGCCAGCCGCACACGGTTGGGAGCGCGCTCGCCACGACCAAACGCGGCGCGAGCCAACTGCGCACCGGCTGGGGCGCGTTCGGCTCGAACTACACGAACGACCTCCCGCTCGGCGCGCGCAACGTGAGCGGCTACCAAGCCCTCCAATTCCGCGTCAGCGTCAACTACAACGACACGCGCAACCCTGCGAACACGCCGCAGAATTTCAGCATCGTCCTGACGGACGGCGCGGGCGTGACTTCGACCGTGCGCGTCGGCGACGTGTCCACCGCGCTCTTTTACCCGCCGGGATCGGTCGGCCCCGTGCCGAAGGTGTTCCTCAACACCGTCCGCATCCCGCTCTCGTCTTTCACCGGAATTAATTTGACCGACATCCGCTCCGTCAAATTCAACTTCGACCAGACGGGCACGGGCGCGCTGCTCATCACCGACCTCGCCTTCGCCTCCGCCCCCTAAGCGACGCGAAGCCACTAACACAAAAGAGGCGACGGAAGTTAACTAACTTCCGTCGCCTCTTTTCATTCACACCGCTTCCCTGAAGTCTCTCTAACAACGTGCGCTCACAACGTTTCTTCTCGCCCGTTATTTTTTTTCCCGCACGCCATGTTCTGTTAAGATGCGCTTCGTTCAGTAGTGGACATCCACGACGGTCGTAACCCAAAAAACTCCCCGGCAACGTCCGTTACGAAGGCATCCGCCGCAAGCCCAACTCGCGCGGCAAAGCAAAGCGATAAGTTGTAAGATAAATTCGATGGCAAAAGATAAGCTGAAATTGAAATCCAGCAGAAAGCTGAAAGTCGTCGAATCCATAGTCGAGGGTCAGGGCGCGCCATCCCTTCCCGCCTATTTCATGGCTCTCCGTGTGGAAAATGTTAAGTGCTTCGGCCCCGAACAGACTCTCGACTTATCGAACGGCGCAGGCCGCCCCGCGCCGTGGACGATCATTCTCGGCAACAACGGCGTCGGTAAAACTACTCTCCTACAATCTCTCGTCGCCATCACGCCTTCAAGGCGAATGAGACCTGAAACCTATCCATTTGCCTCCGACCCCAGATTTCAAGGGCAACTTCTCCGTTCAGGTAAAAGGCAATACACCCTCTATGCAGACTTTCTCGTAAATACCAAGCTGACAGAAGTGGATGGCAGAAATGTTCTCAATTTCTGGGTCGAAAGATACCGAGAACCCAGTCCGGTTGTGGCTATATCCAATCCGGTTAGTCGTCAGGTGATGACGGAGTTTCCCTGTTTCGGTTACGGCGCGACGCGCCGCATGGGAGAGGCAACGCTCTCCGAGGGAATATCTGATGATCCTTTCGCCAGCCTGTTCTCGGACAGGGTAGAGCTTTTGAATGCGGAAGAGTGGTTGCTGCAAGCCGATTATGCAGCGCATGCCGGAAGCAATGCGGCCACGCGCAAACGCGCCGAGAAACGGCGAGACGAGATCAAAGATATACTCATCAATCTTCTACCCGACGTGGACGATATTAAGTTCACTCAAATTACTGAAAAGCAAACTAAGCCCGGCGTTGAAGTGAAGACGCCTTACGGGTGGGTTTCCATCAAAGACCTGAGCTTGGGATACAAGACGCTGATCGCGTGGATGGTGGATTTGGCGAGCCGGATGTTTGAGCGTTATCCGGATAGCAAGAATCCGCTGGCCGAGCCTGCGGTGGTGTTGGTGGATGAGATCGATCTGCACCTGCATCCGAAGTGGCAGCGGACGTTGATGAGTTATTTGAGCGAGCGGTTTCCGAATACGCAGTTTATTGCGACGGCGCACAGCCCGCTCGTGGTGCAGGCCGCTTCGGACGCGAACGTCGTGTTGTTGCGGCGCGAGGGCGATCACGTCGTCATCGACAACAACGTGAAAGACATACACGGCTGGCGCGTGGATCAAATTCTGACGAGCGATCTGTTCGGGCTGGAAAGCGCGCGGCCGCCGCAGCTAGACCCGCTGCTCGCAGAACGCATGAAGATTCTCTCCAAGAGCAGGCTCACGAAGAAGGACAAGGCGCGGCTCGAAGAGATCGAAGCGGAGATCGGCGCGCTGCCGACGGGCGAGACGCCGGAAGATATGGAAGCGATGGACGTGATCCGTCGCGCCGCCGAACATCTCAAAGCGCAAGGATTCTGAACCTCACATGATCCGTGTCAACAAACCACACGACGCGCCCCATATCCTGAACACCAAAGGCAAGGCCAAGCGACAAGAGCACGTCGCCGCTTACAATCGCGGCGAGAGGCAGTTTGAGTTCGACACGAAGATTTACGGGCACAAGACAGTTAAGGAAGCCTTGATCAAGTCGCAGCACGACAAGTGCTTTCTGTGCGAATCCAAAATCACACACATCTCGCACGGAGACGTGGAGCACTTTCGCCCTAAAGCCGCCTATCGTCAGAGCACGCGCGACACGTTGCACACGGGCTACTACTGGCTCGCCTACGAATGGAGCAATTTGTTTCTCGCTTGTCCGGTCTGCAACCAAGTCTTCAAGAAAAACCTCTTTCCGCTTTCCAACCCGACCGCGCGGGCGACATCCCATAGGAAATCTCTGAGCAAGGAAAAGCCTCTTTTCCTCGACCCTTCGATTGACGATCCCGAACAGCACATCTCGTTTAGGGAAGAAGTGCCGTTTCCTCTCAATGGAAGTGTGCGCGGGAAGGCCACCATCACGGACTTAGGACTGAAACGGCTCAAGCTGAACGACCGACGCCGGGAGCATTACGACCGACTGCAATTGCTCTACAAGGTGGCGCGGATGAACCCTCCCACTCCTCAGAGCGCAGCCGCGCAAACTCTGCTCGACCGCGCGGTGCTGGACTCAGCCGAATACGCCAGCATGACGCGCGCCGCCCTGAAGGCGAACTTCGAGCCGGTCGTGTGATCTCGCCGACCTCGCCGCTTCCCGATTTCTAGAGCAGACTTTATTCGATTGATTTGACCATCAGGAGGCCATCGCCGCCGTTGGAGTAGTAGCGGGGGAGGCGTTGGGTGACGGTGTAGCCGAGGTTGCGGTAGAGGATTTGCGCGCCGTTGTTGACGGAGCGGACTTCGAGGCGGATGGTGCGGACGCGGCGGCGGCGGAAACTCTCTTCGACGCGCACGAGCATTCGTTCGGCGATACGACGGCGGCGATGTTCGGGGGCGACGCCGAGCGTGGTGATGTGGCCTGTGTTTTGAGGTTCGACCAGCCCGACGATAAAGCCGACCATCAGGCCGTCGGGCGTGACGGCGCGATAGGCGACCGATTCGGGCGAGGTCAGCAGATACTCGAAGGTGTCGCGGCTGTAGGCTTCGCCGTCCACGAAGCAGCGTTGGTCGAGTCGCCAGCACTCGTCGAGTTGCGAGATGGTGAGCGGGCGTATGTCGTAACGCTCCTCGGGGAGCGCGCCGCTGCTGCTGCTGCTGCTGCGGTGGCCTTCTTCCGGCGCGTTCTCGCCCGTGGGCAAAGGCGTCGCCGCTGCTCCGCTCGCGGCGCGCTTCTCCACGGCGCGCTCCGCGTTCGTCTCCTCCGGCGTCGAAAACAGACGCGAGCGAATTTTCTTCAACACAGCCATGATTGGTAAATAGTAAATGGTGAATGGTAAATGGTAAATACCTCGCAGCATTTTTCCTCCATTCACCATTTACCATTTACTAGCAGATGAGCATGCAGTCGCCGTAGCTGTAGAAGCGGTAGCGCGCGGCGACGGCGTGGCGGTAGGCGGCGAGCGTGAGTTCGCGTCCGGCGAAAGCGGCGACGAGGACGAGGAGCGACGAGCGCGGGAGGTGAAAGTTGGTGATGAGCGCGTCCACGATTTTGAAACGGTAGCCGGGCGTGATGGTGAGCGTGGCGCGCCGCGCGCCGTGGGCGAGTCGCCCCGTCTCATCAATTGACGATTCGAGCGCGCGCACGGTTGTCGTCCCGACGGCGACGATGCGCCTCGCGCGTCCGCGCGCTTCTTCGAGCGCGTCGGCGGCTTCACGCGTGATCTCGTAATGCTCGGAGGCGACGGTGTGTTGGCTCAGGTCTTCGGCGCGCACGGGCGCGAACGTGCCGTAGCCGACGTGCAAAGTGATCTCCGTGACATTGATGCCGCGCGCGCGCAAGTTTTCGAGGACGCGGGGCGTGAAATGGAGCCCAGCCGTGGGGGCGGCGATTGCGCCGCGTCGCTCGGCGTAGATCGTCTGGTAACGCTCGCGGTCGGCAGCCTGCTCTCCGGCGTCATGTGCGTCGTGTGCGCCCGCAGTGTTGGCGCGTTTGATGTAGGGGGGAAGCGGCACGCGTCCAAACTCTTCGAGCAGCGCGTCGAAGTCAGTTGCGGCGCAGTCGAAGCGGACGGTGCGGCGGCCTTCGTCGCCCGCGTCGATGATCTCCGCGCGCAGGCGGCCGTCGCCGAAAGACAAAGCCTGCCCGCGCGAGAGACGACGCGCCGGGCGCGCGAGCGCCTCCCAGACACACGGAGCGCGCTCCTCCACGAGAAACAGTTCGCACGCGCCGCCCGAAGGCTCGCGCCGCCCGACGAGACGCGCCGGAAAGACGCGCGTGTTGTTGACGACGAGTTGGTCGCCTTCGCGCAACTCCGCCGCCAACTCCGCGAAGGCGCTGTCGTGCCACACGGCGCGCGCGCGATCCAGCACGAGCATCCGCGATGCGTCGCGCTCCGCGAGCGGCGCTTGCGCGATCAACTCTTCGGGCAGTTCGTAATCGAATTCCGAAATCAACATCACGAAAGATAGGGAAAGGGGGAAGGGTTAAAGGGGAAGGGAAAAGCAACGCTCAAGAAATGCTTCGAGCAACGCTTCGTCGGGCGCTTCGAGGTGCGGCGCACGCACGCTTTTTCTTCTCCTTTTACCTTTCCCCTTTCCCTTTTCCCTTACTCAAGGCGTTGCGGCGGGCGTCTCCTCGATCTCTTCGCGGCGCGCGTCGGCCGTGATGGAGTCGTGCGCCGTCGAGTGTTCTTGGTGGAAGACGACGGAGAGTTGCGCGCCGAACAACAGGATCAGACTCGACACGTAGCTCCACGTCAGCACGGCGACGACCGCGCCGACCGAGCCGTAAATCTGATCGTAATGAAAGTAGTGCAAACTCGACGCGAAGATGAACTTCGCGGTCTCCCACAGAAGTCCTGCGACGACCGCCGCCGGGAGCGAATCGCGCAACTCGACGCGCCCGCTCGGCATGAAGCGATAGACGAGCGTAAAGAGCGTGACCGTGACGGCGATGCTGACGAGCGCGAAGATGAGTTGCCAAAAGGCGTTGCCCACGAGCGTCAGGATCGTCACGCGTTGCAGCACGCGCAAGGGCAGCCGCTCGGCCAACTCTTTGAGCGCGACGAGCAAGTAAGTGATCATCACCGAGACGATGAGCAGCACGCCGACGCCGCCCATCATGCCGAGCGTCAGCCCCCGCCCGTGCAGGAAGGCGCGCGGGCGTGTGCCCCACAAACGGTTGATGGCGCGCTCCAATACGTTGAAGACCCAAGAGCCCGCCCAGAGCGTGACGATGACGCAGGTGATGACGACGCTCGTGCCGACGTTTTCCAGAGAGCGCACCGTGGTGCGCAGGAAATCGCGCGAGCCGGGATAGGCTTCGACGGCGCGCGTCAGCATCTCGCTGCCCGCGTCGAAGTAGTTGCTCAAGGCGAGCAGCACGAGCAGCATCGGAAAGAGCGTGAGCAATCCGAAGTAGCTCATGGCGGCGGCGGGCGTGAACAGATCGTTTTCGTGGAACTGATGAAACGAGTGGCCGAAGATACTCAGCCACGGCGCGGCATTGCGCACGCCGAAGTGTTGACGAGTGTATGAGCGAAGGCGTTTCATAAACTATGCCTGCGCGCCTCCGGAGCGCGCTACACGCCGAACAGCCCCGGACTCGCGGGGCTCGGACTCAAGCCGAAATGCTCGTAGGCGAGGCGTGTCGCCATGCGCCCGCGCGGAGTGCGATTGAGAAAGCCGATCTGGATCAAGTAAGGCTCGATGATCTCTTCGATGGAATCTTTCTCTTCGTGAATCGTGGCCGAGATAGTGCCGAGTCCGACGGGGCCGCCGCTGAATTTTTCGATGATCGTCAAAAGAAGTTTGCGGTCAACTTCGTCGAGCCCGTAGGTATCGACCTCCATGCGGTTCAACGCGTCGTGCGCGACCTCTTGCGTGATGTGCCCTTCGTAGTCCACCTCTGCGAAGTCGCGCACGCGGCGGAGCAGGCGGTTGGCGATGCGCGGTGTGCCGCGCGCGCGCCGCGCGATCTCGCGCGCGCCGCCTTCGTCGATCTCCGTGCCGAGGATGTCGGCCGAGCGACGCACGATCAATTCCAACTCATCGTGCTTGTAAAAGTCCAGATTGAAGACGATGCCGAAGCGACCACGCAAAGGCGCGGTGATAAGTCCGGCGCGCGTCGTCGCGCCGACCAGAGTAAACTTCGGCAACTCCAGTTTGATGGAGCGCGCGGCCGTGCCTTGCCCGATCATGATGTCGAGCTGGTAATCCTCCATCGCCGGGTAGAGCACTTCCTCAATGGCCGGGTTGAGACGATGAATCTCGTCGATGAAGAGCACGTCGCCTTCCTGCAAGTTGGTCAGGAGAGCTGCGAGGTCGCCCGCCTTTTCGATGACGGGGCCGGCCGTCGAGCGCAGTTCCGCGCCCATCTCGTTGGCGACGATGTTGGCGAGCGTCGTCTTGCCGAGTCCCGGCGGCCCGGTCAAGAGCACGTGGTCGAGCGCCTCACGCCGCATCGTCGCCGCGCGGATGAAGATGCGCAAGTTCTCCGTCGCCTTGCGCTGCCCGATGTACTCCGCGAGCCGCGACGGGCGCAGCGACAACTCGAACTGCGCCTCCTCATCGGTCGGCGCGGACACGCGTACGCTGGCTGGTTCGAGTTCTTCAGACATAAAGGCTGGTAAATGGTCAATGGTCAATGGTGGAAGAGGAGGTTTCATCCATTGACCATTGACCATTGACCATTTACCAGAGTCATCCTTTCGAGAGCGATTTCAGGCTGCGGCGCAGGAGCAGTTCGACGGAGAGATCGCCGCCTTCCTGAATCGCTTGGTTGATGGCCTTTTCGGCGGCGGCGCGTTGATAGCCGAGATTGGTCAAAGCCGAGAGCGTGTCTTCGCGCAAGGTATCCTCGGAGGGCGCGCCGCCCCGACTGCCTGCGGCGAGTTGTTCTTCGAGCGCCGGATGCGAGAGCGTCGTCATCTTGTCGCGCAGTTCGATGACGAGGCGTTCGGCGGTCTTCTTGCCGAGGCCGGGAATCGAAGTCAGGCGCGCGAGATTGTTGGAACGAATGGCGCTGATGATCTCGTCGGCGTTCATACCGGAGAGCATGGCGATGGCCGACTTGGGGCCGATGCCGCTGACGGAAATGAGCATTTGAAAGAGTTCGCGCTCGCGCGCCGTTTTGAAGCCGAAAAGTTGGAGGGCTTCTTCGCGCACGTGCGTGTAGATGCGCAGGGAAATTTGCGCGCCGGTCTCTTCCATGTCGTAGAAGGTCGAGACCGGGATGGTTACTTCGTAGCCGACGCCGCCCACGTCCAAAATCACACTGGTGGCCTGTTTTGCGAGTAGAGTTCCTGATAAATGTGCGATCATTCTTCCGTGTTTCTGCCGAGAGAAGAGATTTCGGGAGCGTCTCCGTGTGCCCGCAGATTGTAGTTGAACCGTGATGCGACGGCAACGAAGGAAGAAAGTAAATCGTGAATCGTAAATCGTGAATAGAAATGATGGGTTCTTTCTATTGACGATTTACGATTCACGATTTACGGCTTTTGGGCGCTCGCCCCGGTCGCGCTATACTGACCGAACGGAAGAGAAGGAAACGGGATGAAGTCGGAGAAAATATCTGAACTGACGACGAACCGTCTGAGCGTCTATTTGCGCTGCCTGAACAAACTGGCGGCCGCAGGCATCAAGACCGTCTCCTCGCGCGCGCTCGCCGAGCAATTCAATCTCAACTCGGCGCAGATCAGAAAAGACCTCGCTTACTTCGGCGAGTTCGGCACGCGCGGCGTCGGCTACACGGTCAACGACCTGCGCGCACACATCACGAACATTCTGGGACTCGACACCGAGCACCGGGTCGGCATCGTCGGCGCGGGACACTTGGGGACGGCGCTCGCCAATTACAACGGCTTCAGCGCGTCGAACTTCTCGGTCGTCGCCCTCTTCGACAACGACCGCGCGCTCATCGGCCGGACGGTCGGCGACGCCGAGATCAAAATTTACGACGTGCGGCAGATGGCGCGCATCGTCCGCGCCGAGCGTATCGACGTGGCGGTCATCGCCGTGCCCGCGCGCGCCGCGCAGAGGGTTCTCAATCAGGTCATGTCGGCAGGCATCAAGGCCGTCTTGAACTTCGCGCCCGCGCGCCTGCACAAGCGACCGGACGTGAAACTCAAGACCGTGGATTTAACCATCTCGCTCGAAACGCTCTCGTACTTTCTCGCCCGCCCGGCTGCCACGAGTACGACGAACCCGCGCCACCTCTTGTCTTTTGAAGAGCTCACCCACCGTGGAGAAAACGAGTTGTAATCACCGACGGAAAGGGAATCAACATGAGCGAAGACCTAACACGAAATTTGCCGACCTCGTTTCAAGAACGCGTGCTCGCGGAATTTGCCGCTTTGAACGTTCGCTTCACCAAGCTGGACGACCGGATGACGGCGATTGAAGATCGTATGACTTCATTCGAAGGGCGCATGAGTTCATTCGAAGGGCGTATGAGTTCGCTCGAAGGTTATGTGATTGCTCTGGATAGTCGCATGACCTCGCTGGAAGGGCGCATGATTTCTCTCGGAGACCGTGTGCTTTCAATCGACACGCGTTTAACTTCGCTTGAAGAGAAAGTGGATGCGCGTTTGCGCGAGACGCGGCCGATCTGGGAAGGTGTGCAGCAGCGTTTGACGGAGATCGAAAAGGGACTCGCTACACTCGGCCATCACTTCAAGACGATGGTGAACGAGGAATTCAAACTGCGCTCGCGCGTGGACAAGTTGGAGGACGAACTATATTCCGCTTGACCATGCTCGTCGGTGAGATTCGCCTTTAGTCGAAAGGGCGGCGGTCTGTTAGGTCAACGTGTCATTTATGGATGAACGGACAGCGCGGCGCGAGATCGTGCGCGTCGGCCAGTTGATGTACGAACGCAGTTACGTCGTCTCTTCGGACGGCAACGTGAGCGTGCGTCTGGATGACGGGCGGATACTGGCGACGCCGACGCAGACCAACAAAGGGCGCATGACCGAAGACTCGCTCGCGCTGACCGACATCGAGGGCAAGCCTCTCAACGAGCGCAAGGCTTCGAGCGAACTCGCCATGCACCTGTTGATCTACCGCGAGCGGCCGGAGATCAAAGCCGTCTGCCACGCGCACCCGCCGCACGGTTCGGCCTTCGCCGTCGCGGGCTTGGCCATCGACCAACCGATTCTCTCCGAAGTGATCTTGACTTTGGGCTGCGTGCCGCTCGCCGAGTACGGCACGCCTTCGACAGACGAACTGACGCGCGCCATGCTTCCGCTCGTCAAACACCACAACGCGCTCTTGATGGCGAATCACGGCGCGGTGGCTTACGGCGAAGACGTGTGGCAGGCGTTCGACCGGCTGGAGACTTTGGAGCACACGGCCAAGATCGCCATTCTCGCGCGCGCTCTCGGCGGCGCGAGCAATCTACCGCCCGACGCGATTGAAAAGTTGATCAACGTCCGCGAGCGCGCCGGATACTTGGATGAGCGCGCGCGCTGCCAATCGTGCGGCTATCTCGCCGACACGCAGATCACTTGCGCGCACGGCGAAGGTGCTGGCACACAGACGCACGCCGCACCGCGCGCCACCGCAAACGGCGCGGGCAAGATTTCCCTGACGCGCGAAGATTTGGTCGAACTGTTGAGTCAGGCCGTGAACTTGAAGGGCTGACCCGGAAGCGTCGAAAATTTTTGACGATACTACGGCAGCGCACTCATGTGCTTGATGCTGCGCGACGTGACGTTCCAAAGCGATTCAGGATTTGTTCGCGCGTCAACTAGAGGCTAAAATTCGCGCGAAGGCCGATCCGGAAAATGCGCGCACGGCCGCAAGCGACCGCGCGTGCGCTCGAAAACGCCGCCGAGTTGGTGAAGGACGAAGACAACAGCAGGTTCTTCCAACTCCTCGAAACGAGCACCAAGATCGCCGACAAGAGCAAACACACCTTCATCATCGGCGATTTACAGCAGGGCGGGCTGGATTTGCGCAAGTGATTTCTCGATTTTGACAGGGCAGTTAAATCCCGAAGGGAGCAACAACTCGAATGGCACAGGAAGCACTCGGAATGGTGGAGACGAAAGGTCTCGTGGCAATGATCGAAGCGGCGGACGCGATGGTGAAAGCGGCCAACGTCACGCTCGTCGGTTACGAAAAGATCGGCGCGGGATTCGTGACCGCAATCGTGCGCGGCGACGTGGCGGCCGTCAAGGCCGCGACGGACGCGGGCGCGGCCGCCGCGCGTCGCGTCGGCGAACTCGTCAGCGTCCACGTCATCCCGCGCCCGCACGGCAGCGTCGACGATGCCTTGCCCGTCGGAAACGATTAGAGCAGTGACGAGTGACGAGTGACAAGTTGAAACACAAAACTTGTCTTCCTTCTCGTCACTGATTTCTAGTTGCTTTAACTCGTCACTTGTCGCTCGTCACTTGTCACTCGCTTATGATAATTGCGCGCATACTCGGCACGGTCGTCTCGACGCAGAAGGACGAACGGCTCAAGGGCAAGAAACTCTTGATCGTGCGGCCGCTGAATCTGGACGGCTCGGACACGAGCGGTTTCCTCGTCGCCGTGGACACGGTGGGCGCGGGCTTCCACGAGCGCGTGCTGGTCGTCGCCGGTTCGAGCGCGCGCCTCGCCGAAGGGATGAAGGACGCGCCCGTCGATGCCGCCATCATCGGCGTCATCGACACCGTGGATTTCGTCAATGATTGAAGAGCTGTTGGCTATTAGCTATTAGCTGTTAGCTAAAGACGAAAGGCGCGCGAGTTCTGCGCGTTGCTTTGCCCCGGCGCGTTTGAATAACGTTTGTGTTGATAGTTGACGGCCGATAAGTGAATTGATGTTTTAGCTAACGGCTAATCGCTAACAGCTAATCGCTAACAGCTTCTCATGCAACTTGCGCGTGTGATCGGGACGGTGGTGGCGACCGTGAAGAACGATTCGCTGGAGGGGCGGAAGCTGCTCATCGTGCAATCGCTCGACGGGCGTTTGCAGCCGCAAGGGTCGCCGCTCGTGGCGCTCGACGCCGTCGGCGCGGGGACGGGCGAGTTGGTCTTGTGGTGTCGCGGCAAGGAGGCGAGTTTTCCGTTTCGACGCGAGGACACGCCGACCGATTGCACCATCATCGCCATCGTCGATTCGGATGGGCATGTCTCAAGAGAGAGGCGCTAAGTTATCGTTTATGATTCTCGCGCGTGTGATCGGAAACGTGGTGGCGACGCAGAAGAACGAGCGTTATGCGAACGCGCGCGTGATGTTGTGCCAGCCCGTGAGTCTGGAAGGAGAAGAGATCGGCGCAACCCTCGTTGCGCTCGACTCGGTTGATGCGGGCGTGGGCGATACGGTGCTCGTCGTGCAGGAAGGTTGGGGGGCGTCCACGGCGGCGACGAAAGAGCCGGGCGCGGCCATCGATTCGGCCATCGTGGGCGTGGTGGATTACATAGATTTGCTGCCGGACGAGAGCAAAGGAGCGAGAAGTTGAGCGCGCAGAAGAAAGAACAAGACCCGGTTCGCACGCTGGCCGAGCGCATCGCCAGCCGACTCGCCGAGCGCGACGCGCCGCACGCGAGCGCCGCACCCGAGGGCGGACGGCGCGACGCGGGCGCGGCAAACGTCGGCCACGAACTGGCCGCGCTCCGCGCTTCGGTCACGGAGATCGGGCAGCGGCTCACGCAGATCGAATCGCACGTCACCCGGAACAACGCGCCGCACACGGATGCGCGCCGCGAAGAGACGCGCGAACAGAGAGCGCCGCAGACACTTTCGCCCCGGCGCGATGAGCGTAACGACGCGCACGCGAACGGCAATCCGTCGCGCTGGTTGAGCGGCACGTATGTTCCGGCCGTGCATCCGAGCGAGGAGCGTTTCGGCATCGACGAAGCCGTCTCGGAACTCGTCGAATTCTTCGAGCGCGAGAAGGTCTGCAACGTCGAGCCGGGCGGCAAGCCGTGCGACCATTGCGGCATGTGCAGTTCGCGCGGATTCTAAAGTTGTCGTCTGTTATTAACCACGAAGGCACGAGGCACGAAGGCAGACGAAGAACGCATTAACTAAGAACACGGCGCAAAAAAATCGGAGGCCGCTTTCCAACTGAAAGCGGCCTCCGATTTTTGGTTGTGTCGTGCGCCGTGAAAGATGCGCGGCTCGCGTGTGTTACTTGTTGCCTTGATTGCGGCGCATGCTGTTTGGGTCGAAGCGCGGGGCTTGGCGCGCGCTCTCGTCGGCCTTGAAGTAAGGCTCTTCTTTGAAGCCGTAGAGTTTGGCCGCGAGCACGGTGGGGAAACTGCCGCGCGTCGTGTTGTAGTCTTGCGCGGCCGTTGTGTAATCGTTGCGCGCCGTCGCCAGACGATTCTCCGTGCCGGTCAGTTCGTCCTGCAACTTCAGGAAATTCTGGTTCGACTGCAACACCGGATAGTTCTCTTGCAAAGAGAGCAAGCGCCCGATAGTGCCGCCGAAGCTGTTGTTCGCTTCGATGATCGCTTGCTTCTGTTCGGGCGATTTGTCGCCGCCCTCGCCTTGCGGCTGTGCGCTCGTCGCGCTCAACAGGCGCGAGCGCGCCTCCGCGATCTGCCCGAAAACTTCCTGCTCCTGCACGCCCGCCGATTGCGCCGCCGCGATGATGTTGGGGATCAAATCCGCGCGCCGCTGCAATTGGTTTTCCACGCCCGCCCACTTAGCCCTGACGTTCTGCTGCTTCGATTGCAGTGTATTGTAACCGCAGCCGCTGGCCGTCATCGCCACGAAGACCACGAAGGCCGACAGCAAAAATCTTCTCTTATTCATTACTCGCTCCTTATTCGATGAAAGAATAGACAGTGTGGAGCGCGACGATTGAACAACCGCCGCGCCCCTATTTCTCCGCACCCAATCTCAACTCGTCAACCGCCTCCGTCACGATCTCGACCTGCGCCATGTAGGCGGCGAACAACTCGTGCGCCTCGCGGTCGCTCGCGGGAGTTGCTCCCGTCTCGCGCAGCGCGAAGATGCGCTCGAACGGCGCGGGGTCGAGTCCGAAATGTTTGACCGCCGCGCGCACGCAATCCTGCTTCAAGACGGGCGGCTCTCTCACGCCGTGCAGCATCAACGCGGGCGCAAACAGCACCGCGAAACTCGTCAAACTCTCGCCCATCAGATCGGTCAGCTTCTCGACCGAAGCGGACGCCGGGATGTAGAGCCGTCGTAGTTGAATCAACTTGCTGCGCAACTCATACTCTGTCTGGTGACGCAAATTGTGATCGTCTATTACGAGATCGACGAACGGATCGTTCCCGTAGAGCACGACGCGCGCACGCCGCATTTGATGAAACTCGATAGGAAAAACATCGGCCGCATCGCGCAACTCTTCCGTCGTGAAATAGACCGGCAGCGGATGACCCAGACGCCGCCATTCGCGCAGAGGGGCTTGCGCCAAACGCAAATCTTCGGGCGTGATGCGGTTGAGCGCGACCAGCAAGTTGTAGTCTGAACTTTGATCGATGTGGTCGCCGGCGGCCGCCGATCCGTACAACACCACCGAGGCGAGATTGTCGCCGTGCGTCGCGCGCAAATCGCCGATCAGATGATTGAAAGCCTCTTGGGCCACTTTGTTAGCCATCCGTCACTCCTAGAAGAAACGATGAAGGATGAAGGATGAACGGAAGATTGGTGAATAGTAAATGGTGAATGGTGAACGGATCAGAACTGTCTTTATCCATTGACCATTGACCATTTACTATTCACCCCTTTTATTTCATCCTTCATCGTTTCAGTTACCAACTGCCGCCCGAACCGCCGCCGCCGAAACTTCCGCCCCCACCAAAGCCGCCGAAGCCCCCGCCGCCTCCGCCTCCTCCTCCGCTGAAGCCGCCGAATCCGCCACCGCCGCCCCAGCCGCTCGAACCGCGACCGCTGCCGCTGTTGAGGAGCGAGTTGAGCAGCAACATGCTCAGGCAGCCGCTTCCGCCGCCACCGCCGCGCCCCCGGCTCGACAGGACAAAGATAATGATGACGAGAATGATTAATCCCAGACAGCACGGCGACAGAGCCGCGCTCTGTCTACGCGTGCCCCGGCGCGTCTGCGAGGCCGCCGGGCGATAGGCGCGACTTTGATCGATGCCTTCCAGACTGAAACCGCGTTTCTCGGCGAGCGTCGCGACGTAGGTTTCAACCGTGTCGGAGATGCCGCGCGAATAGTCGCCCTCCTTGAAGGGCGGCACGAGCCGCGCGCGTTGAATCTGCCCCGACAGGCTATCCGTGATGTCGCCTTCCAAGTGGCGGCTGATCTGCGTGAAATACTTCCGGTCGTTGATCGCCACGAGCAGCAGCAGCCCCTTGCTTTCGTCCTCTTTCGCTCCGATGCCCCAGCCGCGCGCCACGGCCAGCGAGTAATCGAAAATGTCCTGCTCGCCCGTCGTCGGCACGGTCACGACCGCAAACTCTATGTCGGCGACCGATTTCAAGTTCGTCAGAATCGTCTCCAGCCGATCCTCGGTCGCCGGTTCGATAACGTTGGCGAAGTCGTTGACGTAGCCGGTGGGCGCGGGCAGCGGCGAGGTGGCCGTCTGCGCACGCGCCGCGTCGAGGCCGGTTGAGAAGCAGAGAAGGGCGAAAACTACCAGAGCGGGAAATGTTCGTCGGGTTCGCATGGGATGAACTGATAATACAAGGCACGAGGCAAAAGGTAAAAGCCAAAACCGACGCGCCCCCGCGTCAGTGTTCCAGCAGCAGGTGCAAAAGGTAAAAGAGCGCGACGCCCGCGAAGACCACAATGGAGACGAGCGGATTCTTGCGCTCCATATGATTGACCTCCGGAATGAGGTCGCTCGCCGCCACGTAGAGCGTCACGCCCGCCGAAAAGGGCAGGGCGTACATCACCGCCGCACTGACGCGCGCTTGCAGCAAGGCCACGCAGAGCACGCCGCCGAGCGTTGCCGCCCCGACGATGAGCGTCGCAGAGAGCGCGCGGCGCGGCGAACGACCCGCCGCCAGCATGATCGACGCGGCCGTAAACCCTTCCGGAACTTTGTGCAGCAGGACGGCGACGAAGACCAGCAGTCCTGCCCTGAAGTTCACCAGAAAAGCCGCGGCCACCGAAACCCCGTCGAAAAAGGTGTGGATCGAGAGACCGGCGATGGCCGTATGGGCGGCTTTCGGCTGGAGCATCGCGTCCGTGTGCGTCTCCTCTCCGAAATGGAAATGCGGCGCGATGGTGTGCTCGAAAAGATGGATCAAGAGGTAGCCGAGCAGCAGAAGCGTCATCGCGCCGAGCACTGCGTGGCTGATCTCCTCGGCTCCCACGCTCCACAGGCGCACGACTTCCGGCAAAATTTCCAAGAAAATCGCGGCCAGCATGAACCCAGCGCCGAGCGCGATGAGATAACGCAGGACGTGCGCGTCGCGCAGAGTCGTGCGCGGCCGGGTCAGCAAAAGACCGCCGAGAACGTTGGCGAGCGCCACGAGCGTGCCGAAAAAGAGAAGTCCGCCGAAGCTGGTCATGCAGAAACGTCGCCGTCGGATTGCAAAACTTTAAATGTGGAATTACGGCGGGCAACTATACAGGATGGCGCACGAAAGTGACAGGCACGATTTTAAGCAGTCGTGCCTCGCTGTATACCTTTTTGACCTCACTGCTTAAGCAAACAAGGGTTGAAGGCGCACTAAATGCACGAAATGGTGCTTAAAATTATCTGTTCGACAATCTTTTTGGTCTTGACAGTGTTCGGTAATGGAGCGTAGTATTCGCGTCGAGTGGGAGAAAGTGGCTAGAAGTGGACTCTCCAGAGCAGCTTGGCGTAAACGGTTTAAGTTCTACTTTAACTTTTAAGCAATTCTCGCCCCAGCCGAACGCCGAAGCCCTATGTTAAGAGGAAATTACACGGCACGCATCGACGACAAAGGGAGACTCAAAGTGCCGACCGCCTTTCGCCGCCACATACAGGAAACCCACGGCGCGGAAGTTTACGTGACGAGTTTAACAGGTGAGAGCGTGCGCATCTACCCTCTGGACGAATGGGAAAGCATCGAACGGCGTCTGGCGCTTTTACCTTCGATGGACACCGCCCGGCGCAAGTTCCTGGATCGCACGAACTACTACGGACAACAGACGACCATTGACGGGCAGGGGCGAGTGCTCATCCATCCCTTGCTCAGAAAAAGCGCGGGCGTGATGGGCGATGTGGCCGTGCTCGGCTATTTGAATTATCTGGAGGTCTGGGAGCTGGAGCGATTCCAACAACGCCTGCTCTCAGACCCCTATACGGAAGAGGACGAGGCCGCCATCGCGCGCCTCGGAATATAGAGAAAGTGACGAGTGGCAAGTGACGAGTGACAAGTTAAATACAAAAACTTGCTCCGCGAACACCTGTTTTAACTCGTTACTCGTCACTCGTCACTCGTCACTGTTTTTCCGGTCTTTGAACGACTTCACGGGGCGGTGGTGATGTTTGCATCAGGTGGGGGGCCTGATGCGCCCCATCGCCCCGTGTTGCTAGCAGAGTCGGTCGGCTATCTCGCGCCGGAACGCGGCGGGCTGTTTGTTGATGCGACGCTCGGCCTCGGCGGCCACAGCGAAGCGTTGCTCTTGGCCTCGCCCGGCGTGCGAGTTCTCGGCATCGACAGAGACCGGGAGGCTTTGACGCTGGCGAGCGCGCGGCTGGCCGCGTTTGGCGAACGCTTCCGCGCCGTGCACGCGAACTTCAAAGAGATCGCGGAGGTGTTGAAGGACGCGGGCGAGGGGGAAGTGAGTGGGATTTTGGCCGACCTCGGCGTGTCGTCTCTACAGTTCGACGCGGCTGAGCGCGGCTTTAGTTTTCGCCAAGACGCGCCGCTCGACATGCGCATGGACGCCGCGGGCGAAGAGGAGACGGCGGCCGAACTGCTCCGGCGGCTACCGGAAGAAGAGATCGCGCGCATCATCTTTGAATACGGGGAGGAGCGCAAATCGCGTCGCATCGCGCGTTGGATCGTGGAGCGGCGCGAGGCAGGTCGCCCCATCGAAACGACCTTGGAGTTGGCCGAACTCGTCGCGCGCGCCGTCGGCCACAAGCGCACGGATCGGATTCATCCGGCGACGCGCACTTTTCAGGCGCTGCGCATCGCCGTCAATCGCGAACTCGAAGGGCTGGAAGCATTCCTCGAAGCCTCAATCGATCTTTTACAACCGTCCGGCCGTCTGGCCGTCATCAGTTTCCACTCGCTCGAAGACCGCATCGTGAAACGCACTTTGCGGCGGCTGGCGGGACAATGTGAATGCGACCGGCGGCTTCCGGCCTGCGCGTGCGGCGCGCGGCGGGCGGTCGAGATACTGACGCGGCGGCCTGTCACTGCCGCCGCGGCGGAACTGGATGAAAACCCGCGCGCGCGCAGCGCAAAACTTCGCGCCTGCCGGAAACTCTAGACGGTTGCACCACAAGCAACTTGAACATCCGTCGCGGCCAAAGCCGAGAACGCTCGGCCGTGCGAATCTGAAACGAACTCTATTTTGTTTGGAGACGGAAACGGCAATGAAAAGATTCCCCCAGCAAAATTTCAATCACGGCGTGCGGCGCGAATACGACGCGCGTGCCTTGAAGCGCCAACTCGTGATGCTCGTCTGCGGGTTGGTGATGGCCGGGGGGTTCGTCGTCGCCACCGGGCAACACTTCAGGGCGGTGCGTTACGGCTACGACGGCGAGAAACTGCGCGCCGAGCGCGCGCGCCTGTTGGCGGAGCGGCAACAATTGCTCTTACAGATCAGCGAGGCAACCGCCCCCGCATCGCTCGACCGCGCGGCGCGTGAGATCGGGATGCAGCCTGCGCGCGCCGCGCAGATCAATCGCGCGGTGGGAAAGAGCGCGCGGGCGACGCCCGCCGCGTTGCCTGCGGCGCGCCGGAGTGCAAGCACGCGTTCGGCGGCGCATTGATTCGAGTTGATTCGAGAGCGACAAGAGCGACCGGCGCTCATTCGAGAGAGACAAGAGTGACGAAGACGCTTCGAGTTCATCCCCTCGCCTCCCCCGCAGGCTTCGAGTTTTCCCGGCGCAAATTTTCCGTCCCCAGATGTCGACCGGCGCGCTACCAGTACGGATCGTTTGAGAAAGTGCTCTTCCATGATGCCCGAACGCTCTAACGCGAAAACGAAAAATCGACCCGACGCGTCGCGCCAGCGCGTCTCTCTCGTCGTTCTCCTGCTCGTCCTCTGGATGCTCGCCATCGGCGTCCGTCTCGTCCAACTGCAAGTTTACCAACACGACACCTTGAGCGAACGCGCGCGCCGGCAGCAGCAGCAGACGGCGAAGACGAACCCTTTGCGCGGCTTGATCCTTGACCGCAACGGGCACGAACTGGCGCGCAGCCTCGACACGGATTCGTTCGTCGCCGAACCGGCGGACGAAAAGTTCGACGCGCGCGAGACGGCGAAGAAGTTCTCGTCGGTGCTCGGCATTGAAGAGGCGGGGCTACGCGCGCGGCTGGAAGAGGCGCAAAAGTCGAAGCGCAAGTTTGTGTGGCTGGCGCGGCAAGTCGATGCGGAGGCGGCGTCGCAGCTTCATGCGTTGAAACTGGCGGGCGTGCGTTCGGTCAAAGAGCCGAAGCGTTATTACCCGAACGGCGCGCTCGCCGCGCACGTGCTCGGCTACGTGGGGACGGACGACGCGGGGCTGGCCGGAATCGAACTCTATCAAAACGCCGCGCTCGGCGGCGAGGCGGGCAAGACCGTCGCAGACCATGACGCGCGCCACAAAGTCTTCAACAGTTTCGAGGTCGAGGCCGAGCCGGGGCAGTCAATCGTGCTGACGATTGATCAGAACATCCAGTATCAGGCCGAGCGTGCCGTGGCGGCGGCGATGGAACAGACGCGCGCGCGGTCGGCCACGGCGCTCGTCTTGGAACCGCGCACGGGCGAAATTCTCGCGCTCGTCAACGCCCCGACTTTCGACCCCAACAGCGCACGCAAAATCTCCGACGAGGTGCGCAAGAATCAGGCTCTACAGAACATCTACGAGCCGGGTTCGACCTTCAAGGTCGTGGCCTACTCGGCCGCCATCGAAGAGAAACTCGCGCGCCCCGACGACCTCATCGATTGCCAGATGGGCTCGATCAATCTCTTGGGGCGCACCATCCACGACACGCACGCCTACGGCACTTTGACCATCACCGAAGCATTGGCGAAGTCTTCAAACGTCGCGGCGATCAAGTTGGGCTTGCGCCTCGGCAAAGAGCGCATGTACGACTACATGCGGCGCTACGGTTTCGGCGCGCGCACGGGGATCGAACTCAAGGGCGAGACGCCCGGCATCCTGCGCGAGCCGAAGAAGTGGCATCCCAGCTCGATGGGTTCGGTCGCCATCGGTCAGGAAGTCGGCGTCACGCCGATCCAGATGGCGGCGGCCTTCGCCACGATTGCCAACGACGGCGTGCGCGTCGCTCCGCATCTCGTCCGCGAAGTGCGCGACGCCGACGGCCAAGTGACGCAGCGCACCGCGCCCGAGTCGCATCGCGTGCTGAGCACGGAGACGGCGCAGACGCTCCGTCCGATGCTTGAGAGCGTGACCGTGAGCGGCACGGCCAAGCTCGCCCAACTCGACGGCTACACGGCCGCGGGCAAGACCGGCACGGCGCAAAAGATCGACCCGAAGACGCGCGCTTATTCCAAGACGAAATACGTCGCCTCGTTCGCGGGCTTCGCGCCGATGGAGAATCCGGCGGTCGTCATCGTCGTGGTGATAGACGAACCGGCCGGTTCGTATTACGGCGGCGCGGTGGCCGCTCCGGTCTTTCGCGCCATCGCCGAAAGCGTGTTGCCTTATCTGGACGTTGCGCCCGACACGGAGTTCAAGACTCCAGACACCGCGCTCGACGACGAACTCGCCGCCGACACGCGCGGCGACGACGCGGGCGACGCGCAAGCGGCGGCGTCGCATCACGCGCAGTATTCTTCCGAAGCGCAAGCGGCGAGCGCGAATCTGCCACGGGTGGAGCAAGGGCGCGGCGGCGTCGGCGAAGTGGTCTATGCGGCGGCGGGCGAGCGCGCTCTGTTGATGCCGGACGTGCGCGGTCGCAGCGTCCGCGAAGCGGCGCGCATCTGCGCCCAACTCGGACTCGAACTCGAAGCCCACGGCGAAGGCCGCGCCGTCGGTCAAACCCCGGCGGCGGGCGCGCCCGTCGAGGCCGGTCAGACAGTCCGCGTCGAATTCGGGCGCAGCGATTGAGGCGCGCGAAAGTTTGCGTTTGAGGCGCGCGAAAGTTTGCGTTCGCCGAACGTGCTTGCGGCGTCCCGCGAGACGCCGCGCGAACAGAAAAAACGGTTACGGAGCGAGCAGATGACAGTTCCCCCGCAAGATAGTCAACAATATGAACTGAGACGTAGAATCGTTGATTGCCGGGAGCGTTTGCGGCGCAAGCGTTCGACGACGGCGCGAGGCGCGCGCCGACGCGCAGGGGCGGCGGCGGCACAGCCCGCGACGACCGCGCCGCCGCAGAAAAAAGAAGCGCAAAGGAAAAATTAGCAGCGTGAACATACGAACGGCGTCTCAATTCATGCGTGCCCACGAGCCGGGCGCGGACGAGGCGCGGGAGTTCTTTGACAAAGAGTTGACGGGTTTTTCGATTGACTCGCGCACCGTCTCCGAGGGGCAACTGTTCTTCGCCCTCTCGCCCGAAGACTACCGGCGGCACTTCTTCACCGCCACCGACTTCGACGACGGGCATCGCTTCATCCCCGCCGCCTTCGCGCAAGGGGCGGCGGCCGTGGTGGCGCGGCGCGCTTCGGTCGAATCAAACGCCGAACTGCAAAAGTTCGGCGACCGTCTCTTATTAGTTGAAGACGTGATCGAAGCCTTGCAGCGCGTCGCGAGCGGCGCGCTTGCGAGTTGGGGCGGCACGGTCATCGCGCTCACCGGCAGCGCCGGAAAGACGACGGCCAAAGACTTGACGGCGCATGTCCTCGCTCAGACGGGACGCCGCGTGTTGAAGACGCAGAAGAACTTCAACAACGAACTCGGCCTCGCGCTCTCCGTCTTGCAGTTGGAGACGGCGGGCGCGCGCTCCCAAGACTTCGACGTGGCCGTGCTTGAGATGGGGCAGTCGATGTTCGGCGAGATCAAGCGTCTGACGGAGGTTGCGCCGCCCGACATCGGCGTCGAGTTGAACGTCGCGCCCGTGCATCTGGAGTTCTTCGATTCCGTCGAGCACATCGCGGCGGGCAAGGCGCAACTCATCGAAAACTTGAACCCCGGAGGCACTGCGATTCTTAACGCAGACGACCGGCGCGTCGCCGCCATGCGCGACAGACACAAAGGTCGCACCCTGACCTTCGGCGTCGAACAGGCCGCCGACGTGTCCGCGAAAGAGATCGAGAGCGTGCGCTTCAACCTGATGCGCTTCCAACTCGTGACGCCGCTCGGCGCGTCTCCGGCGGAGTTGCACTTGCCCGGTCGCCACAATCTGATGAACGCGCTCGCCGCCGCCACGGTCGCCACCTGTTTCGAGATCGCGCCCGCGGAGATTGCGCGCGCGCTCCGTTCGGCCACGGCTTCGGAGAAGCGCGGCGTGTTGATTGAGTTCGCCGAAGGGTTCAGCGTGATCGACGATTCCTACAACTCGAACCCGCGCTCGCTCCTGAGCATGGCGCGCGCGCTGGCCGAAGCGAAGAAGACGGGCGACGCGGCGCAGAGGCGACGCACGTTCGTCATCGCGGGCGAGATGTTGGAGTTGGGCGAGACGGGCGCGGAGTTGCACCGCGAGGCCGGGCGCGACATCGCGCAATTGGGGATCGACGTGTTGTGGGGCGTGCGCGGTCTGGCGGCGGAACTCGTCGCGGGCGCGCGCGCGGCCGGGTTGGGCGAGGCCGAGTTTTACGCGACGACGGAGGAAGCCGCCGCCGCTTTAATCGAAACGGTGCGCGCGGGCGACCTGCTGCTGGTGAAGGGGTCGCGCGGCGTACACACGGAGCGGATCATCGAGGCACTGCGCGAACGATATGAGGAAACAGTGAAGAGTGACGAGTGACGAGAAAAAGCCGTGAATCGTAAATCGTCAGTCATGAATAGAGGAAAACAGTTTTACTTCTATTTACGATTCACGATTCACGATTTACTTGCCCTCAACTCGTCACTCGTCACTTGTCACTCGTCACTTAAAGAAAGATGATCTATTACATCTTCTACCAGTTGATTTTCGAGCGTTCGGGCGGGCAGGGCGCGCAGTCGGTCTTTATCAAGGCGCTCAACGTCTTCCAGTACGTCACGTTCCGCACGGCCTACGCCACCGTGACGGCGCTCCTCATCTCGCTCGTCTTCGGCGGGCGCGTGATCCGGATGCTGCGCGAGATGAACGTCGGGCAGCAGATCAGGGAAGAGGGGCCGCAGGCGCACATGGCAAAGCGCGGCACGCCGACGATGGGCGGCGTCCTCATCATCGGCTCGGTGCTCATCTCCACTTTGTTGTGGGCGCGCCTGTCGAATCTCTACGTCTGGATCATCCTCGTCTCGACGGCGCTCTTCGCCGTCATCGGTTTCCTCGACGACTACGCGAAGGTGGCGAAGCGGCGGAGTCTCGGCCTGACCGGCAAGCAGAAACTGGCCGCGCAGTTTTTGATCGCCGCCGGAGTGTGGGCGACGCTCTACTGCTTCACCGACTACAGTTGGAATCTCAGCTTCCCGTTCTTCAAACAGACGGACACCTCGCTCATCACTTACATCGGGCCGTGGTTCTATCTCGTCTTCATCATCGTCGTGCTCACGGGCGCGTCGAACGCGGTGAATTTGACGGACGGCCTCGACGGACTCGCCATCAGCGTCACCTTCATCGCGATGGTCGCGCTGACGGCTTTCACCTACGTGAGCGGCGACGAGCGTTGGGCGCGGCAGTTGTTCATCGACCATCGACGCGAGGTGGGCGAACTGACGGTCTTTTGCGGTGCGATGGCGGGCGCGTCGCTCGGCTTCTTGTGGTACAACGCGCCGCCCGCCGACGTCTTTATGGGCGACGTGGGCAGCCTCGCCATCGGCGGCGCCATCGGGACGATCGGGATTTTGACGAAGCAGGAGTTCATCCTCGTCCTCGTCGGCGGCGTGTTCGTTTTGGAAGCCATCTCGGTGATGCTGCAAGTCTCCTTCTTCAAGATGACGAAGCTGCGCACGGGCACGGGGCGGCGGCTTTTCAATATGACGCCCCTGCACCATCACTTCGAGATGCAGGGCTGGAAGGAATCGAAAGTCGTCTTCCGCTTTTTGATACTTGCGATTTTGTTCGCGCTCTTGAGTCTCTCGACGTTGAAGTTGCGTTGACGATGTAACGGACGATTTTTGATTGTGGAACTGAGCGGCAAAAAAGTTCTGGTCATCGGCGCGGCGCGCAGCGGCGTGGCGGCGGCGCGTTTCCTCGCGGCGCGCGGCGCGGTCGTCGCTTTGAACGACCGGAAGGCCGTGGAGGAGTGGACGGATGAAGCGCGCGCGTTGAAGGCGTCGGGCGTCGGCCTCCTGGGCGGCGATGTGCCGATGTGGTTGATGGATCAGGTCGAACTCGTCGTGGTGAGTCCGGGCGTGCCGCCGAAGAACATCCCCGTGCGCTACATGGAGAGGGCGGGCGCGGAGGTGATCGGCGAAGTCGAACTCGCCGCGCGTTTCCTGCGTGGTCGCATTTGCGCCATCACGGGCACGAACGGGAAGACGACGACGACGGCGCTCGTCGCGGAGCTTTTGCGCGGCGCTGGGCTGCCCGTGCAGGTCGGCGGCAACATCGGCACGCCGCTTGTCTCGCTCGTCGAAACGTCTTGCGAAGACGGCTGGACGGTCGCGGAAGTTTCCAGTTACCAGTTGGAGACGATTGAGAGTTTTCACCCGACCGTGGCCGCCGTGTTGAACCTGATGCCCGACCACATGGATCGTTACGAGACCTTGACCGACTACGGCGCGGCCAAGCATCGCATCTTTCGCAACCAGACGCCGCAGGACGTCGCGATCTTGAACGCTGACGACCCTATCGTCTCTTCGTGGGCGACGAACTTGCGCGCGCACGTCGCGCTGTTCAGCGTCGAACGCGAACTCGAAGAGGGTCTGTTTTTGCGTCGCGGCGAAGGGGCGACGGGCGAGTTAATTTCGCGCACGCGCGGGGGCGAGCGTGTATTGATGCGACGCGAAGAGATGCAATTGCGCGGCCTGCACAACGTGCAGAACGTGTTGGCCGCGCTGGCCTGCGGTTTGGCGTGCGGCGCGTCGCCCGCGTCGATGCGCGAGACGGTGAGGAATTTCCGACCCGTCGAGCATCGTCTGGAACGCGTCGCCGAAGTGGACGGCGTAGAGTTCTACAACGACTCGAAGGCGACGAACGTGGACGCGGCGCAGAAGGCGCTCGAAGCGTTTGAGGAACACGCCGGGCAGATCGTCTTGATCCTCGGCGGGCGCGGCAAGAATGCGCCCTACGCGCCGCTCGCGCCGCTCGTCGAGCGCAAGGCGCGCGCGCTCGTCGTCCTCGGCGAAGACGCCGAACGCATCGAGCGCGAGTTGCGAGCGCACGCAACGGTCGTCCGCGTCGCCGATTTGCAAGAGGCCGTGCGCGCGGCGCGGGCGGCGGCGCGTCCCGGCGACGTGGTGCTGCTCGCGCCCGCGTGCGCCAGTTGGGATATGTTCGACAGTTTCGAGCACCGGGGCAAAGTGTTCAAGGAAGCGGTAAACGAAATGCTGAACGAGGAACGAGGAACGATGAATGAAAGGCAGAAGGCGTCTGTCTCTTAATTCATCCTTCATGGTTCATCATTCATCGTTAAATTTTTATGGCGAGGAAGCTACAAGCTGACGAGTGGTTGTTTGCGGCGACGGTGGGGCTGGCGCTGTTTGGCGTCGTGATGGTCTACAGCGCGTCGGCCGATCTGGCGTTCATCGAAAACGACACGCAATACTACTACGTCAAACGACAGGCGATCTCGACGGTGGCCGGTCTCGCGGCGATGATGTGCGTGATGCATTTCGATTACGGGTGGCTGCGCGACCGGCGCATCGTCGTGGCGATGGTGGCTGGGGCGGTCGTGCTGCTCTTGGCGGTGTTCGCTTTCCCGCGCATCAACGGCGCGCATCGCTGGATCAGGTTGCCCGGCGGATTCTCTCTGCAACCTTCGGAGTTGTCGAAACTCGCGCTGGCCGTCTTCCTCGCGCGCTTTCTCGAACGCCGCGCGGGCGAGGAGCACGCTTTATGGAAGACCTTCGTGCCGTGCGTCGCCGTGACCGCGTTGTTCGTGCTGCTCGTCGCGGCCGAACCGGATTTGGGGACGGCGATGATGCTCGGCGTGATCTCGGTCGTGCTGCTATTTGCGGCGGGCGCGCGCCTGTTGTATCTGGGCGTGCTCGGCGCGGCGGGGCTCATAGGAATCGTCTTTATGATCGTGTTGTTCCCGTGGCGTCTGGGGCGCGTGACGGCGTTTCTCGATCCGTGGGCTGACGCGCAAGGGACTGGATTTCAGGTCGTGCAATCTCTGATCGCGGTCGGGTCGGGCGGGACGGAAGGACTCGGCTTCGCGCAGGGGCGACAGAAGATGTTGTTTTTGCCGTTCGCCCATTCTGACTTCATCTTCGCCGTGGTGGGCGAAGAGTTGGGGCTGTTGGGCGCGGTCACTCTGGTCGGCATCTTCGGCCTGTTTTTGTGGCGCGGCGTGCGCGCTGCCCGTCGCGCCCCCGACCGTTTCGGGATGCTGCTCGGCCTCGGGATCGTCGTCGGCATCGTGGCGCAGGCGCTCTTCAACATCAGCGTCGTTTTGGCGCTCGTGCCGACGAAGGGCATCCCGCTGCCGTTCATCTCCTACGGCGGTACTTCGATGATGTTGACGCTCGTCAGCGTCGGCGTGCTCTTGAACATCTCGCGGCAGGGGACGGCGCAGGGCGACTGGGCTGCGGCGACGATGCGCAAAGAACTTGCCGGGGCAAGCGCGCCCGCGACGCCGCGACGCGAGCGCATGCCCGTCACGCAGACGTGGCGGCCGGAAGGGCGCGGGTGAGTTCACGGATGCGCGCACTGTTCGCCGCCGGGGGGACGGGCGGGCACATCTATCCGGCGCTCGCCGTGGCGAAAGAGTTGACGACGCGTCATCCGGGGTCGGCGGTGCGTTTTGTCGGCACGGCGCGCGGGTTGGAGACGCGGCTCGTGCCGCAGGCGGGGTTCGAGTTATCGCTCATTGAATCGGCGGGGCTGACGAACATGAGTCTCGGCGCGCGCCTGCGCGGGCTGATGCTGTTGCCGAAAAGTTTCGCGGCGGCGCGCGCGTTGATACGCGAGTTTCGCCCCGACGTGGTGGTCGGCGCGGGCGGTTACGTGACGGGTTCGGTATTGTTGACGGCGGCGCTCATGCGACTGCCGACGCTCGTGATGGAGTCGAACGCCGTGCCGGGTTTTACGAATCGCCGTCTCGCGCGCTTCGTCGATGCGGCGACCGTCTCGTTCGAGGCGACGCTGCCATACTTTCGCGGCAAGGCGATTGTGACGGGAAATCCGGTGCGCCGCGAGTTCTTTGACATTCCGGCGAAAATGCGCGACCCTTCGCGTTTTTCTTTGCTCCTCTTCGGCGGCTCGCAGGGCGCGCGCGCCGTCAGCCAAGCGATGGTCGCGGCCTTGCCGCACCTCTCCGCGCACAAGGCGGTGCTGCACATCACGCACCAGACCGGCAAACTCGATTTCGAGACCGTGCGCGCGGCTTACGAGCGCGAGGGTTGGGCGGAGACGAGCGACGTGCGCGAGTACATCGACGACATGGTGGCGGCCTTCTCAAGCGCAGACCTCATCGTCTCGCGCGCCGGGGCGACGACGGCCGCGGAGCTAATGGCCGCGGGCAAGACGGCGATCATGATCCCGCTCCCCGGCCAACTCGAACAGAGACGCAACGCCGAAGTCTTGCAGCAGGCCAACGCCGCCCGCATGATTCTCCAAGAGAACCTGACCGGCGAAACACTGGCGCAAGAGATCATTGAACTCATCAACGACCCGTCGGAAATCACGCGCCGCGAACAGGCCGGCCGCAAGCTCGCCAAGCCCGACGCGGCCGGAGCCACGGTTGACTTGGTGGAAAAGCTGGTAGCTCAAAGGAGCCGGTAAAAGAAGGAGTAGCTAAAACAGAAAGCTGAACACTAATAGCTAAAAGCTAATTGCTCATCTATGTTTCATCGCATCAAACACGTCCATCTGGTCGGCATCGGCGGGATCGGCATGTCCGGCATCGCGGAGGTGTTGTGCAACCTCGGCTTCAACGTGTCGGGTTCGGACGCGCGGCGTTCGGCGGTGACGGAGCGTTTGGCGGCTTTGGGCGTGGACTTCAACGAGGGACATCGTGCGGAGAACGTGGGCGACGCGCAGGTGGTGGTTCGTTCGACGGCCGTGCGCGACAACAACCCGGAACTCGTCGAAGCGCGCGAGCGTTCCATTCCGGTCATCCCGCGCGCCGAGATGTTGTCGGAGTTGATGCGGCTCAAGCAGGACACGGTGGCCGTCGCCGGTTCGCACGGGAAGACGACGACCACTTCGATGATCGGGACGATTCTCGGCGCGGCCGGACTCGACCCGACCGTAGTGGTGGGCGGCGTGGTTGGGGCGTTCGGCTCGAACGCGCGTCTGGGCAAAAGCGATTTGATGGTGGTTGAAGCGGACGAGAGCGACAGGTCTTTTCTGATGCTCGCGCCGACCTTCACGGTCGTGACGAACATCGACCGCGAACACATGGACTATTACCGCGACATGGAAGACATGCAGGATTGCTTCGTCAGGTTCGTCAACAAAGTGCCGTTCTACGGCGCGTCCGTCCTTTGTCTCGACGACCCTTACGTGCAGGCGGTCATCCCGCACGTCAAACGCCGCCGCATCACTTACGGCTTGAGCGCGCAGGCGGACATCTCGGCGCACGGCATCCGCTTCGACATTCCGTTCGGCTCGCGCTTCACGGTCTGGCGCGGGCAAGAGGTGATGGGCGAAGCGAGTTTGCGCGTGCCGGGTTTGCACAACGTCTATAACGCGCTGGCGGCCATCGCCATCGCGTTCGAGTTGGAAGTGCCGTTTGAAAAGATCGTCGAGGGCTTGAACCAGTACACGGGCGTGAACCGTCGCTTTCAGTTCAAGGGCGAGGCGCGCGGCGTGCTCGTTGTGGACGACTACGGGCATCACCCGACGGAGATTCGCGCCACGCTCGCCGCCGCCAAGATCGGTTCGGCCGGACGCCGCATGATCGTGCTCTTTCAGCCGCACCGCTACACGCGAACGAAAGATCAGATGGACGAATTCGCGCGCTCGTTCAACAACGCCGACGTGTTGCTCGTGACGGACATCTACGCGGCGAGCGAAGACCCGATTCCCGGCGTGACGGCTGAGGCGCTCGTGGAAGCCGTGAAGCGTTACGGCCACAAGAACACTTTTTACGTCGGCACGTTGGAGACGGCCGTCAAGGCTTTGCTCAGCGAGGCGCGACAGGGCGACATGGTGATCACGCTCGGCGCGGGCAACATCTCGCGCGCGGGCGAAGAGTTGATCGAACTGCTCAACAAGAACGGCAACGGCGACGGCCACAAAACGCGCGGCAGCCAAGTTGACGGAAGCGCGAGCGGGGACGACCTTAAATGACGACGATGACGGAGAGCCGCACTTTGAGTCTCTCGGAGCGCGACGCGTTGTTGGAAGAGATCGCGCGGCGCGTGGGCGTGCGCGCGGAGCGCGGGCGTCGTTTCGCGGAGTTGACGAGTTTGCGCGTCGGCGGCCGGATCGACTGGGTGTTCGCGCCGGAGACGGAAGAACAGGCGGCCGAAGTCGCGGGCGAACTCGACGCGGCACGGATCGCTTGGCGCGTGCTCGGCGCGGGCAGCAACGTTCTGGCCGAAGATGAAGATCATCATTACGTCGTCTTGAGCATGCGCGAGGTGAAAGGCACGGCGCTCTTCGAGGGCGAGCGCGTGAGCGTCAGCGCGGGCTATTCGCTGCCGCGCCTGTGCGTGGACGCGGCGCGGCGCGGCCTCGCCGGGATCGAAGGACTCGGCGGCATTCCGGGCACGGTCGGCGGCGCGCTCTGGATGAACGCGGGCGCATACGGGCACGAGATCGGAAACGTCGTGGAGTCGGTGCGTGTGGCGCGCGGCGGTCGCGTCGTCTCGGTGCGCGGCACGGACATCAAGTGGGACTACCGCCACACCTCTTTCCACGAAGGCGAGTTGCTCCTCGGCGCGACGCTTCGTTTGCGCCACGACGATTCGGCGAAGATCGTCGAGCGGATGGCCGAAGTGAAACGCAAGCGGATGGAGACGCAGCCGCACGGCGCGCGTTCCGCCGGATGCTTCTTCAAGAACCCGCCCGGCAGCAATTTGAGCACGGGCAAGATGATCGACGAGATGGGCATGAAGGGCGAGAAGCGCGGCGGCGCGGTCGTCTCTCCCGTCCACGCGAACTTCATCGTGACGGAGGGCGAAGAGGCGCGCGCCTCGGACGCGCTCGCGCTCGCCGAAGAGATCAGGGAACGCATCCGCCGCGAGCGCGGCATCGAGTTGGAATACGAAGTCGAACTGTGGCGGAGCGGCAACAACAACAGCGGCAGCAGTAACAGCGGCGACGAAGACGCGAGCCAAGCGACCGCGAAAGCTTCCGTCGAAGAGACGACCAACGAGCGGACGCCGCCGGACGAAGAGGAAGGGCACAGCTAACGGCCAAAGCTGACGGCTAAAGCAAGCTGACAACCGACAAAGAACAAGGCTTTGCTGGTCACCTGTCACCTGTCACTTGTCACTTGTCACTAGGAGTACAGATGTTAAGAGAGCAAGTCATCACACCACGCGCGGGGCGCGGCTCGCAGGGCGGCGCGGGAGGACGCGGACGCAGCGGAGAGCTAGCGCAACAGCGCCCCGTCAAGCGCGGCGGAGGAGGCAGCGGCGGGCGCGGCGGCGCTACGTCGGCGAGCCGCAAGGCGTCGAAGGGCGCGTCGTCGTCTTGGAGCAGGGCGGCGGCGTGGATGCCTTTCGTGGGCAAGACCCTGCTCGCCGTGTGCCTCGGCGTCGTCTGCTTCACGGCGTATCGCACGGCCGCCTCTTCTTCGTTCTTCCAACTGCGGACGGTGGATGTGAGCGGCATCTCGCAAGGCTCCGAGGATCAAATCAAGGCCGTGGTGCGACGCGTGGGCGCGGGCACGGGCGTCTGGAAAGCAGACCTCGCGGCCATCAGCGCGGAACTCGAACGACAGCCGTGGGTGCGCCAAGCCGTCGTCACGCGCGTCTTGCCTTCGGGCTTGCGCGTGCGCATCACGGAGCGCATGCCGCGCGCGGTGGTGCGCACCGGCGCGGGGCGTTTCATCTGGGTTGACGAAGACGCGGTGACGGTCGGCTCGGTTGCGCCGACACAGAACGCGCCCGCTTTCTTCATGCGCGGTTGGGACGAATCGGGAACGGAATCCGGGCGCACGGAGAATCGTCGCCGCGTGGAGAAATATTTGGAACTCGCGCGCGAGTGGGAAGCGGCCGGGATCGCTTCGCGCGTCAGCGAAGTGAACTTGGACGACCTGCGCGACGTGCGCGCGCAGTTGACGGGCGACGATTCGCAGATCGAAGTCCGCTTGGGGCGCGAAGATTTGACGAAGCGGCTCAGACAATCTCTGGAAGCGCTCGACGAACAACGCTCCACGCCGCGTAGGGCATACATCACCTACATCGACATGACGCAAGGCAAGCGCGCCGTCATCGGCTTCAAGGCGCACGCGCTCGGTCAAAGCGGCGCGAACACGCCGGGCGACGACTCGACCGTCGGCGCGAGCGGTAATGAATCAATGGCCGCGCCGCGGACGACGAACGCTTCAAACGTCGCCGCCGCTGCGGATGCGAGCCGTCGCGCGAAGGATGCGAAGAAGTCTGCGGACGCAGCGGATGGTCAAAAGCGCACGCAGCAGACCGAGAAGACGGCGAAGGCGAGAGAGGACAAGAAGGAGAGCGGCGGCGCACGCAATAGTAGTAGTAGTAGTGGCGAGCCTCCGGCGGCGGCGGGCGCGACGCGCAACAGCAGCGGCGGGGGCGAGCGTCCGCGCCGGGTCGGCCGCAGTAACGGCTGAGGTTGCCGCAGGGCGGCAATGTGAAGTAGAGCCGCGAAGCGGGCGCTTTCGCTCGTGTGGCTGACGTGAGAGAGGGGAAGTAAACGCATGGCGAAACGCGGAGCACACACGGTTGGCTTGAGCATCGGCACGAGCCGTGTGACGTGCATCATCGGCGAGCCGGGCGACGCGTCGGGCACGCTCGACATCGTCGGCATCGGCGAAGCGGAGGCGCGCGGCCTGCGTAAAGGCGTCATCGTCAATCCGGAAAATGCCGTCGAAGCGATCAAGCACGCGGTCGAAGCCGCCGAGCGCATGAGCGGACTCGAAGCGGAGGAAGTCACGATCAACTTGGCCGGTTCGCACATCATGGGCTTCAACGGTCAGGCCATCGTCGCCGTCTCCGGGCGCGACCGCGAGATTACGCCCGACGACGTGCGGCGCGCGATAGATTCGGCCTGCGCCATTCAACTGCCGGCCGGGCGCGAGATAGTTGATCGTTTGCCGCAAGAATTCATCGTCGATGATCAAGACGGCATCAACGATCCGGTCGGCATGATCGGCGCGCGCCTCGCCGTCAAAGTTCATATCGTGACGAGTCCCGTGACGGCGCGGCAGAACGCCATCAACGCCGTCAACCGCGCCGGCCTGGTCGTCTCCGACATGGTGCTCGAACAGTTGGCCGCCGCCGAAGCGTCTCTGACGGAAGAGGACAAAGAGTTCGGCTCGGCGCTCGTGGACATCGGAGCGGAGACCACGGGGCTCGTCATCTACCAGCGCGGCGCGGTGCAGCACACGGCCGTCTTCGCGCTCGGCGGCGCGCACTTCACGAACGACATCGCGTTTGGCCTGCGCACGCCGATTCCCGAAGCCGAGAAGATCAAACGCTCGGCGGGCTTTGCGTCGAGCGCGGGGCTAAGTGAGATGGAGCGCGGCGAACTCGTCGAAGTGCCTTCGGTCGGGGGGCGCGGCCCGCGCCAGTTATCGCGCCAGATTTTGTGCGACATCTTGCAGCCGCGCGCCGAAGAGGTGTTGATGCACGTGGCCGATGAGATACGCGAATCGGGTTGGGACAGGCAGTTGTCGAGCGGCGTGGTGTTGACGGGCGGCGGCGCTTTGCTTGGCGGGATGGTCGAAGTGGCCGAGCAGGTTTTCGATGCGCCCGTGAGGTTGGGTTACCCGGAGCGCGACCGTTTCGGCGGTCTCGTCGAAGACATTCAGACGCCCGCGTGGACATCGGCCGCGGGGCTTTCGCTCGTTGCCGCACGCGCCAATGCGGTGGAAGCGCGCGCGGCCGGAGCCAGACGCGGGGCGACGGGCGGATTGACCGCCTTCGTTTCTAAATTTCGCAATCGTTTTAGTAGTATTTTCTGACAAGTTGTTGTATGCTGCCGCGCCAGCCGGCACAAGATGTAGTCCGCAATATATGGGTGTCACCGGCGCGCACAGCCCAAAATAACCGCTTTCGGCGCTTCTCCGAGCGGCGGGCGTTCACAGAAGAGGAAAGGACTTATACGATATGACACCGGAAAGCCGTCAGCCGGGCAGTGGCATTAATATTTTCATAGACGACGATCCTCCGATCACCGGCGCGCGCATTAAAGTGATCGGCGTCGGCGGCGGCGGCGGCAACGCCGTCAACCGCATGATCGAGGCCGGCATCGAGGGCATTGAGTTCCTAGTCGCCAACACGGACTTGCAGGCTTTAAAGCGTTCGCGCGCGCCGATCAAGATTCAACTCGGCGGCAAATTGACCAAGGGCCTGGGCGCGGGCGCGAACCCGGACGTGGGACGCAACGCCGCGCTCGAAGACACGGAGAAGATCATCGAGGCTCTGGAAGGCGCGGACATGGTGTTCGTGACGACCGGCCTCGGCGGCGGCACGGGCACGGGCGCTGCGCCCATCATCGCCAGTCTCGCCACGGAGTTGAACGCCTTAACCGTCGCGGTCGTCACCAAGCCGTTTCACTTTGAAGGCAAGCGGCGCATGCAACAGGGCGATCAAGGCTTGCGCGAGTTGCGCGAGTGTGTGGACACGGTCATCACGATTCCGAACGAGCGTTTGCTCGGCAACGTGAGTCGCGATATGTCTCTGACCGATGCTTTCAAGATGGCCGACGACGTGCTGCGTCAAGCCGTGCAGGGCATCAGCGATCTGATCACCGTGCCCGGCCTCATCAACCTCGACTTCGCCGACGTGAAATCGATCATGGCCGGGATGGGCATGGCCTTGATGGGTGCGGGACGCGCGAGCGGCGAAGACCGCGCGCTCAAAGCGACGCAGGAAGCGATCTCTTCGCCGCTCCTGGAAGAGGCGTCGATTAACGGCGCGAAGGGCGTGCTCATCAACATCACGGGCGGAAACGATCTCACCCTGTTTGAAGTCAACGAAGCCTCTTCGATCATTCGCGAGGCGGCCGACGAAGACGCCAACATCATCTTCGGCGCGGTCATCGACGACTCGATGCGCGACGAGATGAAGATCACGGTCATCGCCACGGGCTTCGACAAAGAGTCGGCCGATGCCGGTCTCGTCCCGAACCCGAACGTGATGCCCGCGGCGCAGCCGCGCTACCTCCCGCGCACGGACGACCTGCCCGCGCGCTCCACGGCCGCCGGGCAGACGCGCGCCGACGATCTCGACGTGCCCGCCTTCATCCGCAAGAAGGCGGATTAAGCCGTCAGCTATTAGCTGTCAGCTATCAGCAAAAGCATTGAGCCGTGAGCAGAATCAGTTAACGCTGATTCACTCACGGCTCAACTTCATTTCTGCTGATAGCTGACGGCTGATAGCTGACCGCTTTCTCGTCAGGCTTGCCAAACCGTGAGGCGTCGTGTAGCATGTCGCCCATTCCTGACAGGATTGTAATTCAACTAATCGAGACATAAACGTTTCTCGTCTTGCGAACGACCACCGCCTGTAAAAACAGGCACATCCAAGCGCGCCTCTTCTTTAGGCAACTCGTTTGAAAAGAGTTGGGAGTATCAAAATCCAGCGCGCCGTATTCCTGCATGTCAGACCCGTTGGAGGCTAAGTACAGTGAGCAATCGTCAACTTATACGACCGAAATTGGCCGATGTGAAAAACCGTGAGCCGAACACCCAAAACGAACGCAACGACCGCTACAACGACGGCGCGGGCGCTGGCACGCGCAGCGGCGGCGCGGCGCGCACGGGCGGCGGGAGCGGTGCGTCGTCGCACCAGTCGCGCCCGCCGCAGCAGTCCGGCGGGGGCGACCGCCAGAACTCAGCTTCGTCTGCGGCCGCGCAGGGTCGCAAGCGCGTTCCGCCTTCGGAAACCAATGCCGAAATCTTCTACTACAAGAAGCAGATGGACGCGCACACGCAGATGGTGATCGTGCTCAACGACGACGAAGAGATCGTCGGCACCATCGAGTGGTATGATCGCGCCGCGCTCAAGATCAATCGCAAGGACGAGCCGAACATTCTGCTGCTCAAGCACAACATCAAATATATGTTCAAAGCCGAAGACCGTGATGGCGGCGGCGACGACGCGGACGGCGAGGCGGGGAAGGGCTAAACGCTTCCCGACATTTTTTTGCGGACGAACGCGAGCGCGCGGCTGTTGGGTTAGACAAACAGCCGCGCTCGCTCGTCTGCGCATCGTGTGATGAGCGAGACCAGTTACAGCGCGAACGGCACAGGGGCGGGCGGCGACGGCGGCGGCGCGCGTCGCCCGCGCATCGGGATCACCATCGGCGACCCGGCCGGGATCGGGCCGGAAGTCGTCTTGAAGGCCGTGGCCGAGGAAGCGGTCAGGCGCGCTTGTGCGCCCGTCATCATCGGCGACGCGCAACTGCTCTCGCACACGGCGCGCAAACTCGATCTGCGTTGCGGCTACGAAGTCGTCCGCCGCGACGAGCCGCTTCCCGCAGACTTCGACGCCCCGCTCATCTATCATCTCGACAACATCCGCGCCGACATCGAACCGGGCATCGAATCGGCCGATGCCGGACGCGCGGCGGGCGAATACATCGAAGCGGCCGTCGAGTTGTGCATGCAGGGCCATCTCGACGCCATCTCGACCGCGCCGATCAACAAGCGCGCGCTCTTTCTTGGCGGCTACAGTTTCCCCGGCCACACGGAATTTCTCGCGCACCTCACGCGCACGCCCGAATGCGCCATGGCCTTCGTCGCAGCCAACTTGAGGATCGTGCTAATCTCGACGCACGTGCCTTTGGCCGAAGCCATTCGCATGGTGCGGCGCGAACGGATCGAGCCGATCATCAAACTGGCGAACCGCGAACTCAAACGCTGGGGCATCGGCGAGCCGCGTCTGGCCGTGGCGGCGCTCAACCCGCACGGAGCGGAAGGCGGACTGTTCGGCGTCGAAGAATCGTCCGAGATCGTCCCGGCGGTCGAAGCCTGCCGCGCGCTCGGCATCAACGTCACGGGGCCGTTTTCGGCCGACACCGTTTTCTTGCGCGCCTCGCGCGGCGAGTTCGATGCGGTGGTGGCCTGTTATCACGATCAGGCGATGATTCCGGTCAAGTGTCTCTCGTTCGGCGAGGCGGTCAACGTCTCTCTGGGCTTGCCCTTCATCCGCACCTCCGTGGATCACGGGACGGCCTTCGACATTGCCGGGCGCGGCTTGGCGGAACATTCCAGCATGGTCGCCGCCATCACCCTCGCCGCGGAATTTTCGCGCCTGGAAGACAGCAACCAAGAGGCAGTAATGAGTGACGAGTGACAAGTGACGAGTTAAAGCAAAGAACTTGTTTTCCGTCTCGTCACTTGTCACCCATCACTCGTCACTTAAAGAAATGGCAGAGCAAACTTCACAAACTCCTCGCCGCATTTTGGTCGCCGACGACGATCCGGCGATCTTGCGTCTGGTCAAAACGCTCGTGGAGAAAGAGGGCTACACCGTGGTGACGGCCGCCGACGGGCGCGAGGCTTACAAGATTCTGCAAAACGACACGAACTTCACCGCCGCCATCTTCGACGTGATGATGCCGCACATACAGGGGCCGGAACTCGTCCGCCACATGCGCACGGAGAAACGGCTGATGAAGATTCCGGTGATGATGATGACGGCCGAGCAGAATCCCAAACACTCGTCCGAGAGTTTCAGCGCGGGCGCTATCGTCTTCCTGCCGAAACCTTTCACCGCTTCACAACTGCAAGTCATGCTGCGCGTCCTCGTCAGCAATTCGGGCGCTTGAGTTTCGACGCTTACTCAGTGCCCGCTCTCGTCCGCGCGCGCCGCACCCAACGACGTATGAGACACACCACTCGACGCATGCTCTCGCTCCTCTGCCTCTCGGCCGCGTTGTGCGCGTCCGTCACGTTGAGCGTGCGCGTCATGGCCGTCAACGGCGTCGCAACTACTGCTACTACAGCGGCGGCGGAGAAAGCGATCAAGCGCGACGAGGCGCGCAAGTTGATCGCGTCCGCGTCGCTGCTCGAACTCAACCGGGCGGCGGTGACGATCAAGCAAATCTCGCCGCCCGCGACGGTGCTGGCGAGCGTGCGTCTCGGCTTTCATTTCACGAAAGACGCGTCGGGCGCTTGGCGCGTCGTTGAAGTGAGGACGGGCGACCGCCGTTGGGAACCGTTCGACCTGCTCGCGCGCGCCACGGGCGGCGGCGATGCGTTCTTGGCCGCGCGCACGGAACTCGACGCGTTCGCCGCCGAACTCGCCGCGCTCTCGGCCAAAGGCACGACGAACGTTGACAAGAACGAGCCGCCGAAAGAATTGAGACGCGGCGCGCTCTCGGTCAAGAATCCGGCGAGCGCGCTTTCGGGGTCGTCGGCCGTGGTCGAGTTGGAGATCGACGCTGCGGTGGATTTCGTGCGCGATGCGCGCGGCCGCTGGCAAGTGGCGCGCGTCAGCGTCGGCGGTCGCCGCTTTGAAGCGTTCGATGTGTTCGAGGCTGCGCTTGAGACGGAGAAACGCGCGCGCGCCCGCGCCGAACTCGAAAGTCTGGCCGCCGCGCTCGAAGCGTATCGACGCGCGCGCGGCTTCTACGTCGTCGCCGAAACGTCCGCCGGTCTCGTCGATCATCTCAACCCGCGTTACACGTCCGTCTACATCCGCTTCGACCCGTGGCATCGCCCCTACGAATACACGGGCACGCGCGAACGCTTCACCCTCCGCTCGCTCGGCGCAGACGGCAAGCCCGGCACGCCCGACGACGTGATGCTTGGCAAATGAAGACTAGTAAATGGTAAATGGTGAATGGTCAATGGTAGAAGACAGCTTTTCACCATTGACCATTGACCATTTACCATTCACCTCTTCTTTGGCATAATGCCGCCCTTGCTGAACGCGTCGGCGGGCTGAGAGAGTCCGCCGGAAAACTCAACCGCTCGTTGCTGCTCAAGTAAGTCGTCCTTCCCGCACGGGAAGAAATCCGCGAACCGGCTCTTCGGAGAATGTGCCTTAGCCGCACGCATCCTCCGTGCACACAACTTCACACGCACCGACGCGCCACCACGCGTCGTGCTCCTGCATCCGACAATCCAGCCGAGGCAACATGAAGACTTCCAGCCCCCGCCCTCACGCCGCCGCTCTCATCATCGGTCTCAGTCTTGTTTCGTTAATAACTTTCGCGGGCGTCCGTCCGGTGCGCGTCGCGCTCGCTGAAGCGACAGGCGCGCAGGGAAAACCAGAGCGCGGCAAGAGCGCCCACGACGACGCGCGGAAAACTCGTCCGGCCAACGGCCGTCTCATCATCGCGGAGTTTCGTCTGCACGGCTCGCGCGGCGCTGATGACGAGTTCGTGGAAATCTACAACGACGGCGACGCGCCCTTTAACGTCGAGGCGACGGACGGCTCGGACGGCTTCGCGCTCGCAGGCTCGGACGGCGTCGTGCGCTTCCTGATCCCGAACGGCACACACATTCCGCCGCGCGGTCGCTTCCTCGGCGTCAACTCCAAAGGCTATTCGCTCGCCGCCCCCGCCGACGTGACCTACACCGGCAACCTGCGAGACGAGGGCGACGGCGAAGGCAGCGTCTCTGACGGCATCGCTCTCTTCAACACCTCGAACCCGGCCAACTTCACGCGCGCCACGCGGCTCGATGCGGTCGGCGCGGACACCGTGGCCGACCCGCTCTACAAAGAAGGCGGCGGCTATCGTGTCCGCCCGCCCTCGGCGTCCGAACACAGCCTCTATCGAAAACTGAACGGCCGCACGCCGCAGGACACGGACGACAACGCGGCCGACTTTCTTCTCGCCGACGCGAACCGCGCGGCCGTCGGCGAAGGGAAAAGCCCGAACCCCGCCGGACTCAAGAGTCCCGATGAAGATGCCACGGCGTTCGGCGTGTGCGGCACTGTGAACTTCAGCAAGACAGACTTCGCGGGTGGGGCGTCACCTTTTTCGGTCGCGGTCGGAGACTTCAACGGCGACGGTAAAAGTGATCTGGTGGAAGCGAATAACAACGCCAACAACATCTCGCTCTTGTTAGGCACAGGCACGGGCAGCTTCGGCGCGCCCACCAATTTTACTGTCGGAACCCAACCCCGTTCCGTCGCGATTGGAGATTTCAATGGCGACGCGAAAAGCGACGTGGTTGCGGCGAATGGTATCTCCAGCGATGTCTCAGTAATAATCGGGACGGGCACGGGCAGCTTCGGCCCTCCCACTCATTACACTGTGGGGGCGAATCCCAGTTCGGTCGCGGTCGGTGACTTTAACGGCGACGGCAGAAGTGATCTGGTGGCGGCTAATACCAACTCCGCCAGCGTCTCGGTGCTAATCGGGACGGGCACAGGCAGCTTTAACGCGGCCACCAACTTCGCAGCCGGAAATGCTCCCAACTCCGTCGCGATTGGCGATTTCAACGGCGACGGGGCGAGTGACCTTGCCGTGTCGAATGCTAATGCTAATACCGCTTCGGTGCTATTGGGCACGGGGACGGGCAGCTTCGGCGCACCGACAAGTTTCACGGTGGGGAATAATCCTCAATCCATCTCGGTTGGCGACTTTAACAGCGACGGCAATAACGATCTGGTGATAGCAAATTTCGTCTCCAATAACGTCTCGGTGTTGTTGGGAACGGGGACGGGCAGCTTTGGCGCAGCCACCAATTTTGCCGCCGGAAGCGCTCCTAGTTCCGTCGCGGTGAGAGACCTGAACGGCGACGGTAAGGCCGATGTGTTTGTGAATAATCTTAACGCCAACACGATCTCTGTGCTGCTTGGGACAGGCGCGGGCAGCTTCCGCGCGCGCGCCAGCTTCGCGGCGGGAGACACTCCGCGTGCCGTCGCGTCCGGCGACTTCAATGGTGATGGCAAGAATGATGTGGCGGTCGCGAATATTATCTCCAGCAACGTCTCCGTCCTGCTCAACAGTTGCGTCGTGACCGAGTATCAAGTGACGAACACGAACGACGCGGGCGCGGGCAGTCTGCGTCAGGCCATCATGGACGCGAACGCGCAGGCGGGCACGCAGACCATCACCTTTCAAATTCCCGGCGGCGGCGTCAAGACGATCACGCCCCTGTCGGCGCTGCCGGCGATCACCGACGCGGTCGTCATCGACGGGTTCACGCAGCCCGGCGCGCTCGCCGCCGGAGCGCCGCTGTTGGCCGGAAGCGGCGCGACGCTCCTCGTCGAAATCAACGGCCAGAGCGTGCCGACGGACACATCCGGCCTCGTGGTCAACGCCGGCAACTCCACCATACGCGGTCTCGTCATCAACGGCTTTAGCGGAAGCGCGGTGCTCGGCGGTTCGGGCATCACCGTGAGCGGCGCGAGCAACTCCGTCGTCGAAGGCAACCGCATCGGCACGGATGCCAGCGGTTCAACGGCGCGCTCGAACAGCACGGGCGTCATCCTGCTCAACACCTCAACCGCCACGGTGCGAGGCAATTTGATCTCCGGTCAGGTCAACGCGGGCGTCTTCATCCTCGCCTTCGGCGGAACTTCCAACGGCAACTCCGTGACCGACAACTTTATCGGCACGACCCGCGACGGCAACGCCGCGCTCTCCAACCTCGGCGGCGTAGACGTGGCCGAAGCCTCGAACACCGCGATTCGCAACAATGTCATCTCCGGCAACACCTTCGTCGGCATCACGCTGCGCGGCACAAACACGACGGGCGCGTCCGTGCAGGGCAATCGTATCGGCACGAACGTCGGCGCAAACGGTGCTCTTGCCAACGGCAGTCATGGCATCTCCATCTTCGGCGGCGCAAGCAACAACACGATTGGCGGGCAGGGCGTCGGGATGATGGGCAACGTCATCGCCAACAACGGCAGCCACGGTATCAACGTCAACGGCAGCAACGGCAACGCGCTGCTGTCAAACTCTCTCTACGCCAACGCCGGGAGCGGCATCCTCTTGCTCAACGGAGCGAACGCAAACCAGAGCGCGCCCGTGTTGACCTCCGCCCAACTGAACGCCGGCAACGTCAGCATCAACGGCACTTTGACGAGCACGCCGAACACGGTCTTCACCGTTCAGTTCTTTGCCGACGATGCGTGCGACCCGTCGGGCGCGGGCGAAGGCAAATTCTTTCTCGGCACGATCAACGTGTTGACGAACGCCGGAGGCAGCGCGCCCGTCAGTTTCATCGCCAGCGGCGTGTCCGCCGGCCAAGTCGTTACCGCGACGGCGACGAGTGCGGCCAACAACACTTCGCAGTTTTCGCTGTGCCGCCCGGTCGTCGGTCAGGCGCTCACGATTTCGGGGCGCGTCACGAACGGCGGCGCGGGGCTTGCGGACGTAACCGTCACGCTCTCCGGCGCGGGTTCACAGACCGTGCGGACGGACGCTTCTGGCAACTACTCTTTCACCGTCGCCGCGGGTCTCTCCTACACGGTCTTCCCGACTTCGCCCTACTTCGTCTTCACCCCTTTGCGCGCCGACTTCACGAACATCAGCGCGAACCAGACGGCCAACTTCTCCGTCGTGCCGACGGCGACGCCGACGCCGACGCCGCCCCTGCAAGACGACTTCAACGCCGCCGCGCGCGACCCCGACAAATGGAATCTC
>DASVUD010000021.1:0-108534 GCA_036387235.1 Pyrinomonadaceae bacterium
TCGTCGTCATCGACGGCGTGGCGGACGCGGTGCGCGAACTCGCCGGGCGAGAGTTCGGCCGGGTCGATCTGTTGGAGCGTCATCTGTCCGGCCTCCACCTGCTTCCGCATCTCGCGGCCGAGACCGGCGGCGCGCGACAGGTAGGTGTTCGCGCCCTCGTCGAAGATGAACGAGGCGGCGTGCTCGCCGCGCTCGCCGGCGGCGGCGGCGAACTGCGCGGCAATCGAAGACTTGCCCGAACCGGCCGGGCCGAGCACGAGCGTGCTCGTGCCGCGGTCGAGTCCGCCGCCGAGCAGCGTGTCCAACTGCGCGACGCCGCTCGTGATCATCTCGCGCTTGAACTCCCGCGCGTGCTCCGAAGCGACGAGGCGCGGGTAGACGACGACGCCGCCCCGCTCGATCCTGAAGTCGTGGAAGCCGCCGCGATACGTGCTGCCGCGCAGTTTGACGATGCGCAGGCGACGCCGCTCCGCGCCGTAGTCCAGCGCGAGGTGTTCGAGTTCAAGGACGCCGTGCGCGATTGAGCGCACCTGCAAGTCGCTGTCCGTCGCGGTGCGGTCGTCCAGCAGGAGCACCGTGCACTGCCGCCCCGCGAAATACTGTTTGAGCGCGAGAATCTGTCGCCGGTAGCGCAGCGGGTCGCGCGCCAGGAGGCGCATCTCCGAGAGCGAGTCGAAGACGACGCGGCGCGGCTGGATGCGCGCCACCTCGTCGAGCACGGCGCTGGTCGTCTCGCCGAACTCGACCTCTGAAGGGTGGAAGATGGTGTACTGCGTCTCGGTCTTGAGGCTCTCTTCCGGGGGGATCAACTCGTAGAGGGTGACGCCGTCGAGCGACCAGCCGTGCGAGGCGGCCACGTCGGAAATCTCCTCCTTCGTCTCGGAGAGCGTGACGTAGAGCACCGGCTCGCCGCGCGCCGCGCCTTCGAGCAGAAACTTGAGCGCGAGCGTGGTCTTGCCCGTGCCGGGGTCGCCCTCCACCAGATACAGGCGGTTGGCCGGGAAGCCGCCTTCCAGAACGCTGTCGAGTCCCGCGTTGCCGGTCGCCAATCTTTCGGGGGCGGCAGTAGTCCTCCCGCGCGCGTGGCGGCTCGTCTCTCGTTTGTTCACAATTAGTCCTTAAATTAGCTAGATGGAATTGCTGACAGCCGTAGCCCGCGGCGGTGATGAAAAGTCGTTTATCAATGGCGTGGGCGCATGATAGGGTAGCATGCCGTAGAATGGATTGAGTAATCATAAATCAACGCGCCCGACCGACGCCCGGCGGGAAGATTCCATCACGCCGCGCGGCTCGCGAAATCGAACGCGCGCTGGGGCGCACGCGCACGATTTAACTATGCCCAGAACTCTCGACGCCCCCGAACAGATCACGGAAGGCGAGGCGCGTTTCGAGCGGGTGCGGCGCGTGGTCGGGTTGGTGCTCGCGCCCGCCGTGTTCGTCTTGCTGCTCTTGTTGCCGATGCCGGCCTTGAAGCCGGAGGCGCACAGGCTCGCGGCGGTGATGGCGGCGGTCGTGGTGTTGTGGATCACGGAGGCGCTGCCGCTGCCGGTGACGGCGCTGTTTGGGGCGGCCGTGTGCGTGGTGATGCGCGTTGCTCCGGCGCGCGACGTGTTCGCGCCGTTCGCCGATCCGTTGATGTTTCTCTTCATCGGGTCGTTCATCTTGGCGCGGGCGATCTTTTTGCATCGACTGGATCGGCGTCTCGCTTTCGGCGTGCTCTCGATCAAGTGGGTGGGCGCGCGACCCGGCCGCATCCTCGTCGCCTTCGGCGCGGTGACGGCCTTCATTTCAGCTTGGATTTCCAACACGGCGACGACCGCCATGATGTTCGCCATCGGACTCGGCGTGCTCGCCTTTCTCTTCGACAACGAGCGCGAGGGCGGCAGCCCGATCAATCGACGCTACGCGACGGGCTTGATGTTGATGACCTCGTTTGCCGCCTCCATCGGCGGGCTCGCCACGCCCATCGGCACGCCGCCGAACGTCATCGGCCTCGGCTTCATACGCCAACTCGTCGGCATCGAGTTTCCCTTCTTCAAGTGGGCGATGATCGGCACGCCCGTCGTCATCATCCTGTTTCTCTATCTCAGTTTTTATCTGAACGCGTTGTGCCGCGCGGGCGTGCGTGAGATCGAGGGGAGCCGCGAGATGCTCGTGCGCGAACGGGCGCGCCTCGGCGCTTGGACGCGCGGGCAGAAGTCCACGCTCATCGCCTTTCTCGTCGCGGTCGTGCTCTGGGTTGTGCCCGGCATCATCGCGCTCGTGGCGGGCGACCAGAGCGCGTTGTATCAATCGGTCAACCGGCGCGTGCCCGAAGCGGTGGCGGCGGTGGTGGCGGCGATGCTGTTGTTTCTGTTGCCGGGCGACGCGCGGGGCGAGCGCGCGATGACTTGGGACGAGGCGGTGAAGATCGACTGGGGCGTGGTGCTCTTGTACGGCGGCGGGTTCGCGCTCGGCGTGCTTTCGTTTCAGACGGGCTTGGCCGAAGCCATCGGCTACGGTTTGACGAAGCACCTGCCGATTTCGGGCGGGCTGTCGCTACTGTTCGCTTCGACGCTCGTGGCGACGCTCACTTCCGAAGCGACCTCGAACACGGCCTCGGCCAACATGGTCGTGCCCGTCGTCATCGCCATCGCACGCGCCGTCGGAGCAGACCCTTTGGAGCCCGCGCTCGGCGCGACGATGGGCGCGAGCCTCGGCTTCATGCTCCCGGTCTCGACGCCCTGCAACGCCATCGTCTACGGTTCGGGCTACATTCCGCTCGGCCGCATGATTCGCTACGGGCTGCTGCTCGACGTGGTCGGCGTCCTCGTCATCGTCGCGCTCGTGCGCTTGCTCGTGCCCTTCCTGCGCTGATAACTTGAAAACGGACTCCCACTCTTGATGACATTCAACTCTTTGCGCCTTACGTCTTAAAAACTTTGCGCCTTTGCGCGAAACTGATTTCGCGCAAAGGCGCAAAGAAGAAAAACCGAAGGCGCAAAGGAAGAAAGGGAGTGCAGGTGGAAGTTGAAGCGGCCTCGCGGAGTTGAGGTGTCGGAGCGAAGTATGGAACGAATCGTCTTTCTGGATCGCAACACGCTGAAGGCTGAACTGAGGCCGCCCGCCTTCGCGCACGAGTGGCGCGAGTATGGCGAGACGCGTGCGGGCGAAGTGGTCGAGCGTCTCGTGGGCGCGACTATCGCCATCGTCAACAAGGTCAAACTAACTGAGACGGAACTGGCGCAGTTGCCCACTCTTAAATTGATCGCGGTGGCGGCCACGGGCACGGACAACATCGACCTTAAAAGTTGCCGCGAGCGCGGCATAGGCGTCTCGAACGTGCGCGGCTACGCGACGCACACGCTGCCCGAACACGTCCTCTTGTTGATGCTCGCGCTGCGCCGCAACCTCTACAGCTACACGCGCGACCTCCGGGGCGGCGCTTGGCAACGCGCCGAACAGTTCTGCTTGCTTGATCATCCGATACGCGACCTGCACGGCGCGCGGCTCGGCATCATCGGCTACGGCGCGCTCGGCCAATCGGTCGAACGCCTCGCCCGCGCCGTCGGCATGCGTCCACTCGTCGCCGAACGCAAGGGCGCGACCTCTGTGCGACCCGGCCGCACGGCTTTCGACGAAGTGCTCGCCACGAGCGATGTCGTCACATTGCACACGCCTTTGAACGAAGAGACGCGCGGCCTCGTCGGCGCGGCGGAACTCTCGCGGATGCGACCGACGGCCGTGTTGATTAACTGCGCGCGGGGCGGCGTCGTGGATGAGAGTGCGCTGCTCGAAGCCTTGCGCGCGGGCGTGATCGCGGGCGCTGGTGTGGATGTCTTAAATCGTGAGCCGCCGCGCGAAGGCAACGCGCTGCTCGAATCCGACTTGCCGAATTTGATCGTCACGCCCCACGTCGCCTGGGCGAGCCTTCAAGCCATGCAGGCGCTGGCCGACCAACTCATAGACAACATCGAAGCATTCGTCGGAGGCGAAGGAAGGAATTTAGTAAAGTGACAAGTGAGAAAAGCGGTGAATAGTAAATGGTAAATGGTGAATGGTGAAAGACCGTTTCTTTCCATTCACCATTTACCATTTACCATTTACTGCACTATTACTCGTCGTGATGTTCGGCGGTGTAGAGGCGAAGGATTTCCTGACCTTGGCGTGAGCGCGGGTCGATGGTGCGCAGGTGCTTGCGTCCCTGCATCTCCCAGAGGGCTGTCACCTGCCCGTCTTTTTCGACGGCGTGATAGGTGATCTCTTCCGTGGCCGCGGGCGCGGCGTTCGCGTCCGCGGCGGTCGCGTCGCCGGTCGTGCTGTCGCTGCCGCCGCCGGTTTGCCCGTCCGTCGCTCCTGCGGCCGCCGCGCCTATTGCGTTCTCATTTTCTGCCATAACGTTCCTCTCAAAATTTGATTTTAATTCGTGTGTTTGTTGAACGGGAATTGTGGCACAAAGCGTGCGGGCGTGTCCACCGGAAGAAACGATGAAGGTGGTGAATGGTAAATGGTGAATGGCTGAAGACAGTTTTTTCTATTCACGATTGACGATTGACGATTCACGGCTTTCTTCCGGTGCGAAGAAGCAGAACAAGAGCGTGACGGATTGATTGTCGGGCAACACGTCGCGCCAGTGCGTGAGTTCGGAGCCGCGATAGAGAACGGCGTCGCCGATCTCCAAGCGCACCTCGTGCGTGCGGCCTTCCACCTCGATGCAGATCGGCCACGCGTTTTCCCGTCCCGTCTCCGGCTCGGCGTCCATGACGAGCGAGAGATTCCAGACGTACTGCGGTTGATCTCTGTGGCGACGCAGGAGCGCGCCCGGTTGATAGACCGAGACCTGACAATGCGAGGCGCTGACGGGCGCGGGCGTGATGCGAGAGACGAGCGCCGTCGTCTGTTGTTGCACGAAGCGCGCCGTCTCTTCGTCGTAGACGGAGCGGCGACGGTGCGCATAGTGTTTGTTGCTGCTCGCCTTGAGACGCCCGGCCGCGTCGAGCGCGCGAAAGTAACGGCGCAGCGCCGCGAGTTGCAGCGGGTCGATGAGCTTGCGAAAGACCGCGTGCTGCTCAGTTTGCAGGTCGCGCCGCAAGTCGGCGCAGGTGCGCTCCCAAGCGCGTTCGCGTTCGGCTTCCGCTTGCGGCTCGATCAGAATCCGCGCCTCCGCCAGACGCGCGGCCACCCCTGCGTCGAGTGCGGCGGGCGCGACTTCTCCCGCCGCGAGTTCTTTGAACGCACGCGCATCTTCCCGGCCGAGCCAGTAGGGAGCGAGAGCTTTCGTGAACGCATCTTCGAGCCACGCGATGGGGCGTCGCGTCGAGAAATGATCCAGAAACGCGAGACGCGCGGCGAGCGGCGCGGGCGGCTCCGTGCCCGTCTGGAGAAAGACGCGCGGGTTGAGTTCGAGCACATGGAGCGCGGGCGTTCGATGTTCCGCGGCGGCGCGTGCTTCGCGCTCGCGGTAAGGACGCAGCGCGCGCGTCGCTTCATCGAGAGCGCACTCGAAGTAGATTTCGCCGGAAGAGAGGTCGCCGCGCGCCGCGTCTGTCTGCGCTGCCGCGTCGAGGAGCGCGCCGCCTTCCTGGAGACGAAAGAGCGTGGCGATGGCCGCGATGCGTTCGGCCTTCGACTCGTAACGCGCGCCGAGTTGCTTGATGGCGGCGGCGACGGACAAGGGGCGCGAAAACAGTTCGAGGAGATAGAGCGCGTGCAAGCCGCACTTGATCGTCGCGCCTTCCACGGACACCTGTACCTCGTCGCTCGAATTGAGCGACAGGCGCAAGTAAGGGCGGCGCTTGAGAACGGTTTCCGGGTCGAGGGGCATAAGAAAGCGGTCAGCTATCAGCCGTCAGCTATCAGCTTATGACTAATAGACGTTCGTTGTCTGCCGTTATCTGTACAAACTGCTCTCAGGATGAATTGAACAACTAATAAATACAACGAACGACTGACGGCTCATAGCCAAAAGCTAACAGCTATCAGCCAATGGACAACCGATGACAAAAGCTGACGGCTGATAGCTGACGGCTGATGGCTTCATTCGAGCGAACGGACGAGGTTGACGTAGTCGCCGCGGTCGAAACCGTTGGCGCGAAAGTAGTCTATGAGGTCGCCGTCGTTCCAGTTGACGATGGTGTTGACGACCGCGACGCCCGCGCGGCGGAAGCTGTCGAACAGGGCGTCGAGCAAGGCGTTGCTCACGCCGCGCTGTTGATAATCCGGATCGACGCCGATCACTTCGAGCCAGCCCGCGAGCCGCGCGCCGAACTCCCAACCGCGCACATCGCCGACGACGAAGCCGACCACGCGTCCGCCGTGCTCGGCGACGAGACAAGTGGAGGGCGAGCGGCCGATGTAGTCGGCGGCCTTCGTCTCGTAGTAGGCCGCGTGCGGCTTGCCCGTGATTCTCTCGTTGATGCGGAGCAGGTCGTCTATGTCGCGCACGGTCATGCGGCGCACTTTGATGTCTTTCATACGTCTGGCCTTGAACGCCCTGTGCCGCCTGACGCCGCGAAAGACGCGCGTGGCGACCTTGCGCACGAGGCGCGGTTTGAAAGAGCGTCGGAGGATGTTGCGATAAGTGTCGTGGCCGGAGACGGCCTGAAAGAGCGCATCGTACATGACGGGATCGACTTTCCCGACATCGATCATCGGGTCGAGAAACAGGCGCGCTCCCGCAAGCATCGCGCGGCGGACGGCGACGCCGTATGCGTAGTCGCCGAACAGGTCGCGGCACGCCCGGCGGTAATGCGCGAAGGCCGCGCGCGAGACGCCGTGTTCGAGCATCACGTCGGCGGCGCGCAAGCCCGTGATGATCGCCGTCGAGATGCCTTTGCCTTTGAAGGGACGCAGCCAGCCCGTCGCGTCGCCGACGAGCGCATAGCGATGACCGAACGCGCCGCGCGCCGGGGCGGAAGGGAAACGGCCTTCGTAGTAGTTGATCGCGCGTTCGTCGAAAGGGGGGAGCAGCCGGCGCACTTCGGGCAGTTGCAGAAATTGATCGAGGTCGGAGGATGAGACGCGTGCGCCCGCGATGTTGATGAGAATGTGATCGCCCTTCGGCGTGACCGCGCCGAACTCGATGCGCGGGCAACGGGGCGGCAACAGAAACGCGTGGACGATGTGGCCGAGCTTCTCGCCTTGAAAACCATGACCGGCCGCGATGGTCGTCAAATAACTCTTCAACCATTTCGAGGGGCGCACAAAGCCTCTGTGGCCGTGCTTCGTGCCCGTCACCTCTTCAAAGACAGAGAGCATCGCCTCGTCCAGACCGAACGCGCCGACGACCACATCGGCGCGTTCGTAGCGCGACTCGCTGTAGACGCGCACCTCGTCGAGCGCGCCCTCGCGCACGAACTCGACGCCCGTCACGCGCGACTCCACAACTTCCGCGCCGAGCGAGCGCGCGCAATCGAGCAGGAAGCGGTCTAACTCGGCGCGTTCGACGGCGTAGGTGGCCTGCCCGTGTCCCGTCGCGCTGGCCTCCGCGCCGTGTCCCATGAGCAAGACGTTCTCGCGCGCGCCGTGCAGCCGGTAGCCAAAAATCTGCCGCTTGATCAATTCGCGCGGCAGGTGCACGTCGAGGTCGCGCGCGAGCACTTCTTCGATGGGCGGCGACAGCACGCCGACGCATTGATTGGCGTGGACGCCGAAGTCCTTGCCTTCAAAGATGAGCACGCGCAGGCGCAAGCCGCGTCGGCGCGCGCCTTGCAAAAGTTTGATCGCGCACGCCGCGCCGCCCGGCCCGCCGCCGATGACGACGACGGTCGAATCATCGTGTAGACGACAATCGCGCAAAATTTTTTCCTAGAGAGCGTCTAACAAAATCACGAAACCACGAATTCACACGAAACCACACGAAGAAGCGTTTAGTGTTTTTTTCGTTTCGTGTTGCTTCGTGTGAATTCGTGGTTCCACTCTTGGTTTATTAGATGCTCTAAAAGTGTTCCCTAAAGAGATGGCAGACTATAGCGATGCACAACCGTCGCACGCGAAAAGCGCGGTGAGCGGTCGCCGGCAAAGCCAGCAAAATTACTGCGGCCATTTTAGCGCGTGCGTGCGCCGCGCGGTGCGGAAATTATTACGGCGCGCGGGGCGCGTTGGCGCGTGTGCCGTGGCGGTGTGAGAGGCGGCGTTAAAGCGTTTTCACGAGCAGCGCGAGTTCGATGGCGCGACGCGGGGCGACGACGCCCCAGCCCTGCCGGTCGATCTCGATGCCGGGCAGACGTTCGGCCGTCTCGATCAAAATGCGTTTGACCTGTCGCGGCTTGAGCTTCGGGTTGGCTTCCAGCATGCAGGCGATGATCGACGAGACGATGGGCGCGGCGAACGAAGTGCCGTCCACGTATTTGTAGTGCTCGCTGATCACGTCGCCCTCGCGCAATTTGATCGTGATCAGGTGGCGCAGGAGCGAGGGGCGCAAGTCGCGCGCGTTGTAGAGGTCTCTGTCCACTTCGGCGTTCGCTTCGATGATGGAGACGAGTTCTTCGTCCGCGGCCTTGTCGAGCTTGGCGTAGAGTTCGGCCTCGTCGGCCGTGGGCGTGTGCGGGAGGATGGGCGCGGGAACCCAGATGCCGGGCGCGATCAGTTCCGGCTTTTGCAATCCGTCGATGGTCGGCCCGTAGGACGAACGGTACATGCCGCGTCGGGCGCGGTCGAGCGAGTTTTGATCGTCCATGCCGCCGACGGTGATCGAGGCGGGCGCGCTCGCGGGCGGCAAGACCGGATGCCCCGGCATGTGCCCCGCGTTGCCGGCCGCGCAGACGACCGTCAAGCCCTCTTTGACGGCGCGCTCGACCGTCTGCGACAGAGGGTTCTCCAAATAGGATTCTTCTTCGTCGCCGCCCGCCGAGATGTTGACGACGCGGATGTTGTACTTTTCGCGATGCTCAAGCACCCATTCGAGGCCCTCTTGAATGTTGCGCTCGGAGATGCGCCCCGACGTGGAGAGCTTGACGAGGACGACGTTCGCTTCCGGCGCGATGCTGCGATAGAAGCCTTTCGAGAGCGAGCCGTTACCGGCCGCCACCACCGAGGTCATCATCCCGTGCCAACTGGCCGCGTCGCCCAACTCAAGCGACGAGGTATGCTTGCGCACGATGTTGTGATAGGCGAGGATGCGATTGGTGGGCGTCGTCAGATCGGGATGCTTGTAGAAGCCCGAATCGAGAAAGGCGATGGTCACGCCGCGCCCGGTGAAGCGGTCGTCGGCGTCGAGGCGAAGCGGCGTCGGCAAGACGAGTCCGCCCTGCTCGAAGACGACCGCATCCGTCGTCAACTGCGTGCGCGCGCGCTCGAACATCTCGACGCAGCGCTTGCAGACGACGTTCACGAATTGTCCGGCCGGGGCGTTCGCCGCGACGAGCGAGCGCAGCCAATCGTCGAGCGCGTCGAGCGGCGTCAAAGCATCTCTCGACTCGCGCCCGCAGACCGGGCAGGTCGGGAAACCCATCGGCTTGTCGTGCTGCGCGGGCGCGTCGCCTTCCAACGGAATCGTCTCTGCCACTTTAAACTGAAACCTCGCTCTCTTAACGGCTGATGCCACTTTGCGAACGACCGGAACGATAACACAAGCCGCAAGCGGAGACAGAGCCGTGAAGCCTCAACTTTGAGTGGCGAAATTGTCGCGCGGGCATGGCGCGCGCCAGTCGTGTGCAGCGATTGATTTCAGACGGCCGGAAATGCAAATCTCAATGCGCGGGAATTTCAAAGAGCAGAAGCGATTTCCGGTCTTTGCCCCGCGCGGCGAAGAGGCGCGCGTCCGTGGGGCTGAAGGCGGCGCGGCGATGCGTGCCTTCGAGCGTGCCGAGTTCGCGCCCATCTGCCGTGTCATAGAGCTTGAGCGTTCCCGTCAGTTTCGATACCACACGGCCGTCGGCACTGAAAACCAACGGCTCACACCCGCTCGCGCCGTCGCCGAAAAGCGTTTCGCTGCAACCGTCGTATGGCAGCTTGGCCTTGAGGTCTCCCTCTTCCAGATCGAACAGACGCGCCTTCACTTTCCCCGCGCCGTTTATGGCGAGCCTCTGGCCGTCCGGACTCCAATAGATCGCATTTAAGCCCGGCATGTCCCCGCGCAAAACTTTCAACGTCACGCCCGTGCGCGCGTCGCGCAGCCTGAGCACGGCATCCGCGGAATCGAGGAAGCCCGCGCCGCGCCCGTGCGGCCAGGAGGCTGTCAGGAGCGTGCGCCCGTCGGGGCTAAAGGCTTGCGCTTTCTCGCCGTCGAAGGTGTGGCGCTGTTCGCCCGTGTGTGCGTCCCAAATGTACGCGGCCTCGCGTTCGTTGGTGGCGAGGAAACGCCCGTCGCTGCTGATGAACGCTTCGGAATAGAAAGCGAATTGGCTGCTCGACAGTGCAGCGTATTCCGCGAGCGTGATAAGCGGCGCGAGTCGTCGTCCATCGACCGACCACAATTCGGTGGGCTTGCGGAAACTTGAGATGACGATGGTGCGTCCTCCTGCCGCGAAGCGCGCATACACGCCGCGCGCGTCCGGAATTTTTTTGCGCGTGAAGATGGCGGCGACGAGCGAACCCGTCTCGCGGCTCGTGTTCACGCGCTGGTACTCGATGGTGCGCGCGAGCGCAAACGTCTCCGCGTCCCACAACTTCGCCGTGCCGTCGTCGGCCGAAGTGAGAATGACTCGCCCGTCCGGACTCCACTGGACGTTTCTGACGATTGAGTTGTGCCCTTCGAGCGTCGCGACCGGCGCGCCCGTCTGCCCGTCCCAGATGTGCACCTCTTTGGTGAGATGAAAGCCCCAGTACCAGCAGGTGGCGATGCGGCGACTGTCGGGCGACCAGACGAGTTTTACATCTTCGATGCGCTTCGCCAGTTTCAACGTCGCGCGTTCGCCGCCCGTCGCCGCGTCCCACAGTCGCACCGTCCCGTCTTCGCTGCCCGTGGCGATGCTTGCGCCGTCGGGGCTGAAGACTATTTCGACGATGCTCTTCCGGTGGCCTTTGAGCGTCGCCTTGAGCCGCGCATGGGTGACGGACGACTGCGCTACAGCGGCGACGGGCGACGGTAATTGCGGCGCAGGCTTTTGCGTTTGCCCGGCGACTGTCTGCAACGCGGCGACCAACAGCACGCCGAGACATAAAAAGATCGGAAATAGCTTGTTCTTCATAATCGTATCAATCCTGAGTTGGAATCGTAATTTCGCGCGGGCACACCGACGCGCCGCGCGAGTTGTTCCGGCGATGATGCCTGTTGCCGGCGCGGCGGGCGGCGAAACTTGTGACAGTTTCTCGATTGCCACACGGCGCGCGGCGTCTCACGCGCGCGGCCGGAGGCGGGCGACGGGCGCGAATTTCAAGGGTTGTGATTCTCGCGTCGGGCGTGTAAGTTAAGGGCAAAACCGAGAGGCTAAAAAACGATGGCAGAACAGCAACAGCAGGCGAGCGTGGCGGACATCTTCCGCCGCGCGCAGGCGATCCGGCGCGAGCGACCCGACATGCCGCTCAAGGAATTGAAGGCGCAGCTCGTGCGCGAATACCGGGGCAAAGAGTTTCCGCCCGTCTACAACTTGGCGATCCCCGAACAGGACGCACGCGCGCCCGAAGAAGATTGGTCGGCCGGTCTCTCGCTCGTCGTGCGCGGCATCCAACGCGAGGATTGGAACGATGTGGCCGACGGCATCACGCTCAGTCTCGAACTGACCGACCGCTACGAGCAGGAGCGCGGGCACGCGGGCGCGGCCGACGAATGGCACGACCGCACCGTCGGCATCCGCGAACCGCTCACCAAAGGCGTCGGCAAATGGATGCCCGAAGAGTTGATGAACTTGGCCGAGCGTTCGACGAAGAAGAAGTGAATGGTGAATGGTAAATGGTAAATGGTGGAAGACAGGTTTTCTCTATTCACGATTTACGATTGACGATTCACGGCTTTTAAATCCATTTACCATTCACTATTCACCATTCACCCCTTTGGAGCATTATGGGTTTCTTGAGCGGCTTGATGAAGGACGAGGATTACCAGCGCGGAGAGCCGCGCCCGGCCGAGAGTGTCGAAGACGGCGAGACGATCATCAGCCCCGACACGCGGCGCGCCAACCGCATCCCGCCCGGCCAGACGCGCACGCGCAAGTGGCCGATCCTCGACGCGCACGGCACGCCCGACATCGATCCGGCGACGTGGAAGTTTGAGATCGAAGGATTGGTGGAGCGCCCGCAGCAGTGGTCGCTCGAAGCCTTCATGGCCTTGCCCGCCACGCGCGTCTACGCGGATTTTCATTGCGTCACGCGCTGGTCGCGTCTGGACAATGTGTGGGGCGGCGTCTCGACGCGCGAACTGGCGCGACTCGTCGGCGTCAAACCGGAAGCCAAGTTCGTGCTCGCGCTCGCCTACGATTACGGGTGGACGACGAACGTGCCCATCGAATATTTCCTCGCCGAAGATTCGCTCGTCGCCTGGTCGCACGACGGACGCCCCATCCCGCCCGAACACGGCGGCCCGGCGCGCCTCATCATCCCGCAGCTCTACGCCTGGAAATCAGCCAAATGGATCAAAGGCTTGCGCTTCCTCGCCGAAGACCGCGCGGGCTTCTGGGAAGAGGGCGGCTATCACATGCGCGGCGTCCCGTGGAATGGCGGCGACGGCGAACGCTTCCGCTACCAGAACGAGGAATCAGGCAGTGACGAGTGACAAGTGACGAGTGACAAGTTAAAACCGAAGAACTTGTCTTTAAACTTTGCTTTTATCTCGTCACTTGTCACTCGTCACTCGTCACTGTTTTAGTATGTTTCTCCAACAGCCCACGCCCGCGCCTCCGCAGACGCTCAGGGAAGTCTTCATAGAGTTGCAGGTCGGCTTTATGAAGGCGCTGCCCGGCATGTTTCGGGGCGTGCTGGTGCTCTTGGTCTTTTGGTTGGTGGCGTCCGTCGGGCGGCGCGTGATTGCTTTGGCCGCGCCGCGCGTGCACGCGGACACGGGCGTCGTCCTCTTGCTGTCGAGAATCTACTACTACGGCATCCTCATCTTCGGCATCATCACGGCGCTGCAAGCCGGGGGCTTGAACGTCACGGCGCTCGTCACCGGACTCGGCCTGACGGGTTTCGCGCTCGGCTTCGCCTTAAAAGACGTACTCTCGAATTTGCTGTCGGGGATCATGTTGCTGCTGTACCGCCCGTTCAACATCGGCGACCAGATCAGGATGGGCGAATACGAGGGCGTGATCGAGACGATACGGATGCGCGACACCTTGGTGCGCGCGCCGGACGGCCGCCTCATCGTCATCCCGAACACGAAACTGATCACGGAAGTCGTCGTCAACAGCTCACAGGCGCGGCAACGGGCGACGGCGGGCGACGGGAGCGATTTTGTTGCCGCCCAAGCGCGCCCCGCCGCCGTCGCCTCAGCCGCCCCGGCCGCAAACGCGCCGTCGCTGGCGGCAAACTCCGAGAGCGAAGACTACTGGCAAACGCCGCCCCCGCCGCAACAGTAATTTTACATTCTTAACGCAACCGCGCCCCCCTCCGAACGTATCTAAATAACGGCCATCGAGACGCCTGAGACGAGCCATAGGTTAACCGGAAAAATACCATCATTTTTTTATCAACAGAGGTGCAGGATATGAACAACGAAATTCTTAAACGCCAGCCCGCCGCGACGACCGCGCGGCGGCTGTCGCGGCTGGCCTGTGCGCTGGTCGCATCGTTCATCTTCGTCGGGTGCAACGCCGTCGGGTCGAAGGCGACCGAGACCGGCAACAACCCGCAGCTTAATTTCGCGCCGACGAATGCGGCGACGGGCGCAGCCATAGCGCAGCAAAATTCTTACGCCGACGTGGTGGCGCGCGTCGCCCCCGCGGTCGTCACGGTGCGCTCCGAGCGGCGCGCACGCGCGGCGCAGCAGCATCCGTTCATGGACGACCCGATGTTCCGCGAATTCTTCGGCCAGCGCGTGCCGAACACGCCGCAGACGCCGCGCCGCGAAGAGGGCTTGGGGTCGGGCGTCATCGTCACGGCCGACGGTTATTTGCTGACGAATCACCACGTCGTTGACGGCGCGGATGAAATCCGCGTGGAACTGTCAGACCGCCGCGTGCTGACGGCCAAAATCGTCGGCTCAGACCCGCCGTCCGACCTCGCCGTCTTGAAGATCGACGCGTCGAACTTGCCGGTCTTGCCGCTCGGCGATTCGGACAAGGTGCGCGTCGGCGACATGGCGCTCGCCGTCGGCAACCCGCTCGGCATCGGTCAGACCGTCACGGCCGGGATCATCTCGGCCAAGGAGCGCACGACTTCCGGCGTCGGCGACGGCAGCTTCGCCAACTTCATCCAGACCGACGCCCCGATCAATCGCGGCAACTCCGGCGGCGCGCTCGTCAACACGCAGGGCGAACTGATCGGCATCAACTCGCAAATCCTGTCGCCCACCGGCGGCAGCATCGGCATCGGCTTCGCCATCCCTTCGAACATGGCGAAGGGCGTGATGGAGCAGTTGGTCAAGAACGGCAAGGTGCGTCGCGGCCAACTCGGCGTGCAGATTCAGGAAGTCACTTCCGACATCGCGGCCAGCCTCGACTTGAAGGAAGTGCGCGGCGTCATCGTCGGCGCGGTCACGGCGGGGAGCGCCGCCGAACGCGCCGGTCTGAAACAGGGCGACGTGATCACTTCCGTGAACGGCACGACCGTGAACGACGTGAACTCTCTGCGCAATCGCATCGCCAGCACCGCGCCGGGCACGGAAGTGACCTTGACGGTCGTGCGCGACGGGCGCGAGCAGCAGGTGCGCGCCACGCTCGGCGAGTTTACGCAGACCGCCGAGCGCGGAGAAGGCGGCGAGGGCGGCAACGAACAGGGCGGCGGCACGACGGGCGAGTCGACCGGAAAACTCGGCGTCCGCGTGCAGCCTTTGACGCCCGAACTCATGCGCGAACTCGAACTGCCCGCGAACACGCAGGGCGTGGCTGTGGCCGACGTTGATCCGAACGGCCCGGCCGCCGACGCGGGCATCCAGCGCGGCGACGTGATCGTGCAGGCCAACCGCCAGCCCGTTCGTTCCAGCGCCGACCTGACCGCCGCCATCGGACGCACGGGCACGCGCCCCGCGCTCCTTTTGGTCAACCGTCGCGGCAACACCATCTTCCTCACGGTCAGACCGCGCGCCTAAAGTCGGACTCAAACACGCAACACTCCAACAGCGGAGAGGACGGAAGCACGACACGCGCTTCCCCTCTCCGCTGTTGCTTGCGCGGAAAAGTGGTGAATGGTGAATAGATCAGAACTGTCTTTCTCCATTCATCATTGACCATTCACCACTGCTCCTTCATCGTTCCCGCCGCGCTTCTGTTATACTTGCCGCACTCCCGTAAACGACCGTGTGTAATTTTTCGGAGCGCGCGCTTGGAACGCCTCCCGCGAAGAAGAGTTTTCAACGGAAGATGTCCGCGAACGAATCGCCAACCAAGACTGTCGCCCCGGCGCGCGCTTCCACCGGCGACGCCGTCCCGAAAGACGCCGCCGCCGTCATCCTCTGGCGCGAGACGGAAGGCGACAGCGACAGCGGCAACAGCAGCGGCGACAACACCCGCGCGCCCGAAGTCTTCTGGGCGCGGCGCAGCGAACGCTTGGCTTTCCTCGGCGGCTTCTACGCTTTCCCCGGCGGCCAGCGCGACGCGGAGGACACGACCACGCCGGTCGAGCACGCGCCGGATGCGGAGACGGCGGCGATGATCGCCTGCGCCGCGCGCGAGTTGTTCGAGGAACTCGGCGTGCTCGTCGCACGCGGCGCGGACGCTTTGACGAAAGGCCAGCTCGCCTCCGTCCTCGAAGACTTCACCTCCGGGCGCATGACCTTCCCCGAACTGCTCGCGCACTACGGCCTCCGCTTAGACGCGCGCGATTTCACTTTCGCCGGGCGCTGGGTGACGCCGCCTTTCAGCCCGCGCCGCTTCGACACCTGGTTCTTCCTCGCGCGCGCGCCGCGCAAGCAAGAGCCGCGCATCCGCACCGCCGAGTTCGAGTGCGGCGAGTGGACGCGGGCGGACGCTGCCGTCAAGCGTTGGGAAGACTGCGAAGCACTCGTTGCGCCGCCCGTCTTGCACGCTCTCAGAGTTTTGCGTGAAGGCTTGACGGACGACTTGGTCGAACGTTTCCTCGGTGTGCCGCAAGCGCACGGCGAGCCTGTGCGCCGCATCGAGTTCACGCCCGGCTTCATCTGTTTCCCTTTGCGCACGCCGACGAAGCCGCCCGCCACGCACACGAATGCTTATCTCGTCGGCCACAAAGAGTTCGTCATACTCGATCCCGGCTCGCCTGACGAAGACGAACAGGCCGCGCTCGCCGCCTGCGTCGATGAACTCAAGGCAGAAGGCCGACATGTGCGCGAGATCATCCTGACACATCATCACCCGGATCACGTCGGCGGCGTGCGCGCGCTGCTCGATCATGTGGGCGGGGATGTCGCGGTCGCCGCGCATCGCCTGACGGCCGAGAGTCTGCGCGGTCAGTTGACCGTGGATCGCTTCATCGAAGACGGCGACGTGATCGAACTTGCGGGCACGCCCGCGCTCGCGCTTCGCGCGATGCACACGCCGGGGCACACGCGCGGCCATCTCAGTTTTTACGAGGCGCGCACGCATGCGCTCATCACCGGCGACAACATCGTCGGCCTCGGCTCGGTGCTCATCGATCCGCCGGAAGGCAACGTGCGCGATTACCTCGCGTCGCTCGAACGCTACCGCGCGCTTTTGCCGCACATTAAAGTTCTCTTCGGCGGCCACGGGGCGGCCGTCGCCGCAGCGCGCCAAAAGATCGAGGAATACATCGCGCATCGTCTCGAACGCGAGCGAAAAATCTTGGCGGCCGTGCGCGCGGGCGCAACAACACCGCGCGAGATCGTCGCCGGGGTCTACACGGACGTTTTGCCGAAGGCGCACGCAATGGCCGAGCGCGCAGTGCTGGCGCATCTGGAAAAACTCGAAGCGGACGGTCTCGTCTCGCGGACAAACGAGGGAGAGTTCGTCGCGCGTAGCGGCGAGAACGCGGCGACGGGTTGAAGCTGTAGTGAACAAATTTTTAAGGGGAAGAAGTTCAAACTAATGGCACAGGCAAAAACTTTAGGCGAGTTGAAACAGCAGGGCTACCGCGTGCGCACGGTCAAAGACGAACTGCGCGCCAACCTCATCGCGAAACTGCGCGCGGGCGAGCGCCTGTTTCCCGGCATCGTCGGCTACGACGAGACGGTCGTGCCGCAAATCACGAACGCCATCCTCGCGCGCCACAACCTGATCCTGCTCGGCCTGCGCGGGCAGGCCAAGAGCCGCATCATCCGGCAACTGACAAACCTGCTCGACGAACAGATTCCCATCATCGCCGGTTCGGAAGTCAACGACGATCCGTTTCGTCCCATCAGCGCCTACGGCCGCCAGACTTTGGAACTGCACGGCGACGAGACGAAGATCGACTGGGTGGGACGCGAAGCGCGCTTCGTCGAAAAACTCGCCACGCCCGACGTGACCATCGCGGACATCATCGGCGACGTCGATCCGATCAAGGCGGCCAAAGGCGGCCATCTCCTGAGCGACGAGTTGACGATTCACTACGGTCTTTTGCCGCGCGCCAATCGCGGCATCTTCGCCATCAACGAACTGCCCGACCTGGCGGGCAAGATTCAAGTCGGCCTCTTCAACATCATGCAAGAGGGCGACGTGCAGATCAAAGGCTATCCCGTCCGCCTGCCCCTAGACGTGATGCTCGTCTTCTCGGCCAACCCGGAGGACTACACCGCGCGCGGCAAGATCATCACGCCGCTCAAAGACCGCATCGGCGCGGAAGTCTCCACGCATTACCCGGCAGACCTCCAACTCGGCGTCGAGATTACGCGTCAAGAGGCTTGGACAAAGCGCGAGGGGCTGACGGGCAACTTGCGCGTGCCCGACTTCATCCGCGAACTCATCGAGCAGATCGCCTTTGAAGCGCGCGACGACCAGCGCATCGATAAACGCTCCGGCGTCTCGCAGCGCTTGCCCATCACCGTCATGGAATCCGTCGTCTCGAACGCCGAACGCCGCGCGCTCGTGACGGGCGAGGCGGAGATCGTCCCGCGCATCTCGGACATCTACGCCGCCGTCCCTTCGATGACCGGCAAGATGGAACTCGAATATGAAGGCGAGCAGGTGGGCGCGACGAAGATCGCCAAAGACTTGATCAAACGCGCGGCGGGCGAAATCCACGAAGGCTATTTCGTCGGCATAGATTTCAGCGCGGCCGTGCGCTGGTTCGACGAAGGCAACAACTTGCGTCTGGCGGACACGGCCTCGGCCGAAGAATGCGTCCGCCTGCTCGAAGCTGTCCCCGAACTGATGGAGACCGTTCGCATCCCCTTCGACTTCGGGCGCGCGGACGAAGCCCAACTCGTCGCGGCCTGTGAGTTCGCCCTCGAAGGTCTCTACGCGCAGAACAAGATCAGCCGCAACGAGGAAGGCGGCTACACGGCCGCCACCAAAGCGCGCAAAGATCGGCGCGGCATGATCTACGACGACCTCACCGAGACGGGACGCTTCAGCTAAGGAGAATTGAGATGGACAGAACCTACAACGCCGTCTACCTCAAAGTGCCCGAAGGCTACGTCGGCTTCGTCGAAGAACTGCCCGGCGCGAACACGCAGGGCGCAGACCTCGAAGAAACGCGCAGCAACTTGCGCGAAGCCGTCGAGACCATTCTCGAAGCCAACTACGCGCTCACGCTCATCGGCACGGACGGCGAAGAGGTCATCCGCGAACCGATCACCGTAAGGACACGCGAATAACTGAAACACCCTCTTGTCGATCCTCGACTTGGTTTTGAAGTTTCATCTGATGGAGTGAGACATGGATATAACTTTAACGGCCGTCTATCAGGAAGTGCCGGAAGGCTACATTGCCTTTGTCGAAGAACTGCCCGGCGCAAACACGCAGGGCGCGACTTTGGAAGAAGCGCGCGCGAATTTGGAGGAAGCAATTGAGTTAGTGTTGGAAGCGAATCGTGAGTTGGCGCAAGAAGCAGTGAGGGGACGAAAGGTTATCCGCGAAGAGTTAGTTGTGTCGAAAAAATAAAATTTCTCGGTTCGTAATAGCCATGGATAACAAGTGATAGCCAGCGATAGTTTCCAATAAAATAGCGATACACAGTAGATATGTTTTGTGCTAATAGCTGGGCATGAAGCGCATCAAGCTAATCCGCCACTTGGAGCAAAACGGCTGTGAATTCAGGCGTGAGGGTGGCAACCATACGGTCTACGTGAATCGTGCGGCGCAGAGAAGTACGGCCATTCCACGGCATCGGGAAATAAACGATTATTTGGCGCGAAAGATTTGCCGCGACTTGCAAGTTCCTGAACCGGAGCAGAAGTAATTACAATGAAGTTCATTCGCTATTCAAAATTCAAAGGCTTCGACGTGTCGGGCGTGAACCTCGGCGACTTGATGGAGGCGTTGCAGGATAGTCTCTTGCAGTCGGGCTTTGACGACGATTACTACTGGACGCGCCGCCGTCGGCCGCAGGACACGTCGCTCGACGGGTTGCGCGAGGCGTTGTTGCGCGCGTTGCTCGAAACGGGCGTGGTTGACGAGCAGCAGGTCATGGAGATGTTGGCGGAGAACGAGGGGCGCTTCAAGGGGTCGCAACTCGAAGAGTTGTTGAATCAGTTGATCGAGCGTCTGGTGGAAGAGGGCTTTTTGAATCTGCGTGAAGAAGCGACCGAGGCGCAGCAACGACAACGGAGGGACGGGCAAGGTGGGACGGGACGCGTCGATGAGCCGACGCCGCGCAACGTGAAGTTCGAGGTGACGGAGAAGGGCCTGGATTTTCTCGGCTACAAGACGCTCAGGAATCTCTTGGGGAGCATGGGCAAAAGCTCCGTCGGGCGGCACGACACGCCGCATCTTTCGACGGGCGTGGAGGCGGCGCAGGCTTCAAAGTTGTATGAGTTCGGCGACACGATCAACCTCGACGTGAACGCCACCTTGATGTCGGCCATCCGGCGCGAGGGCTTGGGCGTGCCGCTCAATCTCGAATACAACGATCTCTACGTCCACCAGTGCGATTATCAATCTTCCTGCGCCACGGTCGTCATGCTCGACTGCTCGCACTCGATGATTCTCTACGGCGAAGATCGGTTCACGCCCGCCAAGAAGGTGGCGCTCGCGCTCGCGCACCTCATCCGCACGCAATACGCGGGCGACTCGCTCAAAGTCGTGCTCTTTCACGACGACGCGGAAGAGTTGCCGCTCGCGCGTCTAGCGACCACGCAGGTCGGCCCCTATCACACGAACACGGCCGAGGGCTTGAAACTCGCGCGCCGTCTCCTGCAAGCGCAGCGCAAAGAGATGAAGCAGATCGTGATGGTGACGGACGGCAAACCCACGGCCTGTTTTCTGGACGGCGTCGCGCCGTCCGCGACGCGGGGCGAGAGCGCGCGTCGTCGCGGCGGGTCGGCCGGAGGCGCGGGCTTGGCCGAAGGTCGACGCCTGTATAAAAATTCGATGGGGCTTGACCCCGTCGTGATGGACGCCACGTTCAGGGAAGTGCAGGCGTGCCGCAAGGCGGGCATCATGATCAATACCTTCATGCTGGCCTCCGACTACTACCTCGTCGAGTTCGTCAAACAGATGTCGCAGATGACGAACGGCAAAGCCTACTTCGCCACGCCCGGCAATCTCTCACAGTTCGTCCTGATCGATTTTCTCAAACGAAAGAAAAGCCGCGTGCGCTGAAGCGTCGAAGGAGAATTGGATTCGACGCTTCGATGAATCGACGGATCGACGGCGCGGCTCACTCAAGGATGGACGGCTCTACCACTGCCCACATCGCTTCCGCCCAATGTGCGTATCCCACGTCGGACGGGTGCAATCCGTCCGGGGAAAAAAACTCCGGATGCGACGCCAGCCTTTCTTTGCTCAACCTGTAGAGATCGACGAGCGGCAATTCGTGCCGCTTGGCCGTCGCCTCGATGACCCCGTTGAATTGCTCAAGCCTTAAACGTAGAGACTCGCCGGCCAATCCCTTCGCCGCGGGCGCGGAAGTAACGTCGGGGAGATTCGCGACGACGATCAGCCGGCCGGGCTGCTTTAGTTTTCCCACGAGCGTCTCGTAATTTTCGGCAAACTGTTTCGCTTCGCCGCCGCGTAAGAGGTCGTTTGCGCCGATGCAGATGGTGACGAGCGTGGCGCGTTCGGCGTCCGGCCGCGTGATCTGTCTGTTGACCGCATCCGCCGTCGTCGCTCCGGCCGCCGAGAGATTGACGAGGGTTGAGCCGGGACGCTTTTGTTCTATTCGTGCGAAGAGGCGTTCGACGTACCCGCCGCCGTCTCGCGCCCCCAAGCCCACTCCGGTCGAGTCGCCCACGGCCGCGTAAATGATCGGGGATGTGCGATCACTTGCCGTCGCGCGCGGGCGGGCGCAGCCTGCACAGACGAGCGTTGTGAGCAGCAACAGGCCGTGCAGCACCACGCAGCCGCGCGGTGTGAGCTTGCGCCGACGCCGGGGGAAAGAGACGAGCGCCGTCAACCGCGTGTGCTTGAGAATCGTGCCTCCGGTCATGGGATTTTTAAACGTCTTTGTGTGGACTGCCGTTTGACTTGCGACCTTACTCCACAAGGCGAGAGCGAGCAAGCCGCATCGACTTGCTCGCTCTCGCCAGTTGCAGCCTCACTCGAAAGTGAGAACAGCGCGTTTCCGGTTGCCGGGAGCAAGCGCGAAAACGCACATCGACGCCTGCCCGCGGAGTTGTCGAGACGAGTCTCAGTAGTAAGGGCAGATTTCCTGATCCACCGTATACCGAGGCTCGTAACCGCCTTCGCCGCTGCAACTCTGGCTGCAATCATAGTTCCGCGCCGGGTTGTAGATGTCGCAGTCCTGATCGTCATACCAACCGTCGCCGTCGCTGTCAGGCCGGTCTTTGCCCCACCCGGTCATCGGGGCGGAGCCGACGATGTTCAGGTAGTAGCCGTCGTAGGTCATGTTGGTGACTTTGACCAGATAGTTGCCTGAATAGACGTTGCTCATGTCAGGCATGTTGGCTTGCAACAACGTGCTGTCGCTCGACACGTAAGACGCGTTGACGGAGCCGACCAGATAGCCGTTGCTGTCGAAGTAATCAACTCTGGGCATGCCGTAAGTGGCGTCGAAGCTCTGGCCTGTGATCGTCCCAGACGCGGGAGGGCTGGGCAGGTAGACGGACGCCGGGCTGGCCGAGAGGGCGACGTTCATGACGATGCCGAATCTCGCGACCGACTGCAAGTAGGAGCAGCTCACGCCACGCTGCGGAACTCTGAACGTTCCATCCGGCTTCACCGTCCCGGTCGCGATGTCCGGGACATAACAGGGATTGGTCGAAGTCACAACACAAGGGTATGTGATTCGGTAAGGCGCGTTCGCAGGCCCGGTCAAGTTGCAGTATTGCGTGGCAAAGGGATTGCACGCCGAGACGACGACCAGCAGAGAGAGCATCAAGGCTAGTAGTATCTTTTTCATTATTTTTTACCTCCCTCGCTGCTGCGGCTGAGGAACTTGTCAACGCCTGACTTGAAGAAGAAGTTGGGGGCGGACGGGTGCACGAAGCCGCGTGCGCCGTAGGGACGGCCGGAGAGGTTCTTCTGCTGCGCCTTCTTCTGCTCGCGCGTCTGCCGGGCATCCATTCGCTGCTGCACGAGCGTCTGCTCGATGTCGCCGCGCGAATCGGCGAGCGGGTCGTCGGTCGCGACGGAGTAGGCGATGAGGAGCGCCTGCGTCGGAGTGACGCCCTGCGTGTTGGCTTGGCCGAACTGTTCGGGCAGCGCTGCGCTGAGTTTGATCGCGCGGTCGTTCACCTCTTCTCCGATCATCATGTGCAGCGTCGCGCGCGAAGCCGAGTCGCCGCGCCGGCTCCACTCGCGACCGGCTTTCGCCTGCTCAACCAACTCTCGCTTCGTCAAAGTGCCCCACCTGCCGTCGGCGCGCGAGCGGATGTCGCCGTTTTCGTCGGCCGAGGCGTCGGCCACCTGTTCAATCTCTTCGTCCGTGAGAGTCGAGAGTCGTTCGACCGTGCCGTCCGTGAGGCTGTCGGTCAACTCCGCGACGGTGATGTGTTTGGCTTTGCCTTTCAACACGTCGCTTTCGGCCTTCGCCAGTTTCTTCTTCGTTTCGTCGGACATGCGGAGGCCGGAGCGCGAGTAGATGAAATCGTCCGCGGACTTCACCGCCTCGTCCGCCTGTTCGGGTCTGGACGCGAAACGCACTTCGCTCCCGACGCCTCTGCGCAGACGCTTTTGTAATTCCTGTTTCTCCGCCGAAGCGGCTTCGGCCGGGCGCTTGGACAGCTGCCAGACGGCGGCGATGCCCGCCAGCATGACGAAGGCGGCCGAGAGCGCGATTAAGAGAGCGCGCCTTCGTGGTAAACCTTTAATCAAACTCATGGAAAGTCTCCTTTCAGACAAGTGGGCTGGAGTAGTTCGGCACATGCAAATGGAGGATCGAACTACTGAAAATGGAACGGCCTGATCCGTTGTGGATTGCCGCTCACTAAATTTCCGCCGCAGAACTTCCGCCTCCGCTGAGGCCGAAAGTAGACGGCAGGACGCTCTTGCCCGCGCCGCCGGGAAAAGACCGGCGGGCGCAAGGGCGCAAGGATGCCAACGAGTTCCACGGGAGACTTTACGGAACTCAGGTTCACAGGCTTGCTTCAGTTGTGATTTTCTAAGGCACGCTGACCGGTGAAGTATGCCTCGTTAGCGGAGTGGTTAATTTACTGACAAAGATTTCCGTTAGCAATCAAATTCGTTTGCGCGGGCAGGCTATTTGTTGTCCATTTTGGCTACGGGCAGATCGTGCTGCGGCGGCGGCAGCGGCTCGACGGCGCATGCGGCGAGATTGGTCTTGCCGTTATGGCCGCACTCGGTCGGCGTCAGCCCGTGCGCTCTTTTGAAACTGTGTGTGAAGTGGCTGTTATTGCTCAGCCCCACGGCGTTCATGATCTCCTTCACGCGCATGAACGTTTGCTCGCGAAGTTCCAGCGCTCTCTCCATTCTCAAGCGCTTGAGAAACTGCGCCGGGGAGAGTCCGGTTTCGGCTTTGAAGAGGTGGCGCAGGCGCGAGGCCGAGAGATTCACCTCGCGCGCAATTTCATCGAGGTCTAATTCGTTTTGCAGATTGGCATGCACCGATTCGATAACTTTGACGATCCTTTTATCCATACAGTCCCCTTCCCAAAAGTTCGGGAAATACGCACGCAGCAATACACAGAAAGAGAGAGAGACGCGCGCCGCGTGAGATTTGCGCTTCGCCCGGACGGTCTTCGACCGCAAACGCGCGCGCACAAGCGTGCGGACACGAAGAGACGGGCACGACGCACGACGGCCTCGCCTTTGTTTTCTGATGTATTGTTAGACTTATGAATGACGACAGCGGTAGGGCTGATCGTCAAAAGAACATTTTCGAGAGCAGGCGCAGATTAAAGGCGGGCGATATATTTGTCAAGATTAATTGCTCGGACGCTCTCTGAACGCTTCACGCGCCGCGACCAACGGGCTACTTTCCGCCGGAGCGAGGCACATGCTCTCTTCAATCCGCCATCGTCAAGGCATCGATCTTCGCGGCGAGGATGAAATCGCTTTCGCTGAGGCCGTCGATGGCGTGCGTGTAGATGGTCGCTTCGAGGTAGCCCCAGCCGAAACGTATGTCTGGATGATGCCCTTCGGCTTCGGCCACCGCGCCGATGCGATTGGCGAGCGCGAGCGCCTGCGCGAAGTTTGGAAACGCGAAACTCTTTTTCAAGTGATGCGCTTCGATTACTTCCCAGCCCTCCAACTCGCCCAAAAACTTCTCGATCTCCGCGCGGCCGAGCGGCGGGATGCCGCCGTGGCAGGGCACGCATTTGCGGTTCGCCAGAGCGCACGCCGTTGAATCTTCGCTCATCTTTCGCCGGACTCCCTCTTCCGTCTGTCAGTGTTTGCCGTGGCCGTGCACGTGTCCCTCGCCCGTCTGTTGGCCGGACGCGTAACCGCGCAAAGCGTCGTACTTCGCGATCTGTCGCGGCGAGAGCAGGCGACGCATTTCGAGGTGCGCCGCGAGGTGCGCCGCGCGCAACTCGCCCTGCAAGCGCGCGATCTCCGTCGTGGCTGCACGCAGACGCGCCGCGTCAATGTCGCCTTTCGCAAAATCGGCGTCAAGCGCACGCTCGCGCTCGACGATGCGGCGACCGAGCGCCGTGGCCTCGCCGCGCATCCGTGCAAGCACAACTTGCGTTTGCGTGCGCTGCTCCGGCGACAGTTCCAGTTCGTTTGCCAACTCCAAGACGTGGCGCGGGCCGGGATAGTGGTTCAACTCGGCGGCCTTCGCCAGCCCCATCCCTTGACCGCTCAACAACGCTTCGACCTCTTCGTCCGCGAGCGCCTTGATCTCGCGCCGCTCATCGCCCGCGTAGACGCTCCGCTTCGGCTGTCCCGCTCCTTGCGCGTAAGCGACACCCGACAACACCAACACGCATATCAACCAGCTCATCATTCGACGCATCAGAAAAATTCCTCCTTCGCGTCTCGATTGTAAGCCCCGTATTCGACTACAAGGTCAAGCTCTTTTTTAATTCGTCGCGCCGCGCGGCCGCTTGAGTTTTGCTTGAGACGCAGCCGATGCGTCTCGGACATCGGCGCGAAGCAGTTGAACTGCGCGGCGCGTGCCCTGCTTCGAGACGTAGGCGACGAACAGGCGGCCGTCTCCGGCCAGAGTCGCGTCGGGCAGTTCGCCGTGGGACGCAAGCGCGTGTGCGCTCGTCGCGCCGCTGCTGCCGCCGTCGCCGCCCGCTTCGATGCGCGCGCTCGCGGGATGCGCCGCGCCCGTCTCTCTCGATTCCCAGACGACGAGCGCGCCTTCTCCCGTTGCCGCGAGCAGCGACGGAGTGCCCTGCGCTTTCCCCAACGCCACGGGGCGGCGCGGCGCGAAGGTACGCCCGCCGTCGCGCGATTCGGATCGATAGATGCCCGCCTCGCCCGCCTCGCCCGCCGTGTACCACACGACGCCGAGCACGCCGTCAGTTCCGAGCGCGAGCGATGCGCCCGAGACGGGGCAGCCGTTCAGCATCCAGCGGTCGTCGCTGACGATGACGGGCGCGTTGAATTTCTGCCCGCCGTCAGAGGACGCGGCGACGGCGATGTGGCGAAAGTCGCCCGCGAGCACTTGCCGCCAACTGACGTAGACGCGCCCGCCCGCGCCCGCGACGAGCGAGGTCTTGCAGCAAGGGCACGCGTCGCGCGCGACGAGACGCGAGGGCGAGAAGGTGCGCCCGCCGTCTGTCGAATAGGCCGTGTAGACTTGGCGGTTCGCCTCCATGTGATGACCGGAAGGTTTCGCCTTCGCGTCGTGTGCCGCGTGGACGTTCGCGCCGCCGCGCTCGTCGAGCCAAGCGACGTGGATGCGTCCGTCTTCGGCCACCGCCAAAGAGTGCAAGCCGTGCGGCGCGGGCGTCCGGTCGTCTCTGACCCTGACGGGCGGCGTGAAGGTGCGCCCGCCGTCGCGCGAAGCGGAGAGATGAAAGACTGCGGAGTCGGCCGTCGCGGCGGTGTAACCCGCGACGCGCATCATCCAGCCGACGTAGACCTGCCGGCCGTCCGGAGAGACGGCGACCGTGGGCGGGTCGCCGCGCCAAGCGGTCGCTTGTCCGGCCACAGGGTTAATGCGCGTTGGACGCGTGCTCAGTCTCCGCCCGTTCGCGTCGAAGCGCGCGAGCCACACGTCCGACGCGCCGCCCGCTCCGTGTTCGACCCAGACGACGAAGACGCCGCCGTCTCTCGCGGCCGCCCGTGCGACGGCCGGTTCGGACGCGTCTGTCCCCGCCGCCGAGACGCGCACGACCGATGCGGCCGCCCGTTGAGGTCGATGTTCCTGCGCTGATGTGTTCGTCGCGTGCGCGCAGAGGAAGAGTGCGGCGGCGAGCGTGATGTTGAAAAGAGTCGGGTGGAAAAATAGACGCTTCATAAATCCTCTTGAGATGTGTCCCGCCCGGTGAGCAAGCGGAACTGTGAAAGACGAGCGGACGGAAGTTAAAAGTCCGAACGAAATCTAAAAGTCGAGCCGGAGGCCGAACTGTAGTTGGCGCGGGTCGGCGGCGGCCGTCGGCGTGCCGAAGCCTACGCGCGGCGTCTCGCCCGTGCCGTAGACGTTGTTCGGCAGTTGCAGGTTGGCGCGGTTGAAGACGTTGAAGCCTTCGGCCAGAGCTTCGAGACGAAGGCGCTCCGTCAAACGAAAACGGCGACTGAGACGCAGATCGAGCGACGCGAAATCGAAGCCGCGCCCGGTATTTCTCCCTATCCCTGCGGGGCGGTCGTTCGGGTTCGTGTCGTTGTTGCGATCCGTGCCCGTCTGAATGTTGAAGGGCAACGCGGACGCGTAAGTGAAAATGTAGCTCAACTGAAAACCGTCGGCCGCGCGTCGCCAGAGCGAAGCGTCGCGCAGGTGTACGTGCGGCGCTTCGAGCGAGCCGCTGAAGGTCAGTCGATGGCGCTGGTCGTTGTCGGACAACGCGCGCTCGTCGCGCAGGTTGAAGTTGTTCTGCGGCGTGGAGAAGAAGAAGTTGCCCGCCGTGTCGAGCGCTTTCGAGAGCGTGTAGGAGAGACGAAGCGAAAGGCCGCGCTGCGGGCGTCGGTTGAGCGAGACGGTCAAAGCATCGTAGGCCGATTCGCCCGACGACTCGAAGCGCGAGACGTTGGCGAAGCGCGAATCGGGGCGACCGAGATTCGCGATGCCGCGCGCCGCAGCTTCCGCCGCCGAGAGCGTCGGCACGTTGACGTTGCGCGAGAGGATCAGATGACGCCCGCGCAGGTGGAGGTAGCCGACGGCCGCCGAAGTGTCGCTCGATAACTCGCGTTCGAGTTGGAGGCTGGCCTGTGTGCTGTAGCTGTTCTCGATGTGCGGGTCAATCGTCGTGACGGCGGTTAAGAGTCCGGCCGGAAAAGCGTCGAGCGTCGCGGGAAACGCGGGCGCGCCCGTCTGCCCGAATGAGAGGACGGCGACGCGATAGTTGACACCGTTACGTTGCAGCGCGTTCGACGTGGCGCGCAAGGGCAGGCGGTCGAAGTAGAGGCCAACGCTCGCGCGCAAGACCGTGCGGCCGTCGCCGCCGGGCGCATAGGCCACACCAAGACGCGGCGCGAAGTTGTTCGCATCAGTTTTGATGGGCGCGGGCAAGAATTGCGCGTCGTAGCGGAGTCCGGCGTTGACGGTCAGATGCTCGCTCGCGCGCCATTCGTCCTGCGCGAACAGGCTGAGGTTCGGGTTCGACTGAAACTGCGACGGCGCGCCGAAGGCTTGCTGGTAGTTGATGTATCGCCCGGCCTGAAAATTCGCGAGCGAAGAAAAGGTGTAGACGCCGCCCGTCGCGCCGGGAAAGAGCACGTCCACGCGGTTGAGCAAAAATTGCGCGCCCGCCTTGAACGTGTGCGCGTCGTGGAGGACGGTGAACGCCTCGGTCGCCTCGAACACGTCGAGCGCGCGCGCAAGCGGCGAGAAAGTGGCCGTGCCGAAGTTGGCGACCCCGGCGATGTTGACGGCGGGCGCGGACGCATCGTTTGTGGGCGCTGCGAGTCGGCTGCGCGTGAACTGGAAACGCGCTTCGTTGAGCGCGACGGGCGAAAGGGTGGCGACGTGCGCGAGCGCGAACGCGTGGTCGTGATTGTCGAGCGCGCTCCCGCGACTCGCGGCGTTCAAGCCGCCGACGTTGCGCGCGTTCACGGCGGCAATGTGATAGAGACTGTAGCGCGCCGTCAGGTGTTGCCGCGCCGTCAACTCGTGGTCGAGACGGCCGAAGAGATTGGTCGCATCCGAACTACTCGCAAGGATGCCGGTCTGGATGCGCGCCCCCGCGTAGTTCAGAGCGTCGAGCCGCGCATTGACGGCCGCGACGTTTGCCTGCGAGATGGTGACGACCGTGGCATCCTGTCGGCGCGTCTGCTCGAAGTTGGCGAAGAAGAAGGTGCGCTCGCGTCGGAGCGCGCCGCCGAGGCTCGCGCCGTATTGCGCCTGAGTTAAGGGATCGCGCGCGGGCGCGAGCGGGTTGCGCGCGTCGAAGCGTTGATTGCGCGCGAAGCCGTAGAGGCGTCCGCGTAAGTTGTTCGTGCCGGACTGCGTGATGATGTTGACGATGCCGCCCGAAGCGCGCCCGAACTCCGTCATGCCGCCCGATGTGATGACCTGAAACTCGCGCACCACTTCCTGACTGTAGAACGTCCCGGCGAGGTCTGCCGCGTCGTCGTTGGCGGAGAGTCCATCGATGATGAAAGTGTTGTTGAGGTTGCGCTGGCCTGCGACTGATAGCCCCGTGCCGGGCACGGCCGAAGTTTCGGCGAAGCGTTGATTGCTCCCCGTGTTCGTGCGCGAGACGCCGGGCACAAGGAGCGCGAGGTCTAGATAGTTGCGGCCGTTCAGCGGGAGCGTGTCCGCATCGCGCGGCAGGATCGTTTCGGCTACTTGCGTGCGCGCGATTTCGACGACGGGCACGTCCGATTCGGACACGCTGACGGTCTCCTCGACACCCGCCACCGTCAACTGCAAGGGCGCATCCAAAGTCTGCCCCACGGTCAGCGTCAGACGACGCCGCGTGGGCGCAAACCCCACGTGCTCGGCCGTCAGTTGATACTCGCCGACGGGCAGGTAGAGAAAACGATAACGACCCGCCTCGTCGCTCGTCGTGCTCCGCTGCTGCCGGGTGTCGAGATGTGTGGCGACGACCGTCGCGCCGCGGATGCCTGCGCCGCTCTCATCCTCCACGCGCCCGCCGAGCGTCGCCGAAGTGACGGTCTGCTGCCCGCGCGCGCCCTGTGATGTCAACACCGACACGAGCGCGAGCAGCAACGCGACTGCACACGCACGCACGACGCTGCGCGCGAATGTGGTTTGTGCCCTGTACCGCAAGGGACGCACCGGAAAACCTCTTTCACTTGGTTTGGTAAAGATAAAGGCAGGATGAATTCTGACACTAAATAGGCGCGGCGGCAAGGCACGCACAGACTAAACAAAATCGTCACACCTCACACTTTTACAAACGCGACTCCGGCGGCCTCTCGCGCGTCGGAGTGCGTTCGCGGCTTGGCAAAGGGGGGCGGGTGCGGATAGTCTTAGGGGTTAGAAATCCCGCATTTTCATCTTCTGTTGAGGAGAACGAAAGCCCGTGGCTGTCATTTATCCTTTTCGCGCGTTGCGCCCGCCCACTGCGAAAGTCGAGCAGGTGGCGAGCGTGCCTTACGATGTGGTCAACACGGAAGAGGCGCGCCGTCTGGCCGAAGGAAATCCTTTGAGTCTCTTGCACGTCACGCGCCCCGAAATCGATCTGCCCGAAGGCACGAACATCTACAGCGACGAAGTCTACGCGCGCGCCGCCGAGAATTTTCACAAGTTGATCCGCGAATGCCCGCTGGAGACCGAAGGCGAGCCGAGTCTTTACCTGTATCGACTCGTCATGGGCGAGCACGAACAGATCGGCGTCGCCGCGTGTTGCTCGGTTGACGAGTACGACCGGGACTTGATCCGCAAACACGAGCGCACGCGTCCCGACAAAGAGGACGACCGCACGCGCCACATGCTGACCCTGCGCGCGCAGACCGGCGTGGTCTTCCTGACCTATCGTGCCGACCGGCGCATCGACGCGCTCGTCGCGGCGGTCGTGGCAACCGAGCCGCTCTACGATTTCCGCGCGCCCGACGGCATCCGCCACACGCTCTGGCGCGCACCCGCGCACCAGCCAATCGTGCGCGCCTTCGGCGAAGTGCCCTTGCTCTATATCGCCGACGGCCATCATCGCGCGGCGAGCGCGAGCCGCGCGCGCGCAGCCCTGCGCGCGCAGAATCCGGGGCACACGGGCGAAGAGGAGTACAACCGTTTCCTCGCCGTCATCTTTCCGTCCGACCAGATGCAGATACTTCCATACAACCGCGTCGTCAAAGACTTGAACGGCATGTCCACGGAAGACTTTCTCGCGGCCGTCGGCCAGACCTTCCGCGTGGACGAAGCGGGCACGTCCGCCGTTCCGGCGCGCGGGAGTTTTGGCATGTACCTGCGCCAGCGTTGGTACACGTTGACGATTGACGGCGACGCGACGCAGGGCGAGTCGGACGGCGACGACCCGACGGCGACGCTCGACGTGAGCGTCCTGCAAGACCGCTTGCTCGACCCCGTGCTCGGCATCAAGGACGTGCGCACGGACAAGCGAATTGATTTCGTCGGCGGCATCCGCGGCACGTCCGAACTCGAACGGCTCGTCAACGAGGGACAAGCGGCCGTCGCCTTCTCGCTCTCGCCGACGACCATCGAAGATTTGCTCAAAGTGTCGGACGCGAACGGCATCATGCCGCCCAAGTCGACTTGGTTCGAGCCGAAACTGAGAGACGGGTTGTTGATTCATCAAATTTAAGCAGCGCGTCGCGCGACGCGCACCGGCATGAACTACTTGATTGAAACCGAACGCTTGCGCTTGCGCCCGTTCACGCTCGCGGACTTGCCTGTGCTCCGTACAATGCGCGCCAAAGAAGAGGTCGCGCGCTATCTCGGCACGAGTGCGCTGCAAACGCCGGAGTTCGTCGCGTCGCGGCTCGGTGTCTATCTGGAATGTTACGAGCGTTACGGCTTCGCCGTGGCGGGCGTTGAAGAAAGAAGCGCGAGCGGCAAGCTCATCGGCTGGGGCGGGCTGATGCCTCTGGAACTCGGCTGGAACGGGAAAGAGGCTCCGGCCGATCCGCGCGCTGCCGTGATTGAAGTCGGCTACGGTTTCGACACGCCGCACTGGGGCAAGGGCTACGCCACCGAAGTCGCCGCCGCGTGGCTGCGTTACGGATTCGAGTATGCCGGGTTGCCGCGCATCGTTGCCGTGGCGTCGCCGGAAAACAAGGGCTCTTGGCGCGTGATGGAAAAGCTCGGCATGCGATACGAAGGGACGGAGGAGCATTACGGAAGCGTGTGCGTCGTCTACGCGATCACGCGCGCGGAGTTCGGCGCGCCGTCGCGCGCGGGCGCGTTTCGGGTGCTCCCGTATAACTCGGAAGAGACGAGAGGCGGAGACGAATGAAGGTTCTCATCGCGGACAAGTTTGAACAGTCGGGGCGCGACGGGTTGGACGCGGCCGGGTGCGACTATTCTTATCAACCGGACGTGAAGGACGAGGCGCTGGTCGCGGCGATCAGGGCTTACGCGCCCGACGCGCTCGTCGTGCGTTCGACGAAAGTGAGCGAGGCGATGTTAGACGCGGGCGCGCTGAAGTTGGTCGTGCGCGCGGGCGCGGGCTACAACACCATCGACGTGGCGGCCGCTTCGCGTCGCGGCATCTACGTCTCAAACTGTCCGGGCAAAAATTCCATCGCTGTCGCGGAACTGGCCTTCGCGCTCATCCTCGCGCTCGACCGCCGCATCGCCGATAACGTCTCCGCGCTGCGGGCTGGGCAGTGGAACAAGAAGGAGTTTTCCAAAGCGCGCGGTCTCTACGGGCGCACGCTCGGACTCGTCGGCACGGGGCAGATCGGGCAGGAGGTGATCCGGCGCGCGCAAGCCTTCGGGATGCCGGTCGTGGCCTGGAGCCGGAGTCTGACGGAGGCGCGCGCGGAAGAGTTAGGCGTCGAGCGCAAGGAGAGCCCGACGGATGTAGCGCGCGCCTCGGACATCGTGAGCGTGCACGTCGCCTTGAAGCCCGACACGCGCGCGTTTATCGGCGCGGACTTCTTCGCGGCCATGCGCGAGGGAGCGTATTTCATCAACACGGCGCGCGGCGAGGTCGTCGATCAAGCGGCGCTGCTCTCGGCGATACGCACGCGCGGGCTGCGCGCGGGACTCGACGTGTTTGCCAGTGAGCCGACGAGCGCGACGGGGGAGTTTGCGGACGAGATCGCGCGCGAGGCGAATCTCTACGGCACGCATCACATCGGCGCTTCGACCGACCAAGCGCAGGAAGCCATTGCCGCCGAAACCGTCCGCATCATCCGCACGTTCAAGGAGACGGGCAAAGTGCCGAACGTCGTCAACCTCGCGGCGCGCACGCCCGCCACGCATCTCTTGGTCGTGCGTCACCGCGACCGCCCCGGCGTCCTCGCGCAAGTCTTGGACGCGATTCGTGCCGCGCAGATCAACGTGCAGGAGATGGAGAACATCGTCTTCGAGGGCGCGGAGGCCGCCGTCGCCCGCATCAACCTCGAAGCCGCGCCGCCCACGGAGACATTGGACAAACTACGCGCCGACAACTCAGATATCATCGAGTTGGATTTGCTGGAACTGGTAAAGCAGTAACGAGTGACGAGTGAAAAGCAGAAAGCTAGGTTCTACTTGTCTTTCATCTTTTTGACCACATGAAAGTCACAAACGACGGCGACGCTTTTAACTTGCTCTTGCTTGTCACTCGTCACTTGTCACTTGAGTTATGAAAGCAACACTCATTACGGGCGCGTCGAGCGGGATCGGCGAGGTGTTCGCGCGCAGGCTCGCGGCGCGCGGCGAAAACGTCGTGCTCGTGGCGCGCACGGAAGAGAAGTTGACGGCGCTCTGTAACGAACTCGGCCGCGCGCACAACGTCAATTGTCAGACGGTGGCGCTCGATCTGTCCGGGGCGGGCGCGGCGCGGCGTCTGTTTGAAGAGACCGAGCGGCGCGGGCTTCAAGTCGAGACGCTTGTGAACAACGCGGGCTTCGGTTCGATGGGCGACCTGCTGTCGCTCGATCTGGCGCGCGAGTTGAACATGATCGACTTGAACGTGAAGTCGCTCGTCGAACTCACTTATCTGTACCTCGCGCCGATGCGGCGCAGGCGGCGGGGGCAGATCATCAACGTCGCCTCGACGGCGGCCTTTCAGCCCGTGCCTTACATGGCGACCTATGCGGCGACGAAAGCCTTTGTGCTCTCGTTCACGGAAGCCTTGTGGGACGAGAACCGCCCTTACAACATACGCGTCTTGGCTCTGTGTCCGGGCGCGACGGAGACCAATTTTTTCGACGCGGCCGGAGTCAAGAAGCCTCCCTTTCGCGTCGCCGAGACGGCGGAAGATGTAGTTGACACGGCCTTGCGTGGACTAGATCGCGGCAAAGGCCATATCATCTCCGGTTGGCTCAACTACGCGCAGACGCAGGCCGAACGCCTCGTGCCGCGTTCACTGGTGACGCGGATCGCGGGCGCAGGCATGCGTTCGGGTTTGAACATCAAGACCGACTAAAATTTCATTTCAGGAAGAGACACATGACAGAGAGAATCTACAACTTCAGCGCCGGGCCGGCCGTCTTGCCCGTGCCCGTCCTCGAAGAAGCGCAGCGCGACATGATTGCTTTGCCCGGCGTCGGCATGTCGGTGATGGAGATCAGCCACCGCTCAAAAACTTTCGACGAGATCATCGGCGGCGCGGAGCAAGGCTTGCGCGAGTTGATGAACATTCCCGCCAACTACAAGGTGCTCTTCCTTCAAGGCGGCGCGAGTTTGCAGTTCTCCATGATCCCGATCAACTTGCTCGCCGAAGGCCAGACGGCCGACTACATCATCACGGGCAGTTGGGGCAAGAAGGCTCTCAAAGAGGCCAAGCGCGTCGGCACAACCAGTGTCGCCGCGACGACGGAAGACAGTCGCTATTCGCGCACGCCCGAACAGCACGAACTGAAAATCTCTCCCGACGCGGCTTACGTCCATCTCACCTCGAACGAAACGATTGAGGGCGTCGAGTGGAAAACGTTGCCCGACGTGGGCGACGTGCCGCTCATCTCCGATGCTTCGTCGAACATCCTGTCGCGCGTCGAACCCATCGAGCGTTACGCGTTGATCTATGCGGGGGCGCAGAAGAACATGGGGCCTTCGGGTCTCACGGTCGTCATCATTCGTGAGGACTTGCTCGCGCGCATCCCCGACGGTCTCCACACGATGCTCGACTATCGCACGCACGTCGAGAACAATTCGCTCTACAACACGCCGAACACTTGGGGCATCTACATTCTCAACCTCGTCTGCAAGTGGCTCAAAGGCAAAGGCGGACTCAGCGGCATGCAGCGCGAAAACGAAGCGAAGGCCAAACTGCTCTACGACGCGATTGATGCGACCGACTTCTATCGCGGCCACGCCGCGCCCGAATCGCGCTCGCTGATGAACGTCACCTTCCGCCTGCCCACGGAAGATTTGGAGAAGCAGTTCGTCAAAGAAGCCACCGCTGCGAAATTGGACGGACTCAAAGGCCATCGCTCGGTCGGCGGCCTGCGCGCCTCCATTTACAATGCCTTCCCGCGCGAAGGCGTCGAAGCGCTGGTCGAATTTATGAAGGAGTTTGAACGCAAGAACGGCTGAGGTCGGCTTTAGCGGAAAGTGGAGTTTGGAATGATGAGCGCAACGGAGACAGTTCTTGAGACGGATGCGGCCGTGACACTCAAGGCTCGCGCGCTGGACTTGACGGACGAGAGATTCTTTGAACTCTGTCAGGACAACCGTGACCTGCGTCTTGAGTTGACTGCCGAAGGAGAACTCGTCGTTATGGGGCCGGCTACCAGCGAAACGGGATGGCGCAACGCGAAAATTACTTTTCGACTTTGCCAATGGGCTGAACAGGATGGTACAGGCTTGTGCTTCGATTCCTCGGCGGGCTTTACCCTGCCGAAGGGCGCGAAGGTTTCGCCCGACGCCTCGTGGATTAGAAAAGAGCGCTACGAGGCGCTGACTGAAGAGGAGCGTGATCGGTTTGCGCCGATCTGTCCCGACTTCGTAGTCGAATTGCGCAGCAAGACTGATCGGCTGTCGCGTCTGCAAGCACGGATGGTTGAATACGTAGAGAACGGCGCGCAACTCGGCTGGTTGATTGATCGGACGGCGCGGCGCGTCTATGTCTATCGTCTCGGCGAAGAGGTGGAAACGCTCGACGCGCCTGAAACCGTGACGGGCGATCCGCTCTTGCCGGGCTTTCGCCTGCAACTCGAAGAACTCTGGTAGCTCCCTCAAACACAACAATCGCTAAACGTCCTGACATTATTTCCGAATCACAGACATGAAAAAACTTCCCCTCTTCTTTCTCTCGCTCTCAATCTGCGCCGCGCTGGTCGTGAGTTTTTCCTTCGCTCAGACCGCGCCGCAGAATCCCTCACCGTCCAGCGGCAAACTGGCGCTCGCGCAGGAGACGCACTTGCGCAACGTGCGCCAGTTGACCTTCGGCGGCGAGAACGCCGAGGCTTATTTCAGCGGCGACGGCAAGCAACTCATTTTCCAGTCGAAGCGCGACGGGCGCGGCTGCGATCAGATTTACACGATGCGCGCCGATGGCTCGCAGGTGCGCATGGTCTCGACGGGCAAAGGCCGCACGACTTGTTCCTACATCTTCCCGCGAAACCCGAAGCGCATCCTTTACGCCTCGACGCATCAGGCGTCGCCCGATTGCCCGCCGAACCCCGATTTCTCGAAAGGCTACGTCTGGGCGATCTATCCCTCGTATGACATCTACACGGCCGACGCCGACGGCGCGAACGCGCGCGCTTTGACCACCACGCCCGGCTACGACGCCGAGGCCACCATCTCCACGGACGGCAAGCGCATCGTCTTCACCTCCATGCGCGACGGCGACCTAGACCTCTACACGATGGACACGACGGGGCGCAACGTCCGTCGTCTGACGAACGAACTCGGCTACGACGGCGGCGCGTTCTTCTCGGCGGACGGCAAACAGATCGTCTACCGTTCATATCATCCGAAGACGCCCGAACAGGTGGCGCGCTACCGGCAGAAGCTCGCGGAAAACTTGATCGAGCCGACGGTCTTTGAAATCTGGGTGATGAATGCGGACGGCACGAACAAGCGGCAGGTGACGAAACTCGGCGCGGCCAGTTTCGCGCCCTACTTCTTCCCCAACGGACGCCGCATCATCTTCTCCTCGAACGTCAACGATCCGAAACGGCGCAACTTCGATCTCTACGCCATCAATACCGACGGCACCAACTTTGAGCGCATCACCTACGAAGAGACTTTCGACGGCTTCCCCATGTTCACGCCCGACGGCAAGCGTCTGGTCTTCGCCTCGAACCGCAACGCCGCCACGCGCGGCGACACCAACATCTTCATCGCCGATTGGGTGGAATGAAAAGCAACAGCAGAGGTCAGAGGTTAAAAGCAGAGGTCAGAGGTGAGAGGTCGGTTAAAACAAAACTGTCTTCTCCTCACCTCTCACCTCTGACCTCTCACCTCTGAGTTAAATATGAGACGTAAAATTCTTCAGTTGGCGCTCGGCGTCGTGTTGGCGGCGAGCGTGTTCGCGCAGCAGAACTCTAGCCAGACGGGCAATCTCGATATAAAGAGGCTGCGGCAACACGTCGGGAATCTCGCCTCCGTTGAAATGGAAGGGCGAAGAACGGGAACCGAGGGGGCGATGGCGGCGGCCGTATATATTGCCAACCGGTTCTACGATTATGGTCTGGATTGCCCCAAGCCGAACTGGATGTGCCACCACACCAGCAACAATCATCTCGGTTACATGAAGGATTTTCCGTATGTCTCCGGCGTCGAACTCGGCAAGGCGAACGTGATGACGTTCACTTCGCGCGTGGCGGAAGCGGCGCGGGCGCACGCCGGGGCGTCTTCCACTTCGCTTGACCTGCGCCTGCGCGAAGACTGGATGCCGCTCGCCTGGAGCGCGAACGCGCGCTTGGAGAACGCGCCCGTTACCTACGTCGGCTACGGACTGACGGCCACCGACTTACAGCACGACGACTACGCGGGCGTCGATGTGCGCGGCCGCATCGCGCTCGCCTTCGCGGGCACGCCCGACGGCGACAATCCGCACGGCCGCTTCGCTCGTTTCACCGACCTGCGCTTCAAAGCCTCGACCGCGCGCGACCACGGCGCGAGCGCGCTCGTCCTCATTGCGCGCGAAGAGAATTTCAGAGACGACAAGCTCGCGCTCCTGCGCATAGATGAAAGCATCGCTGCGGGAGACGCCGGCCTGCCCGTCGTCGTCATCTCGCGTCAGGCCGCGCGACGTGCGCTCGAAGCGGCGGCCAGCCCCGCCTTGACCTTCGCCGAACTGGAAAAGACGACGGTGGCGGGCGCTTCCCTCGCGACGGGGCGAAGCGAGACGCAAGAAGGCGCGTCCACCACAACGCCTCACGGACAGGCGGCGACGGCGCGGCGCAACCTCTCCGCGCCGCTTGAGAATATCGCTTTCTCCTTGAGCACGGAGATCGTGCGGCGCACGGCTCCGGCGGCGAACGTCGTCGGGCTGCTCGAAGGCTCGGACGCGAAGTTGAAGCATGAAGTCGTCGTCATCGGCGCGCACTACGACCACCTCGGGCGCGGCGGGCAGGGCAGTCTCGCCGGGCGCGAGGGCGACATCCATCACGGCGCGGACGATAACGCTTCGGGCGTGGCGGGCTTGTTGGAACTGGCGCGCACGCTCGCCGCCGAGCGCAAGTCTCTGCGCCGCACGCACGTCTTCATCGCGTTCAGCGGCGAGGAAGAGGGCTTGCTGGGTTCGAACTACTACGTGCGCAGTCCTTCGCTTCCGCTCGCGCAGACGGTGGCGATGATCAATCTGGACATGATCGGGCGGATGAGAGACGGCCGTTTGAACGTGGGCGGCGTCGGCACTGCGAAGGAGTGGCGACAGTGGATCGAGACGGCCAACAGTTCGTCCAACCTTGCCGCCTCGGCGTCGGCCTCGGACGCCGAGGCTTCGCACACGGCCGGAGCGTCGGGCGTGCATGCGAACGCGCGGGCGGATGCGGGCGGGCGTTTCACCTTGAGCTTGACGGAGGACGGGTTCGGGCCGAGCGATCACTCGTCGTTTTACGCCAAGCAGATACCCGTGCTGTTTTTCTGGACGGGCACGCACGAGGATTATCACAAGCCGACGGATACGGCCGACCGCATCAACTACGAAGGCCAACTCGGCGTCGTCGCTTTGGTCAAAAGTATCTTGCGCGCCGTGGATGCGAGCGATGCGCGCCCGACCTATCAGCTCGCCCGGTCGGATGCGACGGCGAGACGTTCCAACGGCTTCCGCGTCTACGTCGGCACGATTCCGAGTTATGCCGAAAGCACTAACGGCATGAAACTCGACGCCGTCAGCGAAGGCTCTCCGGCAGCGAAGGCCGGACTGCTGCCGGGCGACGTGATCGTCCGTGTGGCAGGGCGCGACGTGCGCAACGTCTACGATTACACTTACGCGCTCGGCGAGATGCGAGCCGGGACGGAATACGAAGTGGAAGTCATGCGCGGGGGCGAGCGCCTGAAACTGAAGTTGACGCCCGCGGCGGCGAGGAAGTAGGAAAAGGGGAAAGGGGAAAGGGTAAAGGTGAAGCAGCTCAGCGGCTCTTTACCTTTACCCTTTCCCCCTTCCCCTTTTCCTTATCTTACTTTCCTTTTCCCTTTCCAAGTTACCAACGGGGTTCGCGGTCGCCGCCACCGCCGCCACGGTTGCCGCGGTCGCGCCCGCCGCCACCGCCTCCGCCGTAGCCACCACCGCCACCACCTCCGCCGTAACCGCCGCCGCCGCCATAGCCGCCGCGACCGCCACCGCCTCCGCCACCGCCGTAGCCGCGTCCGCCGCCACCACCACCTCCGCGATCAACTTTCGGGCGGGCTTCGTTGACCGTCAGGGCGCGGCCGCCGACATCTTTGCCGTTGAATTGTTCAATCGCCGCCGCCGCGCCTTCCGGCGTCACCATCTCGACGAAGCCGAAGCCACGCGAACGACCCGTCTCGCGATCCTCGATCACGGACGCCGACTCGACCTCGCCCGCCTGCGAGAACAGATCGCGCAGTTCGTCGCTCGTGGTGCGGAAGGAGAGGTTCCCCACGTAAAGTTTCGTACCCATATCTTTTTCCTTAAAAGTCGAAGGAAGCGCGGGCGTCTTTCAGAACAAGCTGGCAGAGAGTCTATCAGGATAAGTCTCTGGCAAACGGCTCGGCGGCGACACGCCCGCTGCTCTGACACTAACGAGAGCGGCTTCTAACAAATTAACAACCCGACCTCACTCTCTCCTCAGCCGAACGCCGTCGCCGATCTTCAGTCGCGGGCAGGCACATCACCGTAGATGCGCGAGAGCAGGAACTACGAACGCGCGAAAGTATGAACGCAATCGCTGAAGAGCGCAAGAGATAAGTTTGCCCCGCGCGCGCGGAAAAACTGCGGCGCGAAGCACGGCGGAAGCCCGATGGAAGCGCGGCGACGGGGGGCGCGCAGTCGAGTTATGCATCTCGGGTTCGATTCATCTGTAAGAGAGCAGTCTTATATGATTTTGCCCTTGAAATGCTAGGTGCTTTGTCGCAGAATGTCCGCAGACGAACAGATGAGTTCTTCTAGTCCACTCCAAAGCGCCGCGCGAAGGCAAGCGGCTCGTTGTTTATCACACCATCTCCGCAACTTATCGGGGCTATAAGGAATCCGCAATACGATGATCGGCCAGACCATTTCCCATTACCGGATTCTGGAACAGATCGGCGAGGGCGGGATGGGTGTGGTCTACGAAGCCGAAGACACGCGGCTCGGCCGCCGTGTCGCCATCAAAATCCCTTCGGCCGCCCCCGACAGCCACAACCATCACGCGCGTTTCCTGCGCGAAGCGCGTTCCATCTCCGCGCTCAACCACGCGCACATCGCTACGCTCTACGACTACGGCGAACTGGCCGACGGTCGCCCCTTCATCGTCATGGAGCTGGTCAACGGGCGCGAACTCGGCGACTTGATGCGCGCCGGAGAACTCTCCCTCGCCCGCGCCATCGAGATCATCGCGGACGTGGCCGAGGCACTGTCAGAGGCGCACCGCCTCGGCATCGTCCACCGCGACATCAAACCCTCGAACGTCATCATCAACGAGCGCGGCGAAGTTAAAGTGCTCGACTTCGGTTTGGCGAAGCTCATCTCGGAAGAGTCGGACATCGACCAGAACGCCGTGACGCTGGCCGGGGTCAAAACGCGCAGCGACGTGATGCTCGGCACGCCGCTCTACCTGTCGCCCGAACAGGCGAAGGCCGCGCCCGTCGATGGGCGCAGCGACATCTTCTCGCTCGGCGCGTTGCTCTACGAGAGCGTCACGGGGCGTCCGGCCTTCTCCGGCGCGACCGTCGTCGAGATCGCCGCGCAAGTTCTGCACGTCACGCCGCCGCCGCCGTCGCAGTTCAACCGGCTCGTGCCCGGCGAACTCGACCGCATCACTCTCAAAGCCCTCTCCAAGCGACCCGAAGACCGCTACCAGAAGGCCGCGGACTTTGTCGCCGATTTGCGCGCGCTCAGTTTTCATTTCTCCGAACTTGACGACACGCGCACGCCGAGCATGACCTCTTACGCGTCGGGCGGGTATCGCACCAACGCGCATCGCGCCACTTCGCTAACCACGCTGTCGGACAACTTGCGACGGCCGCGCCTGTCCATCGCCGCCGTGTTGATCGGCGTCCTCGTGGTGGCCGCCGTCGCTTGGGGCGCGAGTTGGCTCTTGCGCGCCAAGCCGCACGAGCCGTCACCGGAAGCGAAAGCCGCCTACGAGATCGGCACGAATCTGCTGCGCGAGGGCGCGTACTATCAGGCGAGCACGCGGCTCAAGCAAGCCACCAGCCTTGACGACAAGTTCGTACTGGCGCACGCGCGTCTGGCCGAAGCCCTGACCGAACTGGACGACTCCGACGGCGCGCGCGACTCGATGCTGCGCGTGGATTCACACGCTACCGAGCGCGATGCGCTCTCACAGGTGGACGCCCTGCGCCTGACGGGGATTCGCAGCACCGTCACGCGCGACTTCCCGCGCGCCCTCGGCGCTTATCAGGAACTCGCGCGCCAGTTGCCCGGACGCGCGGACGTTTACGTAGACCTCGGCCGCGCCTACGAGAAGACAGAGCAGATCAAAGAGGCCATCGAGAGTTACTTTGAGGCGACCAGCCGCGAGCCGGAGAATGCCCCGGCCTATCTGCGCATCGGCATTCTCGCCACGCGCCAGTCCAATCCGGCGAGCGCCGTTTCCGCTTTCGACAAGGCCGAACAGATTTACAAAAAGTACGTCAACACCGAAGGGCAGACCGAAGTGCTCTATCGTCGCGGCTATCTCGCGCGCACGCTCGGCAAACTCGACGAGGCGAACAAGTACTTGCGGCAAGCGCTGGAGATGGCGAAGACGAGCGGCAACGTCTCGCAGCGCATCAACACGCTGTTGCAGTTGAGCGCCGTCGCCACGGAGAAGAACGACCCGGCGAGCGCGCAAGGCTCCGCGAGCGAGGCCGTCGATTTGGCGCGTCAAAACGGGATGGAGAATCTGGTCGCGCTCAGTCTCGTCGAACTCGGCAACACCTTCCTCGGTCAAGGCAACTACGCCGAATCCGAAAAGTATTTGCAGCAAGGGCTGCAATTCGCTTTGCGCAGCAACGCCTCGCGCGCCGCGGCCAAAGCGCGCGCCAACCTCGGCAGTCTCCGCAGCCAGCAAGGCAACACCGAAGAGGGCTTGCGCTATATGCAGGAGGCGCTCGCTTTCTATCAACAGGGAGGCTACCGCAAAGAGGAAGCGCAGTTGCTCACGCTCTTAGGACGCGCCAAGCGGCAGAAGGGCAACTATCAGGAAGCTTTCAGCGAATTCGAGCAGATGCTCAAACTCGCGCAGCAAGCCTCCGATCTTTCGCTCGCCGCCACTTCACACACGGAGATGGGCAACGTCCTTTTGCAACAAGACAAATTCTCCGAGGCGCTCCAGCATTTTGAAGAGAGCTACAAGATCGACAAGTCTCTGAACAACGAACTGCGTAGCGGCTACGGCCTCTACAATCGCGGCGACGCTCTGTGGCCGCTCGGCCGCTACGACGAAGCGCGCGCGATGTTCGAGCAGGCGCTGCAAATCGCCGAGAAGCCGGACGGGAAGAACAAAGAGTTGCTGGCCTTCATCTATCTGGCGCAGGCTCACATGGCCTTGAGTCAACGCAATCTCGCCGAGGCCAAGACGAAAAGCGAGCAGGCGCTGGCGGCCGTGGGCGAGCAAAACAAGACCACTTCGGTCGAAGCGCGGCGCGTCAAAGGGTTGGCGCAAGCGCTCTCCGGCGCGCACGCGTCGGGCATCAATGCGTGCCGCGAGGCTTTGACGAACGCGAAAGAGGTGGGCGACCCGTGGCTCATCTCCAACACTCAACTCGCTCTGGCCGAAGCCCTGATTGAAAGCGGCGACGCGGCGGGCGCGCTCTCGAACGCGCAAGAGGCGCAGGCGAGTTTCGCCCGTTTCGGGCAGAAAGTTTCCGAATGGCGCGCCTGTCTCGTCGCGGCACGCGCGGCCGGGCGGCAGGGCAGTGCGGACGCGGCGCGCGATTATGCTGTGCGTGCCACGAAACTACTCGAAGAGTTGCAACAGAAGTGGGGGGGAGAAGCGTTTAATGTTTATCAGGCGAGGCCGGACGTGCAAGTCGGCCGCAAGCAATTAGGCGAGCTCTCCGTCGTCGCCCGGTAAATTTTTTCTTAACTTGACCAGACCGTGAAAGGAAAACGGACATGAGCGAAACCGAAAACATCCCGCAGGATCAAGACTATCCGGAAGAGGAGCCGTCGAACGGCGAGGACAGCGGTTCGGCCGATCCCGGCGATGTGGGCGGGGCCGAAGGTGATCCGCCGATCATCATTCACCGCAGCGGCAGTTCTGTCAGTCCCGGTTAATCCGGCACGCACAGAAGGCCGCCACACACAGCGGAAGCGACGGAGTGGACTGGCGTGTCGCGTTTGTCAGTCCGCTCCCGCCTCCGTCCTTACGCGTCAAACGTGGCGGCGTGCGGCGCAAGCTGTATCGCACCTCACACCGTAAACCTCAACAGACCTCAACTGTATAAGGAGACTCGACATGAGCGACTCGAATCCTCTCGCGGCGGAAGGCGACCCTCCGATCATCATTCACGGCGGCTCGGTGGAAATTACCGTCCCGCCCAACTTCACGGCCGAGGTGACGAGCGGTTATCAAGATGCGACAGCGGGCAAGGAGAAGAAGTTCAAGAACGGCAACGTCCAGCTCCTCAGTTTGCAGATCGACGATAACGAGCCGATTCCTCTGAACAAGAACTCGAAGATCACCATCACCTACAAGTGACGGCGCAAGAAGGTCGAAGACCGGGCGACTGAAGAGTCGGAAGCATCAGTCGTCTTCGCGCCGGACAGACAGAGCGAGAGAGGCGGGCCGGAGCGTCCCTACTTGGACGTATCGCCCGCCTCTCGGTCTTTGCGGTAGAGGGCGACGTAGCGCGCAAACTCGGCGGCGGGCGCATCGGCGGCGCTTCCGGCATCGTTCAGTTCGTCGCCGTGCGCGCCGCCACCACCGCTCACGCTGCTGCCGCTGCTCCTCCGGCGGTTGCCGCGCTGCTCGTTGAAAGCGGCGTCGGCGATATTGGCGAGCCACCAGAAAGTGCCGCGCGCGCCGAGGTGTTCGCGGACGCGTTGGAAGATGCGCGGGTAGAGTTTGGCCGTGCGGCCGAGCAGGCTGCGGAGCGCGCTGAAAGAGAGGCGGTCTTGAAACAGCTCGCGGCGCACGCGCACGTCCAAGTCGTGCAGCGCGGCCATCAAGGCGTTGAGCGTCTCGTTGACGTTCGCCGGTTGACTTTGCGGCGCGGGGCGCAGGAACTCGGCCAAGCCCGACATTTGCGGCACGCGCGGCGCGGGCGCGTTGATCTCGGAGAGCGCGCGCGCATCGAGCAAATCGGCGGCGAGCGCGAGTTCCGTCAGGTGCGCGAGACGGCTCAGGCCGCGCAGGTTTGCGCCGGGGCCTGAGAAGGCGAGCGGGCTGATGACGCCCGCCGGGTCGCAGGCGAGCATCACGCGGTCTTCCGCCGTGCGCGGGCGCGTCGGTGGCCACCCGCGTCGGCTCACGCCCGGCGCATAGCCGAACAACGGACGCCCCACGCGCCACTGCGCGCCCGCGCGTTTGTAGCGCGGCAAGCCCTCGAAGTAATGTTCGAACAAGGCGAGCAGAGACTTGTCCGCGGGCGAATCGACGGCGTCGTAGAAGAAGAGACGCGTCGCATACTCGTCGCGCGCCGACGCGCCGGCGAAGCCTTCCCAGATCAATTGCCGGTGGTCGCGCGCGTCTTCCGTGCTGACCAGAATCTCGCCCACGTTGAAATCGACTTTGTCCGCGCCCTCGCCGCGCGCGAACCCGCGCGCCACCGTGCCGACCGAAGGCGCGACGTGCGTAAACGCGCGTCCGCCGTCGAACTGTCTGGCCACGGGCGAATGCGCCCCCGTCGCATCGACGAACAGGCGCGCCGCGAACAGACGCCTCTTCTTCGCGCCGCCTGCGCCCATACCTCCCCCCGCGCCGTCGCCGCGCACGTCTTCCATCTCCACGCACACGCGATCCTGCTCCACGTAGGCGCGCACGAAACGCAAGTTCTCGATGATCGCGCAAGCCTCGCCCGCGCGAACTTTCGCCGCGGCCAGAGCGAGCAACTTGTCGGCGTCAACCGAGACGTCCAAGACGTTCTCCATCCAGAGCGGCGGCGTCTTGACGCGCGAAGCCGCGTCGTGAAATTTGACGAAGCCCGAACGATAACGATTGAGGACGGCCGATTCCGTCTCCGTTTTCGTAAACAGCCCGGCGCGTTCCAGTTCGTTCAGTTCCTCGTCCGACAAAGTCCAAGCGCGCCCGCCGCCCTCGCGTCCCACGAGTCCCGCGTCGAAGACCATCACGCGCCGTTTGAAACGTGAGGCGAGCACGGCCGCGTGCAGCAGGCCGATCACGCCGCCCGCGTAAATAACTTCAAACTCGCCTTCAACCTCCAGACCGGCGGGCGGCGCGCCGCGCACGACCGCCTCGCGCGCCGCGCGCTGCTGGCTCTCCAAAGTTTCGCGCCAGCGCAACTCGGTCAGCCAGATGCGCCGCAAGTAGTTTTCGCGTTCGCCGAGCGAGCCGAAGTTTGCCACCGTCAGCGGGTAACGTTCGCGGAAATATTTGAGGTCGGGCGTGGGCACGGTATCGGCCGCACCGCGTTTGGTCGGAGCGGAAGTCATACGAAAAACCGGAAAATCCTTTGGCACGGAGTTTGGAGACCCGCGACTCTAGCGCGCCCCCGTTACAAATCAATCACGGAGAGTTTTTTCATTGAAGCAATGAAGAAATTAAAAGGGAGATCAATCCTTCGGCCAATGAATCGATGAACTGCCGAGCCCGGTTTTTCACGCGCGTCTACCGCGCGCGATCAGGCTGATGACGGCGACGAAGAGAGCCGAGCCGATGATCGACCAGACGACCGGAAAACTCTTGCCACCGACGGGTATCATCAACAGTTCCGGCAAACCCAACTGCCGCGCCAGCCACATCCCGATGAGCGCGCCGATGAAGCCGAGCGCGATTGAGACGAGACAGCCGCCGCGCGAAAAACCGCTGATGGCCTGTCCGAGCGCACCGCACACGCCCGCCACCAGCAGCAAGATCAGGAGATCGATCAATGTCATGGCCTTTTACCTCGCATCTGTTTAAACGTAAACGGGCGCGCACAGTTTCTTCTTTCCAATTCGCGCGTTTGTCAATATAATCGTTGGCGGCCGGAGGAATTGACGCCGGCCACACGCCTTTTCGGAAGTTGTCGCACGGCCGAGCCGCCCTCGACCCACTTTAAATTTTCACTTAAAGTTCAGGAGATTTTACCAGAGATGCGCAAACTGTTTCTCGCCACCTTACTCATCATCGCCACTTTCAGCGTCGCGGCGGCGCAGAATGCGGGCACGTCCTCGTCCGGCCAGAGCGACATTCCCAACATGGGCAAAGCGCCCACGCAGCCGAACGGCATCGGCCGTCTCGACGCGCGCGTCTTCGACGAGGCCGGAAATCCCGTGCGCGGCGTCTCGCTCAAACTCGAATCCGAACGCACGGACGGCTTCTTCTGCGAGTCTTGGAACACTTCGGACGAACGCGGCGTCGCCGTGCTGCCCCCGCTGCACATGGGCACGCTCAAGTTGATCGTCAAAGCCAAAGGCTACGAGACGCAAAAGATCAACGTCCCGGCCGACAGCCTCAACGAACCGTTCCGCATCACGCTCGTCAAGAAGAAATAGACGCGCGGCCGTCGCGCTCTAAAAGTTTCTTGCACGACAAAGGAGTGCGGGCGAAGTTTGACAGACTTCGCCGCGCGCTCCTTTTCTATTCTCGCCTGCGCCGCCAACCGGAAGTCGTATGACAATTCGGAAAGTGTCCCACCTGTCGTAATTTGAAAGGGCGACTATCTCTATCCTCCACACGGTCATAAGGAGGGAGAGATGAAAGCCGACGCTCCGAGCGCAACCGCTTATCTCATCGCAAGCAGCACGCTCTTTGTCGCCGCAGACCCGGCGGCCGGGCGTCTCGTCTCCCGGCGCGCCGCCGAACTGAGCGCATCCTTCATCCGCACGAGCTCTCGCTTGGCGCGCCTTGCGCAAAGCGCGCTTCTCACACGCCGGAGCACGCGCCCCTTCGTCTCCGCGCTCGAACGCCTCACGCTTCCCGGCATCCAACTCCACTACGCGCTGCGCAAACGTTATCTCGAAGAGACGACGCGCGCGTCAATCGCCGAAGGCTTCCATCAAGTCGTCGTCTTCGGCGCGGGCTACGACACGCTCGCCCTGCGCCTCTGCGAAGAGTTTCCACACGTCCGCTTCATTGAGATTGATCATCCCGCCACGCAGCGACGCAAGACGGAGGCGCTCGCCGCCGACGCGCTCGACGGCGACAACACCGCGCATCGTCGCATCGCCAACAACTTGCACTTTCTACCGCTCGACCTCACGCGCCGCGCGGTCGCTCACGCGCTCAATGGCTTCGGCCGCTTCGACCCCGTTGCGCCCACGCTCTACATCGCCGAAGGCTTGCTGATGTATCTCGCGCCGCGCGAGGTGGACGAACTTTTTCAGACCATACGCGACTGCCGCAGCGGCAAGACACGCGCGCGTTTCGCGTTCACTTTCATGGAGCAGCGAGCGGGCGGGCGCGTCAATTTTCTGACGCGCAGCCGCGCCGTCGATGCATGGCTCAATTGGCGGCGCGAAGTGTTCAAGTGGGGCGTCCCGCGCGCGGAGCTTCCAGGCTTTCTGGCGGCGCGCGGTTTCGCTCCGCGCCAAGTGGCGACCGAAGAAACTTTCCGTCGCCTCTATCTCGAACCCGCCCGGCTCGCACATCTGCCCCTCGCCGTCGGCGAATACATCTGTGTCGCAGACCGCGAAGGAAAGGACGAACTGTAATGCGCCGCCCAAAAGAAACGAGCACGCGCTTTAACACACACGGCGCACGCGGCACGATGCACCCTACGGCGGCGACGCCCACTTCACGCGCGCACGATGAGCGTCGTTTGCACAACACGCACGAGGAGTCTCATTCGCCGGACGCGCGCGAGCGTCGTTTCGAGCGCACGCTTCGTTCCATGTCGTCGCACGTCGTCAACGACGTGCACTCGCAGTTGAACGAAACGCGCGTGAGTCGCATCTGTGAACCCACATCAGTGGAAGAGATTCAGGCGCTCGTTCGCCGTGCGAGACAGACAGGTGCGTGCGTGTCAATCGCGGGCGGACGCCACGCGATGGGCGGGCAGCAGTTTGCCACGGGCGGCATGCTGCTCGACATGAAGCGCATGAACCGCGTCCTCTCATTCGACCCGGCGCGCCGCGAAATTGAAGTCGAAGCGGGCATCCGTTGGCCGCAGTTGATCGACTTCATGATTGAAGCGCAGCGCGGGCGCGCGCTCGATGAGCAAGTTGCCATCGTGCAGAAGCAGACGGGCGCGGACAACTTGAGCATCGGCGGCGCGCTCGCGGCCAACATCCACGGGCGCGGCCTGCGGTTGAAACCGTTCGTCGATGATGTCGAATCGTTCGTGCTGGTGGATGCGGAAGGCACGGCGCGCACTTGCAGCCGGAATGAAAACCCGGAATTGTTCAAACTGGCAATCGGCGGCTACGGCTTGTTCGGCATCGTCGCGAGCGTCCGCCTGCGTCTCGCGCGGCGTCGCAAGTTGGAGCGCGTCGCCGAACTTATCACGACGCGCGAACTCGCCGCCGCTTTTGCCGAACGCACGCGCGCCGGTTATCTCTACGGCGATTTTCAGTTCGTCACGGACGAAACATCCGACGACTTTTTGCGTCTCGGAATCTTCTCCTGCTATCGCCCCGTGGCGGACGACGCGCCCCTCCTGCCCGCGTGTCAGGCCGAACTCCGCGCCGCAGACTGGCAGAACCTTTATCGCCTCGCACACTTCGACCGCCGCCGCGCCTTCGAGGTCTATTCAAAGCACTACCTCGCCACTTCCGGTCAACTCTACTGGTCGGACACCCACCAGCTCAGCGTCTATCTGGACGACTATCACGCGGCGCTCGACCGCGCGACGGGCGCGCGCGTCCGCGCCACCGAGATGATCACGGAAGTGTACGTGCCGCGCGCGTCGCTTCGTGAATTTCTCGAACGCGTGCGGCGTGATTTCCGGCGGCACGCGGTCGAGTTGATTTACGGGACGGTGCGTCTCATCGAGCACGACGAAGAGAGTTTTCTCGCGTGGGCGAAAGACAGTTACGCCTGCGTCGTCTTCAATCTACACACAGAGCACAGCGCGGCCGGGTTAGCCAAAGCGCGCGACGACTTCCAGCGGCTCATCACGCGCGCCATCGAACGGGGCGGCAGTTACTATCTCACCTATCACCGCTGGGCGACACGCGAGCAGGTCGAAACGTGCTACCCGCAACTGCCCGCCTTCCTCCGCTTCAAGCGGCAACACGACCCGCGCGAGACGTTCCAGAGCGATTGGTATCGCCACTACCGCGAGATGTTCGCCGCCTGACCCTTCGAGACAAGCGAACGCGCGGCATCCGGATTTTTCTCACTTGAGTTGAGAGATGATTTTTCTCACTTGAGTTTGGAGAGGAAAAGTTAGAGCGCGCGCGTTTGGCCGCCGTCAACGTCGAGGAGCGCGCCTTGACAGTAAGCGGCCGCGGGCGAGGCGAGAAAGGCGACGGCGCGCGCGATCTCGGCCGGTTCGCCGAAGCGCGCCGTGCCGAGCGCCTGCGACATGCGGCGCGCGGCCTCTTCGCGTGCGATGCCGTGCTCGGCGGCGAAGCGTTCGATGCGCGTCTGCAAGCGTTCGGTGGCGGTTGCGCCGGGGTTGACGGCGTTGACGCGCACGCCGTCGCGCACGCCGCGGTCGGCCAGTGCCTTCGTCAGATTGAGCAGCGCGCTGTTGACCGCGCCGCCGATGGTGAAGTCGGCGTTACCCGCGCGACCGCCGACGCCGACGATGTTGACGAGAGAGCCGCCGCTCGCCACGAGATGCGGCCACGCGGCACGCGCGGCGCGCATCGCGCCATAGAACTTGAGCGCGAAGCCGTCCTCCCAAGCGTCGTCCGAGAGCGCGAGAAAATCGCCGCGCTGTGTTGCGCCCGCGTTGTTCACGAGCAGGTCGAGCCGGCCGAAACGCTCGACGGCCGAGGCGACGACGGCGGCGGGCGCGCTCGCTTCGCGCAAGTCAACGGCGCACGCGAGCGCATCGGTCGAAAGCGAGTTCGTCAACTCTTCGAGTTGTGTGTGAGAGCGCGCGGCGAGCGCGAGTTTCATGCCTTCGCCCGCGAGCGTCTCCGCGATAGCGCGGCCGATGCCTCTGCTCGCGCCCGTTACGACGGCCACCTTGCCTGTCAGATGCAAATTCATAACCTTAAAGTTCCGCCTGACCAAAATCGACACTTACCAGACTTTCCACCAGGGCTTGTCCGCCGCGCGCTCCGCTTCGCCGTCCGGGTTCTGGATCGTGATCCCCAACTCGCCGCCCTGCTCAGGCGTCCATCCTTGTGCGAGCAAGTCGCTGACGTATCCGAGCACCGTCTGACCCTGATATTCGGTGTCCGCACGCGCGCGTCGGGTCATGTCGTCGCTCAGGTAAGCGCGTACCATGACGTGGTAAACCTGCTCACCTTGTTTCAACTCGACAGACCAATCCGTGCCGGGACGGCTGCTGCCGTCGGGCTGAAAGAAATGAGCGGACAACGCGCCGCTGATGCGCATGAGCCATTGGTCTTCATTTGTCATCGCAACTCTCTCTCTCCACCTTTAGCATTTTTTGCGCCCGACCGATTCAACTGCCGGTGCGCTCTCGCAAGATCGAGATGTTTTGTCTGATGCGCTCGCCGTCCTCGTCCTTGAGTGAAGGCTCAAGCAGGAGGCGCTCGTAGAGGGCGAGGCTCTCGGCGTTCCAGCCGCGCTCGGCCATGAAGGCGGCCTTGCGTTCGGCGGCGAAGAAGTCGCCGATTCCTCGCTCGTAGTTGACGGCGCGGTCGTACCACGCCAGAGCGTCCGTGTCCTGTCCCTTCTGCGCGAAGATGATCGCCATGTTGACGCAGACGATCATTTTATGAAAGTCGTGCAACTCGCATTCGAGCAGAGGACGCAGGACGGTGATGGCGTCGTCGCGTTGATCGTTCTCCACGAGGCGCGCCACCAGAAACAACGACTCATCAAGGTATTCGGTCTGCATCGGATTTTCGGAGCGTGCAAGCTTAGTTCCGACTTTCGGAGCATCCGCCCGACGCGAAATTTCGCCTCGGCCTTCGTCAGGCGATGCGCAAGTATTCAAACAGGCGCGGCAGGGAGGCGTGCCAAGAGCCGTGCCAGTTACGCAAGAGGATGTCGGCCGGGCAGAGTTCATCCGCGACGACTTGTTGGCACAACACGTCCAGATAGCACAACTCTTCCGGGGCGGTGCGGCGCAAGCCCTCGACGGCGAGGCGGACGGTCTCTTTCGCCAGAGCGAGCACGTCAACTCCGGCGACGCGCGCCGCGAGCGCATCGCGCGCGACCGCCCGGCGAAGTTCGAGCGCGTCTTCGCGGTTGAGCGCGGGCGCAAGACGAAGCGCCTCGTCGCGCGTCTCCGCGTCGTAGAGCAAGCCTTTCCAGTAAGCTTGAAAGGCGAGGGCGTGCGTGAGCGAGCCGCAATCGGCGCTACGCAGTTCGAGATGCTGTTTGAGCCGCGCGTCGGTGAAGATGGTGGTGAGATGATCGGCCCAGTCGCCGAAGACGGGCGCGAGCGCGTCTCGCGCGCCGCCACGCCGCGCGAGAAAGTCTCGGAACTTCATGCCGGTCGGAGCATCGTGGTAAACGCCGTCGCGCTGCGCGAAGAGCATGGGCACGTCGAGCGCGTAGGCGACGAAGGCGGCGGGCGAAAAAGAGTTTTCCGAGAGAGCCGTGGGTGAGATGCCGGTGCGGTCTGCGTCGGTCGCGAGCCACGCGGCGGCGCGCGTCGCCTTGTAACCGGAGGGACGACCCGCTTCAAAGGGCGAGTTGGCGAAGATGGCCGTGGCGATGGGCGCGAGGCGGTTCGCGACGAGAAACTTCCGCGCCAGATCATCATCGTCGCCGTAATCGAGATTGGCTTGCACGGCGCAGGTGCGCGTCATCATGTCCCAAGCGCGCGCGCCGCGCGTGGCGAGATAAGGGCGCATCACGTCGTAACGCAGCTTGGGAAACCAACGCTGCTCCGCGAGCGTGCAGAGCGGGTCGAAGCCGACGGCGAGAAAGACGTAACCTTCGGCTTCGGCGATCTCGCCGAGACGCACGAGATAGCGCCTGACCTCGCGTTCGGCCTCGACTAACCTCGCTTGCGGCGCGCCGGAGAATTCGACTTGGCCGCCCGGTTCCACCGTCAGGCGATTCATCTGCCCCGCGTCGGCTTCGACAATCGTGCGTCCTTCGTAGACGAGATCGCCGGACGAAGGCGCGAAGCCCGCGAGCACGGCTTGCACCTGCGCCGGACTCAGGCGCACCCGTCTGCCGCCCGCGTCGCGCGCGTCGTAGCCGAAGACTTCAAACTCGATGCCGCACATCCACTCGGCGGAGGGCTTTGCGCCGCGCCGCAAGTTCTCTTCAAAGAGAGAGACGGCTGATTCGTCAATCGGATCGGTGAGCAGAGGGAAGCGCGCGGGCGCGCGCCGGGCGGGCGCATCCGTTTCGAGTTGCAAGAGCGCGTGTCGGTCGCCCGCGCCGCATTCGCTCGACAGTTCTTCGATGAGTTGATCGTGAGTCATAAGCGAAAATCGAAAACGGTCAGCGGCGCGCGACGAAGAGATTGCTGCTGAAGCGTCCGTCAATGTCTGTCCAACGGTGCGTGCAGGCGAAGCCGGTGCGCGCGGCGAGCGCGTCGAGTCCGGCCGGGTCGTACTTGTAAGAGTTCTCCGTGTGGATGCGCTCGGCGGCCGCGAGAGTGATCTCAAGATCGAGCGCGGGGAGGCGGACGACCTGCGCGCGCCGGCTTTCGATGTAGAGTTCGACGCGCCCGTCCGCGTCGTTGTAGAGGGCGACGTGGCGAAAGGCGCGCGGGTCGAAGTCGGCTTGAAACTCGCGGTTGAGGCGCACGAGTTGGTTGAGATTGAAGGCGGCCGTGACGCCGAGCGCGTCGTCGTAAGCGGCTTCGAGCGTGGCCGCGTCTTTCTTCAAGTCCGCGCCGAGCAGGAGCGCGTCCCCCGCGCGCAGCACGTCGCGCACGGAGCGCAAGAATGCTTCGGCGCTGTCGCGGTCGAAGTTGCCGATGTTCGAGCCGAGGAAGAGTGCGAGCAGGTTGCCGGGTCGTTCGTCGCGTTCGCGTCTGAGCGCGGCGAGCGCCGTCTCGTAATCGGCGGCGTAGGCTTCGATGTGCAGCGCCGGATAGGATTGAAGCAACGCCCGCGCGCTCGCTTCGAGAGCCGACGCGGAGATGTCCACCGGCGTGTAGAGCAAATCCTTTTGCCGCGCGAGCAAGGCTTCGATGATGCGGCGCGTCTTCGTGGCGCTGCCGCTGCCGAGTTCGAGCAGCGAGAGCGGCGCATCCTTGTGCGTCGTTACGGCTGCTGCTACTGCGGCATCGACGATCTCTTGCGCCGAGCGCGCGAAGATTTCGTTTTCGGCGCGCGTCAGGTAATACTCCGGCACGAGACAGATGGCATCGAAGAGCAGGCTGCCGAGTTCGTCGTAAAAATATTTGGGAAAGAGTTGTTTGGGCGAGGCGGTGAGTCCGGCGGCCGTCTCGCGTGCATAGGAGGCGCGTGCGTCCGTCGCAATGTCGAGACGGTGGAGACGCAGGCGCGAGGGGTGCGGGTCGGCGGCGTCGGCGGCAATGGGCGGCATCGTCTTGGGAAATTCTTCGCCTGCGTTTTCGGTCGCGGGTTACGGTCTAAGAATTCTAAAAACTTTGCATGATGCGCGATCAACCCTTGCTCGTCTCCAACGCATGCTATCATAACTCGTCAACGTTCACTGTCAACGGGGAAGCGGGTCTCAAGTTCCAAGTCTCAAGTTCCAAGTCCGAAGTCTGAAAGATGTTTGTGCTTTGACTCGAACCCCGCATGTGAACCTTGAATCCGCTCGCGGTTGAATTCTTAAACTTCACAACGCGAAACTTGCTTTAACTTAAAACTTACAACTTGAAACTTATGAGAACCGAGCAAGCCGCGCGCATCGCGGAGATGTTGGAGACGACGCGCGCCGCCACTTTGAGACTGTTCGACGTGGCCGTGCGCGAGGAAGATTTGCACGCGAGTCCGGGCTGCGGCTTTCGCCCCGTCATCTGGCATCTGGCGCACATCGGCGTCTTCGAGGCGTATTGGATTCTGCAAAAAGTGAAGGGCGCGAGCGCGCCCGACGCGCGCTATGAACGCCTCTTCGATCCCATTTCGACGCCGCGCGAGCAGTCGAAAAATCTACCCGCGCGCCGCGAAATGGAAGACTATCTGGCGCGCGTCAGAAGTGCGACGCTTCAGTTTCTGGAAACGGCGCGCCTCGACGAAAGCGCGCCTTCACCGCTGCTCAAGAACGGTTACGTCTTCCAACTCGTCCTTGAACACGAGCGGCAGCATCAAGAGACGCTCGCCTATCTCCTGCACATGCTCGACCCGGCGAAGAAGCGTCGCCGCACCGCGAACGGCGACGCGCCTGAGGCGACGGCGCATGCTCGGTCGGTCGTGCGCGACATGGTGACGATTGAGGCGGGCGAGTTTCTGCTCGGCGCGCCGTGGCCGATGTTCGTCTACGACAACGAACTACCGGCGCACACCGTCTCTCTGCCCGCCTTCAAACTCGACCGCCTGCTGACGACCAATGAAGAGTACGCGCACTTCATCGAAGAGGGCGGTTACCGGAGGCGCGAGTGGTGGGACGCGGAAGGCTGGCAATGGCGCGAGCGTGAAAATTGGACGCAGCCGTTTTACTGGACACGGCAAGGCACACCCGACAACGGCGACGGCGACAACGGCCACGGCAAGCCGCGCGCTTGGAACGTGCGCACGATGTTTGCTGAGGGCGCGCTTGAGCCGCAGCATCCGGTGGCGGGCGTGAGTTGGTACGAGGCTGCGGCCTATGCGCGCTTCGCGGGGAAGCGCCTGCCGACGGAGGCCGAGTGGGAAAAGGCCGCTTCTTGGCACGCGGCCGCGAGACGCAAAAATCTTTTTCCGTGGGGCGACGATGCGCCGAACCGCGCGCACGGCAATTTCGATTTGCGTCATTGGGAGACCACGCCGGCGGGCGCTTATCCGGCGGGCGCGAGCGCTGATGGTTGTCTGGACATGGCGGGCAACGTCTGGGAATGGACGAGCGATGCGTTTGCCGGTTACGAAAATTTCGCGGCCTACCCCTACCCCGAATATTCCGAGACGTGGTTTGACGGCGACCACCGAGTGCTCAAAGGCGGCTCGTGGGCGACGCACCCCTCGATCCTGCGCACCTCTTTTCGCAACTTCTTCCGACGCCACTTCCGCATCGCCTTCGCCGGAATCCGTCTCGCCGCGGACGCCTGAGAGCGCGTGTCTAAATTTGGTAATAATATAGTTGACTCACCTTTGTCATGCTCTGGCTGAAAAAACAGGCAGAAGCTTAGTCCTGAGAGAAGACAGCCCTCTGTGCTATGATGCCAGATCTACACATACCGGGACTCAGCGATAACAAAGGATTTTCAACTATGATTCCGCCACCCCAACCGTCCCGCTCACCCGAAAACCGGATTCTTGCAGCATTAAATGCCACCGATTATCAACACTTTTTATCTCAATTAGAGCAAGTCACGCTCGCGCAAGGCGATGTCATCTACGAACCCGGCGACAAGATCGATTATGTTTACTTCCCCGAGACGGCAGTCTTCTCCATGCTCTGCACGATGTCGGACGGGGATACGGTTGAAGTCGGGCCGGTCGGGCGCGAAGGGATGGTCGGGCTGAACCTCTTTTTCGGCACGGACATCACGCCCACACAGTTGGTCGTGCACGTCGCCGGCACCTCGTTGCGGGTACGTGCGGAACTGCTCAAGCAAGAACTCCGCTCGGAAAGAAGCGTCATGCCGCATCTGTTGTTCCGCTATACGCAGATGCTGCTCGCCATGACGGGTCAAGCATCAGCCTGCAATAAACTTCACTCGCTGGAACAACAACTCGGCAGGTGGCTCTTGATGATGCACGATTATGTCAGCGACGAGTTGCTGCTGACGCACGATTTGATCGCGCTGACCTTAGGCGTCAGGCGTGCCGGCATCAGCGAATCAGCTTCCGAGTTCAGGAATGAAGGGCTGATTGATTACCAGCGAGGTCACCTTCAGATCCTTAACCGGCAGGGCTTGGAAGGTAAGTCGTGCGAGTGCTATCAGGTAATCAGAGACGAGTATGAACGCCTGTATGCTGATTTAGCCGGGACTGCAAAGTAACACTTTGTATTAGCCTTTGAGGCGATTAATAAACTGCTCCTTATATGCCGTCTTCTCTGTTATGAACGCGACCGGAGCTTGGGGAAAATCATGATTGCAGACGAAACTGACTCGCGGAGAAAAGCCCGCCCGACCATCTTTCTCGTTGAAGAAGACGACGACGTCCGCCCGAGTTTAACGGTGAACCTTCGCAAAGAGGGCTACCGCGTGCTCGTGGCAGCAGGCTTGGAAGACGCGCACGAATGGGTGAGCGGCGAGAGTCTAATCCACGCCGATTTAGTCTTGATCAATCTGGTGCGCAAAACGCCCGAAGAGTCCGTGAGGCTCGGGCGCGAGTTACGCGAGCATGCCAAATATGACGGCCACACTCCGCTCATCGTGATGCCGGAAAAGGTTCCAAAAGACTTAGAGGGGACGGACGTTAATGTGAGCGGGAATGATTGGATCTGTTATTACGACGAGGACTCGAACCAGTTGCGAACGCTATTAGCTCGCCTGCTCAAAAAATTATCAAGTTAAGCCACTACCCGGCTCCGCTCTCACCTGCCTGATTAGCTCGCCAGGTAAACACCTATGCTTTGCTGCCTTTGGTGAGCCAACTATATTAATGCCCTAAATTGTTTGCAAGTCGATGCAGCACTCGGCGCAGCGCGTGGCTTTGAGCGGGATGGTGGAGAGACAGTAGGGGCAGTCTTTGGTGGTCGGCGCGGCGTCGGTCGCCTGTTTGCTCTTGAGGCGGTTGACGGCGCGGACGACGAGGAAGATGACGAAGGCGACGATGAGGAAGGTGATGATGTCGTTGATCAGTTGGCCGTAGGCGATGACGGGGATGCCTTCGGCTTTGGCGGCGGCGAGGCTGGCCGGGCGCGGCTTGTCCGAGAGGTTGATGAAGAGGCCAGAGAAATCTACGCCGCCGAGCAGCAGGCCGATGGGCGGCATCAAGACGGCATCGACGAGCGTGGTGATGATCTTGCCGAAGGCCGCGGCGATGATGACGGCGACGGCCAGATCGATGACGTTGCCGCGTTTGATAAACTCTCTGAACTCTCTGAACATTTAGGGTCGGCTCCGAAGTTTTCCCGTGAGGCGCGCGCTCTTGAACTGCGGGACGGGAGAGTGGGGTCGTGCGGCGTGGTTTCTATTGCATCTCGGCGGCAAAGTCAACAGAATTCACGCGAAAGTCAGACCGGATGCAAACGTCTCGCGCACCCTGTTTGGCTTTCCGCATCGGCTTCATTTAAACTCCGGGCAGTTGCAAACAAATTCCCACGGGCAAGAGTCGAGCGGATGAGTGAACTGCGAGAAAAACGCTGGTCGGTCGTGAGCGAGCGCGGACGCGAGGCGTCGGGAGTCGATTACGCGGAGGCCGCGGAACTCGTCCGTCGCCTGCGCGCCGAAAAAGTTCACGGCCTCTGCGTCGTCAGCGACGAAGCCGCGCGCCGTTATCACAACTCGAATAACCACCGCCAAGCCGCGCCGACCGCTGCGACGCCAACCGCGACACAAACGGACACACCGGCCGCCTCATCCGCGCCGCCCGCCAAACGCCGCGCCCCGCGTCGCAAAAGCGCGAAGCTCTCCTAAGCAGGAGATTGAAATTTAGCGCGACTAAGAAAACAAGTAACCACGAATTCACACGAAGCAACACGAAACGAAAGCACCCGAACTCCTCTTCGTGTGCTTTCGTGTGAATTCGTGGTTACATGATTTTGTCGGTCGCTCTTAAAGTTTTCTACGCGCGCACGTCGAAGTCCGCGACGAGCGGCAGGTGGTCTGAAGCGACGAGCGCGGTGAGGCTTTTGTGCAGGGTTAGTTGCCGGAGTTCTAGTGCGGGGTCGAAGTAGATGTGGTCGAGGTGGACGAGCGGGAGCGGGCCGGGATAGGTGCGCGCGCTGCGCAGGTGCGTGCGCACGTCGGCGCTTTGGAGTTGCTCGGTGAGGAGACGCGTCGCCAAGCCTTTCGTCCATTCGTTGAAGTCGCCGAGGACGATGCGCGCGCCGGTCAGTTCGGCGTTGCCGAGTATGCGCTCGCCGACGAGTTGGCGCGCTTGATGACGACGCTCGATGTAGGCCGTGCCGAGATGCACGTTGAAAAGGTGGAGCAGCTGTTCGCGACCGCTGCTGCCCGCGCTCGTCTCGATGTCAACGCGCAGGCAGCCACGCCGCTCGCGCCCGCGCCAAGTGATGTCGTAGTTGTGCACGTGTCGCCACGGCAGGCGACTGAGGATGACGTTGCCGTAAGCGCCGCCGGCGAGCCTGCGGTTCTCGCCGATGCAGTAATCGTAACCGAGTTCTTCGGCGATGAAGCGCGCCTGATCCATCTCGCGCGCCGCGCCGCCGACGCTCAACACCTCTTGCAGCGCGATGATGTCCGCCTCCAACTCGCGCAACACCGCAGCGATGCGCGCCGGGCGCACGCGCCGATCAAGCCCGCGACACTTGTGCACGTTGTAGGTGACGATACGCATGAAATAGAGGTCAGAGGTGAGAGGTCAGAGGTTAGAAGAAATCAGTTTTCACTGACCTCTGACCTCTTACCTCTGACCTCTGTTTCATTGTTGTCTCTCCAAGAGCCAACCGAAGAGTTCGTGGGCGCGTTCGAGGACGGAGCGGCGTCGCCATTCTTCGTAGGAGACGGGGCAGCTGTCGGCGCGGTCGCGTTCGAAGTCCGCCGTGACGCGCGCGGCCAAACTCTCGTCGCAGGCGGCGAGGTTCACTTCGTCGTTCAGTCCGAAGGAGCGGTTGTCGAAGTTGGTCGAACCGACGACGCTCCAGATGCCGTCAACGACGAGCGTTTTCGTGTGAATCATCGTCGGGGCATATTCGTAAATCTTCGCGCCCGCCGCGAGCAGATCGCCGTAGAGGCGGCGGCTCGAATTGCGCGTCAGCGCGTGGTCGCTTTTCTGGCCGGGGACGATGATCTGTATTTCGACGCCGCGCTCGCGGATGGCGCGCACCATCTCGGCGCGCGCGCTGCGGTCGGGTAAAAAGTAGGGCGTCGTGATAAGGATGCTCTTTTGCGCCGAGGCGAGAAGCATCTGGAAAAGTATGCGCGCGCGTGTGGAGCGCCCGGCCGAAGGCGAACTGTTGACGACGAGCGAGGGCGTCGAGTGTGCCTCCTCGCAGAGCGGAAAGTATTCCGTGCTCGCCAGTATCTCGCCCGATGCTTCGAGCCAGTTTTCGGCAAACGTCGCTTGCAGGTTCGACACCGCATCGCCCTCGACGCGAAACATCGTGTCGCGCCAGCGCGGATGATCCTTGACGGGATAACGCCAGTGGTCGGCTACGCCCGCGCCGCCGATGAAGCCGACGCGGCCGTCGATGATGAACAGCTCGCGGTGCGTGCGATTGTTGATGCGCGGCAGCGTATACCAGCGAAACGGGTGATACCAGCAGACGCGCCCGCCCGCTGCGCGCAGGTCTTTGAAGTAGCTGTCCCAAGAGGCGAAGCTGCCGATGGCATCGATGACGAGATTGACGCGCACGCCCGCCCGCGCTCGCTCCGTCAAGACGCGCAGAAATTCGTCGGCCACGCGCCCCTTCTGGAAGATGTAGGCTTCGATGTTGACGTTGTGCTCGGCGCGGCGGATGGCTTCGAGTTCGGCCTCGTAATAGTTCTCGCCGTTGGTGAAGACTTCGATGCGGGTGCGGCGCGACACTTGCGCGTCGGTGAGCGCTTCGAGAATGCGGATGAACTCTTCGGAGTCGGGCGCGCAGGCGGCGGCGGGCTGCGTGATCTTGTAATCAAGACCCGGCTCGAACAGCGCGAGGAACAGCAGGAGGCTCTGCGCGACGATAGCGACGCAGGCGATGACGAGAAAGGTGTTCGAGTCCACTTCGGCTCAGTTGAAAGTCCGGTTCAAGTCTTGTTTGAAGTCTCGTCCGGTGAATTTGAAATTAAGCTGCACGGGGAAAGTTTTGCGCTCTTAATTTAGCACAACCGGAGGGGCGCGGGTGCGGCAATTCGTCCGCGAATCCGGTATAGTGCCGCCGCCTCGCGTGCTTGAAGTTGAGGGCGTGCGGGGCGCGTCGGCCGTTTTCGCGTGCGGCCACTAGCGGAGAAGTTGGAGCGTCGAACAAAACTTTAAGAGTCGAATCAGGAAGCGACGCGGCGGAGCGCGAAACGTTGTTCGTGTCGGTTCATGTGAATTGGTGGTTTCATCGAAAATCGTTTGAGGAGGTGTCTATGTCGCAAGAGAACGTGGCGGTGATACGCGAGGTGTATGAAGCGTTCGGCCGGGGCGATGTGCCGTCGGTGCTCGGACAGATGGATCAGAACATCGAATGGCGGGAGGCGGAGAACTTCATCTACGCCGACCGCAATCCTTACGTCGGGCCGCAGGCCATCCTCGAAGGAGTGTTCATGCGTCTCGGCACGGAATGGAACGACTTCCGGGTGACGCCCGAAGAATGGCTCGACGCGGGCAATCACGTCGTCGTGCTCGGAACTTACAGCGGCACGCACAAGGAGTCGGGCAGAGAGGTGCGTGCTCAATTCGCGCACGTGTGGGGCGTGCACGGCGGCCGGGTCGTGCGTTTCCAGCAGTACACGGACACGAAGCAGTTTGCGGACGCGGTGGCGTGAGAGTTTGAGAGCGTGCCCCCGCGCGTGCAGCGTGAAATTGTTCGGCGGCGCGGTCAGCATCACTCACAGACCCTTCGCCAGTTCTCGTTTTCTGATGGTGTCCTCAATTGATCTGTTCTTGGTGTCTTCGTGTCTTGGTGGTGAGTGTTCCGGCAGCAGCATTAACCACTAAGTCACTAAGGCACTAAGGAAGACAAAACGATGGTTGAACCTCTTCTGGTCACTACTCGTTTTCAGAGCGCGCTTGTCTCTTTGTCTCGACGCTGTGAAGGCCGAACGAACGCTTGAGCGCGAGCGTCTCGCGTTCGGCTTGCGGGACGAGACGGCGCGCGCTGAGTCCGAGGACGTATTCCGAGAGAGGGTTGGCGAAGAGATAGCGCAGCGCTGCGAACGGGGCGAGCGCGCGCGGCAGGTAGACCTTGCGGCGGCGGCGCTCGATTGTCTTGACGAAAGCGTGGGCGCAAGTCTCGACCGGAGTGATTGAGCGGAAAGGCCACGGGAGCATGGCGAGCATCCGGTTGAAACTCTGTAAATCCTGTCGCACGTCGCGTACCATGTCCGTGTCGATCCAAGAGGGATGCGCGACGCCGACGCCGACACCTTTGTGCGCGAGTTCGAGCCGCAGGACGTTGCCGAACTGCTCGACGCCGCTCTTGGCCGCCGCGTAAGTCGAGATGCCGGGCAGCGGAGCCAGAGCCGCCGCCGAAGAGACGAGCAGGTAATAACCGCGCGCGGCCGCAACGTATGGGAGCGTCGCGCTGACTGTTCGCACCACGCCCGTCAAGTTCACTTCGATGGTTCGCACGAGCGCTTCGACCGCGCCGGAGGCCACCATGCAGTTGCTCGCAACGCCCGCGTTGGCAATGACCACGTCGATTCGTCCGAGCGCCTCGATTGTTCCGGCGACGGCGCGTTCGAGCGATAACTGATCCGTCACGTCACACTCGAACCAGACGTGACGACCGCCGCTCAAGCCTTCCAACTCCGCGGCCAGCGCGCTCAAGCGCTCCGGCTCCAACCCCACCAGCGACAGATGCGCGCCGCGTAAGGCGAGCAAGCGCGCCGTCGCCGCGCCGATGCCGCGCGCCGGGCCGGTGATGAGTACGACCTGACCGGAAACGTCGTATTTCAATGGATGGATTTCTCCTCTCGGCCAAAGGCTTGGGGCCGTTGGTTAAGAGCTTTCAGAGTTGAGTCGCAACTCTGTGTCGCTCGTCGTTCGTCGGCGGCTCATCACGTTTCCGTGCGTCGTGCGGAAAAGTCAGTGCGTACTCTTCCGGGCGCAAGCGCGCGACGCGGCGTCGGAAACGCCAGCTGAAGTCAGGCCAGAGCGTCGAGTTGCGCCCCGTGCGGTCGAGATACCAACTGGCGCAGCCGCCCGCCACCCACACCGTCCCCTCCATTCTTTTTTGCACTTCCGCGACGAAGGCGGACTGCGCTTCGGCTCGCGGTTCGATGGCCGTCGCGCCGGAGCGCCACATATATCTGAGCGCGGCGAGGACGTGCTCGATCTGTGCTTCGATCATGTAGACGACGGAGTTGTGTCCGAGTCCCGTGTTCGGGCCGAGCAGGATAAAGAGGTTCGGAAACCCGGCGACGGTCGTCCCGGCGTGTGCCTGCGGGCTGCCGTCCCACAACTCTGCGAGCGTGCGCCCGTCGCGCCCGCGCACGCATTTTGCGAGCGGCGGCGCGGTCACTTGAAATCCCGTCCCCAAGATGATCGCATCCACCGCGCGCTCCGTGCCGGAACGATCCAGAATCGAATCGGCGCGCACCTCCGCGATCCCTTCGGTGATGACTTCGACGTTCTCGCGCGCGAGCGACGGCAGATAGTCGTTCGAGATGAGGATGCGCTTGCAGCCGATGGCGTAGCGGGGCAGAAGTTTCGCGCGCAACTGCGGATCGGAGACGGAGCGTTCGAGATGTCGCCGCGCAAGTCGTTCGACTTGCCCTGCCAGCCAGAAGTGACGGAACGGCAGCAGGAACAGTTCGCGGAACAAATAGATCGAGCCGCGCGCCAAGCGTTGCGCGGCGGGGAAGCGACGAAACAGGCGTTGCTCGAATCGGCTCAGACGGCGGTCGCGGCGCGGGATGATCCACGGCGGCGTGCGCTGGAACACGTACAACTGCTTGACCTTCGATTGTATCTCCGGCACGAACTGGACGGCCGACGCGCCCGTGCCGACGACGGCCACGCGCCGCCCCGTCAAGTCGAAATCGTGATCCCAACGCGCCGAATGAAAGGTGCGGCCACGAAAGTTTTCCAGTCCTTTTAGTTCGGGCAGCGCCGGTTCGCTCAGTGCGCCCGAAGCCAACACGAGCGCGTCGGCCGTGTAAGTTCCGTGCGAGGTCTGGATGCGCCAACGCTGCGAGGCCGCGTCCCACGCCGCCTCGCGCACTTCATGTCGAAAGCGTATGTGCGGCAGCACATGGAAGTCGCGCGCGCAGCGTTTCAGGTAGGCCTGGATTTCCGGCTGCGGCGAGAAGCTGCGCGTCCAGTCGGGGTTCGGCGCGAAGGAGAACGAGTAGAGATGCGATTCCACGTCGCAGGCGCAGCCCGGATAAGTGTTGTCGCGCCACGTCCCGCCCACGTCCCCTGCGCGCTCGAAGATGACGAAATCTTCGACGCCCGCTTGCTTCAGACGCACGGCGATGCCGAGGCCGCCGAACCCGCAGCCGATGACGGCGACCCGCGTGTGCGTGCGCGCCGCAACATTTTGGTCGTCGGCTGCAGGCTGAATATTTAGAGCGTCAAACATAATGAAGAGCGGAACCACGCGCTTGACACGAAACAACACGAAGCAGAGGTCAGTGCTTTTTCGTTTCGTGTGTCTTCGTGTGTGGCGCGTGGTTCCATGATTTGGGCTTTATCGTCGCGCGGCCGGAGCTACATCGGGTCGTCGCCGTCAATGGCGCGCTTCCGTGGTGGCGGCGCGGTCGCGGTGGCTTCCAGTGTCCCTTGGCCGCCGTAGCCGTCGTTCACCTTCGCCTCCATCGCTTCGAGCGTGAGCCGGAGCTTGCTCTCCTGATCGGTGAACTGGCCGCGCGCGCGCAAAGGATTGCGCGGCGGCGGGACGAACGAACCGGGGTCGAGACGCGTGAAGTTGAACGCGCCTTCCGTGTTGACCGTCCCCGTCGTCACGTCTTGAAGCGCGTGCTTGCCTTCCTCGCCACGGCCTTCGAGTGTGAAGAAGGCCGTGGCGAGGTCGCCGTGGCGCATGATGCGTATGTCGCCCGCGAGCGTGGAGCGTTCGGGGCGTCCGGCGAAGCCGCCCAGACGCGTGAACTGTCCCGTGCTTACTTTGTAGGGACGCGCCGCCTCGTGCCACGTCGCGTCGAGTTCGAGCGCGAGCGGCATCTCTTCGCCGACGGCGATTGAGACGATCTGAAACGCGGATGTCAGCGCCATCGTGGTGATGGCATCTTTCGGCGGAGACTTCTCCGTGATGCGCAGGAGGCGCGCGCCGCCCGCGCTCGTGATTTGCACGCCGTAGCCGCCGCTGCGTCGCCGGCCGAGGAAGGCCGCGACGACGGCGTTCGCCTTGAAGAAGCTGGCGTCGAGTTCCGGCAGCTTGTCGTGCAGACGTCGAAGGGATTTGTAAGTCTCAGCGTCGCGCGCGACGGCGACGAAAGACTCTCTGACGGAGCTGTAACCGCCCGCCGCCAACTCTCTGATCTCGCCCGCCGGTTTCGTCTCCAACTTCTCATCTCCTTCCAGCGGCGGCGATGGCCGCGCCTCTTGCGGCGGCGTCGAGGGCTGAGGCGTCTGCGCCTTTCCGCGTTGAGATTGTTCGATGCCCCGCGCGCCCTCGCTCGACGGGGCGGCGACGCATGCGCTCGCCGCCGTCGCGTTCAAAGCAAGCGCCGCGAGCACGAGCGCACGGCCAAAAATTTTTCGCACCATCTTCGAGCACTCCGTGGCCGGGGTTGTCCCGGTAGTTTTGCCGCATGGAAAAGGTTCGCGGACGAACACGCGCGGGAGAAATTTCGTGCCGGCGAGTCGTACCGGGGCGCACGCCGTCGCAAGTTGTGATTCCCGCGCGGCCATAATGTTTGCACGCCCGATTCTAGCAAAGGTTCGGCTCTTTGACGGGCGCGCGGGCGGCATTTGAAGCTGAACAGGCAGACGCTTTTTAGGTTACACTGTGCGTCACAACTGACAGGACAGGCGGACGGGAGCTAAAGCGATGGCAACTGTTGAAGAGAAGCCGACTTTAATCTGCGAGCGCTGCGACAAAGAAAACGCGCACATGATCGAACTCAGAGACGCGGACGACCGCGTGCGGCACGTCTGCTGGTCGTGCCTCTATCGCACGGAGAAACGCATCAACGTCAACCGGCGCTGGCAAAGATCGCGGCACGGTTAAGAGTTAAGAGTGGATACGGCGATTGAGCCGACGCCGCCGGATGCGAGACGCGCGGGCAGCGCGCCCCGATCCGTTCGGCTGAAACTGTGCGCGCGCTCTTTTCGTAAAAGCATCGATTGTGGTAATTTTAGGTGTCCGCTTCCCCGCAAAGATTCGCGCTTATTTGACGACGAACACGGGCGACGCGGACATTGTTTGCTGCATCTTAGTTAAGACGCCACACGTTCCCCGGCGTCTTCGGAACACGACAATCTGGTGAATTAGCAGAGTTAGCTGGTGCGGTTTTGTCGCGAACGCCCATACTCGCGGCCGAAAGCCCTCGCCGAAGACCAACCTTCTCTGTTTGACTGTTTTGGGTTCTTTCAAACTGTAGGAGAATTTTCTGATGCGTATGAAGCGTAATTTCTCTCAGAGTGGTATGGGCGCTGTTCTCATCGTTCTGGCTCTTTCCGCAGTCTCTTTCGCGCAATCGGCGCAAGCATCCTTCGCAAACGTTAAAATCAAAAATTTCGGTCAGATGGACGAGCGTTTCTATCGCGGCGCGCAGCCGAAAGAGACGGACTATGCCAGCCTCGCCGCGCTCGGCATCAAGACGGTCATCGACCTGCGCGACGACGCGGAGGCTTACGAGAAGCCGGCGGTCGAAGCTCTCGGCATGCGCTACGTCAATATCCCGATGAGCGATAAGGAATATCCGCGCGAAGAACAGATCGCGGCCTTTCTGCGGCTCGCCAACGACCCGGAGACGGGCGCTTTCTACGTCCACTGCGCGGGCGGGCGTCATCGCACGGGCGTGATGGGCGCGGTCTACCGCTTCACGAAGTATGGCTGGAACTACGAACAAGTTTACAAAGAGATGAAAGACTACGACTTCTATTCGCGCTGGGGACACGGCGACATGAAGAAGTACGTGCAGGACTACTGGCAGCGCATGCTGGCGCATTCCGCGCCCGTCACGGCGTCGAATCTGACGACCGCGCCCGCGCTCAGATAAGCTGAACTTTTAACGACACGAAAAACCGGGGACGCTTTCAAATTGAAAGCGTCCCCGGTTTTTTTTGGTCTCGCGGTCGTTGATGAGGCGATGCCGTCGGCGACGGCAGCAGCCGCGGCGGCTATTGATAGATTTGGCTGCCCGTGCCTTTCGTCTGTTCCCATTCGATGCCTTCGATGTTGTGCGGGTCGGACGACATGATCTCTTCGCTCAGCCGGTCGGTGCTGATGTTGAGGTTCATGTTCAGGAAATAGACGATGCAGCCGACGGGTTCTTCCGTATCGGCCGGATCGAGTTGGCGCAGTTCGGCGTTGAACCTGTAACGCTTGAAGAGTTGCAGGAGCATGTCCTGGGTGCGCACGGTGTCGCGCGTCTTGACGGTCACTTGGATGGGGCGCACGACCTGTCCGAGTTCGTAGCGTTCGAGCACCCAGAGCAAAGGGAAGACGAAGAGCACCAGCGTCAGCGCGACCTCCCAACGCCCCACGCCGGTCGCTAAACCGATAGCGAGACTGATGAGGAGCACCGTGGTCTCTTTCGGGTCGCGGATATTCGTGCGGAAGCGAACGAGCGAGGCGGCGGCGAAGATGCCGAAGGCGCGCGCGGCGCTGTCGCCCACGATCATCATCAGCGCGGAGGCGACGACGGCCAGCAGTATTTGCGTCTGCACCACGTAAGGGTTGCGCGGCAGGCCGGGTATGGCGCGGCGCGGCCGGAAGGCCAGAACCGCCACGAGCAGAGCGGCCAGTCCGAGCCGCACGATGATGCGCGGAATGACCTGTCTCGGATTCTGTATGTGCGCGGCCGTGCCCGCTTTCACATCGTCCGCGCCGAACAGCATTGTGATGATCGAATTACCGTTCCTTCCGTTGGCTTGCGGTTGCTGCTGCTGGTTTGTGGGCGATGCGGCCGAAGACTGCGCCGCCGCGTCGTCCGCCCCTCGCGCGGGCGCGTCGCGTTCATCTTCGGCCGTCGTGCGCTGCGCCGGAGCTTGGGCGGGGGCATTGGTCGCCGTGCCTTCTTCTTGCGTCGCGGGCGCAGCGTTGTTCGGCACGTTGCCTCCGCCGCGCGACATCAAAAACGCGACCAGCGTGAACCCGACGAGCGCGGCCACCACGCCTATGATCAGAATCTTTGACTGATTGTTTCTAGGCATTTCACCTTAACTTTACTACGCGCCCGTCGAACCGTAGAACGACGGGCGCGTGCGGTTTGGGTTGGCGCGCGACGAGGAGTTGTCGGGAGCAGGTTTCGTGCCGGCGTTCGCCGCGTCTTTAGGATTCGGACGGCGGCGAGAGCTTGGCGAGTTCGTTGATGCGTGCGCGCACGGCGGCCGTCAAAGTCGTCACTTCGTCCGCCGTGTAGTTGGCGGCGCGGAAGGCGTCGGAAATCTGCTGGTCGCTCAGCTTCGAGAGCAGACCGGCGAGCCATTGCACGTCGGCCACGGTGATGTCCTCGAACACGTTCTGCATCTTCCCGCCGTAGTGGAAGGCGACGCGATCTTTGTTGACGCTTTTGACGAACTTCGATTCGGCGTAGTCTTCCGGGTTGTTGCGGCTGCGCTTGAGCGCCCAGAGAGCGCCGCTGCCGATCTTGCCGAAGGTCGCGCCGAGGTCGCTGATGATGTAGTGCAACTCGCTCTGCCCGTCAGGCGTCGTGACGTGAAGGATGCCGTTGTTGTCGTCTTTGATGTCCCAGTTGTTCAAAAGCAGCATCATCACTTTCAAACCCTGAAACTCGCGCTTGCCGACGAAGGGATTTTTATCCCACGGCCACGGGTCGTAGCGCTTCACGTCCTTCGGCCGCCCCTCGAATCTGACGTTGGTGTAAGTGCCTTTCGGCGTCCCCGGAATGGTCACCGTCGGCGCGAGGTAGGTCAGTTCGGTGACGTAGCCGACCGCCCACAGCAGGCGCACGGCGGCCGTCTCGGATTGCGCCTCGCGGCTCACCTTCGCCACCCACTCGTTACCGGCCGCGTCACGCACGCGATACTTTTCGGAAAAACCCGTCTTCACCTTTTCGATCAAGGTCAGGTTTGACAAGTCGGGCTTGCCCGCCTCGCCGCCCGAACCGTAGAACAGATCGCGCGTGGAGATGTCGCCGGGGTCGCGCCACATGACGGGCGTGCCCTCCGGCAGCGGCTTAGAGACTTTTTCTTTGTCCTTATCCTTGTCCTTGTCCGATTTCTTCTGGACGGCCAGTGAGGTCGTCGAAAGTCCGAGCGCGATGACGACGAGAGCGAGCATCAACGCGCGAAGTTTATTCTGTCGAAACATGCAAATCACACCTCTCGGCAAATGAATTTGGCGAACGTTCGGCCTTAAAGCTGAACGTCCATGAAATATTGCTGGCTGTCGAATTTCTCTTCGCCCTCGGCCGGTTGGATGCGCTGGTAAGAACCGTCGGGCGCAAGCCTCCGCGACTTCACATTGTCGCGCAGGTAGGCGGCGAGAATCACGTCTTTCAGATGGCGGCGCAGGCGCGCGTCGTGGACGGGCGCGATCACTTCGACGCGCCGGTTCAAGTTGCGCGGCATCCAGTCGGAACTGCCCGTATAAAACTCTTCCTCGCCGCCATTCGCAAAATAGTAGATGCGACTGTGTTCGAGGAAGCGGCCGACGACGCTGCGCACCGTGATCGTCTCCGATAAACCTTCGACGCCGGGGCGCAGCATGCAGACGCCGCGCACGATGAGGTCGATCTTGACGCCCGCGTCCGAAGCGTCGTAGAGCGCGCGGATAATTTCGATGTCGGCCAGACGGTTGATCTTGATGACCATGCGCGCCGGGCGACCCGCGCGCGCGTGCTCGGCCTCGCGGTTGATGAGCGCGATCATGCGCTCGCGCATGTTGACGGGCGCGACCAACAGTTGTCGATACTCTTTCTGCCGCGAATAACCGGTCAGATAGTTGAAGAGTTCCGTCGCGTCAGCGCCGATCTCTTCGTCGGCCGTAAAGAGCGCGAGGTCTGTGTAGGCGCGCGCCGTGTCGGGGTTGTAGTTGCCCGTGGCGATGTGGACGTAGCGACGCATCGAGTCGTTTTCACGGCGCACGACGAGCGCGAGCTTGCAGTGGGTTTTGAGTCCCATCAACCCGTAGACGACGTGGACGCCCGCTTCTTCAAGGCGCTGCGCCCATTCGATGTTGTTCTCTTCGTCGAAGCGCGCCTTGAGTTCGATGATGGCCGTCACTTGCTTGCCCTGCTCGCTCGCCTCGATGAGCGATTGCGGGATGGGCGAGTTTTGACCAGTGCGATAGAGACAAATCTTGATGGCCGCGACCTGTTCGTCGTGCGCCGCCACGTGGATGAAATCCGTGACGGGCTTGAACGAAGTGTAGGGATGATGCAGGAGGATGTCCTGCTCGCGGATGGCGTCGAAGATGTTGAGGCGCGGGCGGCGCAAAACGGTCGGCGTGCGCGGTTTGAAGGGCGCGTCTTTCAAATCGGGCCGTTCGAGTTTGTAGAGGCTCATCAAGCCGGGGACGCTCAGCGGCCCGCCCACGCGATACACGTCTTCGGGTTCGACGCCGATTGACTCCGTCAGATACTTCGCCATGTCGGCGGGCATCGCCTCGGCCACTTCGAGACGGACGGGCGTGCCGAAGCGACGCTTGCGCAAAGTCTGTTGCATGATGCGCAGCAGATCGTCGGCCTCGTCTTCGCGGATGTCGATGTCGGCGTCGCGCGTGACGCGGAAGGCGTGGCAGACGCTCGCGCGCATGCGCGGAAAGAGCGTGGCCGAGTTGGCCGCGATCAATTCTTCGAGCAGGATGAACTTCGCGCCCTCGTCTCCGACCGGGATCAGGCGCGGCACGAGCGGCGGCACTTTGATGCGCGCAAAACGCGGCTCGATCTTGCCGACGAGCGAACTCGTGATGCCATGTTCCGGCAGCGGCGCGACCATCAAGGCGAGGTTCAAACTCAGATTCGAGACGTAGGGAAAAGGGTGGCTCGGATCGACCGCTTGCGGCGTCAAGACCGGGAAGACCTGATCCTCGAAGTATTCTTGAAGCGACTCGCGTTCCTCGGCCGACAGAGAGTTATAAGGAGCGATCTCGATGCCCTGCTCCTTCAGACGCGGCAGCAACTCCTCCGTGAGGCAGCGGCTCTGCTGCGCGATCATGGGCAGGAGGCGCTGCCTGATCTCGGCCAGTTGGTCGCCGGGCGTCATGCCGTCGGGCGACAGGTCGGTCAGGTCGTGCTCCAACTCCTCTTTGAGACCGGAGACGCGGATCATGAAAAACTCATCCACGTTGCTGGAAAAGATGGCGAGGAATTTGAGACGTTCAAGCAGCGGCTGCGTTTCGTCCAAGCCCTCTTCGAGCACGCGGCGGAAGAACTCCAACAAGCTGAACTCGCGGTTGATGAGCTGTTGCTTGGCGTCCATCAACTTCTGCGACAGACTTGCGCCGGAGGGGTCGCCGCGCCGGTCTTCGGGGATGGGATTTTTGCTGGCTACTATCTTCATCTGAACAGTGTACGGGAAATAACTCTGTTTGGATTTTCGTCCGCGCGCCGCTTCGGCCGAACGAACAGACGATCTCATCTGTGATGCGCTTGACGGCGACATTGATTGCCACGAAAGCCGTCATTACAACACAGATATAACGATTCTTCCCACGCGCCACGCCTTCCCGCCGGCGGCGAAAGCGGCTCTCTTTCGAGAGAGCACTATATCAGACACCTTCCGGCAATCTCCATTCCCAAAACGAATACGACCGCGACGTTCCCAAAAAACTCCAAACATTCTAACACTTGACGCGTTCAGGCAAAATTCGGCCGGAAGCCCGGCAGAGTCTTTCGCGCGCGTCGATTTTATCGAAACGAGAAATAAAGGCGCAAAAAAAAGGCGCTCGACGGAAGCGCCCCCTCGGGCCTTATCGCCCACGAGGATTTCGAGAATTTCATCGCCCGGCAATCAGCGTCTGTAAGTCGAGCGCCGCAGCGTCGCCCGGTCGCCCGCCCGGCGCTTGGCTTACGGCACTTGAGGGGCGAGGCCGCCCGGCGGCGTGATGGATGGCGGTGCAGGCTCAATCTTGCCCGCTTGTTTCAACTTAGCCGTAACTTGCTTAAACTCGGCCATCGCCCCGGCGAAATCTTTAACCGCGCGGACGATAAACTCCGTATAAGGCTCAGAGTCTTTCACCTGACATTTCTTCTCGCCAAAAAGAAGAAAAGCGAATTTCTGATCCCCCGTATCCGACGTGGAAGGACTCTCTCTGAAATTGAGTTGCATGCCCGCCACAATCCTGTCGAATTTGGTCACGGGCTTGTCCTTCAAACTCGTCCGTAGAGCGTCGAAGCCGTGCGTCGAGTCTCCCTTCTCAATCACGAAGATAATGCGCGACGGCGTGAGATACAGCCAGCCGTCCTCCGGGTAGGAAACCACGCCCTGAAAAAATCTGCGCGCATGCATGTGCGAGACTTTGATCCGAAAAGCCTCTTCCTGTTTATCCGTCAACGCATAACCGACGAACAACCCACAATTCTGCTTGTCGGCGCGCTGGTTGGAAAATTTCAAGATCGGCCAATTCTTCTCATCGAACAGAACCGCTTGCGCCTCGCCCTCCTTCTTCTTCTGCTGCGTCCATCCGACCTGAGCGCAGGCCAGAAAGAACAACGCGAGCGATATTGTTAACCCCAAAGTTTTGCTTCTCATGTAAACCTCTCCGAGAGTCATGGTACAGAAACTTTCGTGCGATCAGCAAAAGACCTTCAACGCCCGGCGGCGGCCGCCGCGAAACGGAGTTGCGTGAGCATCAAACTCCCCGCCTCCGTGCCCCACCATTCGCGCTCTCCTACTCGAAGCTCCTCGGGATGCGATAAATGTACCTTGACAATCTAGGTAACGTGCGGCATGATGCCCCGGTCAGCATAGATCATCTAGGTACTCCGGAGAATTCACACATGCCCACGCCCGACACCAAACTGTTGCAAGGCACGCTCGACATGCTCATTCTCAAGGCGCTCTCGATGGGAGCGTTACACGGTTACGGGATCGGCCAACGGATCGTCCAGATGTCGGACGACGTGCTGCGGGTGGAAGAAGGCTCGCTCTACCCGGCGCTCTACCGCATCGAGCGGCAGGGATGGATCACCTCCGAGTGGGGCACGTCGGAGAACAACCTGCGCGCCAAGTTCTACAAACTCACCAGAGCCGGCCGGAAGCAACTCCAAGTCGAAGAAGAGAATTGGGGCCGACTGGCGGAGGCCGTGTTCAAGGTGATGCGAACCGCCTGACGAGGTGGGCTGGGATGTATTGGCTGAGATTCACATGCTTGCGCCTCAAAGGTCTGCTGCGCAAGGAGCAGGTGGAAGAGGAGATGGACGCGGAGATGCGCTTCCACCTCTTGATGCGCGCGCGGGAAAACATCGAGCGCGGCATGACGCCGGAGAGCGCCATGCTCGACGCGCGGCGGCGCTTCGGCAACTTGGATCGCATCAAGGACGCGGCACGCGAGATAAAGGGAGGCGGCATGTTGGGAACTTTACTGCAAGACGCGCGCTACGGCGTGCGGATGATGCTCAAAACTCCGGTCTTCACCCTCATCGCCGTCGTCACGCTCGCGGCCGGAGTCGGCGCCAACACTGCCATCTTCTCGGTCGTCAACGCCGTGCTGCTCAAGGCTCTGCCCTATCACAACTCGCACCGGTTCGTCCTCGTTTCCGGCGCGGACGGAAGCGCCGGGTTCGGGACGATCTCTCCCGTCGAGGCGCAGGACTTCGCGGCGCAACTGACGACGCTCGAAGACTTCGCCGCGATCCAATCGCAGAGTATTAACCTGACCGGCGGCGCGGAGCCGGAGCGCGTGCGCGGCGCATTCGTGACGGCCAACTTCTTCGAGGTGTTCAAGCTCTCGCCCGTCGCCGGGCGGACGTTCGCGCGCGGCGAAGACCAGACGGGGGCTGAACGCATCGTCGTCGTCAACGAAAAATTCTGGCGTCGCCGCCTGAACTCGGCCTCGGACTTGACCGGCCTGAAAGTGATACTCAACGGCGAGCCGTACAGCGTCGTCGGCGTCGTTCCCGGGTCTTTCCGGCATCCGCTCGACGACGAAGTAGAAGTCTGGACGACGGTGCAGCGATTCCCCAGTTACTCGGCGCGGCGCGACGCGCGTTTCCTCTTCGGCGTCGGCCATCTCAAGCCGGGCGTGACGCGGGCGCAAGCGCAGGTTGAAGCCGACTCCCTCGCCGCGCGGATGGCGCAAAGCTACCCGAACGAGAGCGCCGGGCGCGGCGCGAAAGTGGAACTGTTGGAAGAGGTGACGGTGAGGAACATTCGTCCCATCCTCCTCGCACTGTTCGCGGCGGTCGGCTGCATTCTACTGATCGCCTGTTCCAACCTCGCGAATCTGACGCTCGCGCGCGGCACGGCGCGGCGGAAGGAGTTCGCCCTGCGCTCGGCGCTCGGTGCGAGCCGGGTGCGCCTTGCGCGGCAGTTAATCACTGAAACGACGCTGCTCGCCGTGTTTGGCGGCGGCCTCGGTCTGCTGCTCGCCAGATGGGGGACGGACTTACTGCTGGCCGTCAACCCGAACGTGCTGCCGCGCGGCGAAGTGCGGCTCGACGCTTCCGTCTTGCTGTTCACGCTCGGCGTCTCGGTGTTGACGGGCTTCCTGTTCGGCCTCGCCCCGGCGTGGCAACTGTCGCGCCTTAATCTGAACACGGCACTGAAAGAGGGCGGGCGCACGGGCGGCGACGGCGCGGGCGCGCTCCGCGCACGAAGCGCGTTCGTCGTCGTGCAAATGGCGCTCGCCGTCGTGTTGCTGGTCGGCGGCGCGCTCTTCATCAAGAGTTTTTACAAGCTGCTTCAAGTCGACCCCGGCTTCAAGACCGAAAACTTGTTGACGCTCGAATACCGTCTGCCGCGCAACAAATATGTCGAACCGGCCGCCCAGTGGGAATTTCATCGACGCCTTGTCGAGCAACTGAGGACAGTGCCCGGCGTGCAATCGGCCGCGCTCGTCAGGGGGCTGCCCTTAACCGGCAACAGCGCCACGGTGCAGATCACTTTGCCCGACCGCGAGACGCCGCCCAGAGGCGGAGAGCCGCAGGTGCAGTTCAACACGGCGACGCCCGACTATTTCGCCACTATGGGCATCCCCTTCGTTCAAGGTCGCCTCTTCAACGACGACGACCGCCTCGATACGCCCTCCGCCCTCATCATCAATCAGACGATGGCGCGCCGCTTCTGGCCTGGGCAAGACCCCATCGGCAAGCAGATCAAGTTCGTCGGCGACGCAGGCCAAGCCGCCACGGTCGTCGGCGTCGTGGGCGACGCCAAGCACGATTGGCTCAGTGAAGAACAGCGCCCGCAAATCTACAACAGCTACAGCCAGTCGCCGGGCATCTTCGCCACGGTCGTCGTGCGCACGCAGGTCGAGCCGATGAGTCTCTCGCAGGCCGTGCGCGAAGCCGTGTGGAAGGTGGACAAGGATCAGCCGGTGTGGAAGGTGCGGACGGTCGAATCGCTGATGGCTTACAACGTCGCCGACAAGCGTTTCCTGATGCTGTTGATGGTCGTCTTCGCTGCCCTCGCCTTGACCATCACCTCCATTGGCCTGTACGGCGTGGTGAACTACACGGTCGGACGCAGGACGCACGAGATCGGCATCCGCATGGCGCTCGGAGCACGCGCGCGCGACGTGTTGAAGTTAATCGTCTCGCAAGGAATGGGGCTGGCGCTCGCGGGCGTGGGCGTCGGGTTGATCGCGTCTTTCGTCTTGACCCGCTACGTCCAGAGCTTGCTCTACGGCGTGAGCGCGACGGACGCTTTAACTTTCACGAGCGTTCCGGCGCTGCTCGGCGGCGTGGCGCTCTTGGCCTGCTACATCCCGGCGCGGCGCGCCGCGAAAGTCGATCCGCTCATCGCGCTCAGACACGAATGACCGGAGAAAAACTCGTGATGCCGCGCGTCTAATTCGACTTTATCGTCTCCAAGCGGATGCCTTCGCTGGTGAGAAACATTTTATAGGTCTTGGTTTTTTCGTCGAAGACGAACTCAAAAATATCATCCGTTTGCGGGTCGGTGAAAAAGACGGTTTCGCTTTCGGGGAACAATTCCGTTTTCGTCGCGTCCTCCTGCGCGAAATACAGTTTGCCGTTTTCCAAACGCAACTCGAATTTCTGCTTCTCGTCTACCTTGAGAACGTACTTTCCGACGTATCTTTTGAGAATGTCCACGCCCACTTCGACGGCGACTCGCTCAACTTTCGTCGGAATTTTGTAAGGCTTGCCCGCAACCATGTCGGGGATGTCTCTGGTTATTTGCACGAAGGGAATCTGGCTGTAGTTGCTCAAAAAAATATAGGTCAGGCCGGTTTTCGTGTTTTTGTAAAAATACGATTTGTAGCCGTCAATCGCTCCGGCGTGAACCACTTCTCCCCGCTCGTTCAACATCTGCCCCGCGACTGTTTTTGAGGTCAGGCGCGGATTGAAAATACCGCGACCGAATTTATACAGATCGTCGATGGTCGAATAGTAGCGTCCCGATTCAAATTTGTTCAGTTCGCTCGCGTCGGCGGGCACGATCTTTTTGTTTTGATAATTGAATCCGGTCGAGAAATTCGTCGGACGTTGATAGTTGTATTCGTAAGTCTGCGACATGGCGAAAGGCCGGAGCAGATTTTTCCGGATGAAGTTTTCATAACCGCCGGGCGCGGCCCGGGAAAGAATATAAAGCAGCGTTTGATAACCGATGTTTGAATAAAGCGTCTCGGCTCCCGGCTCGAATTGAAGCCGCTCTTTCTTGGCGAGTTCGACTATTTTTTCGAGCGTCACGTCTCTTAATTGTTCTCTGTTGGTCAACTCCCTGGGCAGTCCAGATTGATGATTGAGCAGATGACGGATGGTTATTTTGTCGCCGCGCGGAAAATCGGGAAGGAATCGATTCAGCGTGTCGTCGAGTTTGATATGGCGCTGTTCCGCCAATTTCAAGAAGGCGAATTTGACGAACAGTTTGGCGACCGAGGCGATCATCAATTGCTTGTCCGGAGAAGTTTTCAGACCGGCGACATTGGCGGGCAGGTTGTAGCTTTTCCTCAGGACGACTCTCTCTCCGAGAGCCACCAGAACGTTTCCGTTGAACTTTTCCTGTCTTGCCAGTGCCGAGAAATACTCGTCGATTTTGACGGCGGCTCGATTGCCGGTGAGGAGAACTTCCTGCCCGGAAACGGCTGTCTGAATTGAAAAAAATATAATGATGAAGAGTCCGATTTTTTTCATATAGTTGTTCACGCTCCTAAGAGAACTAACCAAGTCGGAGTTGAAATTTTCGGGCCTTCACTTGTTTACAGTTCCACATCCGGCGTCTCATTGTTTTCGCCGGTAGAAGTGATCAGCGCGACCGAGCCGACGATCACGCTTGCCCCGATCAACATTTGTCCCGTAAAAGATTCGCCCGCAATTAACCAGCCGAGGAAGACGGCGATCACCGGATTAACGTATGCGTAAGTTGCGACCATCGCGGGCGGCACGTTTTTCAGCAGCCAACTGTAAGCGGTGAAGGCGACGAGCGAACCGAAAACGATTAAATAGAGAAGTCCGAGCCACGAGCCTTTTGCAACTTCGGAGATGTGAAAACTCCACCACTCGCCCGCGATTAAACTCACGATGAGCAAAACCATGCCGCCTGAAAACATCTGCATCCCCGCCGTCAAGAACGCGGATTTCGGGACGGGCGCGCGCAGCCCGTAGAGCGAACCGGTCGCCCACGAAAGAGCCGCCGCGATGACGGCAATCGTGCCGAAAAGCTGCATCGAACCGTGTCCCGCCGCGCCGCCCGTCTCCTGCCCGCTGAGCAAAAGCCAGACGCCGAAGAATCCAACCGCCAACCCGAGCGCGACCTTCCAATCGGGACGCGCCTCTTTCAGCCAGAGCCAGCTCAAGAGCACGATCCAGAAAGGTTCGGTCGCGACAAGCAGCGCGGCCAGACTTGATGAGAGATAACGTTCGGCAAAGACCACGCCGCCGTTTCCGCCAAGCAGCAACAGCGTTCCGACAATAATGCTCGTTCGCCAGTGGATGGGTGTGGGCGGCTCGTAGTCTTTGGAAAACCGCGCCCACACGATGAGGAGCGAACCCGCGAAGACGAACCTCGCGCCCGCCATCAGAAACGGCGGCAGAGTTTCAATGGCGTATTTGATGGCGAGATACGTCGAACCCCAAAAAATATAGATCGCCGCGAAAGCTGCAATCAATAAAACCGTGCGGGGGCGAGGATCGAGCTTGGTAAATTCCTTTCGCTGCATTTCAAAGTTATTAACTTCTTATCGTTCTTCCCGCAAGACAAAAGCACATGCGCGAGGATTGTGAAAGAAAGAAGTTAATCTCTGAAACTCGAATGAAGCAGCATGTGCCGAGTCGCATGCTGCTTCATCCGAAGCGCGTCACGGCAGCGGTCATTCCGGTCTGTCTCCCGCCCCGGACTATGAGGGTCGGGCGGCTCACACCTCCTTCACCGTAGCTTCCTTCCACGCGGCGTTAACGGCCGCCGGTGCGGTCGCTCACGCGCGTGAATTTGATGTTGCGGACGAGCGGGTTGCTGTAGTCGAAGGCGACCACCTTTCCGTCCTTGTCTCGCCGGAAGCGCAACGTCACGCGGCTGACTTGAAAGGTGTCGCGGTCAACCGGCCGAATTTCCGAACCCTTGCCCGAAGAGCCTTCGAGATGAACCGTCAAGCCGTCTTTGCCGGGCGCTATCCGAAAGACCGACCCGATCTCGTCGCTTTCGTATCGACCGGCGAAAGCGTTGAGGTCGGCCACAGTTGGCGCGTACGGTTGTGCGCGGCGATAACGCGTCGTCTGTCCCTCCATGGATTTCAGTTCGAACTGATCTTGGGACAGGAAGTGCAATTCAAACTCGTCCTCAGACATGAAGAACAGATCGCCGCGCGGGTTGCGGAAACGGTCTTTGGTGACGGGGACGAGGGCCGAGCGCAAGCCGGGGATGCGCAGCTCGCCCTTGTTGGCGACGAGGAGCAGCGACTCGCCGTTGCTCTCGTTGAAGAACAGCCCCGCCTTGCCGTTCAGTTCGGCTGCCGCCATCGCGCCGCCGCCTTCGGCGACCGTGGCCGGTGCTTTGGCCTCGGCCGCGTCGCCGCCGGCGGCGGGTAGAAACTGTTCCGCGACGCGCCCCGCGAGCGCCGACGCGGACGCTACGTCCGAATTGCATAGGACGGCTAGCGAAAAGCCTTGCGCCGGAAGACGACCCAACCACGCGCTGTACCCGGCCGCGCCGCCTGAATGCGACACGCGCGCGCCGCCACGATAGGAGTCCACCATCAGGCCGCGTGCGTAACTGAGTTTCCGTCCGTTGTTCAGCTTTGCCTGTTCCTGAAGTTTTTCGGTGACGAACGCGCCGAGGCGTCCGCTCGTCAGCGCGTCGTTCCAGATGACGAGGTCGGCCGCCGTGCCGAGGATAGCGCCGCCGCCGTTGCTGCCGCGCTCGTTGCCGACATACATGCCCACGCGCCAGCCGTTGCCCTCCTTCTCGTAACCGAGAGCGCGGTTCTTGATCACGTCTCGCAAATCGGCGGGCGACACCGTCGTCTTCATCCCAAGCGGCTCGAACAGACGCTTGCGCGTGAACTCGGAGAACGACATCCCGCTCGTGCGCGCGACGAGATCGGTCAGCAGCACGTAGCCGCTGTTCGAGTAAGACCATTCCTCGCCCGGCGCGAAGTTGAGACCGCGCTGACGCAGAATCAGACTGACCACGTCGTTGACGTTTCCGCCCGTCAGCGACCGCAGGCCAGTCCAGTCGCGCAGGCCGGAGGTATGTGTGAGCAGATGGTCTATTGTGATCTTGTGGCCGTAGTCGGGGAGTTCCGGAAAGTGCTTGCGGATGTCGTCGGAGAGAGAAAGGCGGCCGTCTTCGACGAGCAGCAAGACGGCCGCGGCGACGAACTGTTTTCTGACCGAGCCGATGTCGAAGATCGAGTTCGGGCTGAGGGGCGCGTCGCGCTCAAGGTCGGCCGAGCCGTAGGCGCGGTTGACGACGAGCTTTCCGTTCTGCGAGACGGCGACCGTGCATCCGGGCGCGTTCGGCGTCGCCCAGTTGAAGATTTTATCGATCTCAACGGTCTTGTCTTGCGCGTCGGCGGACGTGCCGGCGAGCAAGAACAAGGCGGCGACCGCGAACAATACGAGAAGGGACACGTAACTATTTTTACCGGCGTCTTTCATCTATTTCCTCGTTTACAGTATTTTTTAAGCGTCTGAATGAAGTTGAGGCGGTCGGGAGCGGATCATCCTGCGGCTCATTCACGAACCAATGCGCTCGCCTAAGTGTGCGCGCATAGATTCGCGTCATAGGCTTAACGAGTGGAATTCGATTTTCTTAACAACGCGCCGATAGTTTCATGGTTTTCAAAGTTATCTTGATTGGCCCGATTCGCGCCGGTAAAACCACAGTCGGCCGCCTTCTCGCCGAGCGGCTCAACTTGCCGCAGCGTTCGCTGGATATCATCTTCGACTCTTATTTGGATGAACTTGGTTATGACAGGAAACATGCGGCCTGCCTTAAAACGAGAGGGTTTTACGAGCTGACGAGATACTGGAAATTGTTCGAACCTCACGGAGTCGAGCGGTTGGTTTCAGAGCCGGGAGACGCGATCATTGATTTCGGCGGCGGGCATTCCGTGTATGAGGATGAGACTTTGTTTGCTCGTGTGAAGCAGGTCTTGTCGCCGTTCCCGAACGTGATTTTGATTATGCCGTCGCCTGATGCGGATGAATCAATCTCTATTTTGAATGAAAGAACCGGCGGCTACGTGAGCAACGGGTATGATTTCCACGAGAGTTTTGTCAGGAGTCGATGTAATTATGAATTGGCTAAGCACGTAGTTTATACAAAAGGAAAGACGCCGCAGGAGACGTGCGCGGAGATCGAAAGGTTGTTGGTTTACAGCTAACCCGTAAATCACACGAAGGCTCATCCTTTAATTTAGTTTGGCACGCGACCCTTTGCCGCGTTGGCTCGCGCGCTGTAGCTGACGCGGCCGTCGGCATCCGCGGGGAGGCGTGCGCGCATTCGCGCTTTCAGTAGCGCGAGTTCTGCGGCGGCCATCGCCGCGAGTTGCGAACCGACGCTCGCTCCTCCGAGGATGGTCGTCCAGTAGTCTTCAAAATCAGCGAACGTCCGTCGCACTTCGATCTCGCGCGTGACGACCTGTACCAGACCCGCGCCAGTCCACAAGTCGCGCATGGCGTCTATCCGAGACGCTTCGGGGCTTGGCGGCGTCGGAACCGCGATGCCCATCGCACGCATTTCCGCCTGCAACGCCTCGTAAGGAAAACCGCCGCCAATCATGTCCCACGCGTAGGCCGCGACGATGCCGCCCGGACAGACCACACGCGCCATTTCGGCGACGCCCTCGGCCGGATCGGGAACGAAGAAGATCACGAGCGGCATGACGGCCGCGTCGAACGCGTCGTCGGGGAAAGGCAGCGCCATCGCATCGCCCTGACGAAACTGTGCGAGGCGCGCGGCGGGTCGCGTGCGCGCAAAGGCAAGCTGCCCTTCGGACGGGTCAACTCCTTGTACCGAGACTGGCGCACATCGCTCGACGAGCATCTCGGTGAAAGCGCCGTTGCCGCAGCCAACGTCCAGCCAGCGCAGATCGGTTTCGGGAGCCAGCCAGTCGAGGAAAGTTTCACCCGCAAGCCGGCTCCACTTCCCCATGTATCGTTCGTAGGCAGCCCCGTCGTCGAAGCGGATTCGGTTGGTCTCCATTAATGTTTTCCTCTGCTCCTAGCGCCCGCGAAAAGCCGTGCTCCATCGTTGTGCTCTACCGCGGCGTCTCGTGTCGCATAACGCCCGGCGTCGCTCGCCGCACGCAGACACTCTAGCAGACATTCAAACTAACGAATGAGAGCAATGCCGTTCGCGGCGGGTGCAACTTCTCCGCCTGTCAAACGTATTCTGTGACACTAACCGGAGTGAGGTGTGAAATAACACTTCCCTAGTGGATCGCCTTCAACGTCAACGAGAGGTTAAAGATGAAGATGACTAATGACGCCGGCACATACGTTCCGGCGCTGCCAAAATCCAAATTTCCCATAGTCCGTTTCCATTCCATTTCTTCAGGTCTCCGCGTGCTCGGCCGTCTCTTTCCGGTGTGGGTGTTATTGCTCGGCTTGCATGCCTCCGCCGTCGCGCAGACGACCGCTCCGGAGCAGCTCACGCTCGACCGGATTTTTTCCCGCGAGTTTGATCAACAAAGATTCGGCGGTTTCAGGTGGCTCAAAACAGGCGACTCTTTTGCCCGGCTCGAACCGTCGAAGAGCGTGCCGGGGGCGTTGGAATTGATCAGTTACCAGATCGAAACCAACGAACGCGCCGTGCTGATTCCCGCCGAAAAACTGATCCCGAAAGGTGAAAGCGCCCCGCTCTCGATTCAGGGCTACGACTGGTCGGCCGACAACCGGCAGGTGCTCATCTACACCAATTCCAAAAAGGTTTGGCGTCTCAATACGCGCGGCGATTACTGGGTGTTGGAGATGGCGAGCGGCAAACTGACCAAACTCGGCGGCGACGCGAAACCTTCGACGTTGATGTTCGCCAAATTTTCGCCCGACGGTCAACGCGTCGGTTACGTCCGGGAAAACGATCTCTACGTGCAGACTCTCGCCGACGGTAAGATCACGCGCCTGACCGCGAACGGCTCTCACACCTTAATCAACGGCACTGCGGATTGGGTCAACGAAGAGGAGTTCGACTTGCGCGATTGCTGGCGCTGGAGTCCCGACAGCCGCTCGATTGCGTTCTGGCAGTTCGACGCCGAGGGCATCGAGGATTTTATTCTGGTCAATAATACGACCGGGCTGTATCCCGCCCTGACGCGCATTCCTTATCCGAAAGCCGGGACGCAGAACTCGGCCGTCCGCGTCGGCGTCACGAGCGCCGACGGCGGAGACGTTCGCTGGATGAAAACCCCCGGCGACCCGCGCAACAATTACATCGTTTCGGTTGACTGGACGAGCGATTCGAAAGCAGTTGTTGTGCAACATCTGAACCGCTTGCAGAACACACTCCAATTGCTCGCCGCCGACGCCGCCACGGGCGCGACGCGGACGATTTTGACCGAGAAGGACGAAGCCTGGCTCGATGTCAACATGCCTGCGATGCGTTGGCTCGATTCCGGCAGAAGCCTCCTGTGGATCAGCGAGCGCGATGGCTGGAAGCACGCTTACACGGTCTCTCTCGACGGAGCGAACGTGAAATTGATCACGCCGGGCGCGTTCGATGTGATCAGCGTTCAAGCGGTCGATGAGGCGGCCGGATGGCTCTACTATATCGCTTCGCCCGACAACGCCACGCAGCGTTATCTGTTCCGCGCGCGCCTCGACGGCAGCGGCACGCCGGAGCGCGTCACGCCCGATGCCAACAGGGGTTGGAACGGTTATAACATTTCTCCGAACAATCGCTGGGCGTTGCAAATATCTTCGACCTTCACTGCGCCGCCCAAAATTTATCTCCTCAATCTCGCCAATAAATCCGTCGCCCGCACGATGGTCGAGAACGCCGAATTGCAGGCGAAACTGGACAAGTTGAAAAGAGGTCAGCAGGAGTTTTTCCGCGTGGACATCGGCGACGGCGTGACGCTGGACGGCTGGATGATGAAGCCCCCCGATTTCGACCCGGCCAAAAAATATCCGGTTCTCTATCACGTCTACGGCGAACCGGCCGGCGTCACCGTGACGGACAATTGGAATTCCAATTATCTCTGGCACTTGATGCTGACGCAGCAGGGTTACATCGTCGCCAGCGTCGATAATCGCGGCACTCCGTCGCCGCGCGGCAGGGCTTGGCGCAAGAGCGTCTACCGCAAAATCGGCGTGCTGACTTCCCAAGATCAAGCTCGTGCCGTCAAAGCGATGATCGCCAAAATGCCTTTCATCGATGCTTCACGAATCGGTATTTGGGGATGGAGCGGCGGCGGTTATCACACGCTCAACGCCCTGTTTCGCTATCCCGAAATTTACCGGATGGGAATGGCGGTCGCCCCCGGAACCAACAGTCGTTATTACGACACGATCTACACCGAGCGCTACATGGGACTGCCGCAGGACAACGAGGAAGATTACAAACAATCCTCGGTCACCACTTTTGTCAACGGCTTGAAGGGCGATCTGCTGATCGTTCACGGCACAGGCGACGACAACGTGCACTATCAAGGAACGGAGTATCTGATGAACGCCTTGATCGCCGCCAACAAGCCGTTCACGATCATGCCCTACCCGAACCGCACACACAGCATCTCCGAAGGTGAAGGCACGACCCGCCACCTCTATGAATTGCTGACGAGATATTTAAAGGAACGTTTGCCCGCCGGACAGCCCGCAGCAGTCGCGGCAAACCCTTAAGCGTCACGACCGGCCGCGAGGTGGATGTTCACTCTGATCATCCACCTCGCGCTTGTGTCCGGGGCGTGCGCCGTGGCGTCAGGCGGTCGCGAGCTTTTGCGCGTCCATCGGCTCCGGGTTGTTGATGAGGAAATCGTGCTCGTTGAAATATGAACCGCTGAGAGCCTCTCTCCCTTTGTCCTTTTCGTAATATTCGTGCCACCACTTGGCGGCCTGCCAGATGGCCTCCGGGCAGCTTGAGCGGCTTTCGAGGCCGGGCGTCAGGTCGAAACCGCTCGCCCCGACCACGACCTCGATCATGGCGGCCGACGGCATGCCCTGCCCTTGAGCCAGAGGGTTATTCGTGCTGCTCACCCCCCACAAATAACCGAGCCACAGCAGCAACAACTGCGGCCCGTCGAGCACGGCGCGCTGGCCTTGATACCTGACGAGCGCCTGCGTCACCCGTTCGCGTTCGACCGGCACGCGGATGTGAGCGATGTTCGGGTAGAGCGTCGCGTCGCTGTAATCGCCGAGCTTGGTTCTCTGCAAGGCATTGCCCGGCACGGGGAAACCGAAACCGCGCCGTGGTTCGAGCGAAATTTCGTGAATAACGGTGTCGGCGAACTTCTTTTTCGGGCTGCCGAGCAGGATGACGTGCGACCAACTGCTCGGCGTCAGGTCGTGCCGCAGGTGGGCCTGCGCGGCGCGCAGCCGAAAGGCGGAGAGAGTGCTTCCGCCGAGCAACACGATCTCGGCGTAGTTCTGATCGTTGGGCGGCATGACGCGTTCCAGCCAACCGAGGTTGTCCTCGTTCGCCTGTCGCGGCTTCTTGCAGAACGACGTATTGGCTTCCGTTACCGCCGAGGTAAAGATGTTAACCATGATGTTCTCTCCTAACCTAAAGTAGCGAGGTAGATCGGTTCTTTGAGTTCGACCGGATCGCTGTATTTCCCGTTCGGGTAGATCGGCCAGTACTTGACCTTGAGTTCGAGGCTGCCGCCCACGTCGCGGAAGGAAAGCAGCGTCACGTGATTACCCTTCTGGCGGTGAAGCACGGACTTCTGCTCGCAGGCGAACCTCTGCCCGAGCACGCTCTGCGCGTAGAACTCCGGCGGGTCGGGCGACTCGGAATGTCTGGGCCACGGGTCGTTGGCGGAGGGAGAACCCTTGCGCCAATCCGAAGTGATGTCCGTGACGAGCGAGGCCGGCGAAGAGATCACCTCGTACATCGAGACGCGCCAGTTGCGGCGCAGGTCTTTGGCCGCAATCACGCGGCCGTAGTGCACGTCGCCCGTCACGCAGAGCAGCGGACGCCCCGCGTCGGTCAGCCTTTCAAGCTCCCGGACGATCCGCTCGAAGTCGCCGTACTCATAAAGCTCGTGGTCGCCAAACGTGCCTGTCACCTTCTGCTTGAGATTGCCCCAGAGCGATTGCGGCGGCTTGGCGAACATGGATTGACCGGAGCCGAAGACGCCGTAGAGCTTGTGGTCGATGACGTGCTGCACCCAGCGGCGCAACTGGCCGAGCGCGTCGGGCACGTTCGCGTCGTGCGGGTCGCCCGCGCTCAGCACGCGCTTCAGATCGTAATCCCGGTAGCTGCGCATATCGGCCATGAAGAACGAGAGCGGCGGCACGTCGAAGGTAATGGCTTTGCCCATTTCCGAGGCGGGCATCGAGAGTTGGAACGCCTCGTACATGCGCCGCGCGGCGCGCTCCCAGCGGGCGCGGCCTCCTTCCGTGTAGGTGTTTTGCAGGTGATAGCTGCGGTGGGGATAATTATTCCAGTACTCGTGGTCGTCCGGGATGCAGACCGTCGGAGCCGAGCCGAGAACTCTGGAGTAACCTTCCGGCCCCTGCCAGTTGTTCAGGTAATCGTCCTCGAACTTTTTCGCCATCCACAACACATCGTCCTCGAAGTTCATTATCGTCGGCAGGTCGAGATAGACCTGATCGCCGAGCATGAGAGTCAGGTGCGGGCGATGACGTTCCTTGATCCGGCTGATGAGATGGCCGACGTACCCTTGTCGATCCTCGGCCTGATGGAAGCAGGAGACGAGCAGGACGTTGAAGGCGTCCGTCATGTCGCTCGTCACTCGTGCGGGCAGCGTGCGTGTTTCTAAAGTTACCTCGTGGCCTTCGGTGCGGACTGTGACGCGGTAGGTCGTGTTGGGCTGCAATTCGTCGCCGCCGGCGAGCCGAACGAATTTATAGAGGCCGGTGAAGGCGCGCGCCTCCGTTTTATCAGCGCCGAGCATGTCGTCCGTGCGCGCGCTCTGCATCGGCCGCACGGCTTCCGGCACAACCTCCGCTTCGTTGATGAACCAACTGAGACGCGGGGCGGGCGGGCTGCGCTGCGATGCGCCGATCCAGACGAGCAGGCTCTTGCTGTCCGGGGCTGCCCGCGGGTAGAGGACGAGTTGCATAATTTATCCTTTGATAACTTTTGCCTAGCCTAGCATGGTCGTGTCGCAAAAAATCCGTAGCCGGCGATGAAGGGTTATATAGCAGCTAAAATATTTTTTGCAACACTATCCGAACTATCCGCTCAAGACGGGCGTGGCAAAAGATGCTCGCGCTCCGCTTTCCGCTCCAGCGCGGTCAGCTTGCGCGAAGCCATCACAAAATAGATGCGCTCGATCAAACCTTCGTCGTTGAGTTGGAACAAGGTGGCCAACTTTTGCGCGTAACCGGGCGGGGCGTTTTCTCTTTCGGTGGTGACGGCGAATAAGCCGTTCAACTCGACGCGACGAGTTGTCGCAGTGAACCCGGCGGTCGCTTTCAATAAATTCGATAACATCAAAGCGACTTTCATGCTGCCGACGACAGGAAGCCTCGCCGCGTAAAACTCTCCGCCCCCGTCGCTCATGCTGACGATGTTTGCCGCCAGCAGTTGCGCCGCCGCTTCCGTATCCCGGTTGATGAGAAACTCCACGAGCTGACTGACGACGCGCCCGGTTTTTTCGACCAGCGACCGGCGCGGCACGAAACGCTTCTCCTCATACTCGCGCATCGCGCGCCGCGCTCTGTGGTGCGTGGTCTTCACGCTCTGTTCGGTCATGCGTAGAGCTTCGGCGGTTTCCGCCACGTTGAAATCGAACACGTCGCGCAGGAGCAGCACCGCGCGCTGCGTCGGCGTTAATAATTCGAGCGCGAGCAGAAACGCAAACGAGACGCTTTCGAGCGTTTCATAACGCCCTGACGGATTGCCTGCATCGGCCGCGTCCGCCCCGGCGGCGAGATCGACGAGCGCCGACAGGGCTTCGTTGTTTTCAGTCTCGAAAGGCGCGGGCAACCATTGCCCGACGTAACCTTGCCGGCGGCGGCGGCGCAACACGTCGCGGCTTAAATTAACCGCCACGCGCACCAGCCACGGGCGCAACGGCTCGTCCGTGTTCGACGGAGGCTTTTGCAGCAGGCGGACGAAAGTTTCCTGCAAAATGTCGTCCGCATCGGCCCCGCTGCCCGTCATCCGGTAACTCAGCCCCCACAAGAATCTCTGGTTCTCGTTAAAAATCTGTTCGAGCTTCATAACGTTTGAAAGATTGCGTTCGACCCGCCAGCGACAACGCGGCGACCGCCGCGCCCACGCCTTCGGACGCGAGCAGCAGGTAGGCCGTGAGCCGAAACATCGCAGACCAGAACGCGGGCTGCAAATGCGCGACGTGCGCCACGTGGTCAATCGTGTCCGCGACGAAATGGTAATACAGGCCGAACACGAACGAGCCGAGCATCGACGCCGACAACAGAACCGCCGCGGCCTTGCTGAATTTCGCAAACATCAACCCCGCCATCAACGGCGCACAGATGATCACCGGAATGATGAAGGCGAGCTGCGCCGGGGTCGCTTTGACGGATAACATCTCGTGCGCGACCGAATGCACGACGACCGCCAGAAAATGAAATCCGATGAGTCCCACGGCCGTCGATCTCAGCGCACGCGAATTTTGCTCGTTCATCTCTTCCAATCTCCTCACGCGGCAAAACCTTCGGTTCGCCACGTGTCGACGATTGTTTCCAAGCCCGCGCGGAAAGAGGAAAAGCGCGGCGACCATCCCGTCTCATCGCGGAAGAGGCGGTTCGAGGTGCGGGTCGAGCGCGTGAAAAATTCAACCACGCTTTTCCCCACGAACATCCGTGCTAGCCACGACGGAATCCATCGCGGCGCGGGCGCGCCGAGTTGACGCGCGAATTCAAACAGCATCTCTTTGATCGTCTCCGGCTCATCGTCGGTGACGTGCCACAGCCCTCGCCGGCCGGCTTCCGCCGCCGTCACGAACGCGCTCGCGGCATCGTCCGCATGGAGGTTCGCCGACACGGCCGCGCCCGCGCCGATGAGCGGCAGGCGGCGTTTCAATAAACCCTGTGCGAAGCTCCGCGTGTGGTGCGCGTCCGGCGCGTAAAAACCGCCGCACCGCAGGACGGAAACATTGAAATTATATTTCTCGCCCGCCGCCAGAGCGATCTGCTCGCCATCGAACGCCGAACGGTATAACTCATCCGGTCGTTCGAGGGGCGTGTGTTCGTCGAAGAACGAATCATCCGGGGGACGCGCGACCCAGACGATGCTTTGCTGGATGTAAGTTTTCGCCCCCACTCTCGCCGCCGCTTCGACGAGCGCCCGCGTGCCTTCGCGCCGCAGCCGATCATTCAACGCCCAGTCCGCGCGGTTGCTCGATACCTTCGTCGGGATCGCGGTCGCGGCGTGAATCACGACATCCGCCTGTTTGACGACCGCCGCCAACGCGTCGGCGTTGAAAATATCGGCGACGACCGGCTCGCCGCCCAACCTCTGAATCGTTTGCGTCCCCCGTTCGTCGCGCGCCAGCCCGACGACGCGATGATTCTTCTCCATGAACTGCCGCACCATTCGTCGGCCTAAGACCCCGGTTGCCCCGGCGATAAAGATTCTCATCTCCACGTTCCTCCCCGCTCGAAAATCGACTTCCAACAACATCACGTTTGAGCGGGACTAAAGGTTACAGCCGCGAACTATTTTTTGTGTCCGTCTATTGGTGGAGGCTCATCAATTCGGGACGAGGATAGATGTAGAAGGAATCAGGAAGCCTTCGCGGATCAGGCTATTGCGCGGAGATGGGTTTGCGGCGTCATGCCCTTCGGGGCGGCGAGCGGATGCGCCCGCCCGTGAAGGATGACTTCACGGGCGGTGCTTGTCGCCAAAACAGGCGTTCGGCATTCTCCCTCACGGAGAGAGATTCTCTCGAAGGGTGTTGTCGGGTCTATTTACGAAACGGGTAGTGTTGCAAAAGTTCGGTGCGGAACAATCTATGGTGATGGACGGATCGCCACTTGCCCCGCATCGCGCGGCTCAAATGTTTTTTGCAACACTACCGTCTTGCAAGCCGCTATCAGCGCTAGTTTTGTGTGAAGTTACGGCCGGCCGCATTCTGATTTTGCGTGATGGTGACACTATGGTTGGGTGGAGTGAACGTCCCCGCGCCCGGTAAGACCAAGACCGTGTATGTACCGGCATTGAGATTCGTGATTTGATAGTTACCACTGCTATTAGTTCTGGCAGTGGCGGGCGTTCCGCCCCCGGTGGCCTGCACTGTGACGTTAACTATTCCGCGGCCGCTCGAATTAGTTACCTTACCGCTGATTGAACCTGCCATGATGATCTCCTTTGCGTGAACTTGAAGTTAGAACACGTACTTCAAGGCCAATTGAACACGCCGTCCGGGCGTGATCGTGTTGGTGGCTTGTCCGAAGCCGGGAGCTTCGAGGTAGCGCACCGGAATACCGAAATTAGCGCGGTTGATGAAATTAAAAATGTCCGCACGCACCGTCAGACTTTGGCGTTCGGAGATGGCGAAACGCTTCAACACGGTCATGTCGAGTTCGAGCACGTTACCGGCGCGGAACGTGTTGCGCCCGACGCGCCCGTCCTGTCCGACGGGCGCAAGCAGCGTGGCGGGATCGACCGTCAAGCGCACGGGCTGTCGGCGGTCGCCCGTCTGGACGAGTCCGGCGGTGGTGTTCAGGCGGTCGGTCAGGTTGCCGTCGAGATTCACGTCGAGGATCGAGTTGACGGTGAAGGGCTGGCCGGTCTGAAAGCGGCCGGTTCCGGCGACCTGCCAGCCGTCGCAGAGCAGTGCGGATGCTCCGTCGCGATGTTGCTGGCGCGGAAAGTCGTAGATGAATTGATAGGTGATGCGATGTCGCGCGTCGAAGTTTGCGGGGCCGCGTTCGCCCGCCAGCGTCAAGCTGTTTTGCGGCAGCGCGGGCGCACCGGCCAGATCGAACACGTCGGACACGTCATCAATCGTTTTCGACAGCGTGTAGGACGCCTGATATTGCAGCCCTCGCCGGAAGCGTCCGCGTAACTGCAACTGCAAGGCGTCGTAACGCGAGCGCGCGGTTGTCTCATAACGTGTGATCGCGCCGATGCCGCCCACCGGCCGGGACGGAGGCAGCACTCGCCCTTCCACTTCGGGGATGCTGAAATTTCTGTCGAGCACTTGGAAAGAGACCGGCACGAGCGTCGATCCTGAGCCGAGGTTCGGTGTGGTGAAGCGCAGCAAGTGCCGTCCCTGTGTGCCGACGTATGCGACGGTGAAGAAGGCATCGGCGCTTAGTTGCTGCTCTAGGGTCAGACTGTAGTGCTGCGCGGCCGGTGTGGGGAGGCGGCGCGCGGGCAGTGTCGCGCCGAGCGCGCTCGGAAAATGTTCCGCGATAAAGTCGAGCACGTCGGTCAAGGCCAACGCCGGGTTGAAGCTATTGAGCGTGCCGGGGCGCACGAGCGGCACGTCCGTATCGCCCACGAAGAGAAACGTCGTGGCCGGATTGAAGAAGGTGAGCGAGGTCGTATCATCCTGCGCGTTCGACCCGCCGAAGTTGAGCGTGATGAAGGTGGGGAAAACGTTGCGCGACTGGCTCGCCACCGCGCCGAGGATTTGATCGTAGAAGACGCCGTAACCGGCGCGCAGCACCGTCGGCCGATCTTTGCCGAACGGCGTCGGCGAGTAGGCCAGACCGAGGCGCGGCGCAAAGTTGTTGCGGTCTGGATCGAAGATGCGCGTGCGGCCTTCGACGAAGCGGCGCAAGCCCGGAGCCAAGGCCAGTTCGGGAGCGTTGAAGGTCTGCTCGATGCGCCGGTTCAACTCGCGCACGGGCGTGTTGTATTCGTAGCGCAGGCCATAGGAGAGCGACAGGCGCGGCCGCGGCCGCCACGCGTCCTGTGCGTAGAAATTCAGTTGGTAATAACGAAGGCTGTTGCGCGCGTCGGCCGTTCGGTTCAGCGTCAGATAGAAATTGCTGGCCGCGCCGACGGCCGCGAGGTCTTCGGGTCTGATGAAGGGGTTGGGGTCGGCGGCCGTGGGCAAGCGAAATGCGTCGTCCTCGACGATGAGTCGCGGCGCGCCGTCAAAAGAGACGAGCGGGCGCGAATTGCGCGGCAGGTCGCTATTCAACTCACTGCGTCGCACGTCGATGCCGAAGTTCAAATTGTGTGCGCCCACGCGCCACTTCAATTCGTCGGCCACTTGATAAGTGTTGTTGACGCGGTGCTGCGGAAAGTTAAAAACATCCACGCCGACGGGGCTGAAGCCCGCGATGTTGACTTGGCCGAGCGTGCCGATCTCGTCTTCCACGGTGGGTACATCGGGGTCGCGAACAAACGTGATCGCGCCGGTGTTGGGCTGGCCGGGCGCGGCCGGTGTCGTGGCGTTGATCAAGAGCGGCGCATTCAACAGAAACGGCGCGTGCGGCAGGCTGACGCTCGGCACGAGAAACTGCCGGTCGCGTATTTCGTCGAAGTCGAGCCGCGTGCGCCCGTAGGAGAGGCGCACCTGATTGAACACGGGGCGCGCGGAGTTGACCGCGCTCACTTCACTGTTGAAAAAGAAGGAGGAATTTTGCGCGCGCACGCGCGGGCGCAGGCTGGAAAAGAGCGCGCCGCCCGTGACCGGAACGATGCGAGAGTCGTCCGTGTAGTTGTAGCGTTCCGTGACGGACTGCTGCCGGCCTTTGTATTTGAAGTCGCGGTCAAACTTGGCGGACAGAATTTTACCTTGCCCGCCGGCGGGCAGACTTTGCGTGAAGGTGTTTGCGCCGTAGACGCCGCCCGGGTTATTGGGAAACGGAAAGAGACTGAAGATGGCTGAACCGTTTCGACTGGCAGGAATGGCGGAGGCCGGGTCGCCGGTGAAAGGATCGCGAAAGATGCCGCTCGCGCCGGTCTGAAAGATGCCGCGTTGTGCGACCGTGGGCACAGCGAAGTTTGCTTCCTGAGCGGCAATCGTGCGCTGCCCTTCCGCCGCGAGGAAGTAAAAGATGTGCGGGCGCTTGAGCGCCCCGCCGAGCACGAAACCGGCCTGTCCGAACGTGAACGAATCTTCGCCGCCGCTCTGGTTTTGGACGATCAACGGTTGCCCTTCGAGCAGGACTGCTTGACCGCCCGCGCCGAGCGCGGTGCGAGCGTTACCGTTCGCGGTGTCGAAGAAGTTGCGCGCGTTCAATTGACTCGCATTGAAGAAGCCGTAGAGCGCGCCGTGCGTCGCGCTGCCGCCGGACTTGGAGACGGCGTTCACCTGCGCGCCGATGTTGCGCCCAAACTGCGCGGGCGCGAGCAACGTAATGAGGTGATACTCCTGAATAGACTCAATCGGCTGCGGCACGAGCGCGACAAAACCTTGACGACGCACGCCGATGTCCTCGTCGTTATTGTCCGAGCCGTCCACGGTGAAATTGTTGGCGCGCGAGCGCAGTCCGTTGACCGCGAACTGCCCGGCGCTGCCGACGCCCGCGCCGACGCCGGGGCCTGCGACCGAACCTAAAGTCTGCGGCGGCGGAGCGACACCCGGCAGCAGCAACGCTAACTCGTCGAAGGTGCGAACCAGCGTGTTTGCGCCGAGCGGCAACGTCACTACGTCGATGTCCGTAAACGAGCCGCTGCGCCGCCCGTCGGGCGCGGAAAGCTGTGCGCGAATCTCCGTCTCTTCGACGCTCGGCGCGCGCGGGTTCGGCGTCGGGCTCGCAGCTCCCGTCGTCGTGCCGGGGTCGGCCGGTTCCAAGCCGATGGGCACAGGCACTACTTCGCCGGTGCGCGTGATCGATAGTCGCTGCAAAACTGCTTTAGTGATGTAACCCGGCAGCGAAACTTCTATCCGGTAGACGGCGGGAGCGAGGAGACCTTGAAAGAAACGGCCGCGCGAATCGGCGCGCAAGACAATGACCAGCCCGCTTTGTTGATTGATGATTTTGACTGTCGCCCCGGCGACGATAGCGCCCGTCCGCGTATCGGTGATCGTGCCTTCAAACGCGCCGGTCACAGTGTCCTGCGCGCCGCGAATCGGACTGGACAAGAGCAATAGGTGCACGCTCAGCAACAGCGTGAGGAGAGCAACCGTCGGGCGCAATGTCGGAGGGTCATTCATAGGGCTTGAAAGATAGTAGCGAGAGGAAAAGCGGGAACTTCTATTAGATTCCGAGCACCGGTAAAGGTATTCTCGCGTGAGAGGGGCTGACTCTATGCTTAGTTCCGGCTAGAGTCAACAAGTATTTATAGCGAGTGTGTCTCAAGCAAAAGCGGCGTCGCGGCGTTTGTCTCAAACCGGACGGCCGCCTTTGAGCGGCATGCAAAGCGCGGAACACCTCAAGCGGCGGCTCCGAACACGTCTGCGCGGGGGCGTCGAATGCGCGACGTGTGATGCGGGGCGTGAGACGCGCGGTGGAGCGCGGCGGGGGAAATCTCTTATCATACGTTTGACGCTCACGCGCGCGCCGTGCGTTCGGCACGAGCGATTTGTTTCGATAATTGAGGCGCGCGGGTCAACTAGTGGCTGGAAGGATATTCGCCGGTGCGGGAGATTTGAATGCTTATGCGTAAACTGTTGATAGTTGCCATCGCTCTCTGCTCAATGCAGATTCATGCTCCACACCTTTTTGCTCAAACCGAAAGCGTCACCCGGCAGGAAACGCTCCGCGGCTCGATCACGCCTGAACGCGAGTGGTGGGATGTTCTCCATTATCATTTGGCGGTCGAGTTTTTTCCCGCGACCAAAAGGTTGAAGGGATCGAATACGATAACTTTCAAAACTCTGAAACCGGGCAAGAGAATGCAGATTGATTTGCAGCCTCCGCTCGCTATCACCGAGATCGTTCAAGGAAACTCACAGCTTAAGTTTGAGCGCGAAGGAAATGTTTATTGGGTGTCGTTTGAACGAGAGATGCCCGCGGGCGTCGAGGAGCGGATCGAAGTATTTTATGAAGGGAGGCCGGTCGAAAGTAAAAATCCTCCGTGGGTTGGCGGGATCACTTGGGGGCGCGATGATCTGGGAGAGCATTTTATCAACACCACTTGTCAGGGCATCGGGGCCAGCATTTGGTGGCCGAATAAAGATCATGGCTCCGACGAGCCTGATCGCGGCATGCGGATCAGCGTGACCGTGCCGGAACATTTAACCGCCGTCGCAAACGGTCGTTTGAAAAAAACGGATCACAATATCGGAGACAAAACGAAAACCTTTCATTGGGAGGTCGTCAATCCGATTAACAATTACGGGGTCAACGTCAACATCGGCAACTATGTGAATTTCTCTGAACAGTACACGGGTCAAGGCGGCGTGCTGGACATGGATTATTGGGTGCTGGCGCACCAGAAAGATGCCGCCGTCAAGCACTTCAAAGAAGCCCGGAGAATGATGGAAGCCTTCGAGCATTGGTTCGGAAAGTATCCGTTCTACGAAGACAGTTATAAGCTCGTGGCCGTCTCCTATCCCGGCATGGAGCACCAAAGCTCGGTCACTTATGGTAATTGGTTTAGGAATGGTTATCGCCAATGGGACGTGAGCGAGACGGGAGTCGGGATGAAGTTCGACTTCATCATCGTGCACGAATCGGGGCACGAGTGGTTCGGCAATAACGTCTCAATGAAAGACGCCGCCGATATGTGGATTCACGAAGGCTTTACGAATTATTCGGAGAATCTTTTTGTCGAATACCACTTCGGTAAAAAAGACGCGGAGGATTACGTCATCGGCAGTCGGCGTAACATCCGAAATGATCGACCCATCATCGGCGTCTACGGGACGAACCGCGAAGGATCGGGAGATATGTATTCTAAAGGCGGAAATATGCTCCATACGATCCGCCACGTCATCAATGACGATAAAAAATGGCTCGCCATCCTGCGCGGCATCAACTCAGACTTCTGGCATCAGACGGTTTCAACCGGACAGATCGAATCGTATATCTCCCGGCAGGCCGGGATCGATCTGAGCAAGGTCTTCGACCAATACCTGCGCACGACGCAGATACCGCTTCTAAAATATAAGACGGAGGGACGGACGCTCTCGTTCAGTTATGAAAGAGTCGTGAAGGGCTTCGCGATGCCGCTCCGCGTGATGATTAACGGTAAAGAAGTGACGCTCGCTCCGAACGAGACGGTGCAGACTCTCGTGTACCCCGAAGAGATCAAAACATTTGAAGTCAATCGCAACTTCTTCGTCGACGTGCAGAAGAACGACCTGTAATGTCCGGCAGCCATCGTCGCGGTTGTTGCCCCGGAGTTGTCGCGCCGTTGGCCTTTTCTCTTTGAGTTACCACCTCGGTTCTCCGTCTCAAGTCCATCTCTCTTAACGCCGCACGATCTCTCTATTTGACTTTTGCGAGAGCAACCCGCTGTCACAGATAGCTGAAGGGAAAACCGCTGCGGCCTTGTTTGAGTTTGCCGTACCAGAGGCACAGCGGATAGAGCAGCACGAGTCCGCCGAGCCACGCCGCATAAACTACCCACAAAGGAAATCCGGCGTCGGGCGGGACGTTGATATTTGAAGCGGGAAAATTCATAAACAGATGCCCGACGCTTTTGCCCGTCGCCCAGCCGAGCAGAACGCCGAAACCGTGCGCCACGAACATCTGCAACAGGAAATAGAATAACGGCACACGCCCGAATGTGATGAGGATGCGACTCCACAAATTATCTCTCCGCACGCCGTCAGCCCACGCCAAGATCAGCAGCGCCGGGCCAAGCGTCATCAGCAGGAAGAGCAACGAGGCCGGGTATTTCGTCGTGTTGAGAAAAGATAGGACGGTGAATGTCGCGCTCGTCTGGCGCGTCCAAACTTGCGGGTCGCCGTAAAGGTTCGTCGCGCGGAGCAAGACGAAGAGAATCGTGAGCGCGAGTCCGAGTCTGACGAGCCACCTGCGCCGTCGCTCGGCGTCCCATGAATAGACGACGCCGAGCGCGTATCCGGCGGCCATCACGCCGACCCACGGGAGGAGCGGGTAGGCCACGAAAAACTTGGCGCTGTTTGCGAAAACCGGAACCACGCCCGGCTGATGCAAAATCAACCAGAGCTTTTGCAGCGCGCCGGGCGGAGGCGTCGAGGCGAACGCCACACGCGGCGGAACTGTAATTACGTCCAAGAGATTGTGCAGCGCAATCAACGCGACGCCCACCACGCCCACCACGCGCACCGGAAGATAGATCAATCCGGCGAGCGCCATCATCGAGACGCCGAACACCCAGATCACTTCCGCGAACCCGAGAAAACTGTAATCGAGATTGAACAGCATGCTGAAGCGTACGACGGTGAATTCCAGCACGATTAACCACAGCCCGCGCGTCAACAGAAACTTCGACAACTCCGCACGGCTTTTCCCGCGCGCGAGTTGCAGGTAAATGCTCGTCCCGGCGAGGAAGACGAACGTCGGCGCGCACAGGTGCGTGATCCAGCGCGTGAAGAAAAGCAGGACGGTCGTGCGCGTCAAATCGGTCGGACTAAAACGCACCGCGTCCGCGTGGACGTACTCGCGCGTGTGGTCGAGCAGCATGATGACCATCACCAGCCCGCGCAGGAAATCTACCGAATTCACACGCTGATAAATTGTCTCGCCCGTCCTCGACATAATTCGTCAAACCGCAAAATCAAGCTGACCTGATTAAGCTGAGCAAGAGCCGCCCGCCTCGCGGTTACTTGCCGAGTGGTTGCTTGCCGCCAACGTTGCCTGCTCTTTCCATGGTGTTGCCGTTCGGACGTTCAGCGAACGCCCGCGCTTGGGAGGGGCGTAGATTAAATCAAACCGGGGCAAGTTCAAGTGCCACTTTGTTGAGATCAAACAAGACCACTTCGCCGGAGATGCGCCGGAGACGTAAGTTTTTCGTGAAGATAAATTGGTACACACCGGTCGGCTGTAAATGGCACTTGCGCCAATGCCGTTTTCAGGTAAAGTTTTACTGTACGAAGCGGATGAGGAGAACATCTATGATGCGAACAGCGGCCTGCATCGCGGGCGCAATCATCTCTACCTTTCTGATGGCGTGCTCCGTGCGCGCGCAGCAGCAGCAGGTCGTGAATCTTTGGCCGGGCGCTGCGCCGGGTTCCGAGCATTGGACGCAGCAGGAAAGGACGATTGAGAACACGCCGGTCGGGACGGTCATCTTCAACGTCGCCACTCCGACGTTGACGGTTTATCTGCCGGAGCGAGCCAAAGCGACCGGAACCGGCGTCATCATCGCCCCCGGCGGCGCTTTCGTCGCGCTCGCGATCAGTTTGGAGAGTACCGACGTGGCGCGCAGGCTTCAAGAGAGAGGCATCGCCGCGTTCGTGCTCAAGTACCGGATCATGGAGAAGCGCGGGGAAGGCATCCCGCCGAACATGAACATGGACGAGGCCGGTAAGTACGGCATCGCCGACGGAATTCAGGCGCTCAAAGTGGTGCGACAGCGCGCGGCGGAGTGGGGCGTCTCTCCCGATAGGGTCGGCTTCATGGGCTTCTCGGCCGGGGCGATGGTCACGAGCGCGGCTTTGCTGCAACCGGACGCGGCGGCGCGTCCGAACTTCGCCGCGATGATCTACGGCGCGCCGTTCGGCGTCATGCCGGCTATCCCGGCGACGCTGCCGCCCATGTTTTTAGCGTGGGCGCAAGACGACCGAGTGGCGCTCCGGCCGATAGTCAGATTTTACGACGCGCTCACAACGGCGGGGCACAAACCGGAGGTACACATTTTCAGCAGCGGCGGCCACGGCTTCGGGATGAAAAAACAGGGCACGACGAGCGACCACTGGATCGATGCGTTCTATTACTGGCTGGAAGCGCAAGGGCTGGACAAGCGGGCGGCAAACTCCGCTCGCTGAACGGCTCATTCGATTGAGAGCGCGTGTTTCAATTTCACGACTCAGACTTTGGGCTGTGAGACGAGTTCGCGAGTATTCGGGAGATAATAGTGTGATTACATTTCGCGTGGTTCTGTCGGGCATCCTGCTTGGCGGGCTGCTCTTTCCGTTGATAGGTGTGCGGGCGAATGCGGTTGACAAGGCCGCGCCGCTCGTCATCGGCGAGACCTTCACCATTGATTCCAAGATTCTGAACGAGACGCGGCGCATCAACGTCTACCTGCCGCCCGGCTATGCGGAATCGCCCACGGCGCGCCTGCCCGTGCTCTACATGCCGGACGGCGGCATGGCCGAGGATTTCCTGCACGTGGCGGGTCTGGTACAGGTGTCCGTGGGCAACGCGACGATGCGGCCGTTCCTGCTCGTGGGAATCGAGAACACGGAGCGGCGGCGCGACATGACCGGCCCGACCGAAAGCGCGGAGGATAAAAAGATCGCGCGACGCGTGGGCGGCTCCGGGGCGTTCAGGCGTTTCATCCGCGACGAGTTGATGCCGCAAGTGAAAGCGCGCTATCGCACGACCGACGAGACGGCGATTGTGGGCGAGTCCCTCGCCGGATTATTCGTGATGGAGACTTTCCTGCTCGAACCCGATCTGTTCGATACCTACATCGCCTTCGACCCGAGTCTCTGGTGGAACAATCAAAAGCTGGTCAACGAAGCGGGCGGGCGTTTGCGTGCGCGCTTCGGGAGGAAGAAGACTCTGTATTTCGCGAGCAGCGGCGACAGCGGTCTCGCGGAGATCGCGCAACGGCTCCTTGAAGTTTTAAGCAAGAGCGCGCCCGCCGACCTCAGTTGGCATTACGAGCGGATGCCGGACGAGAAACATTCGACGATCTATCACCCGGCCGCGCTCAAGGCTTTTCGCGCCGTGTTCAAGCCGGAGGCGAAGAAGCCGTAGAGGTTCGCCGTCCGGCAAGTCGTGGAAGACAACACGTCGCACGGCGAATCGTTCGGCCGAATTCGGCGACAGCAAACTTTAAGTTGTGACGGCAAACTTTAAATGGCCGCTTGTTCACTGCCGCGCGTGTTGATTCGCGCGCGCCTAAATAGTTTCATGCAACACTCGCGCTAGTTTCTTGACGCCCTGCTTGATCTGCCTTTCATTGAAAGCCGTGTAGCCGAGCAGCAAGCCGCCGCGTAATTGTTGACCGATGCAGTAAGCTGAAACAGGCGCGATCTTCAGATTCGCTTCCGCCGCCCGGCGCGACACGTCGCGGTCGTCGATGCCGCGCGGAAGCCAGCCCATCAGGTGCATGCCCGCTTCGGCGGGCGCGGCATCCAACATTCCCTTGAGATTTTTTTCCACCTCTTCAACCAGAATGCGTTGCCGCTCTTCGTAAATTCCGCGCATCCGCCGGACGTGTTTGGCGTAGTGTCTTTCGGCGATAAATTCGGCGAGCACGGCTTGGTCGAGCGCGGGCGAATGTAGATCGGTGAGCGCGCGCGCCGCCGCAAAGACTTCGATCAAATTCGCCGGCACAACCAGATAGCCGAGTCTGAGAGCGGGGAAAATCGTTTTACTGAACGTGCCGAGGTAGATCACGCGCCCGTCGCGGTCGAGACCTTGCAGCGAAGCGAGCGGTCGTCCGCGGTAACGATATTCGCTGTTGTAATCATCCTCGACGACGTAGGCGTCTCTTTCCCTCGCCCATTCGAGCAAGTTCAAACGTCGCGTCAAACTCATCGTCACGCCGAGCGGATACTGGTGCGACGGCGTGACGTAGACGAGCCGCGCGCGACGGCTTCGCCTGCGCGCCGTTTGCAAATCGAAGCCCTCTTCGTCAATCGGCACGGGGACGAGGCGCGCGCCCGTCGCCGCGAAGATGTCGCGCGCTCCGAAGTAGCCGGGGTCTTCCAGATAAACGTCGGTTGTCTTGGTCAGAAAGATTCTGCCGATTAGATCGAGCGCCTGCTGCGTGCCGTTGGTGATGATGATCTGTTCCACCTCGCACAGCACGCCGCGCGCCGACGCGAGATGCGCGGCAATCGCTTCGCGCAAAGGCCGGAAGCCGACCGAATCTCCGTAGCTGAGAATCGACGCGGGCGGTTTCCGCTGCCATCGCTGCGCGATTTTCGCCCACACGTCGAACGGAAACTCCTCCGTCTCCGGCACGCCGTGCTCGAAAGGCACGAGCGAGCTTTTGCCGTGATGCCGCAAAATGCTGTCGCTGTTCTCTGCCAGAGTCCGCCCGTAATCTGAAAACCTCACCTTCCGGCGCGCCGGAGAGCTGGCTTGATGTTCCCGCCGCTCGAAACCCGAAGTTTGCAGAAACTCTTCGGGCAGGTGCGCGGCGACGAAAGTTCCCGCGCCCATCTTCGCTTCGAGATAACCTTCGGCGAAAAGTTGATCGTAGGCGTTGACGACCGTCATCCGCGAAACTCCGAGCTGCCGCGACAACACACGACTCGCCGGAAGCGGCGCGGTCGGGCGCAGGTTGCCGCTTAAAATCGCATCGCGGATCGCTTCGTAAATTTGACGGTAGAGGGGCAGCGGGGATTTCCCGTCGAGCATGATGAAGGGTGGATAGGGCATGTCCCACGGATTATAAATTGGTCTATGCGCTTTGTCTAAAATCGGTTCTTGTGAACGTTCCGATTACGTGTAGAATTTATTTGCGGAATTGCTCACTCAAAGCGAAGGGAAAAAGTTTGAGTCGTGACCACGAAGATAACGAATTCCAAAACGGCACTACGGAAACCACTGTTCGCCCTGTTCATTCTCTTGTCCGTCTGTGCGTCCGGCGCGACGGCGCAGGAGACAAAATTAAAATGGTACGGGCACTCGGCTTTTTCCATCACGACGCCGAACGGCAAAGTCCTCCTGATCGATCCGTGGATCAAGAATCCTTCCAACCCGGAAGCTCGGGACGGGCGCGACCCGTTAGCGTCGCTCACCAAAGTTGATTACATCCTGCTCACGCACGGGCATCGCGACCACGTCGGCGATGGGGTCGAAATCGCGGGGCGCACCGGCGCGGCGCTCATCAGCAATCCGGAGTTGGCGGGAAACCTCGTGAAGCTCGCGGGCTTTCCGGCCAAGTCCGCCGAGACCGACGCCATCATGGGCATCGGCGGCGAGATTCAGATCGCCGACGGCGAAGTAACCGTTGCCATGACGCCGGCCATTCATTCGAGCAGCGTCTTCAATCCCAAAGCCGGAGCGACTGAACCCGAACGCGCCTACGGCGGCAATCCGGCGGGCTTCGTCATCATCATCAAAAACGGCCCGACGATCTATCATTCGGGCGACACGGCCTATTTCAAGGACATGGAGACCGTCGGCGAAAGCTACGCGATAGATGTCGCGCTGCTGAACATCGGCGGGCACTTCGGCATGGAGCCGCGCATGGCGGCGAAGGCCGCGCACGTCATGCGCGCACGTCTCGCCATTCCACACCACTTCGGAACTTTTCCCGGCATCGCTCAAAACGCAGACAGCTTCGCCGCCGAACTCAAACGAGCGAAGATTGATTTTTACGAAATGAAACCCGGCGCAACTATCTCGTTTCGCGGCAAGCAACTCGTCAAAGCAAAATAAGCTGGAAGGGCGAATCCGCGCGGCGACGCGCTTCGGCGGCGAGCTTTGCAGACAAATTTCGAGGATACGATCATGACCACGCCCACACGTTTTCGAGCGCATCTCTTATTGTTCATCCTGCTCGCCGCCCTGCCGACGGGGATCGCTCAGGAGCGTTCGGACAAAGCGAGAAACGGCGCTCAACCCGTCGCCTTGAAGCGGGACGGGCAACGCGATTTCGACTTCGAGATCGGTCGCTGGAAGACGCACCTGTCGCGTCGCTTGCGTCCCTTGACCGGTTCCACCACTTGGGTCGAATACGAGGGCACGACCGTCGTGCGAAAGGTTTGGGAGGGGCGCGCCAATCTGGTCGAGCTTGAGGTCGAAGGCGCGGCCGGCCACATCGAAGGTTTGTCGCTGCGTCTCTATAATCCAGACGCGCGCCAGTGGAGTCTCAATTTCTCCAACAGCGCCGGGGGCACGATGAGCGAACCCGTGTTCGGCGAGTTCAAAAACGGGCGCGGCGAGTTTTACGGACAGGAATTGCTCAACGGTCGAGCGATCATGGTGCGATTCATTATCTCGGACATCACACCCGATTCATGCCGTTTTGAACAAGCCTTCTCGGATGATGGAGGCAAGACTTGGGAAGTAAACTGGGTGGCGACGGATACGCGCGTGAAAGACGCCTCCGCCGCAGTGCGTTGAATTCAACCGCACGGCAAATATGCGATGGCGGTGGTCGTGGAGGGACGCTGTCGTGGGCGTCGGCTGCATCCGTTTGTTAGCCGGTATCGGACTCTGATGCCATGACCTTCGTCATCCGGATGCAGGCTATCTCGATGCCAGTGGCTAATCTATGCTTCGCTTCTTCGTGCGCCGCATATCCCGCTCGCTCGTAAAACGGGACGGCGTTTAAAGAGGCGCTCAGCCGCAGCATTCTGAGCCGATAGGCGCGCGCCCTCTCCTCCAACGTCCGCAGCATCCCCAGCCCGACGCCGCGCCGCTCCGCCACGGGGCTGACGTAGACGGCCTCGACCTCGGCGCTCTCTTGGTTGAGCACGCCGAATCCCACGATCACCCCGTCGTCCTCCTCCGCCACGAAGAACTCTTTACTGTCGATAGATGCCTCGTAGCTTTCAGGCTGCTTCGGAACCGCCCACGCCCGTATCTCTTCGGCCGTATAGAAGGTGGTGTCGATGGCGCTGATGGCGGCGGCGTGCACGCCGGCGATGCTCCGGCAATCCGCTCGTCTGGCTCTGCGAATGTTAAGCATCTCCCTCCGAAAGCAGACGGTATAACAGATTCTCCGGCCGACCACGCCGACCACGCGAATGATAATTTATGACGGCGCGTTAAATTTTATGCCTCTCCTCAATACGCTGCTTTATCTTTACTCCAATCAAGACTCCTGAAAGCCGTCATTTCGCGTCAGCTTTATATTCCTCGTCCGTCACCGGCTGTAACCAAGTTACCTGACTGTCGCCTTTGTAATTGGTAATGACAACGTGTGTCATCCCGCTTTCGGGCGCTGCGCCGTGCCAGTGTTCAATGTCCGGGCGGCAAAGAATGACGTCGCCTTTGTTGAGCGTTCTCACGGGGCTGCCTTTTTCCTGATAAAGCCCTCTGCCTTCGATGACGAGCAAAGTTTGCCCTGCCGGATGCGTGTGCCAGTTTGCACGCGCGCCCGGCTCGAAGCTCACGCTGGCGACTGAAAAATTATTGGTTTCGTTTTTAGGGGCGAGCGTCTGCACGTAAACCGTTCCCGTAAAATTCGCCGCCGGGGCTTTTTCGCCCTTCGGAAAAATCGTGTCATCAGTTTTGTTTTCCGTCTTTTCCATTTTCGTCTGCTCCGTATTAACCGCTTGCCGATTGCTGCACGCTGTGGTGGCGGAAAAAAGTGCCGCGCATAATATCAAGCCGATGGTTATTCTTCTCATAAATTTATTCGCCCGCTGCTTACTCCAATTCAAATGTCACCATGACGCTTTCCCGTCCTACTGCGGCTTCGAGTCCTGAAGGGTCGTCAATGCGTCCGAGCTTTGTATAACTGTAAGAGGTCGGAAATGATTTATAGAAAAGCACTAAAGTATTGCTTCCCCAAAACATCAGATCGCCGTGGTTGATTGTTTTGGGATTGAAAGAATCGGTCGGCAAGCTCTTTGAGAAATCATATTTTTTCTCGTTGCCGTTTAACTCATCCATCTTCAGCGTCAATGGCAACATCGCTTTGAAAGCGGTGGCCGTCGCATTGTCGAAAAGTGTGGCGCTGAAAGTATGTGAACCGATTGTGATCTTCATTTGCTCGCCCTTTGTCTGGTCGGCAGTATGACCGCCTTGTTTATAGGTATTCGTATGACCGGCAATTGCCGAATGGTCTTTGCTGCAACTGACGGAACTGCCGAAAAGAGATAGTGCCGAGAGCATCATTACAACTAAGAATTTCATCTGATTCATTCGTCTCTTTTTCAAGTGAAATGAGTTCGTAGTTGTGCCGGCTGATTACTTTAAATTCGCTTTGAAGAAGGCTTCCAGCTTGTCGAAAGGAATCAGTTCGGTTTGATCGTATAGATCGACGTGTCCGGCATCCGGGACGATCATCAATTCTTTGGGTTCGGCCGCGCGTCTATAGGCATCTTCGCTGAACTCTCTTGAGTGAGCCTTGTCTCCCGTGATGAAAAGCATCGGACGCGGAGAAATCGTTTCGATGTCATTGAACGGGTAAAAATTCATAAACTTGGTGTTGCTCGTGAGCGTCGGGTGCGTCGTCAGTTCCGGCGAGCTTCCTGGAGGCGTGTATTCGCCTCGCGGAGTGCGATAGAAGTCAAAAAACTCGCGCTGGATCGGATGAGTGTTTTCATCCAGTTGATGGACAGTGCCGCTCGTGTATTTTGTTTCGCCGCCGGTAAACTCCGCATAACGCTGCTCGGCGGCCGCGGCTATGATTTTCTTTCTCTGCTCAAGCGTCTGCGAACGGTTTAGCGCATTGCGGCTGGCGGCTCCCATGTCGTACATGCTGACGGTCGCGACGGCTTTCATGCGCGGATCGATCTTGGCGGCACTGATGACAAAGCTGCCGCTGCCGCAAACACCGATCACGCCTATCTTGTCTCTGTCGACAAATGGACGGGTTCCCAGAAAATCGACGGCCGCGCTGAAATCTTCAGCATAAATATCCGGCGCGACGACGTTGCGCGGCTGACCAGCACTCTCGCCCCAAAAAGACAGATCGAGCGATAAAGTGATGAACCCTCGTTCAGCCATATGTGCCGCGTAAACGTTGGCGCTTTGCTCCTTCACGGCTCCCATCGGATGCCCGACGATAAGCGCCGCATGTTTTTTACTTCGAGCTAAATTCTTGGGAATAAACAGATGTCCTGACACATCCATTTTGTATTGGTTTTTGAAACTGACGGCATACATATCAACGCTGTCGCCGACCTTGAAAGTCGTATAGTTCTTTGGATTTATTTGTTTCATTGCTACAGCTTTCGTTGCTTGTCCTTTTTGTTTTGTTTGAGCGTCGGCCTGCCCGCTTATGATCAAAGTCATCATTGCTACAATTAATATCCGGTTCATTTTCCCTGCTCCTATTTGCCTCGGCGTCGGTTCCGCCGTCTGTCGTATGATTCGATTCTAAGGGGAAGAAACCGGGTAGGGTGAGGACGTTCCACGAAAAAAACCGGACGATTCTCTAAACATTCGCCGCGCGACGTGCTGAAAGGCGACAGAGCGTTTAAGATAAATTTATGAACCGGAAAGAAGCAGAGTTAGAAAAGAAGAAGATAAAGATCAATCGGGAGGAGTTGATCGAAAGACTGACTCGTATCGCTCCCGAAAACAGCCTCCTGGAAGCGTTTCCGGGCATTTTCATCTATCAATCGTCGAAACCTACCGAGAGCGACATCTCCGTCTTAAAACTCGCTTTTTGCGTTATCGCACAGGGCAGCAAGGATGTTCTTCTGAACGAAGAGTTATTCCACTATGATTCCGGTCATTACTTAATCTCAACTCTCGATTTGCCGATTATGAGTAATGTCGTCGAAGCGTCTGAAGAAAAACCTTACTTGAATCTTCGGATCGACCTCGACCCGGCACTGGTCGCTTCGGTGATGATTGACTCCGGCATCGAAACAAAAAAGAGCGGTGCAAAAATCAAAGCGATGGATGTGAGCCCGGTGGATGCGGATTTACTCGATGCGGTCGTCAAACTGGTCAAACTCCTTGACACGCCGGACGAGATGAAATTATTCGCGCCCTCTATTATCCGCGAAATCATTTACCGACTGTTAAAAGGCAAACAAGGAGAGCGATTGAGCCATCTAGTGACTGCCGAAGGCGATACTCGCCGCATTTCGAGAGTGGTTAAGGAACTTCGCGAGAACCTCGCCCGGCCGCTGAAAATCGAAAACATAGCCCGCGAACTCGGGATGAGCGTGTCGGGCTTTCACAATCATTTTAAGTCGGTCACGGCGATGAGTCCTTTGCAATTCCAGAAACAAATACGACTTCAGGAAGCGCGTCGTTTGATGCTTAGCGAAAATATGGATGTCGCTCGCGCCAGCTTTCGCGTCGGTTATGAAGACCCATCGTATTTCAGCCGGGAATATAAAAAACTATTCGGTATTCCGCCTCTGCGCGACATCGCCAAGCTCCGCCACAATCTAGGGCAATAACTTATTGGACGAAATGATTGTATTGCCCAATTGAACTTGGCACACTACAAGCACACAAAACATTGAGGGGCAGCCGCGCGGCTGCCCCTAACTTATTGCAGATATTGGTGGAGCCGAGGGGGATCGAACCCCTGACCTCATGACTGCCAGTCATGCGCTCTCCCAGCTGAGCTACGGCCCCTTGGTTGATTGTGTCGTGTGGGCGACGAAGGGAGAGAGTAGCTTAGGGCGCGAAAAGTCGTCAAGCGCGGCTTGGGAGGTGCGACGACACAGTGCGCGGGGGTAAGGGCAGCGCGTTGATTTGCCGCGCCGCCAGCCGTTGATTTGCTGCACCGCCAGCCGTTGAGATAGAGGGCGCAGGGGATGCGTGCATCTGTTAGGGCGAGGGGGAATTGGGCGCGCGGCTCGTTCGAGTCGGAGAGTTGTGTGGATGACTTTTAAGCCTGCGCGGGCGCGTCGCCGGTGACGGACGCGGCCTGTAAGTGTTCTTTGACGGCGATGCCGGAGGCTAGTACGACTCCGCCGAAGAAGCCGATGGCGCAAGCGGCGAGGACGTTGTGAATCGGCAGTCGCGCGATGATGATGGGGATGCCGTTGAAGTTGAACTCGGTCAGTCCGAGCGCGCCGAAGAAGACGAGGGCGAAGGCCAACGCTCCGAGAAAGAGGCCGGTCAAGACGTAGATAGAGATCATGCGGAGTCTGCCGTTGGCGAAACGCTGTTCGCGTTGTTTGCCGGGGAATACCATGAGCACGAGCGGAAACATCAACCCGCCGAACATCGCGCCGCCGAGTTGCGTCCACGGAAAGCAAAATTCGAGTTGCTGCTCGCCGGAGATGATGTGATGGTCGCCGTTCTCGGCCTCGGCCACAACCTTCGCCCCGGCCACGGGGCACGAACTGATGATGCTGGTTTCGATGAACGCCTCGCCTTTTTTGATGGGGATGGTGGTCGCCCCGTTCTCGAATCTCAACCCGAGCGTGCGGCTGGCGAGACTGAGCGAGATGTTTCTGACTTCCAAATTCTCGTCTTCGTTGCGCACGGGATTGTTGCCCGCATCGACCGGACGGATGCGGAGCTTGATGGCTTCGACGCCGTTCGCCATCGCCGCCAGCGGGATGGCCTGCACCTGTAGTTTGGTGGCGCGAATGGTGGTCGGGAAATTGAGCACGATGTTGGGCGCGGCCTGCACCGCGACACTTCCGCCGACGGGCATGGCTGCCACCTCGATGTGGCCGCCCTTCTTCGTGCGCACCTCTATGTCGGACGGGTACATGTAGTTGTTCTTCGGGATGACGATTGCAGTGTGCGAGAGTTTTCCCGCATCGCTCAAAGAGCGCAGGCGCACTTCGATGTCCTGCGGCGCTTTGTCGTATGTCCCGCCCACCTTCAACAGCATCACGGAGAATTTGCGCACGTACTCCTTGTCGGCGTTCAACTCCGGCGTCCCGCCTTCGCCGACAGGCTCTAATTGGAGTTGATACTGCGCGGCTGAGACCGTTGCTGCGGCTGCTGTTGTCGTGCGCGCAGCAGCGCGGCGTGGTACATCCTGAAATGAAGCGAGCCGGAACAGAGCGGCGGCGGCGTTCGTCGCACCACCACCACCATCGCGCGGCGACGTGGCTTTGCCGGTTCGCTCGACGACGGCGATCAAGAGCGCGCCAGCCACGAGTTTTTCGTTTTCGGCATAGATGCGAATTGGCCCCGCCTGCTCGGAACTGAACTGCAAGACGGCGGCGCTCCGGCCCTGGCTGATGGTCAAGACGGTCTGGACGGTGTTGACGCCGTGCGGCAGCGCGAGCGTGCCGCGACGCTGCACGGATGCGCTGCCTTTGCCTTCGCGTTTGGCCGTGTCGATGTCTCTCTGTCTGGTGGCGATGATTTGGACGTTCGTGTCGTAAGTTGCGGCCGTCTCGTTGCCCGCTTGGTCGAGCAGGCGGATGCGCAACTCCGTCCGTTGGCCGACGCCGACAGTTCTTTGCTCGCTTGAGACGCCGAGCTTGGTCGGGTAGTTCGACTGTGCGGCGGCGTCGTTTGTGAAGACGACGATGGCGGCGCTCAGTATCGCGAGCAGCGTGAGGATGCGTTCGCAGAGGTGTGCGTGTGAAATGTAGTGTGAAGTGTGGCGACGGGGCATCGCGATTCTCCTTATCAAGTAGGTCTCACGAGAGCCGTAAGTTCAAGAGGTGTGAGCGGCAGGCTCGCGCGAGAATCTTCGGTGAGTTCGTTCTCCAACTATTAATGCGCCGCCCGGACGAAACGTTTCGCGCGCCGCGCAGAGTGGATCAGAGACGCAGGTGAGGTGCTTCGGGCAGAGGCGTTAGTCAATATTTTCGCCGCAAAAATAGTTTCAGGTTTCAAGTCGCGGATCGGAGATTCTCCGATCCGCGA
>DASVUD010000022.1:0-62196 GCA_036387235.1 Pyrinomonadaceae bacterium
CCGCCCGGGCGGTCGAATCATCCGCCTCGACGAACTTTTCTTTACTCACGCGGATTCGGTAGGGCGGACGGGGCGCTCCGGCGAGAGAGAGCAGTGAGGCTCAGGCGCGTCGCGTGGGGTTAATCGAGCTGAGCCACACGCGAACTTCAGCGCGGAGCGACTCATTCTTCACGATGGCCTCGGGGTAGACGTCTTCTATCAATATGCGGTTCAGCGCCATCAAGTCCGTTAACAACCCGTGATTCTCAATCAGACCTTTGGCCTCATCCGACAGCGCGACCTGCCGAAACAGTTCGGGCTGGTAGAACTCCTGATCTTTCCGCAGGTCGTTCAGCAGACGAACCAGACAATCCACAAGGGCGGTCGGTGGGTGAGAGCCATTCCGCTGATTCTCCGCGACGCTAACCAGACGCTCGAAGTTGCCGTGGATGTACGTCGATACCGGGTCGCTATTCTCCTTAAATCTGATCACTAGAGTGTCGGCCCCTTTTAAATCGCTTCTCTTAAACTTCGAACGTTTCACATGGGTCTTCAGTTTGTTACGCCAAGCCTTACGCATCCGGGAATACAAAGCCATTAACTGGTCGTCCCCTCCGGTCTCGAAAAACAGGTTCTGCTTGTATAAATCCGCGAACGCGTGCTCCGCAGTCCCCCAGCCTTTTGTGAGCATCAACTTTACGAACGAGCCGAACGCGTGAGTCCGCTCGTCGTAATGAGGCGAGTGCTCGCGCCTGCCGGTGGCTTTGGGCTCTGCTTGCTCCCTTTCGCGTTCCTTCTGTTTCTCGGCGATCAGCGCGCCCAGTTCTTGATCGATCGTCTCGGCCTGTGTCTCCGCCATGGCCCGTACGACGACGCCGCGCAGTTCGCGGACGTTCCCCGGCCAGTCGTAGTCAAAGAGGACATCGATGAGCTTGAACAGGTTGTCCACCTTGATGTCTTTGACTTTCTCGTACAACTCGTTCGCCGCGACGCCTTCGCACTTGACGCTTTCGTCCTGGGAGGCCTTACGGTAATCATCTTTAACCTCTTTGACGAAGTAGTTGACGAGGCGGGGGATGTCCTCCCTCCTTTCGCTGAGCGGCGGGACTCTTATTTGGAGCACGTCAATTCGTTGCAGGAAGTCTTCCCTGAACTTCCCGCGCCGGCAGGCTTCCTTCAGCTCCCGCAACTCACGATTGGTGGCGAACACAAACCGGGCGAGCACATCTTCCAAGCGAGCCTCGCCCCCAAGCCTGCGCACCTTTCTCTCCTGCAACACGCGCAGCAGTTTCGCCTGAATGGCGGGGGGCGTCTCCCCGATCTCGTCGAGGAAGAGCGTGCCCTTCCCGGCGTTCAGGATGAGACCCTTCGAGCCGGCGGCCAACGCCCCCGTAAATGTGCCCTTTTCGTAGCCGAAGAGCAGGCTCTCCGTCAGTTCAAGCGGCAGCGCCGCGAGGTTTTGAGGGTAGAAGCCATACTTGGCGCGGCTCCGCTTATGAATGTACTTGGCGACCAGTTCCTTCCCCGTCCCGGTCTGGCCGAGTATCAAGACCGGGTCTCTGTCCCAGCATGCGAAACGCCTGGCCTGATGGTAGAGCTTTTGCACCGGCTCCGACGCCCCGACGAACTTCCAATCGTCGCCGGGCGGTTTAATCATCTCTTCGGCGATGAGGTAGCTGTTTATCAGCTCGGCGGCGGGAGACACTTTCGGCTCTTTCAGCAGGATGATCTGCACGCTCCTGCCCGTCTCCTTCAGCGCCTTCTCCAAACGCGTGGTGTCTTGCTTTAACAACAGGAGGATCAGCTTGAGGTTCTCACGGCTCTGCGCGGCGCTGTCCACGAGCGGTATGATGGACTCGACGGAGCCGGTCGGCGAATAGAGGACGCAGCAGTTGCACCCAAAGTCCTTGTACTCTTCGCGCTGCCGCACGTGAAAAAACTTGCGGTCGGGGATAGCGTGGACAGCGGTTTGCGTCGAGAGCGGCTCAAGGAAATTCTCGTCGTCGCGCTCCCCCAGAAAAGCGAGTCTACAGTGTGAGTCGTAGAGACTTGCCATCTTGTCACCACCTAGCGCTTCCGTGCCCGGCGAATGTTTTGAGGATTTATCGCCGGGCGCGTCAATTCAAAATGGGCAATGTGACCACCAGCTTGTTGCCGGCCTCGCCGGGCAACTCGTCGGAGCGGTCGGCCAGACTTCCCTCGTACCTTTTTTCGATGATTGTCTTGACCAGACACATCGCTAGAAACAGTTTCGGGCCGCCGCCCTCCAACAATTCGTCATAGTTGATCCGCTGCGTCATCGGGACGAACATGCTCTCGCGCCGCACCCTGTGTATCCTGAAGCCGCTGCTCTCGAACGAGATTTCTACTTGCAGCCCGTCGAGACGGCAGCGCGCGGTAAGCCGTGCGGGCGTGCTCCCTTCTGCGGCTGACGTGACCAGCCAATGCATGAGCCGCGAGAAGAGAAAGAGCAGATCGTCCTTCGCGGCCACGACTCGCGTCAGGCAGTCGCCCTCGAACAGCAAGGTATGGCCGCGCTTGTGACCCGCGGAATTTAAGCCGTCCCACGCCTCCTGGATGACATCCTTGAGGACGAGCCTTTCATACGGCGGCATACGCTCCTGCCCGAGCTGGCTTAACAGATCGCTCGCCTCGTTCAGTTCGTCGGCGAGAAGTTTGAGCCGGTGGAAGTGGACGCTCCGGTCGGAAACTCCCGCCTCCTCTCTCACTCCGAAGGTGATTAGCCTCGTTTCGTTGCCCACGTAACGGCAGAAGCGCGCCAACTCACGCAGCCTGACCTCCTGCTCTACGTCCCACTGTTCGAGCAGCTCGCGCATCCGCAGGTCTTTGATCTTCGACACGCCCAGCCGGATGAATTGGAGGAAGATGTTGTCCCACGTCTCATCGCGGCGAAACTCAGGGCTCTCGACTCCGAACCAGAAACTGATTTGAGATGACCCGTGACCGTTACTCTTCGCGGACGATTCCAGCGGCCAACCACAACTGACCAAGTGGCCGGCCCACTTCTCTCCGGCGGCGGGTTCTTCCACTTTGATTTTCTTATCGGGCACGCAGGCACGCAGTCGCCGTCGCACCGGCTCAAACTTCTCCTCCTGGCCGTGGAAGCGGTTGCCCTCCAGCACCAGGACGATCCAGTCGATGCCGAATCGTCTGGCGTACTTCTGCAACACGTGGACGATCTGGTGCGCGTCCGAAGTCTTTGTCATCCCTTCGCTGAGTTCTTGGTCGGCAGCCTCCAGCATCCTTCTCAGATTGTGATCCAAGAGCGACTTCAGCGCATTGTTCGTCATCGCCCGCAGGACATCGAGCACGACGGGGTGTGTCCCCATCGTCGGCCTGTCGGGGTAGTCGCCCCCTTCGCCGACGAACATGATCAGCCGGCCGAAGTCCGTCTTTATGTGAATGGGACTGACGCCGCCGAGCGGCTTGTCGTCCGGCTTCGCACCGAAGTACTTCGCGACAAATTCTTCGCGCCGCTCGTTCGGGAAGTATTTCTGGTCGGGGAGCAGCAGCACCCGCCCGCCGGGTTTTAAGTGCGCCGGAGGCTTGAGCGCGACCGCCAGGGGAGATAAGGTTTCGATGATGGAGCCGAGGATTTCATCAACCCCTTCAAGCGCCTCCAACTCGCCGTCTTCACTCTTCCTGCCGATAGCCAATCTGTCAAGAAACAGTTTGCCGGTGAAGCCCTCGTTCAACCTTGCGATGGCAGCCATCTGGCGAGAGCCCTGCGCGAGCGGGAGCAGGGTGAGGATTGATAGCTTTAGCTTCTCGATGAAGATCGCGCGCGCCCTAACCGACCGCTGCAACCTGATGAAGAGAGCACCGATGACCCCGCCGTAGACCTCTATCGGGAGGATGATGGTCTCGAAGCCGCCCGCTGAACGGCAATACTGGTAGAAATACTGCGGCGGCTCTTCAGCACAGTCCGGCGGGCAGACTTCCCGCAGCAGCCTGCGTTCCTCCTCGGTCGTATCCTCTAGGGCGGCCTGCAGGCTGTAGCCGCCCTCATCATTCGTTCGCCCCCTTTCCCAAGCGTAGCCGTCGAACCTTCCGACGGGCATCGCCGACGCGCCGAGATGGAAGTCAGGTCTCTCAATCAGGAACATCACCTTTTGCGCCTTGATCAATGTGCCGATGGATTCAACGAGCTTTTCGGAGAGGATGAACTCCCGCTTCCGAGTTGCCTTTTCAAAAATCTCTTTGAGTTCCAAGTCCTGCGGCATGCGTAGCGTGAGCATCAGCACGGGCGGGATGAAGAACAGGAAACGAAACAGAATGGAGACGTAATCAGGCAGCTCCCACTGCACCTTCAGCGCAACCAACGCCTCATAGGTTGAGAAGAAGATCGCAGTGCCGATGGGCAAGAACCGGAGAACGTGGTAACGGAAGAAATTGAGCACGGTAAAGTAGGCGTAGGCTTCAACGACGTAGACCACCACGCTGACGACCGCCGCGCTCAAGACCAGGGCGCGGGGCAAAGTCGAACCCGACAGCAAAATGCCGGCGGCGATGCAGAGGGACGCAGCCGAGGCGGCCAAGAAGAGACGGCCAGACAGAAGGTGCCGCCACCCGTGGCGCTGATTAGTTCTATCCAGTAGGATCAGCGCACCGGCCAGAAAAAAGGGGTTGTTGAGCACCGACAAGAGGATGATGAGCCTGCCGAATGCGTCCTTGCCGGGTTCGTAGCTGTAACCCATCAAGGCGTACTGAGCCGCGAGGATAACCAGCCCGCCGCTGAAGAATCGCGCCCAGCGTTTGGTTACTTCGTCTTGTCTGGCCTTGTTTACGGCAATGGCGAGGAAGAGGTGTAAGCAAATATAGAATACGAATAGCGCGTACGGGTTTTTCGGCATGGTTCGTCGCCTCCTAACTATTTGCCCGAGCAGCGCCGGGACAAAAGAACGCCACTCCGCGTGTCTTACTTGGTATACGGGCTAACGAAGGAGCACCTGCATTTGCTGTGCCCGACACGTGCATCTCAGCGTCGGGGCTTTTTGAGTATGTCGTGCCTCTTCGATTTCGGCTAAAAGATTTTTCTATCCGCTGGGACGGTCAAATAGGCTGCGGCGGCGAATCGTCACCGGCAGGCATGAGTTATGCTTGAGAACTTTTAATGCCGTCGGCAAGAGTCCGAGGGATTCGGGTATATACCACTACACCTTGCTGAAAATGCTTGGTCACACTCAGCGGCGTCTTCAACTCATACCGAGACCTGTGCGGGTGCGTGGCCGAAGCATCGCACCTTACCATTGACAAGCCGGTCGGTCTGAATGGATGATTTTCCGATGAACCTTTCGAACCGCCCATTCCTTGTCTCCGTGGCCCGGCATCACGGGTTCGCGGGCGGTGAAGACACATCGACCGCGACGAGGCCCAGACGACTGCGCTCGACGAACAGAACGACCACCGCCGCCGAATGACCTGCCATGAGTGGGTTGGGCTCGCGCCCTGACGAGTCAACTTCCAATGAATGTTGAAACTCAAGGATTGGAACACGTCGCACGGTCTTCCGCCGCCACGAAGGAGGAAGACACGCCGACGCCCGCCTTCCAGTATGACGCCTTCATCAGCTATTCGACGCGAACCGACTATAACAGGGCGCGAAAAGTAGAAGCTTTCCTGGAGGCATTTCACCGCACACCGACACCGGCCGGTGCGACTTTGCGCGCGCTGCAAGTCTGTCGCGACGGCAGCGACTTCAAGCTCCCCACTCGAAAGGGGAACATACCGCTGGAGCAAAACGAGCCCGTGTGGAACGTTATCCGGTCAGAGCTGAGCCGGTCGCGTTACCTGATCGTGCTCTGCTCGCCGGGCGCGGTCGAGTCGGCGTGGATGTCGAAGGAGATCGCGTGGGTGATCGAGCACAGGGGGGCGGAGTGGCTACTGCCGGTCGTGACCGAGGCGACCGACCCGGGAGCCAAACCCGAAGAGTGCTTTCCCGCGAAGATGATTGAAGAGGGGATTCACCGCGACCGGATTTTTTACGACCTGCGGGGACTCGATAAAGCAACGGACGCGCTGAAGGTCAGAGACTACGAGGACGAACTCGTCCGTCTCGCCAGCAACATGCTCGACTGGGACTCGGACAAGTACGGGCCGCTGGCGGCCATCTGGCAGCGCGAGCAGTTGAGGCGTCGTAGGCGGCAGGCCACGCTCGCCATCGTCGTTGCCGCGGTCGTCGTCGCTGCGGCCGGGGTTGCCGTCTGGCAGGCAATCGCAGCGACGCGACAGGCGCGCAGGGCGCGAGCCAACGCCATTGTCCAGACCGCCGACGCTTCCTACGATCCGCTGACCGCAGCCCTGCTGTTGACGGAACTCTCGCCTGAAGAGGAGCCTGAGGGCGGCATGCGTGTGGCGGAAAGGCTCGCCTCGTCACAACTGCCGCAAGCCGTCATGACAGGGCACACCTCACGGATCACGAAGGTCGCTTTCAGCCCCGACCAGAGACGTATCCTGACAGCTTCTTATGACGGGACGACGCGGGTCTGGCCGCTCGACGGGCGGGGCGATCCGTTGATTTTAAGCCAGCACAAAGAGCCCGTAACGGACGCCGTTTTCAACCACGACGGCTCGCTCGTCGCCACCGCTTCGCAGGACAAGACGGCACGCCTCTGGCGCGTTGACGATGCCGCGCCCGCCGGAGAGTTCAAGCATGACGCTGCGGTCGAGAGCGTGCAGTTCACCCCCGACGGTCTGTGGTTAGCCACGGTGTGCGGAGGAAAGGCCGTGCTCTGGCGGGTCGGCACGGAGGGACGTGTGCCCTTGTCGCTGCCGGATGACCGCGCCGTCAAGCGACTCTGGCTCGGCGGCGCGAGCGGGTGGGCGGCGGCCGAGGACGCTTCGATCTGGGCTTTTGAGCTTAACGAGCGCGGCGAGTTGGCGGTTAAGCCGGGCATGGCAAGCCCGCCGGAGTTCGGCATCCTACGCAAAGTTGTTTTCAGCCCCGGCGGCTCGCACGTCGCGCTCGCCTCCGACAAACAGGTTCTCGTCGAGCGGTTGGATCGCGCCGCCGCGCCCACGCTGCTGCCGCACGACGACTCTGTGACCTCCATGGCCTTCAACGCCGACGGCTCTCGCGTCGTCACCTCCAGTAACGACGGAAAGGTGCGCGTTTGGGAGTCGGACGGCGGCAAGTCCATCAGCGTCTTCGACCCGAAAGTCCGCTTCTGGATGATCGACCTGTTCGCCAGGCCGCAGTCGGCCCCGGCCGAGACTTCGCTTGAGGCGAGCGAGGCATTGTTCACACACGACGGCTCAAGGATCATGACCTTCACGGCGGACGGCGTCGTCAGGTTGTGGGACACGTTGAACCAACAGCAACCAATCGAGTTGCGCGGGCACTTGGGGGCGGAAGCCGCGGCCTTCAGCGGAGACGACACGCGGCTCGTCGTCGGGTCTGACGACGGCACAGCCCGCGTCTGGTCGCTGTCGCCGCAGGCCGAACCGCTCGTGCTCAGTCATCCGCAGCGGGTCTACGGGGCGTCGTTCAGCCGCGAAGGTGACAAGGTGCTCACGGCTGCGGGCGACGGCGTCGCGCGCGTGTGGGGCGTCAACTCGCCGAGTCAGAGCATCGAACTGAAGGCGAACGCGGGCGATGTCGAAGGGGCTGTCTTCAACCGCGCCGCCACGCTCGTCGCCACCGCGCACGAGAACGGCACGGCTCGGCTCTGGAATGTCGGCAACGCGGAGCAGCCCACGGTCGTCCGAGAGTTCGGCAAGGCGGAAGAATCACTGAGCGGCATCCAGTTCAGCCCCGACGAGCAGAGACTCATGGCGTGGTCGGAAGACGGCACGGTGCGGCTCTGGCCGGTTGACGGGACGAGTGACGCGGTAGTCATGACCGGCCCCGGCGGCAAGGTGTGGGACGCCGAGTTCAGCCCCGACGGCACTCGCGTGCTGGCGACTTACGAGGACGGCACGGCGCGCGTCTGGAGAGCGGACGGCTCCAATCAGTTCGTACTGCTCGGCGGCGAGGGCGGGCACACCGGGACGGTCTTCAACGGCGCGTTCAGCCCCGATGGCAGCCGCGTGCTCACCGTCTCGAAGGATGGGACGGGACGCATCTGGCGGAGCGACGGCGCGGGACGCCCCGTGGTTTTGACCGGCCCGAACCCGGGGCAAGACTGGCTCGAACAGTGCGCCTTTAGCCCGTCGGGTGAGACGGTCGCCACGACCTCGACGGCGGGACGTGTGTGGGTCTGGCGGGCCGACGGTTCGGGTCAGCCCGTCGTGCTCCGCCATGTGAACGACATCGCACACATCGGCCCGGTGACGGCCGTGGCGTTCAGCCAAGACGGCCGGCGGATCGTCACAACCGGGGGGATGGATGCGGCGGTGCGCGTCTGGCAGGCGGATGGTAGTGGCCGCCCCGTCACTCTCGTCGGGCACGGCGGGGCGGTCACGACCGCGCAGTTCTCGGCGGACGGCGCGCGGGTAGTCAGTGCGTCGGAAGACGGCACGGTGCGCGTGTGGCGAACCCGCTGGCCTGACCTGATCGCGTATCTGCGAAGCATCACGACGGCGACCCTGACGGTGGAACAGCGGATGATTCTACTGGGGGAAACGGAACGAGACGCGCGCGCGGCTTACGAAAAGGCCGAGCGCCGAATGGGGCGCACGCCGCTCTCCCCGGGCTGGAAATTCAATTAGCGGTTCTAATTTAGGAGCACCTTTCCGTTGCTCGAATCAACCGAAGAGTGGAGATAGGAATTATCTGTAACAGGTTGTAGCGTTGGCGAGAATTTCTAGAGCCAACACTTGCCTCTTACGAGGGTACTGTTAGTGGGGACGGCTCGAAGCAGCCCTCTATCGTTGCCATCCGGAAGCGCCGGCGTGGCGTGCCTCTCGTATAAAGCGGGGTCAGGTCAATTGTTTGGTCAAAGGATATCAGTCGAGCAAGTGTGTCGAGAGCCGCTTGAACCATTCACGCACGGAGAGGCCGGGTTTCCAGTCATCGACCAAATCCTTCCGAAACAGATCTTGGGCGATGTGCTCACCCAGCACCCGGTACGCTTCAAACTGGGTCTCGCTGAAAAGCTGTTGGGCGGTGCTCTGATGCGGGAAAGCTGGATTTTCCGCCCGGTACTTCTTTAGAAACTCGGACTCATTGCCGGTTAAAGAGGACTTGATATAGAGAAGGAGACCGTACTCACCATCCCGGTATTCAATACGCGACAGGCCGAAGTGGGAACGGCCAAGTCCCTCCTTATCCGTTCGTAGGTCGGTCAGGTCTGGCTCGATGGTTACGCCCAAATCAATCTTTGCGAGTTGCGTCAGCTTCAGCAGTCCTCCGAAGGAGCGATCCGGGTCGGCCTCGCCGTCAATCGCGATCACGAACTTGCAGCGCCGCCGTAGAAGTTCGTAAATTCCCAGGTTCTCAATGTGCCCACCATCCGAGAGATTCAGGAACGCAGTCTTTTCCGACATCAGCCCGGATAACTCCAAGAAGAAGTAATACCATCCGACCGGGGAAAGCAGATTCTTTATCCAGCGGCTGCGTGGAGCCGGCTTGCGTAACCAGTAGCCCAAACGGACGTTGAGCAGCGCCAACAAGAAGGTATAACGTGCGGAGGTGAGCGTGCCCATGTGAGGAGCGGCCGCCGCCCCGGAAATAGCCGTGGCCGTTCCGAGATCGAGGTGCGAGTCTACCTGTTCCCATTCCGCGGTGGGATGGAAACCCGTGATCGGGCCGCCGCAGAAATATTTGCTTAAGACGAAAAAATCGGTATTGCGACCGCGCAGGTTGGGGTCTTTACAGTTGGGGATGTTAACGGCGCAGTTGATGAGGTGGTAGGGTGCTTTGTTGAACTCATTCATCCCGGACAACTTCTGCGGGTCGCAGGCTCGGACTGCGGTGTCTCCGTTGCTCGGACGCGTGAGATAAGTCCGGGCGAGACGGTTGCGGTAAAACGCGTGCGGCGACGCATAGTTGATGTTCACAATGAAAGTCGAATAAAGGAGCGAGCACACGAAGAGGCCGCTCAAGAACTCGGTCGAGGAGACGTTGAGACCAGCCCCGAGTTGGATATCGGGGAATGGCGGCGCAACGATAAAATACTCCGCCAGCCACAAGAAGGCGGCGACGAGCAGCAGCGGGCCAACGAGAGCAAACATTCCCAGCAGGACGCGACCCGCGCGACTCGCCACACCTAACCATAGCCCTAAAGCGCCAAGGATGACGGGGGCGGCGGCGGTAGAGAAAAATAGCACTGCCGGGCCGCCAATGTGTGACGTCGCTTCTAAGAGTTGCCGCAGCGCTTCGCCGACCAACAACAAGGCGGAGAGTGCCGCCAATCCGACGCAGATGCGCTCCCACCAACGTTGCAATTTGCGGCCTCGGCCGAGCCGTTGAGCGAGGGGCAGCAGGAGGACGAGGATAGCGAGGGCGAGCAGAATAAGTTGTGTCGGCAGGCTCAGCGGCAGGTAAGCTACAGGAGCCTTGAAAGAATTTTGAAAAAATACCGCGGCCACCAGCACGCTCGCCAGCAAAAGCGGCGCGAGCAGAGTAATCGAAATCACCAGGCCATAAATCACCAGCGCGATGATCGTCACAAACGTGCTGAGGCCGCCCTCGGTCAGATATTTACTGTGGTTGCGTAATTGTCTAACCCCTTGCGACTCAGGGTCGTTCTGCGCGCCAAAAGGAAGTTCGCCGGTTGCGGGCTTGAGGGAAACTTTGTCGTTCTCATCGTCATTCAGAAATGAGCTGATGAAGGCTCCGAGATAGCCTCCGCCCGAGACGGTTGAAAGGTAATCAACTTGATACAGAATGCCTTTGCGTGCCAACTGCTCGATCACGCCCAGCGCGAACGTCGCCGATCTAATGCCTCCCCCAGAGATGGAGAGTCCTACGGCGTCCACTCCTTGACCCACACCCGCCAGCGAGTAGTAGGCTCTCCTGAGTTTGATCGCTTCAGCTTCCTTCTCATCAATTTGCGCGCACACCGGATTGTCGCTCTTCGTGCCGGCCGCGACTCCGAACGGGAGCGAGTCCCACAAACGCGGGAGGCCGTCGGCTTTTGAAGTCGCCGGTTGCGCTTCCGCCTCGGCGAGCTGAGGAAGATCGTCAGCCAGCAGACCCATCAGGTGCGTGAACTTGCGGAGGACTAATTGCAAATCCGAAAGTTCGCGCCGGAATTGAAATCTAACGTCCGCGCTTGAGAGCAGGCCGCTCAACTTCACCTGATGCCACTTCGCGGTGAAAGGCCGGACGTGCGTGTTAAGCACGCGGGTTGTCAGAGCGGCGAAGTGCTTACAACCGCTGTTGGTTTTAATGATGCCGCGAGAGAGTTCAAACAGACGATAGATGCTGTCGAGAGCCGTGCCTTCGTCCCCTGCCCGATAGGCGAGGCGTTGGGTGGTGATTCTCGTCCGCAGCTCGGTGTAAAATTCCCACGCCGCCAACTTATCAACCTCGTTTGGAGACCACGTTATTCCGTCGAACGTGTGCGGCTTGCTCTTCTCAATCTCGAAGAGTTCCTCGAAGCCGTTGTTAATCAGCCAGTCTATCCAGTTAGTTGCAGTCATGGCGTGTCTTCCGCTTCGGGTGCTGTTCGTGAGGGCTAAAAGATACACTTACGCGGCGCGGGACAGCAGCGGAACACCTTGTCACCGGCCCTCGACTCACTCTCCTTTCGACAGATTGGAGAGTCCCTTCAGCACGAGGTGGATGATTTCGTCAGGGTCTACGGCGTGAAACAGACGCCTGTTCCCTTCGGCATCGAGGCCGTTCCGGAGCCCCGCAGTTCCGGCTTCGCGGAAAGTGCGGTTGACGCTCTCGTAATCTATCGGTTCAATCCCCAATTCGTGTTTCGCCGCCGCGCGCGAGTTGTACTCTTCAACGAGTTGCCGGTAAGCCTCGTCTTGGCATTGGAAGTCCAGCGTCAGACTTTCCGGGCTGCCGCCTTCGACCAACTCGATAATCGCGCGCGTCGATCCGCCGTACGCTCCCAACAGGAAAAGCGGCTTCGCCGCACGCAGCGCCAGATACGCTTCTTCGAGAAGGCCGGGATACTTACCCTTATACTCTCTCACCTTCCCGCCCATCAGGACGCGCACGTCCGTTTGCTCGTTCATGCGCTCGCGCATCGCGGTCAGACAACGCGCCCAAACATACCGGTTCTCCCTCGTCTCGGGCTTTAGAAATTCGTCGGGCGCGATGCCCGGGTCTAACGTCAGATCATGAGGTGGCGGCACGCGGTGAAGCCGACCGACTTTGATCAACTCGGCCTCCGCGTCTTCGTCCACATTCAGATGGAGCGGCCAAGCGACGTAATTGTGTACGGGGCGGTAAGCGCCGGGCGCGCCCGAAGAGTTGTAGGCACGTACGAGGTCGAAGAGGACGAGGGTGAAACCTTCAAGGCGGAGGTCGCCGCCGTAGGCGATGACGGCGTCGCGCGCGAGGAGTTGGCGCGTGAACTCGATCAGCGTGTCGCGCAGGTGCATCTTATCGAAGCCGAGCGCGCTGAGGTCTGCACTGTCCGAGATGGAGAGGCCGATCTTCTTGCCGCTGAGCATCGCCTTCTCTTCGGACATTGTCAGGGTGGTGAACGAGACATCGCCCCCGAAGGCGGAGAGGAGCATGTCTTCCTCCGCGCCGAGGGGCGGGTCTGGGTAGATAAGCAGCGTCTTGCGATCTTTCTCTTTCGCGGCCTGCGCGGCGATGTTCTGGAAGTCGAGTATCTCAGGCGGGCGCGACAGCACGAGCGCGCCTTCGGGGATTCTGCCGGCGCGGCGCAGCGCCTCGATGCGGCACTCATAATAGAGGAACCGCAGATGCTCGCGGAGCGCCAGGCCGATGATTCGCTGGTGGTTCTGTCCCGTCCAGCGGATCACCGGAACGTTCCCCATATAGGGAAAGCTCCGCTTCTCGTCCTCCTCAATGGCGTTGACGATCATGATCGGGCGGTGCAGCTTTTTCGCCATCAGCACCTCGCGCCGGCACCACGGCCTCGAAGAGTAAACGTCAGACTGAAGCACGAGGAGGGTCGAATCGCGGATGTTACCCTCGATCTCGGCACTGAAGTCGTAGCCGGGCGCAATGTCTATGGAGTCGAAGAAGGTGGCAGCCGGGGTGTCGGCAATAGCCTCGCGGAATTTCTCGGCGAGCGGGACGCCGTCCTGTTTGGCGTGGCTGATGAAGAGCCGGATGGGTTTCGGGCTCGGAGCCGCGTCAAGCGCGGTGGAGCGTGGGCGGTTCAGGAAGCGGCAGAGTTCATGCGTCAGCCAGAGCATCAGCTCGGACGAGTTCCGACCGCCGTCGCTCGCGAACTCGTGGTAGCGGATGAAGTTCGTCCGACCGAGAGCCGAGTCGAAGTGCAGTGCTCCCTGGCTCAACGAGACGGGGAAGATTCTATGCTTGCCGTTGGAGGCTGACGCATAGCCACTTAACTCGGTGATGTAGTCGCCCCACTCCGAGTCCATGACCATCGCGCCGTTGACGAGCACAATGACGGCGCTGCGCTCAGCTTGCTCCAGGTCAATCGGCAGCGGGGTGTTGCGCGAACCTTGACGGGACGCTACAGACCTGAAGAAGACCGGGATACCGAGACCGTGGTTCAGCGGTCTCTCGATGTCTCTCGCGAAGGTGGAGTAGATCAAGCGCGCGAGTTCGAGGCCGCGCGACTTATCAACGCCGTCCGCGCCCGCCTCCGGCCTCCACACGACATACACGTTCAGGCATGGCTTATATTCTGCTGCACACATGGTCTTCGGTCGCCTCCCGAAGCCGCCCGCGCGTGAGAGAGCGCGCGCGCGTGGCTCCGCTCCGTGTCTCGGGTCTGCCTGTCAGGTTATTAATTCACAGTCCCCACCTGCCATCAGAGCTTGTCTGATGACATGAAGGCATAGACAAGAACACTCGTAACGCCCGCCGATGAGTTGAAACTACCTCATAATAGTGCAAAACAGACGCTTGCGAAACAACCTGCCGCTGATCTAAATATGAGATTCGCTCATGGTTGGATAAGTGGGACTCGCACGCGTCAGCGGAAGGGGAGACTGCGATCCGCCGCGCCCGTGGCGGACGTCGGCAGGGACAACTTCCGTTGGGTGCTTACCTCCGGCGCAGCGGAAGAACTCTGCCACGGCCTGACTGCGTCACGCGGCGGAGAAGTTCGCTGAGACCTCATGGCCGGACGAAGCCCTGCATTGCTTGGCGGGTCAGCGTTGCTGTTTTTCCATCCGCGACCAGTTCTGCTGTAGCTCGACCGCCGGGTCGAAGAGCGAGTTGTTGGTGAGGATGATCGAGCCGTCGGGGCGGCTCCACCCGTGTTGGTAGCCGGCGCTCAACTCGACGGGGCTGCCGCTCGCGTCCTTCCAAGTCTCCACCTCGCGGACGGTCTGAATGAAACGCTGGTGGCCGGCGTCGGAAGAGGCTTGACTGCGCTCCCAGTCCCTCATGCGCGCGTCGGACGCCTCGCTCTGCGTGCGGGCGTAGGCGGCGGCCTGCTCGCCCTGCAAGCGCAGGCGCTCCATCCGCCCGGCGTGCTCGGCGTTACCGAGCTGCGTCAACAACCTTTCCTTCCCCTGCTGCCACACGGGGTTCGCCCTGTAACTCGTGATGATGGTTCCGAACAGCTTGAGCGCCTCGGCCTCGCGCGCGGGCGGGTAGCGGATGAAGACCTGATGGAACACGGTCGTCGAGGCGAAGCCGCTGGGCGCGCCGGTGTATGGGTCGGAGCCTTGCGTCTCCATCACCGACACGCCGACTTGAGCCAGCCCCCGGTCGCCGTCAGGCCACGTCAGCGTTCCGTAGACGGCGCTGCTGGTCTGATTCATCCCCGTGCCGTACTGCTGCGAGGCCGCGTTGCCGCCGGAGCTGATCTTGTCGAGCACCGGCCGCAGGCTCTCGTCTTCGCGCACGTTGCTGACCGACGCGCCGCCGAGTTCGGTGCGCGCCAGATTTGCGAGCCAACGCGCGGCGTCGAAAGGCTGGCTGACGGCGCACCCGCCCTGTTGCGCCGCGGCGAGCAGAGACTGCTGCGTCATCTGATCCTGACTGGTGACAAATGTGCGGAGGGGCAGCACCGTGAACCGGATCGCGCCGTCGGGCGAGGTCGCCGTCATCTGCCACGTCACGATCTCGCCCCGGCACTCGTTCGGACTCCGCCAGCGGACGCCGCCCTCTGTGCGCCAGCCGCGCGGCACGAGCACGCTCATCGCTTCGACCGGCTGGTCGAAGCCTTGCTGGTCGAGCAGCCGGACGCGCTCTAAGACCACATAGTCTTTGCCTTCGACCGCCCCGGAGGCGGCACGAGTTGGCGCGCCGCCCTCCATCGACGCCGTCGCACTCCGCCCGGACGTGTTGCTGTTCCCCGCTTGCCCGGTCTCGTCTCGGCCTCCGAAGTTGCAGGCGATAGCCAGCAGGGCGAGACAGAGGAACGGCGTGAACGCGCGTGACATATTTTGATCCTCGTAATTGATGAATAGTCGGCGGCAGGAGTCTTCGTCAGCCACTCACCGCCCTCGTCCTATAAGCCGGTTGGACTGTGAGGCCGCACCGATTCCTCGGCTCGCTGTCGAGGCGGTTTGCGAGGCTTCGGGGCTGTCCCGAACGGGCGCGGTTTATATCACTGGTCTGTCACCAAACGCAATAAAAAGCGGGACACTGTCTTTCGGGTTTCCGTGCTGCTCTGCGCAAACCACCTCGATGGTTGACCATCAGCGAGCGACAACGACGGCGGCGCGGTCACGCACGGCTCAATGCCGTTGAATAACGTGACCGCGCCGAGTCATGTCTATGCTGCTTTCCCGTCCCGCCTGCTCAAACCCTCACGGCAGATCAGCCGCAGGCCGACGAAGACTATGGAAGGCGGCAATCGCCCGGAGTGTTCTGCGTGTTCTCGCCCGCGTCGCAGACGCCGTTGCCTGCCGTCGGCGCGCAATCGCCGGGCGCGTTGACACTGTTCTCACCGCGGCTCACTTCGCAGACGCCGTCGCCGGCGTAGGGTTCGGGCAAGGGCGGCGAGTTCGGCCAGAGCGCGGGCGTCCCCTGATCGCCGAGCACGAAAGGAAACCAGAACGTCAACACCCATTGTGTCCGGTCGAACGTCTTCGTCCATTCCGGCTGCGTGTCGAAGAGCGCGCCGAGCGGGGCGGCGAACTCCAATGCCGCAAGGCTGGCAAAATCGAACGCGGAGGGATTTTGCGGGACGACCCGGTCGGCGAAGTAGACGAGTTGCGCGAGTTGTTCCCGCTCGTTGTAGAGCAGCCAGACGCCGGTCAGACCGCGCTGTTCCGCCTCCTGCAAAATCAGCGGCCAGCTCTGTTTCAACAAAGGCATCTGGCTTTCGTGCGGCACGCTCCAACGTTCCGTCCGCACGATGATCTGCTGTTGAATATCTTTGATGTTGTGCGCGCCGACGACGCCCCACGAATGACAATCGGGGTTGAGAAAATACGGGCGCTCGAAGAAGTGCGTGCCGTCGAGGACGAAATCGTTTTCCACCCACGATCTATATTTCGCCGCGTCCCGCTCGGTGTCGAACAGATAGCGTCCGCCCGTCAGCAGATTGCCGTTGGAAAAATCGATTCGCAGCGGAATCTGCTTGCGCTGCATGCCGGGGCGTTCGGCCATGTACATCCGGTCGCGCTCGATCACCGGAGCCACTTGGCTGAAAGGAAAGTCGCCGGGCAGGGCGAAATCGCAGGTGAACGCGCCTTTCGCTTTAATGTTGCCATCCTGTTTTTGTTGAACGTCGGCCGTCGGCTTCGCCGTCGTCTCCTGCGGCGTCGCGGCGCGGGCGAGGGGCGCGGCCAGCCAACTCGACGGCAACAGCAGCAGCAGCGCGACGACAAGGCGTGCGCCCATCCGGCACTTCCGACTGAACTCTGAACTGATTCTCTTCTTCATACTAACTCCTTCTCTTGCTTTAACGTATTTCGGTGTTTCAATTTCCGACCTGTTTTGCTCCTCCGAGCGGTTGGGCTTACAATGGCGCGAACATCGAACACGCTCTTTGCGCGCCTCACGCTTCGGGGCGGACAATAAGCTGTCGCAACCTCGAAAGTCCTTACAGCACGCCGAAAATTTCCCGAAAAAGTTCCGAAAGAAGCGCATGACGACTGAACTCAACAGCCATTTTTACGAATTCGGCCCCTTTCGTCTCGACACCGTCGAACGACTGCTGTTACGCCATAACACTCCCGTCACGCTGACGCCGAAAGTCTTCGATATTCTTCTCATGCTGGTGCGCAATAGCGGGCGCGCCTTGGAGAAGGAGGCATTCATGCGGGAGATTTGGCCGGACAGTTGTGTCGAAGAAGGAAATCTAAATCGCAACATCTCGACGCTCAGGAAGGCTCTCGGCGACGGTCAGGGCGGACAGAGATTCATCGAGACTATTCCGAAACGCGGCTATCGTTTCGTCGCCGACGTGAGAGAAACGGGAGCGCCGACGACGGATGCGCGCTCGATTGCCGTCTTGCCTTTCAAGGCGATGCTCGAACCGTTGGGCGACGAGCGATACCTCGGTTTAGGCATGGCCGATGCGCTCATTATCAAACTGAGTAACGTCGGCCGGATTAACGTCCGCCCGACGAGCGCGGTGCTCAAGTATACGGATGCACATCAGGACATCCGTGTGATCGGCCGGGAATTGAAAGTGGAGACGCTGGTTGATGGTCGCGTGCAGAAGATCGGTGATCGCGTGCGCGTGACGGTGCAGGTCGTCAACACCGTGGACGGCGCGACGATCTGGGCGGAGAAGTTCGACGAAAAGTTTACCGATATTTTCACCGTGCAGGACTCCATCTCCGAGCAAGTGGCGGGCGCGTTGACGTTGAAATTAAGCGGCGACGAGCGCAAGTCTCTCAGTAAGCATTACACGGAAAGCAGCGACGCTTACCAGTCATATCTCAAGGGACGTTATTACTGGAACAAGATGACGCCCGAAGGCTTGCGTCGCAGCCTCGACTGTTTTGCCGAGGCAATCGAGCGCGACCCGCGCTACGCGCTGGCTTACGCCGGGATGGCCGCCTCATACGTGCACATGGAAATCTATGGCTTCATGCTTCCGCGCGAGGCCATGCCGAAGGCCGGAACGGCGGCGTTGCGGGCCATCGAGTTGGACGAGACGGTGGCCGAAGCGCATGCTTCGCTGGCGCTCGTGAGAATGTTTTATGAACGCGATTGGCCGGAAGCCGAAAGGGAGTTCCGGCAGGCTCTCAAACTCAATCCGAGCTATGCCGCCGCCCATGATTGGTTCGCCATCTACCTGATGGCGACGGGACGCACGGACGAGGCGTTGGCCTCGATCAGAAAAGCTCAAGCGCTCGATCCGCTCTCGCTGATCATCAACACGGATGTCGCCTGCGCGCTCTACTACACGCGCCAGTTCGATGCTTCGATCAAACAATGCCGGTGGGTGCTCGACACGGAACCGAATTTCGTCATGGCGCACTTTCGGATCGGGTTGGCCTACGAGCAGCTTGGAAAGTATGAAGAGGCCGTCGCTGCGTTCCAGAGCGCCATTGATCTTTCGCCAGACGATGCGGCGGCGAAAGCGACGGCGTTCAAAGGCGGTTCGGATGCGCGCGCCTCGATTGCGCACACTTATGCACTGATGCGAAAAGAGGATGCGGCGCGAAGCGTGCTCGCGGAACTGGAAGAACACGCCCGGCACGCCTACGTCCCGCCGCATGATCTGGCGATGATTTATGCGGGTCTGCGAGAAAATGACAAGGCCTTCGAGTGGCTCCAGAGAGCTTATCAGGAGCGTTACAGCCTGCTCGTCTTTCTCGAACTCGATCCCAGATTCGACAACCTGCGCGTCGATCCGCGCTTCAACGATTTACTGAGCCATATCGTAGACCACTCCGCTCAACTTTCTGCTTGAGAGTGGCACACCGCCCGGAGGAACAAGGCGGATGCAAACATTGCCGAGAGGCACACGAAGACTTTTGTGTCTCTGACCCGTGCGGCGTTTCCGCCGACCGCGCACCAAAAGATTTTTGCGGCGGCGTGATCCTTTTCGCCGCTCCCTTTCGCGTTAGATAAAGAGAGACTGAAGGGCAGCCCCTACCACAACCGCGCCCGCACCGTCTCCCCTACCCTCGAAAACAGGCATACAGGGTCGCGCGTTTCGGTCGCCGCCCGTCCCACATGATTCTTACTTACGTCTCACGAAAAGAGGTGACTTGTGAAAGATATTTCCAGACGCGCTCTGTTGAAGGGAATTTTTGCGACATCGGTCGTCGTCGGCTTTGACCTGACGGGACGCTCTTGGGTGACGAAGGCCAGCGCGGGCGGCTCGTTCGCCGAGTTGCCGCCGCTCGACGGCACGCTCACCACCGACCCGGCCTCGCTCGCCGCCGCGGCCGACGACTTCGGCCACATCATCCACCGCACGCCCGTCGCCGTCCTCCGGCCGGGTTCGGTCGAAGACGTGGTCAAGCTGGTGCGCTTCGCGCGCGCGCACGACATCTGCGTCGCCGGACGTGGCAACGGGCACACCGCGTTCGGCCAGTCGCAGGCGGAAGCGGGCGTCGTCATCGACATGACGACGCTCAACCAGATTCACTCCATCGGGCAGGACGCGGCGGTCGTCGATGCGGGCGTCGTCTGGCGCGACCTGCTGCTCGCCACCATCCCCGCAGGGCTGACGCCGCCGGTGCTCACCGACTACACGCGTCTGACCGTCGCCGGGACGCTCTCCGTGGGCGGCGTCGGCGGCAGCAGCTACCTGCACGGCGCGCAGGTCGATAACGTGCTTGAACTTCAGGTGGTCACGGGCGAGGGCGAACTCGTGACGTGCTCCGAGTCTTTTAATCGGCGACTCTTCGAGGCGGCGCTTGCCGGGCTCGGGCTGTGCGCCGTCATCGTCCGTGCGACCGTGCGCCTCATCCCGGCGCGCGAGCGCGCGCAGGTACAACGCTTCTTCTACCCGGACGCGCCGTCGCTGCTCGCAGACTTGCGGTTCCTCGTCAGCGCGGTGCGCTTCGACCACCTGCAAGGTCTGAGCGTCTCGACGCCGGGCGGCTTCGCCTTCTTCATCGAAGCCACTTCGTTCTACACGTCGCCCGCGGAGTTACCGGCGAATCCGACCGGCGGCCTCAACTTCATCCCCGGCTCGCAGCAGACGGAAGACTTCACTTATTTCGAGCACACGGATCGCGTCGTGAAGCTCATCGACTCGTTGAACGAGGCGGGGCTCGGCGGCTTCCCGCACCCGTGGCTCGACCTCTTCGTCCCCGGCTCGAAGATCGACGATTTCGCGTCGCGGACGATTGCCGCGCTCGACGCTTCCCTCTTCCTGCCCGGCTCGCTCATCCTCTTCTACGCGCACGTCAAGTCGCGCCTCAAGCGCCCGCTGCTCCGCGTCCCCGAAGAAGAAGTCTTCTTCCAGTTCGACATCCTGCGCACCATCCCGCACGAAGCGGTTGAACTCGTCCTCGCGGAGAACCGGAGACTCTACGAGGAGAATCGAGACCTCGGCGGCAAGAGCTACACCATCAGCGCCGTCCCCGTGGGGCATCACGACTGGGTGAAGCACTTCCAGCCCTTCTGGGGCCACCTCGTGAGCGAGAAGCGCAGGCACGACCCGGACAACGTCCTCGGCCCCGGGCCGGGCGTGTTTGCCTAACGCCCGCCCCGAAGGAACTGCGGCAGTTTATTGAGCTTGAAGTTGACGGGGAACTCTGGAAGATCGCGCCGGGGCGCTACATCGAATTTTACAGAGTTCCCCGTCCTTGCCCGTTCACCTGATCTGGAACTGCACGGTGTAGACGGTGGGGTCGCTGCCGACGTAGAAAGCGAGTTGATAGACGCCCGTCGCCAGTCCCTTCGTCTGGAGGTTGAAGATGTAGCCGGAGGTCGCCGGGTCGAACATCGTGAAGCGGAAGTTCATATCCGGGTTAGCGTGGCCTGCGTCCTCCACATCGCCCCAGGCGTCGGACGAGATAAGGCGCGTGCCGATGGCTGTCAAGACGATGCTCTGCGCCGACAGGTTCGCGCCTGTTGCATCGCACAGTTGCAGCTTGACGGGGATCGTGCTCCCGCTCCTGTGCGCCTTCGTCTGGTCGTACAGAGCGCAGACGCCGTAGCTGGCCTTATTGACGTTGACCGTGGCCGAGGCCGTGGCCGAGAGGCCGCCGCCGTCTGTCACGCGCACGTTGATGGTTCGCGTGGCCGGGGCGCTGATGAGGGCGGCAGAGAAAAGCACGGTCTGCCCCGCCGTCTCGAACGTCCCGTTGTTGTCCAAATCCCAAGCGTAGACGAGATGGGCAGTCTCGTCGTCCGCGCCCGTGGCCGAGACGAAGAGAGTGCCGCCCGCGTTGACCGTGTAGGGGCCGCCCGCGCTCGCCGTCGGGGCGTCGTTAACCGGCGTGACGTTAATGCTCACGGTCGCCACGGCCGTGTCGAACGCGCCGTCGTTGGCTTTGTAAGTGAAAGAGTCGGGGCCGAAGTAGTCGGCGGCGGGCGTGTAGGCGAACGAGCCGTCCGCGTTCAGGGTCAGGGAGCCGTGTGAGGGCGAGCCGACGAGGGCGGCCGTGAGCGCATCGTTGTCGGCGTCGGTGTCGTTAGCCAGCACGCCGGGCGCGTGGGAGTCGAGCGTGCCGTCTTCGGCGACGGTGTAGGTGTCGTTCGCGGCGGCGGGTCTGCCGGCGGCGTACAGCACGGCGTTGAAAAAGAGCTGCTTCAGTTCGGGGTCGCTGACGTTGTCCTGCGCGTCGAATAAGATCAGGACGGCGTTGGCCGCGCCGCCGGGGAGCGGCCCGGCCATGACGGCCGGGTGCGTCCCGCCGAAGCCTTCGTAGGTTGCGACCGTGGTGAGGTTGCTGTCGTAAGGTGGGAGCGCGCGGACGAAAAATTCCGTGCCGCCGAGACCTGTGAACGTGGCGGGCAGGCTGCGCGCCACGGGATGGTCGGGCAGCGTGATGGTGATGGGGTTGTCGCCTTCCCCCACGCGGTCTCCCATGTCGGCCGACCCCGTAAAGAATTTGAGCGTGTCGGTGATCAGCGCATAATTGTTCGGCACGGCCGTCGTCAACGCCGCGCCCGCGCCCCAATGTTCGCCGACATAACCGCCCCCGGCGGCGACGAAATTACGGATGGCCGTGACGACCTCCGGCGGCAGGTTGTCGCGATAGAATCGCGCCACCAGCACGTCGTACCCGGCCAGCCCGCCGGCCGCGATCTCCTCGGTGCTGACCTCCGTCGCATGGAACGCGGGGTTGCCGTTCAGGTAGTCCACCAGAGTGGGAACGTTGACATTGGGGTTCTCGTTGGCGGCGGGGTTGACGGCCACTTTGATGGGGGCGGCGGGGACGGAACTCACGGTTGCCGTAGATTGAGCCACAACGTCCGAACGATTCATGGCGGCGGAGCTAGAGCCGACGGCAATCGACGCGGCGAGTAGGATGGCTGAAGCGGTCAGAACAGCCTTTCGCGCGATTCTCGATTTGAGTGCGCCCGGCCTGCGGCGCGGACTGGGGTGGTTGCTGATGCGAGGGTTCATCTCGTTTCTCCTGGGGTTCAACTTATTTGCTTGGTGAGCGTTGCGACGCCACGCGTGCCGCGTCGAGACGGAAGGGCGTGCGTCCGCCGCATGGGTCGGATGTTTTCAAGGGTGTGAATTCGATTGCCGGCGAAGAGTGCAGACCCGTTCGGGGCGGGGCGTCGCAGGCGGGGCCATGACGGGCAAGGCTTATACCCCACGTAATAACCTAAAGTAAAGCTGATCTAACGGATCACTTTGGCGTCGTGAAGATTGCCTTGAGCCGACGAGTGACCGCCAAGCTATCCGGGCTCGGTTGCAAGCATCACATCTTCCGTCCGCATGGTGAAAGCGGAAAGGTTAGACAGAGTTAACTGCCTGATAAGCTCGCAGACCCGCCTCGCACCTTTGAGCGGGCGAGGCGCAGATGACTTTGAATAAGTCTTCTTCGTCCGACAAGTCGGCGACCTGAACAACTTCGGCGAGAGCTTTGAGATAGGCGCGGGTCAAACCGATTCTGTTCATGTACTGTTCGGCCGCCCACATCGCGTTGAGGTCGTTCGAGTAGTCGGGGACTTCAAAACGTTGCGGCCCTCTACCGGTATGAATGAACCCGTAGAACTTCAACGCGCCCTCTTCGCGCGACGGTTCGATCTCCATCCAGCCCATCACCTGCTCGGCAAATCGAATATGTAAAAGCTCTTTGTAGTGCTCCATGTTCTCGCCTTTATCCTTTCCCGTCGGTGCGGATTATCATTACCCCACAGATAAGGCTTTGCGCAATTATTCAGTCGGGACGAATAAAAGCGAGAATTGATGGAACAACTTCTGAATATTTGTGCAAAGCCTTATCTATGGTATAGCGTCGCGGCATAAAGCCATGTGGAAGTTTGACGCGCCCCGGCTCCGTTCGCCATGAAGATAAAAGAGGTAACCACCCTGAGTCGTCCCGCTCCCGTAGTCGTCGGACTCGGCGAATTAATCTGGGACATTCTGCCCGGCGGTAAACAACTGGGCGGCGCGCCGACCAACTTCGCTTACTTCTCGCGCCTGCTGGGGAACGAGTCCGTCATCGCCAGTCGCATCGGCGACGATGCGCTGGGACGTGAGGCTTCCCGGCGTCTGTCTCGTCTCGGAGTTTCGACAAAGTATCTTCAAGTAGACGGGGAACACCCGACCGGGACGGTGCGCGTGCGGGTGGATGAATTGGGCGAGGCGAATTTCGCCATGAACGAAAATTCCGCCTGGGATTATCTGGAATGGACGGCCGAGTGGGAAGAATTATCCCTCAAGGCGGATGTCGTTTGCTTCGGCACACTCGGCCAGCGCGCCGCGTTGGCGCGTCAGACCATCACCCGCTTTCTCGAAGCGACCCGCCCCGGCGCGGTGCGCGTCTTTGACGTAAATCTCAGACATTCTTTTTTCGATGCCGCGATGTTGGAGAAGGTTCTCCGGTTGGCGACCATCGTCAAGCTCAATCTGGCGGAGATGTACACGCTCAGGCAGATGCTCAATTTCGCTGCCGACACGGTGGAGGAGATGGCGCTGCATCTTCTGAGTCGATTTGATCTTGAGTTGGTTGCGATCACGAGAGGCGAGAGAGGCAGCCTACTGGTGTCTAAAGACGAGGCGCGCGCGCATCCGGGGATTGGAGTTCGTGTCAGGGACACGATTGGCGCGGGCGACGCGTTCACCGCCACCCTCGTCCACTATTATCTGCGACGCGCGCCCCTGGCCGACATCGGCGAGGCCGCAAACCGGGTCGGAGCATGGGTCGCTACTCAAGAAGGTGCGACGCCTCACTTGAGTCCGCAGATGTTGGAGCAGATATTAAGTGGAGTTGGTTGAAGTAGAATGCCGTCTCATTTGAAGCGTCGCAGCCTGACACCTGCGTCGGCCATGACGTCCATCGGCGCGCCTCGCGAACTACTCGTACCGGAGTGCGATGAGCGGGTCTACCTTCGCCGCGCGTCGTGCCGGGATGTAGCTGGCCAGCAGCGCCACCACGACGAGCAAGAGAGAGATCGTGACGAGCGTCAGCGGATCGGTAGGGCTGACTCCGAAAAGCAGACTTGACATCAATCTGGTGAGGAGCAGCGAACCGAGAAGTCCTAACAGAACGCCGGCCGAAACGAGTTTCAGCCCCTGCCCGACCATCAGCCTCAACACGCTGCCCGCCTGCGCGCCGAGAGCCATGCGAATGCCTATCTCGCGCGTCCGGTGCGCGACGGCGTAACTCATCATCCCATAGATGCCGACCGCCGCCAGCGCCAGCGCCACGGCCGCGAAGACGCCGAGCAGCATCGTGCTGAAGCGTTGCCGCGCGATGGACTCCGACAGCACCTCCTCCATCGTCCTGATGTCGGAGACGGGCTGCTCCTTATCCACGCTCCAGACAGTGCCGCGCACGGCCGCCGCCAGACTCGACGGCTCGACGTCCGTCTTGATGACCAACTGGCGCGGCACAAACCATTCGAACTGGACGTAGGGTAGGTACATCTGAAGTCTCGGTTCTGCTGTGAGGTCGAACTGGCGCACGTCGTTCACGACGCCGACGACTTCCATCCAGGGATCGGGCGAATCCAAAGCTCCCGGCTTGATCCGCTTGCCCAGGGGGTCTTCGCCGGGCCACAGGCGTCGCGCCGTGGTCTCGCTGATGATGACCACCGGTGCCGCGTCCGCCCTGTCCTGCCGCTCGTCGAATTGTCGCCCCCGCAGCAACCGGATGCTCATCGTGTTGAAGTATTCCGGACTGATGACTCTCGTCACAACGTCCGGTCTCTGGTCTGATCCGGGGTCAGGCCGTCCATCGACGCTGACACCGAAGCTGCCGCCGGTCATCGTTAAAGGCAACCAATCGGTGACGGCCGCCGAGCGCACGCCCGGCAACGCTTTGACGCGATCTATGAGTTCGGCGAAGAAGGCGACGCGCTGAGCGTGTTCGGCATACTTCTGCTCTGGGAGCACGACGCTCATCGTCAGGAGGTTGTCGGAGCGATAGCCCGGGTCTGAGTTACGCAGCCGCAAGAAGCTGTTGATCAAAAGCCCCGCGCCGACCAGGAGAACGAGCGAGACGGCCACTTCCGCCACGATCAATCCACCTCTGAGGCGGTTGCCACCCCTTCCCCAAGCCGTGTCCCTGCCACCGTCCTTCAGCATCTCATTCAGGTTCAGTCTCGACGTCTGGACAGCCGGTGCCAGACCGAAGATTAGCCCTGTCAGCAGAGAGACCAGCAGGGTAAAACTGAGCACCCTCGCGTCGAGCGTTATCTGGCTGACCTGCGAGATGTTTTCCGGCATGAATGCTTTCAGCAGACCCAGACCCCAGAGCGATAGCAGCAAGCCCGTCGCCCCTCCGAGCAGGGCGAGCAGCATGCTCTCGGTCAGGAACTGACGCATTAACCGAAGACGGCCGGCGCCCAGGGCCACCCGCAACGCTATTTCCTTCTGCCGCCCGGCCGCGCGCGCCAGCAGCAGATTCGCGACGTTCGCGCAGGCCACGAGCAGGACGAAGCCCACCGCTCCGAGCAGGACGAGCAACGCCTGCTTGATGTCCCCCACAATCTGCTCGTGCAGAGGAACGATAACCGTGGCATCGCTCTTGACGACATCCGGATACTGTTGCCGGAGGCGCGCGGCGAGACTGTTCATCTCTGTCTGCGCCTGCTCCAAGCTGACCCCCGGCTTCATGCGGCCGACGATCTCATAATTGTTAGTCCCGCGGTCGGCGGCTTCCTCCGAGCTGAAGGCGACGGGAACCCACACCTCGTCCTGACGACTGGGAAACTGAAAGTCCTGCGGCATCACCCCGACAACCGTATAGCTTTGGCCGTTCAGGGTCAGAGCCTTGCCCGTGATGCCCGGATCGGAGCCGAACCGGCGCTGCCAGAGTCCGTGGCCGAGGATGACGACGTGCCCCGCGCCCGGAGCGTCTTCTTCGGGGACGAAGGCACGTCCGAGTTGCGGCTCGACGCCGAGGAGGCGGAAGAGGTTGGCGGAGACGCGGCGGCCTGCGAGCCTTTCCGGCTCGCCCGCGCCCGTCAGGTTAAAGCTCGCGCGACCCAACAACGCGATCTCTTCGAAGACGTGATTCTGCTCACGCCAGTCGATGAAGTTGGCGGCGGAGACTGAGTTGAGCGGGAAGGCGTCCGCGTCGCCCTTCTCCCACACGGCGACGAGCCGGTCAGAGTCTTTATATGGCAGCGGGCGCAGCAGCACCGTGTTGACGACGCTGAAGATGGCGCTGTTGGCGCCGATCCCCAGCGCCAACGCGATCACTGCCACGACCGTAAACGTGGGACTTTTTACGAGCGTCCGCACACCGAAACGCACGTCCTGCCAGAGCGTCTCCAACCACCTGAGTCCCCACATCGTCCTGCTATCCTCCTTTGATATGGTCACGTTCCCGAAGGCACGCAACGCCGCTCGGCGCGCCTCTTCGGGCGACATCCCTGACTCTATGTTCTGCTCCGTCTCCAAATCCAGGTGGGCGCGGATTTCCTCTTCCAACTCCGACTCGGCGCGCTTCCGGTCAAGCTGCCGCGTGACGTAACTTAGTTCCTGCCACCAGCCCATGCTTAACCTTCCTCCGGCGCCGGGTGGAGAATCCGGCCGATGGCCGCGGCGAGCCGTTCCCACTTCGTGGTCTCCGCAGCCAGTTGCTTACGCCCAATCGGCGTCAGACGGTAATACTTCGCGCGGCGATTGTTCTCGGAGGTGCCCCACTTCGCGCTGACCCAGCCCCGGCGCTCCAGGCGCTGAAGAGCCGGATAGAGAGAGCCGTGGTCTATTCTGAGAACGTCGCCCGAGGCTTGCGCGATCAGGTGCGCGATGTTGTGGCCGTGTCGCGGGCCCAAGAGAAGCGTCCTCAGAATGAGGAGATCGAGCGTCCCCTGCAAGAGTTCTATCTGCTCTTTGTCGGCTATTCCCTTCATGATAGTAATCAACCACTTTCACGTTCAGGTAGAATGTCTAGTGAAGAGTAAACACACTTGGGTAGAATGTCAAGGGGAAGATCTGCGGAGCTGTTTACGCTCACCGCACATGTTCTTCTCGTCGCAAGTCGAAAAGACACTGCCGTCAGATTGTAGGTCGGGGCGCGTGAAACACCTGAAGGACGTGATCGAGCAGGATCATCGCTTCGTCAAAAAGAAGGTGCGGGCGTCGTCATGAGGAAAGGCGGGAATTGTAGATGCCGTCTCACGCTGGCTCAATGACCGGTGCGATTGACGGATTGACCATGGCTTTCGTTAATCCATCGCCCGCCCATACTGCGGCGGGTAAGTGACTTCTGCGCCCAACATCTTCGCGGCATGAAGCGCCCAGTACGGGTCGCGCAACATCGCACGCGCGAGGAAGACGGCGTCCGCCTGTCCCGAAGCGATAATCTGTTCCGCCTGCTCCGGTTCCGTGATAAGACCCACCCCGCCCGTTGCGACCCCGGCCTCCTTGCGGATGCTCGCGGCGAACGGAATCTGGTACCCCGGTGCGACGGGAATTCTGACGCCGGGTACCGCGCCGCCGCTAGAGCAATCGACGAGACTGACGCCCGCCTCCTTCAACCACCGGGCGAACTGTATCGACTGCGGCAAGTCCCAACCTCCTTCGACCCAATCGGTCGCCGAGATGCGCGCGAAGACGGGCAGGTGAGAGGGGAACGCCTCGCGCACCGCGTGCGTCACTTCCAGCGGCAACCGGGCGCGGGCTTCCAGCCGGCCGCCATACGCGTCACTCCTCCGGTTGCAGAGCGGCGAGAGAAACTCATGGAGCAGGTAGCCATGCGCCATGTGAATCTCGACCACCTCGAACCCGGCGTCGAAGCTGCGCCGGGCGGCATCCGCGAATTGCCCAATGACTTTTTCGATCTCGCCCGACGACATCTCACGAGGCGTGGTCTCCCCTTCCCTGAAAGGTATGGGACTCGGCGCGATGGTCTGCCAGCCACCCTCCGCCTCGCGCAGAAAGCCGCCTCCGCGCCACGGCACGTCGGTCGAGGCTTTACGACCGGCGTGCGCGAGTTGGATGCCGGGCACCGCGCCCTGCCCCTTGATGAAAGCCGTGATCGGCTTGAATGCTTCGGCGTGCGCGTCAGACCAGATACCGGTATCACCCGGCGAGATGCGGCCTTCGGGCGAGACCGCGGTCGCTTCCACCATGACGAGCGCCGCGCCGCCCACCGCCCGGCTTCCCAAGTGGACGAAGTGCCAAGCGTTCGGCATCCCGTCCACGCTCGAATATTGGCACATCGGCGAGACGAAGACGCGGTTCTTAAATTCAACGTCGCGTAAGCGAAAAACAGAGAATAGCTTGGTCATAGGTGAACTATCGTCCCTTTTCAGACTCGAGCCTGCGGCGCAGTTGTGCGGCGGCCCGCCCAGCCAACCCCTTGCAGGCATTCGGCGAAATCAACGGGTCTGGAAGGACGCCCCGCTGACGCCCTTCCAGACGCTGCCAGAGTTCCGAGGCGTCCGGGTGAGAGGTCAGCAGAATGTCGCATGGTGTGGAACGGAGGAAGGCAAAGCTCTTCTCGAAGTCCTGTACGGCCGTCGGATACTCACGGCTGTCCGAGAAGCGAAACCCATCCGCCGAGACCGGAGTCATACTGTCGGAATAGACGAGGTCTAGGCAACGCCCTTTCTCACACGACCTCCACGTCCAACTGGTTCCGCCGGGGGTATGTCCCGGCGTGAAGTGAGCGGTCAGCTTGATGTCGCCGACGCGGAGGGTCTGGCCGTCGCGCAGGGCGTCGGCGCGCGGGACTAATGCTACCGGCGAGATAGAACCAAACTGTGGGTCGCCCCGGCCGACTCCGCTCTTCGTCAGGACTTCTACGCTCCAAGGGCTGGCCGCCACCTTCGCGCCGCTGAGCCGCTGCAACTCGGCTATTCCGCCGCCGTGGTCGAAGTGCACGTGCGAGTTGACGATGAATTTGACATCCTCGATGCGGAATCCGAGGGAGCGGATATTGGCGACCACCTGTGGAACTGACTCAGGGAGCGCGCCGTCGATCAGGACGTGCCCGGCCTTTGAGGTGAGCAGGATGGAAGTGAGGCCGTGAGGCCCGACGTAATACGTGTTGCCGTGGATACGAAAGGGCTGCTGCGGCTTGTTCCACTCAGGGCAATTGGAGCAGGACGAAGCCGGAGTTCCGCTCTGCGCCGAGGCGAACGCCGCGAGGGCGACCAGCAAGGTGGCGAGCGCCGGGACAGTTATTGATTTCGGAAAGTGATTTCGCATGTGTACGGACTCTATTTCGTGTGCGTCACTCAATCAAAAATTCTCCTGCTCGCAACCGGCTCGGTTCCTTGAGGTGCGGGAGATCAAAAATTTCATCTTGCAGACAGCGCCCCAGTCGATCAAGAACTTATCCAGCATCAAATTTTCGTCTGTAGTCTTCGCCCTCGATGACAACAATTTTGCACATTTTGTGGAGACGACTTTTGCAGACGTGCGCCGATACAAGGACTTTCAACTCCGATGCTTGCGAGACCGGATTGTACAAAGCTCTAATCGCTTGTAGCAACGGGCCGAATTAGCGGAAGAGACACGATGCGCCGCGCTCAATGAGTCCGCGCAAAATCGCTGGCGCGTCCGGAACTTAAATCTGGGTCTACGACCTCTGAAACAGCGGGGCTGTCATTAAAGGCTGTTTCAGAGGTTGAAATGTGAGACTCGAAGCAGTCTCATAAATACTCGTGTTAGGATTCCGGCCTGGCACGAGGCGAAGAATTAACCGATGAGCCATGGGCTATTTATCATGTCGAGAACTTTCTCGGCTTCGTCCATCTCGGCTGCATCGAGATTTCGCTGAGGTGCTATTTATGAGACTGCGTCTAATCAATATTTACAACGAGAAGGCTATTTAACATTCGGAGAAGATTCTAATACCCTCATCAATATGACGAAGGGAAAGAAGCCTTACGCCATCAAGCGTGCCTTAACCGGATTAGGGCTATTTGCTACCGAGGACATTCCGGCGGGCACACGCATCATCGAGTATGTGGGCACGCTCATCTCTAACGAAGAGGTGGAGACGAGAAGCGGCAAGTATTTTTTCGGCGTCAATACAAAGTGGTCAATTGACGGCAGCTCGCGCTCTAACGCCGCACGCTACATCAACCACTCGTGTCGGCCGAACGCCGAAGCCTTCATCTCCGGGCATCGGATTTGGGTCTGGTCAAAGAAGAGGATCAAAGCGGGCGAGGAGATTACCATCAACTACGGCAAAGAGTATTTTGACGACCACATCAAGCCAGTCGGCTGCAAGTGTGAGCCATGCCGCAACAAGGCGCTGCGGAAACATTAACCGAGCTACCATGTTCTCTTGACGAATAATCTGCGCCACATCTTTGGCGAGCGCCCCTCCGGACGTGCGTATAGATCATAGCCGTCCGCGCGCCGGCGCGTCCCGGCAGTTCTTGAATCGAAGGAGCTAACGCGCAGAATATGGATGGCGGAAAGATTAAGCACTAATCAGGCAATAATTCCTCGAATTGAATCTAAGTATGTATTTACACGCAGTTCCTAAGAGGTCGCGAAGTGCTCGTCAAATGCGCCGCCGCACAAGTCATTCGAGCCGGCCGCGAGTCGGCGGGGCTTTCATTCGTTGACCGGGGTGTTTGTTTAGTTATGTGCGCGGCGGCTCAATTCCGGCGTTGGGTGTCGTTCTAGATGTGGAGGCTGTATGAGCACTAATTCTGACAGGCCGGCGCAGGAGCGCGCGCCCTTGAACGCGGAAGGTGACTTCTATGTCGAGAAAGACATGTGCCTCGCCTGCATGGCTCCTGAGGACGAAGCGCCGGAGTTGATGGCGTTCGACGAAGAGACGTTCTGCTACTTCAAGCGGCAGCCCGAGACGCCCGCCGAGTTAGAGCATGCCATCGCGGCCATCTGCGTTTCGTGCATCGCGGCGCTCAGGTACGCGGGCAGCGACCCTGTAATACTGGAGCGGCTAAAGGCGAAAGGAGCGGCGGCTGAATGCGATGCGCTTTCGACGGAGGGCGACATCTAACGCTCGGCATGCCGCGGACGCGCATCCAGTTCGCCTCTTAAATTCAATCGCACGTGCGCGGCGGGTGAGGTCAGGCCTCAGGCCTCTGTTGAGTCGGATAGGACTTCAGAGTATGCGTAAACTTTCCACTCGCCTCATTATCGCGCTGCTCACTTTTGCCGTCGGTATTACCGCTACCACAGTCTGGTATCTCAAGCGGCCATCCGCCCATCAAGAGGTGCGTCTCATCATACCTAATGCCGGCTGGGAGCCGATTTTCTTTAGAGGCATAAATGCAGTAGCCAGACTCTCAGGGCACTTCGATTTGAGGAAAGCCAGCAGGCTCAGTTTATGGCTTCGTCACATAACCGATCTGGAAAGGTCGGCCATACGGATCGCGATTCCAGATTTTTCCTTCACTATCAACTCCGTACGTGATCATGGGCGTGGAGTACATCCAGATGAACCCCGGCACAGTAGGTGGGATTTTCCGGCCGACTTGTAGGGCTTGACCGTTGGGCGCGACTCCGATGATCTCATCGTTGGCGGTGATGAAATATGAAACCGGGTCTTGGAAAAAAACGCACCTGGCAACATAGTTAGGCTGCTTCGGTGTATCAGACTCGCGGTTGGACGGTGTAGGAGGTCTGGATTCACTTGCGGGTGTCGGAGCAGGAGTCGGCGAGGGCTTAACGGGTTTCGCTGTCTCGACCGGTGGGTTAGCGCGCCGACGCGCGATGGCCGCGAACTGTCCGTTCGGATACTTCGCCAGGTAATCCTTATAATCCGCCGGCTCCGTGCTCGTCTTGATCGCATTCCAGAACTCCAGCTCGAACGCTGCCGGGTCGACAGTCTGAAGAGGCGTCGGCACTTTGACCGACACCTCCATCTTTCTCCCGTCGGTCTTAATCTTCACGAAGATGAAATCGCCCGATTCGTGTCCGGAGTTTCGGAGCGGGTTGTATTCCGGCGTCTGGTTCGCGCGCCCCGCCACCGACTCCTCGACGTAGGCGCGGAACAGCTCGGCGGCCGTGAACTGCGCCTTGTCCATCTCCCGGAGCCCGCGTAGCAGGGCGTTGGCGAAGACCGAATGACGGCCGCCCCCGCCGTCGGCCACCGGCTCGTTTCCACCCGACGCCATCAGCGTCCGGGAGCGTCCCAATGCCATCTTTTTCAGGAATTGCTCGCGCTCGACAGGGCGCGGCAACATCTCGCCGAGGCCGCGTGTGAGCGTTCCCGAATAGCAACTGTCGGAGACGACCAAGACGTGTTTGGCCGGGATGACCTTGATGCTCGTTGTGATCTCATCAGCGATGATCCAGTTCGACGTGTCTTCGCGAGATGCGTCCACCGGCAACCAGTAGGCTTTGTCCGCATCCTTGTCATTTATACCGTGACCGGCGTAGTAGATCAGGAGGTTCGAGTCCGCTGTCAGCTCGCGCCGGTAAACATTCAGAGCCGAGACGATCTGCCCGCGCGTGGCGTTCAACAGCAGCTTCGTCTCAAACCCGTAAAACTCGCGTAGCAGCGAGGCCACCTGGCGGGCATCCTCCTCGGCCGTTTTCAGCTTCGGCAATTGCTGATAGGCGTTGTTCCCGATGACGAGAGCATAATAGCGGCCGGCCGGCGCGGCACTTAAGCCGATGCCGCGCCCCGCCTCCTCCTCCTGCGCACCACTCGACGGAACGAAGCAGAGATTGCCGATGAGGACAACAATGATGAGAAGGAAAGGGAGTTGTAATTTCATGGACGTACTCTGAGGCTTGTTAAAGAATTAAGAGAGCGCAGCGAACCGGCTGAGGCTCGGCTCAAAATGATCAATGACGGCAGGTGAAGATAAGCAGGGGTGGGGAAAATGTCAACGCTGTATGTGGTTCGGTTGCGGCAATCGTCTCTCATTCTCTGACTCTGCGTGGTCATAATTCGAGCCCGGCTTCACCGGCCGGCGCTGTCGGTTAAAGCTTGATGCTTTAGCTCACTTCCGTCAACATACAAATTCGAGCGTTATGCCCCTTCTGTTCAGTTGGAGGACTCACATGAAAGCCACGTCTGCGATGCTTTTGGTTCTGCTTATCTCTGCGGGCAGCCTTGCCCAGACTAAGCGTGTAGAGACTTTCCAATTCGAGAAGAAGGCGGGCTCTCACTTAGCCCTGGTCGTCTTCCGGACTAGAAGATTCACCCGCGCCGGACACAGGAGTACCGGAGTCGTGCGGGGGCAGACGATGGTGGATGGGCGTCCGGCTATCGGGACGGACGGTAATATCCCCGGGGTGGAGATTGTTTCGATGAGGTTTTACCTCGACGGGAAAGAGATCAAAATCCCGAGGCGATTGTATGCGGATTGTTTCGATCCGCATTTCGGTGATGATGACGTGACCCTAGAGTTCGAGCGCGAGTTCCGCAGTGTGGTGGTCACGATGTCGGGGTCGGACGGGGCGGGCGGTTACGAGGCGATCTGGAGATTAAGCAGGGATGGCCAACATCAGAGGTCTATCGTCCCGGGAGGATGAAGTTCGTCGAGCAAGGCATAATAACGGCATGCACTCAACCACGAAGAGCGTTGCTCTTAATCGTAAACTCGGCCTTGGCACAGTCTCGCGGCGGCGGGTGACGCCAGGGTTCGCCGGCTCCCTTCGGCGGGTCGAAGCGACATGATGACTGACCTTTTAGTAGACGACCACGCCGAAGTAGATGCCGTGTTCCATGACCTGTGGCGAGCATTCGACCGCGGCGGCGCACGCGCAGTGTGCGAGACACTCGACTACCTGTGGGCGCGACTCGCAGTCCACATCAGGGCCGAGCATCTGCTCCTCTTCCCCGCTTTGCTCGAGGCCTCCGCAGGAAGTCAAGGCGAGAGGGCAGACGACGCGCCGGCTCCGGGAGAAGTGCAGGCCGCCATCGAACACCTGCGCGAAGACCACGACTTCTTCATGCGAGAGTTGGCCGGGGCGGTGAACGCCGCGCGCGAACTGGTCGCACAGGACGACCCACCGGAACGCGAGCGATTCCTCCACATCAGGGATAGAGCTTTGGCGGTAGCCGAGCGCCTGGCAGAGCACAACCACACGGAGGAGCAACAGGTCTACCTCTGGCCTGTTACGTTGCTCGACGAATCCAAACTCAAATCGCTCCGTGAGGGGATGAAGCGTGAGATCGAGAATCTCCCCCCGCGCTTCTCCGGCAGGGCACGGGGCTAAACTGCTCCGCTCTCGCCTAAATCTTCAACTTGGTGCGTCCCGGCGGCGGCGCGAAAACAGAGAGGTCTCTTCCCATGCGTGCCGCACGCCATTCGCCGCTGACGAGGGCGGGAGGAGGAGTCGGGGTCGCGCCGCTTTCGGCAAGCGGTTTCACACCTGCAGCATCGAGCTATGAGTTAGACGAAGCGAGGAAGCGGCTTCAATATGCGATAATCATTTCATTCCGCGCCGCTCCCGACCGGCGTTTACTTTTAAACTTACTCTCGATGCTCAGCCCCGACCTGAGTATCGAATTTAATCCGACATCTGAAATTTCATGAAAACACCCGTCAGGATTTCGACGTTATTCACAGCTCTCTTGTTCAGCGCCTTGAGCGTCTGGGGTCAGGCGGCACCGCACCCGCACGATTCAGCAACTCCCTCCTCTCAAGGTGACTCCATTGACTCTGAAACTAAGCCATGGAACGGACGGATCGACGGGCAAACTTACATCAACGAGTATTTCGACCTGAGTGCGACCGTGCCTGACGGATGGTTCATCCATTCCAAAGAGGCCGTCGAAGCGGTCAAGCGACGGGGTAAGGGACTGATCAAGCCTGACGATAAACAGACCGTTGCGGCCGTCGAACAGTCGATTAATCGCACGCTGTTCCTGATGACCGCTACTCCATACACGCCCGGCTCACGCCCAGTCATAGGAGTCCAGATTACCGCCGAGCCCGACCCGAAGGGCGTCCTCAAAACCGGCGCCGACTATTTGACGCAGCTCAAGCTGATGACCACGCGGATCAAGCTTCCTTTCGAGATCGTGAAAGACATCGAGCCCGTCATGCTCGCGGGGCGAGACTTCCACGTGATCCAGTTCAAAGTTTTGGAGGGCGGCGTGGAAAAGGGGCAACGGTTCTACGCCACCATCAAGAAGGGATACGCGCTCATCTTTATCACCACCTATACAAACGAGGACGAGCGGAAAGCGACGGATAAGATTGTCCAAATGATTCGCCTCAACTAACCGGCGTCACACGAGCAAGACCCAACCGGCAGAAAGGATTCCGCCTGAAACGCTGCGCCCCGTTCACTCTCGCCCTCGCGTGCGTGCTCTTCCCGTCCGACGCCCCCGGCGCGCAGAACGGGAAGACAAAGCCGACGCCGGAACCTCGCGCAACATCGCCTGCCGGCTGCCGCGCAGAAGGGGGTTCGGTTGGGCAGAAATGGATGAGGAGTATGGAAGTCGGCGTGCTACAGTTGTCGATGGGTCGCAATTGTTGGCGGGACGCAATTGTCGGTGGGTTGCTGGGCGCTCGGAGAATTTTATCGTGAACAAGAGATGGCGAAGGGTTCGGCGACGGTTGGTGCTGGCCGGCATCGTTCAGATACTTTTGCTCGTACCGGCGCACGGCTTGGCGGGCGGTGGGGCGACGGCGACCGACGGCGGCGCGGGCGGCGTCTTCACGCATGCGCAAGGCGTGCGGCAGCACGCGGCGGAGGGGATTTATTTCGATTACCCGGACGGGTGGACGGTGACGGCCGACAGGAGCGTCGCGCAGTTGACCGGGTTGGTGCTCACGCGCGAGGGGCTGGACGCGCGCATCACGCTCTACGTCGGGCAGAAGGATATCGACGCGCCGGAGAGCAGCGTCCCGGCCTTGCTCGATGCCGCGCGGACGAGTCTGCTGTTGCCGTTCGTCGAGCAGGTCGTGCGGCCGCTCGAAGCCGCGGGGGCGCAGGTGCAGCGCACGCGCGCGACCTCGGAGATCGGCGGCGTGCAGGCGCAAGGCGACCGCTGGATCGTCTCGGCGGCGGGCGAGACGGGAAACATCGAAGCCTACCTCTTGAATCTGCGTAACCGTCTGGTGCTCGTCGTCTTTTATTACCCTTCGCGCGGGGCCGGGCAAGTGACGCCCGCTTGGGAGTTGCTGCGCCGCACGCTCAGCATCGGCGCGCCGCGCGCGGCACAACAGGCGCAGCCGACGGTTCCACCGGCGAACGTCTCGACCAACTTGATCGAGCAGGCGACGAAACTTCTCAATGAGTCGTTTCCTTTGACGAAGCAAGCGTTGCAACTGCGCGCGGAGGGCAAGTATGCGGAGGCCATCCCGCTGGCCGAGCGTGCGCTCGCGCTCGTCGAACAGTTCGACAAACTCGAACTGCCGCCGCAGATGAAACTCTCGCTCGTGCCCGGCGCGTTGAACGTGCTGGCCGAGTTGCATCGCGCCGCCGGTCAGTACGAACGCGCCGAGCCGCTGTTTCGTCGCTCGCTCGCCATGACCGAAAAGGAGAAGGGCGCGGAAGACCCTTCGCTCGGCGCGCCGCTCAACAACCTCGCGACGCTCTATTACGAGACCGGCGATTACCCGAAGGCGCTGCCGCTCTTTGAGCGTTCATACAACATTCTGGTGAAGGCCAAAGGCGCGGAGCATCCCGACACGGCCACGGCGCTCAACAACGTCGCGCTCATCTATGACGAGTTGAACGATTTCAAACGCGCCGAAGAGTTGATGCTGCGCTCGCTCGCCATCCGCGAGAAGGTTCTGGGCAAAGAGCACAAGGACGTGGCCGTCTCGCTCAACAATCTCGGCGGCCTCTACGACGAACTGGGCGACTCGGCGCGCTCCGAGCAAGCCTACCGGCGCGCGCTCGCCATACTGGAAAAGACCGTCGGCCCGGCGCATCCCGACACGGCCACGACCGTCAACAGTCTCGGCCTCCTATACGAACACACGGGCGACACCTTGCAGGCCGAACAACTTTTCCGGCGCGCTCTGGCCGACAAGGAGCGCGCGCTCGGCGCGGATCATCCGGACGTAGCCGCCACGCTCGACAACCTCGGCAACATGTATCTCAGCCGGGGCGACTACGCGCGCGGCGAAGCGATGTACAAACGCGCGCTCGCCATCTATGAGCGAGCTTACGGCGCGGACAACGCGGACGCGGCCAAGCCGCTCAACAACCTCGCCTTGCTCTATCGCGAGCAGGGCAACTACGCCGAGGCCGAGAAACTGCTGCAACGCGCGCTCGCCATCTTCGAGCGGAAGTTCGGCGCGGAACATTTGAGCGTGGCGACGGCGCTCGACAATCTCGCCAACGTCTATCGCTCGCAGCAACAGTACGAACGCGCCGCGCCGCTCTTTGCGCGCGCCCTGCGCATACGCGAAAAGATGGCCGGGGCGGAGAGCGCCGAAGTCGCCGTCTCGCTCAACAACACCGGCAGTCTGACGGAAGCGCAGGGCGACGGGCGGCGCGCGCTTCAGTTCTACCAGCGCGCGCTGCAAATTCAGGAGAAAGTCTACGGCGCGAATCATCCGAACGTCTCGCTCGTCCTGACCAACATCTCGTCCGACTACTACGCGCTCGGCGACACGGCGCAGGCCATCGAAGCCTTAGAGCGCGCCAACGAGATACGCGAGCGACAACTGGCGCTCCTGCTCGGCGCGGGTTCGGAAGAACAGAAGCGCCTCTTCGTCGCCACGCTGGCCGAGGAGAACGACTACACCACGTCGCTCCACGCGCAGGCCGCGCCCGCCAACGCGCGCGCGCTCGCGCTTGCGCTGACCACCATCCTCAGGCGCAAGGGGCGCGTGCTCGATGCGATGAGCGATCAGATCGGCGCGCTGCGTCGTCATCTCAAGCCCGAAGACCGCGCGCTGCTCGAACAACTCTCAACCGCACGCGCCGCGCTCGCCGCGCTCGTCTTGAACGGGCCGGGCAAGTCGTCGCCGGCGGAATATCAAGAGCGGCTCGCGCGGCTCGGCGCGGAGGCCGAACGACTCGAAGTGCAGATCAGCGCGCGCAGCGTCGAGTATCGCGCGCAGGCTCAACCCGTCACGCTCGAACGCATCCGGGGCACGCTGCCCGAAGGCGCGGCGCTCGTCGAGTTCAGTCTCTATCGTCCTTACAATCCGAAGGCGAAGACGCGCGCCGAACGCTTCGGCTCGCCCCGCTACGTCGCCTACGTGCTGCAAAGTTCGGGCGCGCCCGCGTGGGTCGAACTCGGAGAGGCCGCGCCCATCGAAGCGGCCATCACGGCCTGGCGCGCCACGCTCGCAGACCCGCGACGCGCCGACGTCAAGCAACTCGCGCGCGCTCTGGACGAGCGCGTGATGCGCCCGGTGCGCAAGTTGCTCGGCCCGTCGCGTCGTCTCTTTCTCTCGCCCGACGGCGCGCTCAACAAGATTCCCTTCGGCGCGCTCGTGGACGAAGAGAACCGCTATCTCGTCGAGACTTATGCGATGACTTACCTGACGAGCGGCCGCGACTTGCTGCGCCTGCAACTCAAGACCGCCGAGAAGTCGGGCGCAATCGTCTTCGCCGATCCGTCTTTCGACGCGGGCACGCCCGGCGCGGCAGCGACGAAGACACCTGATGCGAGTGCGCCCGCTCGCCGCTCGTTCGATTTCACGGCCGCGCGCTTCACGCGCCTGCCCGGCACGGCCGAAGAGGCACAGGCTCTCGGCGCGATCATGCCCGGCCTGAGAACTCTCGTGGGCGCGCAGGCGACCGAGGCGGCGCTCAAAGGCGTGAGCGGCCCGGCCATCCTGCACGTCGCCACGCACGGTTTCTTCCTGCCCGCGCAAGAGACGAAAACGGACGCGAGCAGCGGCGCGCGCGGCCTGTCGCTCGGCGGCGCGGCGAATCCTTCTGTCGCCGCCGCGGCGGCCGTTCCGAAGTCGGGCGAGAACCCGCTGCTGCGTTCGGGTCTGGCGCTCGCGGGCGCGAACGCGCGCCAGAGCGCGGGCGGCGAAGACGGCGTCTTGACGGCGCTCGAAGCCGCCGGGCTCGACCTGTGGGGCACGAAGATGGTCGTGCTCTCCGCGTGCGAGACCGGACTCGGCGACGTGACGAACGGCGACGGCGTCTACGGTCTGCGCCGCGCGCTGGTCTTGGCCGGTTCGGAGAGTCAGGTGATGTCTCTCTGGCAGGTCAGCGACGCGGCGACGCGCGACCTGATGACCGACTACTACAGGCGCTTGCAGGCGGGCGAGGGACGCACGGAAGCTCTCAGGCAAGTGCAACTCGCCATGCTCAAAGGCACACGCGACGAGCCGCAAACTGCTTCCGGCGCACAGGGGCAGCGCGGGCTGTCCGGCACGACGAACCAGCCCCGCACGCAGGCCGAAGAACGCAGCCATCCTTTCTACTGGGCGAGCTTCATTCAATCCGGCGAGTGGCGAAGCCTCGGCGGCAAGTAGGCGGCAAGTAGATCGGGAAACGAAAACGGCGTCGCGAGTCGCGTTTTCCTCTCCGTCTCTACGCGTTTTGGGGAAGGAAAATCAATGAACCGGGGCGCGTCCGCGTCGCTCAGGGCTTGCAACTTAAGGGGTTGTTGGTGCATCCTAATGGCTGGCAAAATCCTTCTCTCTTGCGTCAACGGTGATGCGCCCCGCTAGATAGACTTACCCGAGCGGCGTTATGGATGGTTCGAGAGCGGGTTGATATCAACTTTAGAAGCGCTCCCTTTTTTCCGAGCACCCGAACGCAAGCCTTCGCTGCCTACCGTTACATCGAAGCCACTTTGATTCGCAGCTTCTCTCAGATACTCCTGTCGGACAGGAGAGGTACACTTGTATGTCTATGAAACTTTACGTCGGGAACTTGTCGTTCCAAACTTCGAGCGACGATTTGCAGCAGTTGTTTTCGCAGGCGGGCACGGTCGAGTCGGTTTCGGTCGTCGAAGACCGCGAGACGGGACGTTCGCGTGGCTTCGGCTTCGTCGAAATGGCCTCTAACGAAGAAGGGCAGAAAGCCATCGAGCAGTTCAACGGCAAGGAATTCAACGGCCGTAACCTGACCGTCAACGAAGCGCGCCCGCGCGAAGATCGCGGCGGACGCGGTGGCGGTGGTGGCGGCGGTGGTCGCGGCGGCTTCGGCGGTAATCGCGGCGGCGGTGGCGGCTACGGCGGCGGCGGTGGCAATCGCGGCGGTGGCGGCGGCTATGGCGGCGGTGGCGGTGGCAACCGCGAACCGCGCTGGTAAGTTCTCGCTAGCGAGAACCCGGCCGGCGACACAAGGCACAAGCGCCTCCGACGTTGACCCACAAGGCCGCCGGAGGCGCTTCCACATTTTCCATTAGTACAAACAGGCGCGCTCCCTCTTGACAGGTCGAAGCAAGCGCCAAAGGATTTTATGAAATTTTCTGAACTGGGACTCGACGAAGCGCTGGTGCGCGTGTGCGAGTCTCTCGGATACACCGAACCCACGCCGATTCAGCAGCAGGCGATCCCCGTCGTCCTCACGGGACGCGACCTGATCGGCTGCGCCGAGACGGGCACGGGCAAAACGGCCGCTTTCCTGTTGCCGTTCATTCAACGCATGTCTCGACAGGCGCGACCCGGCATCCGCCTGCTCGTCCTCGCGCCGACGCGCGAACTGGCGACGCAGATCGAAGCCAGTTATCGCTCGCTTCTGCCGAAGAAAACAACCGCGCGCTGCGTCACCTTGATCGGCGGCGCGGGGATGGCGCGGCAGACCGAATTGTTGCGGCGCGGCGTCAGCGTCGTCATCGCCACGCCCGGCCGCCTGCTCGACCACATGGAGCGCGGCGCGATCAATTTCGCGCACGTCGAAACGCTCGTCCTCGACGAAGCCGACCGGATGCTCGACATGGGATTTTGGCCTGCCATCCGGCGCGTGCTCGCGGCGCTACCGGCCGAGCGACAGACGCTGCTTTTTTCGGCCACGATGTCGCCCGAAATCGAAACCATCGCGCGCTCGAACATGCGCAAGCCCGAACTCGTCGAAGTCAGCCAGCGCGGAGCGGCCGCCGTCAATGTGGAACAGACCGCTTACCCGGTGGCGATGGAATCGAAGACGGCGCTCTTGCTCGATCTCTTGGAGCGCGAACGCTTCGAGCGCGTCCTCGTCTTCACGCGCACGCGGCGCGGCGCGGAACGTCTTTCGCACATCCTCGAAGCGCGCGAGCACAAAGTTAATCGCATCCACGCCGACCGCACGCAGCCGCAACGCGAAGCGGCCTTGCGCGGTTTCAAGGACGGGCAGACGCGCGTGCTCGTCGCAACCGACATCGCCGCACGCGGCATCGACGTTGATTCCGTCTCGCACGTCATCAACTACGACGTGCCCGCCGCGCCCGAAGACTACGTGCATCGTATCGGCCGCACGGGTCGCGCCGGAAAAGGCGGGCGCGCGATCACTCTGGTGACGCCGGTCGAAGAATTGAGCATGCGCGCCATCGAGCGCCTGACGGGGCAGACCGTCGAGCGCATCCTCTTGCAAGGCTTCGGCGGCCGGACAACGGCGAGCGCCACAGCAGGAACGGGTGCGAAACCTTTCGGCGCGGCCAAACGCGCCGCGAGCAGCGTCGGACGACGCTCCTTCCGCCCGCGACGCGGTAGATAACAACCGGCGGACGCTAAAAGTCAACCACGAGCACACACGGCACGAACTTTTTCTTCGTGTCGTTTCGTGTGTGTTCGTGGTTTCGTTGTTCCGGCGCGACTCTTTCTGAAGCGAACTCGCTTTAACCTTCGGCCGCGTCGGCCGTGGAACGCGCCGCGTCGTCTTGCCTGTTAACGCTCTTTCGTCCCTCGGCGATGACGCGCTCGACCATCTGTTTGAAGAGTTCGAGATCGAGGATGGGCTTCGTCCAGTGTTCGTCGCAGCCCGCGTGCAGAGAGTGTTCGCGGTCGCCGCGCATGGCGTGGGCGGTGAGGGCGATGATCGGCGTGCGGTCGAACGACGCGTCGGCGCGCAGTCGCCGGGTCGACTCCAACCCGTCAATCACGCCCGCCAAACTCAAGTCCATGAGGATGGCATCGGGGCGCAGACGCACGGCCTCGGCGAGTCCTTCTTCGCCGGTCTCCGCTTCGTGCAGTTCGTGCCCGCCCATCTCCAAGACCGTGCGGATCAATTCGCGTATGTCGCGGTCGTCTTCAACCACCAATATCTTTGCCATTCGAGGGTTCCACTCCGATCTCTTCGAGAGTTTCGCGCAAGCGCTGTTCGAGGCCGGACATCAACAGATCGCCTTTGCGAATGACGTTGGCGATCTGGCCGCTGATGAGGCGTCGGTCTTCGGGCATCATGTCTTTGCCGGTGATGATGATGACGGGCGTCTGCGCCGTCTGCGGCTCGGCGCGCAGGCGCGCCACGAACTCGTAGCCGCTCATCCCGCCCGGCATCATCAAATCGCAGAGCACCACGCGCGGCGCGGCCTGCGCGATCATCTTCAAGGCCGTCTCGCCGCTCGCGGCCGAACGCGCGTTGTAGCCCGCTTGGCGCAAGGCCGTGGCGAGCAACTCGCGGATGCCGCGCTCGTCGTCAACCACGAGGACGTAGCCTTCGTCGGACGCCGCGCCTTCGGCGCAGACGCCGCGCAGCGTCGAGAGCAGAGTCTCCGGCTCCACGGGCTTCAGCAAGTAATCGCTCGCGCCGAGACGATAGCCGAGCGGGCGGCTATCGACGATGGAACAGACGATGACGGGAATCTGCGCCATGCGCCGGTCTGACTTCAAGGCTTGCAGGACGCGCCAACCGTCCATGCCGGGCATCATCACGTCGAGCGTGACGGCCGACGGTTCGAGTTCGCGCGCGAGCTCAAGCCCGGTCGAGCCGTCGCGCGCCACGCGCACGCGATAGCCCGCGCGCGAGATGGTCTCGGACAACAGCGCGGCGGCGTCCGCGTCGTCCTCGATGATCAAGACGAGCGGCAAAGCGTTCGCGTCCGCAGCCACAGACTCTTCGCGCGCCGCGTCCGCGTCGGCCGCCGACGCCGTTGATGCGTGGACGGGCGGCTGGCGAAACGTCGAGGCGGCGAGCGATTCGGGCAAGCCGGGTTCAGGCCCCGTAAGCGGCAGCGTGACGATGAAGGTCGAGCCGCGCCCGCGCTCGCTAGTCACTTCGATGTGCCCGCCGAGCAACCCGACGATCTGGCGCACGATGGACAGACCAAGCCCCGCGCCGCCCGCCCTGCGCGTCATCGATCCGTCAACTTGCCGGAAACGCTCGAAGATGACGGAGAGCGCCTCGTCGTCGATGCCGACGCCCGTGTCGCGCACGATGAAACGAAACTCATCCTCGCCCCACGGCATCAGCTCCACTTCCACCCCGCCCTTCGTCGTGAACTTGATGGCGTTCGACAACAAGTTGATGAACACTTGCCGCACGCGCAACGGGTCTGTGAAGGCGACGGGCAAGTGATCGCTGATACGCAGGGTGTAATTGATCCGCTTCTGCTCGGCCAGCGATTGCAGCTCGCCGAAAGTGGCCTGCGCCATCTCGACGAGATCGAAGTGTTCGCGGTGCACCTTCATGCGCCCGGCCTCGATCTTCGAGATGTCGAGCACGTCGTCGATCAAAGTCAGGAGGTGTCGGCCGTTGCGCAGGATGCGCTCGAAGGCGTTGGCGCACACGGGCGGGATCGGCTCGGTCTGCTGCGTGATCTGCACGAGGTTGGCGAAGCCGATGATGGCCGTCAGAGGCGTCCGCAGTTCGTGCGACATGTTGGCGACGAACTCGGCCTTGAGCCGGTTGTATTCTTCGAGACGACGATTCGATTCCTTCAACTCTTCGGCCAGTTGGCGGTAGCCCGCCTCGGATTCGCGCAAGGTCTTTTCCGTCGCCTTGATGCGCAGGAAGGCTCTGATGTTCGCCAACAGTTGCCGCTCCTCGAAGGGCTTCGAGAGATAACCGTCCGCGCCCGCTTCGAGCACTTCGGCCTCGCTCTCGGCCGAAGTGTCCATGCCCGAAATGTTGATGACGAAACTGGCGGCCAACTCCGGGTCGGCCTTGATGCGGCGGCACACTTCGATGCCGCTCATGTCAGGGAGCGACACGTCGAGCAAGATCAGTTCGGGATGCACGGCGCGCGCTCGCTGCAAGGCTTCGTCGCCCGTCGCGGCTTGCGCCACGTCGTAACCTTCGGCTTCGAGTATCCGCGCGTAATCGGCGCGCAACTCCGGTTCGTCGTCAACCACCAGTATGTTCGCTCTCTTCATCGCTCGTTAAAACTTCGCATTGATTCGCCGGACGATTTCGTGAAATTAAAGTTTTCCGGTTTTATAGCAAATAGTTCGTGAGGCGTCCACGCATCAGACTTGAGAGCGATGTCCAGAGTTGAACCCTCCGCGTCCTGCGCGTCATCTCTCCGCGCCTCTGCGTGAATCTGAGCCAGCCAAAGCATTCAACGCAGAGGACGCAGAGCACAGCCCGACCCCAGAACACTATTCTCTAATTTGAAACTTAGGACACTACCGACTTGAACACGTGAAAAGGGACGGAGAGGTCATTGGTTCCTCTCCGTCCCTGAGGCGTCTCTTCCCGCCGGAAAGAGACTCTCTCTGTGGCCGCGTCGCTTCAGCGCGGCCTGCCGCTGCTGCCGTCGCCTTACTTGCTCGCGGCGGCGGCGCGCACGGCCGTGGCCGCCTGCGTCGCCAGTTGCGTGATGATGTCGTCGCCGTCCGACTTCGCCTTGGCCTTGAGCGTGTTGGCGGCGACAGGGTCAACGCCGCGTTGCAGTTTGTACTCAAGCGTCAGTTCGTCTCTGGCCTTGAGCGATCCGGCCACGCCCGTCCCGCCGCCGCCTTCCGTGGGCGCCACGACCCCGCCCGCAATCGCCGCGGACTTTTTGAGGAAACCGCCGAAGCCGCCGCCCCCGCCCTTCTTGTGCGAGACGTTGCTGTAGAGCACAAAGTCGCACTCGCGCTGCCGTGCTTCCGCTTCCACCCCTTGCGTCTGCCGCGCTTCGAGCCGCACGACTTCGATTGACGCGCCGTTCAAATTGTTGACGAGGACTCCGCGCACCGCCTCGGCCAAGGCCGAAGCATCGACGTAATCGGCCGCCGCTACGGTCTTCGTCACAGCCACGCCGACGCGCACCACGCCCGCTCTTTTCGCGCCCACGGCCGATGCGGACGACACGCCGCCCCCCGGCGTATCGTCATCACGGTCGGCACGCGCGCCCGCTGTCGCGGCGGACGCCATCGAAGGCGCGCCGTACAACTCGCGTATGTCTTGCACCTGCCGGTAATCGGCGGGCGCTTCAAAGAGCGCGTTGTCGAGCACGGCGTTCGTGATCTCCAGAACTTCTTGCGTGAAGGTGAACGACTCGTTGCCCTGTTCGTCGAAGAGCGTGGTCGTGACCAACACGGGATAGCCCAGTTTCGCCACGCCGACATACTTCGTGCGATATTCGTCGCGGCAACCGCCGTTGTCCGAAGGGTTAGAGTAGGACATGCCGCCCATCATGTTGCAGTCGAGCGCAAACTGCGCGTCGATGTACCAGCCGTCGGTCTGCATCCGCGTGCGCGTCGTCTGGCAGGAATCGGGAGAGGATTCCGTGACGATGGAAGTCTTGATATGGCGCGCCGTGTAGCCGAACATCTTTTTGCGCTCGCCCGTATCGGTCGAGGTGAAGGTGGAGGTGATGATGCCGCCGCGACGCGCGGGCGCGCTCGCCGTCGTCGTGTTGGTCTTGGCGGTCGTGCCGGTCGCCTCGGTCGTATTTTGGTCGAACGCGGTGACGACGTAAGTTTTCGTCGGCACGCCGAGTTGGAGATTTCTTCTCAGGTCGCACTGCGTGATCGTGACGGAGGTTTCACTCAACTCGGTGCGCTGGCGTTTGCCTTTGATGTAAGTGGTCTGCTCGGAGACTTGACCGCCCGAAGTGTTTTTGGCCTTGATCTTCACGTCGGCGCGGGCGACCGTCGAGAAGCCCGCGCCGCAGCATAAGATCAGGGCGAGACAGGCGTAGCGAAATAAGTTCTTCATATGGGCTGATTTCCTTATGGGCTGTTTCAGTATTTGCGGGACAAGACGCCGCGAAGTTTGACGACCCTCCAGCGGCGCTTTTTCGTCCCCACTAAATTACGCGTAACGAAATCTGAAAACGGATCATCTAAGATTCGCATTTTTGCGGCTCGGCGCGGCGGCGCACGCTTTGATAAGGTGCAAATAGTCGTTTATACTTAGGTTTGAGCGCGCCGGAATGATGATTGGCTGTGTGTTTAGTTAAGATGTCGAAAGTTCCCCTGTGACCACACCCTCGCCCCATGACGTAACCCGTTTGCTCATCCAGTTGACGGATGGCAACAGGACTGTGCTGGACGACCTGCTGCCGCTCGTCTACAAAGAGCTGCGCAGTTTGGCCGCCAACTACCTGCGCCGCGAGCGTTCCGCGCACACGCTGCAACCGACGGCTTTAGTCCACGAAGCCTACATCCGGCTCATCGACCAAAATCAGGTGAGGTGGCAAAACCGCGCGCACTTCTTCGGCGTGGCCGCGCAAATGATGCGCCGCATCCTCGTCGATCACGCGCGCGGCCACAACGCCGAGAAACGCGGCGGCGAGATTCACAAGCTCTCGCTCGACGAGAACGTGGACGTGACGGACGAACGCGCCACCGACCTGATCGCGCTCGACGATGCACTGACGGCGCTCGCGGAACTCGACCCACAAAAGAGCCGTATCGTCGAATTACGCTTTTTCGGCGGTCTCTCCGTCGAAGAGACGGCCGAAGTGCTCGGCGTCAGCGCGCCCACCGTCAAACGCCAATGGCGCATGGCGAAGGCATGGCTTTATGGACAAGTGCAGAGACAGTAAATAGTGAATGGTAAATCGTAAATAGAACGAGCCAGTTTTTCTATTCACGATTTACGATTTACGATTCACGGTTGTTATGACCCCCGAACGTTGGAAGCAAGTAGAAGAATTATTTCAGGCCGCGCTTGATCTGCCCCGCGAGGAACGCCCCAAATTCATCGCCGAGGCGGGCGCGACCGACGACGCTCTCCGCAAACAGGTGGAGGCGCTCGTCGCGCAGTACGAAGAAGCGGGGGACTTCATCGAAGCGCCGGCCTTCGCCGCCGGCAATTTCAATCCCGGCAGCACGCCCTTCCGCACCACGCCGCCCACCGACTTCGAGGAAGACCCGATGGCCGGCGCGCGCGTCGGCGCCTACAAGATCGTGCGCGAGATCGGGCGCGGCGGGATGGGCGCGGTCTATTTGGCCGTGCGCGCCGACAGCGAATATCACAAGCGCGTCGCCATCAAACTCGTCAAGCGCGGCATGGACACGGACTTCATCCTGCGCCGCTTCCGCAACGAGCGACAGATTCTCGCCTCGCTCGACCACACGAACATCGCGCGCCTTCTCGACGGCGGCACGACCGAGACCGGCCTGCCCTACTTCGTCATGGAGTACATCGAAGGGCAGCCGCTCTATCGCTATTGCGACGGAGAGAAGCTGACCATCCACGAGCGCCTGCGTCTCTTCATCCAAATCTGCAACGCCGTCGCCTACGCGCACCAGAACCTCGTCGTCCATCGCGACATCAAGCCCTCGAACATCTTGATCTGCGCCGACGGCTCGCCGAAACTTCTCGACTTCGGCATCGCCAAACTCTTAAACCCCGAACTCTCGCCCGACACTTTGACGCCGACGGCGACGGCCATGCGCCTGATGACGCCCGAATACGCTTCGCCCGAACAGGTGCGCGGCGAAGCGGCGACGCCCGCCTCGGACATCTACAGCATGGGCGTTTTGCTCTACGAACTGCTCACCGGCCATCGCCCTTATCACTTCCCGAATCGTTCGCCGCACGAGATCGCGCGCGTCATCTGCGAGGAAGAACCGGAGCATCCTTCGCGCGTCGTCATGCGCCCCGAAGATTTGATCCCGCTCGACGGCGCGGAATCCACCACGCTCGAATTCCTCTGCAAGATGCGCGGCACGACGCTCGAAAATCTGCGCCGCGAACTGGCGGGCGATCTCGACAACATCACCTTGAAGGCGCTGCGCAAAGAGCCGGGGCGTCGTTACACTTCGGTCGAACGCCTGCGCGACGACATCGCGCGCCACCTCGAAGGCCGCCCCGTCTCCGCGCCCTTCGTCTTCCCGTCGCTCGCGAAGGCGACGCGCCTCGCCGTCGGCGACGCCGTGACGGGCGAAAAGACGCTCGCCGTTCTGCCGTTCAAACTCCTGAACATCCAGCGCACCGAAGAGACCGGCGAAAACTATCTCGGCATCGGTCTCGCCGACGCGCTCATCACGCGCCTGTCGAACGTGCGCCGTTTCAGCGTGCGCCCGACGAGCAGCGTCATTCGCTACAGCGGCGCGGACATCGGCGACCCGTTCGCCGCCGGGCACGAACTCGGCGTCAGCTACGTCGTCGACGGGCGTATCCAGCGCGCGGGCGAACGCATCCGCATCACCGTCCAACTCTTGAACGTCTACGAAGGCGCGACGATGTGGGCCGGGCAGTTCGACGAAAACTACACGGACGTGCTCAGTCTCGAAGACGCTATCTCCGCGCAGGTCGCCACGGCCCTCGTGCCGCAGTTGACGGGCGACGAGCGCGAGCAGTTGGCGAAGCGCGGGACGGACAACGCCGAAGCGTTTGAAGTCTACATGCGCGGCCGCTACCACTGGAACACCTTCAACGAAGAGGGCTTCGCCAAGGCCATCACCTGTTACTATCGCGCCATCGCGCTCGACCCCGACTACGCCGCCGCCTACACCGGCATCGCCGACTACTACAACTGGATCGGCATCTACGGCGTGATGCCTCCGGCCGAGTGTTCGGCCGCCGCCAAAGAGGCGGGCGCGCGCGCGCTCGAACTCGACGAGACCGTGCCCGACGCGCACACGGCCTACGGCTTCGCCGCGCACACGCACGATCTCGACTGGAACACGCCCATCGCGCATTACCAGCGCGCGCTCGAACTCAACCCGCATCACGCCGCCGCCAATCTCTGGCACGGCACGCAGCTCGTGATGGAGGGCAACTTCGATTCCGGCCTGCCGCTCGTGCGTCGCGCGCTCGAACTCGACCCGCTCACGCTCTTCAACCAGCACATGCTCGGCTTCTGTCTCTTCTACGCGCGCCGCTTCGAAGAGAGTTGCGAGGTGTACCGCGAGCTGGTCGAAACGTCCTCGATGCACGGCCTCGGCTATTTCGGTTATAGCTGGGTGCTCGGCCAACTCGGACGCCACGACGAAGCGATTGAGGCGGCCGTCAAAGCCATCGAATTTTCCGGCCCCAGCCCTTTCATCACGGCCACGCTCGGCTCGGCCTATGCCGTCGCGGGGCGCACGCGCGAGGCGCGCCACGTCCTCGGCGAGTTGGAAGAGTTGGCCGCGAAGCGTTACGTCTCGCCTTATTATCTCGCCATCACTTACACACAACTCGGCGACTACGAGCGCGCCTTCCAGTTGCTCGAACAAAGTTTCGCCGACCGCGAGGCATGGATCGTCTGGATCGGCGTGCAGCCGCAGTTCGACCCTTTGCGCCGCGATGCGCGCTTCCCCGAACTCGTCCGCCGCACGAAGAACCCCGGCCTCGCGCGCTTGCTTCACGGCGACACGCCGCGTGCGGCCGCCGGTGCGATCTTCGGCCAGAGCAACAGCGCCGAGATCGCGCGCAACGCCGAACTGCACTTGAGCGACAACGAAGAAGCGCGCCAACTCTACGTCGCCGGTCACTACTTCTCCACGCGTCGCACGGCCGACGGGCTGCGTCAGGCCATCCGTCGTTTCGAGCGCGCCGTCGAACTCGACCCGAAGTTCGCTATCGCCTACGCGGAACTGGCGGACTGCTACGCGCTCTTGAACTGGTACGTCGAACCGCCGCCCGCCGACGCCTTCGAGCAGGCGAAACGCGCCGCGCAGAAGGCCGTCGAAGCCGACCCGAATCTGGCCGAGGCGCGCGCCTCGCTCGGCTACATCAAACTGCACTACGACCATGACTGGACGGGCGCTGAAGCGGAGTTTCGCCGCGCCATCGAACTGCGCCCCGGCAACGCGCTCGCGCACCGCTGGTACGCCTTCAACCTCGCGGCCGTCGGCCGCCACGACGAGGCGCTCACCGAGATCAGGCGCGCGCAGCAGATTTCGCCCGAATCGCCCGTCATCGCCACGGCCGTCGCCAACATCCTCTTTCTCGCGCGGCGCTTCGACGAAGCCATCGCGCAATGCGGACGCGCGCTCGAACTCGACCCCGGCTCCGTCGCCGCGCACGTCATCTTGCGCTGGGCTTACGAGCACAAAGGCATGCGCGAAGAAGCGCTCTCGACCTACGAACAGGAGAGCGTCTTCGCGGGCGACACGCCGACCACACGGCTCAAGGAAGCGCACGTCCTCGCCGCCTGCGGGCAGACTGAAGAGGCCGCCGCGATTCTCCGCGAACTGCTCGCGCGCCGCGACGAACAGTGGGTTACGGCTTACGAGATCGCGGTCATCTATTCGCTTCTGAACGACCGCGACAACGCCTTCCACTGGCTGGCCGAAGCCGAGCGCGAACGCGCCGTCGGCTTCACCTTCGCCGCCGTCGATCCGCATCTCGACCGCTTGCACGCCGACCCGCGCTTCGCCGAGATGCTGCGCCGCACGGAGAACCCGCTCGCCGCGCGTTACGAAAGCGAAGCCGTCACCAGAATCGCGGAAAACTTCGCCGACCCGCATCTCTCGACTTTGCCCACGCTCGAAATGCCTCTCGGCGGCAACAACGGCCGTCACGTCGCACAGTCGCACATGGTCGTCGCGCCGTCCGCGCATCGTCGTCGCCCGGCGTGGCACGTCGCGGCGGCGGTCGTCCTGTTCGTCGTCCTCGCAGCGGCAGGTGCGGCCGCGTACTTCTACGCGAAGCGGACGAGCAAACCCATTGTCGCCACCGCGACGAACCCCTTGCGGCTGACCACCGAGATCGCTCACGACTGGCATCCGGACTTCTCGCCCGACGGGCGCAAGATCGCCTTCGCCAGCAACCGCGACGGCGCGACCGAAATCTACGTGATGGAGGCGGGCGGCTCGAACGTCCGCCGTCTCACCTTCAACACGACCGAAGACGATTGCCCCACTTGGTCGCACGACGGGCAGAAGATCGCTTTCCAGAGCCGCCGCGACGGCCAGATGGAAGTCTACGTGATGGACGCCGACGGCTCGAACCAGCGCAACCTCTCGAACGCTCCCGGCGAGGACACGCGCCCCGCTTGGTCGCCCGACGACCGGCGCATCGCCTACGGCAGCAACACGCTCGACGCGCCCACGAACTACGACATCTACACGATGCGCGCCGACGGCTCGGACAAAGTTAAGCTGACCGATGACCCCAGATTCGACAGCGACCCGACGTGGTCGCCCGACGGCCGGAAGATCGCCTTCACCAGCGCGCGCGACGGCAAGTCTTACGAGATTTTCGTGATGAACTCGGACGGCTCGGACGTGCGCAACCTGACGAATCATCCCGGCGACGACGCGAAGCCCGCTTGGTCGCCCGACGGCAAGCACATCACCTTCGCGGGCAACCGCCCGAACAAGACCGACTTCCCCGCCGTCTACGTGATGGATGCCGACGGCTCAAACCAGCGGCTCATCACCGCCGCGCGCACCTTCGACGACGAACCCGCCTGGTCTGCCGACGGCCGCCACGTGGCCTTCCAGACGCAGCGCGACGGCCAATTTGAAATCTATCTGGCCGACGCCTTCCCCGCCGCGCCTGAGACGGCCGCGACGGGCGCGGGCAAGATGCGCTCGCTCGCCGTGCTGCCCTTCTCCACCGTGGGCGCACAGGGCGATGAACAGTATCTCGGCGTCGGCATCGCCGACGAGTTGACCAATAAGCTCGGCGAGTTGGACGAGATCACTTTGCGCACTTCGGGCGCGGTGCGTCGCTATCTCGGCTCGAACAAGAGCGCGATTGAAGCGGGGCGCGAACTGAAGGTCGATTACGTGCTCTCAGGCTGGGTCGAGCGCGTGGGCGAACGCGTGCAGACCGCTCTGGAACTGGCGGAAGTTTCGGGCGGGCGCGTGCTCTGGGCCGAACGCTTCAACGAGCGCTTCACGGACATCTCAACTCTGCAAACTTCGATCTCCGAGCGCGTCGTGCGCGCGCTCAGCCTGCAACTGACGGGCGACGAGCGCCAACGTCTCGCCAAGCACTACACCGAAAACAGCGAGGCGCAGCAACTCTACCTCGCCGGACGTTACCACTGGGGCAAACGCACGCCCGAAGGTTTGCGTCAGGCCATCGCCAACTTCGAGCAGGCCATCGCCAAAGACTCGAAATTCGCGCTCGCCTATGCCGGTCTCGCCGATTGCTACGCGCTGCAAAATTGGTATCTCGAACCGCCGCCCGCAGATGCCTTCGCGCGCGCCAAGCAAGCGGCCGAACGCGCCGTCGCGCTCGACGATTCGCTGGCCGAAGCACACGTCTCGCTCGCCAACGCCAAATTCCACTACGACCGCGATTGGGCGGGCGCGGCCGCCGAGTTTCAACGCGCCATCAGCCTGAACCCGAACTACCCGACCGCGCATCACTGGTACGCCTTCAACCTCTCCGCGATGGAGCGGCACGACGAAGCGCTCTCGGAGATCAAACGCGCCGAGGAACTCGACCCGCGCTCGGCCGTCATCGCCACGGCCGTCGCCAACGTGTTGTTCCACGCGCGTCGTTTCGACGAGGCCATCGAACAGTGTCAGAAGGCGCTGGCGATGGATCCCGGATCGCTCCCAGCTCACATCGTGCTGCGTTGGAATTACGAGAAGAAAGGAATGATGGAAGAGGCGTTTCGCATCTACGAAAAAGAGCGCGCCTTCGCGGGCGATACGCCGACGACGCGCGCCAAGCTGGCGCACGTTCTAGCCGTCAGCGGACAGGCCGAAGAGTCTCGCCGCATCCTGCAAGAACTCGTCGCCCGCCGCAACAAGCAATGGGTCACGGCCTACGAAATCGCCGTCGTCTACGCGCTTCTCGGCGACAACGACAACGCCTTCAACTGGCTCGACCGTGCAGAGCGTGAACATGCCGTGGGCTACACTTACCTGCGCGTCGATCCGCGCCTCGACAACCTACGCGGCGACCCGCGCTACGTCAAGCTGTTGCGTTGAACGCTTGTTCGCCGCGGCCAAATCCGAAGCGCGAAACGGCATCACCACTGACGCGCTTGTCGTTTGCGCGACCCGCGCATCCTGCTGCATGCTGCGCCGCTCGCGCGCTCTCAAAGCCAAACGATACTCCACGAAATCGAACCCGGCTTCCATCGTGCGCGAGACCGCGAACGCGAAACTGTCCGACGCCAAACTCAAAGCGTACCCGGCCGCCACCACGATCCCGAAATAGATTAAATAACTCATCGCCACACTCTCCTTCGCCTCTCACCTTTTCAAATCAACGTTCTCGAATCGCCCTTCTCTTACCCTTCCGACTTATCACGCTTTTTGACTCACAGCCTCCGAACCGGCCAACACGCTCGCCAAAGACTTGATGCCTCTCAGCCACTTCTCGCGCCGCACGCGCCGTCGCTCCGTCTTGATAACTTCCAGACGACGATTGCGCTCCGTCCGGCTCGCGCCGCGCGCCACCAGTTCGCGGTAGTAAGCGTCGTAATATTCGCGGCTCGCGCCCGCCGCTTGCGGCCGGCTTGCCATAGAAACGGCAACGAGCGCCGGTCTCTTTAAGCTGTTCGTTGTTTCGCTCATCGCCGTGCCTCTCCTTTTCGCTTGCGGCCGTCCGCAAGTCTTGCCGCTTCCAGCCACCCTGAATTTTGATGTTTTCCTGTCTCTATCTACTAACGCGCAAACGTCCGCCGAACGGGATCAACTTTTTCACGCATCCGCCACGGAATTTTTCCGCGCGAAGTCATACGCCGCCCGCCGTCGGCAACGACGACGTGCCGCACTGGCGCAAAAAACCACCCAAACACCTGTCCAAACAATCGCAAAAAAGGCCAAAAAACGCCAAAAAAACGGAAGACTCCGGCGATCACTAACCGGAGTCTTCCGTTCTAGGGCTCGCCCGGCCCATACGAGCGAGCCTTCGGGGGAGATTTCAAACCCTCCTTCTCCCTACCGAACCTTTAAACTTCAACGCCGCGCTTCCATCTTCACCCCTTCGATGATGCTCATGGGCGAGGCGGTCGGAATGATGCGCCGCAACTCGAATCCGGCCGCCGCGAACAACACGCGAAACTCGATCTCGGTGCGCTCCAACCCGCCCGGCGAGAGCATCATTTCGAGGTCTTGAATCTTCGCGAAGTGCGGCTCGTTGCCTTCCGGCACGACCATCTCGACGAGCAGCAGTCGGCCGTCGGTGGGCATCGCGCGGTGGCAGTTGCGCAAAATCTTGACGGCGCGCGCATCGTCCCAATCGTGGATGATGTGCTTCATCAGGTAGGCGTCCGCGCCCGCCGGGACGCTCTCGAAAAAGTCGCCCGACGCGAGTTCCACCTCGTTGCCTAAACCTTGCGCATCGATCTGCGCTTGCGCGCCCGCGATCACTTGCGGCACGTCGAACAGCAAACCCTTGAGGTGCGCGTTGGCGCGCAGGATGGCCGCGAGCAGACTCCCGTGCCCGCCCGCGATGTCGGCCAGTTTCCGCACGGACGAAAAATCGTAGGCTTCGACCACGGCCTCAGCCACCATCTTCGACAAACTCGTCATCGCCCCGTCGAACACGCGCGCCGCCTCTTTGTGCTCCGCGAAATACGGAAACACTTCCTTGCCGTGCACGTGCTCCCACGCCGCCCGTCCCGTCCGCGCCGTGTACGTCGCGTCGCCCCACACCTGCCAGTGCCAGTCCGCACCCATGAAGATGGCGAGGTCGCGCAGCGAGCCTTCCACGTCCGAGCGCAACAGTTCCGCTGTCGGCGTCAGTTCAAAGACACGCTCCTCGGTTTCCGCAAACACGCCGCAGCCCGCGAGCGCACGCATGAAACGATAAAGCGAAGGAGCGTGCGCGCCCGTCTCTCTCGCCAGTTCCTCGACGCTCCGCCGGCGCGCCCCCCGCGCCAAGATGTCCGCGACGCCGAGTTCGGCCACCACGCGCAACGCCTGCGTCACGAGCGGCGCGGCGAGCATTTGCGTCAGCACGACCGCAGGCGGCGGCTCCGCGCCCTGCGCCTGCTGCCTGTTGTTTTCCGTTGCTGCCATTTCAGCCATTTCCAAAACTGCGCTCATTCTTTTCACTTCTCCCCGTACTTTTGCTCGACAGATAAAAATCGCTTCCACACACTAACGCGCGTTTCCCATCGCGTCGGGATCAACTCGCCTTCAAAATTTTTACTCGTCCGAAAAAACTTACTCGTCCAAAAAACTTGCTCGTCCACAGATCAACTCGCCACGGGCGCAAAGTTTTTCGGCGCGCGGGCTTGATCCGTTTTGCGCGCGCCGTCCGCGTTAACAGTCGAGAAGCGTTTCGCAATTGACGGGATTCTCAGACGCAACTCGAAAGGCTGCGGTAATTCATAATCTTAATAACTGACAAGGACGGTCAACCTCGTGAACGTAAAATCATCCCCCACCTCTCGCTTCGGATCATCTCTTATTTATTCCGCGCTCGGTCTCCTGCTGGCGCTCGCGCTCGTCGCCGCACACGGCGCGCGCACGGGTTCAGCCCGAAACGCCGGGCAGCGCCACGGCGGCGCGGCGGGCGTCGATTCATTCATCCATCATTCATCCCCGACGCCCGCCGCGCCCACGGCAGAGGCCGCTGCGGCGCGCCTCTCCGCGAGCGAAACTTACGGCAAGCTCCCGCTTCACTTTGAAGCCAATCGCGGACAGGCCGCGTCGCAAGTCAAATACATCTCGCGCGGCAATCGCCACGCGCTCCACCTGACGGAGACGGGCGCGCTGCTCTCGCTCTACGACGCCGCGACGGAGCGTCGCGCTTCTCTGCGCCTGTCGATGATCGGAGCTAATCAAGCGCCCGTTGTGACCGGAGAGGACGAACTGCCCGGGCGCGTCAACTATTTTCACGGGACGGATCAAAGCAAATGGCAGCGCGACGTGCCGACCTACGCGCGCGTCCGCTACGCGAGCGTCTATCCCGGCATCGACGCCGTTTACTACGGCAACCAGCAGCAGTTGGAATACGACTTCAACGTTGCCGCCGGAGCCGACCCCGCGCAGATCAAATTGAGATTCGAAGGCGCGGAAGGGCTTCGTCTCGACGACGCGGGCGACCTGTTGATCCAGACCAGTGCGGGCGAAGTGCGCCAGCACAAGCCGCTCGTCTATCAAGAGGTCGCGGGCGCGCGGCGCGAAGTCGAGAGTCGTTATGAACTCTCGCGCGTGGGCGAAGTCACCTTCGCGCTCGGCGCATACGACCCGTCGCTTCCGCTCGTCATCGACCCCGTGCTCGCCTACGCCTCTTACGTCGGCGCGACGAGCAGCGACGCGGCCTACGGCATCGCCGTCGATGCCAACGGCTTCGCCTACATCACCGGCAATCTCTTCGGCGCGTTCACCATGACGCCCGGCGCATACGACACGACCAGCGCCGGGCAGGATGTCTATATCGCCAAGATCAACCCGGCGGGCAACAGCTTCGTCTACGCCACCTACATCTCGGCCGTCGGCGGCAACAACTTCGGCAACGACATCGCCATCGACGCGCAGGGCAACGCTTACGTCACGGGCAAAGCCTCGGCCGCCATCTTCCCCGCCACTCCCGGCGCATACGACGCGACGCAGAACAACACCGACGCCTTCGTCGTCAAGTTGAACGCGCAAGGCAACGCTCTGCTCTACGCCACTTATCTCGGCGGCACGGGTTCGGAAGAAGGCTTCGGCATCGCCGTCGATGCGGCGGGCGACATCTACGTGGCGGGCACGACCTCGTCGAACAACTTCCCCGTCGTGAATGCTCTGCAAACCACTTTCGGCGGAAGCCGCGACGCCTTCGCCGTCAAACTTCGCCCCGCCGGCGCGGGCGCGTCCGACCTGCTCTATTCAACTTATCTCGGCGGCGCGGGCGACGAAGAAGCCAACGCCGTCACCGCGGACGCGAGCGGCAATCTCTACCTGACGGGCTACGCGACTTCCGCCAACTACCCGACGACCGCCAACGCCTTCGACACGAGCCTCGCCGGATCGAGCGGCGATGCGGTCGTCACGAAGCTCAACCCGGCGGCCGTTGGCGCGGCGAGTCTCGTCTATTCCACCTTCCTCGGCGGCACGAGCGCCGACAAAGGCAACGACCTTGTGCTGGACTCGGCCGCCCTGCCGAACATCTACTTGGCGGGCACTACGAGTTCGTCCTCCGTCAACGGACTTTTCCCGACGACGGCCAACGCCTACGACACGACGATCAATGGCACGGACGCTTTCTTCACGCGCCTTAACCCGGCGGGCGCGGGCGCAAACGACCTTGTCTATTCGACCGTCATCGGCGGCCTGAACGCCGACGAGGGACTCGGAATCGCGCGTGATTCGGCCGGGCGCATCTACGTCTCCGGCACGACCGGCTCGTCGAACTTCCCCGTCACCACGGACGCTTTCCAAAGCGTCTACAACGGCAACGACGCCTTCATCGTCAAACTCAACCCGGCGGGCGCGGGCGCAAGCGATCTTCTCTACTCGACTCTCTTCGGCGGCGTGAGCGGCGGCAGCAACGCTTCGGACGGCAACGACAAAGCGCACGACATCGCCGTCGATCCGCAGGGCAACTTCTACATCGCGGGCGAGACCGGCTCGCCCGGTCTGCCGACGCAGAACGCCTTCCCCGGACAGACCACGCACAAGGGATTCTCCGACGGCTTCGTCGCCAAGTTTCTCGATTCCTCCGCCAACACTTTCGCGATCTCCGGCCGCGTCACGAACCTCAGCCAGAACGGCGCGAACTTCGCCGGGATCGTCGTCCAGTTGACCGGCTCGACGACGGCGATGCGCACCACGGACGCGAGCGGCAACTACTCTTTCACGGGTCTGCCCGGCGGCGGCAACTACACTGTCACCCCTGTACGCGCCAACTACACCTTCGCGCCGCCCGCGCTCATCTTCAACAGCCTGAGCATGGATCAGACGGACGCGAACTTCGCGGCCACCGTCAACTTCCACACCATCAGCGGCCGCTTCACCATCAACGGCGGCCCACAGAACGGCCAACCGCTCGCGGGCGCGAACGTCACGCTCAGCATCGTCGGCATCAACAACTCGAGCCTCCAGACCGTGACGACGAACGCCAACGGCGAGTACGCCTTCGACCCGCAACCGGCCGAGCGCAACTACCAGATCACGCCTTCGCTGCCCGCCGGCTTCGCGCCCTACACTTTCACTCCCGGCTCGGACACGACCGGCACGCTCACCGCGAGCGTCACGAAGAACTTCACGGCCACGCCGCTCTACACCATCAGCGGGCGCATCACCGATGCCAACAGCAACCCCGTCAGCGGCGTCTCAGTCGCCGCCTCGTCACTGACTTCAGTGACGACGAACGCCAACGGCGAGTACACACTGGCGGGCGCGCGTCCGAACACCAGCTACACCGTCACGCCTACGCGCACCGGCTTCACCTTCACGCCCGCGAATCGTCTGCACGCGAACTTGACGGGCAACGTGTCGGGCGCTGACTTCTCGGCCGCTTCGCAGACCTACACCATCAGCGGCCGCATCACGAGCACGACGAGCCAACCGGCGAATCAACCCGTCGCCGGCGTCACCGTCAAACTCACCGGCTCGCAGACGGCGCAGACCACGACGAACGCCAACGGCGAATACACGTTCCCCAACCTCGGCGTCGGCGGCAGCTACACCGTCCAGCCCACGCTCGCGGACTTCCTCGTCACGCCCTCCACGCGCAGCGCCAACAATTTGTCGAGCAACCAGACGCTCGACTTCACCGTCACGCAGCAATACGACATTCGCGGCATCGTCAAAGACGCGCAAGGCGCGCCCATCTCCGGCGTCACGATCAATATCAACAACAGCTCGATTGGGACGACCACGGCCGACGGCAAGTTTGAGTCCATCGACCGCACCGGCGGCCAGAACTACACCGTCAAGCCGGTCAAGAACGGCTTCACTTTCAGCCCCGCGCAAGAAGTTTTCACGCTCACCGGCGACCGCCTCGACCTCGCCTTCATCGGCACGCCGCTGACCTTCAACGTGAGCGGCGCGGTCTTGCGCTCAGACACGAACGCGCCCGTCGGCGGACTCCTCGTCAGCTTGCGCAACAACGCGGGCGGCAACGTCATCGGCACGACCACCACGAACACGGACGGCACGTACACCTTCAATGCCCTCGCGGCGGGCGCGAACTATCACGTGAGCCTACAGCCGCAGGCCGGTTTCACCTTCACGCCCGACGGCCGCACCATCTCGAATCTGCTGGCCGACCAGACGGCGCAGAACTTCTCGGCCGTCCCGACGAACTACAACATCTCCGGCCGCGTGGCCGACGCCGGCAACAACTCCATCGCGGGCGTCTCGATGACGCTCACCGGCACGGCTTCGACGACGACCACGGCTTCGACCAACACCGACGCCAACGGCAACTATTCCTTCAACGTCCCGGCGGGCGGCAACTACATCATTGCCCCCACGAAACAGGACTACACCTTCAACCCCGCGAGCAAAACGTTCAACGCGCTCTCGGCCAACAAGACCGGCGAGAACTTCACGGGCACGCTCGCCTACACCATCAGCGGCACTGTGAACGCGCTCGGCGGCGGCGCTTTGAGCGGCGTCACCGTCGCGCTCAGCGGCGCGACCACGGCCGTGCAGACGACGAACGCCGAAGGGCAGTTCACCTTCGCGAACCTCGCGCCCGGCGGCACTTACACCGTCACGCCCGCGCTCAACAATTTCGCCTTCAACCCGCCGAGCCGCACCTACGGCAATTTGTCGGCCAGCCAGACGGCCGCCTTTGAAGCCGTCTCGACCGAACCGACCGACTTGCAGCTCACGGCCATCGCTTCAGCCAAAGAGTTCGCGCCCGGCGCTGACGTGACCTACACCGTCACCGTCAAGAACAACGGGCCGAACAGCGCGGCCAATATCAACGTGACCGACAATCTGCCCGCGAGCCTGACCTTCATCTCCTGTGCGGCCTCGCAGGGCGGCACGTGCGTCGGCGGCAACGCTTCGGGCAACAATCGCACCATCACTTTCCCCTCGCTCGCCGTCGGCGCGGAAGCCACAGTCACGCTTGTCGCGCGTGTCAATGCGAACGTCGCGGATCAAACCGTCGTCAACAACACGGCGCAGGTCTCGGCCACCAACACGGACACGAACGGGCAGAACAACTCGGCCACGGCCAACTTCAAAGTCGTCGTCCCGGCGGCGACCGCCAACCTTTCGCTCGCCGTCTCGGATTCGCCCGACCCCCTCGTCGCCGGAAACCTTCTGACCTATTCGATCAACGTGGCGAACGCCGGTCAGGCCGACGCGACGAACGTAGTCCTCACCGCGCAGTTACCCGCGAACGCTGCTTTCGTCTCCGCGACGAACGGCTGCGTGCCGAACGGCAACACCATCACGTGCGCGCTCGGCCAGATCAACAACGGCGCGAACCGCGTCGTCTCAATCGCCGTCCGCCCGTCGGCGGCGGGCACGCTTGGTTTCAGCGCGTCGGTCTCCTCCGACACAGGCGACCCCGACGCGTCGAACAACACGGCGCAGGCTGAAACGGAAGTTCATCTGCGCGGCACGGACGTTTCGACGGGCGACGTGCTCATCAGCGAATTCCGCGCGCACGGCAGCGACCCGAACGCGCCCGACATGGACGATTTCGTCGAACTCTATAACAACACGGACGAAGCGATCACGGTCGGCCCGGCGGACGCTTCCGGCGGCTGGGCGCTCGTCGTGCGCGAAGCGACGGGGCTGCCCGTCGTGCGCGCCACCATCCCGAAGGGCGTCGTGATTCCGGCGCGCGGCCACTACCTCGTCACCGCCGCCAACTATTCGCTCGGCGCGGTGGCCGCGAGCAACTTGCCTCTCGACGGAAACATTCTCGACACGGGCGGCATCGCGTTGTTCCGCACCAATAACCCCGCGAAGTTCAACGACGCGGCCGAGCGTCTCGACGCCGTGGGCTTCACGTCCGTGAGCGATCAGATGTACCGCGAAGGCGCGGGACTTGCGCCCATCCCGGCTACCTCCGCCGAGCAATCGTTCGTGCGTAAGACCGCCGGCACGGGACTGCCGCAGGACACGGACGACAACGCGGCCGACTTCCAGTTGATCTCGAAGACGGCCGACTTGTTCGGCGCGACGCAGGCGATCCTCGGCGCGCCGGGGCCGGAGAACTTGGCGTCGCCCATCCAGCGCAACGCCACCATCAAGCCTTCGCTGGTTGATGCGGCCTGCCCCGGCTTCGGCACGACGACGAGCGCCTGCGCGCGCGTCCGCACAGCCGAAGGCGCAAACCCGACGAACGCGGCCTTCGGCACGCTCTTGATTCGTCGTCGCTTCACCAACAAGACGAACGCGCCCGTCACCGCCTTGCGCTTCCGCATCACGGACATCACCACGCTCGGCACGCCCGACTCGAACGCGCTCGCCGATTTGCGCGCCCTCGATTCCACGGAGGTCGAAGTGACGATGAACAACGGCATGCCCACGATGCTGCGCGCGACGCTCCTGCAATCGACCGAGACGCTCGGCGGCGGCATCAACTCCACGCTCGTCCTCCCGCTCATGGGCGGCACGCTCGCGCCGGACGCGCACGTCGATGTCCAGTTCCGTCTCGGCGTGCAACGCAGCGGCGCGTTCCGCTTCTTCGTCAACGTCGAAGCGGCGACGGGCACGCCGCTGACGCGGACGAAGACCGACGGCAGTAAACAGTCGTCCGGCAAGTAAACCAACCAACTCACCGGGCACAAGCGGCGCGGCCGTGAACGAAT
>DASVUD010000023.1:0-33801 GCA_036387235.1 Pyrinomonadaceae bacterium
CGGTTCGGACAATAACGACGAGGACATCGGCGTCAGACGGCAAGGCTTCGTCGCTTTAGTGCCGCAGCCGATAGAGTCGATCAGGGAGTATCAGGCGATCACGCTCTTGGCTCCGGCGCAGTTTGGGAGAAACATCGGGGCGCAGGTCAATGCCGTGTCGAAGTCCGGAGGCAGCGAACATCACGGCACGCTCTACGGGTTTTTGAACACCAGTCAACTCAACGCGCGTAATCCTTTCGATACCGTGTTCGGCAACGCCGTCTCGCCTTTGATGTCCGGCAACCAGAGCGTGCTCGTGGCCGACAACGTGGTGCTCAACAGCGCCGGTCAGGCCGTCGCCATCAACCCGCGCCCCATCACCGTGCGTAACGGCAGCGGCGGCAAAGACTCTTTCACGCTCGGACAGGGCGGCTTCGTCCTCGGCGGGCCGCTCGGACGTTCGCGCGGCGCGGACAACCCGGCGCACATGTTCTATTTCATCTCGGCCGAAGGCTACCGGCAGACGGCCTATAAGGAAGAGAGTTTCGCCGTGCCCACCGTCGCGCAGCGCGGCGCGTTCGGCACGGGCGCAAGCGGTATCTTCTTCGACCCCTTCAACCGCGACCCCAATAACGCCGACGCCACGGCCTTCGCCGTCCCCACTTCAGCGGGCGGCGATGCGATTTTTAGTCTCTTTCCCTTCCCCAACAACCCGCAGGGCATCTACGGCGAGAACACTTTCACGCAGACCTTGCCCGCCAACGCGCAGGGCAAAGTGATGTCCGCGAAGTTCGACGCCAACTTCCGTTTTCGCGGACGCGAACAGTCGCTCACGAACCGCTACAACTACACGGACGACTGGCGCACCGTCGGCGTCACGGGCGGCGCGATCTTCTCTTCACTGCGCCCGCGCGTCCGCACGCAGAACAACTCTTTCTTCTTCAACAGCGAACTGTCGGGCGCAAACTCCACGCGCCCCCTGTTCAATCAACTGCGACTTTCCTACGGCCGCACGCGCCTGAACTTTCAAGAGGAACGCGACCAACAGTTTCAACTGCCGAACACGGCGGGCGGCGGCGCGCCGTTTCTCTTGAACGCGCCGCTACTGGAAAACTTCACCTTCCCGCGCGTCGTCTCCGACACGCAGTTCGGCGCAAACACAGGCCCCGTGCTCTACGTCGCCGCGCCCGGCCAGACCGTGCAAAACTCGATGCAGCCCGGCCCCACCGGACAGGTCTTGCGCCTCGGCGCGGTCGGGCAAGTTTCCATCGCGGGGTTCAGCCCGCTCGGCGTCGACGTGTTCAACTTCCCGCAGCGGCGCGTCAACAACACTTACCAGATCGCGGATGAACTGACCTTGCGCGCCGCCGGGCACAGCTTCGTCTTCGGCACGGACACGCGACGCACGGAACTCAATTCGGAGCTGCCGCGCAACTCGCGCCCGCTCGTCACCTTCGCGGGCGCGCCCGAACTCGCCTTCGACGACGAGGCCGAAACCTTCGCCTTCACCGGCCGCTTCGTCCGCCCCGAAACGCTCGCGGCGGCGAGTGCGCCGAGCGGCTTCTTCCAGACGCTCGCCTTGAACGGCGAGTCGGCCATCAACCTGCGCTTCTATCAACTGAACTTCTACGGGCAAGACACTTGGCGCGTGCGCCCCGCGCTCTCCATCTCCTACGGCCTGCGCTACGAGTACAACACGCCGCCGCGCGAAGTGAACCGCCGCATCGAAGACACTTTCAACTCGCCGCTCCTCGACTTCGTGCCCGGACTGAAAACTTTCATCGGCAACCGCGCGTCGATCTTCGAGCCTGACCGCAACAACTTCGCGCCGCGCATCGGCGTCGCCTACGCGCCGAATTTGTTCGGACGCGACCGCGGCACGACGGTCATCCGCGCCGGTTACGGTCTCTTCTACGATCAGATTCTCGGCGCGGTCGTCAGTCAATCCAGAAACGTCTACCCGTCTTACCTGACGGTCAACTTCGCGGGCGGTTTGAACAATTTGTCTTTCATCGAAGGCGCGCGTCCCGGCACGGACAGTTGCCCGACCAATTCGCAAACCTTCTTCACGCGCTGCCCCTACAGCTTCATCAATCCGAGCAACCCTCTGCCCAACCTGACGGGCCGGCCGGGCGGCGTCCGCCTCGTCCAACCGGGCACGCTCAATCGACTCAACCCCGCGCTCACGTTCGCCGAGACGATCAACTTCATCAACGCCATCGTGCGCGGCGGCGGCGACATTCCGCCCGTCAGCGGCTTCGGCGCGACGCTGCCCGCACAACAACTCGACACGCCGATGGCGCACCACTTCACCGTCAGCTTCGACCAACAGTTGAACTCGAATTTGACGCTCGGCGTCTCTTACGTCGGCACGCGCGGCAGTAAACTTTTGCGCTTCACGACGCCGAACCTCGGCCCCAATGCCTATGTCGCGCCCATCACCTTCACCTTCATTCAACCGCAGACGGGCAGCACGCTTGCGCCCCCCGCGCCCGACTTCTTCGGCCTCACGCTCGCGCCCGGCACGCGTCTCTCTTCGACCGCAGACATCACCGGCGGCCGCCCCGTCCCGAACGCGGGCACGATCTATCGCTTCGAGACCACGGCGCGCTCTCAGTATCACAGCTTGCAGGTGCAGGCGCGCGGGCGCTTCCGTCGCGGCCTACAGTTTCAAGCGGCCTACACTTTCTCGAAGGCCGAGGACGACGTCTCCGACGTGTTCGACTTGGCGGGCGCGTCCTCGCTCCCGCAAGACAGCTTCGACCTCGACGGCGAATGGGGCGCGGCCAACTTCGATGCGCGCCATCGCTTCGCCTACAACTTCATCTACGACTTCTCGCGTCTCTCAGGCGGCGGCCGGGTCACGCGCTCCATCCTCGACGGCCTCCAACTCGCGGGCACGGGACAACTGCAATCCGGCCAGCCCTTCACCGTCAACTCGATCTACGACGTGAACCTCGACGGTAACCTGACCGACCGCTTGAACAACACGAACGGACTCGAACGCACCGGCGACCGCCGCCGCCCCTTGCGCCTCACCGCCGACCCGGCGACGCTCCTTGCGCCCATCGGGCAAAACGGACAGGTCGCGCGCAACACCTTCCGCGCGGGCAACCTCGTCGAACTCGACCTCGCCCTCATTAAAAACTTACGGCTCGGCGAAGCGCGCTCCATCGTCCTGCGGATGGACGCCTTCAACTTCATCAATCGCGCCAACTACGGCATCCCGGTGCGCTTCCTCGAAGCCCCCGGCTTCGGCCAAGCCACGAACACCGTCACCCCCGGCCGCCGCATCCAGTTCGCCGTCAAACTAAACTTCTGAAGACGCGCTCGCGTGTTTGATAAAGGAAAGGCTCGGCCAACGTTGGCTGAGCCTTTCCACTGTGCCGGACAATTAATTCCCTACCGTTCAAAGTCGGCGCGCTCGATTACTTTATCCACTGATTGCTATTCACAACTTCGTCAATCAGATTCTCCAACCCTGTCAGCCCAGGCGGGAAGTAAGCCGTGGCTTTTTCGTCTTCATGCATCCCGAATCGTGGAAAACGGATTTCCTCTTGTCGTCCGCGCGGAAAAAGATGTGCGCCGACGGCCCGTCAGCCATGTAGAAGGGACAACCTGCTTTCCCGGAATATTCGTCAAGGAGCGAAAAATAGTTGATGTTCTCGAACGCCTTGACGAGTCGTTGCAACTGTTCGGGGCTGATGCGTCCTTCCGCCATCCCCAGTCTCTTAACGTTTTTCGACCCGATATAAACGACGCGCCCGTCGGCGTAGATCATCAACCTGTAAACCGGGTCGAACTCGAAATAGTCTGCGTTCCGCGCCAGAACGATCAATGCTTCGTCCGCTTTTTTTGGCGGTGCGGAGACGTGAGGCGACCGAGGCGCAGGCTGTTGCGCTCTGCCCTGTGGGCTGCACATGAGAACTAATACAGACAGCAAAATTATCGACCGTCGAGCCATGATCTCAACTCCCCGAATTCAGGAATCGCTCGGTTAATCTCTCAACTGCGAGACGCCTGTCTGCACCTTCGTGACGACGAGCGGGCGGGCGGCGAGTTCGCGCCGGTAGAAGACGCGCGGGCGTTGGAGGCTGCGGTTTTCGGGGACGGCGATTCTCTCTTCGCCATCGACGAAGGCGAGCGGCGGCTTCTGAATCTGGCCGAGCAGGCCGCGCGTCTGCTTCATGCTTTCGAGCTGCATGAGCGGAACGCGCTCGGTCGCGTAGTCGAGCCATTCGCCCATCAGCACTTGGCCGTCGCGCGGGCGCGAATCGGCCGCGCCTTCCTTGAGTCCCTGCACGACGAGCGCGTAGGTCAGCAGGCCGTGCCCCAACTGCGTCGCCTCTTTCGCCGCTTGATAGCCTTGCGCGGCCGTGAGGATGAACAAGCCTTTCTCGTAGGCGAGTTGCGCCAAGCCCTTCGAGTTCATCGGGCCGAGCCGTTTGTCTTCGGCTTCGAGCGCCTGACCGGAGTTGCAGGCATCGAGGACGAGCACAGCCTGCGCCGCGTCCACCGTGTCGAGCGCGGCTTCGAGTTCGCGGTCTGAGAGGCTGTGTTCAAGGAGCGTCTTCATCCCTTCGGGGTCGATCTTCGTGCGCCCGCCCATGTAGCCGAGGTCGTGCGGGATGATGTAGAAGCGTTGCCCCTGCGCGATGCCGTGCCCGGCGTAATAGATGATGACGGTGTCTTCGGGCTGCGCGCGTTTGAGTTTGGCGAGGTCGGCCGGAGCGCCGGGCGGCAAGGCCGACTCGTCGTCGCCGCCGAGGCGGTGTATGGCGAGCAGCAGATTGGCCTTCGTGCTCTCCGCGTCGAGCAAGCGCACGACTTCGATCTTGCCGAAGCCTTCGACGCGCGACTGCGCCTTGCGCACTTCCTCGCCGAAGGTCTCGGCGTCGGCCTTGGCGAAGTTCAGATCGAAAGCCGAGTTGGCGTATTTGTTGACGCCGACGGCGAGGATGTAAGCCGTGCCCGCGCGCCTTAGGCTCTCGTCGCCGCGCACGCGCAGTTCGGCATCCGTGCTCTTGACGTTGTCGCGGTTGAAGGCGTAGGCCGTCAGTTGATTGTCGCCCGCGACGACGGGCACGTCCGCTTCGACGACAATTTTACCGCCGCCGCTCTGCTTCAACACGTCGCCGCGCCAGGCGCGCACGAGCAGGCCGTTGCGAAAGAGGCGCACGTCCTGCGCGCCGCTGCCCGCGCTGTTCTGCGCGTCGGCCGGAGCTTCCGCCACTTCGAGGCGCACGCGCGCCGTACGCGTGTTGACCGTCGGCGCGTTCGTCGCGCCCGTGCCTTCCGACGGCGCGTTGGCGGCGAGAGAGAGACGCACTTGCGGCTGCCTCCGGTCGCGCTGCGTGATGTCTTTGGCGGCTTGGGGCTTGCGCCCGGCGAAGATTTCGCCGAGCAGTCCGGGCGCGTAGTATTCGTTGAAGAAGACTTCCACGGGGCGCACGTTCTGCGTGTTCTGCTCGAACCGCCAGACGATCTGATTCCAGGCCACGGGCGACCCGTCGAACAGACCGTCGGGCGCGACGACGAGCCAGTCCGTGCTCTCGCGCAGGGAGACGAGCGTGGCCTGTAGTTCGCCGCGCGCGTCGCCCGACCAGACGCGGGCGCTGCCGTCTTCGCTCGCGCTGATGAGCCAGCGTCCGTCGCGGCTGAACGAGAGGGCGTTGACGGCATCTGTATGCGCGCTCGCGGTGCGCGCCTCCTGCCCGGTCGCCGCCGTCCAGTAAGTGATCTCGCCGCGCGCGTTCCCGGCCAAGACGGTCGCGCCGTCCTTGCTGAAAGCGACGCTGGTCAGGAGGTCTGTGCCGTTCAGCGTGCGAAGCGCCTGCCCGTTCGTCGCGTCCCAGAGGCGCGCGGTCTTGTCGGAGGCGGCGGAGGCGAGCGTCTTGCCGTCGGGACTGAAAGCGACGGCGCGGACGAGCGCCGTGTGGCCTGAGAGAGTTTGCAGAACTTGACCGTCCGCCGTGTTCCACACTTTGACTTCGCCGTTTGAACTCGCGGAAGCGAGCGACTTGCCGTCCGTGCTGAAAGCGACTGTCTGGACTTCGCCGCCGTGTCCTGTGAGCGTGCGCAGTTCGCGCCCGGTCGCGGCGTCCCAGAGTTTGACGGTGCGGTCGTTCGAGGCCGTGGCGAGCACGGCCGGAGCGCCGAAGGCGACGGCGTTGACGGTCTCGGCGTGGCCTTTCGGCGCGGGCAGTTCGCGTCCCGACATGACTTCCCAAAGTTTGACGCCGCCGCTCAAGCCTCCGGCCGCGAGCGTGCGCGAGTCGGGGCTGAAAGCGACGGAGGTGATGGGGCCGATGTTGCCCGCGACGTTGCCGCCGAGATTGCGCAACTCGCGTCCCGTCGCCGTCTCCCACAGGCGCACGGTGCTGTCCTTGCTGCCCGAAGCGAACCACTTGCCGTCGGGACTAAAGACCGTCGTGTAGACGCTCGTGGCGCGCGTCTCCAAGATGCGCAGGTCGCGCGGCGCGCCGACGTCTCTGAGCACGACCGTCTTGTCGCCGTTGCTCGATGCGACGAAGCGGCCGTCGGCGCTGAAAGCGGCGGCCTCCAAAGTCTCCAGGCTATCCATGTCCGAACTCTGGCCGAGTTGCTTGCCGTTCTCCGCGTCCCAACGCACGAGCGCGAGCGAACCTGCGCCCGCCGAGACGAGATGTCGCCCGCCGTCCGTGTAGGCGACGGCCATCACCGCGTCGGTGTGCCCGGCGAGCGTGCGCGCCTCGCGCCCCTTCGACACGTCCCAGATTTTGATCGTCTTATCGAAACTGCCGGAGGCGAGGCGCTTGCCGTCAGGGCTGAACGCCAGAGACTTCACGCCTCCGGCGTGACCGGCGAGCGCGTGCAACTCGCGCCCCGTGGCGGCGTCCCACAACTTGACGGAATTATCGCGCGCGCCCGTCGCCAAAACTTTCCCGTCGGGACTGTAGGCGATTGCCAACACAGCGCCCGCGTGTCCGGCGAGCGCGTGCTCCAAGGCTCCGGTCTGCGTGTTCCAGACGAGCGCGGAGTTTTCGGCGTTCCCGGCGGCGACGTGCTGCGCGTCGGGGCTGAAGGTGACAGCGTTGATGCTCCCGCCGCCGCTCATCGTTTTCAGTTCGCGCCCCGTCTGTACGTCCCACAACTTGACCGTGCCGTCCACCGACGCGGAAGCGAGCCGGCGGCCGTCGGCGCTGAAGGCGACGGCCTTGACCCATGCCGAGTGCCCCGTCAGTTTGCGCAACTCGTAAGCGCGCTCCGTGTCCCACAGGCGCACGGTGTTGTCCTTGCTGCCCGAAGCCACGAGCCGCCCGTCCGGACTAAACGCCAAGCCGTCCACGCGCATCGCGTGTCCCGTCTGGAGCACGAGTTCGGGGCGGCTCGTCTCGTTCGGTCGCGCCTGTTGCGCCTGCTGTGTTTGTGGCGCGGAGAGGAACGCGGCGGAGCACAAGACGAACGCGCAAGAGAGACTGAGAGAGAGACGGCGACGACGACGCCGCGCGATGCGGCGCGTTTGGGGGTCGGACGAGGCGGTTGAGTTTTTCATGTGATGTACTACTGACGAGTTGACGGGAAGGTTCTGACAAAGTTACCGCTCGGACAGCGGGGCAGCGGCGGCAACTTAGGCCAAAAGCGCGCGGGTGTCAAGAAATCCCGGTTTCAAGTAGTGGCCTCTCGTTCCCCCATCCTTTAGTCTTCCTTCGTGTCTTCGTGCCTTCGTGGTGAATGCTCCTTGTACATCAACCCTCACCACCAAGACACTCAGACGCCAAGCACAGATCAATTGAGGACACTATCCGGTTTCATCCGTTGAGTTCATCACACACGGACGGCCGCAGAAGTTTCGTGAACCTCTGCGGCCGTCCGTGTGCGCCGCGCAGCGTGACGGCTTCGAGACCGTCCGACCTCTCGACAGTCAAGCGCCGCCGGAGGGACGAGCGCCGGAGGTTAGTTCTCTTTAACGGGCACGCGCAGCGTCAGCACGCCGACCCACTGGCCGGGGTTGTTCGTCTGCTGGAAGAACTCCGGGGTGAAGTTCGCGTGGCAGAGCGCGCAGCTCGTGTGGAAGCTGTTGCTCAGCGCGATGGAGCGACGATAGTACCAGCGATTGCCGTGGCGCTCGACCGCCGTGTTCGGTTTGCCCTGAAGCGCGAGCGCCAGCGACTCCTGCTCGAACGGGTCGCTCGGCAGGTTGTTGTTTCCGCCGAGCAGCGGTTGGAAGTTGCCGATCAGGCGGATGTCTCTGTTGGCGTCGTGAAAGATGAGCGAGACGGCCTGCTTGCCCTGCTCCACGTTCTCCGGCGTCGTCTCGCCGAACTCCTGTAGCAGCGCGGCGAAGATTTCATTCTGGAGGAGATTGGCCGTCTGCTCGGCGAACTCCTTCTGCTGATCTGTGGGGGGATCGTTGTCGACATTTCCGAAGGCGATGAGGCTGCCGACGGCGACGAGGACGACGAGCGCGATGGCGCGCTTTATTTTCTGATGGCGCATTAACTTTCTCCTTTTCGGGCGAGGTCGTTTCCCCTTGTCTGGTGGGTTATGACGACGACGGCAGGTGAGTCCGTCATCGCGGGCGTCGGGCGGAACTCTAAGGACGCCTCAATGTGTAACGCGTGATTTGGAGACGGAAGGGATCACACTTTCGCCCCGGCCGCGAAATTTTCTGTCGCCGGAGCGGATGTCAGGTCGCGCGCTTTGTCGCGCTCAACCGGAGGCGGGAGTAATTTTCAGACGGAGCAACTTTCAGACGGAGCGACTTTCAGACTTGAAACTCGAAACCCGTTCTCAAAACTCGAAACTTCATCCGCGCGCCGCGATGCTCGCCGGGCGCGGCGCACCCTGCAACTGCACGGGCGGCTGCGGCGCGCAACAGACTTTCACCAGACGCTCACGGTCGCGCTGCATCTCGCGTTCTTCCGCGAGCCACGCCCGCACCTCCGTGAAGAGACGCGCCGCGTGCGCGTCTTCGGGCACGGAGATGCGATAGTGCATCCACTTGCCTTCCCGGCGCGCCGCCACCACGCCCGCACGCCTGAGGTATGCGAGATGGCGCGAGATTTTCGGCTGGCTCTCGCCCAAGACTTCCACGAAGAAACAGACGCACACTTCGTCGTCGCCGATCAAATTCAACAGACGCAGTCGCGTCCGATCCGCCAGCGCCCGAAACAGACGCTCCAGGTCGAACGCCTTCACAGTCTTCCCCATCACGTTGCCCCCCACAACAAGAGATTTCATATGCGTCTTGACATATGTATTGGCCGCACGTATGATGCGCTCACATTCGCCTTGGCGAATATATCATGGACGGAAAGGAAGTGGCAAAAATGGGGCAACTGACGGAGAGACGGGCGCGGGCGCTCAAGGCGCATCTGGCGTTGAACGTGCGGAGCGTGGAGCGGAGTCTGGAATTTTACCGGCGTATGCTGGGGCTGGAACCGGCGAAGGTGCGCCCCGGTTACGCGAAGTTCGACGTGGAGAACCCGCCGCTTAATTTAACTTTGAACGAAGTGCCCTTCGGCGAGCGCGGCGCGCTCTCGCACCTCGGCCTGCAACTGGCGACGACCGAGGACGTGCTCTCGATGCGCCGCAACTGGATCGAGGCCGGCTTGGAGACGCGCGACGAGATGGCGACCAACTGTTGTTACGCCATGCAGGATAAGACTTGGGTGCGCGACCCGGACGGCAACGAATGGGAAGCCTTCGTCGTGCTCGCGGACAACCTCCCCGTGACGACCATGTGCTGCGCGCCGCAGGCAGAGGCGCAGGCGGCCGGGTTGCCGCGCCCGACCGAAGTTGCGGCAGACGCGGACGCCGCGACGCAAGCGACCGCGACGGCGACGACACAAGCGACGGCCGCGGAAGTCTCCTCTTGCTGCACGACCGCCGAAACAACACCGGGCGCGGAAGTTTCCTCTTGCCGCGCGACGGCTGCGCCGATGACGATCTCGCGTTGAGAAACAGGCGCGCGCAGTGCGGCAAAGCGACGCGGTTCCCCGTCTTTCGAGGCGTGCGCGTATCTCGTCGCGCACGCCTCGCGGAGTTTGCGGCAACGCACGTTTGAAGGCGCGTCGAAGTTCGCCTTGACGCGCGCCGGACGGCGATAATATCTTACGCCGCGCGGAAGCGGGCTTGTAAGCGGCGGGTGGCAAACGTTGACCGCGCCGCACTCTCCTATAAGACAACGCGCCGCCAGATTTCCGAAAGCCGCGAGGGACACTTACACACTTTGCCGACAAGCATTCCCCCACACCCCTCTCCGTCAACACGCACACACTCGTCTTCAATCGTTTCGCTAAAATCATTGCGCATCGTTTCGCTAAAATCATTGCGCGCGGCGTCGGCATCAGGTCGCGTCGCGCCGCTCGTCCTCCTGCTGTTCTGTCTCTCCGGCGTGCCGCTTGTGTGCGGCGCGCAGCAGGAGCGGCGACGGGGCGAGGCGGCCGCTTTGTTTCCCGTCCGTCAAGACGGCAAGTGGGGCTACATCGACCGCGCGGGCAAACTCGTCGTGCGGCCGCAATACGACGTGGCGTGGGAGTTCTCGGAGGGCTTGGCCTACGTCAAGTCGGGCACGGAGCGCGGCGTGATCGACAAGAACGGCAAGCTGGTCGTCTCCTTGCAGCAGGTTGATCTGGCCGGTCTCTTCTCCGAAGGACTCGCGCTCGTGCAGACGGCGAGCCAACCGCCGCGCTTCGGCTTCATCGACCGCGCCGGGAAACTCGTCATCAACCCGCAGTACGACGCCGCGCGCGGCTTTGAAGAAGGACTCGCGCTCGTCTCAGTCGGCGGCAAGTACGGCTTCATCGACAAGCGCGGGCGCATGGTGATCAAACCGCAGTTCGACAAGGCCGCGAGTTTTTCCGAAGGCTTGGCGGCGGTCGTCATCGACAACAAACACGGCTACATCGACCGCACCGGCCGTCTCGTCATCGTCGCCCAGTACAACAACGCTTACAACTTCTCGGAAGGCTTGGCGGCGGTGGCCGTGGGCGGCCGCTACAGTTGCATCAACAAGCGCGGCGAGACAATCGTGCCTGAGCAGCCCGGCTACGTCGGCGCGTTTGCGGAAGGACTCGCGCCCGTCATCGTCAACAACCGTTTCGGCTACATCAATCGCGCGGCCGTGGCGGTCATCGCGCCGCAGTACGATTGGACGGGCGGCTTCAGCGAAGGACTCGCGCTCGTCAAGCAGGGCGGCAAGTACGGCTACATCGACCGCACCGGCGCACCGGCCATCCGCGCACAGTTCGACAACGCGCACAACTTCAACGGCGGCCTCGCACGCGTCTGGCTCGCGGGCAAACAGGGCTACATCGACAAGACCGGCAACTTCGTCTGGAAGCCTACGAAGTAATACGCACACCGGAAAGAATCAAGCGCTGCGAAAATACTTAAAGAGCGAAACCACGCGCTTCACACGAAACGACACGAACAAGAGTTGCGTCCAGTTTCGTGTCGTTTCGTGTGAAGCGCGTGGTTCCTTGTTTTTTTACTTTCTTACATCGCAACTCAGCCGGCGTTCGCTTCGATGAGCGGACGCAACGCCGCTTCAAGTTCGTCTTCCGTTGCGCCTGCCTCCAACTCTACCGCGAACAGCGTCCAGTGTTCTTCGTGTTCGACCGACGCGCCGGGTTCGAGTCGCGCGAGCGGCGCGAGCGATTCGACTTCGATGAAGTCGCCCGCCGTGTAGGTCTCGCAGTTGCAGCCGTAGTCCGGGTAGTTCGCGCCCTCTTGATACGGGAAACGTTTGACGAACAGCGTCTCCGTGTGTTGATAAGCAGCCCAGCCCTGCTTGTTGAGCATCCCGGCTTTCTGCGGCTGGTTCGCCGTCGCATCCGTCGTCAAGCGGATGAAACGCCCGCCGACCGTCCAGCGCGCGTCCGAGAGATTCGTGTAGTGCCACAGCACGAGCGGGCGCGCGGGCAAGAGATAATCGTTCCAAGAGATGTAAGGTTCTTGCGGGAAGATGGCCGTGCCGCCGCCGCGCATGATCGTCAAAGCCCACGGCGCGGCCTCTATCGCCCACAAATTTCGATTCGTGATCTTGTGCCGCACGAAGAGACGCGTGCCCTCGGCATCGAGCGCCACGTGCATCTCCTTCTCGATGCCGGTTGCCGCTTCGACCGGCGCGGTCAGACGAATCGTGCGCTCGTCCAAGACCTCGACCGCGACGGGCGCGTTGTCGGGCGCGTAGCTGCGCGGCTTGGCTTCGGGCGCGACCCACAGTCGATGGCCGCCCCACGGCTTGAAGTTGCCGAGCTCGGTCGCCACGGTCGCTTCGGGCACGACGCCCAGCATATTTTCCGCGCCCACGAAACCGTAACGAAGGATGCGCGGCCCCACGTCGCTCGTCAACACGACTTCGACCGTCTCGTTCGACAGACGGTAACAGTTCGGCAATCCGAGGTAAGAAATTTTTTCCACTGTGCGCTCTCCCTCTGCGTTCATATGCGCCTGCACTCTTCGGCCTCGCCAAAGAGTTTAACCGTCAAGGCGAGTTTGCCACAACGATTAGTTCTTCGTGTCTTCGTGCCTTGGTGGTTAATGATTGATTAACCGGCATTAACCACTAAGGCACGAAGACACGAAGGAAGACAAAAGGATGGTTGACCTTGAGGACACCGCTCCAAATCTCGCTTGCTAGACATTCAAGCCTTCATCCTTTAATTTAACTTGCTTGCACGAGTCAGCTTTTTAAACGCCGGGGTGGTGTAATGGCAGCCACGCAGGTCTTAGAAGCCTGTGCCGCGAGGCGTGCGGGTTCGAGTCCCGCCCCCGGCATCAAACTTATTTCGAGCGATGTTGCGTTTAGCATAAACTTTCAGAGGAAGGACGCCCGCGAGGCTCCGAGCCAACTTCCACGTCGGCGACGGGCGCGGGTTTTGTGTTTATGAAGACAGAAGTGGTTGACGTTTCCGCGACGCGGAAGGAACTCAAGATCGAGATCGACGCCGCGGACGTGCGCGCCGAACTGGAGCGCGTGACCGAACGTTACGCCTCGGCCGTGACCGTGCCCGGTTTTCGCAAAGGCCGCGCGCCCAACTCGGTCGTGCGCCAGCGTTATAAAAATGAGATTCGCGGCGAGGTCGTGCAGAACCTCGTGCCGCAGGCGATCAACGAAGCGATCGGCGAAAGCGGCCTGAACGTCATCGGCGAGCCGGACATTCATCTGGACAACGACGAGGCTTTGGAGAAATTGGGCGAGCAGCCGCTCTCCATTCACGCGCACGTCGAGGTGCTGCCCGAAGTGGCGCTCGGCGAATACCGGGGCTTGGAAGTCGCGCGCCGCACGCGCCCCGTCACCGATGAGACGGTTGCCGCCATGCTCGACAACTTGCGCGAGCAGTCGGCCTCGCTCCAACCCGTCGAAGACCGCCCGGCCGAAGCGGGCGACACCGTCACAGTCAACTTCACGGGGCGTTACCTCGACCCGCCTTCGGACGAAGAGATCAAGGCCGAGGACGTGGAAGTCGTGCTCGGCGGCGAAGGCGTGCTCGCCGACTTCAACGAACACCTCGTGGGCACGCGACCCGACGACGCGCGCACTTTCGTCGTCAAGTATCCGCCCGATTTTTCCTCGCAGGGACTGGCCGGGAAAGAGATCGAATACACGGCGACCGTCACGGCCGTCAGTCGCAAGGAAGTGCCGGAGGCGGACGACGAATGGGCGAAGACTTTCGGCGAAGAGATCGATTCGCTCGACACCCTGCGCACGAAGCTGCGCGAGAATTTGACGGAGCGCGCGCAGATGGAATCGGAACATCGCCTGCGCGACGAGGTGATGGCGAAGTTGCTGGCGGCGCACGAATTCGAGGTTCCCGAATCGCTCGTCAAAAGTCAGGCGCGGCGGCTGCTCGAATCGACCGTGCGCGACATGATGCAGCGCGGGATGGATCCGCGCAACCAGCAATTTGATTTCGAGAGTTTGCAGGGCATGTTGGAGGCACAGGCGACCGAAGATTTGCGCGGTTCGATCCTGCTCGAACGCATCGCCGAGGCCGAAGAGATCGAGCCGACGGATGAAGAGATCGAACGCGAAATCGAGACAATCGCCGAGGGCACGCGCCAGTCCGTAGAGCAGGTGCGCGCTGCCTTGACAAAGCAGGGAGGCGAACGTAGCATCGCCGACAGATTGCGCCACCGCAAGGCGCTCGATCTGCTCATCGAAAACGCGCGCATCAGCGAAGAGGAATGGCGCGAAGATGCGCCGCCCGCGACGACGACCGCCGCCGAAAACTCCGCCGGACAAGCCACGGACGAGGGCGACGAAGGCGGCCAGACAGAGACGGGCGCGTCGGCGGCGCAGCAGAGCTAGAAGGGCGAACAAGGGTTCGCGCCCTCGCGAGTCCGCCGGGAGCGGCGAATGTTCAACTTGGCAAAGTTTTTTGGCAAAGGTTTCAGGAAGTTTGGAGTTTCAAGTTTATGGCTTTAGTCCCAATGGTGGTCGAGCAGACATCGCGCGGCGAACGCGCGTTCGACATCTACTCGCGCCTGCTCAAAGACAACATCATCTTCATCTCGACGCCGATTGACGATCAGATCGCCAATCTCATCGTCGCCCAACTGATCTTTCTCGAAGCCGAAGACCCGGAGAAAGACATCTCGCTCTACATCAATTCGCCGGGCGGTTCGATCACGGCCGGGATGGCGATCTATGACACGATGCAGTTCATCCGCGCCGACGTGTCCACCTTGTGCGTCGGCCAGTGTGCTTCGATGGCGGCGCTCCTGCTCGCGGCGGGCGCGAAGGGCAAACGTTTCGCTCTGCCCAACTCCCGCATCCTCATCCACCAGCCTTCGGGCGGCGCGGAAGGACAGGCGACGGACATTCGCATCATGGCCGAAGAGATCATCCGCATGCGCGAGTTGACCTCGAACATCCTCGCCAAACACTCCGGCCAATCCTACGAGCAGATCGAGCGCGACGTGGAACGCGACCGCATCATGTCGGCCGTGCAGGCCAAAGAGTACGGGCTGATCGACGAAGTGATCACGCACCGCGAATAAACTTTTACCCGGCGCGTTCGTCCGCAGATGCCCGCGAACGAACGCGCCGGACGATTTTTGTGCTAGAGTAGTTCCCCGGCAGACGGCGCGCTCCCCAACGCGCCCCGACGTTCGCGGGCACACGACCGTTGAATCGCCCGCCTGTTCTTTCAGTTCACTTGACAGTCCGAAGTTGGATTAAACCTCGAAAGCACGGAGTCCCCTAAAGCTTATGGTACGTCGTCCCGATGATACGTTGCGCTGTTCGTTCTGCGGCAAGTCGCAGAACGAGGTGAAGAAACTCATTGCCGGCCCGACCGTCTACATTTGCAACGAATGTATCGACATCTGCAACGAGATCATCACCGACGACCAGCAGGCCGAAGCCGTCGCCACGCGCCCGCCTTTGCCCAAACCTTCCGAGATTAAAAGTTTCTTGGACGAGTACGTCATCGGGCAGGATGAGACGAAGAAACGTCTGGCCGTCGCCGTCTACCAGCACTACAAGCGCATCGAGATTGCGCGCCGCCGTTCGGACGTGGAGATTCAGAAGTCGAACATCCTCTTGATGGGGCCGACCGGCACGGGCAAGACGCTGCTGGCGCAGACGCTCGCGCGCATGCTCTCCGTTCCCTTCACCATCGTCGATGCCACGACTTTGACCGAAGCGGGCTACGTCGGCGAAGACGTGGAGAACATCATCCTCAAGTTGTTGCAGGCCGCCAACGGCGACGTGGAGCGCGCGCAGCAGGGCATCATCTACATCGACGAAGTAGACAAGATTTGCCGCAAGGACGAGAACCCCTCGATCACGCGCGACGTGTCGGGCGAAGGCGTGCAGCAGGCGCTTCTCAAAATTCTCGAAGGCACGATTGCCAACGTTCCGCCGCAGGGCGGGCGCAAGCACCCGCATCAAGAGTTCTTCCCCATCGACACCACCAACATCCTCTTCATCTGCGGCGGCGCGTTCGTCGGTCTGGAGAAAGTGATCGAACGGCGCATGCGCAACAAGTCGTTCGGCTTCCGCGCCGAGATCAAGGACAGCGCGGAGCGCTACGCGGAGGCGATGGCGACGGCGCAGCCCGAAGACCTCGTGCGCTACGGCCTGATCCCCGAATTCGTCGGCCGCCTGCCCGTGCTCGGCGTCTTGAACGAACTGGACGAGGGCGCGCTGATGCGGATTCTGACCGAGCCGAAGAACGCGCTCGTCAAGCAGTATCAGAAGAAGTTCGAGTACGACAACGTGAAACTGCGCTTCACGGATGACGCGCTCAAGGCGATTGCGCGGCAAGCGGTCGAGCGCAAGGTGGGCGCGCGCGGGTTGATGATGATCATGGAAGAGTTGTTGCTCGATTCGATGTACACGCTGCCGTCGCAGAAGCGCATCAAGGAGTTCGTCATCACGAGCGAGATGGTCGAACGCCGCCGCGCCGTGCCGGGCGAAGCCTTGACGGGCGTAGACGACGCCGCCGCTTAAAATAAAGACTCGAAATTCAAAGAGCGCGGGAGGGGCTTAACAGGTGCGCAAGACAGGTCTCATCATCCTCGCCGTCTCAGGCGCGCTCACAATTCTCTCAGCCATCATCTGGCTCGTCGGTCTCATCCTCGGTATCGGCGGTGCGCTCATCCACCTCTTCCTCATTTCGACGCTGTTGTGGATCATGGGCATGGCCGTCGGAGTCGTTCTGTTTTTGATCGGCAAGCCCGAAGCGAAGAGTTGAAGAGGTCTTCACAGAGTCGCTTCACTTTCCATCGGGCGAAAGGAACTAGAGACGTGTTGAGAAAGTTCGGAGTAGGAGTGTCGACACTCCTACTCTTATTTATTTGCACACAGGCGGCGCGGGCGCAGCAGCAGCAGCAAGGGCAGCCGAAACCCGCCGCGCCACAAACTCCGGCGGCGGCGACCGCCGCCGCACAGCAGGACGACGCCGCCGACGGCGACGAAGACCCTTGCCCCGGCGAGCACACGCAGGCAGAGTTGAACCAATGCGCCGCGCGTGCGAGAGACCGAGCCGATGCTGAACTGAACAAGGCTTACCGCGAGTTGATGAAGGACGCGGGCGCGTCGGAGGGCGCGAAACTGCGCGCCGCGCAACTCGCGTGGCTCAAGTTTCGCGACGCGCATTGCGACTATCGAAGCGTCGGCAACAAGGGCGGCTCGATCTATCCGATGGTCGTGAGTTTCTGTCTGGCCGAAGTGACGACGGCGCGCGTCAAACAACTGCGGGAGATTTTGCGCGAACAGTCGGAGCAATAAACGAGACGCGCCGGGGTTTTGCAAAACTCTCGCTTGCGCCGATTTTCGGCCGGTGGCGCGCTTGCGCGAAATCGTTTACAATTCAGTTTAGTTCGCAATACCGGGCGAGCGGCATCAAGCGGCTCGCCCTTGAAGTTTAAGTAGTTTGCCCCGCGAAAGAAGCAGCAGTTTTATGGAAGAATATTCAGACCGCACGCCGCAGGACATTGTGAGCTATCCGATGGTTCCGATCCGCGATGTCGTGATCTTTCCGTTCACGAAAGTCGCCTTCAAGATCGGACGCCCCGGCTCGATTCGCGCGCTCGAACAGGCGCTCGCCGCAGACCGCACGATCTTCCTCGCCACGCAGCACGACGCCTCGATTGACGAGCCCGTGCCCTCGGAGATTTACGGCGTCGGGACGATTGCGCGCATCCTGCAAGCGCAGAAACTCGACAACGGCCAGACGAAAGTGGTGGTTGAAGGACGCGAGCGCGCGACGACCATTCGCGTGGAGAACGACAACGGTGCGTTCACGGCCACGGTGCGCCGCGCGCCCTCCGCGCTCGAATCCGGCCAGCGCATCGAAGCCCTCACGCAGCGCATCCACCAACTCATCGAGCAACACCTGCGCCTCGCGCCCGAAGCGCAAACCGACGCCCTGCAGCAGGCCATGCGCAACCAAGACCCCTCGCACCTGACCGACGCGCTCGCCTCGCAACTGCGCATCGCGGTCGAAGACAAGCAAGGGCTACTGGAAATCTTCTCCGTCCACGGCCGCATGCAGCGGCTCGTCGAAATCCTCGAAACCGAAGTTGACAAACGCCAGCTCGACCGCACGATTCAGGCGCGCGTCAAACGACAGATGGAGAAGGCGCAGAAAGAGTATTACCTGAACGAGCAGATCAAGGCCATCCACAAGGAACTCGGACGCAAGGACGAGAAGGCCGAGGTCGAAGATTTGCGCAAGAAGATCGAAGAGGCGGGCATGTCCGAAGAGGCGAAGGAGAAAGCCTTGCAGGAACTTCATCGCCTCGAAGCGATGCCGCCGATGTCGGCCGAGGGCACGGTCTCGCGCACCTACATCGACTGGCTGCTCAGTGTGCCGTGGAAGCAAAAGTCGAAAGAGATCAAAGACCTGCAAAAAGCCGAAGAGGTCTTGAACGAAGACCACTACGGGCTGGAAAAGATCAAGGAACGCATTCTCGAACACTTGGCCGTGCGTCAACTCGTCAAAAACCCGAAGGGCTCGATCCTCTGTTTCGTCGGCCCGCCGGGCGTGGGCAAAACAAGTCTCGGCAAGTCCATCGCGCGTGCGACGGGCAGGAAATTCGTCCGCCTCAGCTTGGGCGGCGTGCGCGACGAAGCGGAGATACGCGGCCACCGGCGCACCTACATCGGCGCGCTGCCCGGCCAGATCATCCAGATGATGAAGAAGGCGGGCACGACCAACCCCTGCATCCTGCTGGACGAAGTGGACAAACTCGGCGCGGATTTTCGCGGCGACCCATCGGCCGCTTTGCTCGAAGTGTTAGACCCGGAACAGAACAACTCGTTTCAAGATCACTATCTCGACGTTGAATACGACCTCTCCAAAGTCTTCTTCATCGCCACGGCGAACGTGCTGCACACGATCCCGCCCGCGCTGCAAGACCGCTTGGAAATTCTGCGCCTCTCCGGTTACACCGAGCGCGAGAAGTTGGAGATCGCGCGTCGCCATCTCGTCTCGAAACAGGCCGAGGGCAGCGGCTTGAAGTCCGAACAGGTCGAGTTTACTGACGAAGGCTTACTGGAAATCATCCGCTCCTACACGCGCGAAGCGGGCGTGCGCAATCTCGAACGCGAGATCGGTTCGTGCTGCCGCAAGGTGGCGCGCAAGCTCGTCGGCGAGCAGAAGGGCGAGGAGTTCAAAGAGGTCGTCAACGGCGAACGCGTGCGCGAGATGCTCGGCCCCATCCGCTTCCGCCAGCAACAGGCCGCGGCCGAAAGCGAGATCGGGCTGGCGCTCGGACTGGCTTGGACGGAGGTGGGCGGCGAGGTCTTGCAGATCGAAGCAACCTTGACGAACGGGCGCGGCGGGGTGCGTCTCACCGGCAAACTCGGCGAGGTCATGCAGGAGTCGGCGCAAGCGGCGCTTACGTGCGTCAAGGCGCGCGCCGAACGGCTCGGCATGAGTCTCGACCACGTGCGCAAACGCGACCTGCACGTGCACATTCCCGAAGGCGCGATTCCGAAAGACGGCCCCTCGGCCGGTGTCACGCTCGCCACCGCGATGGCTTCCGCCTTGACGCGCGTGCCCGTCCGCAAAGACGTGGCGATGACGGGCGAGATCACTCTGCGCGGCAAGGTGCTGCCGGTCGGCGGCATCAAGGAGAAGATGCTGGCCGCCCATCGCGTCGGCGTGACGACGCTGATCTTGCCGAAAGAGAACGAGAAGGACTTGGCGGAAGTGCCCGAAGAAGTGCGCGCCGCCATCGCCGTCCATTTCGTCGAGACCATCGACGAAGTGCTCCCGCTCGCGCTCGAAGACGCCTGCCCGACCGGCGCGGCCAGCGTGGACACGGCGCAACCGCCCATCTGGTCAACCGAACAATCCTCGCAAAGCACGCCGACAATGGCAGACTAATTGAGGGATGAGGGATGAATTAAGGAAGCATTCAATCACTTGAGTGCTTCTCTTATTTCATCCTTCATCCCTTATCCCTGATCCCTTCTATCCCCTCTGACTAAAGGAGAAAATCACCGCATGGGCAAATACGAAGACGCGGATTTGATCTTGAAACTCTATGACCTGCGCCGCGAAGAGACGATGCGCAAGGCGCGCAATTGGATGGCGATGTTCAACCCCGACAGCGTAGAGGAGATCATGGAAGTTGCCAGAGGCGAGAACAACGCTTACCTGCGCATGGTGATGACTTACTGGGACATGGCCGCCTCGCTCGTCAACAACGGCGCGATTGACGAGAAGATGTTCAACGACGCCAACGGCGAGCACTTTTTCTACTACGCCAAGTTCGAGCCGTTCATGGAAGAGTTGCGCGAGAAGTTCGGCCCGCAGATGTGGATGCACCTCGAACAACTCATCATGCGCGCGCCCGACGCCAAAGAGCGCCTCGCCAAAGTGCGCGAGATGTCCAGGGCGATGGCCGCGCGCCGCGCCGCCGCCTCTACGGAATCCAAATAAATGGGTTTCAAGTTTCGAGTTTCAGGCTTCAAGTTAGAGTGAGAGCAAACGCCGTCCTGAAACCTGAAATCTGAGACTTGAAACTTATGAAGATCACGAGCGCCGAGTTCGTCAAGAGTTCGTTCACCGAGCGCGACTGGCCGACGGCACAGTTGCCGGAGGTGGCTTTCCTCGGCCGTTCGAACGTCGGCAAGTCGAGTTTGATCAACTCGCTGTTGGGCGTCAAAGGGCTGGCGCGCACCTCTTCGACGCCGGGGCGGACGCAGGCGCTCAACTACTTCCTCATCAACCGCCGCTTCTATTTCGTAGACCTGCCGGGCTACGGCTACGCGCGCGTTCCGCGCGCCATACGCGAGTCGTGGGGCGAAATTGTGACGAGTTACCTTGCCAAGCGTGAGTCGCTTGTGTTATCAATTCAAATCGTAGATTCGCGTCACGATCCCTCTAAATTGGACTTGCAACTGCGTGAATGGTTGACGGCTTATGCGAAGCCGCACCTGACGGTTGCGACGAAATCCGACAAGCTCTCGCAAAATGAGTTGCGCAAGAATATCGGGCGCACGCGTGAAATTTTAGGCGCAGCAGCGACGGGCACGGGCGGTGAAGTCTTGGCCTACTCCGCCGTCACGGGTTACGGACGCGAACGCGTCTGGCGCGCCATCGAAGAGGCCATTACCGTCTCACACTCCCCCAGTTGAAAAGTCGAATCGTCGCCACGCGGGCGACCTTGCGGGTCTTGACGGCATCTAAGCGATACGTTAGAACTTTTTTCCCGCACAGAACAATTCGTTGAACTTTGCCGGGATGCGAGACGTTCGCCGAAGGAAATCGCCAACCACCTCGCAAGCATAACCGCCGGAAACATCGCCGCTCCTGCGCGCTCTCGCGCCGCCCCATCGGGGGTCTGCGCGCGCACGCACCTGAGGCATCATTCCCGACAACATTTAATGATCTATTTTCATCACGCGGAACTTAGATAGTCCGCCGGCAATTCAATCTCATTGACAGCAACACGACAAGAGTTGGACACAACTCTTGGTTAGAACAGGCGGCTCAACGCACAACATAACGCACGCGCGGAACCGCACTCACAGAGAAAAGAGAAATGTCACAACGTACACCACGCACACGCAGCAGCAGTAGTAGCAGCGCCGTCAGTTCGACCAACGGCAATAGCAGCGAGAACGGCAACCGCGCCAACACCGCGACGACCGCTGCGGCCGTTGTCGATACGCCCGCCGACGACGTAGCGGAGAAAGATTTTCTTCCCGCGGGCAGCGGCGACGCTTTCAATCTGGCGACGCTCAAGGAAATGTCCATCTCGAAGCTGACGCAGATCGCCAAAGACATGGACGTGCCGGGCGCGACCGGCATGCGCAAGCAGGAACTCATCTTCAAAGTCCTCGCGGCGCAAACCGAAAAGAGCGGCCTCATCTTCTCCGAGGGCGTGCTGGAAACTTTGCCCGACGGCTTCGGCTTCCTGCGCGCTCCCGAATACAACTATCTGCCCGGCCCCGACGACATCTACGTCTCGCCTTCGCAGATACGCAAGTTCGACCTGCGCACCGGCGACACCGTCTCCGGCCAGATTCGCCCGCCCAAAGAAGGCGAGCGTTATTTCGCGCTCATCAAGGTCGAGGCCATTAACTTCGAGGCTCCCGGCGAGACGCGCGACAAAGTCTTCTTCGACAATTTGACGCCCCTCTATCCGGACGAGCGCCTGATGATGGAGACCGAACCCGACACGCTGGCCGCGCGCGTCATTGACCTCGTTACGCCCGTCGGCAAAGGGCAGCGCGGCCTGATCGTCGCGCCGCCGCGCACGGGTAAGACGATGATGCTCCAGACCATCGCCAACTCGATCACGAAGAATCACCCGGAAGTCTCCCTCATCGTGCTGCTCATCGACGAGCGCCCGGAAGAAGTGACGGACATGCAGCGCTCGGTCAACGGCGAAGTCATCTCTTCGACCTTCGACGAGCCGCCGACGCGCCACGTGCAAGTGGCCGACATGGTGATCGAAAAGGCGAAGCGACTCGTCGAGCACAAGCGCGACGTGGTCATCCTGCTCGACTCCCTGACGCGTCTCGCGCGTGCGCACAACGCGGTCGTGCCGCCTTCAGGCAAGATTCTCTCCGGCGGTATCGACGCCAACGCCTTGCAGCGTCCAAAGCGTTTCTTCGGCGCGGCGCGCAACATCGAAGAGGGCGGCAGTCTAACGATCATCGCCACGGCCTTGATCGATACGGGGTCGCGCATGGACGACGTGATCTTTGAAGAGTTCAAGGGCACGGGCAACTGCGAAATCCATCTCGACCGCCGCCTCGTCGACAAACGCCTGTTCCCCGCCATCGACATCCAGCGCTCCGGCACGCGCAAAGAGGAACTCTTGATCAGCAAGGAAGACCTCGCGCGCATCTGGGTGATGCGCCGCGTCCTGAACCCGCTGTCGCCCGTCGAGCAGATGGAAGTCGTCCTTGAAAGACTCGGTAAAACCAAGTCCAACGCCGAATTCCTCGCCTCGATGCAGAGCTAAATGACAGGTGAATAGTGAATGGTAAATGGTAAATGGTGGAAGAAAGTTCTTCACCATTTACCATTTACCATTTACCATTTATCCGTTTGCCGCTTGTCACTTTTTACGCCTGTTGCGTAAAATGGCTGCCTAAGGCTTTGCAGTTCAGACTGTTGGTGTACGCCGCTCTCCTCTCGGGGAGAGGTGTCGGGTGAAGAGCGTTGCGCGTCGCGATCTTATCGTCGGAGGCTGTGCCGTTCGCCAAGACGGGCGGTCTCGGCGACGTGGCGAGCGCGCTCCCCAAAGCTCTCAACGGCACGGGCGAGGTGGATGCGAGCCTGCTTCTGCCGCTCTACGAGAAGACGGATCGCAGTCTGCTCAGTCGCCTGCTCTTTGACAACGTGGAAGTCGAATGGACGGGGGGCAACCGAAACGTCCGCGTGTTTCTGAACGAAGAGACCGTGGGCGCGCCCGTCTTTCTCATCGACGCGCCGGAATTTTTCCAGCGCCCCGACATCTACGGTTACCGGGACGACCACACGCGCTACGCCTTTTTCTGTCGCGCCGCGCTCGCCGTACTAAAACGTCTGGGGCAGCCGCCCGATGTCGTCCACGGCAACGATTGGCCGTGCGGTTTCGCCGTCGCCGAACTGCGCGCGCGCCGCGCCTACGACGATTTTTATCGACGGACGCGCACGCTCTTTTCGATTCACAATCTGGCCTATCAGGGCGCGTTCGACCCCGGCGATTTGGGCTATCTCGGTTTCGGTTGGGGCGAGGTGCACAACGCTTTTCTGTTGGAAGGCGCGGGGTCTGCGCTCAAGGCCGGTTTGATGCTGGCCGACGGGCTCTCGACCGTCAGCCGTCGCTACTCTTTCGAGATACAGACGCCCGAACAGGGCTACGGTCTCGACTGGTTGCTGCGCATGCGGCGCGACCGCCTGATCGGCGTGACGAACGGCGTCGATTACGACGCATGGAATCCGGCGACCGACCCGCACATCGCCGCCAACTTCAGCGCCGACGATCTATCGGGCAAACGCGAATGTAAACTCGACCTGCTGCGTCGTTTTCATTTGCCGGAGGAGGCGGAGCGACCCGTCATCGCCATCATCTCGCGGCTCGTCGCGCAGAAAGGTTATGACCTCATTCGTGAGGCCGCGCCCGCCATCCTCGACACGGGCGCGTTCTTCGTCGCCCTCGGCGCGGGCGCACGCGAGTACGAAGACTTTTTGCAGTCGTTCCATGATCACGCGCCGCACCGCGTCGGGATTTACAAGGGCTACGCGGGCGAACCGCTCGCGCACCAGATCGAGGCGGGCGCGGACATCTTTCTCATGCCGTCGCTCTATGAGCCGTGCGGTCTGAATCAGATGTACAGTATGCGCTACGGCACTGTGCCCATCGTGCGCGCGACCGGAGGGTTGGACGACACGGTCGAGAATTTCGACCGCGCGCGCGGGGCTGGCAACGGCTTCAAGTTCGGAGAATACTCGGCGCGCGCCATGCTCGGCAGCATCTACGAAGCTCTGTTCGCCTACGCGGACAAAGACGTGTGGCGTCGGATTCAACTGAACGGGATGCGCGCGGACAACTCTTGGGACGCGGCCGCACGCAAGTACGTAGAGGTTTATCGCGCCGTCGCGGCGATGTAGGCAACGCGGAAAGCATCTAAAGATCGGCGCGGCGCGAGGTGAAATTTCGCGGAAGTTTTTTAGTCGAAGAGTCATACACACGCGAGAGGTTTAGAGGAATCATCCGGCTCGCGCCAATTACAAGTAGGAAGAAGGAGAGTTAGGCATGAGTGAAAGCGAATTTGTTAACGACGTCAGCGACGCCAATTTCGATGCGGAAGTGTTGCAGTCGGATCGCCCCGTCCTCGTGGATTTTTGGGCGGCGTGGTGCGCGCCCTGCCGGATGATCGCGCCGACCGTGGCGCAGGTGGCCGAGAAGTACTCGGAGAGCGCCCGCGTCGTCAAGTTGAACGTGGATGAGAATCCGAACGTGCCGCAGAAGTACGGCATCAAGGGCATCCCGACGCTGATCCTGTTCAAGAACGGTAAGGAAGAGGAACGCGTGGTGGGCGCGACGAGCAAGGAAGCGATCTCGCGCATGATCGATAAGCACGTCGCCGCAGCCGGGACGGGCGCGGCGAACGCCTAAGTTTTATCGTCGCCGGGAGGAGCGCGGAGGCGCTTTTGAAGTTCGCGTCTGCGCGCCCGCTCCCGGCGTTTGTCGTCAAACAGTCTTACGGATTGTTCAAGCGCGACGCGCTCGCTAGGCCGAAAGCCCGAGGCACACGAAAGCCACGCGCGGCGCGCGACTCCCGGACGCTCGATGAAACAGATCACCAACAGCCGCTCGAAGAACACCGCCGCCGCAGGACATGCACGAAAAACCGGTAAGCGTCGCCTGCTGGAAGAACGACTGACGGCGGCCAAGCGCCTGCGCGCCGTCGAGGATGCGCGGTTTCGTGCGCGGCAAGCACAGGGCAAGCTGCGCCGTTTCGTCAGCGCGAACTTTCGCAAGCAGGAAGTGATCGACGCGCTCGCGCTCAGACGCGGCGAGTGCAATCGCTGCGGGGCGTGCTGCGAGATACTCTTCAAGTGCCCCTTCCTCAAGAAACACGGCGACGGCACGTCCACCTGCGGCATCTACGAAGACCGCCCCAATCAATGCCGCCTCTTCCCCATCGAACGCCGCGACCTCGACGAAGTGCGCGGCCAATGCAGCTTCTACTTCATCGAGAAACCCGTCAAGCTGGAAAGAGCAAGCTGAGAAAGAGCTGTCAGCCGTTAGCTATTAGCTTTAATGCTTCTGGCTAACAGCTAATAGCTAACGGCTAATAGCTAACCATGTCAAAAATCATCGTGGTCATCGGCGCGCAGTGGGGCGATGAAGGCAAGGGCAAGATCGTCGATCTGCTGGCCGAACGTTTCGACATCGTGGCGCGCTATCAGGGCGGGCACAACGCAGGCCATTCGGTCTATGTCGGCGAGCGCGCCTTCGTCTTGCACCTCATCCCCTCCGGCATCATTCATCAGGGCAAGACCTGCGTGCTCGCGAACGGGATGGTCATCGACCCGAAAGCCTTCTTTGAAGAGGCCGACCGTCTCGCCGCGCAAGGTTTGGAGATCACGCCCGAACGCATCCGCGTCAGCACGCGCGCGCACCTGATCCTGCCTTACCACCGTGCGCTCGACCACACGAGCGAGGAACGGCTCGGCAACGAACGCGTCGGCACGACCTTGCGCGGCATCGGCCCGGCTTACGAAGACAAGGCCGGACGGCGCGGCATCCGCGTCGCCGATGCGCTCGTGCCCGAAGTGTTGCGCGCGCGCATCGAGCGCAATCTGGAAGACGCCAACCGCATCATCGAAGCCTATGGCGGCGAGGCTCTGGATGTCGAAGAGGTCTTCAACGAGACTTCGCGCCTCGTCGAACGACTCGCTCCCTTCATCGCCGACACGACCCATTTCCTAAACCGCGCCGCGCGCGAGAATCGCTCGATTCTGATCGAAGGCGCGCAGGCCACTCTGCTCGACGTGGATCACGGCACATATCCGTTCGTCACCTCTTCGAGCACGACGGCCGGAGGCGCAAGCACGGGGACGGGACTCGCGCCGCATCGCATCACGGGTGTCCTCGGCATCGTCCGCACCTACACGACGCGCGTCGGCGAAGGCCCCTTCCCCACGGAGATGCTCGAAGGCGAAGAGGAACTCGGGCAACTCATCCGCGAGCGCGGCCACGAATACGGCGCGTCCACGGGGAGGCCGCGTCGCTGCGGTTGGTTCGACGCCTTCGCCACGCGCTACGCCGCTGAGATCAACGGCTTCACCTCCGTCGCCCTGACCAAACTCGACGTGCTCGACGCGCTCGACCAGATCAAGGTGTGCACCGGCTATCGGCTCGACGGGCGCGAGGTCGAATCCTTCCCCGCCGTTTCGCAAGACCTGCGCCGCGTCGAACCCATCTACGAGACGCTGCCCGGCTGGAACGCTTCGACCGAAGGCGTCACGGAGATGTCGAAGCTCCCGCCGAACGCGCGCGCCTACGTCGAATATCTCTCACGTGCCATCGGGGTCGAAATCGGTCTCGTCTCGACCGGGCCTGAGCGCGCGCAGACGATTATCAATCACGGCTCGGCGCTCGACGAATGGCTCACAAGCGCGTGACGGACTGGCACTCGCTTGCCCGTCACCTGCGACGCATGTAAAATGCTTCTCACGCGTGGCCGTTAGCCGGAATCAATTCTCAACGAGAACTCGTCCGCCGAAATCAGGCGCGCACGCACCGACGCGCGAACGACACGTTTGACATCTCCGCTTTGGGCCGATAGCTCAGTCGGTAGAGCAAGTGGCTTTTAACCACTGGGTCGCAGGTTCGAGTCCTGCTCGGCTCATCAAATAAAGGAGAGGGACTTAATGGATTCCTTTGAGTGTCACTAGGTTTTTAGAACCGGTGGCTAGGGGGATGAAAATTGAGTCCCTTTTCTTCTTTATTCGGCCGGTTGCGACGGGAACGCCGCTGCCTTCGGGAATATCACTCGCCGGAGCGAAAACTATTACCGCCAATCGCGGAACTCAGACAACGGCAGCAGAAAGTATTTTGAGAAGGCCGGGTTCAATAATTTTTAGTTGATCGAGCATTTGGAAGTTTTATTCTGTATAATCCTTGCATTATGAACAAACGGGCTAAAAAGAGGTTGAAGGAAGCGATTCAAAAAGACCTCGCGGAACGCGCGGATAAACGTCAGGAACAAACCTTCTCCACACCTGCGAAGAAAGTCTCGGAGAGTAGTGGCTTCAAGGTGAAACCTGCAAAGAAGAGAGGTTAGTTTTTGGTCGTTGGATAGTGAGGCCAGAACTGAACCTCTAGGAGCAGCAATGTATATCTACACAGTACAAGCGATGCCGGGACAGAAAGCGGAGTTTGAAGGCGACCCATCAATCAAGTATCAGATCAAACGGCAGAATACTTATTTAAAAAGCGGTCAAAAAGGGCGTAGTGAGATTATTAGAACCAATTTGGATTACGATGATGCTATAGCGATTATTAAAACTTTCAATGATAAAGAGTCGGAGTCACAAATTAGAAAGAAGGAAGCTCTGGAGCGAGAAAAAGATTTGTAAGAACCAGAGTTGAATTAGATAGTCAATAAAACAGGGGCGCTCCTTCGCTGAGGAGTGCCCCTGTTTTATTGATCCGTGTGCTCTTGGTGCGCGCGAGATGAACGCGCGGTTTGACTACATCGAAAAAGTTTCGCCGATCAAGCCTACGTCCTGCACGTAAGTTTCATAAGAGGAGAGCAAGGCGTCGCAGTCGCGTTGTTCGTTGCGGAGCAGGTTCGCGGCGGACGCGGCTTTGACGGGTTCGGAGAAGAAAAAGCCTTGCGCGTATCCGCAGCCGAGACTGGTGAGGCGTTCTTGCTGCTCAAGCGTCTCCACGCCCTCGGCCACCACTTGCATCTTGAGTTTGGAGGCAAGGATGGCAATCGTCTCCACGATGCCGAGGCTCTCCTCTTCCAGACACATGCGATTGACGAAGGAGCGGTCGATCTTGAGGATGTTGATCGGGAAGCGATGCAGATAACTCAAACTGGAATAGCCCGTGCCGAAATCGTCGATGCTCAGTTGAACGTTGATCGAGCGCAACTGCCGGAGCATCGCCGTCGCCACCTCGGCGTTCTCCATCACGACGCTCTCCGTGATCTCTAGGCGCAAACACTGCGGCGACAGTTTGGTTTCGTTCAGGATGTGCTTGACTTGATCGACGAGGTCGGTTTGACGAAACTGCCGGCCGGACAAGTTGACGCTCATGGTGAGCGGCGGCTCCGACGGAAACTCGATCTGCCACAGTCGCAGTTGGCGGCACGCCTGACGCAGCACCCACGTGCCGATGGGGATGATCAGTTCCGTCTCTTCCGCAACGGGGATGAACTCGACCGGCGAGATTAAGCCCCGTTCCGGATGATGCCAGCGCACGAGCGCCTCGAAGCCCGTAATCTTTCCCGTCTCCAAAGCCACTATCGGCTGGTAGAAAATTTCGAACTCCTCGCGTTCCACGGCGCGGCGCAGATCGGTTTCGAGTTGCAAGAGCGAGATGGCGCGCGCGTGCATCAGCTTATCGAACACTTCGTAGCTGCCGTTGCCCTGCGCCTTGGCGCGATACATGGCCGTGTCGGCGTCGCGCAGAATCTCTTCGGCGCTTTCATAGCTCATGGTCGAGAGCGCGATGCCGGTGCTGGCGCTCGTGAACACGTCGTGGCCGCCGAGGTTGAACTTGGTGTGCATCTCGCGCTTGATTCGCTCGGCCACGGCGAAGGCGTCGGCCGAGTGCGCCAAGCCGTTCAGCAGGATGGCAAACTCGTCGCCGCCGAAACGCGAGACGGTGTCTTCCGGGCGGATACACTTTTTCAGACGCCCGGCCACGTCCTTGAGCAGATGATCGCCGAGGACGTGTCCCAAACTGTCGTTGATGTTCTTGAAGCGATCAACGTCGAGGAAGAGGACGGCGAAAAGATGGTCGGGATGCTGCTGCGCCCGCTTGATGGAGATTTGCAGGTGGTCTGTGAAGAGCGCGCGATTGGGCAGACCCGTCAGGTCGTCGTAGAAGGCCGCGCGGTGCAGATGTTCCTCGGCGCGCTTGCGCTCGGTGATGTCCTGCGACTGCACGATGAAGTGCATGGGCTTGCCCTGCGTGTCGGCCACGGTCGAAGTGCTCACGGTCGCCCAAATTTCGCGCCCGTCACAGTGTAGGTATCGCTTCTCGCGCGTGCTGGTGACCATCTTTCCTTCGAGCATCCGGTACATATCCGTCAGGCTCTCGCCGAGGTCGTCCGGGTGTGTCACCGACTGGAAGTTGCGTTGCAACAACTCCTCTTCGCTGTATCCCAGCAACTCGCAGAGCGAGCGATTGACGCTCAACCAACGGCCGTCCGTGCCGACGAGGGCCATCCCGGCGGCGGCGTGGTCGAAGGCGCTGCGGAAATGTTCCTCGCTCTCTCTGAGGGCGCGGCTGATGCGCATCTGCTCTTCGGCGTGCATCTCCGCCTGCGCGGCCTGCGCGGCGGTCGCTTCGAGTTGTTTACGATAGGTCTGGTAGGTGAAGTAGATGATCCACATAATCGGGATCGTGATGGCGAAGGCGTAGAAACTGCCGCCCGTCACCAGCATGGCCGTGAGCGCGGCGGCCGAGCCTCCGGCGAAATAGGTCACCGAAGTCCAGAGGTAATACTCCTTCCAAGTCTGCCGGAACGGGCGATTGATTTTGAAAGACTCCCTGAGCGCGGCGATGCCGGAGTTTCCCGCGTACTGGACGAAAGCCATCAGGCTCACGGCCGCGATGAAACTTGAGGAGAGCTTGCGTTGTGAGAGGGCGGGCAGCGAGCCGAAGAACCACTCGACCACGGACGCCGTCAGGAAAGTGGAAGTGGCGAGCAGCGCCGCGTTGAAGCACCTCGTCAGCCAAAGCTTGCTGAAGCGCATGGAGGAGAAAAACGCTTCGGCGGCGGCGAGCAGCACGGCAGCCTCGCCGCCGTACAGGAGCATGCACAGAAAGACGAAAGTGTCGGAGACGGTGATCTGAACTTTGAGCGGTGAGAACTCGATGCCGACGCGCGAGCCGAGCAGGATGGTGACGGCTGTGATGAAAAGGAAGCGCAGGTCGATCTTCGCTTGCGGCAGGAGCAGCAGGCTATACAGACAGGCCGCAACGCCGGTCGTGATCACCAGTCCCATGAATGGTTTGTTGTAGCTCTGCCTCTTCAATATTTTGGTTTACCTTAAGGAGAAGTGAAACGAACTAGCCGCCGATCCTTTAGCGAGTGATGTGCCAGACCAAATTCTGGAACAGGCCGCCGGATCGCTGGGGAAAACAGGAAAAGGCGGAATCGAAGCGGCGAGGCCAAACGTTCAAATTGCCCGATGACGGCCGATTTAACCTGTGTCCCATCAAATTGATGGAAAGACGGTCAGCCCGCCGGGCATGCGACTTAAGGCCGCACCTTGCCGCTGCCCATGACGCGGCACGCGTTCCACAAAAATCTCGCCGCCGAAAAAATCTCGTCGCGGAATCATCGTCGAGGCATGGACTTGCGCTTGAGTGCGCGAAACGTCGAAGGCTCATAATGAGACGGGCGCGCGGCTCTGTTGCCAAAGCCGCGCGCCCGCGTGTCGGTGGAATTTTCCGGTTAACTCAAGACCGCCGAAGTTGCCGTCGTCCGCGTCGGCGCGGCAGTTACGTTGCGCCTCAGAATGTGAAACGAACTGCGGTCTTCGTCACCGGCTCTTCGTCGTGGCCGTGGTCGTGTTGGAATAGGCCGAATAGCCGCTGGAGTTGAAGGCGCGGATTCTGAAACTGTAGGCAGTTCCCTTCACGAGTCCCGTCACGGCGAGAGACTTGACGTTCGCCGCGACCTGCGCGACCTGCGCGAACCCCGTGCAGTTCGCACCGGCGCATCGCTCGATCATGAACCCGGCCTCGCTCGCCGACATGTCCTTCCAAGATAAATTCAACTGCGTGGTCGAGACGACCGTCGCCGCGAGCGTCGAGGGCGCGGCCAGCGCAGCGACGATTGTTTCCGGCACGACCACCATCGAGGCAGTCTGGTCGCCATAGATCATCACTTTGTCGGTCGTGTTCGAGACGTTTCCGCTGACCACGCCGTCCGAGACGAGCACGCCGTCCGAGACGAGCACGCCGTCGCCGAAAAGCATATTGTCGCTGACGAGCACGCCGTCCGAGACGAGCACGCCTGTTCCGCAAAAGACCGTGCCGTCGGAGACGAGCACGCCGTTGCTCGTAATGATGCTGTCGCTAACGAGCACGCCGTCGGAGACAAGTACGCCGTCCGAGACGAGCACGCCGTCCGAAACCAACACGCCGTCGGAGACGAGCACGCCGAGGGCGTAGACCTTCTGATATTTCGTGATCAGATTCGAGCCGGTGGCGAACGTGTGCTTGAACACGACCGCGCCGCCCCAGTTGAAATTCACACCCGCGATGGTCGAAGTCGGCGTCGGGGCGTTTGTCGTGAGCAGCGGCGCGCCGAGCGGCGTCGCGGCGGAGAGGTCTGTGCGGACGAGTTTGGCGAGGCGCATCGCGCCTTCGAGGTTGAGTTCTCCCATCCCTTGCTCGAAGTTGTTGAAGCCCGCGAGCGGCTGGGCTGTGTATTGAAGAATGGCCTTGACGAGATTGGGCGTGAGAGAAGGATTGGCTTGCAGCAACATGGCCGCCGCGCCCGACACGGCCGGGGTCGCCATCGACGTGCCCGACAGGTACATCTGCTCTTTGATCGCGGAGCCGCTGACGTTGGCATCGAGTTGCGGGTTATTGGTGACGAGGTAGTTGCCGTACGACTGCGCCTCGACGATCTTGTTGCCGGGCGCGACCAAGTCGGGCTTGAGTAAATTGTCGTAGTGGCGCACGCCCGCGAGGTCTGTGTAGTAGCTGCGCGTGGGGCCGCGCGAGCTGTAGGTCGTCACCGTATCGTCGTGGCGCGCGTCCGTGCCGTAGGTGTTCGAAGCGCCCACGGTGATGACCGAAGGTTCGATGCCGGGCGAGTGAATTTGCCCGTAGAGTTTCACGCCGTTTGCATCTTTACCCTCGTTGCCGGCGGCGGCGACGACGACGATGCCCGCGTCCACGAGCTTGCGCGCGGCGAGACAGAGGGCATCGTTGCGATAGGAGTCGGCGGCGACCGTGCCGAGGCTCATGTTCAAGACGCGTATGTTGTAGGCCGCGCGGTTCGTGTAGACCCAATCGAGCGCGGCGAGCAGAGCGGAGGTGCTGCCCCGCCCCATGCCGTCGAGCACGCGCAGATTCAGGATGTTGGCGTTCGACGCGATGCCCGTGTAAGCGCCGGAGGAGACAACCCCATTACCTGCGGCGAGCGCGGCGACGTGTGTGCCGTGGCCGTAAGGGTCGGCCGTGTTGCCGTCGCCGGTGAAATCGACATTCGCAGTGATGCGCGTGCCGATGCCGGAAGCCTGCGTGAAGGATTTGTGTTCCTGATAAATGCCCGAATCGAGGATGGCGATGCCGATGCCTGTGCCGTCGTAGTTGCTCGTCGTGCCCGTCATTTTGCGGGCGGCGTCAGCGCCGGTGGTAAGCGACAGGTGGCCGAGCGATTTCACCTCGCGGTCGAGCGAGACGTAAGCGAATTCGTTCTGCATCGACAGCAACTCGGCGACGCGCGCGGGCACTTCGAGGGCGCGCAGGTCGAAGTTGCGGAAGCCGCGTTTGACCTCTGCTCCGAAGGCGCGCACGAGACCGTCGTGCGCCGCGCTCCAAGCGCCCGCCGACTGCAAGATAATCGCGACGCGCTCGTCCGGATTGCGCCGGTTGCGCTCGAGCAAGTCAGGAGAAATTTTCTCTTGCCGTCCCGGCTGCTGCGCTTTCGCCGACTGCGCGTTGGCCGTGCCCGCGGGCAAACCGCCGCAGAGCAGACAGGCGAGCAGCAGGAGCGAGGCGAGTTTGTGTCTGTCGATCTGATTCTTCATCTATCGTCCTTCGGGAACTCCCACTACCATATCGCTGCTTTCAGAAGCGACTTAGGCTGGTAAGTGCATGCCCGCTTCTGCTTTCACCGGAAGAAGGCTCTTATCGGAGACTTGAGAACTCATCTGCAAAAGAACGTCTCGATGCGAGGCGAGTCGTTCAAGCAGTTGGCAAAGGATGTGCCGGAAGGAACGGAGCAGCGGAAGGACGTGGAAAGCCTTGAAATACGCGTGTGAAAGGAAAAAGACGCGGCGTTGCGGACAAGGCAGTTTGACCGTTTCGTGCAGGATTGAGAGAAGCATCGGTCATAATGAAAACGACCCGGACGCGAATCGGCGGCGTGAGATGTTATTGCTTTCGGCGAGCGCGCGCATCGGGAGATGAGCAGAAAGCGGGCGGGGGGGGGGGGGGGGG
>DASVUD010000024.1:0-142764 GCA_036387235.1 Pyrinomonadaceae bacterium
CGTGCAGCCGATGCCTGCGGCCTTGTGCGGCGCGGTGACGGTCGCGGCGAACGCGTCCGTTTGATGACACGAAGCGCAGTTGGTCTCCATGCTCGCGCGCATGGTGTGGCAGGTGGTGCAGGAGTTGGCGTTCGGCTCGCGGGCGATGGCCGGGGTGAGCGTGAAACTCCGGCGCGCGTGCGCGTTCGAGATGGGCGCGGGCGAGAAAGCGGACGTGTAGCTGAAGGCCGCGACGATTGAAAGCAGGCCGACGACGACCACGCCCCAAGTGAAGATCGAGAACGGCCAAGGGCGTTCGAGGTCGCGGGTCGGCTTCCAGTTGAAACGCGCCTTGCCGAGTTTGGGCGCGGGCGGGCGCGGGCGCAGAGGCGACGGGCGCGTCACCTTGCCGGCTTCGCGTTTGCGCTTCTCCCAGAACACGTCGAGCGCGCCTTCGTCCGCGTCCGCACCAGTCGTCCCCGAAGCGGCGGCCGAAGGGATGGAGTGCGCGCCGGTCGCGCGCGCCACGTCGTCGCCGCCCGCCGGAGTTTGTTCGGCCGCCTGCAACGGAGTCGAAGTTAACTTTTCGGCTTCGCCGACGTTCACGGCCGTCTGGTATCTGACCCTGACGGAGAGCGCGTCGCCCTTATATTCGACGAAGAGAAAGAAAGGGCCGATCTGCACCACGTCGCCGTCGGCCAGCGCGGCCTTCTCTTGGACGAGGTCGCCGTTGAGCGTCGTCGAATTCGACGGGCTGAGATGAAAGATGTAGAAGCGCCCGCCGATTTTACGTATCCCCGCGTGGAGGCGCGAGACGGTCGGGTGGTTCAGGTTGAGTTCGCTGTCGGGGGCGCGCCCGATTGCCAGCCCTTCGGACAGGATCGTGACCGGATCGAAGGAGCGGTCTTCGCGCGTGATGATGAAGGTGTTGGCCTCTTGCCGTGTGCTCACTGAAGTTTGACTCCGCTGTCGGCCTCGCGTCGGCCCGGTTGATGAACTACCGCGTCAGATTTGTTCTTTAATGAACTCTAAAAAAGACCACCTGAATGATGTGCACCAGCATCAGCACCAGCATCAAGGACGTAGCGACGACGTGCGGCGCGAGCCACAGTTTGAGCAGTTGATGCAGGTAGATGAGCGAATCCACGCGCCTGAGCGTGACGGTCGATTCGATGGCTTCGTGAAGCAGTCGCCCTTCGGCGCGATAGAGCGACGGGTCGTCGGTTCCGTAGATGAAGATGCGGCTCAACTCTTCCGGCGACTTCTTGTAATGTTCGAGTTCCGTCTTGAAATCCTCGCGCGCCTGTGAATGGAGCGAAGTCAAATCTTCGCGTTTGATGTACTGGCGCAGCAAGTAGCCGAGCGAGAGATAGCGCGGGCGCACTTTGCGCAGGATGATGTCGCGCACGGCCGGGTCGGCCTGCGCGCTCGTCTGCGCGAGCGTCTGCCGCAACTCTTCGCGGCGCGCGCGCAAGTCCTCGATCAAGAGCGGCTCGCCTTCGATGCTCGTCATAATGCGCGGCACGATGATGTAACAGGCGATGCCGAAGAGACCGGACAGGATGACGAGGTCGAAAGAGATCATCAAGAGGGAAGTCAGCAACCCGCCCGTGTTCATCCCGCCGTGCAGCAGCAGCAGAATTCCCGCGATGATCCCCGCGTAGACGTGCGAGAGCATCCAGTAGCGCAGCGCGCCCGCGCGTTTTCGGTAAATTTGCTTGCGGCCGGGATAGGCCATGACGATGCCGATGCCGACGAGTCCGACGAGTCCGGTGATCCAGCGAATCGTCAGCCAAGTGCCGCCGAGGCGTCCGTCGAGCCCGTAGCGGTAGAGCGCCCAGATGGTGAGCGCGGTCAAGGCGATGGTAGAGATGACGCCGCCCGCGTGCCAGAGGCGCGCAAGCGTGTCGCGCTTATGGATGTTGCGGCCGATGGCGTGCGTCTGGTCTTGAAAGACGATGCCGATGCGGTTTTTGACTTCGGTGAAATACTCGCGCGGGTTGACGCGCACGAGCGCGCCCGTCGGGCAATTCTCCTGACACGAATAGGCATGCCGTTTCATGCCGGGCGGGTTGAGCGGCGTGTTGTTGCAGAGGTTGCATTTGACGGCGAGCAGGTTTTCCGTCTCGGTCACGGCCGGGGGCGGTTCGGGCGGCGCGAGGCTGAACCACTTGCGCAGGCGCGTCTGCCACGTCTGGGGCGGGGGCGCGACGGGCTTGCGCGGGATCATCGTGATGGCGTTGTAGGGGCATTGCGTGGCGCAGTCGCCGCAGCCGATGCAGGTCTTCGGGTCGATGTCGATCTGGCCGTTGCTGAAACGGCCGATGGCGCCCGTCGGGCAGCCGGTCAAGCATTCGGGGTCTTGACAGTGGAGACAGACCGAGGGAGAGAGGACGTGCTGGCTCGACGTGCCGCCCAGTTTTTTCGGCCGTTCGATGTGGATGCCGCGACGCAGGAGGCGCGATTGGCCGTGCACTTTGTGGCAGGCGAGCGAGCAGTTGCCGCAACGCACGCACAAGTCCATGTCCATCACCAGCAGGTTCGTCCCGTCCACGATGCCGGTGGAAATCTCTTTCTCGGCGGCGGAGAGTTGGAAGGCGAGCGAGCCTGAGACGGTCTCGATCTGGTCGTCGGCTTTGGAAAATTCGCCGAACTTGCGCAGCACCGCGTCGCGCAGAGTCGGGTTGGCGCGCAGGTGCGCGATGGAGATTTCGAGCACTTCCGTGCGCGAGAGGATCGTGGCCGTGTACGCCCACTGCTTGTCTTCGCGGACGCCTTCGAGGCCGAGGCAATTGCCCGCGCCGAGGAAATCCAGCCCCGCGCTTTGGTCGAGCGCGGCGGCCAGATCGGCCATCGCCGGGTTGAACTCCGCCCCGCTCACGCAGCGCACCCAACCGTTTTTGATGAAAGCAATGTTCTCGATCCGGTCGCCCTCACGATGCAGGACGTGGTTTTTGCCGTAGACCATGAAGCGCGCCGCGTCGCCGAGTTGCTTGAGCATCTCGGCGTCGAAGGCGTCGCCCGCCACCTGTCGCACGTCGACGAGCGTGCGGTCGAGTCCGTGCTTGCGATAGGTGACATCGAGGTTCTGGCCGAAGGCCGGGAGCTTGCGCAAGAGGCGCAAGGCCGGGCGCGTCACTTCGAGCACGGTGGCGGGCTGCCCGCCGGGCGCGGCCTTGACCGTGGCGTTGCGGGGCACGCCCGCCAAGATCGCCATCTCGCCGAAACTGACTCCGGCCGGAATCTCGCCCACCTTCTTCGGCGTGCCGCTCTCGTCGTTGACGTAAGCGTCGCATTTGCCGGCGACGGTGATGTAGAAGGTGTTGCTGCCCCAGTCGCCCTGTTTGATGATCTCTTCGCCGGGTTGAAACTCGAAGAGACGCACGTAGGGGCCGACCTTCTTGCCGTTGTAGTTGCGGCCGTAGGCGATCACTTCGAGGTCGAGTTCGTATTTGAAGTGGTCGTGCTCGCTATCCCAATCGACGAGGTCGGAGATGATGTCAACTTGGCGGATGGCGTCGAGGACGGTTTTATGCTTAGTAATTTCCTTAGGCATAGAGAAAGGAAGATTCCAATTTGTTAAGGTAGAGCGATTTGAACGGGAGCGAACGGCGCAAAAGCAGAAGCCCTCAAAAGTTCGCGCAAGGCTTGAAATGCTGAACGGCGGGCATTATAGCAGAGTCCGCCGCGAGTGGTTAGACATAAATAAAACGCGTCGCTTCCAAAATTGAACGCGCCACGGCGACGCCGAAATCGCACACGGCCAAGCGGAGAAAACTTGAAGCCTGAACACTCAGAGCGGCGACGAAATTTTGGAACTCGTGCGGCAGGTGGGGCGTGTACACAGTCGGGCGAGTCGCGGCCGGGAGTGTATAATGTCGCCGCGTGCTCTCGGTGATAATTCATTCCCGACGCCCGGTGCGCCATCAGCAGCAGCAACACGGCGAAGCCCGCCTGTCCGACATGAGTGCGATTAGCTCCGCAGACGAACTGGTTCTCCCCGCGCGCGCCGCCGTGTCGCGGCACACCGTCGTGGCCGAACCGCTCTCGGATCATAGTCTGCTGGAAGCCGCACGCACCGGCGACGAGGCGGCGTTTGCAGAACTCGTCAGGCGTTATCGCAACCAGATCACCAACTACGTCTATCGCCTGACGAACGATTACGACTCGGCCGTCGATCTGGCGCAAGAGACTTTCATGCGCGTCTATCGCGCGGCCGACCGTTATCAAGCGACCTATGCCTTTTCCACTTACATCTACCGCATCGCCACCAATCTCGCCATCAGTGAGTTGCGCCAGCGCAAACGCCGTCGCCTCGTCTCGCTGACGGGCTTCTTCCAGACAGAGGAGCGCGAGGGCGAGCGCGCCGAGTTAGACCCGGCCGACCGCAGACCCTTGCAGGACGTTACGCTCGTCGAAGACGAACGCCGCGCCGTCATCGCACGCGCGATTGCCACCCTGCCGGAAAAATATCGCGCGCCGCTCGTCCTGCGCGATATAGAGGAACGCAGCTACGAAGAGATCGGCCGGATTCTTGAGATGAGCGAGGGCACGGTCAAATCGCGCATCAGTCGCGCGCGGACGTTTTTGCGGGATAAGTTGCAGGGCTATCTCTGAAGCCCCATCGGTGTTAAAAAAATGAATTGTCAGAAGTGCAAACTTGAAATTGAAGACAGAGACCTCGGCCGCGAACTTTTGAGCGCGGCGGCCGAGGCGCATGTGGCCGCGTGCGCCGCGTGCCGTCTCTTCACGGAAGAGAGGCGCGCGCTCAGGCGTCTCGTCGGCGAATTGGAGAGAGTTTCAGCGCCCGCCGATTTCGACTTCCGCATGCGGGCGCGTCTGGCCGCCGAGCGCGGCAGCGCCGCCCATGCGCCGCGCGCCGCTTGGTTCAACTTCTCGCCCGCCGCGCTCTCTTGGCCTCTGGCCGCTTGCCTCGCGCTCGTCGTCTCCGTCTCGCTCTACTTTCAAGCGCGTCGCGCGGACGCGCCCACTACGACACAGCCCGTCGCACAGCAGTCGCACGCGACGACCGGGACGACGGCGACCACAACGGCAAATACGATTGCAACTACGACGGCGGCAACGGACGCGTCGCCAACCAACGTGACGAACGAAGCGCCGTCGCTTGGCGTCGCTCAGGCAGCGTCGCCGGAAGGTCAACAGAATGTGCCTGACGGACGGACGGGCGACGAGTTCGCTTCGTCGAAGCCTTCACGCCGGACGGAGCGGCCGCGCGGAGCAACACCGACGCGTCGCGCGGGTGGCGGGTCGGCGACGGTTCAAGTTGAGGAGTCGGCTTCGCTGGGCGTGACGGGTTCGACGCCGCGTTTCGCCTCAGGCACGGCTTCGCGCGCGGAGGGCGCGCCCATCCCCGTGCAACTCTACGCGCCGGAAGGCCAGTTGAAAGTTCTGCTCCGCGACACGAGCGGCACGGCGCGCACGATCTCGGTCGATTCCGTCTCCTTCGGCTCGCGCGACGTGGTGACGCGTCGCCCCGGCGCGACCTACACGAAGGCGTCGCTATCCTCTAATCAAGGTGTGTGGTAGTGGTCTTGAAACGCTCAGTCAAGAAAGTTCTCGAAGCGCTCGGCCGCGCCGGTTTCGGCCTGCGGCGCGGGTTGCGTGCGCTCGCCTCCGTCGCCCTGTTCGCGCTCTTGGCGTGGGGCGGCGTTTCGGCACAGACGCCGCAGACGCCGCGCCCGGTCGTCAGACGCACGCCGCCTGTGCCGTCCGCGCCGAACTCTCCGGCGAGAATCGTCGCCGCGCCGCGCCGCGCGCACGAGGCCACACCGCCCGTCGTCGCCGTCGTCCATCGCCTGCGCGGTTGGAAACTGCGGACACTGTTGACGCCGCCCGATGCGCCCGTCGCCTCCAACTTCGACGAGAATTTCGTCCGCACCAACATCGTCGCCGGTTACATCATGCCCGACGGCCGCACCATCGTCGCGCGCCTGCCGCAAGCCGAAGCCGAGATGTTGAATTTGGCGTCGGCCTTCCGTCCCGCGCTGCTGCCGCTGTCCGCTGCCGCCGCTACGTCGAACCGCACGACGAATAATGCGGCGGCGACGACTAACAAGTTGTTGAATGAAGCAACGGACAACGATGTCGAACTGTTGCTCGTACGACAGGACGGCGCGAAGTTCGACGCGCGCTTCATCGGACTCGACGCCAGCACCGGCCTCTCTCTGCTCGAAGCCGGAGAGCCTCTGTTCGCGCCCGCCTCGGAACGGGAAGTCGCCGATCCTGCCGTCGGCCAACGCGTGCGCGTGATCGCGCCAATTCGCGCCGCGTTCGCGCCCGTCGCGCCCGCTCCCCCTCCCGCGCCCGCCGCCACGCCCCGGCCTGATTTCGGGCCCGTCGGCGACGAAGGCGTGCTCTACATGAACATGAGCGAGGAGGCGGGGCAGTTGCGCGAGGTGAAGCGTTCGCCTTCGGGCAAGCTGTTGGAGATGACCTTGGAGGTCAAACGCGTCTCGCCCGAATGGACGGGCGGCGTTGCCTTGAGCGAGACGGGCATGCTCGTCGGCATCGTGGAAGAGAGCGACGCGGGCGCGACGCGTCTGCTGTCGGCCGAGAGCGTGCGCGGCGCGGTGCGTCGTGTGCGCGAGCGACGCGCGAGCGTCCCGCAGCCGTGGCTCGGCGCGCGCGGCGATGCGCTCGCCTTCGCGCCGCTCGAACAACTACTCGCGGGCGGTTGGACGCGCGAACAGGCGCGCACGCTGTTGACTCGACCGCGCGGCGTCTTGTTGACCTCCGTTGCGCCCGGCACGCCCGCCGCGCGCGCCGGGCTGCGCCCCGGCGACGTTGTCTCGCGCATCGGCCGCCACGACGTGCACAGCATCGAAGATATGTCTCTGCTGCTCAAAGAACTCGGCGGCAACACGCTCGCCAACTTCACGGTGCTCCGCGCCGAGAGCGCGCCGCTCAACTTGGCCGTGCGCCTGAGCGAATCGCCCAGTCCCGGTCTGGACACGGCGCGCGCCGAGCTTCGCGCCGCGCAGGCCGAACTCCGCTCCAAGCAGTTTGCCTTGAGCCTCAACAAAGAGAATATTCGCACCTACGAAACGGAGCTGCGTCACGTCGAAGAAGAGCGCCAGCGACTTCCATCCGTCGCAGCCGACGAGACGCGCGACATGCCTCTGCGTGTACTATTGGTGAAGGTGCAGCAACGGCTGGCTGCGGCGCGCGAGCAGACGCAAAAACTTTCGGCCGAGTTGGAGCGCGCGCGCACGCGCGTCGAGGAAGCCGAGACGCATTATCGCCTCGCCAGCGAGTCTTATAGCGGCCTGGCCGTCAAACCTCTGCTCGCCTTCGGACTGGAAGCCGTGCGCATCGCGCCGTCCATCGAGAAACAGAGGGGGGCGCGGCCGAACGGTTTGCTCGTCATCTCCGTGCGGCAAGGCAGCGCCGCGGCGGGCAGCAAAATTCAGGTCGGCGACATCATCGAATCGATCAACGGCCAACTCTTCTCCGACACGAACTGGAACTTCAGCCTGCCCGCCGATTTCGACATCGAACTCTCGCTCGGCATCATCCGCGCGGGCGAAAAACTCTCCTTCAACCTCTCGCGCAATCCGCAATAGGAAAATAGGGAAAAGGGTAAAGGGTAAAGGGGAAGGGTAGAAGCAAAAGAGCGGCGGCGAAGCGTTCAACGTTGCCGCCTTTCTTTACCTTTCCCCTTTCCCCCTTCCCCCTTTCCCTTGTTCCTTCCCCGACCGTTGCCCCTATTTTTCGTTTGCCTTCCCGTTTGTGCTACTCTAGCCGAACACTCGTTCGTGTTCTCAAAATCGCTTTTGCAAGTCTTCCACGGAGGCGGCATGCTAGAGGAAGCTGTTGAGCACTATCACCAACTATTGGCGGACAACGAACTGGCCGAGGCGTCGCGCAAGATGCTCGACGATGGATTGGAACGCGCTAAATTGATCTTCGGCGGGCGTCGCCTGTCGCCCTACTTGCGGCCGCACTTCGTCACCGAAGCCGACTTTGCGCGCATCCGTCAAATTTGCGAAATCGTCTGGAGCGCGATTCAGAAAGTGAAGGACGCGGCCGTCGGCAACGACGAACTGCTCGACGAACTCGGCATCACCGAACTCGAACGCGACCTCGTCCGGATCGACCCCGGTTACGCGGCCGTCTCGCCTACCGCGCGCCTCGATTCGTTTCTCACGCCGGACGCCTACAGCTTCGTCGAACTGAACGGCGAAAGCCCCGCCGGCATCGCTTACGTCGATGCCGCCTACAAAATTTTCTCCGAGTTGCCCGTGATGAAACGCTTCGCCGAGCGTTACGAAGTGCGACCGCTCTATGGCCGCCACTTCATGCTCGAAGTTCTCTTGCGCGCCTACGCCGAATACTTGGGGCGCGAGCCGGAGCGCAAACCCCTCATCGCCATCGTCGATCTGAAAGACTTGCCGACGCAGAAAGAGTTCGAGCTTTTTCAGGAATACTTCGAGAGCGAAGGCTATCGCTCAATCGTTTGCTCGCCGCAGGAGTTGGAATTCACGAATGGTCGTCTGCGCGCGGGCGCGGACGAGATCGACATCGTCTACAAGCGCCTGCTCGTCAACGAGTACATCCCGATCATGGCCGAGTATCCGGCGCTGCTCGACGCCTATCGCGCGGGCGCGATCTGCATGGTCAACAGTTTCCGCTCCAAGTTGATCCACAAGAAAGCGCTCTTCGCCGTGCTCACCAACGAGCGCTACGCGCATCTGTTTACGCCGGAAGAACGCGCCGCCATCCGCGCCCACGTCCCCTGGACGCGCAAGGTGCGCGCCGAGCAGACAGACCACTACGGCGAACAGATCGACCTGCTCGCGTTCGCCGCCGACGCGCGCGACCGCCTCGTCCTCAAACCCAACGACGACTACGGCGGCCACGGCATCTACATCGGTTGGAACACGGACGAGATCGCTTGGCACGAAGCCCTGCGTCACGCGCTCGCGAACGGCGACTATCTATTGCAGGAACGCGTCAGCACGGCGCGCGAACAGTTTCCGGCGCTGCAACCGGACGGCACTTTCGAGTTTGCCGAACAGCTCGTCGATCTCGACCCGCTCCTGTTCTTCGGCAAGGTCGGCTCGGCCTTCACGCGCCTGTCTTTCACCGAACTCGCCAACGTCTCTTCGGGCGGCGGCATGGTTCCGACCTTCATCATCGACGAGAAGCGTTGAAGCCACGGCGAGCGGCGGCGGCAGTGACATGCAAAGCGCCTTAGCATTCGCCGCCGCCGAAAAAACGTGCGGCGCGCGCTCGTCGCTTCGGGTAAGATGAAAGGCGTTCGTCCATTGAACTCGTCCGGCACGGGGAGAGCGAGAATATGAGCGAAGAGTTTACAGGCGCATCAGATGAGTCGGAGTTGCCCGCCGACGAACGCCGCCTACACGACCGCGCACGCCTAATCATAGATGTCTTTTTCGACGGCGCGGACGGCACGGCCGTCGCCAGCACGAAAGACATCAGCCCCGGCGGCCTCTACATGAACACGCAGACCGCGCTGCCCGAAGGCGCATTGCTCACCTTGCGCCTGCCCTTTGCGGAGGGCGATGTCGTGGTCAACGGCGAAGTGGTCTACAGCAATCCCGGCCTCGGCGTGGGCGTGCGTTTTCATGGCCTGTCCGACAAAGACCGCACGGTCATGCAGCGCGCCCTTCGCGGTACTTGACGGGCGGAAGTTGATGAGCGAAGACGGAGCGGCCAAGTTGTGCTGGACGGACTTGCCGGATGTAATCGGCGAAGACTTGTCGCGCAAGCTCGAAGGCTTGTACGGGCACGCGGACGGCCGCGCGGCTTTCGACGCGCTCGACGCGGACAAGCAACAGGCATTGTTGCTGTTTGCCGCGCGCTTGCGTGAGTTGAATTTGTGGCGCGAGATTGAACGCATCGAAAACGTCTATGGCTTGGGCGGCGTCGGCATGAGTTTTAGCGCACGCGGCGACCTCGCCCGCCTGCTCGCGGCGCACGAACGTTTCACCTCGCGCTTCGCCTCGCACGGCGACTGCGCGGAAGGTTTTTTCGAACGTGGACGCACGCGCGCCGCGCTCCATTTCTTGCGCATGAAAGGGCAGCCTGCGCTCTGGTCGATCCATTTCGACCTGCACGCCCCGGCCGCGAATCCCTTGAGCGCCCTGCGCCACTTGTGGAGCGAGAAGGTGCGCGGCGAGACGCCCGATTGGCAGGCGATCAAAAGCGCGCTCGTGTGAATCGACGCGAGGACGAAGTTCGCTTCAGATATTGTTGCGCCGGACATTGTCGCACTCTTGCGGTTGAACGAGAGGCGATGTGTGGGTGCGTGAAAGTTTCAATCGTGCGAAAGTTTTCTCTGTTTCTTCCCCCTTGTTTCAATTCATGTCTCGCAAGGAGAGCGAAAACTTATGTTCGAGCAATACACGCTTGGCATTGAAGAGGAATTTCAAATCGTCGATCCGAAGACGCGCGAATTGCGCTCGCACGTCTCGGAGATGCTTGAGGAAGGACGGATGCTCCTCGGCGAGAAGATCAAGCCTGAAATGATCCAGTCAATGATCGAGGTCGGCACGGGCATCTGCCACAACATCCAAGAGGCGCGCACGGACATCACGAATTTGCGCGCCATCGTCTCCTCGCTCGCGCGCAAGAACGGTCTGGAAGTGGTCGCCGCCTCGACGCACCCGATCTCGCAGTGGCGCGAGCAGAAGATTTACGACGACCCGCACTACACTTTGCTCATCGAAGAGTTGCAGATGGTGGCGCGTTCGCTCCTCATCTTCGGCCTGCACGTCCACGTCGGCATCAAAGACCGCGAGCGGCAAATTCACATTATGAACGCGGCGCGCTATTTCCTGCCGCACGTCTTGGCGCTCACCACCTCTTCGCCCTTCTGGCTCGGCATCAACACGGGGCTCAAATCTTATCGCTCAGAAGTGTTCAAGAAGTTTCCGCGCACCGACATTCCAGACCACTTCGACAGCTATGCCTCGTTCCAGCGTTACATCAAACTTCTACTCGACACGAACTGCATCAGCAACCCGAAAAAAATCTGGTGGGACGTGCGCCCGCACCCGTATTTCGAGACGCTTGAGTTTCGCGTCTGCGACATCCCGACGCGCGTTGACGACACCATCGCCATCGCCGCGCTCTTTCAGGCCATCGTCGCCCGGCTCGATAAATTGATCGAAAAAAATCTCGGCTTCCGCCTGTATCGTCGTGCCTTGATTCAGGAGAACAAGTGGCGCGCGGTGCGCTGGGGGCTGGAAGGCAAGATGATCGACTTCGGCAAACAGAAGGAAGTGCCCGTGCGTGACCTCATCCTCGAACTGCTCGAATTCGTCGATGTCGTGCTCGACGACCTCGGCTCGCGCAAAGAGGTCGAACACATCCACACGATTCTGGAGCGCGGCACTTCGGCCGACGAACAGTTGCAGGTTTTTGCCGAGACGAACAGCTTGGAAGCGGTCGTCGACCGGCTGATCCAACGCACGATGGAGAACGTGCCCATGATCTGATTTCGCGTCGCAACTTAAAGTGGCGGCGACGAAGAGTTGCCGCAAAAGCGAAAGCCTCCGACCGTTGTGCCGGAGGCTTTCGCTTTTGCGTCTTGCGGTCGGAGACTTATGCGCCGTGTCTGAGCGCTTCGCGCAGGAAGTTTTCAAAGATGATGCGGCCGTCGCGCGATTCGTTCGGATGCTCCCAGCGCGTCGCGCGCGTCTTGTCCCAGTCCTCGAAAGATTTTTCGAGATGGAATTGCACGGTGTAGATCAGTTGGCCGTCCGTGCGTTTGACCATCATCTGATTGCGGCAGAAGTAGGCCGTGGCGAGCAGTTTGAATCCTTCGGGCACGTGGTCTAATTGCAGCCCGTGATTCTGCCAGACGCGCAGGATGCAAGCCTCTATCGTGTAATCCTGCCAGATGCCCGATTCGCGGTCGGCCACGCCCTCGAAGACCGGATCGTCCGCGTCGATGATCCGGATGAAGCGATACTGGTATTCAAAGGGACGGCCTTCGCGTCGCTCGTGCTGCTCGAAGTTGTCGAGCGTCACGACGCGCGCGCCGAAACCGAGGCCGACGAGTTGATGGCCGCCGCAGATGCCGAGCACCGGAATCCGGGTCGCGCGAATGAAGCGTCCGAAGTTTTCGATGATGCTCGGATGATAGTAGTCGAAATCGCGGAGCGTGCCGCTCAACACAATCGCCTGCGGCTGGTACTCTGCGACGGCCGAGGCCACTTCCGAGACGTGCGCGACGTGCGTTTCCGGACGACGCACCAGACGCGAGATGTTGTTGTTGATATTGGCGACGGCGAGGCCGGCGATCTTGCGTTCGCGTTGGAGATGCGAAGCGGCGCGGCGTCCCCATTCCTCGACGGCCATCTCGGAGAGGTCGCGCTCGTCGCGCAACAGGTTGTCGACGACGAGCACGCGAATCGCTTCGATGCGCTTCTCAATCGGCTCATAGCGACAGAAGGTGCGCTGGTTGAAAGGAAAGGGAAGCGGTTCCTCTTGATCGATGGGTGTGGGCGTGATTTTCTCTTTAACTTCTTGCATCATCAAAGGGTAATTTATCAGTTCGGAATTAGATGTTCAAACGCCGCGCCGCCGTTGTTTCGTGTTCTGGTTGAATTGTGGAATAAGTGTGCCGGCTCCGGCTTCCGCGATCTCGCGGCGCGCCTCCGCGATGAGCGCGTTGCGCAGGCGCGTGCGATAAGTTTTACTGCGCGTCGCCGCCAGATGTTCGACGAGCAACAACATCCTCTGCCAGCCGGATTCAAGTTCGTCGGCGAGCAGGGAAATGCGTGAGATGTCGTAGGGGACGGCCACTTCGCTGCAACCGGCGCGGGCGAAGACGGCCAGATAACGAGCCGTCGCCAGATCGGGGCAGGTGATGCGGCGTCGGCCGATCTTCAACTCGACGCCGAGCAGCGTGTGCTGCACATTGACCTGTTCGGGCTTCGCCGCGCCCGCCGGCAGTGTGTGCGAGCGCGTGCGCAAAGGCAGAATCCGCTCGCGGTAATAGCGCGGCAGCCACGCCGCGCCGAGCGTCTCTTTAATCTCTGCGGCCAGCGTCTCCAGAGAACCCCGCGCGCCCTCTCGCGGCGCGGACTCCGCCCCCGGCGCTCCGGCCGCTGCGTCAACCCGCCCGGCGATCTTCGTCGCAGAAGACATAAATAAAGTGACAAGTGACGAGTGACGAGTGACAAGTTAAAAAAAAACCGTGAATGGTAAATGGTAAATGGTGAATGGAAGAAAATCAGTTCTTTCCATTCACCATTTACCATTTACCATTTACTTATCATTTCCCGTCACTCATCACTCGTCACTTCAATTCGCTGATAACGGTTTGGGGTGTGCGGAAGGCGTCCAGCACTTGACCCGGAAAAATTCCCAGATAAAAAACTCCGAGCACCGTGATGATGATCGCCAGCGCGACGCTGACGGGCACGGCGGGCGCGCTCCACGCGGTTGAGCGTTCGCGGAAGAACATCACGACGACCAGCCGCAGGTAATAGTACACGGAGATCGCCGTGTTGAGCACGCCGATGACGACGAGCGCGTAGAACCCCTGGTCGAGCGCGGCGCGAAAGACCACCACCTTGCCCATGAATCCGGCCGTCAGCGGGATGCCGAGCAGGCTCAAGAGAAAGAGCGTGAGCGTAAAGGAGAGCGCGGGCGCGGTGAAGCCGATGCCGTTGTAGTCTTCGATCTCCGTGCGGCGGTCGCCGCTGCGCGCAATCAATGTGACGACGGCGAACGCGCCTAGGTTCATCACGGCATAGGCCAAGAGATAAAAGGCGACGGCCGCGATGGCATCCGACTGCACCGTCTCGCCAGTCGCCTTGCCCGCCGCGACGAAGCCGACGAGCGCGTAGCCCGCGTGCGCGATGGACGAATAAGCGAGCATGCGCTTGACGTTCGTTTGCACGAGCGCGGCGACGTTACCGATGGTCATCGTCAGGATGGCGAGCAGCCACAGCGCATTGAGCCACGCGGAATGAAGTTGCGCGGCGTTCGTCGTGGCGGCGACGAGCGGGAAGCCGAAGAGAAAGACGCGCATGAAGGCCGCAAAACCCGACGCCTTCGGCCCGGCGGCCATGAAGGCCGTGACGGGCGTGGGCGCGCCCTCGTACACGTCCGGCGTCCAGACGTGGAAGGGCGCGGTGGCGATCTTGAAACCGAAGCCGACGAGCATCAAAGCCGCGCCCGCGTAAAGCAGCGCCGGATAGGCCAGCGCGTTCTCTGCACCGACCCTGAGCGCCAGTTCCTTGATGTTGGTTGTGCCCGCGCCGCCGTTCATCAGCGACGTGCCGCCGTAGACGAGCGCGATGCCGTAGAGCAGAAAGGCGGACGAAAAAGAGCCGAGGATGAAGTACTTCATCGAAGACTCGTTCGAGCGCAAATCCGTGCGCCGGAACCCGGCCATCACGTAGGTGGCGATGGAGAGAAGTTCGAGGCCGAGGAAGATGATCACGAGGTCGCCGCCCGACGCCATGAACATCATGCCGACGGTGGCGAATAAGAGCAGCGTGTGAAACTCGCCCGCCGGTAGATGCTCCCATTCGACCCAGATCATGGAGACGAGCACGGTCAAGGCCGAGACGATGAGGAAGACGAGCGTGAACGAGAATCGCATCCGGTCGAGCACGATCATGCCGTTGAAGGCTTCGCGCGCCGTCGTCTGATCGTTCCACATCAGGACGCAGACGGCCATCGCTGCGCCGAGTCCGACGAGCGACAGCGTGCCCGTCACCCAACGCCGCGACGTGCGGCGCGTGAAGGCATCGACGAGCATGACCACCACGCCCACCACGGAGACGATCATCTCCGGCAGAATGAGCGAGAAGTTGATGTCAGGCGACACGGCCTGAGCAGTTTGAAAGGCGAGACACAAGTTCATCTTTTTAACCTGAGCGAAAACGTTTGCCGAACCGCAGGAGCAGCTACCGGCGGCGATGACGGCGTTTGATCTTCACGGCTGCGTCGGCGCACCCGCGTGCGTCGTGCCGCTCGCCGCGTTCGCTTGCGCGCCGAGCAGCGCGTCGAGGCGCGCGCGAATAATCTTTTTGTAATCCTCTGCTTGCGTCGTCATGCCCGTGTGTTTAGGGGCGACGAATTTCCCCTCGCGGTCGAAGAAGACGACCATCGGCAGCCGGAGGCGCTCGCTGAACTGCGCGAAGGCCACTTTCTCCGGGTCGCGCAAAACGGTGATCGTCATCTTGAGCGACTTCGCGTAATCGCGCAGCAGTTCGTTCGAGGTCTGCTCGTCCGACTCGATGCTCACCCAAAAGAATTTGACGCCCCGCCCCGCGTACTCTTTCTTCAACTCTTCGAGCGCCTCCAACTCCCACGCGCAAGGCTTGCACCACGTCGCGCCAAAGGAGACGAGCACCACCTCGCCGCGCATCTGCGACACGTCGTAAGTCTTTCCGTCAACGCCCTTCAACTTGATGGAGACCTGCTGCTCAGCCGTCCCTTCCGTGCGCGGCGACGCGGAGAGCGCCGTCGGCGCGCACAGCAAAACGGGCAGGAGCGCCGCGAGACAGTAGAACACCGCGCGTCTCAAGTTTTCAGCCGGTCTCAACATAGAACGCTTCTTCAACAATCAACCCCTCGAATCTTTACCCTCTCAACTAACATCCGAAACGTTTATCGTTCGGCAATGACGCCGCCGCTCTCGGTCGCGACAACGCGCGAGCGCACGAGTTCGACTGCCGCGCGCGAGCGATTCAGAAACGGGCGCGGGTAGATGCCCATGTAGATCATCAGCACGAGCAGCGGCACGAGCAAGCCGATCTCGCGCCAGTTGAGATCGTTAAGACGCCTGTTCTTCGCGTTCGTCACACGCCCGAACAGGACGCGTTGCAGCATCCAGAGCATGTAGACGGCCGCCCAGATGACGCCCGTGGCCGCGAGCATCGTGGCCACGCGCGCCCACGTCTGCGACAGCGCGGGCGAAGTCCACATGCCGAGCATGATCAAAAATTCGCCGATGAAGCCGTTCAAGATCGGCAACCCGACCGACGACAGAGAAGCAAAGACGAAGAGCGTCGCAAACCACGGCATCGGTTTCGAGAGGCCGCCGAAGTCGGAGATCATGCGCGTGTGTCGTCTCTCGTAGATCATGCCGACGAGCAGAAAGAGCGCCCCCGTCGAGACGCCGTGATTCAACATCTGATAGAGCGAACCCTGCATCCCCTGTTCGGTGAAAGAGAACAGGCCGAGCACGACGAATCCCATGTGGCTGACGGACGAATAGGCGACCAGACGTTTGACGTCCGGCTGCACCATCGCCACCAGCGCGCCGTAGATGATGCCGATAACGGCGAGCGTGATGACGAGCCACGCCACTTCGCGCGACGATTCGGGAAAGAGCGCGAGGTTGAAGCGCATCAACCCGTAAGTGCCCATCTTCAAAAGTACGCCCGCGAGGATGACGGAGCCTGCCGTCGGCGCTTCCGTGTGTGCGTCCGGCAGCCAGGTGTGGACGGGAAAGAGCGGCACTTTGATGGCGAACGCGATGAAGAACGAGGCGAAGATCAAGAGCTGCGTGCGCGTCGGCTGTCCTTGATCGGTCAAGAGCATCTTGCCGCTGCGTAAGGATTCGAGGAGCGTCGTGTAGTCGAACGTCCCGAAGCCCACTTGATTGCGGTGGATGTAGTAGAGCGCGATGATGCCGACGAGCATCAAGAGACTGCCCACGGCCGTGAAGATGAAAAACTTCGCCGCCGCATAGATGCGCCGCTCGCCGCCCCATACGCCGATGAGGAAGAACATCGGCACGAGCGACGCCTCGAAGAAGAGATAGAAGAGCAGGAGATCGAGCGAGACGAAGACGCCGAGCATCGCGCTCTCCAAGAGCAGGATGAAGGCATAGAAAGCGAGCGGGCGTTTTTCGACCGCGTGCCAACTCGACAAGATCGAGATGGGCACGAGGAGCGTCGTCAGAATCACGAGCCACAAACTGATGCCGTCCACGCCGACGTGATAACGCGCGTTGATTTCACCGATCCAAGAGACGTTCTGCTCGAAGCGAAACGCGGCCGAATCCGTGTAGCCGCCGCCCGTGAGCAGCAACAAAGACAGAGCGAAGGTGGCCGTCGAGAACACAAGCGCGATCCAACGGGCGGCCGTCTCGCTCCGACGCGCGAGCGCACCGTAGGCGACGACCGTGAGCGCGCCCGCGACGGGCAGCAGGATCAGAACGGTTAAGAGCGAACGCTGGAGCATATTTTTTCCGCGGGTGCTTTCTCGGAGCACCGACTTTTGATTAAGCGCCGCCGCACGCTGTTCTAACGAGCGGGGCGGCAAATGTTCTTGAGCCGCGCCGGGCGGCGCGATTCGTTACAGGTGCGCGAGCACGCGCGTGAAGTTGAAGACGAAATAGGCGATCACTAAAAGCGCGCCGAGCAGGATGATGGCCGCGTAGCCGCGCACGAATCCGGCCTGCATGCGGCGCGCGATGTCGCCCACGCCGCTCGTCGCGCGCGCGACGCCGTTGACCAATCCATCGACGACCTTCACGTCGAAAATCTTCCACAGTCCTTCGCGCGAGCCGACCTTGATCGGATTGATGACGGCCGCGTCGTAGGCTTCGTCAACGTAGTATTTGTTCTCAAGCAGACGCGGCATCTTCAGTAGCGGCCGTTTGCCGAAGAGCCAGATGCCGATGCCGAGTCCTGCGCCCGCGATGAAGAGCGAGATGCCGCTAAAGATTCGTTCGGCGCGCACCTCGGCCGGATCATGTACGGCGTGTTCGGCCGCGGGCGCGCCGCGCGTGCCTTCGCCGACGGCGGCCGGTGCATCGGCTTCAGCGCCGTGCGGCTGCGCTTGGCCGTGGTTGTCGGTCGCCGTCGAGGGCGACGCGCCGCCGTGCTGTGCGGCCTCGCTCGCGGGCTGTGCGCCGTGCGCGGCTTCGCCCGTGGGTGTGACGGCCGCGCCGTGCGAGTCGGTCGCGGCGTGGCGTTCGGGCGCGTGCGCGACGACGGGTTCGAGCGTGCGCTCGAAGTAGTTCGGCACGTGGTCGCTGAAGATCGAACTGAGCGCGTAGGGCACGCCGACGAGACCGCCGATGGTCGAGAGTATGGCGAGGACGATGAGCGGCACGGTCATCACCAGAGGCGACTCGTGCGGTTCGACCGTGCCGTGGTGCGCGTGTTCGTCGTGCTCGTCTTCGTCAACAAAGGCGTCATCGTCCGCGCTCGTGTCATGTCCATGCGAGCCATGAGCGTGCGTGTCGGCCGCGTGTGCATCAGCGCCGACTTGTTCGCCGGGCGCGTGGTGCGGGCGGTCGCCCGCCGAAGAGGTGCGCGCGTCGTGCGGCTTCGCGCCTTCGTCGTGCGCGTGTGCGTGCGCCTCGTCGGCTTGGCCGCCCGCGTGCGCTTCACGGAAACGCTCCGTGCCCCAGAAAGTCATCGCCATCAGGCGCGTCATGTAGACGGCCGTCAGTCCGGCCGTTACCGCGCCGACGAACCAGAGCGCCTTGTTGAGTCCCGGCGGAATCCCGACCGCGTCCGCGCTCCAAGTCTTCCACAGAATCTCGTCCTTCGAGAAGAAACCGGCGAAGGGCAGGATGCCGCAGATGGCGAGCCAGCCCGCGAACATCGTCCAGTGCGTGATCGGCATGTAACGCTTCAAGCCGCCCATGCGCCGCATGTCCTGTTCGTGGTGCATGCCGTGAATGACCGAGCCTGAGCCGAGGAAGAGCAGCGCCTTGAAGAAGGCGTGCGTCATCACGTGAAAGATGGCCGCGATGAACGCGCCGACGCCGCACGCCAGAACCATGTAGCCGAGTTGTGAGACGGTCGAATAGGCGAGAACTTTTTTGATGTCGTTTTGCGCGAGCCCGATGGTCGCCGCGAAGATCGCCGTCGCCGCGCCGACGACCGCCACGATGGTCATCGCCGCCGGCGCGTGCGTGTAAATCTCCGAGCAGCGCACGATCATGTAGACGCCCGCCGTCACCATCGTCGCCGCGTGTATGAGCGCGGAGACGGGCGTGGGGCCGGCCATCGCGTCCGGCAACCAGACGAAGAGAGGTATCTGCGCGGACTTGCCCGTCGCGCCGATAAAGAGCAGGAGCGCGGCCGACGTGATGCCGCCCGCGACGAGCGCGCCCCAAGCGAACGGTTCGACCGGCATCGACGCAATCGTGGCAAGCGCGCTCTTGACGGGAACGCCGATGCCCGTCTTGTCAAAGAAACTGATCGAACCCGTCAGGGCGAAGACGAGCATGATGCCGAGCACGACGCCCCAGTCGCCGACGCGGTTGGCGACGAAAGCCTTCTTCGCCGCGTCGCCCGCCTCTTTGCGGTCGATGTAGTAACCGATCAAAAGGTAGGAGCACAGCCCGACGCCTTCCCAGCCGACGAACATCAACAGCAGATTGTCGGCCAGCACCAGCGTCAGCATCATGAACATGAAGAGGTTCAGGTAGGCGAAGAAGCGATAGAAGCTTTTGTCGCCGTGCATGTAGCCGGTGGCGAAGACGTGTATGAGCAGACCGACGAACGTGATGAAGCACGCGTAGATGCCGCTCAGGCGATCCATCGCGAAACCGATGTCGGCGCGAAACGTGCCCACGTCCATCCACGTCCAGACGTGGTCGAAGACGACTCTCGGCTCGCTCCCGGTGAGCGCGCCATTCGACCCGAACGCGTTGTAGAAGGCGAGCGCGCACGAGACGGCGATGGAGAGACTTGCGACCGCGCCGATGAACGCTTCGCTCCGCACGCGGCGTCCGACCAGCCAGTTGATGGCCGCGCCGACGAGCGGCGCAAGGATGATGAAACGAAGCATGGTTGTTAGCTGTTAGCTCTTAGCTGTTAGCTCTTAGCTTCAAGCAAATTCAACCTGTCCGGCTGAACGCTAACAGCTAAGAGCTAACAGCTTTTTAATTCCTCAACACGCTGGAATCATCCACGTCGAGCGTCTCGCGGTTGCGAAAGACGGCGAGGATGATGCCGAGTCCGACGGCCGCTTCGGCCGCCGCCACCGTCATCACAATGAAGACGAAGAGTTGGCCGTTGACGTCGCGGAAATAACTTGAGAAGGCGACGAAAGTTAAGTTGACGGCGTTGAGCATCAGTTCGATGCACATGAACATGGCGATGACGTTGCGCTTGATGATGACGCCCGCCACGCCGATGGTGAACAACACGGCCGAGAGCGCCAGATACCATGAAAGAGAGACACCGGGCATAAACGTTTCCTTTTGCAGCCTATTCCTCGCGCCTCGTGCGCGGAGCGTCGGCCAGTCCGAGCACGCGCCGCGCTTCGTCCGTCGTTGAACTCTCCACTTCGGTCGCGTCGCCCACGGCGCGCGGGTCGATGGTGTGACGCGGCAAGACCTGCGAGCCGGGCACGGCCACGTCCGTCGGGCGCAAGCCCACGCGCCGCGCCAAAGTCATCGCGCCGACGATAGCCATCAACAGCAGGACGGACGTGATCTCGAAGGGCAGTAGGTAGTTCGTAAACAGCCCCGTGCCGATTGAGCCGGTCAGTCCGACGTTGGAAGGATTACCGGCCGCGTTTGGGTCGAGCGGTTCGAGGCCGGAGTTGCCCATGAAGTAGAGAATGAACCCGGCCTCGCCGAAGAGCACGGCGGCCAACAGGATCGCCACGGCCGTCAAGTAGCCGAGCCGCCGCGACGGTCTATGCTCCTCCTCTTCGACGTTCAAGAGCATGATGACGAAGACGACGAGCACCATGATCGCGCCCGCGTAGACGATGATCTGGATGGCGGCGAGGAAGGGCGCGGCAAGCGTCAGGTACAGACCCGCGAGCGCGATGAAAACTCCGACGAGAGAGATCGCGCTGTAGAGCGGGTTGCGCTGCACGACCACGGCCACGGCCGAGCCGACCGCCAAACCCGCCAACAGCACGAAGAGTAGAGTCGTCATAAGTTCAAAACGAATGGGCGAACGATTGCGCGGCCGTCAAGCCGCGTCAGCCGCGGAAATAGACGATGGCGAAGACGACCGTGGCCGTCAGGACGACGTTGAAGATCGCCGCCGGCAACAAGAACTTCCAGCCGAAATTCATCAACTGGTCGAAGCGGAAACGCGGCAGCGTCCCGCGCAGCCAGATGTACAAAAAGAGAAAGAAGAGAACTTTCAAGAGAAAGGCGAAGGCGCTCAAGACGCCGAACAGGAGGCCGCCGCGCGCCACGAGGAGATCGAGCCACGGGAAATTCCAGCCGCCGAAAAAGAGCGTCGCCGCCAGCATCGAGACCGTGAACATGTTGACGTACTCGGCCATAAAGAAGAGCGCGAACTTGAGCGCGCTGTACTCGGTGTGAAAACCGGCCACGAGTTCCGTCTCGGCTTCGGGCAAGTCGAACGGCACGCGGTTCGTCTCGGCGATGGCCGAGATCAAATAGACGACGAAGCCGATCAGTTGCGGGAAGATGTTCCAACGCGGAATCGGCACGACGCCGCCGAGCCACCAGTAGCCCGACTGCTGTTCGACGATCTGGTAGAGGTCGAGCGTGCCCGACAAGAGCACCGTACCGACGAGCGCCAGCCCCAGAGACAACTCGTAAGAGATGAGCTGTGCCGACGCGCGCAGGCCGCCCATCAGACTGTACTTGTTGTTGGAAGACCAACCGGCGAGCGCGATGCCGTAGACGCCGATGGAAGTGATCGCTAAGACGTAGAGGAGGCCGACGTCGAACTGCGCGACGACGAGTTTGATCGTGCCGATGAAGGGCAGCGTCATCTCCGGCCCGAACGGGTAGACGATGATCGTCATCAACGCGCCGACGATGGCGATCATGGGCGCAAGAAAATAGACGAATTTCGTCGCCTTGTCGGGCACGATCTCTTCCTTGAAGATGAACTTCAAGAGGTCTGCGAACGGCTGCAACATGCCGCCGGGCCCCACGCGGTTCGGCCCCAGACGCCCCTGTATCAACGCGAGGATGCGGCGCTCGGCCAGCACCGTGTAAGCCACGATCATCAACACCACGACGAACGCGATGTTGATTCCCAGCAGCTTCAAGCCGACGTAAGTAAGTGTGTTCCAGTCCATAACAGTTAAGGGATGAAGGATGAGGGCTGAGGGATGAATAAGAACTGAGTCAATGAATCAATTCTTAAACTTCCTGTTTCATCCCTCATCCCTCATCCTTCATCCCTCCTTATTAATCTCCCGCGTTGACGGTGGCGCGGCGCAGCGCCGGGTCGACGGAAATCTGATAGAGCGGCGAAATGAGCACGGTCGGCGGCTTCGGGTTGCCCGCGTCGAGCAGTTGAAACTGCGGCGTCTTGCCCGTCAGCGTGCCCGGCTTGAACAGTTCGTGTCCGACGGGCGGCGTCCCCGTGATCTTCTCGCCTTCAATGCTTAGAGCCTCGACCGCCGTGCGTAAATCTTCAAGTGCATCGGTCGTCGCTTCGCCGCCGTCGCCGTTCGCGCCGCTCACGATGGCGTGCTTCGCCTGCACGGGCTGCGATTCGTCTTTCAGGAGCGCGTACTTCATGCCGTTGTAAGCGGGAGTGTTCCGCGCGAGTTCGAGAAAGACTTTTCCGGCCGACCATTGGAAATCGAAGTTCACGCCGAGAGCTTGCGCGAGCGCATCCGTGATCATCCAATCGGGACGCGATTGATGGACGGGCGGAATGGACTGCCGCACGCGCTGGACGAGACCGTCGTTGTTCGTGAACGTCCCGTCCGTCTCCGCGTAAGAGGCGGCGGGGAAGACCACGTCCGCGTGTCTGGTCGTCTCCGTCTCGAACATTTCCTGCACGACGAGAAAGTCGAGTTTCGAGAGCGCGTCTTCGCGTCCCGTGAGATGCCGGGGAAGGAAACTGCCCGCGACGTAGAGCGCGCGCACGCCCGCGCCCGCCGCATCGAGCAGCCCGGCGGCGTCGAGCGCGCCGCTCATCAATCCGATGTCGTGTGCGCCCACGCTGTTGTTGTAAAGCGGCAGCGGGTGGAAGAGGAAACGTCGTCCTTCGCGCTCGCCGTAAGCTGACGGAATATTTGCCAGCGCCACCTGCGCCGTTTGGCTCAACTCGCCGAACATGACCACGACATCGCCGTCCGTCTCCTCGATGATGCGGCGCGCTTCGACCAACTCTTCGTTATCCACGCCCATCTTGTGCGCGGCCGTCGCGTATTCGCTTCCCGCGAAGGCCAGCACGGCCGCGTCCTCTGTGCCCGGGTTCATGTGGATGAAACGCGCGGCGGCTTGTTTGAGACGGATGGGGACGCTGTTGACAATGACGAGTTTCGCGCCGCCGTTGCGGACGGCCTGCCGCACTTGCCTGCCGGTGAGCGGCTGCAACTCTTCCGGTTCGCCGCCGATGATGAGGATGGTTTTGGCGCGGCGTATGTCGCGGTGCGTGGCGAGCGGCGCGCTCAGATTCGCGAAGAACGGCGCGAGCGAGAAGGCGTCGGTCGCAGTGTAGTTCGGCGTCGCCAATACTTCGCGCGCGAACTTCAAGAGCGCGTAGTTCGATTCGTTCGTCAGGCGCGGGCTGCCGACGACGCCGATTGAGTCGCCGCCGTGCGCTCCCTTAATCTCTTGCAGTTTGGCGGCCGTGTGGCGGATGGCTTCGTCCCACGTCGCGGGGATCAATTTGCCGCCCCGCTTGTAGCGGATGAGCGGCGTCTTGATGCGTTCTTCGTGATTGATGAACGGATGGGCGAAGCGGCCTTTGATGCACAAAAATTCGCCGTTGATGCCGTCGACGTAGCGGTCGCGCGCAACCGAGCGCATCACTTCACCGGCGCGCGAGCCGAGAGACATCTGGCAGCCGTCGGAGCAGAAATTGCAGGTCGTCGTGGTCTGCGACAGTTCCCACGGGCGCGCTTGATGTCTGTAGGTGGCATCGAGCAAAGTGCCGGTCGGGCAGACTTCGATGCAGTTGCCGCACTGCGAACAGTTGAGCCAGCCGTCGAACGTGCCGATGACGGTGTTTGCGCCGCGCCCGCCCGCTTCGATGGCATCCTCGCCCATCCACTCGTCGCAGACGCGCGTGCAGCGTTTGCAGAGGATGCAGCGTTGCGGGTCGTTGGCGACGATGGGTGAGAGGAATTTTTCCGGGTAGTAGTTTTTCTTCTCGCGGAAACGTTCTTCGAGGCCGCCCCAATCGAAGACCATCTCCTGCAATTCGCACTCGCCGCCGCGGTCGCAGACCGGGCAGTCGAGCGGGTGGTTCGCCAGCAAAAACTCCACCATGCCGCGCTGCGCCTTCTCGATCTCCTCGCTCTCCGTGGTGACGCTCATGCCGTCCGTGCAGATGATCGTGCAGGACGTTTGCAGCTTCGGCATCTTCTCGATGCGCACGAGACACATCCGGCAAGAGGCTTGCAGCGCGAGGTCTGCGTAATAACAGAAAGAGGGAACGGCGTGCCCCTTCTCGCGGCACACGTCGATGAGACGCGCGCCCTTCTCCACTTCGTAAAGGTTGCCGTTGATGGTGACTTTAATGAGTTCGGTTGACATGCTTTTAAGTTAACGAATCGTGACTTCTAATGTGTAGCGCGCCGTTACGTCCGTCCCGATACTGATCTGATATTCGCCGTCCTCCGGCAATTCGCCCGCCCAGTCCTTCGCGCCGTCGGAGATGCGGTCGGTCGGCGCGTACACCGTGAAGGAGGTCTGCCTGCCCGCAACGAGATGGACGCTCATCCGCTGTCCACGACGCGCGCGCAGGTAATAGTCGTGGCTCGTGCAGAGCTTGATCCGGTCGCGGACGATGACGGTCGTTCGCCCGCGACCGAAGCGCAAAGGTTTGCGGACGGACACGTCTGTTCCCTGACACTGCCCCGACGCGTCCGATGAAGCACTCCCGGCCAATACGTGCGGAACGGAGACGCTCGACGCGCCCAACACGAGTGAGAGAACAAACGCCTTAGCTCTCTTCATCGATCCTCACCACTTGTCATTCTCTCGACTTTCAATCGCACGCGATCCTGAACGGCCAGTCTACTTAACTTTATTAACCGTCTGATCCGGGTGTGCCGGGTTTGGAATGAGTTGCTGATTGGCACAATCAACGTGCAGGTCAAGTGTTTCAAGCACAGTCTGTCCGATCAAAATCTCATCGCCTAAAACCATTGCGTCTTCGACCGTTTTGCGGCCATGAATAAGTATTGACACTGGCTCGGTGACATCTACTATCTCTTTAGAACCGTTCACATACTCTGCGACGCGCTGATCCACAATCTCCAAACCGAGTTTTCGGACAACTTCAACGGGTAAGATCGTGCTGACCGAACCAGTATCAACGAGAGCATTGGCCGCATAGGCGCGAATCTGATCCGGCGACAGATAGCCACGTCTCGCCAACGTTTCATCGCCAGCGTTAGATAACTTCACGTGTGCTCTGACTTCCCCCATAATTAAAGCGTATCAACTTCGCCTGTGCTTTAACTTCATCCATCAAACTGTCGCCAGCGTTTCATTCGCCGTCTTCTCGTCGCGTCCTTGAATCAGGGGCGCGAGGTGGCGGCGGAAGTCTTCGGGAAACTTCTTGATGGCCGATTGGATCGGCCAAGAGGCGGCGTCGCCCAGGGGGCAGAAGGATTTGCCCTCGATGTTGTCGCACAAGTCCAGCAGGAGTTGCGCGTCTTCGGGGCGGCCTTCGCCGCGCGCGATGCGTTTGAAGACTTTGACGAGCCAGTCCGTGCCTTCGCGGCAGGGCGTGCACCAGCCGCAGGATTCGTGCTTGTAAAACTCGGTCAGGTTTTTCGTCGATTCGAAGATGTCCACCGTGTCGTCCATCACGATGAAACCGCCCGAGCCGACCATCGAACCGGCGGCGACGAGCCCCTCGTAATCCATCGACACTTTCTTACCTTCGATGTCGGACGCGGGCATGATGTAGACGCTCGAACCGCCGGGAATCACGGCCTTCAGTTTGCGCCCGCCGCTGATACCTTGACAGTCCTCCATGATGAAGCGCTCCATGTCCAGGTAGCCCATCGGGAGTTCGTAGACGCCGGGGCGGTTGACGTGGCCGCTGACAGACCAGAGTTTCGTGCCGCCGCTTTTCTCCGTCCCCAACTTCTGATAAGCCTCGCCGCCCATGCGTATGATGTCGGGCACGGCCGTCAGAGTCTCGACGTTGTTCACGACCGTCGGGCAGCCGTACAACCCCGCGACCGCCGGGAAGGGCGGCTTCATGCGCGGGTGGCCGCGCAAGCCTTCGAGCGAATTCAAGAGCGCCGTCTCTTCGCCGCAGATGTACGCGCCCGCGCCCGTGTGCGTGTAGACCTCACAGGCAAAGTCAGTTCCCAGAATCTTCTCGCCCACGAGTCCGGCCGCGCGTGCTTCTTCAATCGCGCGATCCACGATCTCGATCAGGTAACGATACTCGCCGCGCGTGTAGATGTAGCAGGCGCGCGAGCCGAGCGCGTAGGCGGCGATGAGCATGCCTTCGATGAGCATGTGCGGGTCGCGCTCCATCAGGTAGCGATCCTTGAACGTGCCTGGCTCGGATTCGTCCGCGTTGCAGACGACGTACTTCGGCTTCGGCGAATCCTTCGGCACGAAACTCCACTTCATCCCCGTCGGAAAGCCCGCCCCGCCGCGCCCGCGCAAAGCGGACTTCTTCACCTCGGCGATCACGTCGTCGGGCGACATGCCGTTCAAGACTTTCCGCAGCGCCTCGTAGCCGCCGTGGCGTTGATAAGTCTCAAGCGACTCGGAACGCTCCAACTGGACGCGCGCGAGTTGTAAAGGTTCGCAACCGATTGCACCGATAAACATGATTTTAGTGAATGGTAAATGGTGAATGGTAAATGGTGAAAAATTGTTGGTCGCGCATTCGACCGATCACGAAAGGGTCGCCAAGCGCAACTACTATTCACTATTTACCATTTACCCTTTACCGAACTCGCTCCTTATCGCACGCCGTTCGAGAGTTCGCCTCTCTGTGCCCGCTCGATCAGTTCGTCAACCTTCTCCGGCGTCAAATTCTCATAATAGTCGAAACCGATCTGCATCATCGGCGCAGTGCCGCACGAGCCGAGACACTCCACTTCGGAGAGCGAAAACTGCCCGTCCTCGCTCGTCTCGCCCGGCTTGATGCCGAGGCGGTTCGCGCAGTGCTCGGTGATCTTGTCCGCGCCGAGAATCTTGCACGAGAGCGTGCGGCAGACTTGCAGGTGATACTTGCCGACCGGCTCCGTATTGATCATCGAATAGAAGGTGGCGACCTCCCAGATGTCCGTGACGCGCACGCCGAGGCGGTCGGCCAGATAGGCCACGCCCGGCTTGTCCAGATAACCGCGCTCGCGCTGCACGATGAACATGAGCGGCAGAATGGCCGAGCGCTTCACCGGATACTTCGCCAGATGCGCGTCCATCTCCGCTTCGACCGCCGCCGGAAACTGCGCGATCTCTTCGGGGACGGGCGCTTCCTGCGGCAGTGGATTGTTGGGCGTGAACTGTTTACTCATAACGAAGCTATTAGCTGTTAGCTATTAGCTGTCAGCCGGACAAGCGATTGATTGAGCTATCAGCTAACGGCTAATAGCTAACGGCTAACAGCTACCTGTCAATTTCGCCGAGCACGATGTCGAGTGAGCCGATGATGGCGACCACGTCCGCGATCATCTCGCCCTCGGCCATGTGCGGCAGGGCGGAGAGGTTGACGAACGAGGGGCCGCGAAAATGCACGCGCGCCGGCTTCGGCCCGCCGTCCGATCTCACGTAGCAGCCGAGTTCGCCCTTCGAGCCTTCAATCGGATGATAGATTTCGCCCGCCGGGACGTTGAAGCCTTCGGCCACGATCAGGAAGTGATGGATGAGCGCGTCCATGTGCGTCTTCATCGCTTCGCGGTCGGGCAGGACGACTTTCGGCGCATCGGCCTTGACCGGCCCCGGCTTCAGGCGTTCGAGCGCCTGCCGCGAAATCTTCAGAGACTCGCGCATCTCGCGCATGCGGACGAGGTAACGCCCCCACACGTCGCAGCTTTGCTCGACCGGAACCTCGAAGTCGTAAGTCTCATAACCGGTGTAAGGGTTCGTGCGCCGCACGTCCACGTTGACGCCCGAACCGCGCAGGCACGGCCCCGTGACGCCCATGTCGATGGCGTCCTCGGCCGTGATGATGCCGACGCCCTGCGTGCGCGTCTGGAAAATACGATTGCCCGAAAGCAGCGTCTCAAACTCGTCGACCGCTTTCGGGAAGCCATCCATGAACTGTCGCGCGCGTCGCTCGAAGCCGGCGGGCAAGTCCATCATCAGACCGCCGATGCGGAAGTAGGACGGCGTCAAGCGACCGCCCGACGCGGCTTCGATCAAGTTCAAAATCTTCTCGCGCTCGCGGAAAGCGTAGAAGAAGACGGTCATCGCGCCGATGTCGAGCGCGTGCGTCCCCAACCAAACCATGTGCGAAGCGATGCGCTGCAACTCGCACATCAACACGCGAATCACTTGCGCGCGTTCCGGGATTTCTATCCCCAACAGTTTCTCGACCGCCATCACGTAGCAGAGGTTGTTGCCGAGCGGATTCAAGTAATCCATCCGGTCTGTGATGACGATGCCCTGCTGGTACTTCTTGTACTCGAACAGCTTCTCCATCCCCGTGTGGAGATAGCCGATGTCGGGCGTGCACTTGACGATCATCTCGCCGTCGAGCACGAGTTCGAGACGCAGGACGCCGTGCGTCGAAGGGTGCTGCGGCCCCATCGAAATGGTCATCTGCGTATCGAGCGGTCGGTCGACGACCTCGAACTGTGGCGGAATATTTGCGACCATAGGTTTAAAGTCTCAAGTCCCAAGTCCCAAGTCTCAAGTCCCACAGCCCTTCCGGCTTGGAACTTGAGACTTGAGACCTTACGAAAGGCTGTACGGCTCGTAGCCGCGCAGCGGGAAGTCTTTACGCAGCGCGTGTCCCTGCCAATCGTCGGGCAGGAGGATGCGGCGCAGGTCTGGATGGCCTTCAAAGCGGACGCCGAACATGTCGAACGTTTCGCGCTCGTGCCAGTTGGCCGTGCGCCACACGCCGGTCACGGTCGGCAGGCGCGCGTCCTCTTCGCCGACCAACACCTTCAGGCGCAGGCGATGAAATTTCTTCGTGGAAAAGAGATGATAGTTGACTTCAAAACGCGGGTCTTCCTCCGGCCCGCGATCCACGCCGCAGATGTCGGCCAGCATGTCGAAGCGAAACTCCGGCGTCGTCTTCAAATAGTTGCACAACTCGACCAGATACTCGCGCCTGACGACGACGGTGATCTCGCCGAACGCCTGAATCACGTCCGACACGGCCTCGGCGTGCGACGTTTGCAGCGCCTCGATCAACTGCGTCGCCTGATCTCGCAAAGGCTCCGCGGCCGCCGCCTCCGCAATCGCACTCTCGCGCTCGATATCTTTACTCATAGGAAGCTATTAGCTGTTAGCTATTAGCTGTTAGCTTTTTGTTTGAGCTGGTAGCTGTCAACCTTCGCTAGTTTCCAAGCGGTTAGGCTGATCGCTAATAGCTAACGGCTAACAGCTTTTTCACGATGACCGTCGGCGTTCGTGGCGCGACGGGATGGTGTAGGGGCGCGAGACGTTGGCTTTCTCGTCCGCGTCCTGTGCCGCCGCTTCGTTGAGGGCGGAGATGCCGGAGCCGGGCAAAGTTCCCGGCGGGACGGCTTCGCGCGCCTGCTCGGCCGGGATGTCGCGGCGGTCGCGCAGAGACTCTTTCATCACTTTGTCCTGCAACATCATCACGGCGTTGATCAGCATTTCCGGGCGCGGCGGGCAACCGGGCACGTACACGTCCACGGGGACGATCTTGTCCACACCCTGCACGATGGCGTAGTTATCGAAGACGCCGCCCGAAGTGGCGCACGCGCCCATCGAGATGACCCACTTCGGCTCCGGCATCTGATCGTAGATGCGGCGCAACACCGGAGCCATCTTGCGCGAGACGCGACCCGAAACGATCATCACGTCGGCCTGTCTGGGACTGGCGCGAAACACCTCGGAGCCGAAGCGCGCGAGGTCGTGGCGCGAACTCGTCGCGTTCATCATCTCGATGGCGCAACAGGCGAGGCCGAAAGTCGCAGGCCACAGGCTGGATTTGCGCGCCCAGTTGACGATTGAATCGAGCGTCGTCGTCAACACTTCCGGCAGCGCTTCCGCGATCTTATTTTCGAGACCCATAAGTAAAACTCCTAAACCTGACTGCTAACCCGCCCTCTTAAAATAACTCCTAAGCGGCGGGGCGATGTTCGAGTTCGGCGCGGCGTCCTTCTTTCAAAGCCAGCGCGCGCGCTTCCGCTTCGGCCTCCGTGCGCGCCCGCTCGCTCCAATCGAACAAGCCCTTCTTCAACACGTAGACGTAGCCGACCAAGAGCAGCACGACGAAGAGCATCATCTCGACGTAGATCAAATTGCGCATCGCCGCGCCTTGCGCTGAGAGCGACTTGAAGACCACCGCCCACGGCATCAAGAAGATCAATTCGATGTCGAACAGGATGAAGATCATCGCGATCAAGTAGAACTTGACCGAGAAGCGTTCGCGCGCCGAACCCACGGGGTCTTTGCCGCACTCGTAGGGCATCAGTTTCGTGCGCGTCTGTTTGCGCTGCCCGACGAATTGCGACAACAGGATGTTGCCCCCGGCAAAACCGCCCGCGACGATGAACATCAACAGGATCGGCAAGTAATCTTTCAGGTCGAAATTACGCACCCCGGCCTCCCGTCAGCTTGTGCCGAAAAGAGCGTTAAAGCTGCTCTAAAACGAGTTTGAGAATGATGGTACAAAGTCATGGTAGTGCAAGGCCAAAAGGGTGTCAAGCAATAGTACGTGTCGCGAGAAAGGCCAGTTTTATCAGGAGATTGACCCTCTTCAAAGGGCTATGTTACTGTTTTTAACGGCGACCCTGCCGCCAGCCCTTGAGAAGCAATTTACCTCCGCCGCGGCGCACCTAGCGCTTTCCTGAAATCGTCGTGATCACTGGGTTCAACACGGATATAGAATTTGAAGGCGTCGTGTACCACGTGCAGACGGAAGACAAAGGACTAGAGACGCCTTTGATTCTGTCGCTCGTCTACGTCGGCGGCGCGATCTTGGCGAGCAAGCGTTCGCCCTATCAAGACCTCATCAACGAAGGCTTCGACCCGCTCGTTCTCAACGAACGCCTCCAACGCCAACATAAGCTCATCTGCGCGGCCGTCAAAGCCGGGCGCATCGACGACCTCAAGCGCCTCTCGCCGGGCGGCGCGGAAGACGCGTCCGCGAAAAAATCCGCGCCGGCGAAAGCTCCCGCGAAAAAGACGGAAGCCGCGCGGACGCCCGCGCCCAAACACGAAGCCGCGCCCGAACGCGAAGCCCCGCCGGTGGTCGCCGCTCCGGTTACCGTCGCGCCCGTCGCCTCCGACGCGAGCGCGCCCAAGTTTCAAACAATCGAGGAAGAGACGGACATCCTCGCGCTGGATTTGGAAGATGTCCCGGCAGAGGTTGCGGCGGTGACGCCGAAGGTGAGCCAGACGCAAACGCCCGCGAGGCCGCCGGTCAACTTGCCGGTCGAACCCGTGCGCACGCCTGCGCCGAAGCCGGTCGTGAAGCAGGAAGACGAGTTCATCGAAGTCGAGGCCGAGGGCGCGCTGCACCTGAGTCTGTTGGAGGAGCGTGAATTTCACGCGGGCGAGGTGGTGACGATTCGCATCCGCGTCAGTCGCGGCGCGGGCGACGCCCGCATGGCGGCGGCCAACGTGCCCGTGACGGTGAAAATTCTCGGCACGGAGTTTCGTCCGCTGATCCTGACCACGCGTTCGGACTCGGACGGCGTGGCGACCATCCACGCGTGGCTGCCGCGCTTCACCAAGGGACGCGCGGCCGTGCTCGTGCGCGCCGCGCTCGACGGCTTCACGGCCGAGTTGCGCCGCGTCATCCACCAGCCCTGAAGTTGTAAATATCCGCCAGCTCTGACGAGGAAGATTTTGCGCGTTCAAGTCAACGGAGAAATACGCGAACTGCCGGACGAACTCACGCTCGACGCGCTCGTCCGCCAACTCGCGCTCGCGCCCGAACGCGTCGCCATCGAACTCAACCGCGAAGTCGTCCGCCGGGCGCGCTGGGCCGAGACGGTCATGCGCGACGGCGACCAAGTAGAGATCGTCCATTTCGTCGGCGGCGGCGGTCTCTGACCTCGTAGTGGAAAATAAGTTTCGCGCCCGACGGTTTTCAGAACCTTCCGCGCCGGTTGCCGTATAATAACTTTGGCTGGCGCTCGTCGCGGTCGCGGCTTCCCGAATGGTCGCCGTCGTCGCGGGAAAGACGAGTGGCTCAGGCGTCAAAAGTGATCGCCCTTTTCATCATCGCATTCGCCCTGCTCACCGCAACCGCATACACTCTTTACCGCAGGCGGCACGCGTCATCCGACTATCCCGCGCCGCAACTCGGCACGACGACACCTCCGACACCGCGCAGCCTCTTCGACCCGGAGGAACACGCGAACGAACAACGCCGTCTCCTCGCCGAGCAAACTAACCGCGAGACAGCCGAGCGCAAAGCGACGCTATTGCAGCGCGCCTCGGACGGCGACCTGACGGCGCTCGCCGAAGCGCAACGCACCGCAGACCCCGCGCTTTACGCAAGCGCGCTCGACGCCCTGTTGGATTGGTCGGACGCTTCCGAAGACAACTTGCGCTCGCTCGCCGCCTTCGTCGCAAGCGACACTGCCTTGCGCGCGAACGCACGCCTCGCCGCAACTTACGCGAAACTCTGGCGCGCGCATCCCGACCGCCGCCACACCGCGCAAATGCTCCATCTGGCCGCGCTCTCCGACGATGCGAGCGAATTTGAACGCGCCGTCCTCGCCGTCATAGAAGCGGCGCGCACCGGTCGTCTCGCGGAAATTACGCACGAGGAATTGTCCGCGCTCGTCGAAAGTGAATATTGGGTTTTGAGTTCCGAAGCGCGTCGCACGGGCGCGGGCTTCGCTTTGAAACAACGCCTCGCCGCCGCGGGCAGCTTGTGGGCGGCGGGCAAACAATCGGAGTCTCCGAATGTAGAAAGCTGATGGCAAGCAATGTAGAAAGCCGACGGCCGGCACGAACTTGTGACCGACGTTTCCCGGCCGGGTTGTTAGTCAGGCCATAGCGACCGTGGCAACTGTCGGTTTCGCGTGCGCCCCTGTCGGCAGCGCGCACACGAGAGTTGAATTCTCTAACCGTTGCATCGCAACAAAGGAAGCGACATGGACATCAACGACCTCTTCTCCAACGCCCCCCTCCTGATCATCCTCGGAATCGGGCTTCTCCTCCTGCTCATCCTCGCGAGCAAAATGCTCGTCAACGTCGGCGGTCGTGAAATCGCCATCAAGGAGCGTCGTTATCTCGGCGCGAAGATGCCCCCCGGTCGCGTCGTCGCCACCGAAGGCGAAGTGGGCATACAGGCCGACGTATTGAAGCCCGGACTGCACTTTCTCTTATGGCCTTTGGAGAGCGTGGTGCGCAAAGTTCCGCTCATCGAAGTGGGCGCGGAAGAACTCGGCATCATCGAAGCGGTGGACGGCGAGCCGATGCCCGCCGGTCGCATCTTCGCGCCCGACCGCGCGCAGAACGCGCACAACAATTTCCAAGACCCCATCGCCTTCATCAAACAGGGCGGCGTCAAAGGTATCCAACTGCGCACGCTCCCGCCGGGCTTGTGGCCGATTCACCCATACCTGTTTCGCGTCTCGATTGCGAAGGCGACCGTCATCCCGCCGGGCAAGGTCGGCGTCGTGACGGCGGCCGACGGCGATCAACTCGATTCCGGACGCCTCCACGGCAAGGCCATCGAAGGACATCGCAACTATCAGGACGCCGAGCAGTTCATCTCCAGCGGCGGGCAGAAAGGCCCGCAGGTCGAGATACTGACGCCGGGCACTTACCGCATCCTCACGCAGTCCGTCTCCATCGAAAACGGCACGGAGACCAAACACGGCCTCTTCTTCATACGTCACTACGACGCGACCGTGATCAACGAAAACCAGATCGGTCTCGTCGAAGCCTTGGACGGCGCGCCGCTCGACCCGCGCGATTACGTCGCCACGCCCGTCGCCGGTCACGACAATTTTCAGGACTGCAACGAGTTCATCAAAAACGGCGGCCAGCGCGGGCCGCAAAAAGACATCCTCCTGCCCGGCACTTACTACATCAACCCGCTCGTCTTCAAAGTCATCCCGGAGACGGCGAAGGAAGTGAAGCCGGGCGAAGTGGCCGTCATCGTCTCGAACATCGGCAAAGACCCCGGCGAAGAGGTGCGGCGCACGATGGCCGAGAAGGTGCGCGTGCGGATGGAGCGCGAGGAGCAGGCGCACGTCGAACAGGCCGCCGCGCGTCTCGACAAACTCTCGGACGAGAACCGTGATGTGTCGGAAATTCAAGAAGACCTGCTGTCGGGCGACCCGGCCGACCGTCGCCTTGATGAAGGCGCGCACGAGGCTTACGTCGTGCCCGAAGGCTATCGCGGCATACAAGAGACGGTCGTCGGCCCCGGCCGCTACTACGTCAACACGCTGGCGATCACGCCCATCGTCATCCCGACGACGAACCAGACGGTCGAATGGACGGCGGGCGAAGTCAATCAATCGTTCAACCCGTTCGAAGTGATCTCGAAAGACGGCTTCACGATGCAACTCGAAGTGCGCGTCGTCTTTCGCGTCAAACCGGAAGACGCGCCTTTCATGGTCGCCAAGATCGGCTCGATTGATAAATTGATCCAGAACGTGATGCACCCGCTGATCGACTCGATCTTCCGCAATCAGGCATCGGAATCGTCCGCGATGGCTTACCTCCAGAACCGCCACGAGGAACAGGAGCGCGCCGAAGCCAGAGTGCGCGCGCACCTGTTGAAGTATCACGTCGATGTCGTCAACGTGCTTATCTGCCACATCCACCTGCCCGCCGAGTTGATGAAAACTCAGACCGAGAAGATTCTCGCCGAGCAGCGGCAGAATATGTACAACGCGCAGCGCGAGGCCGAAGAGAAGCGCATCGAGCTTGAACGCATCAGCGCGCAGGCCGACAACCAGAAAGACTTGATGGCGGCCACGGTCGGCGTGGACATCGCGGGCAAACGCTCCGAGCAGCGCAAGGCCGAGGCCGACGGCGAGGCGCATTACATTCTCGCCACGGGCAAGGCCGAAGCCGAGAAGGTGCGTCTGATGGGCGAGGCGCAGGGCGTCGCCTACAACGAACAGGTCAACGCGCTCGGCCCGCAGGGCGTGGCGCTCGTCGAGACGTTGAAGGTGATCGGCGACAAGGGCGTCCGCATCACGCCCGACGTGCTGGCGACGGGCGGCGACGGCGGCGCGGGCGGTGGTCTCGGCACACTGCTTCTGCTCAATCTCTTCCGCGACCGTCTAACGCCGGGCAACGAGAACGGGGCAAAGTTGGGCGGCGGAGACGGCAACGGCGCGAAAGCGAAGGGCTGAAAAACCGTCCGACGTTTAGACCGGAGGGAGCGGCGCAGCAAACGAGCGCCGCTCCCTTTGCCGTTCACGGCGCATTAGTTGCTATAATCCCCGACTGTACCGACGGATAATAATTTCCAATATGTCAACAATCTTAACCACGCAAACTGAAACATTCGAGATCGGCGGGCGCACGTTTACTTCGCGCCTGATCATCGGGACGGGGAAGTATCGCAGCTTCGAGGAGATGAAGGCGGCGCATCGCGCTTCGGGCGCTGAGATGGTGACGGTGGCCGTGCGCCGCGTGCCGCTCGACCGCAGCAGCGAATCCTTTCTCGATCATCTCGACCCGGCGCTCGCCATCCTGCCGAACACGGCCGGATGCTACACGGCCGAAGAGGCCATCCGCACCGCGCGGCTCGCGCGCGAAGCCTTGAACACAGACCTCGTCAAACTCGAAGTCATCGGCGACCAGACGACTCTGTTTCCCGACAACGAGCAGACGCTCGAAGCGGCGCGCACACTCGTCCGCGAAGGCTTCACGGTGCTGCCTTATTTCAGCGACGACCTGATCATGGCGAAGAAGCTCTTGGACGCGGGCTGCGCCGCCGTGATGCCTCTGGCCGCGCCCATCGGTTCGGGCTTGGGCGTGCAGAACCCGGCCAACCTGGCGATCATGCGCGAGCAGTTGCCCGACGCCCTCATCATCGTCGATGCGGGCGTCGGCACGGCGAGTGACGCGGCGATTGCGATGGAACTCGGCGCGGACGCAGTTCTCATGAACACGGCGATTGCCGAAGCCCGCGACGCCGCGCGGATGGCCGACGCGATGCGGCTCGCCATCCGCGCCGGACGCCTCGCCTACATGGCCGGGCGCATGCCGAAACGGCTCTACGCCAGCGCGTCAAGCCCGCTCGCGGGCGTCGTCCGGTGAGCCGAACGTCAACGTCTCCGAACGTATCTATGAGCAGCGACGACGCCCCCAAACCCATCTTCAAATCGGTTGAAGTGAACATCTTCAATCAGGCTTACAGCCTGCGCACGAACCGCGAGGTCGAGCACATCAAACGCATCGCCTCGCTCGTGGACGAGCGCATGCGTCTCATCTCCGGCCACACGACGGCGCACGACCTCGCCAAGATCGCCATCTTCGCCGCCCTCAATCTCGCCGACGAACTGAGCGACACGCGCGACTACTACGAAAGAGAGTTTCAGAAACTACTCACGCAAGTAAACACGCACGACCAGAGCGGCCATGGCGACGACGGCGACGCCGCCCACGCGGCACAGCAAACGGCCGCGCCGGAAGCGGCCACGCCGGAAGCGCCCGCCGCCGGAGAGCGCGCCGCCACCGTCGCCGCGGACAACGCAACGAAGAACGCAACGAAGTCGGCCGAGCGCGCCTCTTGGTTTGAAGACATCTTCGACGCGCCCGAATCCGACGCCGCCAAAGAACGCAGCGAACGCCTCAGCAGCCGCGTCTCCGCCAAACTCCAAAGCCTCCGCCAACCACCCAAACAAGAAACCTCCTTCTCCATCGAAGACGACGAGTGAGAGAACAGTGACGAGTGACGAGTGACAAGTGACGAGTTAAAAACAGAACGCTCTCTCTGCCTGTCGCTGTGCGCTAGAACCTAAAAACTTGTCTCCGGTTTCGTCGCTCGAACTGAAGCCTTTGCTTCTATCTCCTCGCCCTTCATTGAAACTGAAGCATTAGCCTCCGTCTCGCCACCTATCAATAAACTAAAGATGTGAAACTTAAACCCTGTCTTCAACTCGTCACTTGTCACTCGTCACTGCCTTCAAGGATTAGGTGCTTTCGGGCTGACGCTTGAGAGCGTGCCGTTGCGCCGGAAATCGGCGGCGTTGTTGTTCGTGTCGGCGGCGTTGGGGCTACGTATGAGGTCGTTCGTCGTGCCGCTCGTGAAGGTCAAAAGCGTCCCTTCGCCGTAAGCGTTGAAGACGGCGGCCGGGGGCGTCGAACCTCCTTGATAGGCCAGCCCGTCCAACTTCACTCCATTCAATTCGATCTTGATGCCGCCCGTCGTGTTGTTGAGGTCGAACAGGCCGTCGCCCGCGTTGAAGTCGGCCGCGATGCCGAAAGTGTCAGCACCGCCCGCGATCAGAAAATAGCCGTGCGGCTCGATCAGGAAACGCTCGCCCGAAGCGCGCGTGAGCGCGAACGTCTGCGGCGTGTTGCCAGCGCCCGACGGGCGAAACGCGATGACGAGGCCGGTCAGGTCGAGCGTCTGACTCGTAGTGTTGTAAAGCTCTACGAAATCCCTGCGCGCCTGCGTGCTCGAAGCAGCGAAGGCGACGAGCGCCTCGTTGATGACGACCTGACCGGCGGACGGACTCGCCGGCGCGCGGACGTTCAGACTCGCGGGCGCGCTCGACACGTTCGCGGACGAAGCAGTCACTCCGGTCGTCCCCGCCGCGCGCCCCGTCGCAAGACCGTCGGCATCGATGGAGGCGACCGTACCGTCGCTCGTCGCCCAGTTAAAAGCAACGCCGGTCATCTCCAGCCCGCTCTCGTCGAAGGCGCGTGCGACGAAACGCTGCGTCGCGCCCACGCCGATGGTCGCCTCGCGCGGCGCGATTTCGATGCGCGCCACGCGCGGCGGCGGTGGATTCACCGTAAGCGTCGCCGTGTCGCTCGACACGCTCCGGCCTCCGGCGTCGGACGCATCGGCCTTGATGCGAGTTGTGCCCGCCGTGCGTCCGCCGACGCTCGCGTGCGCTTCGCCGCGCGATGCGTTTTGTTCGACCGACTCAATCACCGCCACACTCTCGTCGTCCGACACGAAGCTGATCGAAGCGACGGGGAACGGATGTTCGTATTGATCGAACGCACGCGCCGTAAATTGCTGCGTGCCGCCGACTGTGATCGCCGCCGCATCCGGAGACAAGACGAGGCGCGCGAGGAAGGGCGGCGGAGGATTGATCGAGAGCGTCGCCGTCGCTTCGAGACCGCCCGCGCGTGCGCGTATCAAAGCCTTCCCGGCCGAGACGGCGCGCGCCGTCGTCTCCGCGCCGCTCGCGGGCGCAACCGTCGCACGCTCCTTCGCGCTCGCATCCCATGCGAACGAAACGTTGGGCACTTCGCGCTCCACTCCTTCAAACTCGGCGTAGGCACGCGCGCGGAAATTTTGCGCCGCGCCCGTCTCGACGGCAGCGTCCGCCGGTTCGACTGTGATGCGTGTGAGGGGCGGCGCATTGAAGGGCGTGCCGTCGGCGCGCGTGCCGGGCGAAGAGGCGCGGCCTGCCGAGTTGGTAGCAAGCGCGTGCGCGACGAAACGGCCGCCCGTCGTCTCTGCGGACGCATCGGGCACACGCGTCAGAGACTCGTCGGCGGGCGCGGGCGGCGTGCCTTCCATAGCTGCGCCGCCCGTGCCCGCGCCGTAGCTTTGCGAAGCGATCAAAACATCGGCGTCGCCCAGACGCAGTTTGAGCGAGACGGTGTCGCCCGCGTCGTTCAAGCCGAGCGAGGCGGCCGTCCGGATGTGTGAGCCGCCGAACGCGGGATCGGAGCGCGACGGCGCGCCGCCTCCGAAGACGACGATGGAACCGCCGGACGCGAGCATCGTGCCCGCCGCAAAAGTGTGGCGCGCGGCGGTCGCGTCCGACAAGACGACGCCGGAGATGTCCAACGGCGACTGCGATGAGTTCAGAATCTCCACGAACTCGTCGTCGTCGGAGCTACGCACGCCATCACGATTAGCGTCGCCTTCAACCGCGTCCGTGGCCGCAACGTCCGGCGGCACGTCCGCGAGTATTTCGTTCAAGACGAGCGGGACGCGCACTTCGAGCGACGCGCGACCGACGACCATGCCGCCCGCGCCGTCCGGCGTCGAAACTGTGATGGTCGTCGTGCCGATGCCGACGCCGCGCGCCAGTCCCGCCGCATCAATCGACGCGATCAGGCGGTTGCCGGAAGACCAAGAAAACTCCGCGCCGCCGACGAGTCGTCCCTCCGGGTCGAAGGCTTCGGCGGTGAACTGCTGTGCGCCGCCGCGATTGACGGTGACGCTGGCGGGCGCGATCTCCACGCGCGCAATTTTCGGTCGCGGCGGCTGCACTTCAAGCGACGCGGGCGCGGACGTGACGCCGCGCGCCGCAGCCGTGATACGCGTCTCGCCCACGGCCACGGCGCGCGCCAGACCGCTCGCGTCAATCGTCGCCACGCGCTCGTCGCTCGCGTGCCAGCGGAAGACGACGCCCTGCACTTCGACGCCGTTCGCAGCGAAAGCGCGCGCCGTGAATTGTTGCTCCGCGCCGCGCTCGATCTGCGCCGACGTGGGCGCGACCTCGATGCGCGCGAGGGGCACTGTGAGCTGGAAAACTTGTGCGTCGAGCCGCGTGCCCGGCGAGAAGGGAAGGCCGTTGCTGCCCGGCGCAATTTCGTGCGGCGTGAAGTCGCCGGTAATGTCGGGCGCGCGCGTGAGCGATTGATTGCGGTCGCCTTCGGGTTCGCCCGCCCCGCCGTAAGCTAACCCTTCGACGAGCGTGCCCGACGGGTCGAGCAGTTTGACGACGCTCCCGCCGTTTGCGAGCGACAGCCCGCCGCTCGACGCGGTCAGAACTTGCGCGCCGCCGAACGCCGGATGCGACGGGTCGAACGCACCGGCCTGCGCGCCGCCGAAGACGACGAAAGACGTGCCGGGCGCAAGAACGGTGTCGTCCGCGAAAACGTGGCGGACGATGTCCGCGCCGCTGCCGTTTCGTGTCGTGAGTTGATAGCCGCCGAGTTTGAGATCGATGGCCGAGGCGTTGACGAGTTCGACGAATTCGTCTTGCGCGGCGCTGCGCGTGCCGTCGCGGTTGGCGTCGCCGGCAGCGCCTTCGGGTGGGTCTGCGAGAACTTCGTTGATGACGAGCGAGAGCGGAAAGACTGTCAGCTCAGCCGTCGCGGAGACTTCGCCGGACGCGGCCGTGATCGTCGCCGTCCCGGGGCGCAGGCCGCGCGCAAGGCCGCCGCTCGCGTCTATCGTCGCCACGCGCTCGTCGGACGAGCCGAAGCGGACGGGCGCGTTCGCGATCTCCACGCCGGAAGCGTCGTGCACGGTGGCCGTAAAACGCACGGAGCGCCCCGTACCCACACTTGCCCGCGCGGGCACGAGCGTGATGCTCGCCGCGCGGCGCGTGCCTTTGAAATTGATCTCGGCCGTGTTGCTGTCGCGCCCGTCTGCGCTCGCGACGAGCGGAAGCCTGCCCGCCCCGGCCAGCGCGTGCGAGAGACGGACGTGTATCTCGTCCAGACCGGGCACGTCGGGCGAGGGCAGCACGTGTTCGACGGCGAGCGCATGCACGCCCGCCTTGACGCTCAATGTCCCGGCGCGGCGCACGCCGGTCGCGTAGATGATCAGACGGCGCGTGCGATTGTCGGCATCAACCGGATCGAAGGGACTGCGCAGAAGCGTCTCGGCGTCGAGCGCGACGGACGCGCCGCTGCCTTCAAAGCCCTCCGTGAACAGGCCGGGCGCGGCGTTGAGCACGGCGACCGTGGCGTGGCTGTCGCGCCCGTCGTGATTGCGCGCGACGACGTGCGCCGTGCCCGTTTCCGTTTCGACGGGGACGTGAAAATTGATCTGTGTGGGCGAGGCGTAGAAGAGTTGCGCGCGCCGCCCGTTGACGGTGACGGACGCGCCGCCGAGCGTCTGCGGAAATCGGCCGTCCGGCTGCGGCCGCGAGCGCACGGCTTCGAGCGCGAGATTGGAGCCTCTGAGGATCGCGATCTGATCGGGCGCGATGGCTTTCAACGCGCCGGGCTCTTTTCCGAAAGATGCGCCATGCAGCACGCGTAGTTCGGAGGAAGAGGGCGTGCGCGCGTCGAGACTCGCCAGATAAATCTCGGAGTTGTCGGCAAACTCCGGAGCGGAAATCGTCTCGTCGAGCACGCGCGGAAAGTTGAAGACGACGAGCGAGCCGTCTTCGTTCAGAGAAGAGACGATTTCGGCGTCCGCGCCCGCAGGCGCGTCCGTGATGCGCGTGAATTTAGCTTCGGGCAGATCGTAGAGATACAACTCGACGCTCGCGTCTGTGTTCCCGCCCGCGACGTTGCGGCGCGTGGCGAAGGCGACGCGCGAGCCGTCGCCGCTGATGGTCGGGTGGAGCGGAACGTCCGAGGCGCGCGAGCCGAGCGCGGTCAGTTGCCGCGTGCGCTCGTTCAGTCCGTCGTAGAGAAAGACCTGCGTGGTGCGCGCCGCCGTCTGCGCCGCATAGACGACGCGCCGCCCGTCGGTCGAGATCGCGCGGCCGTAGGTCATGGACAATCCGGCAACGTCCGCGGCGACGACGCGTGCGGAGTTTGCCGCGCGCTCGTAAATCATCAAGTCGCGTTTGTTTGCAGCGTCGTCGTCCGTTGCTTGGGCGACGCGGATGAAGGCGACGCGCGAGCCGTCGCCGCTCAGTTTGGCGTCGGTCGAGTTGGAAGGGTGCGAGGTGTCCGTGAGTTGTGTGAAGCGGCGCGTGTTGAGGTCGTAGAGGAAGATTTCAAAGTTGGCGTCGGGGTTTGCGCCCGTGAGGTCGCGGTTCGAGGCGAAGGCGACGAGCGCGCCGTCGTCTGAGATGGAGGGCTGGAAGTTTCCGTCGCGCGCACGCTCCGCCGGCTCGCGCGGCGAGGTGCGCGTGAGCTGTTGCAGAGCGCCGTCGGCAAACAAAAATATCTCGGAGTTGCCGTCCGTGTTTTCGCCCGTGGGGTTTTCGCGACTGGCGAAGGCGACCCGCGAGCCGTCGCGCGCGAGGGCGGGCGCGGGCGCGCGCGAGGCGGCGACTTCGGTGAACGCGGCGCGCTCGTTCGATAGGTCAGCGAGCAGTGTGTGAAAGCCCGCGCGCGCGTCGTTTGTGCCGGCGAGGTCGGCGGTGGACTCGAAAGCGACGCGCCGCCCGTCGCCGCTGATGGTGGGATTGAAGTTGGACGCGTGTTCGGGCGTGGTGGTGAGGCGACGCGGCTTGAGGTGTTGCGAGCGCACGGCCGCGACGTAGAGGCAGAGCAAGGACGCGGTGAGAAAGAAGGCTGTGAGACGCCTTCGCGCGTGTGTGTTCAAGGGCAGACTCCTACCGTCGAGCGCGCCGGAGACACGAACAGAGGCCGACGTGCGCGCCGGTGTCGATGCGATTATTTAACGGGGCGTGAGTCTGTGGGTCGGACGCTTACGGCAACGTGCGCAGTGTGGATTGCGTCGATGCCTTGAATTCGCGCGGCGAGTTAAACGTGGCGTCTATCGAAAGACTACGCCGGCGCGCCTGTGTCTCCTGTTACACGACGCGCGGCATTCTACAGTGAGACGCGAAAAAGACAAGCAAAATTGCTTGATAAAAAAGTTGCAGCGAGTCGGAGTGTCTATGAAAAGAATGAAACCACGAAACCACACGAGCACCACACGAAGAAGAAGTTCCGTCTCTTTTCGTATGGTGCTCGTTTAGTTTCGTGGCTCTGCTCTAAGTTTTGTGAGAGCGTGGTGTCGTTTTAGACGGCGGCTCCGGTCGTCTCGCGCCCGGAGCTGAATTCGGGGAGCGCCTCGAAGACTTCGAGCGCGTAGCGGACGTTGTTGAAAGGCGCGGAGACTTGGACTCCTTGAATGAGGTCGCGCACTTCGAGGAGGGATTCGCGCGCGATCTGCAAGCCTTCGTCGCGCGCGGCCTCTTTGCCGATGTCCGAGGCGCGGCGCATCCGTTCCATGATCGAAGACGTGACGCGAACGCCCGGCACTTCGTTGTGGAGAAACTCGGCGTTGCGATAGGAGACGAGCGGCCAGATTCCGGCGATGACGGGGATGCGGACGTGCTCGATCAATTTGAGGAAGTCGCGCAGTTGCGCCACGTCGAAGACGGGCTGCGTGATGGCATACTCCGCGCCCGCTTCGACCTTGTACTCGAAACGCTTGATCTCTTCGTCCAAGTTGATCGCGCCGGGGTTGACGCCGACGCCGATGCAGAAAGAGGTCGGGCAGCCGATGGGATTGTTGCCGAGGTCGAGACCGTGGTTGAGTTTGTTGACCATGTTGGTCAGGCCGATGGAGTCGATGTCGAAGACGGCCGTGGCGTCCGGGTAAGGCCCCATCTTCGGCGGGTCGCCGGTGATGAGCAGCAGATTGTGGATGCCGAGCGCGGCCGCGCCCAAGAGGTCAGACATCATGCCGAGCAGGTTGCGGTCGCGACAGCAATAGTGGAGCACGGCTTCGAGGCCGATCTCGCGTTCGACGAGGAGCGCGGTGGCCTGTGCGCTCATGCGCGTCTGCGCGCGCGGCCCGTCGGGGATGTTGACGGCGTTGACGCCCGCCGTCTTGAGCAGTCGAATTTGTTCGAGCGTCTTGGCCGCGTCGCAGCCTTTCGGCGGCAGCACTTCGACGGTCGTGACGAACTCGCCGTTGGCAATTCGACGCGCCCAGTTGGAGCGCTCGGCGAGCGGGACGACCTGTATGTCCGAGGGCTGCAACTCTTCGACGCGCGCCGGTCGCGCGGGTTTCGCCGTGACGCGTTGCTTGCGTGGAGATGCGGCGCGCGCGGCATTGGAGATCAATTTGACGTGCGCGGGCGTCGTGCCGCAGCAGCCGCCGATCACTTTGACGCCCGCCTGAATCAGACGCTTCGCATACTTCGCCATGTATTCGGGCGAGCACATATAAAACTGTCGCCCCTGCACGTCGCGCGGGAGTCCGGCGTTCGGCTGCGCGGCGAGTTTCTTGTCGGTGACGGCGCGCATCTTCTCGATGGCCGTCAATACGTCGGCCGGGCCGACGCCGCAGTTGAGGCCGATTACGTCCGCGCCCCATTCGTCGAGGCGCGCGGTGAAGACTTCGGGCGTCGTGCCGTAAGAGGTATTGCCGTCCGAGTGAATGGTCATCTGTGCGATGACGGGCAGGTCGCAGAGTTCGCGCACGGCCAGCAGCGCCTGACGTATCTCGGAGATGTCCGAGAAGGTTTCCAGCACGAACAGATCGACGCCGCCATCCAAGAGCGCCTCGACCTGTTGCTTGAACATCTCCTTCGCTTCGTTGAAAGAGGTGGGGCCGTAAGGTTCGATACGCAGTCCGAGCGGGCCGATTGCGCCCGCGACGTGGCAGCGCCCGGCGGCCGCTTCGCGCGCCAGACGCGCGGCCGTCGTGTTGATCTCGCGCAGGTTCGCGTCCAAGCCGTACTGCTGTAAGTTGTGCGCCGTCGCGCCGAACGTGTTCGTCTCGATCACGTCAGCGCCCACGCGCACGTACTCTTCGTGCACCTCGCGCACGAGGTCTGGATTCGTCAGATTCAACTCGTCGTAAGAGCGATTGATGTAGATGCCCTTGGCGTAGAGCATCGTGCCCATCGCGCCGTCGAACACCGTGATCTGATCGCTCGCCAGTAGATCGCGAAAGTTTTCCATAAAGAAGCTGTTAGCTGTTAGCTATTAGCTGTTAGCTGTTCATCTATTAGCTATTAGCTTTCAGCGGTTGGTTTTTTAGCTAAAAGCTAATAGCTAACAGCTAATAGCTAAAAAAATTCCCGCGCCGAACAACGCGGGACTTCTATAAAGCGTCTCGAAGAATGTGAATGCTTCGCCGGAAGAGCCGAGCTGTTTAGCTGTTTATTTTACGTGGCCGCAAGTCGCCTTAACTCACCACGTCTTTTATCAAACGCGCTTATACGCTCCTGCGGCGGCGACTGTCAAGCGATGCGGTTGCGGAGAGGTCAGGCGGCCGGGTCGCGTCTGAAACCGTTCGCGGGCGCGTTGCGTAACAAACGGAATCTTCCTTGACAGGCGCGGTTGATCTGGCCGAATCTTGGAGCGTTCCAAGTCAACTGCAACCTTCTCCCCCAATAATGTTGAGAGCGCGGCCTGTTTGAATGGCTCAGCCGCGCGAGATGCAAAACCGCGAGCCGGTGGTTAAAAGCCGCTGGCCCTAACCGACCGAACTATTGATATGAGCACAACTATTGATGCGACCGGCATGAGCCCCGTCGCCGCGACCGACACGGCGGGTCTCGGCGGGCATCCGCGCGGGTTGACGACGCTCTTTTTCACGGAGATGTGGGAGCGTTTCAGTTACTACGGCATGCGCGCCATCCTCGTCCTCTACATGACGACGGCCTTGGCGCAGGGCGGTCTCGCCTTCGACACGAAATACGCCGGGCTGGTGTTCGGCACTTACGCTTCGTCGGTCTACTGGACGCCCCTTCTCGGCGGCTGGCTCGCCGACAAATACCTCGGCACGCGCCGCGCCGTCCTCATCGGCGGCATCATCATCGCCTGCGGCCATTTCTCGATGGTCTTTAATTCGATGCCGTTCTTCTACGGCGGCCTCGCGCTTATCGCCATCGGCACTGGTCTGCTCAAACCGAACATCAGCGCGATGGTCGGGCAGATGTACGCGGAAGGCGACGAGCGGCGCGACGCGGGCTTTTCCATCTTCTACATGGGCATCAACCTCGGCGCGCTCATCGCTCCGCTCGTCTGCGGTTATCTGGGGCAGAGAATCGACTGGCATTACGGTTTCGGCGCGGCGGGCATCGGCATGGTGCTCGGCCTCTTGCAGTACGTCTTTAGCGGCACGCGCCTGCAAGGCATCGGCGAGCGCCCCGTCCGGAAGGAACGCGACATCGCCAAGACGCGCGACGCCATACAAGAGAAAGACGCGGATACTTTGACGCTCGTGCTGGCCGTCGTCGGCGGCGTGGCCGGTCTCTCGCTCGGCTATTTCGTGGGCGGCAGTTTCGTGACGAGTTTGTTTCCGACCGTGGTGGGCACGGCCTTCGGCTACATCGTGGGCGTCGTGCGCCACCTGAACGGCGACGAGTTGAAGCGCGTTTTGATCATCTTCATCCTGTTCGCGTTCTCCGTCATCTTCTGGGCTTCGTTCGAGCAGGCGGCGACGAGTCTGACGCTCTTTGCCGACCGCCTGACGCGGACGAACATCCTCGGCTTCAATTTTCCGTCGAGTTGGTTTCAATCCGTGCAGCCGACTTTCGTGATCCTGCTCGCGCCCGTATTCGCGGGGCTGTGGATCAAACTCGGCCGCAAGAATCCTTCCAGCCCGGCCAAGTTCGCCGTCGGCCTGTTGTTCGCGGGGCTGGCCTTCGCCCTCGTCGCCTTCGCTTCCACGCTGACGGGCGCGGGCAAAGTCAGTCCCTTCTGGCTCGTCTTCGTCTATTTGCTGCAAACGCTCGGCGAGTTATGCTTGAGTCCCGTGGGCTTAAGCACCGTGACGAAACTGTCGCCCGGCCGGATGGTCGGCTTGATGATGGGCGTCTGGTTTCTCTCGATCTCTTTCGGCAACTACGTGGCGGGCTGGGCGTCCGGCTTCTTCCGCGAAGACGAAGGCGCGCTGGTTAATCTGTTCGGCATCATCGCCGCCATCACCATCGCGGCGGCCGTGCTGCTCTTGATACTCACTCCGGTCATTAAAAAAATGACTCCGCGTTCAACTTAAATAGCCGTCGGCTATCAGCAAAACTGACAAGCTGGCGGTTGATAACTGACGGCTGATAGCTCATTCAGGAGAATTCACACGTGCGTAAACGTCTGACACTTTTCACCCTCGCCTTTATCTTGCTCGGCCTCTCGTCTCAAGCCTTCGCGCAGGACAAGATGCTGACCATCGACGAGCTTTTCGATCCCGTCAAGCGCGTCAATTTCAGCGGCTCCAGCCCTGCGCCGCGCTGGCTCAAGGACGGTCGCAGCTACCTCGTGGCGGGCGATCCGTCGAAGCCCGGCACGCCGCGCCTGCTTCGCGTCAACGCGCTCTCAGGCGATTCCACAGCCTTCTTCGACGCCGCCAAGATGGAGTCGGCGCTCGCCGCCCTGCCCGGCATGTCGAGAGAAGAAGCGCGCCGTCTCGCCAACCGCACGAGCTATCAGTTGAACCCCGCGCAGACGGGCGCGCTCCTGAATCACGCGAACGATCTGTTCTATTACGAGTTCGGCGCGGAGCGCGCGTGGCGTCTGACGAACTCGCCGGACGAGGAAGTGGGCGAGACGTTCAGCCCCGACGGCCGCATGGTCTCTTACGTGCGCGCGAACAACATCTACATCGTCGATCTCGCCGCGCAGAAAGAACGCGCTTTGACGAGCGACGGCTCGCCCAAAATCTTGAACGGCCGTCTCGATTGGGTCTATCAAGAGGAACTCTACGGGCGCGGCAATTTCGAGGGCTACTGGTGGAGTCCCGATTCCACGATGATCACCTACCTGCGTCTCGACGAAACGCCGGTGCACGAGTTCGCCGTCGTCGATCACATTCCGGTCAGGCAGGAACTTGAGATCACGCCTTACCCGAAGGCGGGCGACCCGAACCCGGTCGTCAAACTCGGCATCGTCAACGCGGCGGGCGGCACGACGCGTTGGGTGGACGCGGGCAAGTACATGCCCGAAGATTTACTGATCACGCGCGTCGGTTGGACGCCCGACAGTCGCCGCGTCGTCTTCAGCGCGCAGGATCGCGAGCAGAAGTATCTCGACCTCAATCTCGCCAACGCGTCGGACGGCAAGACCACGACGCTGTTCCACGAGACGACGAAGGCTTGGGTCGAAGCGAAGGACAACAACCCGCGTTTTCTGAAAGACGGCTCGTTCCTCTGGCTCAGCGAACGAAGCGGCTGGCAACATCTCTATCACTACGGGGCGGACGGCAAGTTGATCCGGCAGGTGACGGACGGCAAGTGGGAGATACGCAACGTCGAGGGCGTGGACGAAGCTAAGGGCTTCGTCTATTTCACGGGCACGGAACACAGCCACATCGCGCCGAACCTCTATCGCATCAAGCTCGACGGCACAGGGATGACGCGCATCACCGAAGGTGAAGGCTCGCACCGCGTCGATTTCAACCCGACCTTCACGCACTACGTTCATTATTGGAGCGACATCAACACGCCGCAGCAAGTGCGTCTCTTCGACGCGAACGGCAAACTCGTGCGCGTGCTCGCGGAGAACAAAGTTCCCGTGTTGAGCCAGTACAAACTCGGCAAGGCCGAACTGTTGCAGGTCAAGACGCGCGACGGCTTCACGATGGAAGCGATGATGATTCGCCCGCCGGATTTCGACCCGTCGAAAAAATATCCCGTCATGTCGTTCACTTACAGCGGGCCGCAAGCGCCGCAGGTGCGAAACGCCTGGGGCGGCTCGGCCTATCTCTGGCATCAGATGCTCGCGCAGAAGGGCTACATCGTCTGGGTGTGCGACAACCGCACGGCGAGCAACAAGGGCGTCGAATCGGCTTGGCCTGTCTATCGCAACTTCGGCGAACTGGAGTTGCGCGACTTGGAAGACGGCCTCTCTTGGTTGAAGTCGCAGCCTTACGTTGACGGCTCGCGCATCGGGTTGTGGGGTTGGAGCTACGGCGGCTTTATGACCTCTTACGCGCTGACGCACAGCCAGAGCTTCAAGATCGGGATTGCGGGCGGCACGGTCGCCGACTGGCGCGATTACGACAGCATCTACACGGAGCGCTACATGGGCACGCCGCAGAACAACGCGGAAGGCTATCGCAAGAGTTCGCCCATTCACGCGGCCAAGGATTTGCACGGCAAACTCCTGCTCATCCACGGCACGATGGACGACAACGTCCACGTCCAAAACACCATCCAGTTCGCCTACGAACTACAAAAGGCGGGCAAGCCCTTCCAACTCATGCTCTACCCCAAATCACGCCACGGCGTGACCGACCCGCTCCTCGTCAAACACATGCGACAGATGATGACGGACTTCATCCTCACGAATCTGTAGAGGTCAGAGGTTAGAGGTCAGAGGTTAGAGGTCAGAGGCTAGTTAGAACAGATTGAAGGCCGGTGAAAGCGAACTTGCTTGCGCTTTCACCGGCCTCTGTTTTAACTGACCTCTAACCTCTAACCTCTAATCTCTAACCTCTGACCTCTATCTTCGTTGGCAGCGGGGGCAGAAGTACGTCGAGCGTCCGGCGTGTGTGATGCGGCGGATGGGGGCGCGGCAGTGGAGGCAGGGTTCGCCTTCGCGTGCGTAGACGCGCCAACGCCCCTGGTAGCCGCCGTCGTAATAACTGCCGTCGATGTTTTCCGGATCGACGTTCATGGTCGAGCCGTGCGCGATGGCCTCATCGAACACGGCGAGGATGGCGCGGTGGAGTCGGGGCAGGCGGCGCACGGAGAGTTCGGCGGCGACGTGAAAAGGATTGATGCGCGCGAGAAACATCGCCTCGGCGGCGTAGATGTTGCCGAGGCCGGTGACTTTCGTTTGGTCGAGCAAAGTCTCTTTGAGCGTGCGGCGCGTGCGCGCGAACGTGGCGCGCAGGTAGGCGGGCGTGAAGTCGGCGGAGAATGGTTCGGGGGCAAGCAGGCGCAGTTCTTTGGCGTGTGCGAGTTCGTCCGCGCGCGTGAGTTTCATCATGCCGAAGTGGCGTTGGTCGGAGAAGGCGAGCCGCCGTTCGTCGTCGAGGTAAAAGACGGCGTGGGTGTGTTTGGGCAAAGGGGCGGCCAATGGGAGGAGCAAAAATCTTCCGGTCATGCGCAGGTGCGCGATCAGAATTTGCGCGTCGTCAAACTCGAAGAGGATGTGTTTGCCGCGCCGCCCGACGCGCTCGATGTGGCGTCCGCGCAAGGCGCGCGCGAACGCGGCGGGCGGCGTCTCCGGCGCAAGTCCCGCGCGCAACAGTCGCGCCGCCAAGACGCGACGCGAACCGACGAGGCCATTGAGCGCACGCGCGACGAGTTCGACTTCGGGCAGTTCAGGCATAAGAGCAGAGGCTAGAGATCAGAGGTCGGAGGTTAGTGAAAACTATGAACAGTCGGCTTCTTAATCTCTCTGCTCGGTTTTGTGGGCGAGCGTGCTGCCCGCGTCGAGCAGTTCGTTCATCTTGGCGACGGAGGTGGCTTCGGAGTAGATGCGCAGGACGGGTTCCGTGCCGGACTGCCGGAAGAGAAGCCACGATTCGTCCGCGAAGACGAGTTTGATTCCGTCGAGATGAGAAAAGCTATCGACCGCGTGACCGGCGACGGCCGCGGGCGGCGCGAGTGTCAGCGTCTCGACGAAGTTCAGCCCGCGCGCGACTTCCATGTGCAGGTCGCGCCGCCCGAAGTAGAACTCGCCGAACTCGCGGTGCATCTCCTTGACCATCTTGGCGGGCGACTGCCCGGCGGCGACGACAGCCTCCAGAAAGAGCAGCGAATTAAGTATGCCGTCGCGTTCGGGGATGTGGCCTTTGACGCCGACGCCGCCCGACTCTTCCGCGCCGACGAGGATGTCTTCGCGCAGCATCAAGTCTGCGACGTACTTGAAGCCGATGGGCGTCTCGTACAATTTCAGATCGTGCGCCGAGGCGATGCGTTTCGTCAGCACCGATTGCGAGAAGGTACGCACCACGCCGCCCGTCATCCCGCGTCGCCGCGCCAGATGCAGGAGCAGGAGCGGGACGACTTCGTGCATCGTCATCGTCTCGCCCGCTTCGTTGACCGCGCCGACGCGATCCGCGTCGCCGTCAGTTGCCAAACCGACGAGCGCGCCGCGCTCGCGCACGCGCGCACGTAAAGGGGCAAGGTTGCGATCAATCGGTTCGGGATTGACGCCGCCGAATTGCGTGTCGCGCTCGCCGCGAATCGTCTCCACTTCGAGCGCGCCGCCCCGCAGGAAACTCTCCACCCAGCGCCCGCCCGAACCGTGCATCGGATCGACGACGACGCGCGCCCGCGCCGCACGCAACCTTTCGAGATCGACGTAAGCGGCGACCTGCGCGCGATAACTTTCGATTGCCGTTTCGAGTCGGCCGCGCGCGGCGTCCGTTAGCTCCGTGCGGCGTGGCGCTTGCGCATCGACGAGGGCTTCGACCGCCGCCGTCGTCTCGCGCGTCGCGCTTCCGCCCCAAGGGGCTTTGATCTTGAAGCCGTTGAACTCCGCCGGGTTGTGCGAAGCCGTGATGACCACACCGCCCGCCGCGCCGCGCTCGCGCACCGCCCAAGAGACGAGCGGCGTCGGCACGTCCGTGTCGAACAGGGCGACGTTGATGTCGTTGCCCGCCAGCACCTCCGCCGCGCGCGCGGCAAACTTATCCGACAGGAAGCGACGGTCGTAGCCGACGATGGCGCGCGGCCTCGCAGCCGCATCAGGCGTGCGCTTCGTTTGTTCGTCGGCGCGCTTCGTTTGTTCGTCGGCGCGCTTGGCCTGCGTGTGTTGCTGCTGCTGCGCCTCGGCGTGCGTCTGGTTGAGAAAGTCAGCGTAGGCTTGCGCCACGCGTTCGAGATTGGCAAAGGTGAATTCGTGCGCGATGACGGCGCGCCAGCCGTCCGTGCCGAACAGGATCGGCGTGCGCGGGATGCGTTCGGGGATGATGTGACGTCCGCTCATAGCGCGCCGCCCGTCTGCGTGTAATCGGTGAGAGAGGTCTTGTCGCCGAGCGTCGCGCCTGCGCCCACGCGCGCCTCGCGTCCCACGTGGCAGCCGCGCCCGATGATCGCGCCGGAGACGCGCGCGCCCGCCGCCACGCGCGTGTGCGCCCAGATGACGGAGTTTTCCACCACCGCGCCCTCTTCGACGAAGCAGCCTTCGCCGAGCACGGAATTGGTGATCCGCGCGCCCGCTTTCAAAGTGCAGTCGGCGGCGACGAGGGAACGTTCGTCGATCTCCACTTCGGACGTGCCCGCGTACTTGCCGCGCTGCTCGTCCAGACGGACATGGCTGACGCGTCCGGCGAGCAGGTCTTGATGAACTTGCAGGTAGCGCGCGGTCGTGCCGATATCGATCCAGTAAGCGCCCGTTGGGACGTGCGCGTAGAAGGGTTCACCGCGACCGAGCAGGTCGGGGAAGAGTTGATATTCGAAGGAATAATTTTCGCCCGCCGGGATCAGGTCGAGCACGCGCGGTTCGAGGATGTAAGTTCCGGCGTTGATCGTGTTGACGCTGATCTCGTCCGGCTTCGGCTTTTCCAAGAAGCGACGCACGCGCCCGTCCCCGTCGGTTTCCACCAAGCCATAGGCGCTCGGATTATCGACGGGCGCAAGCACAAGCGTTGCCGTCGCGCCGCGCGTGTTGTGTTCGTCGATGACGGCCTTGAGGTCGAGGTCGGTCAGGATGTCGCCGTTGAAGACGACGGTGGGTTCGCGCAACAACTCTTCGGCGAACTTGTACGCCCCGGCCGTGCCCATCGGCTGCGGCTCGACCGTGTACTTGATCTTGACGCCGTGCTCCGCGCCGTCGCCGATGAGTTGCTCGATCTTGTGCGGTTGATAGGAGAGCGAGAGCGTAATGTCCGTGATTCCGGCATCGCGCAGCGTGTCGATCTGGTAGAGCAGAAACGAGCGATTGCAGATGGGGACGATAGGCTTCGGGGTGTGAACCGTCAGCGGGCGCAGCCGTGTGCCTTTGCCGCCTGCGAGAATGAGTGCCTGCATGAAATTTAAAAGTGACGCTAAATGAAATTGCCCCGCGTCGCGTGCAAGGTGACGCCTGAGCGCGACGGAGTCTAACATCGCCGCGCGAGCATTGCCAATTCAAGGTCGCCCCGACCAAGACCGACCCTTGCTTGACTCTCCAAAGTGCCAACGTATAATCGTTAACACAGTGACAAGTGACAAGTGAAGAGTGACGAGATAGAACATCTTGTCTGTTCAACTTGTCACTCGTCACTTGTCACTTGTCACTTTTTAAGGAGTCATCATGCCGGACAGGACAGAGGCGGTTATCATCAGCGCGGCGCGGACGCCGACGGGTAAGTTTCAAGGTTCGTTGAAAGATTTTTCGGCGACCGATCTGGGCGCCATCGTCGTGCGCGAAAGCGTCAGGCGCGCGGGCGTCGCACCCGAAGACGTGGACGAAGTGATCATGGGCTGCGTCGTGCAGGCGGGCGTGGGGCAGAACCCGGCGCGACAGGCGGCCTTGAAGGGCGGGATTCCGTTCGGCGTCTCGGCCGTGACGATCAACAAGGTCTGCGGGTCGGGCTTGAAGTCCGTCATGCTGGCGGCGCAGGAAGTGAAGCTCGGCGACGCCGAGATTGTCGTCGCGGGCGGCATGGAATCGATGTCGAACGCGCCTTACCTGTTGACGAAGGCGCGCGAGGGCTACCGCCTCGGCAACGGCACTTTGGTTGACTCGATGATTCACGACGGACTGTGGTGCGCCTTCGAGAATTATCACATGGGCAACACGGGCGAGGTCGTCGCCGAACGCTACCACGTGACGCGCGCCGAGCAGGACGAGTACGCTTTGAACTCGCATCGCAAAGCGGCCGCCGCGATCAAGGCGGGCAAGTTCAGAGACGAGATCGTCCCGGTCGAGATTCCGAACAAAAAGGGCGCGCCCGTCGTGTTCGACACGGACGAAGCCGTGCGCGAAGACACTTCGCTCGAAGCCTTAGGCAAGCTCAAGCCCGCCTTCAAGAAAGAGGGCGGGACGGTGACGGCCGGAAACGCGCCGGGCGTCAACGACGGCGCATCGGCCGTGGTCGTCACGTCGCTCGAACGCGCGCGCGCGCTCGGCGTCGAGCCTCTGGCGCGCATCGCGGCGCAGGCCACTTCGGGCATCCAGCCGGAACTCGTGATGATGGCTCCCGTGGAAGCCATCCGCAAAGTCTTGAAGAAGGCGGGATGGACTTTGAACGAAGTCGATCTGATCGAACTGAACGAAGCCTTCTCGGTGCAGGCCGTCGCCATCATGCGCGAACTCGAACTCGACCCGGCGAAGGTCAACGTTAACGGCGGCGCGGTCGCGCTCGGCCACGCCATCGGTCAATCGGGGTCGCGTCTGTTGACCACGATTCTCCACGAGATGAAACGCACGGGCGCGCGGCGCGGCTTGTGCGCTCTGTGTCTCGGCGGCGGCAACGCCGTGGCGATGGCGGTGGAGCGGTAGATGACGACCGAAGAACACAACCGGACGCTGGGCATCTGCCATCTGGCCTACGGCGGCCTGAGCGCGTTGTTCATGTTCGTCATGCTCTCGATGTTCGGGGCGATCATCTTTTCGATCCCCGACAACAACGCGCCCGTCGGCATGTTCATGCTCGTGCTGTCCTTCATCATGCTCTGGTCGCTCATTCTCACGCTGCCTTCGTTCATCGCGGGCTACGCGATCTTGAAGCACAAGCCGTGGGCGCGCGTGGCGAGCATCGTCGCGGGGGTCTTGGAGACGATGAGTTTTCCGCTCGGCACGGCCGTCGCGATCTATTCCTTCTGGTTCATGTTCAGCGACGCGGGGCGCGCGATGTACGACCGGAGTTACACCAGCCCGCAGAGACCTTACGCCCTGCGCGACACGCCGCCTCCTCCGCCCGCTTCCGAATGGAACGCGCAGGCGAGCCGCGAGCGCGAACGCGAGTACGCGCCGCCCGCGCAACCGCCCGATTGGCGCTGACGGGCAGATAATTTTCCGCGAATAACTTGTAGGAGAAGAAAACGAGTGACGGAGACAATCGGGGTGATCGGCGCGGGCACGATGGGCAACGGCATCGCACAGGTGGCGGCGCGCGCGGGCTACGCCGTCGTGATGCGCGACGTGAAAGACGAATTCTTGGAGCGCGGCCTGCGCCAGATCGACCGCAGCCTGCAACGCGACGTGGACAAGGCGCGACTCGCCGAAACGGAGAAGCAGTCAATCGTCGGCCGCATCCGCGCGACGACCGAGATGGACGCGCTCAAAGACGCGCAGTTCGTCGTCGAAGCCGTGACGGAAAATTTCGCGGTCAAAGCGGAAATCTTCCGCGCGCTCGACAAACTCTGCCAGCCCGACGCAATCCTCGCCTCGAACACTTCATCCATCTCGATCACGAAACTCGGCGGGGCGACGCGCCGCCCCGACCGCGTCATCGGCATGCACTTTATGAACCCCGTGCCCGTGATGAAACTCGTGGAAGTCATTCGCGGCATCGCCACCTCGGACGAGACCTACGCGCGCACGCACGCCCTGACCGAGCGGCTCGAAAAGATTCCGCTCGAATGCAACGACTCGCCGGGCTTCGTCTCCAATCGCGTCTTGATGCCGATGATCAACGAGGCGATTTTCGCGCTCTACGAATCGGTCGCCACGCGCGAGGCCATCGACGGCATTATGAAACTCGGCATGAATCATCCGATGGGGCCGCTCACGCTCGCCGACTTCATCGGCCTCGACGTGTGCCTCGCCATCCTCAACGTCTTGCACGAAGAACTCGGCGACCCGAAATATCGTCCCTGCCCGCTGCTCAAACGCTACGTCGATGCCGGCTGGCTCGGCCGCAAATCGGGACGCGGATTTTACGAATACGAAAAGCCGTAAATGGTCAATGGTAAATGGTGAATGGATAGAACTGACTTTTTCCATTCACCATTTACCATTGACCATTCGCCAAAGTCATGCGAAGAAGTTTTCAAGAGATACGTTGCCAGAGATGCAGCGCGGCGAATCCGCTCGGCGAGGAGTTGTGCGGGCGTTGCGGGACGCGCCTGATGCTCGTGGTCGAGCCTTCGACGCTGCGTTTCGAGGAAGAGGCGACGGCCGGGGCGGCGCACGCCGAGGGGTTGATGGAGCGCGTCTCTCTGTTGGAAAACAATCTGCTGCGTTTCGCCGAACGACTCGAAAAGGCTTTCGAGTTGTTGTTGAAGCAGTCGCAGATCGCTTTGAAAGATCACACGCTGCTCGACAGTCTGATCGAACTTTTGATCGAAGCCGGAGAGATCGACCGGCAGCGTCTGAACACGCTCTATCGCGCGGCGCTGGCGGGCGAGAAGCCGCCGGAAAAAGAACAGAGCGACGTGGAATTTTTGCGCGCCCAGATTCTCGAAGATTATCAGGGAGAGGACAGGGAAGCGTTCTCGGAACTCGTCCGTGCCGGGCTGGAATCGCTCGGCGCGGGAAAGACGGCGCGCGCCAAAAGCGAACTCGAACGCGCCGCCGCGCTCGCCCCGGCGCACCCGACGCTCAACTTCATACTCGGCCTGCAATTCTTCCGCGAAGGTAAATTCGCGCTCGCACGCGCCTACTTGCAGCGCGCGCACGAAGCGCAACCCGGCAGCACGCAAGTCTATCTGCTGCTCGGCATCGCCTGCGGCGACGAGGGCGAGGTCGAACAGGCGCGCGTACTCTTGCGCGCATCAATCGAGCAGCGCGGCGCGTCCTATGCCGCACACTACGCGCTCGGCCGCTTCGACGCCGAAGAAGGCAACTGGGCGGGCGCGCTCGCACACTTCAAAGAGGCGCACGCCGCGCATCAGTCTGCCGAAGGGCATTACCTTCTGAGTTTCGCATCGGCGCGCGTGGGGCGTCTGCGCACGGCGCTTCGTCACGCGCGCAAGGCCGTCGAACTGGATGAAAACTACGCGGCCGCGTTTCGCTTGCTCGGCCACGTACAGGCCGAACTCGGCGACGGCGAAGCGGCTCGGAAAGCCTTTGCGACGGCGCGCGCTCTGGATGCGGGGGGAAGCGCGAGGGCGGGCGGGAAACGCGGCGCGAAAAGAAGAGAGAGGGCCGATGCGTCGGTTGTGTCGGCGGAGAGTTTGCTGCACGAGTTTTTCGGCGCGGGGCGACATCGACGCAAAAAGCTGTTGACGGGCGGAGACGGGCGTCTGGCCGAACTGCTGCGCGAGGACGCTTTGGCGAAAGTCGGCTTCGGCACGTTGACACCCGCGCGTTGACCGCTATAATTGCTCCTTTTGCGTGCGCCGGATATTTGCGCCTGTGTGCACTCGCAAAGGGGAACGAGCCATGCGGATTGAGGTCGACAAACTGAACGAGACGGCCAGACCCGTCTCCGCCGTCTACGCGCCGGGCGAACTCGAACTGGAAGACGAAACGACGCGTCTCGTCTCGGAAGCGAAACTCGAAGGGCGCGCCGCCAAACGGCGCGAGCAGGTTCGCCTGCAAGGGACAATCGACGCTTCGGTCGAAGTTCACTGCGACCGCTGCGTCGCGCCCGTCCATATTCCGGTCAACGCCGAGTTCGACGTGACTTACGTGCCGGAAGAGGCTCTGGTGACCGACGCGGAAGCCACCGAGCTACAGGCGGACGACCTGACTTTCGCCACCTACGCGGGCGACGAAATTGATTTGAACGAACTGGCGCGCGAGCAGCTTTTACTGGCCTTGCCCGCGCGCCACCTCTGCCGCGAAGATTGCAAGGGCTTGTGCCTGACGTGCGGCGAGGATTTGAACACCGAGTCGTGTCACTGCGACGCGCAGGAGATAGACCCGCGCTGGGCTGCGCTCGCGGAGTTGAAGAAAGACGGTAAATAGTAAATGGTGAATGGTAAATGGTGAGAAACCATTTAGCCCGTTCACCATTCACCATTGACCATTTACTAAAGGAATCATCATGCCTAATCCGAAACGAAGACATTCCAAAGCGCGCACCGGCAAACGCCGTGCGCACGACGCGCTGCGCGCTCCGCAGACGCAAACGTGCCCCAACTGTCAGGAGCCGCGCATGCCCCATCGCGTCTGCCCGAAGTGCGGCCATTACAAAGGCCGTGAAGTCGTTCGCGTCAACACCGAAGTCTAAGTCTAAGCGCACAGCAGCAGTTTACAGCGGCGGCCGTTTTGAACTCTCGGTAAGCGGCACGCGCCTCTCTAGATGAAGCAAGGACGCCCACTGACGGGTAAAGTCGTGGTGGATGCGATGGGCAGCGACCGCGCCCCGCACCCTGAGATCGACGGCGCGTTTGCCGCGGCGCGCGATTTTCGCATCGGCGTCATCCTCGTCGGTCAGGCCGACAAGGTCGTGCCCGAACTCCAGCGCTGCGGCTGGCGCAAGGACGGCGACCAGCGCATCGAATTCGTCGAAGCGGCCGAAGTGATCGGCATGGACGAAGCGGTCGCAACGGCCGTCCGGCGCAAGAAGAAAAGCTCTCTGCGGATCGGCGCGAAACTCGTGGCCGAAGGCTTGGCCGACGGTTTCGTTTCGGCGGGCAACACGGGCGCGGCGATGGCGACGGCCAAGATGGTCATCGGCATGTTGCCCGGCGTGGATCGCCCGGCGCTCGCCGCTCTGATTCCGACGAAGGCCGGTAAGCCCGTTTTGCTTTTGGACGTGGGCGCGAACTCGGATTGCAAGCCGCACCAGATGGCGCAGTTTGCTATCATGGGCGACGCTTATTCGCGCTCCGTGCTCGGCACGAATCGCCCGGCGGTCGGCCTGATGAGCATCGGCGAGGAAGAGGCGAAAGGGAACGAGTTGACGAAAGAGGCGTTCCCGCTCTTGCGCGAACTGAGCAGTTTGAATTTCGTCGGGAACGTCGAAGGGCGCGACGTGTTCGCGGGCGTGGTCGACGTGATCGTCACGGACGGTTTCACCGGCAACGTGATGCTCAAACTTTCCGAAGGCTTGCAGGACGCCGTCATCTCGCTCATCAAACGCGAGCTCTCGGCTTCGGCCATCACGAAGGCCGGAGCGATGCTGGCGCGTCCGGCCTTCCAACGTTTGAAGAAGAAACTAGATTACTCGGAATACGGCGGCGCGCCCTTGCTCGGAGTGCAACGTCTGGTCGTCATCGGCCACGGCAGTTCGAATGCGCGCGCCATCCGCAGCGCCGTGCGCATCGTCAAGGAGTTTGCCGAGCGCGGCGCGGGCGAGCGCATCGAACAGGGAATCGCCGAAACGCACGCGCGCGAGCTTGAGTTGTCGGATATGCGGTTTCAGGTGTCGAAAGCTGGAGATTGAGAGATGACGAACACGAACGCCCGCATTCTGAGCACGGGGCGCGCCTACCCCGCAGGCGTGTTGACGAACGCCGACCTCGAAAAGTTGGTCGAAACGTCCGATGAGTGGATCACTTCGCGCACGGGCATCAAAGAGCGGCACAAGGCCGGGGAAGGCGAGTACACTTCCATGTTCGCCGTGCGCGCCGGGCAACAGGCCATCGAACGCGCGCGCATCGACCCGTCTGAGATCGACCTCCTGATCTGCGCCACCGTCACGCCCGACCAGATACTTCCTTCGACCGGCTGTCTCATCCAGACCGAACTCGGAGCGCATCGCGCCGCCGCCTTCGATCTGGCCGCCGCCTGCTCCGGTTTTCTCTACGGCGTGACGCTCGCCAACCAGATGATTCGCGGTGGCCAAGCGCGCTATGCGCTCGTCATCGGCGCGGAAGTTTTGACGCGCTACGTCGATTACACGGATCGCTCAACTTGCGTCATCTTCGGCGACGGCGCGGGCGCGGCCTTGCTCGGCGCATCCGACGCGGGCGAGGAGCGCGGCATCCTCGGCACGCGCATCCGCTCCGACGGGCGCTTCGCCGAACAACTCTACGCGCCCGGCGGCGGCACGCGCCTCGGCATCACGGCCGACAACGTCACGTCCGGTCAACATTACTTCCGCATGAAGGGCAACGAACTGTTCAAGGTGGCCGTCCGCTCGATGGCCGACGTGTCGCGCGAGGTCTTGGAAGAGGCGGGCTACAAGGGTCAGGACGTCAAACTCTTTATCCCGCATCAAGCCAACCAGCGCATCACGGATGCCGTGGCGAACAATCTGAAAGTTGATAGTAGTATCGTCTATTCCAACATCGCCATGCACGGCAACACTTCTTCGGCGTCGATCCCGATTGCGCTCGACGAGTGCGTCGAACAGGGCCGCGTGAATGAGGGCGACCTCGTGTTGCTCGCCTCCTTCGGCGGCGGCGTCACGTGGGGCGCGGTCTTGATGCGCTGGTAAGAATAAGAAGGGGCAAAGGGGAAGGGATAAAGGTTAAAGGTAAAAAAAGATTTCTTCCTTTCCCCTTTGCCCTTTCCCCTGTGCCCAAGATTTCAAATGACTGTCGCATACATTTTTCCGGGGCAGGGCTCGCAATTCGCGGGAATGGGGCGCGAACTGGCCGAACGTCACGCGGCGGCGCGCGACGTGTTCGCGGAGGCCGACGACGCGCTCGGTTTTTCGATCTCCAAGCTCTGTTTTGAAGGGCCGGTCGAATCCTTACAGTTGACGGAAAACACGCAGCCCGCGATCTTGACCGTTTCAATCGCGGCCTTGCGCGCGTTGGAAACGGAAGGTTTTCCTGAGCCTGAGCTGGTGGCCGGTCATAGTCTGGGCGAATACTCGGCGCTGGTCGCCGCCGGTTCGCTTTCGCTCGCCGACGCCGTGCGGACGGTGCGCGCGCGTGGACGCTACATGCAAGAGGCCGTGCCGGTCGGCGTGGGCGCGATGGCCGCGATCCTCGGTGCGGGCGAGAACACCGTGCGAGAGGCTTGCGCGGAGGCGACGCTTGAGGGCGAAGTGTGCAGCCCGGCCAATATCAACTCGTCGAAGCAGATCGTCATCGCCGGACACACGGAAGCGGTCGAGCGCGCGATGGAACTGTTAAAGGCGCGAGGCGCGAAACGCGCCGTCAAGCTGCAAGTCAGCGCGCCGTTCCACTGTGCCTTGATGCAGCCGGCACAGGAACGTCTGGCGGCCGATTTAGAGAAGATCGAATTTTCGGATTTGCGCGTGCCGGTGGTGGCAAACGTCTCGGCGGTTGAATTCGATAAGGGAGAAGACGTTCGCCAAAATCTTGTGCGGCAGGTGACCGCTCCGGTGTTGTGGAGGCTCTCGGTCGATTACATGCGGAGCGAGGGCGTGAAGACTTTCATCGAAGTCGGCCCCGGCAAAGTCTTATCCGGTTTGGTCAAACAGATCGTGCCGGAGGCGCGCGCGCTGAACGTCGCAGACCCGGCGAGCCTCGAAGCGACGCGCGAGGCGCTCTCGCAGAGCGAGGCCGCCGACGGTGGCAATTAGCGTGCGGGCGTGCTTTAATTTGCCCTTAAACGAAAACCCAAGTTTTTCTATTTTTTAATTGACCGAAGGAGCAGAACTACGATGCCCGATCAGACAGAGATCGAGAATAAAGTGAAACAGATCATTGTGGACGAACTCGGCGCGGACGAAAACGAGGTGACGCCGAACGCACGCTTCATCGACGATCTCGGAGCCGACTCGCTCGACACGGTCGAACTCGTCATGCGTTTCGAAGAAGAGTTCGGCATCGAAATTCCCGACGAGGACGCCGAGAAAATTCAGAGCGTGCGCGACGCCTACAACTACATCCAACAGCATTTGAACAAAGCATAGGACGGTCAAGGCGACGAACAGGTGCGCCGTCTCCGTCAAGTGGCGGCGTTCCGGAAGAGTTGGCGACTCGCACGTCGCCGTTTTACTCCGGCAGGGAATTTCCGTCCGTCTCCGAAAAGTCGCGCGCGCGTCCGGCGCAACCGAAGGCGAACGGAGAAATTATTCTCACGGAGGGAGGAGCAGTAATTTGAAACGTCGCGTCGTGGTAACGGGACTCGGCCTCGTCACTCCCGTCGGTTTGACAGTTGAATCCACGTGGACGGCCTTGTTGCAAGGCCGTAGCGGCGTGGGCTATATCGAGAAGTTCGATACGACGAAGTTTCCGGTCAAGATCGCCGCCGAGATCAAGGAATTCGACCCGCTCAAGTTCGTCGAGAAGAAGGAAGCGCGCAAGATGGGCGCTTTCATCCACTACGCCATCGCCGCTTCGGACGAAGCGATCTACGACAGCGGCTTGATCGAGCGCGGGCAGAAATTCGGCGACGACGTGTCGGAACGCGTCGGCACTTACATCAGCAGCGGCATCGGCGACTTCTGGGCCATCGAACGCGAGCACTCCAAATTGCTCGACGACGGCCCCGGCCGCGTCTCGCCCTTCTTCATTCCTTCGGCCATCGTCAACCTCGCGGCCGGGCAAGTCTCCATCCGCTGCGGCGCGAAGGGGCCGAACTCGGCGACGGCCACGGCCTGCGCCGCCGGGGCGCACGCCATCGGCGACAGTTTCAAGATCATCGCGCGCGGCGACGCCGACGTGATGATCTGCGGCGGCGCGGAATCGGCCATCACGCCGATGAGCGTCGCCGGGTTCGCGGCCATGCGCGCGCTCTCCACACGCAATGACGATCCAGCCCACGCCTCGCGCCCGTTCGAGCGCGACCGCGACGGCTTCATCATCGGCGAGGGCGCGGGGCTGATGATCCTCGAAGAGTTGGAGTTCGCGCGCGCGCGCGGCGCGAGGATTTACGCCGAACTCGTCGGCTACGGCGCGACGGCCGACGCCTTCCACATCACGATGCCGGATGAAACCGCGTCGGGCGCGGTGCGCGTCATGCAGATGGCTCTGCGCGACGCCGGGGCGCAGCCCGAACAGGTCGACTACATCAACGCGCACGGCACGTCCACGCCCTACAACGACAAGTTCGAGACGCTCGCCATCCGCAAAACTTTCGGCGCGCACGCAGACCGTCTCGCCGTCAGTTCGACGAAATCCATGACCGGGCATCTGCTCGGCGCGGCGGGCGGCATCGAAGCGGTCTTCTCCGTGCTGGCGATCACGCGCGGCATGCTGCCGCCCACGATCAACTACGTCAACCCAGACCCCGAATGCGATCTGGATTACGTGCCGAACGAAGCACGCGAAGCCGAGGTCAACTACGCGCTCTCGAACAGCTTCGGCTTCGGCGGCACGAACGCCGCGCTACTTTTCAAACGTTTCGAGGAATAGGAACAGCAGTTAGCCATTAGCTGTTAGCGATTAGCCTTAATGCTTTTGCTAACAGCTAACAGCTAACGGCTAACAGCTTCATCATGAAAATCATCGTGCTTATGAAGCAGGTCGCGAACAAGGACGCGATCCTGCGAATCAATAAAAGCGAGACCTGGATCGAGGAGGGCGACCTCTCCTACGAAGTCAACGAGTCGGACGGTTACGCTTTGGAAGAGGCGCTGCGTCTGAAAGAGAAGCACGGCGGCGAAGTCGTCGTCTGCTCGCTCGGCCCGCAACGCGTCAAGAGCGTCATCAAAGACGCACTCGCGCGCGGAGCGGATCGCGCGCTTCACGTCGTCGCCGAAGACGCCGTCCAGTATGGGCCATACGCGGCGGCGAAAATTCTGGCCGAAGCGATCAGAGGCGAGCAGGCCGATCTCGTCCTGACCGGTTTGCAATCGGACGACAACGGTTTTGCGCAGACGGGCGTCATCCTCGCGGAGTTGCTCGGATTGCCGCACGCGACCATCGTGATCGAGGTTGACGCCGCGGGCGAAGGCTTGCGCGTGAAGCGTGAACTGGAGAGCGGCTGGTATCAGTGGTATCAGATGACGCGCCCGGCGCTTCTCACCATCCAATCCGGCATCAGCCAGATTCGCTACGCGACGCTCAAGGGCATCATGGCCGCCAAGAAGAAAGAGATCAAAGAACTCGCGCCCGCAACCGATGCCGCCGCGGCCGTCTATCAGCGCATCACGAAAATTTACTTTCCGCAGAAGACCAAGCAGACGCAGTTTCTCGGCGACGGCGACGCCAAAGCCGGCGCGGCGCAACTCGCTGAGAAGCTCCGAACCGAAGCCAGAATATTTTGAGAGAGCCGTTAGCTGTTAGCTGTCAGCAGTCAGCCAACCAGGTTGAATGTGCTTGCAGCTAACAGCTAATCGCTAACAGCTAAATCATGCCAAACGGAATCTTAGTTTTCGCAGAGCACCGTGGAGGTGCGTTCAACAAAACATCGTTCGAGGCGATTGCCGCCGCGCAGCAAATCGGCGCGTCGCTCGGCCAGACGGTCACGGCCGTTGTGCTCGGCACGGACGCCGCGCTCGCCGGTGAAGTCGCCGCTTACCAACTCGGCAAAGTCGTCTCGGTCGAGAATCCGAAGTTGGTCGACTACACGCCCGACGCCTACGCCGATGCAATGGAACAGGCCGTGCGCGCGCTCGACCCGCAGTTCGTCATCATGCCGCACACCTATCTCGTGCGCGACTACGCGCCGAAACTGGCCGCGCGCTTCCAAAAGGATTTGATCAGCGATTGCGTCCGCGCCACGGTGACGGACGGCGCGGTCACTTTTTCGCGACGCATCTTTCAAGGGAAGATCGACGCGGATGTGTCGGCGCAGGGCGAGCCGCCTGTGTTCGCGACGTTTCAGTCGGGCGCGTACCGCGCGGATCAAGCGGCGCGGGGTGCGGGCGCGGCGGCGGTCGAGTCTTTGCCGGTCGAGGTGGGTGAAGTGAGGATGCAGCCGGAAGCACCTTTCCAAGAGGTGAAGCAGGCCGTGGATTTGACGAAAGCCGACACCATCATCGCCATCGGGCGCGGCATCAAAGGGCAGGAGCACATCGCGCTCGCGCAACAGTTGGCCGACCTGCTCGGCGGCGAGATCGCGGCCTCGCGACCGATCTGCGACGCCGGTTGGCTGCCGATTGATCGCCAGATCGGCTCTTCGGGGCAGACCGTGACGCCCAAGCTCTACATCGCGCTCGGCATCTCCGGCGCGATCCAACATCTCGTCGGCATGAAGAACGCGAACACCATCGTCGCCGTCAACAAAGACCCGGAAGCGCCCATCTTCGACATCGCCGATTACGGCATCGTCGGCGATCTCTTCGAGGTGATCCCGGTTCTCACCGAAGAGATTAAGAAACTCAAAGGCTAAGAAATTGTTCGCCCGGCCATCGAGTTTGACTACCGCACGAGCGGGTGGCGAAACTCGATCCACCGGCCACACGACTGCCAATTAGTCGGCGAGACTGTCAACGCGGTTTTCGCTCATTTCGGGAAGCGGCGCATTTATCATTGCGCCGCTTCCGGCTTTTCAGGAAGGTCGATGCGCCGTGGCGTTCAATTCGCGTAGGTCTTTGATTACTTCGGCAGGCTTCCACTCGTTGCCGCGGTAGAGTTTATAAAGTTTGCCGTCCGGCGAGACGACGGCCGTGCGCAGAGAATGGTTGATCTGCTCGCCTTCCTGTCGGTAACTCAAGCCGAAAAAATTAGCCACACGCCGAATCTCTTCCGGCTTGCCGGTCGCCAGTTCCCAGCGCGCGAAATTTTCGCCCCCATAATTTTCCGTGTGCGCCGAGCCGTAGCTGCGCAAGACTTTCGGCGTGTCGTAGACGGGGTCGAGCGTGATGCTGAGCAGGTGCGCGCCTTCGCCGAGTTCCGGCGACTTGTCCAACTCGCGCTTGATCTCCGCGAAGTTGTTGCTCATCAGCGTGCAGTAGTCCGGCAGCGGGCAGCGCGTGTAGATGAAGGTCAGGACGAGAGCGCGCCCGCGATACTGTTGCAACCGAATTTGTTTGCCGTCTTGATTGACGAGCGTTGCGTCCGGTGGAGTTGCGCCGATTTCGGGTTCGGACGGCGCGTCGGCGTCGGGCGTGCTCGTCTGAGCGGCGATGGGGACGGCCTGTGTGATGACAGGATTTTCCAGACGCGTCCGTTCGTCGTCCACCACGAGCGTCGCCTGTATCCGGTCGCCCGCGTGCATCACGTCATAAGCGTAGTCTTCGCGGAGCGTGAAGGGCATCGTCATCGCTTCCATGAAACCGGGCACTTCTTCGTGCTGGATGACGACCTGCTGCTGCGCTTTGTTGAAGGAGACGATCTTACCTCTCAGTTCGTAACGGCGCGCGTTGCTCTCGTCCGGCGTGCCGGAACATCCCGCGAGAGCGGCGCACAACGCTGCTGCGAGTAGGGCGAACGACAATGTGCGCCTGCTTTTACCTGTTGCCATATGCCTCATCAGTCGAACGGTCAGACGATAACATCGGAAAAAATTCCGGCGTAACATTTACTTTGTATAACACGCTTCAAATTGCATCTTCCACTCGCGGCGAGCGGTAGTTGAAATCCGGCGACAATCTTCGTCGGACGCGGCGCGGCAAAGAATCTGGAAATGCCATAATAATTATTGCTTTTCACGCAAAAATGAGAGTAGGATGCAGGGTGACGGAGACAAAAAAGGCCAATTTATCGTGGCGCAAAGTTGGAGTCTTAAGTCTTTTGCGCACACAAAATTGGCCTCACCGGAAAAAGCGGTCAGGGAAGTGTGTGAATAGTTCGAAGGGCGTCCGCTTCCGTCATCTGCGACGCGCCCCGTGTCCGGCGTAGATTTTTAATCGCCGGAGCGGGAAGCGGCAAGTTCCCGGATTTTGCCGGGTTCTGAACCAAAGTTAAAGCAGATTCAGTTGCAGAAATATTAGCGTCGCTTCGTAAAACTCGTCGAAATAGCTGGACTCCTCACCGGTCTCGGCGTTGATTAACTCAGAGGTCTCGAAAGAGGCCGTTGGCGCGGTAGACGTAGGCTGGGGCGGCTTGTGCCCGGTTGAAATCCACCCCTCTTCGCCTGATGCAAATGTTGAGAGGGCTACTGTTAAAAAGGCGATGGCGCAAATTCGACGTATAGTTGGCATTGAAATTCTCCTGAAGTTAAATGTTGCCAGCGCGTAGAACGCTGAAGCCGGTTTGGCAAGTCTAGCGCGCATCATATCACCTTCGGGTAAAAAATTCGCATTTCTGCAAGGATTCTTGCTAAGGAGTGTAAGAATAAGCCTCACATGAACTTAACCACAACGTTGCTTCACCAAATTAGCGAAATCGGGCGCACCCCCGACGAACAAACGCAGCTCCGCTGCGCCCTCGCGCAAGAATTAGAAAAGGCCGGAAACTACGAGGCGGCGCAACAAGCCTTAGGCGATTTGTGGCGCGGGGTAGGCGTGCGTCCGGAACTGGGAAACTTCACTGAGCGCACACAGGCCATCGTTTTGTTGCGTGTGGGCACGCTGAGCGGATGGGTTGGCAGCGCACATCAAGTCGCAGGCTCGCAGGACGCCGCCAAAGATTTGATCAGCGAGAGCATGTCACTTTTCGCCTCTCTTTGGGAGGCCACCAGAGTGGCCGAGGCGGAAATCGAGTTGGCGTGGTGCTACTTTCGCGAAGGTTCTTACGACGAGGCGCGCCTCATGTTGCGCCACGCGTTGGAAAATCTGCCGGATTCCGAACTTGAGTTAAAAGGCATTGCTCAGGTGAGACGCGCGGATGTCGAACGTTCGGCCGGGCGTCACAAAGAGGCGCTCTCAATCCTGTCGGACGCCGCCCCGCTCATCAAGGAGTGCGAAAGCCACGCTCTCAAAGGAAAATTCCACAGCACGCTGGCCGGTACTTGGGAATCGCTCGGCGTCGCGGAAAAGCAGACGGATTACATTGACCACGCGTTGATCGAATTGACGGCGGCGAGTTTTCATCTGGAACAGGCGGGGCACATGCATTATCTCGCCAGCGTCGAAAACAATTTGGGCTTCTCGCTCTTTCGCGCCGGTCGTTTCGAAGAGGCCTTTGAACATCTCGAACGCGCACGACGAATCTTCATCCGTTTGAAAGACGGCGTGCGCGCCGCGCAGGTGGACGAGACGCGTGCCCGCGCCCTGCTCGCACAAGGCTGTAACTCCGAGGCCGAGCGCGTCGTCCGTGCCGCCGTCCGTGCCCTGGAGCGCGGCGATGAGCAAGCCCTGCTGGCCGAAGCTCTCATCACGCACGGCATCGCCCTGACACGACTTGACCGGCGCACACAGGCGCGCGCCACGTTTAGCCGTGCGGTCGCCATCAGCGAGCAACTCAACGACCGCGAAGGCGCGGCCTGCGCCTTGCTCAGCATCTTTGAAGAACTGGCGCACGATTGCGTGCGTGAAGAGTTGCAAGCGATCTACACGCGCGCCGACGAATTGCTCGCTCAGACTCAGCAGCCGGAACTGCTCTCGCGCCTGCGCGCCTGCGCCCGCCATCTGCTCGCGCCGCCGTGCGTCGAGAAGCCAGCCGGGTTCGATGCGCGTAAATTTGTCCACGGCTCTGAAAAGACCGCGACTCTGTTACGCGAGGCGCAGGCCATCGCGCGCGGCGAAGGTTCGGTTTTGCTGAGCGGCGAGACGGGAACGGGGAAAGACGTGCTGGCGCGTCTGCTCCATGAATGGAGCGGTCGCACCGGCCGCTTCGTCGCGCTCAACTGCGCAGCCCTCTGCGACACGCTCGTCGAGTCGCAACTGTTCGGACATAAGAAGGGCAGCTTCACCGACGCGACGGAAGATTATCCGGGCACGGCGCTTGAGGCCGAAGGCGGCACGCTCTTTCTCGACGAGATCGGCGAACTCAGTCTCTCGCATCAAGCCAAACTGCTCAGGCTCATCGACCACGGTGAGATTTATCCGATTGGGAGTTCGCTGTCCGTGCGTGTGGACGTGCGGATCATCGCGGCCACCAATCACGACTTGCAGCAACGCGTCGCTCGCGGTCTTTTCCGCGCCGACCTTTTTTATCGCCTGAACGCTTTTCACCTCGCACTCCCGCCGCTGCGCGAACGACCCGAAGACATCCCGGCGCTCGCCGCGCATTTCATCGACGAGGCGCGGAGGCGTTATCACAAAGAGATCGAATTTACCCCCGACAGTCTGGCGGCCATGACGCGCTTGCACCTTCGCGGCAACGCGCGCGAGTTGCGCATACTCATCGAGCGAGCCTTCATCACTTGCCCGGCGGGAACCGCCGTCACGGCGGAAGCGGTGGAGACGGTCGCGCTTCGTCAGACGAACAAGAGCAATTTCGGCGCGGCGTGGACGGGCTGCTCGCTCGAAGAAGAGGTGCACGCCTACGAACGCAATTTGATCCGGCTCGCCCTCGACAGCGCGGGCGGCAGCATCACGCGGGCCGCGCGCCTGCTCAACGTCACGCATCAAGGTCTCGCCTATATCGTCAACGGGCGGCACAAAGACCTGCTCGCCCTGCGCAAGCCCACGCGCACGCGCCGCGTGAGTCTCATGCGAACCGAAAATAGATCGAAGAAATCACGGCGCGAGGCTAACGGCTGAACTTAATCTACACGGGCGCGATTTCAGTAAGAAACCTCGCGCCCGAATCAATACGCTTCGCAAGGTATCTTTCAAATAAACTTAAACGCTGCCCCGCCCGCCGTTACGCGATTGCGGCCGACGCCCGCCGTGTAAATTATTACCGCGCCCGAATCCCCACGCCCCAAACCGCGCCGAGCGCCCCGCCTGAAATTCGCGATAAGGTCGCATAAAATCAGGATAAATCACCGCATAAATTGATGGTCGGATTGTTTCCGGGAATGCGTCGAACCGGGGAACAATTGTTGCTGCGCGTGCAACCGAGTCGGAGTTACGGTCTCCAAGTCCGAGGCGACTCGCGTACTCTTCTGATCAACCTCACCGGGAGAAGGAAGGTGCTTTAATTTGCAGCCCATCAGAATTTTATATGCCGAGGATTACGATTTAGTCCTCTTCACGGTCAAGCAGTTATTGGAACTCGAAAGCTGGCAAGTTGATATTTGCCGCGACGGCGCAACGGCTTTGAAGAAGTTGGAAGGCGACGAGCACTATGATCTGATCATTCTGGATGCGCAACTGCCGGGCGAGAGCGGCGTCTCTCTGATCCACCGGGCGCGCCAACTCGCACACCGCCGTCGTGTGCCCGTCATCCTGTTTACCGGCAGTCTCAAACAAGACGAAGCGTTGGCGGCGGGAGCGGACGCGTTCTTGAAGAAGCCGACCGGATTGAAAGAGTTGATCGCTACCTGCAACTCTCTGCTCGACGCGAAACACAGAGACGGCAGAGACACGGGCGAGTTGCAGAAGTTGGCCGGTAACGCCACCCGTTGAGAGTTGTCGAAAGGCGGTGGCGACGGACGTGCCGGAAGTTCGGGCGCGTGTTGAAAAAGCCGCAAGCAAGTTTACGCATTTTATTGTTCCCTCACCGGCATTAATAAAAGAAGGCCGCGTAAACGCGGAAGGCTCGCTTGAGAGTGCAAACTCTCAAGCGAGCCTTCCGCGTTTGTGCGCGCGAAGAAGCGGGCGACGAGCCGCGGACGGGAGACGAGAGCGAAGGCGTACGCCGCCGTGCTCCTCATCTTTGAGCGCCGTGGAAATATGTTAGGATGCCTCGAAGTTTTCAACGCCTATGCCGACTATGAATGAAGAGAGACAGCGCGCGAAAATTCTCGACGGGGCGCGCGTGGCCGAAGAGATCAAACGCGAGGTGGCCGCCGATGCCGCGCGCCTGCGAGACGAACAGGGATACGTTCCGTGTCTCGTGGCGGTGCGGGTCGGGAACGACCCGGCCTCCGCCGTCTACGTGCGCAACAAGGTGCGCACCTGCGAGACTTTGGGGCTGCGCTCGGAGCATCACGAACTGCCCGAAGAGACGACGACCGAAGAGTTGCTGCACGAGGTCGCTGCGCTCAACGCGCGCGCGGACGTTGACGGCATCCTCGTTCAGTTACCGCTGCCGAAGGGCGTGGACGAAGCGCGCGTGATCGAGGCCATCGATCCGGCGAAAGACGTTGACGGGTTTCATCCGCTGAACGTCGGTCGTCTCACGCTCGGCCGCGCAGGTTTCGCGCCGTGCACGCCCGCCGGGATCATCGAGTTGTTGACGCGCGCTCGAATCGAGATCAGCGGACGCCATGCTTGCATCGTCGGGCGCAGCCACATCGTCGGCCGCCCGCTCGCGCAACTCTTCCTGCAACACGACGCCACCGTCACCATCTGCCATTCACACACACGCGATCTCGCCGCTTTGACGAGACAGGCCGACATCCTCGTCGCGGCGGTCGGGCGCGTCGGTCTGATTCGCGCCGAACACGTGAAGCCGGGGGCGACCGTGATCGACGTAGGGATGAACAAGTTCACCGACGCGGAGGCGGCGAGAGCCTTTTTCTGCGACGACGTTGCGGCGGCGCGCATCGAAGCGATAGCCAAGCGCGGCTTCACGCTCGTCGGCGACGTTAATCCGGCCGAGGTGTCGTTGGTGGCGGGCAGTTTGACGCCCGTGCCGGGCGGCGTCGGGCCGCTGACGGTGGCGATGCTCATGCGAAACACGCTCCTCGCAGCAAGGCGTCGGCGCGGGTTGGAGTGAAGTGAGAAGTGATGTTGCGCGCGGGGCTGACAGGATCAATTGCGGTCGGGAAGTCTTTCGTCTCGTCGGTCTTTGCCGAATTGGGCGCGCACGTGCTCGACGCGGACAGAACGGCGCGCGAAGTGGTCGCGCCGGGCGGCGCGGGCTGGCGCGCCATCGTCGAAACTTTCGGCGGCGAAATCTTACAGCCCGACGGCGCGCTTGATCGCGCGAAACTCGGTGCGATAGTCTTTAGTGACGAAACGAAGCGGGCGCGTTTGAATTCCATTCTTCACCCGCTCATCATCGAAGCGCAGAACGAATGGCTGCGCGCTTGCGCCACGGAAGACGCGGAGCAGAGCACGGGGAGCGGCGTCGCCATCGTGGATGCGGCCTTGATGATCGAGTCGGGCAGCTATCGCCGTTTCGACAAGTTGATCGTCGTCCACTGTCGTTCGGAACTGCAACTCGAACGTCTGGTAAAGCGCGACGGGTTGAATGTCGACGAAGCCATGCGGCGCATCGCTTCGCAGATGCCGCAAGAGGAGAAGAAGCGATTCGCGGATTACTTGATCGACACGTCCGCAGGTTTTGAAGACGCGCGCAGGCAGACCGTCGCCGTGTATGAAAGTTTGCGCGCGCTCGCGGCCGCCCAATCGACGACGCCGGAGAATTGATGAGGAAAGGACGCAAAGCAGCTTCGAGGCTTCGCCGGTCGCGCTTATCGCGCTGGCGCGCGTGGCTCGCGGTGTGTCTCACGGTCAGTTTAACGGTGGCGAGCGGCGGCTGCTTTTCGAGCGATGAAGGCGAGACATATTACGGCCGCGTGACGGTGCCCGCGCGTCAAGAGTTTCGTTGGAGCGACGGGGGCTTGCCGCAAATTTTCGACCCGGCGCTCGCGGCCGCGCCGCCCGACACGGACGTGGTGCGCGCCATGTTCGAAGGCTTGACGGAATACGATGCGCGAACTTTGAACCCCGTCTCCGCCGTGGCGCTTCGTTGGGAATCCACAGACGACGACCGCGTGTGGACTTTTCATCTCAGGCACGACGCGCGCTGGTCGAACGGCGAACCCGTCACGGCGCACGACTTCGTCAGCTCTTGGCGACGCACGCTGCAACTCGGCGAACGCGCCCCGCACGCGCGTCTGTTGGCTAACCTCGAAGGCGCGCAGGTCAACACGCCGTCGGTTAACGCGACGCCGCGCCCGTCGCCCTCGACCACGACGCCCGCGCAGAGAGTTCAAAGCGCGGGCGTCGCGGCGTCGCAAACTCCCGCGCCGGAAGCAAGCACCGCTCCCGCAAAGACGGAACTCGGTGTCGAGGCACTGAACGATTACACTTTGCGTGTGCGTCTGCAAAGGCCGGACAAAAATTTCCCCGCGCTCGTCGCGCATCCGGTCTTTCGCCCCGTTCACAGGTCGAAGGTCGCCGAAGATGCCGGGACGGGAGAGACGAATGATGCGGCCACGGTTGTGAGAGAAGAGAAGGCGGCGGAAGCGGAGAGCCGCGAGAGCGGCGCGGGCGTCATCTCGAACGGGGCGTTCAACCTGAGCGCGCAGGCCGACGACGGCGTGGTGCTCGAACGCGCGAAGAGTTATTGGAACGCGAAGATCGTCGCACTCGAACGCGTCCGCTTCGTCGCGGCGACCGACGCCGAAGCCGCTCTGTCGGCTTATCGCGCGGGCGAAGTCGATGCCGTCACGAACGCCAACATCGAGCCGCTGGCGATGAAACTCCTCGCGCCTTACAAAGATTTCCGGCGCGCCACGTTCGGCGCGTTGACCTTCTACGATTTCAACACCACGCACGCGCCCTTCGACGACCGCCGCGTGCGCCAAGCCCTGTCGCTCGCCGTCGACCGCGAACGACTGAGCGCCGACACGCTCGGCGGCGCAACCGAGCCGGCCGTCAAGTTTCTGCCCTCGACGGAGGAGACGAAGGTGGGCGACCCTGCTTCCGCGCGCGAGCACGGCGTTGCTTACGACCCCGAAGCCGCGCGCCGCTTGCTGGCCGAGGCGGGCTTTGCCGGGGGAAACAATTTTCCGCGCATACGCTTGCTCGTGAATCGTAACGAGCAGCATCGCAGCGTGGCCGTCGCCGTCGCGGGGATGTGGCGCAGCGTCCTCGGCGTCGAGACGGAGATCGTCTTGCGCAACTGGGACGAGTACGAGGCGGCTCTGCTGAGCGGCGATTACGATGTGGCGCGTCGCAGCATCGTGATGCAGACGATTGACGAAGCGAACAACATGCTCGCCATGTTCGATCCAGATAGATTGAACTTCACGCCCGCGCCCGAAACAGACGACGGCGCGCATCCGAGCGCCCCGCCTTCGCCGCGCCCCGACACGCGCGTCGATCCGGCCGTCACGGCGCTCGAACCGTCGGCGGACACCTCGCCGTCAAAGAGCGCGCCGCAGCCGATCTTGTCCGAACAGCAGGCGCTCGAAGAATTGCCCGCGATCCCGATCTATTTCGCGTCCTCCTATGCGCTCGTTAAACCATATGTCGCGGGCTTCGACGCCAACTTGCTCGACGCCCCTTCGCTGCAACACGTGCGCATCGACACCAACTGGCAACCGCCGAAACGCGATTCCGCCATCCGCATCGTCAGCAACCGCTTGACCGGTCGTTAGCCGCCGGTCGTTAGCCGTCGTGCGTCTGTCCATCAGACGTTCCCCGCTTCGTTCACGAACGCGATTCAACATCCAGACTAATCGATGAGCCAAGCCGAATTGCTCCTGTCCGTCCGAAACCTCTGCACCTATTTCGCCGTCGAAGACGGAGTGGTGCGGGCGGTTGACGACGTGAGCTTCGACGTGCGACAGGGCGAGACGTTGGGCGTGGTCGGCGAATCGGGTTCGGGAAAATCCGTCACGAGTCTTTCGCTGCTGCGACTCGTCCCAGACCCGCCGGGCAAGATCGTGCGCGGCGAGGTCGAGTTCGACGGCGAGGATTTACTGTCGCTGCCGCTCGAAGCCGTGCGACGAATTCGCGGCAAGCGCATCAGCGCCATCTTTCAAGACCCGATGACCTCGCTCAATCCATACTTGCGCATCTCCGCGCAGTTGATGGAACTGACGCGCCTGCACCTCGGTCACACGAAACGCGAAGCGCACGAGCACGCCGTACACATGCTCGAAACGGTCGGCATCCCCGACGCGCGCCTGCGCGCCGACGCGTACCCGCACGAGTTCTCCGGCGGCATGCGCCAGCGCGTGTTGATTGCCATGGCGCTCTCGTGCCGACCCGAACTTTTAATCGCGGACGAGCCGACCACCGCGCTCGACGTCACCATCCAAGCGCAAATTCTCGAATTGATCAGAGGCTTGAAAGAGCAGACGGGCTTGAGCGTCATTCTCATCACGCACGACCTCGGCGTCGTGGCCGGGATGACGGATCGCGTCGTCGTGATGTACGCGGGCAAAGTCTTCGAGCAGGCCACGACGCATGAATTGTTTGCGCGCCCCGCGAACCCCTACACGAAGGCGCTGCTGCGCTCGATGCCCGACCCGGAAAAAACCGGCGCGGGCGCGCTCTATCAGATTCCCGGACTCCCGCCCGACACGGCGCATCTCGCGGCGGGCTGCCCCTTCGCGCCACGCTGCGAACGCGCGGAGGAAATCTGCCGCCGCGAGTTTCCGCCCTACGTCCAACTCACACGCGAACACTTTTCCCTCTGCCACTTCGCCGCGGAAATACACGCGCGCCCGCACACGACCAACGCATGAACGCAGACGCATCATTCGACGGACGACGAGACGAAGCGCACACCACGCCGGATGCGCAACCGTCGCCCCTGTCCGATGCGCGGCCATCATCCGTGCTTGATTCGCAATCGCCATCAGCGACAGACGCGCGGTCGTCGCCCGCGCCTGACGCGTCGCGGGCGAATGCGGCGGGCGATCCGCTCGTCGCCGTGCGTGATCTCGAAGTCTACTTCGACGCGGGCAATCGTTCGGCTTGGAGCGCGTTCGCGGCGGGCGACTCCGCCAGCCGGCGCGTGGTGCGCGCCGTGGACGGCGTTTCGTTCGAGATCAGACGGGGCGAGACGTTGGGCTTGGTGGGCGAATCGGGCTGCGGCAAATCGACCGTCGGGCGCGCCTTGCTCCGCCTCGTGCCGCACACCGGCGGGCAGGTCTATTTTCGCGGGCGCGAACTGTCCCAACTGCCCTCCGAAGAATTGCGTCGCCTGCGGCGGCACATGCAGATGATCTTTCAAGACCCTTACGCGTCGCTCAACCCGCGCATGACGGTCGGGCAGATCGTCTCGGAGCCTTTGGAGACTTTCGGCCTCGCGCGCCGCGGGCGTGAGCGCATGGAGCGCGTCGGCGAGCTTTTGGAGACGGTCGGTTTGAGCGTGCGGCACGCACGGCGTTACCCGCGCGAATTTTCCGGCGGGCAGCGACAGCGCATCGGTATCGCACGCGCGCTGGCCGCCAACCCGGAGTTCATCGTCGCGGACGAACCCGTCTCCGCGCTCGACGTTTCCATCCAAGCGCAGATCATGAACCTGCTCGAACGCCTGCGGCGCGAACGCAATCTCACATATCTTTTCATCTCGCACGACCTGCGCGCCGTCCGCCACCTCTCCGACCGCATCGCCGTCATGTATCTCGGCAAATTGGTCGAACTCGGTGCGGCCGCACAGGTCTACCGCGAGCCGCTGATGCCCTACACGAAGGCGCTGATTTCGGCCGTGCCTTTTCCAGACCCGGAGCGCGAGGCCACGCGTCGCCGCATCGTGCTCGCGGGCGACGTGCCTTCGCCGCTCAACCCGCCGCCCGGCTGTCGTTTTCACACGCGCTGCCCTTACGCCGTCGCCGCCTGCCGCGAAGTCACGCCCGCGCTTGCCGAGATCAAACCGGGACATTCGGCCGCCTGCATACGCATCAGCCCCGCCGAGCCGGACATTGAGGCGGTTGCAGCGAACGCTGCCCCGGGTCTCGAAAATCCCGAACAAATCGCGGCTTCGTGAAAACGCGCGGCGATTCGTCGTTTACAGAAAAGGATTGCAGACAGGTCAACTCGCGCGGGGTGATGATTTAACCGGCCGTGGTTAAATCTTTCTGTGGAATACTCTTGTCTCCTGACAGCGGGGCACTTATACTGCTGTGGAGGGCGGCGCAAGACCCGTCTCGGCCTGTCCGATTCGGCAGAGACGCGCCATCGACCTCCGTTGCCGGACTTCATTCCCCAGACTCGTCCCCAAACCACACGACGGGAATAACTCTTAACCTTTCGGTTTCAGCATGGAAAAAATCGCCGCCGCCGAGCGTGCAAAATTCCAGAACGAAGAACTGCAAGCGCTGCCCGAATGGGAGCGTTTGCAGTCGTCCGTTGCCGCTGAAAACGATCTCGCCATCCTGCTGGTTGACGGACACCAACCGCCGCAACTCGCCGTCTCCAATAACAACTCGATTTGTCAAGCCTTTCAAAGTTCGCCCACGCACGCGCATCTGTGCGACCCCTATTGCGGCGTCGCCTTCAAACGCGCGCACGAGGCGGGCGAGGCCACGCACTATCGCTGCCACGCCGGACTTCATTGCTTCGCCATGCCCATCGGGCAGGATGCGCCGCGCCCGCTGGCCGTTATCGGCGGGCGCGCTTTTTTGTCGAGCGCGGATTATCGCGAACTGGCCGAACGCTTCCGCAAAGGCGACCTGCGCGAGTTGTTGTCAAACGAACTCTTCCGCAACGTCATCTTCGCCACGCGTCACGACCTCGAACGACTGGCCGCGCAACTCGCCGAACTGTCCGCGCGAGTCGCCGTGCACAGCCTGTCGGACGAAGGCGAGGGGCGCGCGGGGAAGGAACGCGAAACGGCGTCCGTCGGCACGGGCGACGAGACGGAGGCGGGCGAGCATGGTTTGAGCGATGTGCGCGGCCTGAATGCCGGGCGCGGCGCGAGCGATATCTATTTTCCGCCGGGGATCAATTTACAGACCGCTTGCCAGACCGCTCTGGAAAAGATACGCGAGCGATTCAAGTTGAAGTCCGTCGCCATCGTCTTGCGGACGGAAGGGGGCTTTGCGCCCGCGTGCGCGTCGGGCAGGTTCAAAAACAGTCCGCCGGATTTGAACGCCAAAACGAAGGGCGGCGCGTCGCAGAAATTGAGCGGGAACGAAGCGTCCAAGCCGTCGCGCGGGAAGGAGAGCGGGGCTGGTCAATCCGTTGTCGCCGCGTCGGGACAGTTTGCGGCCGGTCAGTCTTTCACGCTCGAAGGCGAGGAGGCGGAAGTCTTTCCGCTCGTCGTGGGCGATGAATTGAAGGGCGCGCTCGTCGTGGGCGACGGCAAGTTGTCGGAAGAGAAGCGACAGAGCATCGGCCGGTTCTGTCTCGAACTGTCGCTGCCGCTCGAAGTGCTGCGTCTGCGCGAGGAGTTGGAGCGCAGCATGCGTGCCTCTTACCACCTGCAAGCCTTCACGCAGCAGATCAACGAAGTCGAACCGGCGGAAGCCTACGCGACTATCCTGCGCCACTCGACCGAACTCTTGCGCTCGGAGCGCGGCTCGCTCCTCTTGTTCGACGAAGCTTCCAACGAACTCGAAGTGAAAGCGGCGACGGGGCCGCGCGCCGAAGTGATGCAGGACGAACGCGTGCGCGTCGGCGAGAGCGTGTCGGGGTCGGTCTTGCTCGCCGGGCGTCCGCGCATCGTGCGCGATCTCACCGCGACCGAGTTGCACCGCGCTCCGGCCGAACGCAAGTACAAGACGAACTCCTTTATCAGCTACCCGATCATCACGGGCGGGCGCAAAGTCGGCGTCATCAACATGACGGACAAGGCGGGCGGCGAGCCTTACGACGAACTCGACCTCCACCTCCTCGAATCGATGGCTCCGCAGATGGCGCTCGCGCTCGACCGCGCGGGCTGGCATCAAAAGGCGACGCAGTTTCAGTTGCTCTCCATCACAGACCCTCTGACGGGTTTGCTCAACCGTCGCTACCTCGAAGAACGTCTCGTCGAAGAAGTCGAACGCTCGAAGCGTCATCGCTTTCCGATGAGCTTTTTGATGATCGACATCGATAACTTCAAGGAGTACAACGACCGCCACGGCCATCAGGCGGGCGACCTCGCGCTTGAGATCACGGCGCAGTGTTTGAAGTCCGCGCTGCGTTCGGCCGACGTGGCCTCGCGCTACGGCGGCGAAGAGTTCAGCATCCTCTTGCCGCAGACGAACGCGACGGAAGCCCAAGTGATCGCCGAACGCATCCGCGGCCGCGTCGAGAAATCTTCCTACCCGCACGGCGAGAGCCAGCCGGGCGGCGCGATCACCGTGAGCATCGGCATCTCCGCTTTCGGCGCGAAACTCGAAACTCCATCCGCCATCATCGGCGCGGCCGACCACGCGCTTTACGTCGCCAAGAGTCGCGGCAAAAACTGCGTCGTCGCCTACACGCCTCCCGCCAAAAACTCCTCCAACCCGCCCGCCCGCGATGTCAACTGATCACATCTTCAAGCCCGCTCCGGCCAGACGCATCCTCGGCCGCATCGCCCCGGAAAACTTCATCGGGCGAAGCGATGCCTTGCGCGAGATCGGCGCGCTCGCTCCGCAAACTTCGCAGCTTCGCGGACTGCTCATCCACGCCGCGCCCGCTGCCGGCGCGTCCGAACTTTTGCGGCAGGCTTACGACAAACTCTTCCAGCAACGCGGCGTCGCCTCGCCCATCTACTTCGCCTTCACGCGCCACGAGCAGACCGTCGCCTCGGTCGCGCGTCGCTTCCTCCACACGTTTCTCTCACAACTCGTCGCCCATCGACGCAGCGACGCTTCCTACGTCAACGCCCCGCCCGCCCTGCGCGATCTGATCGATCTGGCAGACCCTTCGGATTACGAATGGATCGAGCGTCTGGTGTTGACCTACGAACGCGCGCGCGACGGCGCGGACGAACTCGCGCTCGTGCGTCTGTGTTTCAGTGCGCCGGTCTTGGCCGCCGCGCGCGGCGCACGCTCGGTCGTGCTGCTCGATGAAATTCAGAACATCGAAAAGTTGCGCGGCGAAGTCGAACTCGGCAATGAGATCGCGCAGGTGTCGATGCACGGCGACGTGCCGTTCGTTCTGTGCGGACTGAGGCGCGGGCTGCTCGACGAGTTGAGCGGCGGCAACGCCCCGCATCGCTTCGACGGCTTCGGCACGCTCCATCTCGAAAATTTGCCGGAAGCGGACGCGCGCACGCTCGTCGAGCGGCTGGCCTACACCGAGCGCATCGCCGTCAACGACGAAACGCGCGACCTCGTCGTGCAACTCTTCAGCGGCAGTCCCTTCTACATCGCCTCCTTCATGTACGCGGCGCAGCGCAAGAACGTCTCGCTCACGAGTTTTCTCGAATGCCAGAAAATCTACGTGGACGAACTTTTGGGCGGGCGCATCAACCGGCGCTTCAACTCCATTCTCGAAGAGGTGACGCCCTCGCACACTACGCGCCGCGCGCTCGTGCGCCTCTTGCACGAAGCGACGACGAACGCGGGCGGCAAATCGCCCGTCGAGGCTTGGCGGCGTCGTCTGGAACTCGAACCCGACGAACTCTACCCGCTCATCTTCGCCCTGCACGTCCGCGAACTGACGAGCTTCAACGCCACCTTCATGGAGATCAGCGCCGAGAGCGTCTGGCGCGATTACCTGCGCGCGAGCTATCGCCTGCAAGTCGCCGCCGAACCGCGCGCCCTCGTCGTGGCCGACACGCTCATCGAGACTTTGAAACGCGCGCCGCAGACGATGGCGCGCCATTACCGCCGCGCCGCCGCGCTCAACCTGCGCGAACTGCTCGCGCGCTTCGACGCGCAGCGCATCCCGGCGAGCCTACTGCATTACGACCGTTTCAGCCGCATCTACAGGGGCGTCGAAACCGACGAGATCGAAGTCGGCCTCGACGCCGAAACCGACCTCATACGCCTGCCGCAGATCGTCCACGCGGCCAGTTGCGCTTCCTTCCACCCGTCGATGCTGCTCGTCTGCGACGATGAACGCTGCGCCGTCGCGCACGGCTTCGACGCCATGCCTTACACGGACGCCAATGAAGTCGTCTGGCTGACGGCCGAAATCGATTCCAAACTCGAAGCGGGTCGCGCGGTCACGGAAGTCTGGTGCGACCGGCTCACGCAGGTCGGCCACGCTTGCGGCTTCAAGCGGCTGAGGCTGTGGCTCGTCGCACCCGAAGGTTTTTCGGCGGAGGCTTCGGAACTGTTGAACGAGCGCGGCGCGTTCGGTTCGAGCCGCAAGCAACTCGAACTGCTCACGGCGCGCCTCAGCCTCGAAGCCGCGGACGCGGGCGCGGGCGCGGAGACGCCCGACGAATTCGAGATGGTGATCCCGATGGGCAGCGACACGGAACTCATCGCCGCGCACACCGTCGAACAGATCGCGCGGCGTCTGGACTTCCCGGCCGAAGCCATCAACCAGATCAAAACGGCGCTCATTGAGGCGTGCATCAACGCCTCGGAGCACAGCCTCAGTCCCGACCGAAAAATTTATCAACGTTTTCGTCTCGAAAGTGATAAATTAGTAGTCACGGTATCAAGCAGGGGTCTCATCGTGCCCTCCCCCTCGAATGCCGGCACCAACGGCAACGACGCACGAGAAGAAAATAACGGCCGCCGCGGCTGGGGTCTCAAACTGATTCGCACTCTGATGGACGAAGTGGAGTTCGAGCGGGTGGACGACGGCACGCGCCTGCGTATGACAAAATTCCTACGTCGTTAGAAGGGGCAGAGAAAAAAATGGTGGAGTCTCACGACCGCTCGCCGGTGCGTTCCGCGCGCACGGGCGACATCGCCGTCATTTATGCCAGCGACTATCTCAACAAGTTGAGCGGCGAGCGCATCGAGCGCGAATGTCGCGCCCATCTCGGCGCGGGCTGCCGCGCGCTCGTCGTCGATTTCAAAAACACCGGACTCGTCAACAGCATCGGCGTCTCGATCATGCTCGGCGTGATCGACGCCGCCGAACGCGCGCGCGCGCCGCTCGTCTTCTCAAGTCTCAACGCACAGGCGGCGCAACTCTTCGAGATACTCGGCCTGACTTTGCACGCCTCGCTCGCCACGGACGAACAGGCCGCGCTGCGGATGTTGACCGACGTCAACTTGCAGGAACGCTATCGCGTCCCGGTCGGCAAAAACACCTGAGCCGCACAAGTCGATGCCGGAACAAACGACCAAACTGTTACACGCCTTCTCCGCGCTCGCCGACCTCGGCGAAGAACTCGCGGACACGCACGACTTTGAAGAGATGGTGCGCACGACGCTGCACGTCGTCTTAGGCGCGCTCGGCGTGAGACGCGGCGCGGTGGCCGAGTACGCCGAGCCGGGAGAGCTTTTGCGCTTCGTCGCCGCGTGGGGCTTGGGCGACGAAGCGCCCGCCGCTCTACCGTTCGCCGAGTCGAGCGCGGAGTTGTTGTCCGTGCCTCAACCGCGCGCGTTGTCGCTCTCCGATACGGAACAACTCGAACTGGCGAGGCATCAACTCGGCGAACATCTCTTCAATACGCTCGTCCAATTTCGTCTCCAACTGACCGTGCCCCTCGTCGTGCATAAAAAGTTCGTCGGCTTCATCCTGCTCGGAGACAAGGCGACGGGGACGGACTTCACGACGGAAGAGAGGGAAGTGGTGCGGACGATGGCGCGGCACATCGGCGTCGGGATTTACAACCATCGTCTGCTGCGCGAAGTCGAACGGCGCGCGGAGGAAACGCGCGGCCTCTACGAAGACATGCGCGCCATCTACCGCAACACCGTGCGCGCCTTCGCCGCCGCCATCGACTGCAAGGACAAATACACGCAAGGCCATTCCGAGCGCGTCGGCAAGTACAGCGAGATCATCGCGCGCGAGATGGGTTGGAGCGAGGAGCAAGTCGAGGGCATCGCCGTCGCCGGTTACCTGCACGACATCGGCAAACTCGTCGTCGAACGCGACATCATCAACGCGCCTTACAAAATCGACGCCAAGCAGTCGTCCGAACTCAATCGCCATCCGGCCGCGGGCTTCGAGATACTCGCTCCCATCCAACATCCTTACGCGGAAATCACGCTGATCGCAAAGTATCACCACGAACGCATCGACGGGCGCGGCTACCCGGAAGGCTTGAAGGGCGACCAGATACCGCCCGGCGCGAAGATCGTCTCGGTGGCCGACTCGTTCGACGCGATGACGACCGACCGCACTTACAAGCGACGCAAAGTGTTCACGGAGGTGGTCGAAGATTTTCGACGGAACGCGGGCAAGCAGTTTGCGCCGGAAGTTTTGGCCGCGCTCTGCCGCGCGATGTTGAAAGAGGTGAACGGCGAGACGCGCGAGCGTCCGATGGTGAAGATGCTCGGCCGCGATTATCTCGACCCGGAAGAATGCCGCCCGCTGCTCGTCGAACTCATCTCCGAACTCGAATCGAGCGCCGCGCGCGCCGCCGGCAGCGCGTCAGGTTGATTCGTCAAACATAGAAACCACGCGCGCCACGCGCGCACTACACGAAGAATACTTTAGTGTAGTGCGCGCGTGGCGCGTGGTTTCTGGCTTTAGCGAGCTATCGAATCATTGCGCGGCGGGGGTGCAGCGGGGGCCGAGCAGCGCGTCCTTTTTCAAACTGATGATGGGATGATTTTCGGCCTCGGCGTTCAGCGCCAGCCATTCTTGATATTGTTCGGGCAGGGCGGCTTCGGAAAAGATCGCTTCGACGGGACATTCGGGCACACAGGCGTCGCAGTCGATGCAGGTGTCCGGGTTGATGTAGAGGCGATCCGGCAGTTCGTGAAACGCTTCGACGGGGCAGACCGCCGCGCAGTCAGTGTATTTACAATCGACACAAGCCTCGGTCACGATGTAGGTCATCGTCAAAAACTCTCCTCGATCAACTCATTCCAAAATTTGATAGCACCCTAAATTGATCTGTTCTTGGTGACTTGGTGACTTGGTGGTGAGTGTTGCCGGATCGGCATTCACCACCAAGTCACTAAGACACGAAGGAGGACAGATGAATTGTCGAACCGCTGGTCACTACTCAACATTCAGTCTCATGTTGTCAGCGCGGCTGGATGCGCAGGGTGTAGCTGCAAATCTCGATCTTGTCGTCGGGCGCGACGGGCACGCTCTCATCGCGCGGGGCTTCCGTGCCGGAGATGAGCGTGACGTTGCGGCCTTTGGCCGTCAGCCAGTATTTGCCTTCGGGGTCGCGCGAGAGCGTAGCGTGGATGCGGCTCACTTCCGGGTCGCCCTTGATCGGCAGATCGACGGCGACGGATTTTGAGCCGCGCCCGATGGTGATCTCGGGTTTCGTGATCGGCACGACCGTCTGCCTCACGCCTTCGCGCCATACCTCCACCGCGTACAACTCGACGATGCGCGGACTGACGCGCGTCACTTCGCTCTCGCCCGCTTCGGTGTCGGGCGTCGTTGCGGCCGTGTCGAGAGTTCCGGCCGCGGCGGCGACTTCGGCCGGGCGCGCCGTCACCATCGTGTGGCCGCTCTCGGTCGCGTCCCAGACGGGCTGGACGCGAAACTGCCCCTTCTCCAAAGTGCCATCGACGCGCAGTTCGACGGCGAAGGATTTCGTGGCGAGTTGGGTTGAGCCGCTCAGTTCGCGGGCGCGTTCGGAGAGCACGTAGTAAAGCCCCTGTTCCAATCCGCGCCGCTTCTCGCCCTGCCAGTCCTTGTCGTCTTCGCTGCTGAGAAAGACGATGTATTCGGGCGGGATGTACGTTTGCCCGCCGGGCGGCGTGAACATCTCGCGCTGCATGACGACCTCGATTTCGCGCGCGACCTTCACCAAAAATTCTTCCCAGACGCGGCGCGGTTTCGCCTGTTCGTCAACGGAGGCGAGCGGGTCTTCCTCGCCCTCGCCATCAATCCACTTGCGAATGGATTCCAGTATGCTCACGTTTCAGACACCTCTTTGTTCGTAACATGCGAACCAGCCGAACTCTTTCTGACTAAACTTAACGCAAACGCGTGCCGTCGAGCCAGCCGCGGTCTTCCGACTCTTCCGCGATTCTGGGGAAGCCGCGTTGGATAACTTCGACTTCGCACCAGTTGCCGTCCACTTGCAGGATGCGCACGCGCGAGCCGCTCTCCACCTCGCCGATGCGCGAGAAGGTGCGGCTGGGGCCGGAGCGCAAGTTTACATTAGTCGTCGTCATCATCTCACGTCCCGTTTGCAACCCGGTCGTCGTGCCCGCCGTTTGGGTCGTCGTGCCCGTCCCCTGCGGCACGCTCCTTTGCCGGCTGCGCACCTGATATTGGATGCCGAGCAACAGCAGGGCGAACCCGGCCAACAACAACACCGCCACGATCCAAGGGCGCGCGTGTTCCGTAAACCAACTCTTGCGCGGCATCAACGAACTGCGCTCGTGCGTCTCGGCGCGTGCGACCTGCGCTGTTGCCGCAGGCGACTTCTGCATCTTCTGCACGCGCGTGGTGCGTGCGAAGGCTTGTTCCGTCACGTTCGTCGGCGCAGGTACTTGCGGCTGCCGTTGCTCGTCCTGCGCGAGCGCGACGGGGACGACGATGCGCGGGCGCATGCGCGCGCCGCCGGTCTGCTGCGGCTGCTCGTCCGGGCGTTCAAACTGCACGGGCGAAGGTTCGGGCGGCAGGGGAGCGAGCCTTTGGCTGTGCCCTTTGATCTGCGAGAGCGCGCGCGTCTCTTCGCCGTTCGGCTGCGTGAGCAGGCGCGTCTTCGGCATCAAGGCGTCGCTCAGTTCATCCCAAAACTCGCGTACCGTCTGGTAACGCTTCGCCGGGTTCGTCTCCGTCGCGCGACGCAGGACGCGCACGACGAACGACGCCCACGGTGCGCCCGCTGAGTTCGGGGGCAAGTCCGTGATCGGTCGCTGCGAAAAGCGGCGCGGCGCTTCGCCGGTGAGCAGCATGTAGGCCGTCTTGGCGAGCGAGTAGACATCGGCGGCGGGCGTCAGTTGCGTGACGGGCGCGGTCAGCGAACCCGTGCCGAGCACGCCCGCCTGCATCAACGGGTGATGTTCGGGCGCGGCGTACACGTCCGTGCCGACGCGCGTGATCAAGCCTTCGCTGGCCTCAATTTTGGCGACGCCGAAGTCCGCGATCTTGACCACCTCGCGGTCGGCCGTCAGCAACAAATTCTGCGGCTTGATGTCGCGGTGAATCACGTCGTGCTCGTGCGCGTGTGCGAGGCCGTCGCAGATTTGGTCGAGATAGTAGAGCGCGCGGTCGAGCGAGAGCGGCTGATGGCGGCAGAGCGCGGCCATGTCGCCGCCGGGCAGGTATTCGAGCACGAGGTAATGAAACGTCTGTCCGGCCATGTCGATGGCCGTGCCGTGGCCGAGACGATTGATGATGTTCGGGTGGCGCACGCGGTCGAGCGCGACCGCTTCGTTGCGGAAATTTTCGATGAGCGTGTGTTCGAGTTCGCGATCTATCGAGCCTTGCAGCCAGACGTTGAGAGCTTTGATGACGACCATCTGCGGCGCGCCGCCCCCGGCCGCCGCGTCGCGCGCGAGATAAACTTCGGCATAGCTGCCGCGCCCCAGACATTCGAGAATGTCATAGCGCCCGTCGAGCCTGCACTGTTGAAGTTTCAATTCACTCATGCGTTCGCCCGGTCAACTCCACTTCACAAACACGCGCGCCGCTCGCCCTCGTTACGCTCACAAATTCAGCCACGGTCATCGCTCAACTCAACCAACGTTTGCGTCGCCGTTCGTTGCTGGCTAACGCTCCGGCGCGGGAACCGTATCCACGGAAGGGACGGTCGCCGCGCCCGTCGCCGGCGTCGCCGAAGCATCTTCGATGACGCCGCCGAACGAATCGTTTGCAAGACGCAAGGCGTCCACGTTTCCGGCGCGCAGGGCGGCGGCGGTCAGTATCAAACGCGAGTCGAGGCGAATGGGGTCGCGCCCCGGCGCGCGCTGCGCGTCGATGCGCTCGTTGGCGCGCTTCAAAACATCTACCGCTTCCGAGTATTTGCCCGACAGAAAGAGCGCGCGGCCGTAGAGCGCAAGGAAAGTCGCGTCGGTCGAATCCTGCGGCCGACCGTTGTTCTCGCCCGCCATGCGCTGCGCTTCCGCGCCCGGCGACAAATCAACCTCGGCGCGTCTGCGCACGTAAGCGTCGTTGATGTTCAGTTCGCTCGCGGGCGCGAGAGAAGCGGAAGGCTGCGGCGCGGGCTGATTGTTTTGCACCAGCGCCGCTTCGGTCGTCGCTTTGTTTTGCTGATAACGTATGCCGCCGTAGAAGGCCAAGGCCGACGCGGCGAACAGCAGCAAGACGACCGCGAACCAACGACCGGCGCGCCCCGTGGGGCTACGGCGTTCCTCTTCGGCCGAGGATGAGGCGGCGGCGCGAACTTCCGCCCTCGGTAGTTCGGCCGATGTGCGCGCGTGTGTCGCGGCGGCGGCGCTGGCGGCCGCATCGTCCGTGTCGATGCGCGGGTTGCTGCCGGAGGTGCGCGGCGCGGCGCTCGTATCGGGCAGACTGTGAGAGGCCGACGTGGTGAGCGGGTTTTTGAATTGCTTCGTCGTCGTGCCGACGCTCTGCGCTTGTCCGGCGACTACGGAAGACGCCTGCTGCGCCTTGCGTTCGGTCAGCAGCGTCCGCTCGTCGTCTTCCGCCAAGGCCGGAGTATTCGTCTGAGACGTGCGCGCCGACGCGCCGCCGACGCGCACGACGACGGCCGTCAAGTTGTCTTCCGCGCCGCGCTCGAAGCAGCGCCGCTTCAACTCTTCGCAGGTCGCTTCCAAAGCCTGTCCGCCGCCGAGCAACGTACTCAACTCTTCGTCCGGAATGTGGCGCGTGATGCCGTCGGAGCAGAGCAGGAAGGTCGTGCCGTCTTCGACCTCGATGGTCTTCATATCGACTTCGACCGATTGTTCCGCGCCGAGCGCGCGACTGATGACGTTGCGGCTCGGATGGTTCGCCGCCTGCTCCGGCGACATGCGCCCGGCGCGAACTTCTTCCTCGACGACCGAATGATCTTCCGTCTCGCGTTCGAGTCGCCCGTCGGGGCGGAGTCGATAGAGACGCGAATCGCCGACGTGACCGATGGTGGCGCGATGCCCGTCGAGGTGCAGCGCGACGATGGTGGTTGCCATCATGGAGAGTTGTCGCTGCTCGTGCGACATCTGATAGATCGAGGCGTTGGCGCGCTGGATGGCGATCTCCATCAGGTCTTCCACGTCGTCGCCGTCTTGGTGATGACGAAACGCTTCGCCGAGCACTTCGACGGCCGTTTGCGAAGCGACTTCGCCCGCCTGCGCGCCGCCCACGCCGTCGGCCACGGCGAAGATGCGCCGTTCCGGATCGACGAGCATCGAGTCTTCGTTGAGCGGACGCTTCTGGCTCAGCCCGCGGTCGGTGACGGACGCGATTTCGACTCTGACTTCGGCCTGTGGTTCGCTCATTCAACCGCCTCCGGGATGAAAGGTTCGCGGCCAGTAGTGGTTGTATCGGCAGCGGTGCGCGGCGTCGCCGTGTGCGGGCGCGCTCCGGCGGCGGCCGAGACGGCGGCCGCGTCGCGCGCGTTGCGATTGGAGAACGCCATCAACATGCCGAGCATGGCAAAACTCGTGATCAAACTGAATCCTCCGTGGCTGACAAAGGGAAGGGTGATGCCCGTCATCGGCAGCGCCCGCGTGATGCCGCCGATATTGACGATGGCTTGAAAACCGATGAAGGCGGTCAAACCCGCCGAGCAGAGTTTGGTGAACATATCGCGCGCGTCAATCGCGGTGCGCACGCCCGCGTTGACGAAGACGATGAGCGCGAGAATGACGAGCGCGCCCCCGGCGAGTCCCAACTCTTCGCCGATGGCCGCGTAAATATAGTCCGAGTCGGCCACCGGAATCACTTCCGCGAAACCGAGGCCGAGGCCGCGCCCGGTGAGGCCCCCGGAAGCGATGCCGAAGGTGGCCTGCGCCGGTTGGAACGCGATGCGGTCGAACCACACATCGACGTTCACGGTGTCGCGCATGGTCTCGCTCGATTGAGCGAGTTCGCGCATGCGTTCGTTGCGCGAGAGCGCCTCGTCGTAGTCTTTCTTCCACCACGGCTCGTTCGGCGAAGGCGGGTTGAAGCCGTCGATCCAGAGATGGAAACGCTGCTTGATGCGCGCCGGGAGCGCCGCCTGCACGGGGCGCGAGAGCGTCGGCAACAAAGGCACTTTCTCCTGCACGTTCGGCGGCAGAGACCCCGCGACGAGGACGCCGATGGCGAGCACGACTGAGCCGACGAAGACGAGCAGTTGCGGCCAGCGGCGGACGGCGACCAAGTAGAGCGTGGCGTATGCGCCGCTGAAGACGAGCATCTGCCCGAAGTCTTTCAAAGCGAAAAACGGGATGAAGGGAATGAGCGCCATCGCGATGAGCGGGATGACGGCCTGCGCGCGCGGCATGCCCCAGTAGGTTTTGGCGAGGTCGCGGTAGTAAGCCGTCAGGATTCCGGCGAAGCCGAGGAGGAAGGGAATCTTTGAAGGCTCCCACGGCGTCATGTTGCCGAGCGCCTTGCCCGCGCTCGAAGTGATGACGGCGGCCACGAGCGGCACGAGCGTGATGAGGACGATGATGAACGAATGGCGCTGCACCCAATTGAGAAACTCATCGCGCATGCAGAAGTAATAGGCGATGGCGAAGGCAAGGAAGGCGAGGATCGGAATCCAAGTGTAACCGGAGACCAGCACGCGCCCGACCGTGACATCGGATTGCGCCTCGGCCTGTGAGAGCAACTGTTGTTCGACCTGTTCGCGATTGGTCGAGAACCCCAGGAGCTTCTTCTTGTCGTCGTCGTAAAACTTATTGATGAAGCGCAGGCGTTGTACCTGCGTCTTCTCGGCGCGCGCCTCGGCCTTGTTGCGCGAGCCGTATTCGGGGTCGCTGTAGAGCCTGTACTGGACGAGCAGGCCGAGCGAAAAGAGCAAGATCGCGGTCGTGTACAGAGCCCAGTTGCCGCGAAATTTCATCCGCCGCGCCAGCCACAGCACGAGGAAAAAGATGGGCACGTAGAGCAACAGGTCGCGCACGGCGCTGACGGTCGAAGGCTGGTAGCCGCGCAGCAGCGCGGCGCGCGTCACGGCCACGTAGCCCGCGATCTGCAAGCCGACGATCAGCACCAGAAACAGTAGATGTGTCGAGGCACGATTTTTCATAACTGTCGGGTCGAACTAACTTCCCACTTGACGGTTCCCGCTTGAGGTTAACCGACGATCCTGTTCACGAATAACTTCATTGTCTGACGGCGACCGCGCGCGGCGTCGCACGCGTCTGCGCCGGAGGCGTCTGCGCGGGGCGCGGCGTCTGGTTGGGACGCCCCGTACCATTGGGTTGCCCTTGTCGCTGCTGCTGCTGCGGTTGTTGCTGCTGAGGCGCGCCGGGGACGTTGCCGAGCAAGCCCAAATCTTTCGCCTTCAAGACGAGCGCGGCGGCGATGGGCGCGGCGGCCTTCGAGCCGTAACCGCCGCCTTCGACGATGACGGCGATTGACAGTTGCGGGTAATCCAAAGGCGCGATGCAGAGAAACCAACTGTCGATGCGTTTCTCTTCCGACATCACGAGCTGACGATACTCGCGTGTGATCTGGCCGCGCCGGTCGCGCTCATACTTTTTGACCGTCTTCGGCTCGCCCGTTCGCGGATCGTATTCGGGCACTTCCTTCTGCGCCGTGCCGGTCTTCCCGCCCGTGATGATCCCGGCGGCGTGGACGGGGCCGAAGACGCCGCGCGCCGTGCCCGACGGGCCGCCCGTGACGAGTCCCATGATGCGGCGCATGTCAGCCGCCTTGTCCGCCGACATCACTTGATTGTAGACGGCGGGCGGCTGGTTGAACTCGATCTTCGGCTTCATCAACTTGCCTTCAAGGTTGGCGATGGCCGAGGCCGCCAGAGCCATCTGAAACGGCGTCATCTGCCCGGCGTAGCCTTGGCCGAAGCCTTCGATGGCGAGGTCGTAAGGACGCATCTTCGCGCCCGTCACGATGGTCGCCTCGCTCGGCGCAAGCGCACGCGCCAGAGCCGTCGTGCTCGCGTTCCAGATTTCCGGCTGCCTCCGCGAGCGCGTGGCCTCTTCGGGCGTGTCGTATGCGCCGATGCCGACGAGTTGCGCCGCCTGTCTGAGACGCTCCGGCCCCATCTTCACGGCCGCCTGCGCGAAATACTGGTTGCAGGAAACTTCGTAAGCGGTATCGACGCCGATGTGGCCGTGAACTTCGGCCGGCCCTTGGTCGTCGTAGATGACTTTCGCGCCCGGCTGCGCGTAGTAGCCCGCGCCGCTGCACATATATTTCTCGTTCTGCGTCCCGGCCAGATATTGCGCGATCATGGTGACGGTCTTGAAGGTCGAGCCGGGAATGTAATAGCTGCGCAGCGCGCGATTGACCAACGGACTGTCGCGTTTGTCGGCATCGAGCTTGATCCAAGTGGCTTCGTCCTGCACTTCCGAGAGCGTGTAGGAAGGATTGCTGTACATGGCGAGCACTTCGCCCGTCTGCGGGTTCAAGACGACCACCGCGCCGTGCCGGTCGCGCAACTGTTCAACGACGGCCTTCTGCAATTCGCTATCGATGGTCAGGCGCACGTCCAAGTTCGCGGGCTGTTTCACGTCGCGCTCGAAGACCACGTCGAGAGCTTCGGGCGCTGCGCCCGACTGCACGCCGAAGAGCGCGCGTTCGATGCCCGCGTCGCCGCGCTCCGAGCCGAACAGTTGCGCCATCTCGCGGTCGAGCGGGTATTCGCGCACGATGCGCCCGTCGTCGCCGCGCTTGTAGAGCGCCAGCGCGTTTTCGAGTTTGCCGGAGCGATCCAGAATCCAGCCGCGCAGAGTGGATTCGGACAGTCGCCGGTTACGCAAATCTTTGTAGTTGAGATCGGAGAAACGCTCGTTGCGTTCCTCCGCGTAGCGCGCCCAGTAGACGTGAAAGCCGTAGACCGTGAGCGCGAGGACGAGGAAGAGCCAGCGCAAAGCGTAGAGGCCGCGATTCGTCGAAGTGACGCCGAGCCGTTGCCGCACCTCCGCCGGCAGGTCGGCGGGCGCGACGGCCGCCAGCGCCGAACGCCTGCGCCGCATCCCGAACACGAGCGACAGCCCCAACAGCAAAATCATCAACGCCAGCCCCGCCACGTAAACCAAACTCAACAGCGCCGGCTGCTTCTCAGGAATGACTTCAAGAAACATAATTTTTAGTGAATCGTGAATCGTAAATCGTAAATAGACTAAAACCGTTTTAGTCTATTTACGATTTACGATTCACGATTTACGTCTTTCTAAATCTGACTTCGACTTCGCCGAAGCCGACGACATCGCCGTCTTCGATCTGGCGCGCTTCGCCGTAGTTGATGCGCCGCCCGTTGATGAATGTCCCGTTGACCGAACCCGTGTCCGAGACGAGCAACGTGCCTTCGCGGTTCATCATAATGGCGGCGTGAATCTTGGAGACGCTGCCGTGCGCGAGCGACAGGTCGCAATCGGTCGCGCGCCCGACGCTCAGGCGTCTGCCTCCCGGTTTGAAAGAGAGCACGCTCTCCTCCGATTCCCGGCCGATCTGGATGCGCGCGTGGACGGTGACCGCCCCCGCCTGCGGCGCGCCGAGACCGCCGGGCAGGGCGGCCGTCGGACTCGCCGCCGCGCGCTCGCGTTCCTCGTCCTCGCGTTTCAGTTCTTCTTCAAACTCACCATAGCTCGGATCGACGGCGATGCCCGTGGTGAAAATATCGACGAGCGTTTCCACTTCGACGGGCGCGAGCGTACGCAGGCGTTGGTCGTTGATGTGATCGATGGCCGCGGCCAGCACTTCGTTCTCCAACTCTTTGACGGCTTCGGGCTGCGCTTCGGAATGTGTGCCCCACTCGATCTTGAGTTTCATCAAGTGCGGGGCGATGCGCCCGCCGCGTCGCGGGTCGTCGCGCACGCGCTCGTCGATGAGACGGTTCATGCGCTCGATGAGGCGCGTGGTGGTGAAACCGCTCTGCGTCTCCGTCGTCCGGCCGAGCGAGCGGTCGACGACCGCGCCGACTCTGTCCAGCACGCGACGCAACAGTCGCTCGGCCAACGCTTCGTCGCGTTTCGGGGCGCTCTCTTTTTTCTCCGTCTTGTCCATGCAAGTCTATACGTCGTCGCTCAGGCGCGGTTCGCTGCGTTCAAACTCTGTTCAGAATACACGACGGGCGCACCAAGTGTGCGACGCGGGGGGAGAAGATTGTAAACATTTTAAGTCGCGGGCTATTTTAAGGGGAAACGGGGAAAAGTAAAAAGGGAAAGACGGCAACACGGGTTTTGCACCGTGATTCGCGCGCGGCGGGGCTGCGTTTTAAATGGCGCGTGCGCACGCCCGCAGCGTCGCGTGGCTTCCGGCGCGAGCTATTCGCGTTTCGCCGCCTGCGCTCTCTGCCGCGCGGCTTCGTAGAGGATGACCGCGAGCGCGACGGCCACGTTGAGGCTTTCGACGGGCGGTTGCATGGGAATGCGTATGCGTTCGTCGGCGGCGCGAATTTCCGCTTCGTCGAGTCCCGCGCCCTCTTCGCCCATCAAGACGGCACGCGCGCCCGTCCAAGCAAACTCGGTATGAGTTTGCCGTGCGGCGAGGTCTGCGCTGACGGTGCGAATCCGGCGCTCGCCGCACCAAGAGATGACTTCGGCGAACTCCGCGCCAGTCCATAAGGGCAAGCGGAAACTCGACCCCATCGCGCCGCGCAAGGCTTTGGGCGAGAGCAGATCGGTCGTGCCCGCGGTGGCAACGACGCCGCACGCGCCCGCCGCCTCCGCCACGCGCAGCATCGCCCCGGCGTTCGCCGGATTGTTGATGCGATGCAGGACGACGACGAGCGGGTGCGGGCTGAGAGACTTTTCAAACGTCGCGCGGTCGGTCTGGAAGCGACGCGCGAGCAGGACGATGCCTTGCGGTGTTTTCGTGTCGCCGAGCGACGAGAGGATCGGCTCGCCGATGAGCGAAAAGCGCGGTTGGAATCGTCGCAAATCTTCGAGCAGGCGTGCGCCGCGCGCGTCCGACGCAAACCGCTCGGTATAGAGCACGTCCGTGCAGTCGAGCCGCCGGGAGCGCGCGGCCTCTTCGCACAGGCGCAAGCCTTCGATAAAGAGCGTGTCTTTCGACGCGCCCTTGCTCGCGGCGCGCGCGCGTTGGACGAGTGGATTTTGGCGGCTCGTGATCATGACTTAGAATCTTCCGCGACGGTTTGATATTCAGGAGAAGCATTGTAAATGAAGAGGCGTGTGCTGGTGGCTGTCGACGATCTTTTTTTCGCCGCGAAGATTCGCACGGCGGCCGAACATCTCGACATCGAGACGGTCTTCCCGCGCAGTCTCGATGCACTCGGCGCGTCGGCGCGCGAGTTTGCGCCCGCGCTCGTCATCGTCGATCTGCACTTGCAGCGTTTCGATCCCTTCGCCGTCGCGCATCAACTGAAAGCGGACGAGACTTTGCGCGCGACGCCGCTCGTCGGTTTCTTCTCGCACGTCCAAGTCGAGTTGCAAGGGCGCGCCGTGCAGTCGGGCTTCGACCACGTGCTGCCGCGCTCGGCCTTCACCAGACGCCTCCCGGAAATTTTGCAGGGACAAATTAAAGTATGAACATTCAACCCTCGCCGCACATCGCGCTCGCCCTTCTGTTGCTGCTCAACGCGCACGCGTCCGCACAGACGACGCGGACGCCCGCACCGACGACCACGCCGCCCGTCACGACTCCCGCGCAGTCCGCCGTCGCGGCAAACGATGTCGCGGAGCTCTATCGTCAGGCGGAAGCGCACCACGGCGCGGGGCGTCTAGCGGACGCGATTGCACTTTACAAGCAAGTCATCGTGCGCGACGCGACGCACTTCGGCGCGCGCATCAATCTCGGTCTGGCGCTCGCGCAGAGCGGCGAGCACGCCGGGGCGGTCGCGGCTTTCAATGATGCTTTGAAAGTCCGGGCGGACGTGCCGGAGTTGCATCTCATGTCGGCCAACTCTCTGGGTGTGTTGAAGCGGACGGACGCCGCCATCGCCGCCTACAAAGAAGCCTTGCGGCTCAAGCCCGACTTGTGGCTGGCGCACAACAACCTCGGCATGACTTATGCCGGGGAGAATCGTCTGGAAGAGGCGGCCGAAGCCCTCGCGCTCGCGCTCGACAAAGCGCCCGATAAAGCGCCCATCTATTACAACCTCGGCCTCGTCTATCGCTGCGCCGGCAGGTTCGAGGCCGCGCTCGAAGCCTACGGCGAAGTCGTCAAACTCAAACCCGAACTGCAAGCGGTCTATCAGGAACTCGCGCAGATTTACGAGAAGCTGGGAAAATTTTCCGAAGCGGTCGCCGCTTACAGACAGGCCATCGCGCTCAGAGAGACCGACACGCCCGCCCACTTCGGTCTCGGCCACACTTACTACAAGACCGGGCAACTCGCCGCCGCGCTCGACGAGTTCAAACGCGTCGCCGCGCAAGAGCCGGATTGGTGGCAAGCGCATTTCATGATCGCTCGCGTGCACGTTGATTCGTCGGAATACGAGAAGGCGATTGAGCCTTTGCGGACGGCCGCGCGTCTCGCGCCCGAAGCCGACGAAGTTCAGATTACGCTGGCCGCCGTCTATCAATCGCTCGGCCGCCGGGACGAAGCGCTGACGGCGCTCGAAACTTACGCGAAGCTCCGGCCGCGCGACGCGGAGGCGCATTTCCAACTCGGAAACTTGCTGATGATCATGGGACAATTCGAGCGGGCGCAAGGTTCGTTGCGCGAGGCTTTGCGCCTCAAGCCGGATCACGAGAAGGCGCACGAGCGAATGAACATCGTGCAGCGGCGCATCGAGATGCTGCCGCAACTCGAATCGCTCAAGCAGACGGTCGCCGCCGAACCGCGAAACGTGGACGCACGCATTCGTCTGGCGCAAACCCTCTACACCGTCGGGCGCTTCAACGAGTCAATCGAACACTACACGCAGGTGACGAAGATGATGCCGGATTCTTACGAGGCGTTTAATCATCTCGCTATCGTCTACTCGGAGGCGGGACGCTACGCGGAAGCGATAGAGCCTTACAAACGCGCCGCGCAACTCAAGCCGCACCACGTCCTCTATTTGAGTTTGAGCGAAGCGTACCTGCACGCGGGGCGACACGCTGAGTCTATCGAGGCGCTCAAGAAGTCGGTCGAGTTGAAACCGGAGTTTGCGTTGGGACACTTCTATCTCGGCACGGCATATCTGCGACAGGGGAAGCCGCAAGAAGCCGCGGAGGCGCTCAGGCAAGCGGTCAGACACGACGCGACGAACGCGAATTACATTTTCAAACTCGGCGAAGCCTATCTCAACCTCGGCGACAAACCCGCCGCCGTCCAGCAATACCAGATTCTCAAAACTCTCAACGCCGAACTCGCGCGGAAACTCTATTTCGCCATCTACAGGTGAAGTTGAAAGAGCGTTCACGCTGGAGGCGCAAAAGTTGGAAAACGTAAGGCGCAAAGAAAACCGCTAACTCAGGTAGCCGGTCGATCCTTTGCGCCTTCCGCTTGAACTCTTTGCGCCTCCAGCGTGAACTCTGTCTTTGTGACCGGAAAGCCAAACAAGCCAGCGCTCGCGCGCCGGTGTTCGTCAGCCGACCGGCGCTGGCGCGATCACTTCATGGATGGCGCGCACCTCCGCCACGAGTTGGTCGTATTGTTCGAGCGTGAGCGCCTGCGCTCCGTCCGAGAGCGCGCGCTCCGGTTGGTCGTGGACTTCGATGATCAGACCGTCCGCGCCCGTGGCGACTCCGGCGCGAGCGAGCGGCGTCACCATGTAGTTCTTGCCCGTGCCGTGTGAAGGGTCGATCACGACGGGCAGGTGCGAGATGCGGCGGACGGCCGGGATGGCCGCGAGATCGAGGGTGTTCCGCGTGTGCTGCGCGAAGGTGCGGATGCCGCGTTCGCACAAGACGACGTTGTAATTGCCTTCGGCCATGATGTACTCGGCGGCGAGCAGCCATTCGTCGAGCGTCGCGGCCAAACCGCGCTTGAGCAGCACGGGCAAGTGCGAACGCCCGGCGCGCTTGAGCAGGGAGAAGTTCTGCATGTTGCGCGCGCCGAGTTGGATCACGTCGCCGTAGCGTTCGACGAGATCGACGCCGTGTTCGTCGAGCGCCTCGGTCACGATCTTCAACCCGTAGGCTTCGCGCACGTCGGCCAGTATTTTCAAACCCTCTTCGCCGAGACCTTGAAACGCGTAAGGGGAGGTGCGCGGCTTGTAAGCGCCGCCGCGAAAGAAACGCGCGCCGCTGCGACGCACCGCTTCGGCAATCGCAAACGCCTGCGCGCGGCTCTCGATGGCGCACGGCCCGGCGATGAGCGAGAGTTCGTCGCCGCCGATGGCCGCATCGCCGACGCGCACGACAGTCTTCTCCGGCTTCAGATCGAGCGAGATCAATTTATACGGCTTGGTGACGCGAATGGCTTCGGCCACGCCGGGCAGCGTCTCGAAGCGCGTCGCATCGACCGCGCCTTGATTGCCCGTCACGCCGATGGCCGTGCGATTCGCGCCGGGCATCGCGTGCGCCTTGTATCCGAGTTCCGTCACGACGCGCACGACGTTCTCGACATCCCGCTCCGTCGCGTCGGCTTTCATTACAATCAGCATATAAATCTCCAGATAAAACCGTAAATCGTGAATCGTCAATCGTGAATAGTTTAAAACAGTTCTTCTCTATTCACGATTGACGATTCACGATTTACGCGCTTCTACATTCTTTGGGGCACGCTGATGCCGAGCGTGTGGAGCGCGGCGGTCAGTTGGCGGCGGACGAGGTCGGCGATGTTGATGAGCACGGCGCGGCGCGTCTCGTTCTCTTCGGCGATGATGCGGTGGCGATGGTAGAAGAGATTGAATGCCTTCGCGAGTTGGAAGGTGTACTTCGCCAGATAGGCCGGTTCGGCCTGCGCGGCCGCTTGCGCCGTGGTCTCTTCCAGCCGCGCCGCCTGCGTCAGAAGCGACCACAGTTCGTCGCCGCCTTCGCCCGCGAACACTTGCCGCACGGCTTCGGCATCCGGTTCATGCTCCGATAAGCCCGCCGCGAACGCGCGCGCGCGCGTCAGAGTTTCCTCATCCAATTTGCGGAAGATGGAATTGGCGCGCACGGCCGCATACTGGCAATAAGGGCCGGTCTCGCCTTCAAAGGAGAGAGCTTCCTTGAAGTCGAAGGCGATCAGGGAATTGCGCGTCCACTTCAAGAGAAAGTAGCGCAGCGCGCCCGTGGCGATGGTGCGCGCCGTCTCGAATTTTTCTTCCGGCGAGAGTTCGGCGTGGCGCGTGTCCACCTCTTTGAGCGCGTTCGCTTCGAGACGGTCGATGAGGTCGTCAACTTTGACGCCCAAGCCTTTGCGCCCGCTCATCTCGATGAAGGGACGCGCGCGGTCTTCGGCGCTCAACTCGAAACCGAGTTCTTCCGAAGCGGCGGGCGAGAGCGCCACCATCTCGTATGAGAGATGCACGCTCGGCTCGCGCGCCAGGCCGGGGACGACCGATTGCACGCCGCGCTGCACGATGTCCTGCGTGTAGGCCTGGCGCGAGTCGATGACGTTGTAGACCTTTTGGCCGCCGCCGAAACGCGGCGGTTGGTAAGCGACTTGCGCTTCGTCCGTGGGCGCTTCGCTCGTCGTCACCCAGACGACGTGGCCGTCCTCGTATTGCTGGAAGGGCTTGTAGTAAAAATCGAGTCCGAGTTGGCCGAGTTTCCAGAGTTGATAGGCGATGTCTTTGCCCGCGTAGGTGACCGTGCCGTTCGAGCGGACGATGATCTTGTCGGCGTCGTGCTCGTCCGTGCCCGTGTGCGCGTCCGAAGGCATCACCCAGCAACCGGCGTTGCGGCCTTCCTGCTCGAAACGAATCGCGCCCGCCTCTTTCAGACGCTCGAAGGCGCGATCCCAGAAGCGCAGGTGGAGGATTTCGGATTCGCGCGGCAGCACGTCGTAGCGAATGCCGAGCCGTCCCATCGTCCGCAAGTGACATTCGACGATGCGCGTGGCGACGTAATCGGCCAACTCGGCCGTCGGGTTGTTGCCCGCTTCGATGGCGTGCAGCGTCTCGCCGCGCAGTTTCAAACGCTCCGGGTCTTCTTTCGCTTCCGCGTTGCCGTGGCGATAGAAGAGACCGACCTGCGCGTACAAGTCCCAGCAGTAATAATCGAATGGTCTCTCAACGGTGAGCGAGGCGTCGAGACGGCGCACGTCTTCGAGCGTCATCTGTTCGACGTGCATGAAGCCGACGACCACGTCGGCCACTTGCACACCGGTGTTGTCGATGTAGTTCTGCACTTCGACGCTTGCGCCCGTCGCGCGCAGGATGCGCACGAAGGTGTCGCCGAGCACGCCGTTGCGCAGGTGGCCGATGTGCGCCGCCTTGTTCGGATTGATGTTCGTATGCTCGACGATGATCTTCGACTGCGCGTCCGCTTCGGGTTGCGCGGCTTTCTTTGTCGTGACGGACGCGGAAGCGGCGGCGAGGTGTTGGAGACTCTGCGCGCGGTCGTAGAAGACGTTGAGGTAGCCCGCGCCCGCCACTTCGACGCGCGCCACACCCGCTTCCGCCGCCAAAGCCTGACGCAACTCCTCGGCGATGGCGCGCGGGTTGGCGCGTTCGCCTTTCTCCTGTTTGAGTCGCTTGGCGACCTCGAAGGCGACGGGGAAGGCCACGTCGCCGAGTTCGGTGCGCGGCGGTATCTCGCCCTGCACGAGCGGAAACGCGACGAACTTCTCTTCAATCGTGCTGCGCACGCGCGCGGCGAGTCGGTGTTGCAGTTCCAGCAGATTCAATACGTGGATGTCCTCAGTCTCTCATTGATGCAAGCAGCGCCCGAAAGCGCCGCTTCGGAAAAAAATGAGTATAGCGCGAGCGAGCGGACAGAGGCTAATCGCGCTGAAACTCTCTGAAGTCGGCCGGAAGTTGTATTATTGACGGCATCATGTTAGCACCGCCGAAGTCGACACCTTTTGAAATGGTTTTGGCTGTTTGCTATTTTTTGGCGGCGGCCGGGCTGTTCGTCTATCTCATGAAAGAGGTCAAGGACGATACCAAACTGACTCCTTTCGGGAGAGTGTTTTTCTCACTCCTCCTTGCGCTTATCGGAGCGGTAGCAGTTCCGCTTATCTTGCTTTTGATAGGGCTGAACCGTCTGATTTTTCGTAAAGAAAAGTAAGGTGGCGTTCAACCTTGAAGATGAACCTACTGTTAACTATCTAAAACCTGGCCCTTCCACGCTTCGCCCGACACTTCACCCAATACTTCGCTTGACACTGCGTCGGTCGGCTCTGCTACCATCGCCGCCTGAATCGGATGCCGACACAGTTTGAACCGGCCTTGCTCGGCGAGTTGCGCGAGCGTCTGCGACGTGCGCGCCGCGTGTTCGTGTTGACGGGCGCGGGCGTCTCGGCCGAAAGCGGCGTGCCGACCTTTCGCGGCGGCGGGGGCGCGGCCGTGTGGAAGGGAATGCCCTTCGACGTGATCTCTTCGGCCGGGATGCTCGCGCGCGATCTCCCGGCCGTCTGGGAGTGGTTCGATTACAGGCGCGAATTGATGCGCGACGTGCGACCGAACCCCGCGCACCGCATGCTCGCCGCGTGGCAGGACAGATTCGAGAGTTTCCGACTTGCGACGCAGAAAATAGACGGCCTCCACGCGGCCGCAGGCTCGCGCGACGTGCTCGAACTCCACGGCAACCTCTGGCGGGCGCGCTGCACCGTCTGCGGCGAGCGCGAAACAGTGGGCGACGACGGACGAAGTGAGAGCAATGCTGCCGGCGTCGAGCGAAGCGAGCGCGAGGCTGCCGGCGAAGGAGTCAGCGAAGAAGTAAGCGAAGGCGTAATCGAACGCGCGGCGTCGCCGCCCACCTGTCGCGCGTGCGGCAACGCCTTGCGCCCCGACGTGGTGTTGTTCGGCGAGATGTTGCCCACCGGAGTTTTCGAGCGGGCGGCCGAAGCAGCGGCGGCGTGCCAACTCTGTTTCGTCATCGGCACTTCCTCCCTCGTCTATCCGGCGATGCACCTGCCGGAGATCGCGCGCGCGGCGGGCGCTTTCACGGTGGAGGTCAATCCCGAACAGACGCGGTTCACGGCGCTCTGTGACGCCGCCCTTCAGGGACGCGCGGGCGAGGTCTTGCCGCAATTGGAATTTTGATGCGCACACTTTACTTCGACTGCTTCGCCGGGGCGAGCGGCGACATGATTCTCGGCGCACTCGTCGCCGCCGGGGCGGACGCACGCGCGCTCCGCGAACAACTCGCGCTGCTCGATGTTTCGGGGTTTGAAATCTCTTTCGAGACCGCCCTTCGCTCCGGCATCAGCGCGACGCGCGCCGTCGTCGAAACAGAGGATCAGACCGGGCATCGACACCTGAGCGCGATTCTCAAGATCATCGAGGCGTCGCGCCTGAGCGAGACCGTGAAGGCGCGCGCCGCGCAAATTTTCCGACGGCTCGGCGAAGCCGAAGCGCGCGTGCACAACGTGCCGGTCGAGAAGATTCACTTTCACGAAGTCGGCGCGCTCGACGCCATCGTCGATGTGGTCGGCGCGTGCATAGGCTTTGAACTGCTCGGCATCGAACGCTTCGTCTCGTCCGCGCTGCACGTCGGTAGCGGCACGGTCGAGATGGCGCACGGGCGTTTCCCCGTGCCGCCGCCCGCCGTGGTTGAACTCCTCGGCGACGCGCCCATCTACGCGACCGACGTGCGCGGCGAACTCTTGACGCCGACGGGCGCGGCCATCATCTCCACGGTCTGCGCCGGAGCATACGGCGCGCTGCCCGCGATGCGCGTCGCGGCGAGCGGCTACGGGGCGGGGAAGCGCGAGTACGAAAATTTCCCGAACGCGTTGCGCGTGCTCGTAGGCGAGACGGGCGAGATCGAACGAGAGAATGGGGCGCATGCGGGAGCGGAGGCGCGCGGGACGAACGAGACGGCGGAGCGGCTTTACATGATCGAGACGAATCTGGACGATGCGTCGCCGCAGATTGTGGGCTACGCGATGGAGCGCGCGTTCGCCCTCGGCGCGCTCGATTGTTTCTTGACGCCCGTGCAGATGAAGAAGAACCGCCCCGGCGTCGTCGTCTCCATCCTGTGCCGCGCGGGCGAGCGAGAGGCTTTGACGCGCCTGCTGTTTGCAGAGACGACGACGCTCGGCGTGCGCAGTTATGAAGTCGAGCGGCGCGCGCTCGCGCGAGAGTTCGTCGCGGTGGAGACGGAGTACGGCCGCATCAACGTCAAGTTGGCGCGGCGTGCGGACGGAAGCTTCGCTCAAGTCGCGCCGGAGTATGAAGACTGTCGCGCGGCGGCCGTCCGTGCGGGCGTGCCGCTGCATGTGGTCGAAGCGGCGGCGCGTGCGGCGACACACGCGGCGAATTTGGCGGGCGGGCAAGTTGAAAGCGAGCGGGATTGATCCGAAGCGGAAAAGACCCGGGCGCGCGAAGTTGTTTTCAAGCGCAACGGACGCGTGCGAAGTTGAGCTAAAGTGAAAAGATGAAATCGAACGAAGTTGATCTCGACAAGATTGCGGAAGGCGTCAGGCTGATTCTCGAAGGCATCGGCGAAGACCCGCTGCGCGCCGGACTCCAGCGCACGCCGCAGCGCGTCGCGGAGATGTACGCGGAACTCACGGCCGGGATGCGCGAAGACCCGCACCAGCACGTCGAGCCGCTGCCGGGCGACTCGCACGACGAACTCGTCATCGTCCGCGACATCCACATCGCCTCTATCTGCGAACACCATCTCGCGCCGTTCGTCGGCCGCTGCCACATCGCCTACATCCCGAAGGGCGGGCGCATCCTCGGCCTCTCGAAGCTGGCGCGCCTGTCCGACACCTTCGCGCGCCGCTTGCAGGTGCAGGAGCGCCTGACCTCCGAAATCGCCGACACGATCTTCGACGGTCTCGAACCGCTCGGCGTGATGGTCGTCATCGAAGCCGAGCACACGTGCATGACTTTGCGCGGCGTCAAAAAACCCGGCGCGCTGACGATCACCTCCGCCATCCGCGGCGCGTTCCGCAAAGACCCGCGCACCCGCGCCGAAGCCATGTCTCTGATTCAGGGAGGTAAACGGTGAATCGTCAACGGTGAATGGATAAAACCCGTCTTCCGCCATTCACCATTTACCATTTACCATTTACCATTCACCAACGATGAAAACTTTTTACGTCACGACGCCGATCTATTACGCGAACAGCCTGCCGCATCTGGGGCATCTCTACACGACCATCGTGGCGGATGCCGTGACGCGTTTCCGGCGACAGCGCGGCTACGAGACGCTGTTTTTGACGGGGACGGACGAGCACGGCATCAACGTCCAACGCGCCGCCGCGCGCAGCGGACGCACGCCCAAAGAACACGTCGATTACATCGTCGGCGAGTTGAAGCAAAGTTTCGCCGCCTTCGGACTCGATACGACCAGCGGCGGCTACGACATCTTCATGCGGACGACCGAGCCGTTCCACTACGAGGCGGTCGCCGAATTCTGGCGGCGCATCGCGGCGGCCAAGACGCCCAAAGGGCGCGAGGCGATCTACAAGGGACGCTACGAAGGTTGGTTCTGCGCGCCGTGCGCGACCTTTAAGACTGAGGACGAATACGCGCGCCCCGCACGCGAAGGCGACCCGCCGCTCTGCCTCATCCACGAAGCGCCGCTCGACCGCGTCGCCGAAGAGAGCTATTTCTTTCGTCTCTCGGATTACGGCGAGGCTTTGCTCGCGCTCTACGAGTCGCGCCCCGGCTTCATCCGCCCCGACGTGCGCCTGAACGAAGTGGTCAGTTTCATCAACAACGGTTTGCAAGACCTCTCCGTCAGTCGTCTCAAAACTTCCGTCAGTTGGGCGATCCCCGTGCCCGGCGATCCGGAGCACACGATCTACATCTGGCTCGATGCCTTGTCGAACTACATCACCGCGCTCGGTTGGCCGCGCGAGGCGGGCGAGAGCGACAAAGGCTTCGAGCGATTCTGGCCGGGCACGCATCTCGTCGGCAAGGACATCCTCCGCCAGCACGCGATCTATTGGCCTGCGTTTCTGATGGCCGCCGGTGTCGAACAACCCGCCGCCGTTATCGCGCACGGGACGTGGCTCGATTATGCGGGGCGCAAAATGTCCAAGACGCTCGGCAACTCGATTGAACTGCCGAAACTGAGACGCTATTTCTCGCCCGACACCGTGCGCTACTTCTGCTTGCGCGAGATGGTCTTCGGTCAGGACAGCAAGTTCGGTTACGAGGCGCTCGTCGAACGCACGAACAGCGACTTGGCGAGCGGCCTCGGCAATTTGTCGAGCCGCACGTTGACGATGATCGGGCGCTACTGCGAAGGCCGCATCCCTGCGCCCGACATCGAAGAGGAGCGACGCTTGCAGGCCAAGCGCGCGGGCGTGGACGCCGACGGGCAGGAACTCGCCACAACTCTCGAACACGCGCGCGACTCCTTCGTGCAGCTTTTCGAGGACTATGCTTTCAGCCGCGCGCTCGAAACGGTGTGGACTGTCATCGCGCGCGCCGACAAGATGATCTCGGAGGCGAAGCCGTGGGAGTTGGCGAAGGACGAAGCGCAGCGGCAGACCTTGCACGCAGTCCTCTATCGCGCGGCGGAGACTTTGCGCTGGCTCGCAGTCCTCCTCCATCCGGTGATGCCCGCCGCCACGCGCGCCATCTGGACGCAACTCGGACAAGACGGCGACCTAGAGAAACACGATCCGGCACAACTACGTTGGGGAGGTCTGCAAGCGGGGACGCAAATCGGCGAAGTCGCGCCCGTCTTCCCGCGCATGGACAAAGCAAAAATTATGGCTGAGATGGAAAAAGAGAACGCGGCGAAAGAGGCCGCACGCACAGAAACGAACGCCTCGCACGACACGGGCGCACAAGCCGCGCACGCGGGCACGCACGCGACCGAAGCCGATGCCGTACCCGGCTCGACCAATGCGGCCGGGACGAAACCGGAACCGCCACAGCGCGGCGCGACCGAAGGCGACGCAGCCGTGGCCGCGCAGACGCAAGGCAGCGCGGCCGCGCAGTCGCAAGGGGATGCGCCCGAAGGCGTCGCCACGTTTATCGGCATAGAGGATTTCATCAAGGTCGAGATGCGCGTCGGCGAGATACTGACGGCCGAACGCATTCCGAAGTCGGACAAGCTCCTGCGCTTCACCATCGACCTCGGCGAAGCCGCGCCGCGCCAGATTCTCGCCGGCATCGCGGAGTATTACGAACCAGACACGCTCATCGGGCGCAAGGTGGCGGTCGTCTCGAATTTGAAACCGCGCAAACTGCGCGGCTTCGAGTCGCAGGGCATGGTGCTCGCCGCCTCCGTCGGCGACGAAGGCCGCCCCGTCCTCGCCACCTTCACCGAAGACGTGCCCAACGGCGCGAGGCTGAAATAGTGACAAGTGACGAGTGATAAGTGACGAGTTAAAGCAGTAAATCGTGAATCGTAAATAGAATGAACACCGCTTTCTTCAATTGACGATTCACCATTGAAGACTCTTACGTTTCACGGCTTTCTCACTCGTCACTTGTCACTCGTCACTGCTCTCTTATGTTCATCGATTCACACGCGCACATTGACGGGGCGGAGTTCGACGCGGATCGCGACGAGGTGGTGGCGCGTGCGCGCGAGGCGGGAGTGGTGTCGATCTTGAACGTGGGGACGGGCGATCCGCACGGTGGAGATTTGGAGCGCGCGGTCAGAGTTGCCGAAAGTTACGAAGGCGTCTATGCGGCCGTGGGCGTTCATCCGCACGACGCGCGCCTGTTCGACGAGCGCGCGGCCGTGCGCGTCCGAGAGTTGGCCGCGAGCAGCGAGCGCGTTATCGCTTGGGGTGAGATCGGTCTGGATTATCACTACGACAACTCGCCGCGCGATGTGCAGCGCGAAGTCTTCACGCGACAGTTGCGCATGGCGCGCGAATTGAACCTGCCGGTCGTGATCCACTCGCGCGAGGCGGACGCGGAAACGCTGGAGATATTGAGAGCGGAGTTCGGCGGCGCAGAGGGGCGGCGGGGCGGCATCATGCACTGCTTCGGCGGCGGGCACGAGTTGGCGGCGGGCGTGCTCGAACTCGGTTTCATGATCTCGTTTGCGGGTAACGTCACTTTCAAGAAGGCGGAGGCGTTGCGCGAGGTGGCGCGGCGCGTGCCGCTCGAACGTTTGCTCGTCGAGACGGATTGCCCGTTCCTCACGCCCATTCCTTTTCGCGGGCGGCGCAACGAACCGGCGCGCGTCGTCGAGACGGCGCGGGCGGTGGCCGAGTTGCACGGCATCGAAGCGTCGGAGTTCGGCCAAATCACGACCGCCAACTTCCGTCGCTTCTTCAACCTGCCCGGCGTGTAACGCAGATGCGACGTTTCGCGTGCTCGCCCTTCGAGCACACCTTCGGGGCAACTTTCACCGCGCGCCTGTTAATGTTATAAATGCTCCGGTGCGAGATAGTGAAAAGTTGTTCTAACTCGTCGGTTGTCACTCGTCGCCTTGGTCAAGAGGCTTATGGCTCAACAAAATTCATTCGACATCGTTTCGCAAGTTGACCGCGCCGAGATCAACAACGCGCTCGACCAGACGATGAAAGAGGTGCGGCAGCGTTTCGATTTCAAGGGCAGCGCCGCGCTCGTCGCGTTGGAAGAGGACGAACTCGTCCTGACGGCCGAAGACGAGACGAAGCTGCGCAACATGAACGATATCTTGCAGCAGAAACTCGTCCGCCGCAGCGTGCCGCTCAAGGCTTTCAGCTACGGGCGCATCGAGCCCGCGGCCGGAGGCACGGTGCGCCAGCGCGTCGCCATCCAGCAGGGCATCCCGACCGATAAGGCCAAAGAGATCGTCAAGTTTATCAAAGACTCGAAGGCCAAAGTGCAAGCCTCGATTCAAGGCGACGTGGTGCGCGTCTCCGGCAAAGACCGCGACACGCTCCAAGACATCATCGCCAAACTCAAGGCCAAAGATTTCAACATCAATATGCAGTACACGAACTACAGGTCGAATTAGTGACAGGTGACGAGTTAAAGCTACAGTCTTGTATTTAACTTGTCACCTGTCACCTGTCACCCGTCACCTGTCGCTTATGAGTCTTTCAAGCCAACCCGCCGCCGTCGAAGCGCCGCAAGTCGCGGCGACGCGCATCTTTGGTTTGATCGCGTCGGAACTGGCTGCGGTCGAGGAGGAGTTCGCGCGACAGGCGCGCTCCAACGTCGAAGTCATCGCCTATATCGGCGACTACCTGCGCGCTTCGGGCGGCAAGCGCGTGCGGCCCGCGCTCACCATCCTCTCGAACTACGCGGCGGGCGGACATGCCGCCGAGCAGAACGTCATCCGCATGGCGACCGTGATGGAGTTTCTCCACACGGCCACGCTCGTCCACGACGACATCATCGACAACGCGGAGACGCGCCGCAATCGTCCCTCGATCAATCAACGCTTCGGCAACCAGACGGCCGTGCTGATGGGCGACTGGCTCTACATGTCGGCCTTTGAAGCGAGCCTCGCCGAACGCTCCCTGCCCGTGCTCGACATTCTGACGGCCGTGACGCGGCGCATGACCGAAGGCGAGATATTGCAACTGACCACGCTCGGCCGCGCCGACATGACCGAGGAGCAGTATTTCGACATCCTGATGCGCAAGACCGCGTATCTGTTCAGCGCGTGCGGCGAGATCGGCGCGCTGCTCGCAAGGGCGGACGTGGAGACGCAGCTCGCTCTACGCAATTACGGCATGAACCTCGGCGCGGCCTTTCAACTCGTGGACGACCTGCTCGACTTCACGGCCACCGAAGACGTGCTCGGCAAGCCCGCCGGAGTCGATCTGCTCGAAGGCAAACTGACGCTCCCGCTCATCTACCTGCTGGAGACCGAGCGCGAGCCGCGCGCCGCCGTGCAGGCCGTGATGCGTGAAGGAACTTACGACGCCATTTCGCGCGCCGCCCTGACGCGCGCCGCCGAACAATCCGGCGCGCTCGAACGCGCGCGCCGCCGCGCCAACGATTTCGCCACGGCCGCCAGAAATTCTCTTGACGCGCTGCCCGACACAAAGTACCGTGATGCCTTGAGTTCGATTCCGACTTTCATACTTGAGCGCGACCGTTAAAGCAGGCGCTTGCCGCCTCGAAGTCGAAGGATGAAACAGACCGCAGCCCGAACCCCGACCCGGCAATTCGATTTCCCAAGCGCCCCCTCGTCACACGTCTTTCGCCTTTTTTGTCTCTATGCCCGACGATAATCTCCTAGCCACGCTCGAACAGAGTCTCAGACAGACGCGCGCCACGCGCAACCGCTTGGCCGCGCGTCTGGCCGACCTCGAACTCGAAGCCGAGAAACTGCGCACGGAACTCGGCGAGATGGACGCCATTGCCACGCAGACCGAGGCCGCGATGTTTCGCATCCTTTCGTCCGTCCTCAATAGCGTGCACACGCAGCAGCAGCAACAGCAGTCGCCCTCGGACGCGGAGATCGAAGTCGCCTTGCGCCGCGACGAAGCGCACGCGCGCAGCAGTAGTAGTAGTAACAGTAGCGGCAGCGGCAACAATGCCAATCGCCAGCCGACTTATCAGAGCGTGCCGCGCGCGACCCTGCCGCCCGTGCGCGCGGATGTCGAACCGACGAGCGACCGTTTTCTCGACCGCACGATTCCGCAAGCCACCGCGTTGCTGCTGCGCGAAGCGGGCACGCCCCTGCACGTCAACGAGATTTACAACCGCCTGCTCGAAGGCGGCTTTCAGTTCACCGGACACAATCCCACGATCAGCATCGCCGTCTCGCTCAACCGCAACGGGCGCTTTCGCAAAGTCGCCCCCGGCACGTTCGATCTCACCATCCGCGACGTGGCGCAGGTCTCTTAACAGTTGTGCTCGACGGGTTATGATACGGGCGGCCTGAGCGCGCGGCCGTGCGCGTGTGTCTACGCAAAGCGCGGTCGCCACAGTAAAATTTTTCGGTCTTGAGAAAGGTTAGTTAAAGTGAAAAAACTCGAACAGGGATACACCTTCGACCCGCACGCGGGCGCAACTTACAACTTCGTACACATGCCGTTGGCGGACGCCGAAGCGAGGGCGCAGGCGGCCGAAACCCCACACATCATCGAGGCCATCAACTGGACTAAATCCGAAGGCGGCGACGTGCATTACAATCGCTACTTCGCGCACAATTTCGACGAGGCGTTGGGGCTTGCCGTCCGGCTCAGGATCGGTTTTGAAGAGGACGTCGAAGAGATTGTTTCGATCCGCCCAGCGACCAAAAGCGAAGCGTTGGGTGGAAGCAAAGCCTCCGCGCACTTTCTCGAATTGATGCCGCTCGCCATTTCCAGCATTGATAAATAAAAGTCGGGCGGCGCGTTTCCCGGCCGCGTTAATTTTCGAGTCGAACTTATGCGCGCGATGATTCTGGCCGCCGGTTACGGCACACGCCTCTGGCCTCTGACGCTCGACCGAGCCAAGCCCGCGCTCCCATTCATGGGACGCCCGCTCGTCGGCTACGTCGCCGAATACCTAGCGCGTTTCGGATGCGGCGAGATCATCGTCAACCTGCATCATCGCCCCGAATCCGTGCGCGCCGCGCTCGGCGACGGAAGCGAGTTCGGCGTCCGTCTCAGCTACATCGAAGAACCCGTCATCCTCGGCACGAGCGGCGCGATGGACAATGCGCGCGCTTATCTCGAAGGCGACACCTTCATCGTCGTCAACGGCAAGATCGCCACCGACATCGATCTCAGCGCCGCACTCGAAACGCACCGGCGCGCCGGCGCGCTCGCCACGCTCGTTCTGCGTCGCAACGTCGAACGCGAGCGTTACAGCATCGTCGAGACGGAAGCCGGTCTGGTCAAACGTTTCGGCGGGTATCCGAATCCTCCGTCCGATAACGACAGAGACACGGTTCGCGCTTCTCTTGAAACCGTCACGGTTTTCGGAACGAGCGGGGAAGAGACTCCGGCGGGCACACAGAGTTTAGATGGAGACGAAGCGAACAAGCTGAATGTGGAGAGAGAAGGAGCGGGAAGCGCGAGTGTGGGAAGAGAAGACGCTGGTGGATTGAGTGTGGAGAGAGAAGATAGTGGATTGAGTGTGGAGAGAGAAGAAGACGCGCCGTTGATGTTCACCGGAATTCAGATTCTCGAACCGCGCATCTTCGATTACATCCCGCGCGGCCGTTTCTCGCATTCGGTGACGGACGTGTACATCCCCGCCATCGCGCGCGGCGAACGCATCGCGGCGCACACAGGCTCCGGCATGTGGCACGAACTCTCAACCATCCGGCGTTACCGCGACATCAGCCTCATCCTCATGCAACTCGAAGGGCGCGACGTGCAACTTGGCAGAGGCTCTGTCGTCGAGGCGGGCGCAGACGTGCGCGCGGCGATTCTATGGGAAGACGCGCGCGTCGAACGGGGAGCGCGCGTGCGTCGCGCGATTCTCGGCGCGGGCGTGCGCGTCCGCGCGGGCGAGGTTGTGGAGGACGCGGCGGTCGTGCGCGCGGCGCTCGTCCGAGAAGCGTTCGAGAGGGGCGAGCAACGGCCTGAGAAGGCGCTCGTGGGCGAGTTTCGCGGGGAGAATTTTGTCGTCCCACTCGCCGAGTGATACAATCCGACGCGCTGCGAAAAAGCAAAGAAAGCGGGCAAAAACGGGGCTTTTCCGTCGTATGCGGCCGAACGCGAACCGCAAGCATCTCTCGCCCCCGCGCCCCAGACACACATGAGCCACCCGTCGGGCATCACCGCGAATGCGTTTCACACCACAGCGCATGAACGCCTGAGCGTCTATCTCGTCCGCGCGAATTTGGACGCCGGGGGCATCCTCGCGCTCACACCCGACGCCTCGACACGCGAATACTTCCGCATCCCTTGGAAGGGACACGCCACGGCCGTCGCCGCCGTCTACCCGGAACCGTTCGACCCGGAGATTCACCCGTTTCTCGATGTCACGCGTCTGTTCGTCGCCGCGCATCTGCCCGTGCCCGAAATCCTCGACGTTGACGCCGCGAACGGCATCATCGTGCAAGAGGACTTGGGCGACGCACAACTCAGACGCGTCTTCGAGAAGGCGAGCGAAGAGGAGCGCGAAATTTATCTCGAACGCGCCATCGGCCTCATCGCCGACATACAGGCCGCCACGCCGCTCGCCTACGAACGCAACTCCATCGCCGCGCGTCTCGCCTTCGACGAGGCCAAACTTTTCTGGGAGTTGGAATATTTTCTCAAGCACTATTTCAAAAGCTACTGCGGCGAGACTTTGAAACATGGCGAGGAGGCTGAACTGCGCGCCGAACTCAACGACCTCGCCGCCGAACTGGCCGCGCGCCCGCGCGTTCTCTGCCACCGCGATTTTCACACCTCGAATCTGCTCGTCGATAAAGAGCAACGCCTGCGCATCATCGACCATCAAGACGCGCGCATGGGGCCTGCCAGCTACGATCTCGTCTCGCTCTTGCTCGACCGGCAAACCTCCGTGCCCTCGCTCGCCGAGATACGCGAACGCAGGTTATATTTTTTGGAAGAGCGCAGGCAGCGCGGTCTCGACGCGCTCGACCCGGACGACTTCGGGCGCGAGTTTCGACTGATGACCGTGCAGCGTTGTCTGAAAGCGGTCGGCACTTTCTCGTATCAAAGCGGTGTGTGCGGTCGCAGCGAGACCTACGCGCATTTCATCAACCCCGTGCTCCGGATCGTCTTGCAGGCGCTCGAATGGCTGGCGCGCTTTCCCGTCCTGCGCGAAACGCTGCGCGGGCGCGTCGGCGGCAAATGAGCGCGGCCGCCGAATTCAAGTTCAATCGAAACGTTTACAGAGAAAGCCGTAGAAGATAGCAATGGCAACTGAAGAACAAGTTCAAGGGGAACAACCGGCGGCAGAGGCGACCGGCGACGGCGCGCCGCACGTTTATATCAATCAACTATCCGGGCACGTCGGCCGCGAAGTCGTTTTGCGCGGCTGGCTCTACAATCTGCGTTCGAGCGGCAAGCTCCTGTTTCCGCAACTGCGCGACGGGACAGGCATCGTGCAATGCGTCGTCTTCAAAAAAGCCGTCGCGGAAGAGGTCTGGGACGCGCTCAAGAATCTGGGGCAGGAGACGGCGCTCACGATACGCGGCACGGTGCGCGCGGACGAGCGCGCGCCCGGCGGCTTCGAGATAGACGTGGCGGGCGCGCAAGTTTTGCAGGCCGTCGAAGGCTACCCGATCACGCCCAAAGAGCACGGCACGGAATTCTTGATGGATCACCGACACCTCTGGCTGCGCTCGCGCCGTCAACACGCGATCCTCAAAGTGCGCCACACGGTCGTGCGCGCCGTGCGCGACTTTCTGGACAACGATAACTTCACGCTCGCCGATGCGCCCGTCCTGACGCCCGCCGCCTGCGAAGGCACGACAACGCTTTTTGAAGTCGACTACTTCAACGACGAAAAGGCGTATCTCACGCAGTCAGGCCAACTCTACAACGAAGCGACGGCCGCCGCCTTCGGTAAAGTCTATTGCTTCGGCCCAACGTTTCGCGCCGAGCGTTCCAAGACGCGTCGCCACCTGACCGAGTTCTGGATGGTCGAGCCGGAAATGGCCTTCGCGCACCTTGACGACGTGATGAATCTGGCCGAGCGGTTCGTCTCCTACATCGCCGCGCGCGTGCTCGAAGAACGCGTGGAAGAGTTGAAAGTGCTCGAACGCGACACGTCGAAACTCGAACTGATCGTGCCGCCGTTTCCGCGCTTGCATTACGACGACGCCGTGCGCCTGCTGCATGAAGGACACGAGCGCGGCGAACTTGAAACGCGTTTCGAGTGGGGCGGTGATTTCGGCGCGCCCGACGAGACTTATATCTCGAAGCAGTTCGACAAGCCCGTCATGGTGCACCGGTATCCGGCGGCCGTCAAAGCCTTCTACATGGCGCGCGACCCCGAACGGCCTGAACTCGCGCTCGGCGTCGACGTGCTCGCGTCCGAAGGCTACGGCGAAGTGATCGGCGGGGGCGAGCGCGCCACGTCGCTCGAATTCCTTGAAGCACAGATCGCGGCGCACGAGCTGCCGCGCGAGGCTTTCGAGTGGTATCTGGATTTGCGCCGCTACGGCAGCATCCCGCACGCCGGGTTCGGCATGGGCATCGAGCGCTGCACCGCCTGGATGTGCGGCATCGAGCACGTCCGCGAAACCATCCCGTTCCCGCGCATGCTCTACCGGCTCAAACCGTAAGAAGAGTGACGAGTGACGAGTGACGAGTTAAAACAGTGAGCGGTCGGGGATGAAGAGACATAAAAGTCGCTGCTTGTCAGCTATGACTCGCCAACAGAGAGAAGACTACTTTTCTCTGTTGGCGATTGACGATATACGATTTACTGTTTTCCAACTTGTCACTTGTCACTTGTCACTCGTCTCTGTTTTCATTGTCACTTAAAAATATGAGCACACAGGAACGCATCGTCACGATTTTCGGCGGCTCGAAGTGTGACGCGACTTGTCCGGAGTACGGGCAGGCGCGGCGCGTGGGGCAGCTTTTGGCCGAGGCGGGTTACACGATCTGCACGGGCGGCTACCTCGGCGTGATGGAGGCGGCGAGCCTCGGCGCGCACGAGCGCGGCGGGCGCGTGCTCGGCATCGTGATGAACCAGTTTAAGAAAGAGCCGAACCGTTACTTGACGGACAAAGTGGCGACGCCGCATTTTTACGACCGCTTGCAGCACTTGATCACGCGCTCGGTCGGTTTCGTCGCCGTGCGCGGCGGGATGGGCACGGTGACGGAGTTGTCGCTCGTCTGGAACAAGATTCAAACGCGCGTCATCGAGCCGCGACCGCTCGTACTACTTGGCGACTGCTGGCCTCCGATTATAGAGGCTTGGCGCAGGCATTTGGTCGTGAGCGAGGAAGACGTGTCGATCCTCGATCTGGCGGCGACGCCGGAAGAGGCGGTCGGGATTATTTTGGAAAAGTCGAAAGGAGTCAGAGTATGAATTGCCCGAATTGCGGGGCGGCTTTGATCAGCGGAGCACAGTTTTGCGGAGCATGCGGGACGCGCATGACGCCGGGCGGCGCGCCGATGCCGCCCGCGACTAACCCTGCGGGCGGATGGGGTGCGACGGGCGGTGCGAGTAGCGCGGGCGGCGCGAGTGGAACTGGCGGCACTGCTGGAGCTGGCGGCTACGGCATTCATCTGGACGAGGACGCGCGCGGGCAGGGACGCGGCTACAGTTACGAAATTTTGCACCAGCCCTCTTTCTCGCTGGCGGTCGTGCAGTTGCAGGCCGAGCAGTCGATTTTGGCCGAGGCGGGCGCGATGGTTTCGATGTCCGCGAACGTCGAGTTGCAGTCGCAGATGAAAGGCGGCCTGATGGGCGCTTTGAAGCGCGCGGTCGGCGGCGAGTCGGCCTTCGTCTCTACTTTCACGGCGCGCGGCGGCCCCGGCGAAGTCTCTTTCGCGCCGGGCGCGCCGGGCGACATCGCCGCGCTCGAACTCGGCAACCAGACGTTCATGGTGCAGTCGAGTTCCTATCTCGCGGGCGACGCGAGCCTGACAATTGATACGAAGTGGGGCGGCGCGAAGACTTTCTTCGGCGGCGAGGGTTTGTTCGTCATGCAGGTGTCGGGCACGGGGCTGCTGTTGCTCACATCGTTCGGCGCGATCCATCGCAAACAATTACGCGCGGGCGAGCGTTACGTCGTCGACACCGGCCACTTGGTCGCTTGGGAAGCGTCTCTTGCATACTCTCTGCGCAAGGCCGCTTCCGGGTTCTTCCGTTCGATGGTGAGCGGCGAAGGCATCGTCGCGGAGTTTGCCGGGCCGGGAGAGTTGTTGATCCAGACGCGCAACCTCGCGGCCTTCGCCGGACTGCTCAGGCCGTTCTTTCCGTCGCAGGGCGGCAGCGGCGGCAGCGGCTTCAACATCAACCTCGGCAGTTGATGCGACGACAAGGACAGTCCCGGCCGCTCGTGTGACACAGACGCGACGAAACAGCGGCCGGGGCTTTCAGCTTCGGAGAGTTATGTCAGCATTGGGCGAACAGTCGAAATCTTCCATCATCAATCTTCTGCCCGGCGACGGGCGGCGCGTCTCAATCATCGGCGTGCCGCTCGGCTTCGGGGCGGGCACGGCGGGCGTTGACCTCGGCCCGGCGGCGATGCGCGTGGCGCGTCTCAATCAACGTCTCGCGCTGCTCGGTTACGAAGTGCGCGACCTCGGCGACATGCGTCTGGAACGTCCGCAGACCATCGCCGCGCCGAACGACCGTGCGAAGTATTTGCGCGAGATCAGCATCGCCTGCGAGGAACTGGCGGCGGAAGTGCAACGCGCGATGCAGGCGGGCGAGTTTCCGATCATACTTGGCGGCGACCATTCCATCGCGGCCGGGTCGTGTGCGGGCGCGGCCTCGGTCTTCCGCGAGCGCGGGCAGCCAATCGGCTTGATCTGGTTCGACGCGCACGCCGACATGAACACGCCGGAGACGACTCTGTCCGGCAACATCCACGGGATGCCGCTCGCCGCCCTGCTCGGCTACGGCGCGCCGGAACTGACGCACGTGGCGGGCTTCGCCCCGAAACTCGACCCGCGCTACTGCGCGCACCTCGGCGCGCGCGACCTCGACCCGGCCGAGCGCGAGTTGATCCGCAAACTGGGCATGCGCTTCTTCACCATGCGCGAAATAGACGAACGCGGGATGAGCGCGTGCATCGACGATGCGCTCGCGATTGCGAAACAAGCGCCGGGCGGCTACTTCGTCACGCTCGACGTGGACGCCCTCGATCCGGGCGACGCGCCGGGTTCGGGCACGGTCGTGCGCGGCGGCCTCACCTACCGCGAGTCGCATCTGGCGTTGGAAAAGATCGCCGAAGCGGGCGGCATGATCGCCTTCGAGGTGGTTGAAATCAACACCGCTCTCGATGTCAACAACCGCACGGCTGAACTCGGCGTCGAACTCATCCTCTCGGCCATGGGCAAAACGATTTTGTGAAACAGTAAATCGTGAATCGTAAATCGTAAATAGAAAGAACAGGATTTAATCTATTGACGATTTACGATTCACGATTTACTTGCTTAGGAGTCTGGATTGAAAAGAAGAATCAGAGTCGGGGTAATTTTCGGGGGGCGTTCGGGGGAGCATGAAGTGTCTCTACGTTCGGGGCGCGCGGTGATCGATGCGATTGACCATCGGAAGTTTGAAGTGATCCCGCTGGCGATTACGAAGACGGGGCAGTGGTTGTCGCCCGCCGCATCTCTGGCGCTGTTGCCGCGCGCGACCGCCGAACTAGTGTCGCGCGAGATCGGGGAGAGCACGGAATCTCTGACCATCGTGGGCGACCCTTCGCGCGCCGGTCTCGTCGCCTTCGCCGCGGACGGAGCGAGACCAGCGCCGCCGCGCCCCGTAGACGTGATCTTCCCGGCGCTGCACGGCACTTACGGCGAGGACGGAACGATACAAGGGTTGTTGGAGATGGCCGACGTGCCTTACGTCGGCTGCGGCGTGCTCGCCTCGTCGTGCGGGATGGATAAGGTGACGATGAAGGCGCTGTTCCAAGAGGCGGGGCTGCCCATCTGCAAGCACATCTGGTTTCTGCGTTCGGAGTGGGAGCGTGAACGCGCTACTGTCGTGCGGCGCGTGGCGCGCGCGCTTGGTTTCCCCTGCTTCGTCAAACCGGCGAATCTGGGTTCGTCCGTCGGCGTCTCGAAGGCCACGGATCGACGCACGCTCGAAGCCGCGATTGATCTGGCCGCGCGCTACGACCGCAAGATCATCGTCGAGGAGGGACTGGACGCGCGCGAGATCGAGTGTGCCGTGATCGGCAACGACGAGCCGGAAGCGAGCCTGCCGGGCGAATACATCGTGCACGACAAACAGGGCGCGTTTCTCGATTACACGGAGAAGTACACCAACACCGGCCACGTCGAATTCGTCGTGCCCGCGCCCATCCCGAAGCCGGTGGCGGCGCGCATCCGCCGTATGTCGGTCGCGGCCTTCAAAGCGATTGACGGGGCGGGATTGGCGCGCGTCGACTTCTTCCTGCGCCGCGACACGGGCGAACTGCTCATCAACGAACTCAACACCAGCCCCGGTCTCACGGAAGTCTCCGGCTACCCGAAACTCTGGGCGGCCTCCGGCCTCTCTTTCAGCCAAGTCATCGAACGTCTCATCCAACTCGCGCTCGAACGCCACCAAGACAAGTCGCGCAACGAAACGAGCCTGTGAGATAGAAGGATGAGGGAACAGGGATGAGGGATGAATGAAGAGAAGCATTCAACTTCTTGAGTGCTTTCATTCATCCCTCATCCCTGTTCATCCGGCATGACCTCGCCGTTCCATTCGTATTGGGCGGCGACCATGAGGGGGAGCAGGCGGCGGTAGAAGCGCATGACGTAGGCGAGATAGCCGGCGGCGCAGAGCAGTTGCATGAGGCCGAAGAGGGCGTGCCATTGGCGTGTGATGAAGAGGTCGGGGCGCAGTTGGATGACGAGCGCGGAGCCGAAGCTGAACACGACCGTGAGCGGCATCAAGAGACGCACGTTCTTGATCTGCTCGCGTTCGACGACGGCAAGCAGAGCGTGCGCCGCCTCTCTGTTGCGTTCTCCGAGCCGGCGACGGATCATGCGCAGGTCAACGGCGAAGAGCAGCCAGATGACGCATCCGTAGACGGCGCTCAAACTGAACCAATAGACGGGACGTTCGAGTTGGGTGAAGATGATGACTTCGAGCAGGGTGCTGCCGATGTAGAGAAAGTTGTGCGTGAATTCGAGCGGCCAGCGGATGACCGTGAGCGTATGCATCAGCGAGCGCGACCAGAAGAGCAGGATGACGAGCAGGCCGGAGACGGCGTAAGGCCAGAAGAGATAGCGACGCGCGACCACGACATCGCGGGCGCTCTCGGCGAGGAAAGAGAGCGCGACGCCCTGCACGATGCTCACCAGCGTCAGTTCAATGTTGACGACGAGGAGGTCGAGTTCCTTGTGCGTGTAGGTCTGTTCTTTGATGGGCATTGGGGGAGATGTCCTTCTGTTTTCAACTTGAGACCCTTGTGTTTTCAAATTGAGATGCGCGTGCCCAATTGGAGTTTACGTCGAGACTTACGTCGAGACGTGTGCGCTGCTTTCAAGAGTAGTGCGAATAGACGGTTTTGACTTTGTCGAGAAAATCGCGCCGGTCGACGAGGAAGTAGAGCTTGGCGGCGGTCGCGCCTCCGGTCAGGCGTTCGATCAGTTGTTCCAAGACCTCGAATTGGTCGCGCTCGGTGATGCCCTGCGCTTCGAGTTGGCCTGTGTAGCGCAGGCGGCGGACGAGTTCGACGAGCGTGAGCCGTCCCTCGAAAGTGATGCCGCCGTGTGCCTGCGAACGGCTGACGAGGTATTGAATCAAGAGCGCGTCCGCATAGAGCGGCGGCGAGAGATAGAGCCGCGCGCCCTCTTGCTCCCAGCCTTCGGCGAGGCGTTGCGAGCGGCGCACCGTGCGCACGGACGCGAAAATCTCCGCCCAGTTCGTCTTCGGCTCTTTGCGTTCCAGCATGTGACGCGTGACGGCGACGAGCCAACGCTCGTCCGTGAAATCGAGTTCGCGCCCTGTGGCGTCGAGCCACGCGAAGAAGATGTCGCGTCGGGTGGAGCGCGTTTCGAGCAGGACGAATTGATCGTCCGTTTTGGGGAGCGACTTGACGAGGGCGCGACGCGGGGCGTCGGTCGCTTTGCCGCTTTCGATGCGGAAGGTGTCGAGACGCGCGTGCCAGCGCTTGGCGGCGTCGCAGTAGGGGCAGCGCGGGTGGCGTTCAAGGCTGTCGAAGTAAGGCCGCGCGGGAGTGGTCGCCGTCAACTCTTCCGCCGTCGGCGCGTGGCGTTTGATCTCTGAGTAGGCCGTGCGGGGCGCGAGTCCGAGTTGCTTCGTGAAGAGATCAAAGATGCAGGCGAGACAGACGAGCCGCGTGTAGTGGTTGACGGTTCCGGGCGGAAAATCGCTAAAATCGAGTTCGCGCTTTTTCTGAGCTGTTGCCATGAATTTATTTTACCGCAGAGCGCGCGGTTTTTGCCGGACGGGAAAAGCACACGGCGAAATTAAAATTGAGCTTGAAAGACGACGCGTGTGTGAGAGTGGAAGATGATTCTGAAAGATAGCCAAGAGACGCGAGAGCACGCGGCGGCGCTCGTGAAAGCGGGCGGCCTCATCAGCTTCCGCACGGACACTTTCTACGGACTCGGCGCAGACCCGTTCAACCGGGAGGCGCTCGGCCGATTGCTCGCGCTCAAGGGCAGGGAAGACGGCAAGCCGATCCTGCTCGTCATCGCGGACGCGACGGAGGTCACGCGTTTCAACGCGCGGGGCGGGCGTCTGTTCGATGCTCTGAGCGCGCGTCATTGGCCGGGAGCGTTGACGCTCGTGGTCGGCGCGCGCCCGGAGTTGCCCGAAGAGTTGACGGCCGGGACGGGGACGATAGGCTTGCGCCTGCCCGCCGACGAAGACGTGCGCGAACTTTTGCGCGCGTGCGGCGGCGCGCTGACGGCGACGAGCGCGAACCGCGCCGGAGAACCGCCCGCGCGCACGGCCACGGAAGCGGCAGGGGCTTTCCCGGAAGGTCTCGCGCTCATCATTGACGGCGGCGCGGCGCGTTTGGAAGCGCCTTCGACGGTGCTCGACGTGAGCGGCGACGACGAAGCGCGCCTGATCCGCGAAGGCGCGGTCAGTTGGCGCGTGTTGCAGGAGACGATTCGAGAGGCGGGACGAGAGAAATAGTCAGTTGTACGTCGTCGGTTGACCGAGCGAGTAAGAATAAAGAGGATTCACGCAAAGGCGCAAAGCAGAAGCCGCAAAGGGTTGACCAGCTATTAACGTCAGCGGTTTTCTTTGCGTCTTTGCGTCTTTGCGTGAACTTCTTCTGCTGAGAGCCTTCCTACTTGCTCACCGTCAGATTTCGCACGAACGTCCAGTCGGCGGCGGCGGCGACCTTGATGTTGCCGACGTTCTTGCGCGCGACGACGATGTTGTTCGTGTACCAGAGCGGGAGCATCGGCATCTCGCGGCTGATCAAATCCTGCGCTTCGGCGTAGAGCGCCTTGGCTTTGGTGCGGTCGGCCGTGTTGACGGCCTCGCCCAGCAGTTTGTCGAGTTGCGGGTTGCGATAGCGACCGCGATTGAAGTTGCCGCCCGTCAAATAGGTGAACAGGTCGCGCAGGAAGATCGGGTCTTGATTGCCGCCCACCCAACGACCGGCCGTGAGTTGATATTGACCGTTGCGCTGCGCTTCGCGGAGCGTGTTGTCTTCGAGCGTCTCGATGTTGACCGGGATGCCCACTTCGCGCAGCGAATTCTGCATCACGCCCGCGTACTGGCGCACGACCGAATTGCTGGCCGAGATTTTGAAACTGAGCGGCTCCGCGAAGCGCATGCGTGGGCCGTCGCCGTCCGGGTCTGTGTAACCCGCTTCGTCCAGTAGTTTCTTCGCCTGCGCCGGATCGTATGTGTAGGTCTTCTGCGCCGTCGAGTAAGCCCAAGACTCTTGCGGCAGAATCGAGTGGGCGAGGCGCGCCTGTCCCTGCAAGAGATTTTTGATGATACCCTCGCGGTCGATGGCGTAGGCAATCGCCTGCCGGACGCGCGCGTCGTTGATCGGCTTGCTCTCGTTGTTGAAGCCGATGTACTGCACGTTGACGCCGGGCGATTGCACGACCTGTAGATTCGGATTCCTCCCCAGATTGACGTAGGCGTCGGGCGAGAGCGCCGTGTTGACGGCGAGATCGACGCGCCCGGCGACGAGTTCCGCCTGTTGCGTGTTGGCGTCGAGAATGACCTTCACGCGCAGGTGTTTGATGTTGGGCGCGCCCTCCCAATAGCTGTCGTTGGCCTCCATATCGACGACCTGCTGCGATTCGTCGTAGCTGACGAACTTGAACGCGCCCGAACCGACGGGCTTGATGGCCTGCGACTCGAACGTGCCCTGCGGGATGATGGCAATGGGGATCAAGTTGGCGAAGAGTTCGAGCCACGGGCGGCGCAGGCGAAAGACGACGGTGCGCGCGTCGGGCGCTTCGACGCCTGTGACGAGCGGCTGTTTGTTCGCACCCGCGCCTTCATAGAACGAAGCGGCCTTCGGCGAATCGGAGGCGAGCAGTTTGTCGAAGGTGTATTTCACGTCCGTCGAGGTCAGCGTCTTTCCGTCGTGAAACTTCACGTTGTCGAGCAAGGTGAAGGTGACGGACAGACCGTCGGGCGCGGTCTGGACGTTCGAGGCCAACTCGCCGACGTAATCGAACTGCTCGTTCTTGCGCATCAGTTGATTGAACATCAACTGTCGATAACGCTCGCTCGCCGCGTCAGTCCCGCGCAAAGGGTCGAGCGTCTTCGGGCTGGCTTCGAGCACCATCACGAACCGGTCGCCGCCCGCGCGACGGCAAGACACGCCGGAGAGCGAGAGCGCGACGAGCGCGCACGTGAACAGGCCGAGCGTGAGGGAGAAGCGGCTGCTACTGCTGCTACTACGGCGCGCACCCGCAACCGGGCGCTGGCCGCCTTCCACCTTTCGGGTTCGCATCAAATTTTGCCTCCGTAGCTGTAATTGAGTTTGCGATTGAGCGCGGCCACTTCGTCGGAGATGGCGGCGAAACGCGCGGCGTCGAATTCGAGCGGCGGCCGCGCGAGCGACTTGAAGTGCGCGATGCGACGGAGCGACGCGTCGATGCGTTCTTCCGCGAGCGCACCTTCGTGCGCCGCTTCGAGGAGCGACGCGAAGCCGCGCCGGATCAGATCGGGGCGGGCGCAGATGAGCAGCATGTCCTCGCCCGCCTCGATGGCGAGCCGCACCGTCTCTTCGATTTCGTAGTGGCGCGCAATTGCGCCCATCTCCAAGTCGTCCGTCACGACCAGACCCGTGTAGCCGAGTTCGTTACGCAGCAGTTTAGTGACGATCTGCGGGTTGATCGAAGCGGGGATGAGACGACCGCCCGCCGTGCCGCTCCTGAGATCAACTTTCGGGAAGCCGCCGTGGCTGACCATGACGGCGTGCACCATGTTGTCTTCGCGTTGAAAGAGTTCGATGTAGGGCGCGAGGTCTTGCGCGATCAGTTGGTCTTGCGAGAGATTGATGATCGGCATCTCTTCGTGCGAATCGACCTCGCCCGCGCCAATGCCGGGAAAATGTTTGGCGCAGCCCAGACAGCCTTCGCCTTGCAGGCCGCGCAGATAGACCGTCGTGTAGCCGAGCACCTCGCCGGGCGAGCGACCGTAAGAGCGCGAATAGAGACCGTTGGAGAGCAGGTCGCGGTCGTCCGTCATGATCGAGAGGACGGGCGCGAAGTTCATGTTGAAGCCGAGCAGGCGCAGGGCTTCGCCCGTCAGGCGTCCGAGCGAGCGCGCGGCGGCGAGGTCGCCGTGCTGGCGGATGGTGCGCGCGGCGGGCATGGGCGTGCAGATTTTCCGCAAGCGGTCGACGAGTCCGCCCTCTTGATCGATGCCGAAGAGCAGCGGGACGGAGACCAACTCGCGCACGCCGTCGAGCAACGCGCGCAACTGTTCGGCGGCGACGACGTTGCGCCCGAAGATGATGACGCCGCCGGGCTGGATGTCCGAGACGAGCGCGCGCGCTTCGCGGTCGAGTTCCGTTCCGGGCAAACCGATGTAGAGCAATTGCCCGATCTTTTGTTCGAGCGTGAGAGATGAGAGATCAATCATAGTTGGTGTCAGTCGCGGTCAAGCGGGTCGCCGGGGCCGTTAGGGTCTAAGATGCGCTTGCGGGAAATGACGACGAAGCGACCGCGCCGCCACTCATAACTTGTTTTCTCACGATAACGAGGACAGCAGTTGCCGTCTCCCTCATCCCACGCCAGCCCTGTAATGAACAGTCTCCCACGTTTAATCGAAAGACCGTAAGGCCGACCCAAACTCCAAACATTGTTTGAGAAACGAGCCGGCTCGGTCAACCTGTAACGATAGCTCTGTTGCTCTTTGAAGATAGGTTTCAGACGGCCGCGCACATAAGAGTAAACAAAATAATCTTCAATATACCAGCAAGAGGTGGTGCAATTCGTCCCGATCACGATGATCGCTTCTTCCCTCCCGTCGCCCGTCAAATCGCGATAGCGCAAGGAGACGAGTTTGGTCAGCTCGTTGCACCCTTCACCCGGCACTCTGCCGTGTCTGAGCGTTAAGGTTTTTTGCTCGCCGCAGGGCGTCGGATATGTGAAGTTATGAAAATCGACCGAGCGAATATCGGTGCGAATATCAAAATTGATTTTGGCGGACGCCGTGGCGGAGAAGACTGGTAGGAGCAGGAGTGGAGCTAACGCGGCGAGACCGCACCGCACGGCGGTCTTGAGTCGGCGTGGTGCGCGGCGACTGAACAGCCGTGTCGAAGTGTTGGCCTGCGTGATCAAACGATTCGCGTGCGTATATTTTTCAGGAGCGTACGGATTTCTTCGGACGAGAGGTTTTCTACCTCAAGGCCGCGCAACTCGTCAAGCAGGCTTTGGTTCGCGTTGTCGAAGAGCGTTGCCTGCGCGGCCAGTGCGCGACGACCCGCGCGCCGCGCCGCCTGTCCGAGCGCGCCGCCGCCGTTCATCTCTTCCGCATTGGCGGCGGTCGCCGCGTCGTTTGAATTTGAGAGCGCGGCTGTTTGAGCATTGGCTTTGGCCGTCTCGGCGAACACGTCGAGTTCGTAGCGTTCGAGGCGCTGCAACACGTCGCGCGCGCGCGTGAGCACTGCGGGAGGCAGACCCGCAAGGCGCGCGACTTCGATGCCGTAAGACTTCGAGGCGCGCCCGCGTTCGAGCTTGTAGAGGAAAATGACTTCGCCTTCGCGCTCGGCGACGCGAATCTGGTAGTTCTGCGCGCCGGGTAGGCGTTCGGCCAGTTCGGTCAGTTCGTGATAGTGCGTGGCGAACAAAGTCTTGGCGGCGTGTTCGGTCGAGTCGTGCAAGTATTCGGCGACCGCCCAAGCGATTGAGAGGCCGTCGAAGGTGGAAGTGCCGCGCCCGATCTCGTCGAGCAGGACGAGCGAACGGGGCGTGGCGTTGTGCAGGATGGCGGCCGTCTCCGTCATCTCGACCATGAAGGTTGAACGCCCGCGCGAGAGATCGTCGGATGCGCCCACGCGCGTCCAGATGCGGTCGAAGAGGGGGAGACGCGCGCGCTCAGCGGGGACGAACGAGCCCGTTTGCGCGAGCAGGGCGATGAGCGCGACCTGACGGAGGATCGTCGATTTGCCGCCCATGTTCGGGCCGGTGACGATGAGCAGACGATCCGTCGAGTTGTTCATGTAGAGATCGTTCGGGATGAAAGCCGACTCGGTCGTCGCTTCGATGACGGGATGCCGACCGGCCACGATCTCGATCTCGTCGCCGTCGTGCAGCGTGGGCTTTTGATAGCGACGGCGGACGGCCGTCGCGGCAAGACCGGCGAGCACGTCGAGCATGGCGAGCGCGTGCGCCGTCGTTTGCAGGCGACGCGTCTCGGTCGCCACCTGCGCGCGCACCTCGGCGAAGATGGTCGCTTCGAGTTCAAAGATGCGCCCTTCTGCGCCGAGCACTTTCTGCTCCAGCAATTTGAGTTCGGGCGTGGTGTAGCGTTCGGCGTTCGAGAGCGTCTGCCGGCGTTCGTAAGCCGCGGGCACGCGCGCCGATTGACCTTTCGAGACTTCAATGAAGTAGCCGAAGACGTTGTTGAAGCGGACGCGCAACGTGTTGATGCCGGAGCGCGTGCGCTCGCGCGCTTCGAGCGCGGCGATGACGCCTTTGGCGTCGCGGCTGATGGCGCGCAGTTCGTCGAGTTCCGCGTTGTAGCCCGCGCGGATTGCGCCGCCATCCGAGAGATTGAGCGGCGGGTCGTCCGCGATAGCGGCTGCGATCACTTCGCGCACGTCGGCGAGTTCGTCCGCGTTTTCGCGCAGCACTCCGAGCAGAGACGAAGCGGCGTCCGATAACGTCTGGCGAATGGTGGGCACTTGTTCGAGCGAACGACGAAGCGCGGCGAGGTCGCGCGGCGTGGCCGTGTTCATGCTGATGCGCGCGATGAGACGTTCGAGGTCGGCCACGTCTCTGAGGAGCGCCTGCATGCGGTCGCGACGCATGTGCGAACTGTAAAAATCTTCAACCCCCGCGAGCCGCGCCTCGATCTCGCCGCGCTTGACCGAAGGGCGCAGCAGCCACGCGCGAAGCAGTCGCGCGCCCATTCCCGTGACGGTCGAATCGACGACGCCGAATAATGTGTGCGAACGACCGGCGTTGTTCTGCGCCTCCACGAGTTCCAGATTGCGCACGCTCACCGAGTCGAGCATGAGATGATCGCGCGACTCGAAATAGGTGATGTCGTTGACGTGCGCGGCCGCGTCGCGCTGCGTCTCGCGCGCATAACGCAGGCACGCGCCCGCCGCCGCGACCGCATCGATCTTGCCTTCCAACCCGTAGCCTTCGAGCGTGCGCGCGCCGAACTGTTCGAGCAAGAGAGACCCGCAGGAGATCGGCTCCCACAGCCAATCGTCGAGCGGCGAAAGCGACATGCAACTGTTGCCAAAGTTCGCCGTCTCCGTCGTGGCGGGACGCGCGAAGGGGACGACGTTCGAGTCCGCTTGTTTGGCGAGCGGGAGAGGTTCGCTCAGCCCGCCGCCCGCGTAGGAATTTTTGATGAGCGGCGCGAGCGAAGCGGGGAAGAGCAGTTCGCGCGGGCTGTAGGATTCGATGTCGGAACGGATGCGCTGCCACGCGTCCGCGCCGTGCGCTTCGGTCGCGCGAAACTCTCCGGTCGAGAGATCGAGGAAGGCCACGCCGTAGGAATCGCCCGCGCCGCAGACGGCCGCGAGGTAGACGCACTCGCGCGTCTCGACGAGTTGCGGATCGACGGCCGTGCCCGGCGTGATGACGCGGACGACTTCGCGGCGGACGAGTTTCTTGGTCTTCGAGGGGTCTTCCGTTTGCTCGCAGATGGCGACGCGATAACCCTTGCGGATCAACTTGGCGATGTAGCCGGAGACGGAATGATGCGGCACGCCGCACATCGGAATGCCCGCGCCGCCGCGTTCCTTGTGGCGCGCGGTGAGCGTGATTTCGAGTTCGCGCGCGCCCGTGATGGCATCGTCGAAAAAGAGTTCGTAGAAATCGCCGAGACGAAAAAAGAGAATCGTGCCCGGATGTTGCTGCTTCAGTTCGTGATACTGACGCAGCATCGGAGTGAGTGTCGGTTCAGCCATGTCTTATCCACAGAGAGGAAAATCGCGTGCGTGCTCAGGCGACTAATGTATTGGATCAAACGGCGGCGGGCAAGCGAAGCGAAGGATGAGGGCGGAGGGATGAGGGATGAAAGGAATACTCAACTCGCTTGAGCAGTTTCTTCATTCAGCCTTCATCCCTCCGCCCTCATCCCTTAGCGTATGACGCGCAGGTCGCGTTCGCTGATGATCTTCCAGCCGCGGTTGGTTTTTTGCCAGACGAGTTCCTGGAGAACTTCGCCGGTTTGGGGCTGCGAAGCATCGCCGCGGCTGTAGGATTTGCGGAAGATGGTGGTGGCGGTCGTGCCGTCGTCTCCGAAGGTGATCTGCGGGTCGCCGCTGCGTTGGATGGACATGCCCGCCTCTTGAAAGAGACGCGCCTTCTCGGCGCGGACGGCGGCGCGCGTGGTGTTCTGCGAGAGGTAAAAGGACGAGACGTTCGGCATGTAGAAATTCGTCACCTGCGTCAGATTGCGCGCGTTGTGTGCGGCGAGCCAGCTATCGATGGTTGACAGCAGTGCGCCGCGCTCTTTATCGACCGCGAGGGCGGCGGGACGCGTCGGGGAAGGTTGCGGCGAAGCCGCGTCAGGCGTGGGCGTTGTCTGCGCGGTCGGACTGGGCACAGCGGGCGTCACAGATGCATCGGGGGGCGCGGAATTGACGTTCGCATTCATCGACGCAACGTCCGGCCCTGAGTTGCGCCGGGCGTAGAGCAACAGGCCGAGCAACGCCGCGAGTGCGAGCGCGCCGAGCGCAAGCGCGACCGGAGAGACGCGCCGCCGTCCGCCCGCGCTATCGGAAGCAGCGGAGCGTGCGCTCGTTTGATTTATAGCGGGGGGAAGTTCGCCCTCGACTTTGAAAGTACCGGTGTTCGTGGCGGCATGGTTAGCGGCAACGGACGGGGAAGGCGTGACGACGGTGACAGCTTCGTCGTCGCCGTCCGTTTCGTCGTCTCGGTCTGCTTCGTCGCCGCCCGCTTCGGTAACCGGCGTCGCGTTTGTCGTGCGTGATGCGGAGAACGCCTTGAGCGCGTCGCTCGACGGTTCGGGAGTGTCGGACGCTTCTGCCGTGTGCGCTGCGGGCGCGGGCGGTTCGAGCGCTGCGACGTTGTTTGCCGGAGGTTGCGCGCTGGAAGACTGCTCGCCATTGTCGTCTTGAAGCGAAAGAATGTCGTCTTGAAGAGACGCGGGGTCGTCGTCGTAGGTCGGCTCGCCGGCGCGTGCGGTCGATTTCTCCTGCGCGTGTAGCTCTGTGGGCGGGGCTGCATTCTCGACGGGGTGCGTCAGAATCTTCGCGTGCGCGTCGCCCGTCTGCTGCGCCGCGTCCATCTGCGCGGTCGTCGTGAATTTTTCGTCGCCGGGAACGTGCAGCGAGAGCGGCGTGTCGTCCTCGGCTTCCAACGCATGACCGATCTCCTGGAGTTTGGAAGCAAACTCGCTGGCGTTTTGCGGGCGCGCGTCCGGTTCTTTGGCGAGCGATTCGGCGACGAGCGCGGCGAGCGCGGGCGGCGTGTCGGGTCGTAGTTCGCTTATGTCGGGCGGCGTCTCGCGTACGTGCTTGAGGGCGATGGCCGTGGCCGAGGGCGCATCGAACGGCGGGCGTCCCGCGAGCATCTCGAAGAGGATGACGGCGAGACTGTAAACGTCGGAACGCGCGTCGGAATCGTGCCCGGCACACTGTTCGGGCGACATATAGCGCGGCGTGCCGATGAGCGCCCCGGCGGCCGTCAAAGGGTCGCCGCTCGTCGTGGTCTGTTCCAAGAGACGCGCGATGCCGAAGTCGACGACCTTGGCTTGAAGTTCGCCCCTGTGGTCGCGCGTGAGGATGATGTTAGAGGGTTTCAGATCGCGGTGGACGATCTCCGAATGATGCGCCGCGCCGATGCCGTCGCCCACCTGACACGCGATCTCGACAGCCAACCTGACGGGCATCGCCCCTTCCGCATTCATGTACTCGCGCAAGGTGTGCCCGGCGAGAAGTTCCATGACGAGATAAGCCTCGCCGTCGGCGAGCGCACCGTAGTCGTAAGTGTTGGCGACGTTCGGATGATTGAGGCGGGCGGCGGCGCGCGCTTCGCGGCGAAAGCGTTCGAGCGCCTGCGGGTCGGAGACCGATTCGGGCAGGAGCATCTTGACGGCGACGGGGCGCTCGAGTTCGACGTGCGTGCCGGAATAGACCGCGCCCATGCCGCCGCGACCGAGCAGGCGTTCAAGCCGGTATTTCTCGGCGATGAGTCGCGGCCCCGGTCGCGCGTGCGTCAACTGCCCGTGCCCGGCCACCTCGCAGACCGCCTCCGTGTCTTCGTAACAACGCCTGCATGTACGGCAGATTTTCATCCGACCTCACACACTCCAACGTTCTCGCCGGCAGCAGCCCCCGACGGTAAAGCGCATGGCGCGACGGCGGGCGCACCTGTCGTCTTTAACTGAAGCACAAAGCCCGCGGCCGCCAACCTCGCAAGAGTCCGGCGGCAACAGCCCGGCGTCAACTAGCCGAAGAACAACTCGGCAACGTGATAAATCTCCTCGCTCAGTTTCTTGATCTCGCGCACGGCTTCGTCGAGCGGGAAGCTGACGACGCGGCGTCCGTGCAGAGCGGTCATCCGTCCCCATTCACCGGCCATCACCATGTCGTAAGCCTTGACGCCGAAACGCGTGGCGAGCACGCGGTCGAAGGCCGTGGGCGTGCCGCCGCGCTGGACGTAGCCGAGTTGCGTAACGCGCGTCTCGATGCCGGAGATGCGCTCGATTTCGCGCGCGACGAGCGTGCCGATCCCGCCGAGACGACCCTGCCGGTAAATTTGATCGCACGTCTCTTCGTTCAAGAAATTCTCTTCCGGCACGGGGCGCGCGTCTTCCGCCACGACGATGATGGAAAAGGCGCTGCCTTGCTCGGCGCGGTGGCGCAGGAAATCGCAGACGCGCGACAGGCGGAAAGGATGTTCGGGCACGAGCACCACGTCGGCTCCGCCCGCGATGCCGCCGTAGGCCGCGATCCAACCCGTGTGTCGTCCCATCACTTCGACGACCATCACGCGATGATGCGATTCGGCGGTCGAATGCAGGCGGTCGATGGCGTCCGTGACGACGCTGACCGCCGTGTCGAAGCCGAAAGTGAAATCAGTCCCGCCCACGTCGTTGTCGATGGTTTTAGGGACACCGACAATAGGGTAGTGGTGTTCGCGCCACATATCGCGCGCCGTGCGCAAAGTGCCGTCGCCGCCGATGACGATGAGAGCGTTGAGTTCGTGCTTCTCCCAGTTACGGCGGATGCGTTCGATGAAGTCCGCTTCGTCGAACGGATTGGTGCGGGACGTGCCGAGGATCGTGCCGCCGCGCGGGAGAATGCCGGAGACGGAATTGCGCGTGAGCGGAATGATGTCGTCTTCGATGAGACCGCGCCAGCCGTTCTTGATGCCGAAGACCTGCGCGACATCTGCGACGAGCGCGCGGCGCACAACGGCACGTATCACTGCATTGAGACCGGGGCAATCGCCGCCCGCGGTCAGAATCCCTATGCGCACACTCATCAGTACAACCGAGTGGGAACGGCTCTCGTCTGAGCCACCTGTTTGCTTGAATTTAAAGTCGCGCCTATAATCGCGCGGCATACCGTCGCATGTCAAACTTAAGAAGCGAAAGTGAGATTGAGCACCGGCCGGACGCGCACGCGGAAGCGTCTCCGGCGGACGCCGACGCGAGCGAGTTGCTCATTCTCGCGCTCGATACGACGACCGAAGTGAGGAGCGTCGCCGTCGTGCGCGGGCGGCGCGTGCTCGCCTCGACGCGCGGCGGGGTGCTCAGGGAAAACTCCGCGCGCGTCTTGCACGATGTTGACGAAGCGCTGACGGCGGCGGGCGTCCGTCTCGAAGAGATCGAACTGTTCGCGGCGGCGACCGGGCCGGGCAGTTTCACCGGTCTCAGGTCTGGACTGGCGACCGTCAAGGCTTTCGCGGCCACGCTGAACCGGCCGGTCGCGGGCATCCCGACCCTCCACGCCGTCGCCTGCGCTTGCGCGTCGACGACGGCCGAGCGCGTGCTGGCCTGTCTGCCCGCGGGACGCGGCGAGTTGTTCGCGCAACTGTTGTTGGCGGATGGTGAGCCGTCGGTGGCGGAATTGAACGACGCCGTACACGAGGCTCCGGCGGCGTTGTTCGAGCGGGCCGCGAAGTGGGGCGGCGATTTGAAGTGGGCGGGCAAGGGCGCGCACGCGCACGCAGACGTTTTAAGCGAATTCGCGGCCGGGCGGGGCATCGTCTGGCGCGTCGAAGGCGGCGACGAAAGCGTGGGCGAAAATAGCGCGGGAGACGGCGGCGAAAGCGCAGGCGCAGCGGTCGCGCCCGGTGCGGCGGGCAGAGTGACGTGGACGCTCGCCGCGCCGTCCGAGGTTTACGCGACGCAAGTTGCCGCTCTCGGTTTGCAGCGTTACCTCGCGGGGCGCGCGACGAACGCGGAAGATTTGCAGGCGCTCTATGTACGTTTGTCCGATGCGGAGTTGAATGAAAGATGTCGCGCGTAGACCTCGCCGCCGAAATTGTCGATTACAAGATCGATTTGATGACGCCGCACGATCTGCTCGAAGTCGTCGAGATCGAAGAGGCCTGTCGCCTGAGCCTGTGGGGCTGGGATTCCTACTACGGCGAACTGTCGCGCCCCGAAGCGATCATGATCGTCGCGCGCCGCGAGCGCGCCGACGGACAAACCGGACACGCGCTCTACGGCTTCCTGAGCGCCAGAGTCTCGGCCGGAGAGTTGCACATCAACAACATCGGCGTCCACGAAGCGGCGCGCCGTCGCGGCATCGGCGGCGCGCTCATGCGGACGGCCATCGCGTCGGCCGTCAAGCAAGGCGCGCGCGCGGCCATCCTCGAAGTGCGCGCCGGAAACGTCGCGGCGCAGGCGCTCTATCGTCAATACGGTTTTGCAGTCGTCGGCCGACGCCGCCAGTATTACCGGGAGCCACCGGAGGATGCGCTCTTGATGCGCGCCGCGCTCGAATCTCACACTTGATTCAAGCGTGGTTTTTAGCTACCATTTTCCCCACGAAATCATAAACGCGACGAGGACTCGAGTCGCTTGTCAGGAACGCGAACGAATTCGCACCACCCAAACGCATCTGCCAAAAGGAGGCTTCCCTGCGATGGAATTGACCAACACGGACAGCTTGAGAGAAGAATTGCTCATGAACGACCCGGAGTTCCGCGAATTGGCGCGCGAGCACGGACGCTATGAAGCGCGTCTGAGCGAACTGACCGCGCTCGCTTACCCGAACGACGAGGAGCAGTTGGAAGAGATCACTCTGAAGAAGAAGAAGCTGGCCGTCAAAGATCAGATGCATGAGATCATGCTCCGCCACCAAAAGAGTGGAGAGTCCGCGCACTGAAAGCGCCGTGCAGACAAGGCGCTCAGTTCGCGGTTAGTTTTACAAGTTAGGAGAGGGGACGCCGTAGATGCAAGATACGTGCGTCCCCTTTTCCCATCCGCCTCAGATATTGACGAAGAACAGGATTGAAAAGTGATAAGAGACGGCATCCCCTTTGTCTTAGTCCCGCTCGCCGCCGCGCTGTTGGCGGCGCTAACCGGCTACTGGTACGTCGCAGTCCCGCTGTTTCTGCTCGCCCTCTTCATGGCCTACTTCTTCCGCGACCCGGAACGCGCGCCCGTCTCGGAGGGAGACATCATCGTCTCCCCGGCCGACGGACGCGTCACGCGCGTCGCACGCGTCGTCCCCGAAGATGCACAGTCGCCGCAAGTCGTCAGCATCTTTCTCTCCGTCTTCGACGTGCACGTCAACCGCGCCCCCATCGCGGGCGAGATCGTGGACGTGGCCTACACGAAGGGGCGTTTCATGATCGCCACGCGCGAGGAAGCCAGCATCGTCAACGAGCAAAACGCTCTGACCATCCGGGGCGAACGCATGACGGTCGTCTGCAAACAGATCGCGGGCGTGCTCGCGCGTCGCATCGTGTGTTGGAAGCGCAGAGGCGAGCGTGTGAATTTGGGAGAGCGCTTCGGTCTGATTAAGTTTAGCTCGCGCACAGACCTCGTGCTTCCGCCGGAGGTCGAAATCAGCGTGCGCGTCGGGGATCGCGTGCGGGGCGGCGCGAGCGTGATCGGGAGGCTGAGAGGATGAGCGCCGAGTCTCTGGACACAGACGACGCCGCGGAGAAGGGAAAGGAGCGGCGCGGCATACGCAAAGGTCTCTACCTGATCCCTTCGGCCTTCACCGCGGCGAACATCGGCATGGGTTACTTCTCCGTGATGGGAGCTTTGCGCGGGTTTCAACTGCTCGAAGGAGGGACGGAAGCCGAACTGATTCAGGCGACGGCGCACTTCGACAGCGCGTCGCTTGCCATCGGCTGGGCAGTGGTCTTCGATTCTTTGGACGGGCGCATTGCCAGATTGACGAAAACCACGACCGAAATCGGCGTCCAACTCGATTCGATTGCAGACGTGGTGACGTTCGGCATCGCACCGGCCGTGCTCGCCTACGCTTGGGGCTACGGCTCAGCTTTCGCCGAAGGCAGCAGTGCGCACAAGCTAGGCTGGTTTATTTCCTTCATGTTTCTGATTTGCGGCGCTTTCAGGCTGGCGCGCTTCAACGTGCAGGCGACGCGACCGCGCGTGCTCGCGGAGGGGTTGGTCAAGGTCGACAAGAAAAACTTCGTCGGGCTGCCCATCCCTATGGCCGGGGGCTTCATCGCCGCACTCGTCCATTTTTCACCGACGCCTTTGTCGTACCACGGTGTAGAGAGGGGAGCGATCTATAGCGGTCTGTTAATGGGCGCGATTGCGCTGCTCTCGGTGTTGATGGTGAGCACGGTTCGTTACACGAGCTTCAAAACGGTCGGCGTCGGCAGACGCAGCACGCGTCTGGCCGTCCTCGCCATCGCCGCTGCGGGAATGTTGGTGTGGTTGTATTCTCGTTACGTCCTCGTCTCCATCGTCGGGGCTTACATCCTCTATGGCTTGCTGGTGCGTATAGCCGGTCTGTTCCGGCATCGAGGCGCAAGCCAGCATTAAGGAGACGGCAACCATCAGAGTTTAGTTGTCGATTGAATTCGCGCGGAAAAAACTTTTCCCTCGTTAAGTTGCTCACCTGCGTTTCTCTAATGGACACCGTCCGACGACGGCGCAAAGGCCGTTAGTCCGCGGCGAGTCGGAATCAGTAAGAGATTATCGGCCACAAGCGGCGTCGCGCCCGTATTGCCTTCTTCACCCACGGGCAGAGTGTTTAATTGCTTTCCGTCCCGCAGCGAGAGCACCACGCAAGCGTCTCCTCCTAGGGGAGCAAAGAGTGCGCTCCGCGTATCTATCAAAGGAAGCGCTGCGATACGTCCGGCCAATTGCCGCTTCCAAATAAGTTCGCCCCGCTTTGGCGAGAGCAAGTAGACGAAATTATCCAGCGAGGTGGCTACGATGCCGCTGCCGGTCAGCACAACCGCCTGCACACCTGCGCCAGTCCGTCGCCGCCACAGCAGCCGACTACTTATTTCACTATAAGCATAGACGTAGCCGTCGTTGGAGCCATAGAAGATAATGTTATCCCCGGCTGCGACCGTACCTCGCAAAGCGCCCCGCGTCCGATAACGCCAGAGGATTGTGCCCGAGGTTTCATCAATTGCCAGAAGCGTTCCATCTTCGCTTCCGATATACAAACGTCCATTGTGGAGCATGGGATAAGAAGAGAAGGCGCTGGTGTGCTGAAATACCCAAAGAATTTCGCCCGTCGCCTTGTTGAAAGCATAAACGCGCCCGTCCGCCGAGCCTCCGAACAGTTTGGTGGCAGATGAGACGAGTCCGCCTTGGAGAGGGAAGTGCAGAGTCCTCATCCACAGAGTAATACCCGTGCTTTGACTCAATGCGCGAATTGCTCCGGTCGAACGCAAGGTTTCGCGTGAATTATTGATGTCTTCATTTCTAGAAGCCAAATAAACGCCACGCTCATCGGCAATCGGTGAAGCCGAAAACTGCCCGCCAATTTCAGTTCTCCACAAAAGTTGGCCGTTTGTAACGTTCAAGGAAACGATTTCGCCCGAAGTGAGCGGCAAATACAGGCGGCCACTATTAGAAGCCGGAGAAAGACTGGTGGTATTTTTAGAGTCGAATTGCCAGCGAATGGTAAGTGGAGAGGAAAATGTTAGGCTCTTTTCCGATACCGCATCGACTTGAATTCTGCTTTGAACACATGGCGAAAAGATCACTAAAGTGAAGAGCAAGCAGAGCCTTACCAATATACTCTGGCGCAAATAAATTCGGGTTTTTTGGCTCATTTTGCTTCAAATGTTAAAATCCAGTCAATATCTTAGAGTTTATTGATATGATGCCGTTTATTCTAACACCCAAATAACGCGAAAACTATCAATGTCTGCGACGTTGATAGTCTATTGGAGGATGGTTGCAAAGTGGAAAAGATTAAACATGATCTCATCCTTATACTCGATTTCGGCTCGCAATATACCCAATTGATTGCCCGGCGCATACGTGAATCCGGGGTTTACTGTGAAATTTTACCCTTCAACGCGCCGTTAGAGAAAATTCAACAGCTACGACCCCTCGGAATTATCCTATCTGGCGGCCCTTCGTCGGTTTACGATCCCAAAGCACCGAAGCTGGCCGAAAAATTTCTTGAAAAAATTGATTGCCCTTTATTGGGTATTTGCTACGGGTTGCAACTTCTCGCGGTTGAGCTCGGCGGAGAAGTTAGCCCTTCTCAAAATAGAGAATACGGATATGCCAGGCTCTCAATAACCGAAGCAGAGAGTCCCTTGTTTGCGGGGCTGCCATCGGAAATAGATGTGTGGCTCAGCCACGGTGATTATGTGACACAAATGCCGCCCGGTTTCCGCAGGACAGCCGTCACCAGCGGCGCGCTTAATGCATTTGAAAGCTTAAGCAAATGCATATACGGAGTTCAATTCCATCCCGAAGTGGCGCACACGCCTTTGGGGGCACAGGTACTTAATAATTTCGTATTATCCATTTGTCAGGCGCGAGCTGATTGGTCTCCGACGGCAATTATAGATGAGCAAATCGATAAAATTCGCGCGGAGGTAGGCGCTGGTAGAGTGGTTTGTGGTCTGTCCGGCGGAGTTGATTCCACGGTCGCTGCCGCGCTCGTGCATCAAGCCATCGGTGAGCGTCAAGTATGCATTTTCGTAGATACAGGGCTTTTAAGAGAAGGCGAATTTGAATCGACGTGCAAACTATTTGAGCAGCAAATGAAGTTGCACGTAAGAGGCGTGCGTGCGTCTCAGAGGTTTTTGAAAGCCTTGGAAGGTGTGACCGATCCTGAGGAGAAGCGTCGAATTATCGGCCATCTCTTTGTAGAGATTTTCGATGAAGAAGCAGCGCGTATCGGTGAAGTTGATTATTTGGTGCAAGGGACGCTGTATCCTGATGTCATCGAATCCATCTCTGTCCTCGGCCCCTCGGCCGTGATCAAGAGCCATCATAATGTGGGCGGGCTACCGGAACGCATGCGGCTACGTTTAATTGAACCTTTGAGAGAATTATTTAAAGATGAAGTCAGGATTATAGGAAGAGGTCTCAATGTGCCACATGAAATTTTGAGTCGTCATCCGTTTCCGGGGCCCGGCTTGGCTGTGCGTATCATCGGAGAGATTACGGAGGAGAGACTTAGAGTCTTACGTGCGGCTGACCGCATTCTCGAAGAGGAGTTACGTTTAGCATCTTTATATGATTCGGTCTGGCAAGCTTTCCCGGTTTTGCTGCCCATCTCCACGGTCGGCGTGATGGGAGATTATCGTACCTACGAACGCGTGGTCGCAATTCGGGCCGTAACCAGCGTGGACGGAATGACGGCCGATTGGGCGCGTCTGCCACACGACTTGCTTTCAAGAATCTCGACGCGGCTAGTCTCGGAAGTCCGCGGCATTAATCGAGTTGTATATGATGTTAGCTCAAAGCCCCCTAGCACTATTGAATGGGAATGAGTTTGATGGATTGGGGAAAATATCGTTCGGCGATATTCGTTATAAGTAGATGCTTAATCTTAAGCGTTAGTTTATCGCCTGATCGTCTGAACATCTGTGGACGCCATGTCCACATTTAAACTTGATGTAGAATGATTGGAGAAGTAGAGCCTTGTTTCTTGAGAGCAAAAAATCGGAAACCGTTTTTGCACGCTTCTGAGCTAAAACGAGCAGAAACCATTATTTATATTAGGGGCAACTCTATGCAAGATAAAGATACAGATGCATTTGAAAGAGTAAAACTGGCGCGTCATCCTGATCGTCCCTATACGCTCGACTTTATCGAGATGATATTTGAGGATTTTGTTGAACTCAAAGGTGACCGTCGTTTTGCCGACGACCCCGCGATGATCTGCGGTTTCGCACGTTTTCATGGCCTCCCTGTAGGCATCGTCGGCCAACAAAAGGGGCGAGATACTAAACAACGCCGCTATCGGAACTTTGGGATGCCCAAGCCGGAGGGATATCGCAAAGCCATGCGGGTTATGCAGTTGGCCGATAAATTCAACCGGCCGGTCTTTTCTTTCATTGATACGCCGGGTGCATATCCCGGTATTGATGCGGAAGAGAGAGGCCAAGCTGAAGCCATAGCCAACAATTTATTGGAAATGGCGAAGTTAGATGTGCGTGTGATCGTTACCATAATCGGAGAAGGTGGTTCCGGCGGGGCGCTCGGAATTGGCATCGGCGATAGGGTGTTGATGCTGGAAAATGCAATCTATTCGGTGATTTCGCCGGAGGGATGTGCGGCGATTTTATGGAAGGATGCTTCTCAGTCACCTCTAGCGGCAGAGGCCTTAGGTCTCACAGCTAGCAACTTACAACGACTGGGCATTGTAGATGAGGTAGTTAATGAGCCCGGCGCTGGCGCGCACACTTCACACATTGAAGCTGCCAAACTTTTGGATCAGGCTCTTTGGAGAAACTTGGAGTCTCTAAAAAATGCCTCTTCAGCTGAACTCCAAGCACGTCGTTACTCCAAATTCCGCGCAATCGGCCGGTGAGGTTGAGACGCAAATTTTCATCTGAAAATCAGCGGGAGTTTTGACGGCGAATGTCGGCGCGCCGACATTCGATAGTTATTGATAATTAGAATGGAATATCGTCGTCGCTGATGTCATCTCCGCCGGTTGGTTCGCTTCGCCCGGACGTTTGCGATTCCACGCGCCCGCTCGACCCGCCGCCTTCATCACCTCTGCCGCCGATAAACTGCATGTCGGTGGCATGTACTTCAAGTGTGTGACGTTGTTTCCCGTCCTTATCAGTCCACTCTTCTACACGCAATCTTCCTTCAATGTAGACTGGGCGTCCCTTAGACAGATATTGTGAGGCAGTTTCGGCCTGTCTTCCCCATAGCGTCACGCGAAACCATGTTGTAACATCCTGATTTTCACCGGCGCGGTCTTTACGTCTTTCGTTGGTGGCAAGGGTGAAACTGCAAACAGGCGTGCCTTGCGGGGTGTAGCGCAACTCCGGATCGCGCCCCAGATTGCCAACAAGGGTGATTTTATTGAAAGACATTTTGAGTGCCCTCTCTTCAACGCCGAGATGAGAAATCTGTGGCTTATACTACCTAGATGGGCAGTTGCGGTCAAGGTAAAAGCCGTGATCTACCTTTATGTTTTACTTTAAATGTCATTTATAAATGAAAGCGTTGAATTATGTTGAAGTCCCTTAACATAAGTAATTTCGCCATCATCCATCACTTGAACATAGAGTTTCATCATGGATTAAATGTCCTGACAGGTGAGACGGGGGCGGGGAAATCCATCATAGTGGACGCTTTAAGCTTGCTCTTGGGGACGCGGGCCTCTGCGGATGTTGTAAGAACAGGTGAAAAGGTTGCACTGGTTGAAGGAGTTTTTGAACTTGAAGGAGACAATGAAGAACGCGTCAAAGGTCAACTCAGCGAATTGGCCGTCGACATTGCAGGTGATGAGTATTTAACGATTCGCAGAGAGGTTCAACTCAATGGACGCAACCGTATCTTTATCAACGACAGAAGCGTAACTCTCTCTACTTTGAAAAAACTTCAATCAGCCCTAGTGGAAATACACGGGCAGGGAGAACAGCGCTCTCTGCTCACGCCGCAAGCACATTTATTATTATTGGATGACTTCGCTGGTTGTAATGATTTGCGGCATCAGGTGGGCGCAAAATATGCTCGGTGGCGGAAGATGGTTGAAGAATTAGACGCGATGACAAGAGATAAAGCAGAACGGGAACGGCTCTCAGACATATTGAACTTTCAAATTGCAGAAATCGAGCAATTCAATCCACAACGCGGAGAAGAAGAACGATTACTCGAAGAGAAAAAGTTGTTAGTGCATTCCGAGCAGCTCAATGAGTTAAACGCAAGCGCGTATAACGATCTCTATGAGAGTGAAGAGAGTGTCCTCACAAGGCTCGGTTCTATTCGCCGAACCTTGCAAGCTCTAGAGGCGATTGACAGTCGTTATGCTCCTCTGTTAAGTGCTCTAGAGGAAGCGACCCTTTCGCTGACGGACGTGGCTGACACCATTCGCAGTTATGCGGCGCGGATCGAATATTCGCCGAAGCGTTTAATTGAGATTGAAGAGCGTTTAAGTGAATTTGAGAGGCTCAAACGGAAATACGGGCGCGGCAGTGATGACCTCAACGAAATTAAAGAGAATTTGTGCAGGCAGCTTGACCAGTTAACGAATTGGGAAGAACATCGAGGTGAGTTGTTGGCGGAATTGGAAATACTCAGCAGAGAGTATCGAGTTTTGGCCGAACAGTTGACAGCATGTCGACAGGCCGCCGTAGCTGATTTCGAGATTCGTGTGAGGGAAGACCTGCGCCGGGTAGCAATGGAGAATGCCCGTTTTAATGTAGTTATTGATACGGCGAAGGAAGAATACAATTTAAACGCGAATACGCAACCTCAGCCGGAAAATCAACTTGGCGAAGATATCGACTTGGCGGGAACAGCTTTGCCCCTGTATTGGAGTCCGACGGGAGCCGACCGTGTGGAGTTTCATTTGTCCGCCAATGTCGGAGAACTCGCGCGTCCTCTGCAACGCGTCGCTTCGGGAGGGGAACTATCCCGCCTGATGTTAACTTTAAGAACGATTAGTCGTAAGGGCGTAAAAGCTAAAGTAGAACCTTCAACTGATACGACACTCGTGTTCGACGAGATAGATACGGGTATCGGAGGTCATGTCGCGGAGGCCGTCGGACGAAGGCTGAAGTCTCTGGCCGCAGCTCAGCAAGTTCTCTGCGTCACGCACCAACCTCAGATCGCACGTTTTGCGGATCATCATTACGCCATCGCCAAGCACGTTGAAAAGGGGAGGACGCTGACACGGATCGCGGAACTAGGGCAGACGGAACGTGTTACAGAGATAGCCAGAATGCTCGGTGTATCGCAAGAGGTGGCGACAGCGCGAGAGACTGCGGAATGGCTGCTGGAAAGCGCGAAAGAGATCGCTATCGCCGAAGACGCGAAAGGCTCCGGCCGGGCGCGAAGGAAAAAGAGAGAGCGATAGTCGCACGTAAGATGGAACTATTTCGGCGGCCGTTTAGCATTTCTGATACACTTTCGTTTTATAGAAGGAGCGTGCGCGATGTCGAAGGGTAAGGTTTATATAGAGACATTCGGCTGTCAGATGAATATCGCTGATACGGAGAGGGCCACAACCCGTCTGCGTGCCGCAGGTTATGGAATTTCAAGCGAAGCCGAAACCGCCGATGTGATACTCTTCAACACCTGTTCGGTGCGTGCACGTGCGGAACAAAAGGTCTTCAATCGTATCGGAGAAATTAGAAAGAGCCTGAGCGCGTCTGAACCGGTCATCGGTATCATGGGGTGTGTCGCACAGCTTGAAGGCGAAACGCTCTTTGACGATGGAGCTGGCGTAAGTATTGTGGCCGGGACGCGTGCGACTGATCGATTGCCGGATTTGATTGAGCGTGCTCTGGAGGGCGAGACGCGTGTGCTCGATCTGGAAGAACGTTCACCCGATGCGCAGTGGGATGTGCCGATCATCGAACGACACTCTCCTTATGTCGCATATATTCCGATAGTTGAAGGTTGTAATAAGTTTTGCACATATTGCATCGTCCCGTTTTCACGCGGTCGGGAAAAAAGTCGGCCTGCGTTCGAGATAATTCGAGAGGTCGAAAAGCTGCGTGATGCGGGTTATCAGGAGGTACAGCTTATCGGCCAGAATGTCAACAGTTACAGGCCCAAAACTGAAGTTGGGCTGGAAGGTTTTTCCGGGGCGACTCTCTTTTCCAGATTGTTGCGCGCCGTCGCGGCGACAAAAATGCCCCGAATCAAATTTACCACATCTTTTCCGCGCGACTTTCATCCAGACATCATTGCGGCGATGGATGAACATGAAAATTTATGCGATTGGGTGCATCTGCCGGTTCAGTCAGGTAGCGATCGCGTACTGCATGCGATGCGTAGGGGGCATAAAATCTCCGATTATCTTTCAAAAGTAGATGCGATTAAAAACGCCGGACGCAGATATGCGCTGACTAGCGATATTATCGTAGGGTTTCCGGGTGAGACTGTAGAGGATTTTGAAGCTACATTGCGGCTAATTGAATATTGCCGTTACGATGCCATATACATTTTCAAGTATTCGGAGAGACCGGGAACGCCGGCAGCTGAATTAGAGGACGATGTGTCCGATAACGAAAAGAGGGCTCGCTTTCTTGCCCTTGAGAAATTACAGCGAGATATTCAGAAGAAAATTTATGAGGCTTATGTGGGCAGAGATGTTTCTGTCTTAGTTGAACGGAGAAGTGCGAAATCCGAACTGGATATGAGCGGCCACACGACTTGCAACAAGGTCGTAAATTTTCCGGGTGGAGAGGACTTGAGAGGGAAGGTCGTTTCCGTTCGCGTAAAAGAAGCAAAAATGAATAGTCTCTACGGTGAGATCGCGATATAGTTATCGCTCGTGCCTAAAGTATTAGTTGAGGGTGTCTTATGGAAATCGAAGTAAAGATTAGAGGTTTGATGATGGATCCAAATAGCGGCACGCCCATCGTCATTCTTAAAGATGTCAATAGCGAGACGCTTTTACCCATCTGGGTCGGAGCCTATGAGGCGAATGCCATCGCCCTCGAAATAGAGAAGATTGCGACGCAGCGTCCGATGACACATGACTTGTTGCGTAATCTGATCGTGGAAATGGGCGCGCGCGTCGAACGTGTCGTGGTTACGGAATTAAGGGACAATACTTTTTTCGCGGTAATCGAGATGCGCAGCAGCAACGGCGAGTTTATGATGCTGGATTCCAGACCGTCCGACGCCATAGCCTTGGCTCTGCGTGCGGATTGTCCGATTTACGTCAACGAAGAGGTGATACAAGCCTCGCATAGTCTCGCGGGGGAAGAGACGGAGGAATCCGGCTCCAGTGAAGATGAAGAATGGCCGGATGTGATCGGTGAGGCGGGCGACCTGCCAATGTAGTTCATGCAAAGTCACAAGGGCGCAAAGAAGGCAGAGAATCTGACGGAGGAGCCTTAAGCTGAACTTAGTTATTGCTATTGCAAATCAGAAGGGCGGAGTGGGCAAGACCACTACCGCCATCAATTTGGCTGCGGCTTTTGCGCGCAGAGGTCAACGTGTCCTGCTCTTGGACATGGATCCGCAAGGTAATAGCTCTATCTCTTTTCTCGATCCAGCATCGGTTGAGTTGTCGGCCTACGAGCTGATGATTGACGGCAAGGAGGCCGAGGATGGCTACATTTATAAGACACCTGTCGAGAGGTTGGACATCATCCCCGCGCGCATCAGTTTGGCAAAACTGGAATCCAAGTTGGTGGGAGATTTCGACGCTCCGTTCAGGCTCAAAGATCGGCTCGAATCTCTGCGCTCACGCTACGATGTGATTCTCATCGACACGCCGCCAACCCTCGGTTTAATCACGGTCAACGCGCTCGTTGCCGCCACGCATATTTTGATTCCCATACAATCTTCATATTTCGCACTCGAAGGGACAGACGACTTGCTGGAAACTATCGAGAAGGTGAAAGCACGCCCGAACCCGCAACTCAACGTGCTGGGTGTGGTCGTTACTCTACACGACCGGCGCACAACTTTGGCAAGAGAGGTACATGAGCAAATCCGTAATGTCTTTGGGACTCAGTTATTCGAGACCGTCATAACCAAGAGTGTGCGTTTGGAGGAAGCGCCCGCCTACAAAGAGTCGATTTTTACCTTTGCCCCACAATCTTCCGGTGCCAATGAATATGCCAAACTGTGCGATGAGGTGATTGGTCGTGTCTAAGAGAGGACTGCCTTCCGGCATCAAAATGCGCCATGACGCACATTACGTCGAAGAGCTTGCCACCAACCATCCCACTCCCATCGGTCGTTTAATCGCCCTAGACCAACTTGATCCGAATCCGGAACAGCCGCGTGTGGAGATCGGAGATTTGGAAGACCTGACGGCATCCATCAAAGAGAAGGGGGTGTTGGAGCCTTTGCTGGTCAAGCCCTCACGCATGGCAGGGCGGTGGATGATTATTGCCGGCGAGCGGCGTTGGCGTGCGTCGAAGGCCGCAGGATTGAGGGAAGTGCCGTGCATCGAGATGGAGGTTGACGACAGGGCTGTAGCCGAGATCGCTCTGATCGAAAACATGCAACGTAAAGACCTGACGGCATGGGAGGAGGCAGATGGGTTGGCAGCACTCTGCGAGCGCTTCGGATATACGCACGAAGACGTGGCGCGAAAAGTGGGGAAGAGTCGCACGACGGTTACGGAAGCGCTCTCTATCGCTTCATTACCTGAGGTAATACGTGAGAAATGTCGACGCGCCGACATAGGTGCGAAATCCCTCTTGTTGCAGATCGTTCGCCAGCCGCACGTAGGCGCGATGCACGATATTTTGGAAGAGATTACGACTCAGGGTTTGAACCGGGATGGCGCGCGCGCGGCACGACGCTTAAGACAAGAAGGGAAAAAAGCGCAGGTTGAACGGCAGAAATCCGTCCCGCATATCTTCAAATACTCCTCTGAAGATGGTGAATTTACCTTGGAATTGAGGTTCAAGAATTCCGTGGTAGAGCCTCGGCAAGTAGCCGCTGCACTCGCAAGGGTTTTGAACTCGCTTGAAGATGCTAAAAAGGCGGACGAAGTTGGATAAAAGAGCCGCTTGTTAGAGTGATACGTTAAGAGTTCTTCTCTGTTTCGACCTTATGTGCCGGGGTTTCTCTTTCTTTCCTTAGCGGCTTGACGTTGTAATGATTTGGCCCACCGTTCGAAAGTAGGTTGCAAAGGTTTAAAGAGTCGCGTCCGCAAGCTGTGTTGGCTCTCTGACCAAAGTTTTAGATACTTTTCGGTGTAGGCACGAACCGAAGGTTCTATTTGCCCTTTTTTGATTGAATGTCGCAAGGTGAGATAGTAATGCTGTCCCGCAAGGGAAAAGATAACGGAGGCTAAGTTGCCTTTGAAGGAGAGCCTCGGTAGCAGGCGCTTGAAAAAAGGCTTTGAGCGGGGAAGCAAGACGGAAGTCGAAATTTCCAGCCATGCCGGATGTGTGCCCTGGCGCGGATGATAGAGTCCCGGCAGTTGATTGCTTTGCTGTAGACGTATCCGAGGATCGCTTATCGTATCCACGAGACGCAATCGGTCGATCCCGCGCAAGTGTTCTCGCGGAAGCGTCTCGATAATTTTTTCTATTTGCGCAATGGTATTGCGCGGTAGGGTTGCCGTCGAGGCGTTTTCTATTTTAATTGCCATCGCTTTTTTTGTAACTCTAGGCCAGTATGGGAAGTATCGTCAAGCCCGGGGACATCAATCTACAACATCGATTTCGGATGGCGACTGACAGAAGGATTGGCTAAATGGAACGCGATCTGATCGGGGAATACTTCGCATATCTCCGCGTCGAGCGGGGCTTATCG
>DASVUD010000025.1:0-9626 GCA_036387235.1 Pyrinomonadaceae bacterium
TGAAGACTGACCCGCCGCGCCCCTCCAGTTTTGCCGCCGTTAATTCACGCCGAATCAGGGCAAAGCTCGCCGTTTCTCGCTCCGCAATCTTACCGCAACATACGCTGGCGGGGGTGTGCCGGCGTTCGCCTTTACGCCGCCCGCACCTGTCCCGGCTGTCTTAGAAACAGACACGGGCGCAAGTTGCAGGGGCGCGAATCGAAGGGTTTTGCGGCGGCTTTCGTTGGTATGCGATTTGCCGAAGTGATGGCCGGACGTGTCTATTCAACTTCTTCTCGGGCTGGAATCAAGGGGTTATTGGGAGTCTATCAGGGGCAAGCCATGAACATTTTAAGTAATTTCTTCTCGGATGATCTCGCCATCGACTTAGGGACGATGAACACGCTTATCTACGCGCCGGAACGCGGCGTCGTCTTGAACGAGCCGTCCGTGGTGGCGATCCACAAGTACACGGGCGAGGTGCTGGCCGTCGGCCAAGAGGCGTACAAGATGATTGGCCGCGCGCCGAAAGATGCGGACGTGTTTCGCCCCGTCAAGGGCGGCACGATTGACAATTTCGAGGCGACCGAGAAGATGCTCGTGGCCTTTATCCGCCGCGTGCACGGCAATCAAAACAAGCGCAGCCACATGGTCGTCGGCGTGCCCGGTTCATCGACGACGCTCGAACAGCGTTCGGTGCGCGACGCGGCGCGCGACGCCAAAGCCACGCGCGTCGATCTCGTCGATGAAGGCTTGGCTGCCGCGCTCGGCGCCGGCCTCAGCTACGACGACGAACGCGCGCATCTGGTCGTAGACATCGGCGGCGGCACGACCAACATCGCCATCGTGGCGTCTGCGGCGATCATCTCTTCGAGCAGTTTGCGCGTGGCCGGAAACGCGATGGACGACGCCATCCGCGAATACGTGCGCGGCAAATACGAGATGCAGATCGGCGAGCGCACCGCCGAACAGGTCAAGAAAGAACTCGGCGCGGGTCTGGCGGGCGACGGCGAGGTGCGGCGCATGGAAGTGGTCGGCAAAGAGTTGACGACCGGCTTGGCGAAGGCCGTCGAACTCGGTTCGGACGAAGTGCGCGAGGCTTTGGAGCCGGTGCTCTCGGAGATCGTGGCGGGCGCGCGGCGCGCGATTGAGGAATCGCAGCCGGACGTGACGGCGGACATTTACCAAACGGGTCTGATCCTGACGGGCGGCGGCGCGCTGCTCGCGGGCATGGCCGAACGCCTCCAGAACGAACTGCGCCTGCACGTCACGGTCGCCGACGATCCGCTCGCGGCCGTCGCGCTCGGCGCGGGGCGTCTCTTGGCCGCGCCCGAACGTCTCCAACGCGCCGCCATCCGCGACGACGTGCCCGTCTGGCAAGGCTCGGAAGAGTTGGTCGTGAACTGGTAAGAGACAGGGTTGAGGCATTGTCTTCATCCGAAACGCGAGCAGGCCGCTCTCAACTTGAGAGCGGCCTGCTCGCGTTTCAGTCAAGGCCGGGCGGGAATTCGGAGAGGGCAAGTTAAGTCAGGCTAGTAGCTCGTCAAGAATCCGCGCCAGTCTCAGTCCGGCTTTCAGCAGTTGGTCGTCTACCACCTTCCAGTTTTTGTCGTAGTAAGCCTGCGATAGCTCCTCTGTGCTGGACGGCTCGGTCATCAGCGCGCCGCTCGGCGCTCGATAAGCGTTGTTCATGGCGAGTTGATGCGACTCGCGTGCCCACTCTTCGAGCGTGCCTTTTTGCATCTCCGCGATGTTGGCCTTCATCTCCTTGATCTCTTCGGTCGTCGCCACCTCCGGGTCTTCGAGCAACGTCGATTCGAGCGCCGCGGCAAACTCTTCGTCGCTCATTTTCGCCTGACGGATGATGCCTGAGTCCCAGACCTTGTGCAGTTTCATATCTTGGCCGAGAAACTTGACCATAATCTCATTGCCCCCTTGATCGTCCGGGTCGCCGCAGTGAAGCGGTTGATGCAGGTCGCCGACGAAGTGCACGATAAACTTCAAGGCTTCGGCTCGCCGCCATTTGAGATTCTGCTTGTTGCTCAAAATGGGACGGAAACGCTTAATGGCGGCGATGGCGCAGTCGCCCAAATCCTGACCGTGTTTATCTTTCTCTCTTTGACAGTCGCGGGCGGGATCGAAAGTGCCGGCGTTGCGTGGAATGTCCGCATAGTGCCAGCGGCTGGTTTCAAGCCGGTTGGGGCGCACCTCGTCCGCCCAGTTGGCGATGGATTCCAGCCGCCGGTCGTTGAGCAGCGCATCTATCTTCTGTTGGGTGGAGGGCTTGGCGTGCCGGTAAGCGATCATCGCGACGATCCTGTGGCCGGACGGCCCCCAGGCGTGCGTCGTGCTCGCGGGAAGCAACGGGATGAGCGAGAGAACTAGGGCGAAGGGGACGATGCGTTTGAGGGACGTGGGCGACATAGTGTGTGCTCCTTTGCGGTGGTCGTGCCGCGCGGGCTGCTTCGGGGAGCAGTGCGGCCGAAGTTTGAAACTGTTGCGAGGCGGGTTTGGCGCAAGCTGCTGAAAACGGTCTCATCAGTATATGCGGGCGGGAGCCGGAATATTTCAAGCGCAGCTTTGACGGCGGACGAACTGTGTGGCGGCGACGCACGAAAGGCATCTCTGCCGACGAATGAATGGCGTGCGAGTGAATTTAAGCACGGCTGTCTGATTCCGCCCCGGCGCGACGCGAATGGCCGGGCGTGTCGCGCGCGGGTAACGATTCAGGCGCGTCTTCCGCGGCGCTCAGTTGAGTCTCGCGCAGAATAATTTCAAGCGCGGTTTGTCGTTCGGCTGACGGGAGATTGTGGTAAGCGCGGACGAGTTCTTGGGTCGCCCCTCCGGCGCCGGTTTCGGTGTGCGGGGCGGATGGCAACAGCACCAGACCGGCGACGTATAGACTCAGCGTGAAAAAGGAGATGTAGCCGGTGGCGGGGGCGAAACTTTCCTGCGCGCCGAATGTCCCCTGCGTGACGCCTTCGAGGAGTGCGCCCGCGAGTTGTTTGAGCCAGCCGCCTTCGGGCGAGTAGAGCGAGGCGAGGAGCATGTGTTTGAGGACGAAGGCCGTGCCGAACAGAGCCGCGAGGCTGCGCAAGAGGCGGCGCGCGTCGAACGTTGCAAACTGGTTGTTCCAGAGCGTCCAGAGGAAAAAGAAGGCGAACATCCAACGAAACAGTCCGCGTTCGGGAAGCACGCTGTTGAAGGCTTGCGCCGAGGCGAAAAACAGCGCGACGAGCGTGAGCGCGTGCGAGACGTTCGTGAGGGGCGCGTGCTCGCTCGACAGCCAAGCGGGCAAGTCGATGAGTCGCCCGCGCGCGAACAGAAGCATCAAGAGGACTGACAGCACGAGCGCGACGAGCGGCGGCGCGACAAAGAGAAACGCGCCCGACCCCGCCGCGACGCGCACGCCGCCGAGCAGCACGACGGTCAGAAAGATCGTCGGGAGCAACACGTGGCCGACGAGCAACACATTGCTGTCGCGTCTGTTCTTCATTGGATTCAAAAAAGCGTGCGTGCCGCTCTCCCCCGGTTGCAAACCGGACGCGCCCGTCCGCTCCAAGTCTTCACGCGCCTTCTCTTGTTCCGGCGCATGCTCTTCCGTTTCGCGTCGCGCGGTCTCTTATTTTCTCTCGCGCACAATCTTGAGCGGGTTCAAGTCGCCGAGAGAACTCTCCGTGCCCTGTTGCAGTTCGACTTTGAGTTCGGCGGCCGTCTTGATCTGCAAGTCCGTGTCGTCCGCCGCGAGCGCGTCTCCGGCGGGCGATAGTTGGATGGCGCGCTCGACGGCTTGCAAGCCTTGTTTGAAAAGTGCGTCGTCGTTATAGACGCGTCCCCAACCTTCGCGGTAGAAAGCGTAAGCAATGTAGAACTGCGTGCGCGCGTCGCGCATGGCCGGGTCGGCGCGCGCCCACTCGTCGCGCGCCGCGCGGTACTGCTCGCGTCGAAACAGTTCGTGCGCCGTGCGAAAGCGCGCCTCGTCAATCGCATAAGTTCCGGCGGCGACGCTCGCGCCGGTGGTCACCTCATTGAAAGTGCGCGGCGCGGTCGCGTAAATCCAGACGACGAACGCCGCGTAGAGAAGCGTCCACAGGATGCCGGCGCTTTTGATGAGGTTGGGTCGCATTGCTATAATCCGCACGCCGAGAGTCGGAAACTCTCAACCACGCTCCGGTCAGAGCGGTTCGTCTCGCACTTCCGAATTTCAGTCGTAAAGGATAACTTATTTTCACTATGAAGACATTTCTCGTCACACTCCTCTTCGTCGCCGCTTCCGCCACCGCCGCGCAGGCGCAGGAACACGCGAAGCCGCACGACGCGCACAAAGCACACGACGCGCACAAGGCGCACGAGGCGCACAAGGCGCACGAGGCGCACAAGCCTGACGACACGGCGAAAGCGGAAACGGTCGCCGCCATGCGCGAAGGCGAAGTGATCAAGCGCGGCGCGGCGCTCACGGCCGACTCTCCGGCCGTCGCGTTCGCGGACGTGTTGAAAGATCCCGCGAAGTACGCGGACAAGCGCGTGCGCATCGAGGGCGTGGTGGAGCGCGTCTGCCAGAGCGAGGGCTGCTGGATGCAGATCGCGCCCGAAGCAGGCGCGAAGGGGATTCGCGTCACCTTCAAGGATCACAGTTTCTTCGTGCCCAAAGATTCCCAGAGCTTGAAGTTCAAAGCCGAGGGCGAGTTTTCCGTCAAAGTCTTGACGAAGGAACAGGTCGATCACCTTGTCGAAGACGGCGCGAAGATCGAACGCAAGCCGGACGGCACGGCTGACGAAGTTCGCTTCGTCGCCATCGGCGTCGAGCTTTGGAAGTAAGGATGAAGGGGAACGAAAGATTGGTGAACGGTAAATGGTAAATGGTGAATGGAAAAAACGTCTTCTTCCATTCACCATTTACTATTCACCATTTACTATTCACCCTTTACCGCTTTTCCTTCATCGTTCACCGTTCCTCCTTCATCGTTTAGTTTTATGAAGCCTTTCGAGTTTAGTGTTGTTCAGACCGCTGCGCCGTCCCGCCGCCTCTCGCCCGCCGCTTTAAGAACTTTTTAAGAACTCCTTAAGGACTTTTCGACCGCGCGTCCGTTACAGTCCGCGCCAACGTGCATATAAGTTCGAGCGAGAGTCGTCGCGTACTCGTCGGAGCGGGCGGGTGCGGCGCGCCGGGTTTTGCTCGCGGGGTTGGAATCTATCGGCAGGGAGGTGACAGAGAGATGTGCAAAAGGATGAGTTCGGTGCTCGTTGGCCTGTTCGTTGTTTGTACTTTCGCGCGTGCGCAGGAAGGCGACGGCGCGCCGTCCGCTTGGCGCACCTTCAACTCGCCGGAAGGCGGCTTCGCCGTAGACTTTCCCGGCGTCCCGCAGCCGCGCACCGAGCAAACTTCCAAGCCGGGCTGGACGCTGACGAGGCATTACTACGAACTGGTGGCCGACTCCAACCGCTACCTCGTCGGCTACGTGGACACGCCTCCCGGCAGCGCGAGCACCGAGCAACGCCTCAACGCCGCGCTCAACCGTGTCATCGCGTCGTATGCCAGACAGGGCGGGAGCGAGGTGGCGCGACACAACGTCTCCGTCTCGCAGGCGTGTCAGGTGTTGGACTGGCAGGGAATTTCAATGACGCCGAACGCGCCGACGCTGCTCGTCGTGCGCCTGACGGCGACGCCCAAACGCAGCTACTTTCTCATGTTCGCCACCAATCGTGTGAACCTGTCGCTCGCCGATGCCTACAAGCGTTTTCTCGAATCCTTCAAGGTCACGGGCTACGGTTGCTCGACCGAATTAGTCTTCCCGTCGCTGTTCCCGCCGCCCGGCGGCACTCCCGGCCCCATCGGCCCTATTGGCCCCCTCGGCCCCGGCAGGAGCGGAGGCAATACCGGAGGCGGCGACCGGACGGAGGGCGGTGGCGGCAGCGGCGAGCGTCCCCGGCCAAATCCGCGCGACGGCGTCTACAGTTCTTCGGATGTGACGCGGCGCGCGATGATCCTCTTGAAGCCGCAGCCGAGCTACACGCCGAAGGCGCGCATGAACGGAATCCAAGGGACGGTCAGGCTGCGCGCCGTTTTGAGGGCTACGGGCGAGGTCACGGATGTCTCCGTGATGAGCGGGCTGCCCGACGGTCTGAACGAAAGCGCGATGGCGGCGGCGCGTCGTATCAAGTTCACTCCGGCCGAATACGAAGGGCGCAAAGTTTCGCAGCGCATCACCATCGAATACCACTTCAATCTTTATTAGCCTCGACGAGAAGGCGCGCGCGTCTCTTTCGCACGCGCGCCGCTTCGCCGTTCCGCGCGCGCGCGGGTATAATGTGCGCGACCCATGACGAAGCCATTCAAGATTAGAGATGTCGAGATCGCGCCGCCGCTCGTGTTGTCGCCGATGGCGGGCGTAACCGACGTGGCGTTTCGCGGTCTGCTCAAACGGCGCGGGGGAATCGGTCTGACCGTCTCGGAGTTCATCTCCGTCGAAGGCTTGACGCGCAACAACCCGAAGTCGAAACGGCAGATGCGCTTTTATGATTACGAGCGGCCGTTCGCCGTGCAGATTTTCGGCGGGCAGCCGGAACGCATGCGCATGGCCGCCGAAATGGCCGAAGAGGTCGGCGCGGACATACTCGACATCAACTGCGGTTGTCCCGCGCCGAAAGTGGTCAAGCACGGCGGCGGTTCCGGCCTCTTGCGCGACCTGCCGCGCCTCGAATCCATCCTCAAGGAGATCAAACGCGCGATCACGATCCCGCTCACCATCAAGATTCGCGCGGGCTATTACGACCACCAGATCAACGCCGTCGAGACGGCGAAGGTGGCCGAGGCGTGCGGCGTCGAACACATCGCCTTGCACGGCCGCACGAAGGAGCAGGGTTACAAAGGGCGCGCCCGTTGGGACTTGGTGCAGCAGATCAAAGAGACTGTGCGAGTGCCCGTCTCCGGCAGCGGCGACGTGACGACCGTGGACGAAGCTCTGGCGCGCTGGCGCGAAACGAATTGCGACGGCATCTTGATCGGGCGCGGCGCGATGGCGAACCCCTGGATTTTTCGACAGATCGAAGACACGCTCGCCGGGCGCGAGCCGTTCCAGCCGACGCTCGCGGACAAGCGTAACCTCCTGCTCGAATACTTCGAACTGTTGCGCGCGGACATGCCGGAGCTTCCTGCCATCGGGCGCATGAAGCAACTGGCCGGGCAGTTCACGCGCGGCCTCGTGGGCGGCTCGCGCTTCCGCCAAGTGCTCTATCATTCGCACGCGGTCGAAGAGATTCTCGAACGCATCGAAGAATATTTCGAGACGGTCGCTTCGGGGCGCGTCTACATCGGCGAAGGCGACGCAGCGGATAACACGGACGCGCCCGTGCTCGATTCGTGCGGAGCAGCGACGGAAGAGACTGAGTCGCCCGCGCTCGATTCGTGCGAAGCGGCGACCGTGGAGGTCTGACAGTTGCCGGCGCGTGTGCAAACGAGCGGGCGAGAAGTTTTACGAGTTCGAGTTTGAAAGGGAGCAGGGCATGAGCGAGCGAAGGGAAGAGAAGCGCGAAGACGGGCACTTCACCGAACAGCACCGCGAGGACGAACGCGGCGACGCGGCCGAGCCCGACGCGCCCCTCACGGCCGAACGCAACGAAGGCATGAGCACGATCCTCAGCGGCGGCCTAGGCAATGGCGTGCAGGATAATCTGGGCGAGTGAAGAAAAAAAAGATGAAGTGAAAGCGGTCAATGGTGAATGGTCAATGGTGAATAGTAAGAACTGGTTTTCACCATTCACCATTGACCATTCACTATTCACCAATCTTCCGTTCATCATTCATCGTTTCTTCTATCTCTGTTTCGAGGGCGCGCAGGGTGCGTTGGAGCATCTCGCGGTGGGCGCGTTTGGTGGCGCGTTCGAGTTGGTCGAGGGTGCGTGCGCGCGACAGGCGGAGGGTTTCGAGTCGTTCGCGGCGGGCGCGCGCTTCGGGCGATTCGTCCAGAGGCGCAGAGGCCGCGCGGCGCGCGCGTTCCTCCGCTTCCTGTATCTGGTCTTCGACCGCTTTGCTCTCCCATCCTCGCGCCATGACCCTGCCAACCTCCACGTCAATTTGAAATCGAGAACGCAACTTTAACTGCCCGGTCTGCGTAGGCCGAGCGGGAGCGGCGCAGTGCCCTCGAAGAACCAACTCGCGCCGACCTTGACGCGATGATGCCACGTCGGCAGACGCGAGGTGTAGAGCGCGAAACGCGCCTGCCGCGCCAGCGCCCCGCCGAAAGCCTTGCCGCCCGCCAAGACGGCCGCGCGCTCCGTCCCTAAGCTCAACGCTTCGCCCATCTCCTCGAAATGCTTCGTCTTGAGTTCGCCCCCCGTGAGTGCCGCGCGCACGTTCCCGGCGGCGAGCGACGCCTGTTGAAAGGCGAGTTGCGCCGTGCCCGCCAGTTGCGGGCTGGCGTCCGGGAAGTGCGCGTCGTCGCCGAGCGAGAAGACTTTCGCGTGACCGCTGACTTGCAAAGTGGGTTCGACGACCAACAGCCCGCGCTTGTCCTTCGGCAGTTCCAGACGCTCCACGAGCGGGCTGACGCGGACGCCGCCCACCCAGACGACTCCCGCCGCCGCAACTTCAGTCTCTTCGCCCGCGCGCTCGAAGGTCAATCCTTCCGGCGTCACGCGTCTGACGCGCGTCTCCGTATGCACCTCAACGCCCGCTTCTCTGAGCGCGTCTTCCACGTACTCGCGCAAGCCTTCGCCCATGCCCGGCACGACGTGCTGCGTCATCTCGATGATGATGACGCGCGGTTCGCCCGGCAATCCGCGTCTGCGGAACGCGTCGTGCAGCAAGTCGCCCATCTTCGTCGAGAGTTCGCAGCCGCTCGCGCCGCCGCCGACGACGGCGAACGTGGACGCGCGCCGCGCCGCTTCCGCTGTGGCGTCGGGCGGGATGGCATCGAGCGTGTCGATCATCAAATTGCGCAAGGCGTCCGCGTCCGCGATGCGGCGAAAGGGGAGCGCGTGCGCTTCCGCGCCTTCGACGCCCGCGTAGTTCGTCACGCCGCCGACGGCCAGGACGAGCGCGTCGTAAGAGAGAGCTTCAGCCCAGCCCTCGACCGCGACGGTGCGCGCCGCGAAGTCGATATCCGTCGCCGCGCCGTGGATGAAATGAACTTTGCCGTCCAGCAACTCGCGATAATGCGGCGCGATGTGCCACGCCTCGACCTCGCCGCTCAAATACTCGTAGAGCATCGGCCGAAACGTAAAATGATCCTCCGCGCTGACGAGCGTGACCTCCGCGTCGTCGGCCAGTTCGAGAGCCGTGAACAGCCCGCCGAAGCCGCCGCCGACAACCACTACACGTGCCTGTTGATTCGCCATAAGATTTATCTAAGCGTTCCTTTTGGGCGGGCATGGTAGCAGAGAAGCGCGCCCCGCGCACGCCGGCTTCAACTTACGTCGCGGTGGGTGCGGCAAACAGTCGCCGGATCGTATCAACCAACTCGATCAAGTTGTAAGGCTTCCGCAGGAAAGCATTCGCTCCCGCCTCGCGCGCTTCCGCTTCCTTGTCTTCCATTGAGACGAGGATGATCGGCGTCTCTTTGCGGTGCTCCAAACGGCGCAACCCGCCGCGTCAGCGTCAGTCCATCAAGGCGGTCGGCCTCGTTGTCCAAGATCAACAGGTTGGAATG
>DASVUD010000026.1:0-152638 GCA_036387235.1 Pyrinomonadaceae bacterium
GGCCTTCGCCTATCCGCTGACGTGGGGCTACTTGTTTTTACCGGGACACTGGGCGGAGCAAGTCTACGTGCTCGCACCGTTTCTGCTCTCTCCCATCTTTACGTATGCCTATGCGAGAGAAGTGGGATGCACGCGCACCGCTTCGCTCCTCGCCGGTCTCGCCTATGCTTACGGCGGCGCGACGACGGGTTTACTGGGCGTCGTCGGCTTCTTCACGAACGCGATGATGTGGCTGCCGCTCTTGCTCGTCGCCGTCGAGCGCGCGCGCGCCGGGCGACGCTTCGCCTTGTGCCTGTCGGCAGCGTCCGCCGCTTACGCGATGTGCGTCCTGACCGGGCTGGCGCAAGGGTTCGTCTACGTCGCGCTCGTCGCCGCCGCCTACGCCCTCGCGCTCGCTCTGTCCGGTGCGCCGCGCCTTCTCGAAAGCGACGACGCCGCCCCGCCGCGTGAGCCGGACGCGCAAGGCGTTGTGCGTTCACGGTTCAACCCTGCGCGCTCGTGGGCGAGCCGCGCGCGCGCGTGGACGACTTGGACGCGCTGGCGACCCGTCGCGGCAGCCGCGGGCGCAATCGCGCTCGGCGCGGGCGTGGGCGCGTTTCAGATTTTGGAGACGATGCGCGCCGTGCGTCGCAGCATCCGGCGCACGCTCATCTACCCGTTTTTCGTGAGCGGTTCGTTTTCGCCGCGCGTCGCTTTCAAGTCGCTCGTCGCCCCGCTCTACATCGAGCGCTTCGCCGACGTGGGAACTTACGTCGCACCGCTCGTCCTCTTGCTCGCCTTCGTCGCCGTCTTCCATGCGCTGCGACGCACTACTACTGCCGACGCTTCCTCTTCTTCTTCTCCCGCGCCGCGCCGCGACCCGCGCGTACTGTTCTGGGCGGCCACGGCGCTCGTCTCTTTCGTCTTCATCCTCGGCCAGCACACGCCCGTCTACGGTTGGCTCTATCACGTGCCCGTCGTCAACAGTTTCCGCGTCCCCTCGCGCTTCGCCTTCGTCTGGACGTTCGCCGCCGCCATCCTCGCCGCCTACGGTTGGGACGCGCTCGTCACACGCGCGCGCGCGACGACGGATATGCGAGCGGAGACGACAGATACGCGTGCGCGCGAGACGACGGGCACGCGCGCTCTAGCCGGACGCCGCAACGTCGCGCTCGTCTGCGGCCTCTTCGCCGCAAGCGCGCTCGTCGGATTCTTCTGGTGGCGAGAGACGGTTCGCACGGCCGTCACGGATTTCGACGCGCGTGCGGGCGTGCCGCGCGCTTGGACGGAAGGCTTCTGGTACGCAGGGCTTCCCGTGTCGTCTTACCTCGTGTGGAAACTCGCTTTCACCGTGCTGACGCTTTTGCTCGTTTGGCGCACCATGCGAATCGACGCGACGCGTGCGCGCACCCTCGCGCTCACTTGCGTCCTCGCGCTCGTCTGTTTCGTCGAGCCGTTCATCTTCGTCTCAAACTGCTGGCGGCCGTTCGCCAAATCGCGCGCGCGTTTCGAGGCGACGTCACACGTCACGCGTCTCTTGCAGGCGAAGACGCAGGCGAACAGCGGCGAGCCTTCGCCTCCGGCGCGCGTCTACACGCGAGTGAAATTGTTCGCCGAAGAGTTCAACGCGACGCCGCGCTTCGACCCGCCGAATTTGACGGCGCTCTACGGCTTGGAGAACGCGGGCGGTTACGAGCCGCTCATCCTTGAACGCTACAGCCGCGCGCTCGGCAACGTGCACTTGGACGCGGCCAGCCCGCTCCCCGGCTTCGCGCCGAACCTCGCCCTCTTCGACGCGCGCTCGCACCTGCTCGACCTGCTCGGCGTGCGCTTCGTCGTCAACGCCGAGATGCCGACGGGCGCGCCCGCCGTCGAACGCGAAGGCGTGCGCTTCAACCCGGACGAACTGGCGACCGAACTACGACCCGGCGAAAGCATCTCGCTCGAAGTGACGCCCGCCGCCGCGACGGCCGACACGCTCGCGCTCGTCACTTCGATGTCCAACTCGGCAACGGTCGCGGACGGCGCGACCGTCGCGCAGGTTCTCATTCACACGAAGGACGGCCGCGTCTTTGAACGACACCTTCGCGCTGGGCGCGACACGGCGGAGTGGGCGCACGAACGCCCGGACGTGCGCGCGAGCATCCGGCACGCGCTCGCGCCCGTCTTCGATAGCAACGCGGTCGAAGACGCGGGCGTGCGTTATTCGTCGCATCGCTATTGGACGCGCATCGCGCTCGGCGAGAGTTTGGAAGTTGAACGCGTCGAGATCGTCAACGCGACGAAAGAGGGCGCGGCGGCGCTCGCGCTCTGGAAGGCGACGCTGTACGACACTGCGCGCCGCGAGTCGCGGCCGCTCGCGCGCACGCAGCGAAGTCTCTACGCGAAATTGGATGCGACGCGTTGGTCTATCGCCGACGACGCGGAGGACGTGCTCGTCGTCGAAAACCGGCGCGCGCTGCCGCGTGCGTGGCTGGTGGGCGAGGCCGCAGCGGTGGACGGAGAAGAAGCCTTGCGGCGCATCAATGGAGAGAGCCCGACGCCCTTCGACCCGCGCCGCACAGCTTTGCTGGAAGTAGCGCCCACGGAGTTGCCCGCGCTCGCCGGTGGAGAGTTGAACGCGGACAGCACGGCGCGCGTCGTCGAATATGAACCGAACCGGCTGGTGGTTGAAACGAACGCAGACCGCGCGGCGCTGCTCGTTCTCGGCGAGATCAACTATCCGGGTTGGGGGGCGACGGTGGACGGCGCGGCGGCGCAGGTGTACGCCACCGATTATCTGTTGCGCGGCGTGCATGTACCGGCGGGCACGCATCGCGTCGAGATGCGCTACACGGCTCCGGCCGCGCGCAACGGCGCGTTCATTTCGATCTGTAGTTTGCTCGTGCTGTGCGGCTTGCTCATCTACGCACGGCCGGGCGGATGGACGGACAAGAGAAATTGAGTTAGAGGTTCAAACGAAACCAAAGTAGTAACTCCTCAGAAGACTCGTTCTCAAATTAATTTTTGGCAAGTCACCTCTTCATGTTGTAGGTTGTTTCCGCCGGAGACGGCGAACGATTCAATGGCAGACGTGTTCATCAGCTACTCTAGTAAAGATCGAGAGCGCGCCCACCTGATGGCGAGTGCTCTTGAATCGCGCGGCTGGACTGTCTGGTGGGATCGAAAGCTGTTGGTCGGCCAATCATACGACCAAGTCATCGAACAGGAACTTGAGCAGACCAAAAGTGTGGTTGTGTTGTGGTCGCAGGCATCGATCCTCTCCGAGTGGGTGAAGAACGAGGCCGCGGTGGCGGCCGAGCGCGGCATACTAGTGCCCGCGCTCATCGACAACATTAAAATACCGCTCGAATTTCGCCGCCGGCAAACGGCCGATCTGGTCGACTGGAACGGCGACCCGTCGCATAGCGGCTTTCTGGCGCTGTGCGACGGCATTGCGGCCAAGGTTGCCGGGGTTGAGCCAGTGTCGCCGCCACAGCTCTCTCCTTCCGTGTCATCCGCGAGTCGCCGCATCCGCCCTTGGATGTTGGGAGCAATGGCGTTGCTCGGCTTGGCAGTGATGTGCGGAGTTTATTGGGGCTTGATGCGTCCGACACAAACGTCGATGTCCGGCGAAGAGGTCAAGCCCGCGGCGAGCGAGTCGGCGGAGACAACCGGCTCAATAGCCGACTCGGTTGCCGGAACTTATGACGGTGATGTCGTCGCCGACTCGCAGGGCAGTTCACGAAGCGGTGTCACCGTCACGGTCGTCAAAGTGGACAAGCGAAAGGTCAGGGTCACGTCGGACTACGAGAGATTGGGCGAGACGGAGTTGGAACTGACGACGACAGGCAACCTCATCGTCGGCAACGGCATGGGGGCGACGCTGTCGTTGGACGTTGATCAGAACCCGCCGCGCTTGGATTACAACCCCGGCGGAGTGGTATTCGCGGGACAGAAGCGGTAGAGAGTGAGCCTTCAACGCGAAAGTGTTCGAGGCCTGCCGGCATCTCTTCCGCGCGCTTCTTTTCTCTTCAACCAAAAGACGCAGGCGGCCAGAAACAGCAGTGAGAGGGCACTCGCGGTTGCTCCGCGATAGAAGGCGCGCGGGCGGAAGGTGAAGCGAACACGATGCGTGCCCGCAGGGACGGCGAGACCGCGCAGAGCGTAGTCGGCGCGCACGAGGCGTGCGGGCGCGTCGTCGATGGTCGCCTCCCAACCGGAGTAGAACACGTCGCTCGTGACGAGAAAGGCGGGCGTCGTCGCGCGCGTCTCAACTTCCATCTCTTCATCCGACAGATGCGTGATGCGCGCCGTCGTCGTCGCCGGGTCGAGCGTCTGCGTCGCGAAGTCGAGCGCATCTTCGACGAGCGCGACCGTGGCCGGGTCGAACGCTTCGCCGCTCGCGAGCCGCGACGAATGAAGCGCACGAAGCGCCTCTTCTTCCGAGACGCGCAGCACTTTGCCGACGAGCCACGCGCGCGGACGCGCACGCAAATTCTCGTAGACGCTCGCTTCGCCCACGTCCTCCGGTTTGATCCGCCCGTAGCCGCCGTTCGCCGGGTTGATGTCCAAGACGTGTCGCCAGCGCGTCGCATCTGCGAGCGTCCCGGCGACGGGGACGACGGGCGCGGACGCGCCGCTCACTTCATCGAGCAGACTGATCTTTTTGAGCGAGAGCGTGGCCTCAGTGCCCGCCGTCCATTCGAGCGCGATGCGTTTGACTTCGACGGTGGCGGGCAGGCTGAGACGCGCCGCGTAGTCGTGTCCTTCGCAGCGCACGTCGCCCGCGCGCTCGACCGGATAGCTGCGATAGACGGGCGCGCGTCGTTGCTTCAATGTCGGGCGCACGTCCGCGCAGTCGTAAGCCCACTCGGAAGTGTCTCGTCCGGCGCGCAGACTTTGCGTGTAAGTTTGCCCGCGCGCGTCCGTGACGGAGACGCGCGCGACTTCCGCTTCGTCCGCGACCATCGCGGAGCAGGCGAGCGCCGTGGCGACGGCGACCGTGCTGGCGCGCACCGCTTGCGGCAACTCGACGGCGAACTCGTTCGGGTGCGGCGCGCCGCAGCCCGCGCCGAGCGAGACGTTGAATTCGCCGCGCGTCCAACTGACGCCTCCGGCATCTCGCACGGCGGGCGGGTTCACTTGCTCGCGCGGCACGAAGAGATAGCGCACGGCCAACACGTCCAAGCCGAGGTTGGCGGGGTCGCGCCACGTCGAATCGTCTACGCTGCCGTGCGGCGGCATCGTCAACAAACGACTCGTGCGCGAGAGTATGAAAGGGCCGTAGCCGCTCGCGCTCGGAAACTGCCAGAGCTTCGACAGGTCGGGTGGTATCTCGCTGACGCGCCCCGTGCCGCCGCGCACGGGCAACAGGCGCGTGTGCGTCGCCGCGAGTTCGTCGCGCAAACTCAAGGCCGCGCGCGGCGGCGACTGAAAGACTTTGTACGGCGGCCCGTAGTGCCACTCGTAGAACCAAGTGAAGCTGGCGAGGTCAACGGCGAGCACGAAGAGGAGCAGCGCCCCGCGCGCGAAGGAGCGCGGACGCTTGTGCCAATAGAAAAGCGCGCACGCGCCCGCGAGCAGGACGACGAGCGGCACGCCCGTCGCCGGGTTCGCCCACGGCAGAAAACTAACGGGACGCCTGAGCGAGTCGGTCGCCGGCGCGTTCAGGCGTCCGCTCGACAGGACGACGAGCGCGAGGCACGCGAGCATCACGCACGCTCCCGCGACGAGCGTGCGCGTGACGAGACGGCGAGAGGCGGCGCGCTGCACGACGGCCTGCGCGCCAAAGGCGGCGAGCACGCTCACGCCGAAAGACAACTCCATGAAGTGGCGCGCGGGCACGCGAAACTTGTTGATGACGGGCAGTTGATAAGTGACGCGCGCGAGCGGCGTCGCGTCGCCGAGCGCGAGCAGGAAGGCGACGGCGCAGACGGCGAGCCAGAACGGAGTGAGATGCTGCTTGCGTCCGCGCGCGGCGAAGAACCCGATGACGGCGAGCAGGAGCGGCAGCAGGCCGACGTAGCCGCTCAGTTCGCCCGCGCCCCAACCGCCCGCCTCCGAACCCCACGCGCCGAAGTAGGGCACGTCGTAGAGCGTGCCGGGCGAGCCGCCGAAGAGATACGGAAAGAGCAGCATCGGCACTTGGCGCGGCGGCAACGCGTAAGAGACGAAATCCGTGAAGCCGAGCGAGGCGCGCACGCTCGCCGCCGCGAGTTCGGCGGTCGGCCACAGTTGCACAGCGGCCAGCCCCGTCCCCGTCAAGACCAACAGCGCCGACAGAAAGTAGTAACGCACGCGCCCGCACGCCGCATGCCACCCGCGCACGAGCGCATACGCGCCGCCGAGCACGAGCATGTAGACAAAGATTTGCGGATGCCCCGCGAGCGCCGCGCACGCCACCGCGCCCGCGCCCGCGCCGTACCACCAACCGCTGGCCCGCGCGCGCGGCACACGCGTCGCGTCTTCGTGTTGCAAAGCGTCGGTCTCTTCGTGTTGCAAAGCGTCCGTGTTGTCGTGTTGCCGCGCGCCGGCGGCAAAGTCTTCGCTTGGTTCGTCTCTTACGTCTTCGCGCGGCCGCGCGAGTTTTTCGAGCGAGAGGATAAAGAGCGGCAGCCACGCGGCGGCGTGCACGAGCGCGGCGTGGCCGAGGTGCGCGATGAGAAAACCGCACATGCCGTAGCAGACGCCCGCGACCGCCGCGGCGAAGCGTGAGCGCGTGAGCGCGAAGGCGTAAGCGTAAGCGAAACTCGCCGCCAGCACGTAGGCCGAGAGTAAAAAGGCGTTCCAACTTTTGACGAGCGAAAACAGGAGCGCGGGCGGATACCACATCATCAACTGCGAATCGCCGACGGCCGGAAACCCGCCCCAGACAGACGCGTCCCACAACACGCGCCGCGCGTAAAAGTTCGGCAGGAAATAGAGTATGCCGTCGCCCGGCGCGAGCAGATAAGCGGAGAAGAGAATTGGCGCGAAGAAGACGACGAACAACAGCGTATAGCCCGCGACGACCGCGAGCGCGTGCAGCAGCCACACACGCCGCCACTGCCCCGTCGCCTTTACCCGACGCCCGGTCGCCTTCGCCTCGCCGGTCTCGCCGGACTGTTCACGCCTCTTCGTTTCGGACATAGGAGCGGCACACGCGTCAACGCCGCCGGGCGATGACGTACATGATGTCGTAGAGGTTGAGGTAGAAGCCGAGACGGCCGATGCCAAGGCGTTCGAGCGGGCGGTAGAGCGCGGGCTTCTGTTGACGGAGGACGAGGACGTTGTAGGCCATGTTGCCGATGCTGCGATAGAAGCCGCAGTAGCGGTTGTAAACAACGTCGAAGCCGTACGAGTCGAGCAGGCGTGCGACGGAGGCGCGGGAAAAATAGTGGAGGTGCGTGGGCGGGTGGATGAGCCGCCACTTGTCGCGGCGCAGGCGGGCGTTGAGGCTTTCGATGTCGCCCGTGGTGAGCGCGAGCAGCGCGCCCGGTTCGGTGTGCGCGGCGATCTTTTCCACGTACGCTTGCGGCTCGCGCAGGTGTTCGATGGTGTCCCACATGCAGACCACGTCGAAGCGGCGCGCGCCGTAGTCGTGCGCGAGAAAATCGGCCTGCACCACGTCCAAGTTCAACTCTTCGCGCGCGTAGAGCGTGCCTGCGTCGGTGATGTCGATGCCTTCGACGTGCTCGAAGTCCGTGCGCGCCACGTCGAGAAAGAAGCCGTAGGCGCAGCCGATCTCTAAGAGTCGCCGGTGGCGCGCGGGGTCGAGAAACTTTTTGAGTTCGCGGAGACGCAACCGGAAGTTTTTGCGGAAGAACACGGCGTCGGCCGCGTAGTCGCTGAACTCCGCGCCGGTGAAAAACTCTTCGTTGTAGAGCGCGAAGAGTTCTTCGTCCGTCAGGCGCATGTCGGCGAAGACGTAGCCGCAGGCGCGGCAGCGCAGGATGCCGGGATAGAGCGGCGCGCTCTCCCGCGCGTCGCACACGATGCAGCGGTTGTCGTTCGCCGCGCTGGTCGTCGCCGCGTCGTCGCCGGTGTCGAGTTTGATTTGGGTGGAACTCAAAACAGTTCGGTGTCTTTGATGTAGCGCGGGCGCGCTTTGGTCTCTTGATAAATCTTGCCGATGTATTCGCCGACGATCCCCAGGAACATGATCTGCACGCCGCCGAGAAAATAGATCGGGATGATCGTGCCCGCCCAACCGGGCGGGGTGTGCCCTTTCAGTTTGTGATAGAGGTAAAAGAGCGTCATCAAGACGCTGAACAGGAAGACGAGCATCCCGGCCAGCGTGACCAGACGCAAGGGCACGATGCTGAACGACGTGATGCCGTCCAAGGCGAGCGACGCCAGTTTAGCGAAGCTGTGTTTCGAGCGTCCCGCGCCGCGACGGCGGACATTGAACGGCACGATCTCCGACTTGTAGCCGATGTCCACGAAGATGCCGCGCAAAAACAGATTGTATTCGCGATACTCGGCGATGGCCTCGATGGCCTTGCGCGAGACGAGCCGGTATTCCGAATGATGCTTGATGATGCGCGCGCCCATCAGGCGCATCAGGTTGTAGAAGAACCCGGAGGTCGCCTTCTTCAAATAAGAATCGGCGCGCCCGCGCCTGACGCCGTAGACGATGTGCGCGCCCGCCGAGTACTTTTCCAGAAACGTCTCGATGACCGCTTCGTCCTGCTGCAAGTCGGCGTCGATGGTGACGACGCAATCGGCGTGTTCTTTGACGGCGAGGAGTCCGGCGAGCAGAGCGTTCTGCGTGCCGACGTTGCGCGCGAGCTTCAATCCTTTGACGCGCCCCGAGGTGCGTCCGTGCAGTTCTTCGACGACCGCCCAAGTGCGGTCGCGGCTGCCGTCGTCAACTAAATAGACGAAACTTTCGGCGTCGATTTTCCCTACACTTGAGAGCTTCTGCAACACTTCGCAGAGCCTGCGCGCCGTCTCTCCGATGACGAGTTCTTCGTTCAGGCAGGGCACGACGATGGCGAGCACGGGCGCGCCCGGCCGCGCGTCGTCGCGCGTCGCCGTCGTCAACAAAGACTCGCCCGCCGCCGCCGTGTTTGCGGTGCGCGTGGCAAGCTCCGTCGCCATGCCCGTCTCTTTCGTCGTCGAACTCAAAAGTTATGCCACCTCCGCGGCGCGCTCGGTGTGCCCGCGTGCATCGAAACTCTCCAAACGCGCGATCAATTCGTCGAGCACGCGTTCGACGCTCGCGGGCGTGAACGCTTCGCGGCGCGCGCGTCCGGCTTCGACGAGGCGACGGCGCATCTGCGCGTCGTCGCGCGTGAGCAGCTTAGCGAGAGCGGCGACGGCGCGCAAATCGTCTTTGTCGTCGAACAGCAGCCCGGCGTCGCCCAGTGTCTCCGCGACGGCCGTGCTCTCGTAGGCGAGGACGGGCACGTCGAACCACATCGCTTCGACGAGCGGCACGCCGAAGCCTTCATGTTCGCTCAGAGACAAGTATAGGTGCGCCGTGCGGTAGTAGGCCAGCAGTTCGGCGTCGTCGATGAGGCCGGTGACGTGGACGTGCGCGCCGAGGTCGTGCGCGGCGATGGTGCGCCGGAGGCGCGCGTAAAAAGGATCGGACGGGCGGCCTTCGCCCGCGATGATGAGACGCGAGGCGGGGTCGAGCGCGCGGTAGTGCGCGAAGGCGGCGACGAGTTCGTCCTGCCGCTTGTTCGGCGCGATGCGGCCGACGAAGAGGATGTTCGTCAGGCCGTCCTGCAAATGCTCCATCAACGCCGGGTCGGCGCGCATGTTCCACTTCAAAGGAGCGCAGATGATCGGCAGCACGCCGGGCGAGGGGAAGCCGCAGGCGGCGAGTTCGGAAGCGTTGAAGGCCGAGTCGCCGACCGAGACGGGGAAGTGCGGCGCGAGGCGCGGCAAGTGTGCGCGCCCGGTCTGCAACATCCAGGCGAAGCCGGGGCGATAGGGCGCATAGTATTCGCCCGGCGTGACGTTGTGATAGACGAGACACTTCGCGCCCGCGTGCTCGACGGCAAAGGCCGTCAACTCGGAACCGATGGAATGATGATAGAGCAGCGCATCCGACGGGCGGACGAGCGAGGGGGCGAACAACTGCGCCTCTTCGCGCAAACGCTCATCGCGCCGCTTGACGAAAATTTCCGACGCGTAGCCGCGACGCCGCAGATGGTCGCGCACGTTGATCGCCTGATTCGAGATGGCGTCGCCGTAGACGATGTCGGGCAACAGTTGATGGACGGCGCGCGGTGTCGATTGATGCGCCGGAGAATTTCGCGCCGCCGCTGTTTCGCTCGCGCCTCGCGAAGTCTCAGCCTCTGGCGGAGTCTCTTTCTCTTGCGAAGTCTCTTCTCCTTGCGAAGTCTCTTTCTCTTGCGAAGTCTCTTCCAAAGCGTCGAGTAGTTGTTCGTAGCGCGTAATGACCTTGTTCCAGTCGGCGTGTTCGGAGGCGTAGGCGCGCCCGCGCGCGCCGTGCTCGTCGAGTTCGGCATCCCTAGCGCGTGCGACGTGCGAGAAAGTTTGCGCCCACTCTTCGACGGTCGCCGCGAGCCAGCCGCCGCGTGCGCGCGCGACCGCCGTGGCCGTGGCGAGACATTCGCGGTGCGCGGCGACGGGGCGCGCGCCGTAGCTCCAAGCCTCCATCAAGGCGCGTGAGAAACTTTCGTTGCGGCTCGGCTGAAACAGCGCGCGGCAATGGACGAGCAGCGCGGCCTTCAAGTCTTCGCCGACGAAGCCGAGGTCGAAGACGCCGCGCTCGCGTTCGTCGTAAGAACGTGCGCCCGCGCCCGCGAGCACGAGCTTGAGCGTGGCAGCCGGGTCGGTCGCCTTGAAGCGTCGGAAGGCGTCGATGAGAAGATTGGTGTTCTTCGTCTCGTCGCGGCGTCCGAGGTAGAGCACGAAGGGCGCGCCGTCGCGTAGCTCGGCGGGCAGCGCGGCCAGCGCGTCGCTGAGTCGTGCGCGGGGAACGTCCAAAGGCTCGATGCCCTCGCCCGTGACGAGGCCGCGCGCGTGGACGTGTGCGCCGTAGAGTCGCGCGGCGAGTTCGCGTTCGCCGTCGGAGTTGTAGAGGACGCGGCGCGCGCGTCGAAACAAGGCTTCGACGGCGGGCAGGTAAGCCGCCGGTTCGTCGTGCAGGCACGGCTGCAAGAAGGCGCGCCCGGCGACGAGCGGCAGCCCGGCGGTCGTCGTGGCGAACATATAGGGGATGAAGAGAAAGGCGCTGTAATCGTCGGCGTGTGCGCCGAGGTGTTCGATGAGAGCAGGCGAGTTGATGTTCTCACGCGTGAAGATTTCGGCTTCCGCGTCGGAGAGCGGCGAGACGCAGGGGCGCAAACGGTCGTGCGCGAGCGAGAGAAGTTTGGCGTTGACGCGATCAAAACTCTCCCTGTCGCGCGCGGCGACGGGGAAGCGGCGGACGCGCAAGTTATGCTCGACAGACGCGCCGGGCGCGAGATGGTTCGTCGCCCAGTCGTCTTGAAATGAGCGGCAGCAAGTGGTTAAGACTTCGAGTGCGCGCCCGCGCGCGGCAAGGCGCGTCGCGAGTTGAAAGGCTTGTTGCTCGGCTCCGCCTTTCAACTTCGCCCCGAACCAAGGGATGACGATGGCGAGCGGTTTCATGCTTGACCGGAAAAATTCTCTTGCGCCGTGCGCGTTGTCTCCGCTTGCGGCGCGGCCGTCTCTTCAAGCGGCGCGCGAGCCGTCTCTTCCGGCGGCGCGTTCGTCTCCCCTTGCGACACGCTCGTCTCTCCTTGCGGCGCGCGCGTGAGGACGAGGCGGCCGAGCGCCGTTTCAAACTGCGCGCGCGCTCTCTCTTGCCGCGCCTCGAGCGCACGCAATTCTTCGCGCAACTCCGCGAGCACGACTTTCTGTGTCTCCACGATGACGCGCTGTTCCTGTATCAAAAATTCTTGCTGCGCGTCGGCCGCGAGTTGCTGTTCGCGCCTGACGGTCTCGGCGAGTTGTTGTTGCGCCGTGATGGCTTCGGTCAACTCCGAGAGCGCGGATTGCGCTTGTTCGGCTTGCGTCTGCGTTTGCCGTTGCAACGCCTGTGTATGTGCCTGTAACTCCGCGTGGCTGTCGGACAGTTCGAGCAACGCGTCGGAGAACATCTGGACGGCCTCGACGAGTTCTTCCTGCTGCGACGACGCGCCCGGCGACACGGATGCGCCGCCGGGCGCATTCGCCGTACTCAGGAGCGCGAGTTTTTCGTTGACGTAATCGGCGATGAGTTGCTGCCGGGCGAGCGCGTAGATTTCAAATTGCCGCTGGTGCTCCAACGACACGGGCAGGCGCACGAGGGCGCGCGCGAGCCTGATCGCATAGCCGAGCCAGGGCACGCGCGCGAGCCGCCGCATCAGAGGCGACGGCAATCCTTCGATGCTCACGCCGCGCCCCGCCGCGGCGGCGGCGCGCGACTCCGGCGCGGACAACAGCCGTTCGATGATCTCTGTTTTGCCCGCGCGCCCGCCGCGCAAATCGTCCAACTCGCGCGCGAGTTCCGACGCCGAGGGCGCGCGCCGCAAGACGGCTCGATAGACACCCTCGACGAAATAACGGTCGTGGTAATTCAACAATTCCGCGACGTGAAATTGCGTCCGGTCGCCCGCCTCGAAGTTTGTTTGCAGCACGAGCGGATCGAAGTGGACGGCCGACTGCGGCGCGCCAACCTGCGACACATCGTCCGGCCGCTCTTCAATCGCATGGGCGCGCGCCTTCGGCACGTCGCCGCCGTCAAGGCGCGCGCCCGTCGCTCGTGCGCCCGCGTTTGATTTCATGTCGTCCACTTCGCTCAACGTCTCAACGTCTCTTTCGCTCAGGCTTTCACGGCTCGCGTCTCGTTGCCCTTGTGCTCCGTCACGCTCTCGTCGTCCCCAACGCTTGCGCTCCCGCCTTCCGGCTCGGCCGTCTCCATGCGCCGCGCGAGCGCGACCCGCGCGTTCAAGTTGGCAATGCCCTCCATTTCCACGGCACACGAGACGCGGAAGAAGAGCGCGCCGTCGAGCCAATCGAAAGCCTCTCCGTCGGGCGTGTGCGCCGCGACCGAGACGAAATAATGTTCTTGACCGAGCCAACAGTCGAACGTGAACGCGGCTTCGACGATCTCGCCGCGCCGCGCCGCGCCGAGCGGCTCCCGGCGCTGCTCCGTGTTCGTCCCGTAGACGTTGATGCCGTGCCGGTTGCGAATCATAAACCCGCACGCGGCCGCCTCCACGTCTTCGTGAAACAACACGCGCAAGCGCACCGTTACGGCGTCGCCCGTCTCGACCAACTCAACCGCTTGACCCGTCGCCGCGTCAACCAACTCCACCCCGATCACTTCCGCGCGCCGGTTCCCGTGACGATAAGAATACTGTAGGGGCTGACGCGACGACGCTGCCGCCGCACTCGAAGCACCGACGGCGACCACAGCCGACGCCGCCGCAACTCTCGCATCCGCCGCCGCGACTTCGCCGTCGTCCACATTCTCGCCAGCGTTCTTCTCAACCGCCTGCGCCCCGCCGCCCGTCCCTCCTCCGGCGTAAGCCTCTTCGCGCGCCATGATGACGCGCTGGTAACGATTGAGCACATCGACGGGCGCGCCGTCCGCGACGACCCGCCCGGCGTTGAGCAAGATGGCGCGCGTGCAGAGCGCGCGCACGAGCGTCGGCTCGTGCGAGACGAAGAGGATGGTCGTCCCCGACTCCTGCATCTCCTTGATGCGGCGCACGCAGCGATGCTGGAAGATCGTGTCGCCGACCGAGAGCGCTTCGTCCACGACGAGAATCTCCGGGTCTGTGTTGACGGCGATGGCGAAGGCGAGGCGCACGTACATGCCGGAGGAGTAGGTCTTGACGGGCTGGTGGAGAAAGTCTCCGATCTCGGCGAAGCGCTCGATGCGTTCGAGCCGCGCGTCCGTCTCGGCGCGTGAGAAACCTTGGAGCGCCGTGTTCATGTAGACGTTTTCGAGGCCGGTGAATTCGAGATTGAAGCCCGCGCCGAGTTCGAGCAGGGCGGCGACGCGTCCCTCGACCTGCACGTCGCCGTGCGTGGGCGCGAGCGTCCCCGTGATGATCTGCAAGAGCGTGGACTTGCCGCTGCCGTTCGGCCCGACGATGCCGACCGTCGTGCCGCGCTCGATCTCGAAGCTGATCTCTCTGAGCGCCCAGAACTCGCGGTGTCGCCGCAGCCACCCGCGCGTCAGCGTCTCTTTCAAACGGTCGCTCGGATGGTCGTAGATGCGATACTGCTTCGCCACCCCTTCGACGCGCAATGCCGTGCTCATAACTGCAAACCCTAATGCAAAGAGTGGCAGGAGACAAGGGGAAAGAACAGTGACGAGTGACAAGTGACGAGAAAAAGCCGTGAATCGTAAATCGCGAATCGTCAATGGAGAAAAGTCGTGAATCGTCAATTGTGAAAAAGTAAAACCCGTCCCGTTCTACTGGTGATTGATGATTTACGGCTTTCAACGATTTACGGCTTTTGTTCTAACTCGTCACTTGTCACCTGTCACTTGTCACGCGCCATTGTTTACAATGGCGCATGATTTCGGCGCAGGATTCGCGTGGGTTGGTGTGGCGGCCTTTGTGGGAGTTGCCGGGGCGGGCGGAGTTGATCCGCGCGTTGGTGCGGCGCGAGTTGGGGGCGCGTTATCGCGGGTCGGTGCTCGGCGTGGTGTGGGCGATGTTGACGCCCGCCGTGATGATCTCGATCTACACCTTTATCTTCGCGGGGATTTTCGGGGCGCGCTTCGGCGGCAGCGGCACGGCTTGGGATTACGCGCTCTATCTCTTTTGCGCGCTGCTGCCGTGGACTGCGTTTCAGGAATCGTTGCAGGTGTCCGCCAATGTTATCGTCGCGCACGCGAACTTGGTCAAGCGGGTGGTCTTTCCGCTCGAAGCATTGCCGGTGGCGCAAGTGGCGGCGGCCGTCGTCACGCAGTTGTTGGGCACGCTCGTCCTGCTCGCGGCGACGCTGCTCATCCGGCACGAGTTGCACTTGTCGCTGCTGTGGCTGCCGGTCGTCGTCTTGCCGCAACTCGTGTTGATGCTCGGCGCGGCGTGGCTCGTCGCCTCGCTCGGCGTCTTCCTGCGCGACACGGGACAGGTCGTCTCACTCGTGCTCGTCGCGTGGATGTTTCTGACGCCGATCATCTATCCGGAAGAGGTTGTGCCCGCGCGTTACCGCCCGTTCATCGATGCGAACCCGTTCACGCCGCTCGTCAGAAGTTATCGCCGCGTCATCATCGAAGGCGCACCGCCCGACTGGCCGGGACTCGCCTACTTCACGCTGTTCGCCCTCGCCGTCTTTTTCTTGGGCTACTGGTGGTTCGCCAAGACGCGCAAAAATTTCGCTGACGTGATCTGAGCGCAAACGACTGCGCAACGCTGAGCGCAAGCGACTGCGCAACAACTTTCGAGACTCAAGCGGCGCGCGTGCCGGTTGACGTTGGCCGCCAAACGCCCTCGCCTCTTTTTCGTCCGCCTCGCCGATCTCATCCTTAAGCCACGGAGATTGATCTCGATGCTTGAGCAAACGGGTCGAAGCGTTGTAAGAAGGCGCGCCGGCGCGGAGAGGCATCGGCGCGCCGTCCGTCGCGGGTTGGAGTTCATCTACGCGGTGGCCTGCGAGCCGGAACACTTCCGTGCATACGGCAGCGACCTCTTGAACTGTTTCTACTTCATTGCCGAAACCTCGCTCGATGCGACGCTCGCACGCACCGCGCGCCGGATGGGATGCGAGCGTGCGCGCCGCTGGCGCGCACAGCGCCCCGCGCTCCCGCCCGAAACGAATCCCGACATCATCCTCGACTACATCCACGGCAGCTATGCCGCCGACCGTCTCGGTTTCCCGGACGCGCAACTCAAAGCGCAACTCGCGCGCGCCGGTGCGCGGTTCAACGCGCGCGATTATCTCTCGTTCGACCCGCGCACGGAGCCTCCGCCCGCGGACGTGCCCGCCGCGTGCGCGGGCTGCGGGTTGTGGAACGAGCGCGGGCGCAGGCGTTGCCGCGCGTGCCGGAAACGTTTGTCGCGCCTGAGTCGTTACGTGGTCTGGTACGACGCGCTGACGCGCACCTACACGGGCGAGTGCTGCGGCGTGACGGCGAGCGGCGCGTTCGCGGACGTGTTTCGCTGGCTGCCCGCGATGCGCCCTTATCACGGGCGCAAAGGCGGGCGCAATCCGGATTGGTACGACGCGGTCTACGCCGTCACGCACATCGTCTACACGCTGAACGACTACGACCGCTATCAACTCTCGCCGCGCTGGCTGCCCGCCGAGTTCGCTTTTATGAAAGAGAGTCTGCCGGAAGCCATTGCCACCGACGATGCGGAGATGGCGGGCGAGATCATCGACGCGCTCAAGGCTTTCAAACTCGCCGACGATCATCCGCTCATCCGCCGGGGCATGGATTACCTGCTCGCGCGCCAGAACGCCGACGGCAGTTGGGGCGACCCCCGCGCCGCGTGGATTTACGCGCGCTACCATCCGACGTGGACGGCCATCGACGGTCTCCGCGAACACGCCTGGCACGGCACGCGCCTCCGCTTCCCCAAACTGAAATCGTTTTTAATGGTGAATGGTGAATGGTAAATGGTAAATGGTGAAAGGCCGTGAAGCGTCAATCGTGAATAGAGGAAAACTGACTTCTTCTATTGACGATTGACGCTTCACGATTTACGTTCTTCATTCTTATCCACAGTATGAAGACCTAATGGCAGACGCTAAGCTCGGCTCCATCTCCTTTGTATTGCGTGACAGGCAGCTACCAATCCGAGGCGTCGTTGACGACGGGCTTATCTTGAGGGCACTTAGCCAGATTCCCGATGGCGGGCATTACACCATTATTGAGCCTTGCGAATATCCGAAATGTTATGAAACGTTTATTTTCTCACCTGATCGTAGCAGTGTTTACATTTGTTCTTAGTGTTGCCGGGATGAGCCTCTTCATTATTCATCGGCAATCAACAGTTGAACAGTCTAAGCCTATGGGCATGAGAGAAAAGGCCCAACCAATGGCGCAGCCGATTACCGAGACGAGCGTCAGTAATGAGACTTCTCAACTAAGATCGCTTTCACCTTACGATATTGAAATCTTCATCAACGCCAATCCACAAGCTAATGCGGAAGAAATCTGGCGGAAGCTGGGTATCGCCGGTAAATACAATGGCGAGTCGCATTATGACTTAAAAGAAAAGTTCTTTACGAAATGTCAGGGTTGCGAAGCAGAAATTTACAACTATGAATTAGATGGTGAACCCGGCACAGAGGCTTTGCTTAGGATTTCAGACAGGCTGCAAGAATCGTGTAGGTACTTAGTGTTTAAGTCAACGGATAAAAGTTCTGAGGGTGAAGGCTGGAAATTGCTAGGTCATATCGACCATGATTTTGGCAGGTATCAAATGCCACAACACTTCTACGTTTTAAGTGGAGGTGAGAGTTGGCTAGTCATTCGGGTGCAAGAGGCTTCCGGCTCCGGGGTGGCGCTCTACTATGACCGATTATTCAAGGTAAGTAGCGGAGGGATCAAAGAAATTCTTGACTATCCTTCCGAGGGGCATCAATCGGGAGTTGGCTGTCAACCTTCCCGCGAGTTCTCAGGACGCATTCTCAACTCTGAGGTCAACAAAGGCGTTGCCACCATCACAGTAGAATTTGCCGTATCGTACAGTACATTTTGTACCTCGAAAGATGGCAAAGATGTACGTTTATGGAGTAAGAAACAACGAGCTACTTACAAATTGAGGTTAAACTCAAAAGATGCCGTATTGGACTACGCGAATTCTAGTTTGTCTGAAAATGAAATTAAATCTGTCTACAATATAGATTCACTGAGCTGTGGAGATCTATTGAAATACAACTTCAGGGAATTAGCCAAAACAGCGAGTGGGAGAAACAGGGAACGTAAAGATTGGCTGCGAGAATTTCTCCAGTACTGTGAGCGAACACCGGAAAGACAGGTATTGCAGCAGATGTTGGTGAGATAAGGCCGCACGCGGATTCATATACTAAGTGCAACAGGCTTCCCTGAAGCGAGCGTGAGCCGGGATACTGACTAAGACGCAGGCTGATGGACATGGAGACGTTTATAGCCCGCGCAGAGTTGGTGGCAGACATGCCGCAGAGCGATGCTTTGTATCCGCGTCTGGAAAAGCTGGAGGCTTACCCCAAGGCCGCACGACCGGCGCATGATGTGCAACCCATTCAGAGATTGTCGACGCGCCTCAGGCCGCGCCAGCAGTCAGGCTGACAGGCTCAATCAAACCATATCATCCCAGCAAACGCCGAAGCTGCTCGACCAGCTTGAACTCTTACCCTTACATGCGCCGGAGGGGGAACTTCACACGGCACATACTTACTGCGCCAACGCCGCCAATGCCGAACCTCACGCCGTTGCAATCATAGCCGCTCATTAGTCGGCACTTGCGCCGTTCTCGCCCCGTTCAAGCCATTTCCTACGTGTGTCCGCGCATGTACAGACGGAGGGCACGGGGCGGGCTAGACTTAGCGCTTCCCCTATTGGAAGTTGGCGGATATGACTCATTTCATGGCGGCGATACGAAAACGGAGAGGCTTTCTCTACGGGGCGACGCTTGTGTCGGCGCTCGTCCTGTGCGGCGCGTTTGCGCTCGTGCGTCGGGCGGAACATTTCGGCCATGTGCCGCCGCCCGCCGTGCTTGCAGAGAGGTCGAAAGCGGTCTCCGTCCAGACGCAGGCGGCGACCGCCACACCGGAAGTCGCGTCGCGCGGTGTGCGGTTCGAACTGCTGGCTGAGATCGGGCGCGGCATGGGCGTCATCTTCAGCCCGGACTTCAGCGCGCCCGCGAACCGGCGCTTCTACGAGCGTCTCGGCTTCGCCTACTTCGAAAGTGCGGACTGGCGCGACTTGCTGGCGCAGGTGCGTGCGTATAACCGCGCGCATCCGGGGCGACAAATCGAGACGCTGATTCTCGAAGTGCATGGGACGAACGGGCACGGCTTGAAGCTTCAGGCGAGCAGCGCGCCGCGTGTGCCGCGCTCGTACATCTCCGTCGGCGGGCTACAGCAGCAACTTGCGGACGCGGGGCTTCGCCTGTGCGTCATCGCCGCCTGTAACTCAGGCCGTTTGTTCCGGCCGGAAATCTACTACGCGCTCAACACGCGCACGGGCGATCCGCTCTTCCTGCCCGCCACGCTCGGCGTCGTCAATGCCGCGCCCGGCTTCCGCGCGACCGAGCGCGACATGCGCGTCGTCTACCCGGCGACGAGCCAACTCGAAGCGGTCAACGAGGGTCACCTGAGCGAGTTCGCGCCGCGCACCGTCGCCCTGCTCAACGGCGACGCGAAAGCGGGGACGACTGACGGTACGAAGGTCACTGCGGACGCGCGCTTCGTCGTGTCCGATACACTGCTCGCGTTGCTCCTCGACGACCCGAGGCTGCGCCTGACGGCGGACGGTTACGTAGCCGAGATGTCGTCCGCCACTTCCTCTCCGGCCGAGAGCGAAAGTCTGGTGCAGCGATTCATCGCCCTCGTGGACGAAGTGGCGGCGCGTGAGTACAGTGCGGCTCACGACGGCGAGGGCGGCGGATGATAGCGTCGTCGAGTTGGGCGCGGCGAAAGTTCGCCGGGCGACCGCTTGAGACGAAAAAAGCCGCAATGCGCGAAGGGCAGCCGAACCAAACGTCGGCTGCCCTTCACGTCTTGTTAGCCTGAGACTGCGCGGTGATGTAAGCCTGTGGCAAGCACGCGAAAGTGCGGTTTCGGATGCCGCCCCGCTCTATCACCGCATCATCACTGGCACCGCTGCCATACGGCGCGATTAGTGTTTGAACATCCTATTCCGACCCGTCGCGCCGCCACCCAGATCATCGGTGCCCTGCGCGCCAGCGCCCGTGGTGCCCATCGTATCCATACCGCCGCCGGTCGTACCGCCGGTCATATCGCCGGTCGTGCCGCCCGTGCCGGTCTGCCCGCCGCCGGTGGTGCCGAAATTGCCGCCGCCCGCGCCGGACGTTCCCATCCCGCTGTTCTGTCCGCCGGTCTGGCCGCCTTGACCCATCCGCGAGCCGGATGCGCCAGCGCCGCCGCCGGTCGTCCCTTGCGTGCCCATCGTGCCCATGCCCGTCGCGCCCGCTCCGGTGGTGCCGGTCTGGCCCTGGCCGGTTGACGATGCGCCGTTGTTGTCCTGCATCGAGCCGGTCGTGCTCTGCGACCCACTCGCGCCTGTGTTCGTATTAGCCCGGCTGCCGCTCCTGTTACCTTGAGCACCCGCCTGTGTGCCGGTCTGTGTACCGGTCTGCGTGCCGGTCTGGTTCTGCGCCACCAACATCGCGCCCGCGCCTGCCACCAGCATCAATGCCAGCACCAGCCCTAGTTTCTGCTTCATGAATTTCCCCCTCCTTGTCGATCTCTACTGTCTGTGACAGAAATTTCTTCACGCCCCTGTCGAACAGGGGGCCGTGCCTGATTTGGATTCGATAAACATAGGATACACGCGACGCGGTAAGCGGTTTGTTCGGATGCGGACAAAACTCGGCAGGCAACGGTTTTGTGACTAATTTGTCTGAACTAGCAGACATCAAACCCCCTCTCTTCCATCTGTCCCCCTACGCAAAAGTTTCCCGCGCTTTCCGTGAAGCCAACCGACCCTGTCTTGTATCTACCCAACGACCCGTACGCCACCGTACAACAGACGTGTCACACCGGACATCTAAAGCAACGTTAGATAAATCCTTCCTCGAGCGATCTGGGGTGGTCTTCTTGCGGGGTTGCCGGCTTGGGTGAATCCGGTCGCCTTCGATTTCAAGGGCGGCGAGGCGCAACAAGTTAAGAGAGTGTAAAAGTCGCCGGAAGTGCGCGCCCGATTGCAGGATAATGAATAAGGAGCGGGTCGTGAGTCAAGAACAAGGGGGTGTCCCCGGTTATACGAAGATCGGTATTTGTAAAGAGTGCGGGGCGAGTGTTTACGCACCCGAGGCGAGTGCGCCGGCGGGCGTGTTCAAGCGCATGTCGGCCTGCCTTTGCGTGGGCGGGCCGCGGGGCGAGGCCAACGTCCAGCGTCCCGGCTCGCCTGCGCCGGATGAAAGAATTTCAGGAGCGGGAAAGAAAGCTGCGTAGTCAAAACTGACCCTTCCGCAAGTCTCCTCAACTCAGACTTAGACAATCAGATGCGCAAACTGTGGTTCACATTGATGTGCGCCGTGGCACTGGTGTGCGGCGACGCCGGATGGGCTCTGCCCTACTCTCACTTCTACACGGACGACAGCCGGACGGTGGCAATGAGTTGGCGGCGTCGAGCCATCCCCATTGATCTGTCCACTTCTATCTTGACGCCGCCCGCGCACATCAAAGCGGGGAGCGACGTGGAAGGCGCTGTGCGCCGCTCGCTCCAGCGTTGGGAGCAGGCGGCCGGCGTCCGTTTCGTCACGAACTGGACGCCTGAGCAGTCGGCGAGCACCGGGCCGAGCGGCGACCGCGTCAACCTCATCACCGTCGCGGACACGCCGGAGAACAGTTCGTTCTTCACGGGCGCACTCATCGGCTACACGAAGCTTTTCTTCGACCGGCGCACCGGAGAGATCGGCGAGGCCGACATCATCATCAACTCACGGCAGAAGTTTTCGACCGACGGCAGCCCCGGCACATACGACCTTGAGTCCACCCTCACGCACGAGGTGGGACACCTGCTCGGCCTGGATCATTCGGCCATGCCCGGTGCGGTCATGCGGGAGGGACAGGCGATTAACGACCACACGGGGAGAAGTCATCTACCCGGACGCGAATTGGGTGAAGACGACCGGGCCGGGGCGCGCTCCATCTACGGCGGATCAGCCGATGCTATTTCTCTCAACCCCAATATACGGTAGAGGCGGAAGCGTATCTTGATGCCTTATGCGCCGAGGCGCGGCTCGAAGTCATAAGGCTTTGTGCCGCGCCTCAGCCTCTACGATGATTAACTCTTCGTGTGGCTCAAGCCTGCGCCTGTGCCCGCACCTGCTCCTGCAACCAGCCGCGCACGCTTGCCAGATGCTTCTCCTCGTTCGCGAGCGCGCCGCGAAACTCCGTCGCCAGCTCGGCGTGCCCCAACTCCTCCGTGAGGTTGATGAGCATCTGCCAACTGTCGTTGTCGGTCAGCTCCGCGGTCAGGATGGCCTGAAGGCACTGGGCGACGTTGGTGCGCGGGTCGGTCAAGACCTGCATGAGTCCGAGCGACGAGACCATCACCGTGTCCGCGCAGGGACTCATCACCGTCGGGTCGCCTCCGAGTTTCGTGATGGCGCGGTTGACCAGCAGGAAGTGGCGCAGTTCGTCCTCGCGTATCTCCTGAAGCTCGGCGACGGTCGGCCCCGGCGAAGTTTCGCCGAGCGCCACACACTTGCCGATGAGCGCGTCGTAGAGGCGCGTGCCCGTGCGCTCGAAGGCCGCCCGCTCGCTCAGCTTGTCCATCAGCGTCGCCACACCGGTCGTCATCCCGACGACCTGCGCCGCGCCCTCAACCACGCCTTGGAGCGAGACCGGCGGCGGCGGCAGCGAGCCGAGCGGGAAGCCTTCCTGAATATATTCGGCGCGGCGCAAGGCGAGCGCCTCCGGCCCGCCCGTGGAACTCGGCGGCGCGGCTGCCGCGCCCTCCGTCAACTCGCGCGCCATTAAAGGCGCGGTCACGATCCCCGTCCGGTTCCAGCCCGTCTTCTCCATCGAACTCGTCCCTCTGTTATCCATCGCTCAGGCTCCTTTCCCCGACGCGGCCTCGCCCGCGGTCAACTCTGTCCCCGGCCGCCACCTGTAGCCCGCCGCCACCGTCTCGGTCGGCGATCCTTCAGAGTTCAACTGCGCGCGGTAGGCGAGCGAGCGCTCCGGCTCCTCGTCGAGGCCGACGAACTGCGTCCCTGCGGCGCGCAGGTTCACCTCGCCGTTGAGCGTCTCGCGGACGAACTCGCGGTGGCTCTTGTACTCGATAGGCTCCGGCAGTTCTGCGGGGAGCACCTCCGCCGGGTCGCGGTTCTCCACCTGCTTGAAGAGTTCCATGACGAAATGCAGTTGACCCAACTCGTAATCGAGGAAACGATCCCAGATCGCCTTGACGCGCGGGTTCGTCTCGTACTGCGAGCAGCCCATGTAGTTGTAGACCTCCATCGCCTCGTGCATGAGCCACTTCTCCATCCACGTCTCCGAGGCGTCGATGATCGACTCGTACTGCGTCGTGTGCTGCTCCTCAATGGAGGCGATCTCGGCGTAGAGCTGGCGCGCGACGGGGTCGGCGAAGAGCGGGCCGATGTTCATGTAGTAGTCGTGCGTCTGGTTCTCGCTCGCCATGATGGTCACGGCGTGGAGCTTGGTGAGCGGTGCGGCCGTCCGCTTATCGTAGTGCTCGCGCAGGTCGTCTGTCGGGTCGCGGTGCTCGACTAGGGTGGGCCTGCCCGGCATGATGTCCGTGTAGCTCTGCGTGATGTTGTTGGCGTCGCCGCCCGCGACGCGGTCGTAGAGGGCGGAGAAGCGGTAGAGGTGGTCGAAGTCTTCGAGCAGGCCGAAGCGGTAGACCTGCGCCATGTACTCGTCCGGCTCGCGCAGGGCGACGCTCGCCGTGACCTCGATGGCGACCTGCTCGTAGGCGAGCGTCGTCTCGATGGGCGAGAGGTCGGCGGGCAGCAGCCAGTTAACCATCGTCGCCTGATGCTGCTCGACGCGCCGGACGCGCGCGAGCGGCAACTGCAAGTCGCGGTTCATGCGCGCGCAGGCGTGACTGAAGCGGTTCGCTTCGATCTCAAGCCCGTTCATCAGGATGATGCGCACGCGCGTAAACGCATCGTCGTCGAGTTTGCTGATGGGCGCTTGCACCATGTCGCGCCATGTGAACTGTTGTCGTTCGAGCGGGACGCCCCGCTCTTTGAAGATGTCCAAACTCATCGCTCGCTCCCTCCGTCAAGCTCTCCGCAAAGCGGCGCACCGCCGCGCGCCTGCGGGCGCAGCACAACGCCATCCGGTGGCTCACCGTCAGCTTACATTTATTAAATAACGCGAACTGGAATGGACAGACTATACGTCTCGTGCCCGCGAGCGTCTGTACGTTTGTGAACAACCGCCCGACATGGGCGTCAGTTCAAACGCCGCAGGACACCGGTAGGCGTCCGCCAGTCAGCGTCTTCATAAAGACTGTATGTAATGGAAAACAGGCTATACGTGGAGGGCGCGGCGGTCTGTATGTTTGGGCACGGGTGTCAGGAATGTCATAACACTATCAGGCGAAAGCGTGAAACCTGACGCCAACTCAGAACGGTAGTGTTGCAAAAAAATGATTACCCCTTCCACAGCAGAGCGGTGAAGATGATGGTCAAAAGTATAGCCCCGTAGAGCGCGGCCTTCCGTAGTAATTGCTCGTTGTGATTCATGCAAACTCTAACGTCCCTCCCCTTGGCTCGGTCTTTGAAGTCCGCGCGGTCTGACAACATGCAAACTTAAAAATTATGCTACGAGCTTAGTGTGCTCGCAACGCAGGACGCAGGACGCTCGCGATAGCTCGCGGCAAGGCCGAGACGTTGGGCTTCTCGACGTAGCCCTGCGCGCCCGCACTGAGCGCCCTCTGCCTGTCGCCGTCGAAGGCGTCGCCGGAGAAGAAGACGACCGGCGTGTCGCGGTCGAACTCGCGCAGTCGCTCGCACAACTCCTGTCCCGTCCCGTCGGGCAACTTGTTGTCGAGCAGGTACACGTCGAAAGCTTCACTGTGCGCCAGCGCCAGCGCGCTCGCCACGCCGTCTGCGGTGACGACTTGATAGCCGGACGCGCCGAGCAGGGTTGTCACCAACAGGCGGATGTCTTCGTGGTCGTCGGCGAAGAGGACGCGAATATTATTATTTTGCATGATGGGGAGATTCATCTGTCGTCAGTCTGTGCCGGGTTAGAGCGTATGTGAGTCAGTACAACCGGCGGGCTAATACTGTTCCTAACTGCCCCGACGGCTCTGTACTGCTTTCCCTTATTCGTTAAGCGAGAAGTCGCCATCGCCGTGACCTCCCTGACCGGATAAACCGCGCCCGTCACGTTCGACACCTGTGTCACGCCGACGACGCGCACCCGCTCGCCCAGCATCCGCTCGAAGGCTCGCATGTCCAGATCAGCTCCGGGCGTGAGAGGCGCGGCACTGAGCGTCGCCCCCACCTGACGACAGGCCGGCATCCACGGGATGATGTCCGAATGGTGCTCCGCCCCCGTCACCAACACCTCGTCGCCCGCTTGTAAAGAGTCCTGCTCGAAGCAGCGCGAGACGAGGTTGAGAGCTTCGGTCGCGCCGCGACAAAAGACGATCTCGCGTGCTTCGCTGGCGTTGATGAGCTTGGCGACCTTCGCGCGCGTGCCCTCGAAAACTTCCGTCGCCTCCCGGCTGAGCGTGTGTCCCTCTTCGACGCGCGCGTACTCGTGCGAATAGAGTTCACCGAGACGACTGATCATGGCCTGCGGTTTCTGGCTGGTCGCGGCGTTGTCGAGATAGACGAGCGGCTTGGCGTGCACCTTACGTTTCAGAACGGGAAAGTCTTCGCGGATACGTGTTATGTCAAATAGCTCCATGTCTTGTCACCTCTGTCCAACCGCTTCGAGCGCGAGCGGCTTCCGCTCGGTGAGAGAGAAGCGTGCGCCGCTGGGCAGGATGTGAACCAGGACGTTATGAAGTTCCAGCCCCTCATTCTTCTGTAACTCGTGCAGGTTTGTGTGGGTAATGCCCCCGGCGTCTATGATCGTGACCGCCCCGCTGCCGATGACTTCAAACTCATTCCCGGAGACTACTATCGCCGTGTCCTCGTCTATGCCCAGCCCCAAGTCCTGCGGGTAGTGCGCCGTGGCCGTGATGAGCCTGCCGTGCCGCCCGCGCTGCGAGAAGTGTGTGTCGATGAGCGTCCCCATCAGGAAGTCCATGCCGGGGCCGATCTCCACCGAGCCGAAGCGTGGGTTCGTCTCCGACTCGCCGGAGAGCATCATCGAGTTCGACATCATCGCCGCCCCCGCGCTCGTCCCGCCGAGCACCAATCCCTTGCCAAACCGCCCCTTGATGAGCCGATCCATCTCGGTTCCGCCGAGCAGCGCGGTGATGTGTAGTTGATCGCCCCCGGTGAAAAAGAGGCCGGTCGCTTCCTCAATCGCATTCATCGCCCGGTGCGATTCGGTGTCCTCGCGCTGCGACACGTCTACGACCTTCACATCGGCGGCTCCGAGTCGTTTGAAAACTTTCTTATAGTCCGCACCAACTTCTTCCGGCTGATCCGTCGCCACCGTCATCACGACGATGCGCGCCTTATCTCCTTTTGCGAGCCGGACAAACTCTCTGAGGATGACGCAATCTTCTTTCCTGTCTTCCGCCCCGCCGATGACCACGAGCTTTCCGCGTGCCTCGCTCAACTCCATGATTTTCTCCTCACTTTCGCTCTGTTAAGCCTCTCGCCTACTGAGCTCCCACCGGCTCGCTAACCGCGGCCTCCGTTTGTCGCTTCGCTCCAATCGCGCCGACTGGGAGCGCGCCGTATTCTTCGAGCGCTTCGAGGACGGGTTCGAGCTTGTCGTAGAAGATGACGACGACTTGCCCCTCCTCCATCTCCTGAAGTTCCGTGCGCAGGGCTTCGACCTCGTCCAGCACGATGCGGCATTCGGTTCCCGGCCATTCGTCGTTCACGGCTTCGCACAGGAGCTTGGCGACCTCACCGGCCTCGCGCCCGCGCAGGTCTTTGTCCTCCTTGATGATGACGCGGTGGAAGCCGCGTGCGGCGACCCGCCCCGCCTGCTCAATAACCGAGTCGTCGCGGTCGCCCGGCACGCCGATGATGCCGGTGACGCGGCGGTCTTCCCACCTCGCGGCCATCCGGCAGACGGCGTCGAAGGCGTCGGGGTTGTGGCCGTAATCGACCATCACGTAGCCGCCTCTCACCCGGTACATGTTGGCGCGACCGGGGTTCTCCGCGTCGCTGCGAAAGCGCGTGATTGAAGCGCCCACTTCTTCTCTCGATAATCCGAACGCGCGCGCCGCGGCCACTGCGGCCATGGCGTTTGCGATCTGGAAGTCGGCCTTGCTGTCCATCGTCGCCGGGATTGCCGCAGCGCAGATGATCGCGTGCTCACTGCCGTCATCGATTTCGATGATCCTGCCATCTCTGTAGAAGTAGCCCGTGCCGCCCGCGTTGCAGTGTTCGAGCAGCACGGGGTTGTCCTGCCGGAGCGAAAAGTAGACGTACTTTTTCGGCACGCGGCTGACCGCATCGCGCTCCGACAGACGCGCGAGCCGTTCGTCGTCGGCGTTGAGGACGAGCGTGCCGCCCTCGCGGACGCGCTCGGCGACGAGCGACTTGATCCAGAGAATGTCTTCGACGGATTCGATGCCGTCCTGCCCGATGTGGTCTGCGCCGACGTTGGTGATGACGGAGATGTCCGACCAGTCGTAGCCGAGTCCGCGCCGCACGATGCCGCCGCGTGCCGTCTCAAGCACGGCGGCCTCGACCGCCTTGTCTTGCAGTATGGTCATTGCCGAGACCGGCCCCGTGGTGTCGCCTTGCACGATGCGCACGCCGTTCAGATAAATTCCGTCGGTCGTCGTCGTCCCCGTCACGAGCCCCGCTTCGATGAGGATATGGCTGATCATGCGCGTGACGGTCGTTTTGCCGTTCGTGCCCGTGATGGAAATGATGGGAATGCGCCCGTCGGAATTGGCGGGGAAGAGCATCTCGACGATGTCGCGGCCGACCTCGCGCCGCTCGCCTTCGCCGGGGTATTGATGCATGCGCAGGCCGGGCGCGGCGTTGATCTCGATGACGCCCCCGCCTCTGGCGACTGGCTCCGCGATGTCGTCTACGACGAGGTCAACGCCGCACACGTCCATGCCCATGATGCGCGCGGCGCGTTCGCAGAGACTCCTGATGCTCGGGTGAACTTCGTCCGTCACGTCTTTGGCCGTCCCGCCCGTCGAGAGGTTCATCCCGGCGCAGAGCATGACGCGCTCGCCCGCCTCCGGCACATCTTCCATGCTCCTTCCTTCTTTGCGCATGAAAGTCTTCAGGATGGGATCATCCTTCTTGATTTTGGTGAGCGGTTTTTCGTGCCCCTCGCCGCGCAGCGGATTCTGGTTTTCGATCTCGATCAATTCCCCGACCGTGTGCGTGCCGTCGCCCGTGACGTGACAGGGGATGCGCTCGCTGGCCGCGACCATTTGATAGTCGACGACGAGGACGCGGTAGTTCTTCCCCTCGAACATCTCTTCGACCAGCACGTCCGGCGAAAACTCGCGGGCGATGCGAAAGGCGTTTACAACCTCGTCCGCTGTCGAGAGGTGGAGCGAGACGCCCTTGCCCTGCCGCCCATCCAGAGGCTTGACGACGACCGTGCCGCCGTTTGAGTTAAGAGCCGCGACGGCCTCTTCCTCCGTGCGGACGATCTCGCCTTCGGGGACGGGGATGGAAGCCTTCGCCAGACGCGCTTTCGTGAAGTCCTTATCGCCCGCGATTTCCACTCCGATGGCACTCGTGCCGTCCGTCATCGCCGCCTGTATGAGCCGCAGGTTTTTGCCGTAGCCGAGTTGGACGAGGCTCGCCTCGTTTTCACGAATCCAGGGGATGCCGCGCCGCTCGGCGGCATCGACGATGGCGCGCGTCGAAGGCCCGAGTTCCGTGTCCGCAACGATTCGTTGCGCCTCTTCGATTCTTTCTTCGAGGGGAAACTCTTGGCCCGCGATCAATGCCTCGATGAACTCCACGGCCGTCGCCAGCAGGTAGCGCGTGGCCTGCTCGGCGCAGAACTCAATGACGACGTTGTAGATGCCCGGCTCCCCTGCGTAGCGAGTCTTGCCATGCGTTGCTTTGCAACCCGCGAGCGACGCCAGTTCAAGCGTGACGTGTTCGACCGTGTGGCCGAAGTAAGTGCCTTCGTGGAGCCGTTCGACAAATCCGCCCGGCCTGCCCTTGCTGCAATGATGGTCGTGGAGTTGGGGCAAGCGTTCGAGCAGCCGCTCGATGAAGCCGGGGATTTCGTAACTCTCTTTTTCGTTCAACTCGCCGAGGTCAAGCCGCATGACCAGCACCGGTTGGTGGCTATAGACGTTCGGGCCGGAGAGCGTGCGGATGGTCTCGATTCTCATTCGCGCCGGAGACCTGTCAGGCGCGGAAGCGTTTGTCGTGGCAGTCGCGTTTTCCGCCTGCATGTCTTGTTCCTCTTCGATTGGGACACGCTTTGACAGGTCGAACCGTTGACCCGCGGCCAGCACGTGCACCTTCACGCCGTGCAGCGACAGACTCTCGTGCTGCTCGATGTCGGGCAGCGTCGTGTATGTCATCCCGCCGCCGTCGGCCACCGTGACCGAGTTCTCCCCGATCACTTCAAACTGTAAATCGCTGACGATCATCGCGGTGTTCTCGTCAACGCCCAGCCCTAAGTCCTGCGGGTAGTGTGCAACGGCGGTGAGCAGACGCCCGAGCCGGCCGCGCTGCGAGAAATGCGTATCGATGATGGTGTTGGGAATGAAGTCCATGCCGGGAGCGATGTCTATCGCGCCGAAGCGGGGATTGCGGTTCGAGTCGCCCCGGATGATCATGGTGTTGGACATCATGGCCGCGCCCGCGCTCGTGCCGCCGAGAACGAACCCCTCTCTATGTCTGCGGTAGAGCACCTCCTGCATCGACGTGCCGCCGAGCAAACTCGTCACGTGAAGTTGATCGCCGCCGGTGAAGAAGACGGCGGTAGCCCGCTCGATGGCGTTGAGAGAATTTTGGTTGAAGGCGTCTTTTCGGCGCGAGACATCAACGATGCGAACGTCAGTCACACCCAGTCCGCGAAATACTTCCCGGTAGTCGTCGCCCGACCTCTGCGGCTGGTCGGTCGCCACCGTCATCACGACGATGCGCGCCTCCGCCCCACCGGCCTCGCGCACGAACTCTTTGAGGATCGTGCGGTCGCCTGCTCTGTCCACCTTCCCGCCGATGACGAACAACTTTCCACGAATTTCGCTGATCTGCATCGCGTCACCACCACTGTTTGATCAAGTACATAACCGGATCATCCGCCCGCCGATGTAGACACCGCGCGGCGCGCATCCGTATCGTCAACACGACTGCCGCCATCCCCGTTACCTAAGCGGCGCGAGACCGTCAAAGCTAAAGCCCCGAGCGCGGCCCCGGCGATGAGGTTGCCCGCCGAAGGGTGACGCTCCCACCACGTCCAGATGCTCTTGGGCATCGTTTGATAAGTGAAGTCGCCGCTTATGCGGTCGTCACCCTCAACCGGATGAAAAAGATTGTCCGGCGCGTGCTCCGTCTTCCGCTCGTTCGTCCGTTGCCATTCGAAACCGGCGTGCCGGAGCATCTTGTCCATCAAATGCGGCGCGAGCTGCTCGCCCGTCTTGATCATCCAACCCGAGCCGCCGCAGATCATCTCGCGCACGGGATTCTCCGCCGCGTGAAGAATCGCTTTCGTGACGATGTTCGGCGTGTAGATCGGCGGCAGCCCCATCGGCTTGTAACCGATCTTGGTGCGCGCCTTGCTGAAGAGCGGTGTGTTGATTGAAGCGGGCATGATGTTCGTCACGCTGATCGGCACTCGGTCGTGCTGCAACTCGACGCGCAGGGCTTCGGTGAATGCCTTGATGCCATGCTTCGAGGCCGCGTAGGCGCTGTGCAGAGGCATGGCGCGCAGAGCCTCGACCGAAGAGATGTGTATCAGCGCGCCGCGCCCTTCACGTCGCAGGTGCGGCAGCGCAGCCCACGCCCCGTAAGCCTGCCCATTGAGGTTCACGTCGATGACGCGCCGCCATTCTTCCGGCGTCGTTCGTTCGAACGGCGCGTAGAGGGCGACGGCCGCCGCGTGCACCCAAGTGTCGAGCGTGCCGTACCTTTCGACGGCCGCGTCGGCCACGCGCTTGACCTGTGCGAAGTCCGTTGCGTCGGCAGGCACGGCTAACGCCTCGCCACCTTGTTGCCGTATCTCTCTGACCAGAGAGTCGAGTCCTGCTTGGCCTCGCGCCGAGACCACGACCTTCGCGCCGCGTGCGGCGAATCTGAGCGCGGCCTGACGCCCGATGCCACTCGACGCGCCGAACACGACCACCACTTGCCGTTCTACGGGTTTGAGCTTCATCCCAGACCTCCCGCCTCTTTACCCGCAGAACCCGTCGGGTGAAACCTGTGGCCGCACGACTTGCAAGTGTGCGTGTCGTGTCTGCCCGCGCCTAAGACGAGCCATGATTGTCCACAATTCGGGCAGATCGTCTGCGTATGCCCCCCCGACTCCAGGAGTCGCCTGAAATCTCTGCCCGTCATTCGTTCGGCCGTGTGCGTTTCCATCGCTAAAACTTTCCTCCATGCCGGTTCGGTGCGGCGGCCATCCTTGTACGCCTTACCTGCCGGGCGTGCTGCGGCGGTCGAGATCGGAAAAGCCGTGCGTCTTTACACACACGTAATTCAAAACGCCGCGCGGCGCTGGTTGTCACCCTCTGACCAGCGTCTTCATTAAAGTTTTTAAGTAGGGGAAATTGACTATACGTAGGCGGCGCGATAAACGTCTGTACGTTTACGAACGGGAAGCACGCGGGGTCTAAACGGCAGGTTTCGGCTCGACGGTTATGACTCCGTGTGCATCGATGCGCTTACAACGTGCGCCGCTACGGGCGATGCCTCCGGCAGAGATGGCCGCACCCCGACATTCGCGCTGATGGTGAGAGGGCGCGAGTATAAACGGGGACAGAGAAGCAGGGATGAGCCGTAAGCGGTTCGCTCCTGCTTCTTTAAGGCACTCTGCTCTCTCTGACGCTTGCCTGTCCCGAATGTCATAAATGCGGCCTTCCAAAGCGGTCTTTTGTGCTCGCTTTAGTACAGACAAAATTAGAACCCGTGCCTCAGACTGGTGTAGTACTAAATCCCCTGCATAATTTAAACAAACGTAGGCACGTTGATTTTTGCCCGCCGTTTTTGCGCCGGTCTCTTTTGCACCGCAGCGGGCTTCTCAAACTGGCGAGGCGTGTCTGACAAAATCAGCGACTAAGGTAGGCGCTCTCCTCGTCCGCCCCTGATTAAAACCAGACGGTGTTTGATGAAAAGAATCTTGGTGAAGAATATGAAGAACCAATTGCACCCGATTGCTTCGTCGTTCCTGAATATTTCGCTGGCGGTTGTTTCTATCGGGCACGTCTCGCACGCCGCCACGAGCGCCACGAGCCGCGTCGCACAACAGGCGCAGCATCTCGTGGGCGAAGTGACGGCTCTGGATCAGGCTTCCGGGCAGATCACTGTTAAGACTGACGCAGGCGCGTCCGTCACGGTAGCGGCCGACGAGCGGACGACCTACCGCCGTCTGCCGCCCGGTCAGACAAGTCTCGATAAAGCCGAAGCCATTACACGTTCCGATATCAAGGTCGGGGATCGCGTCCTCGTGCCTAATGGCGCGGCGGGCGGCCGGACGGCAGCGCGACAGGTCATCGTGATGGCGCGTGAGGCGATAGCCGCCCGCCGCCAGCAGGAGCGGGAAGACTGGCGGGCGCGCGGCGTGAACGGGCGCGTCGTCGCCATTGACCCGGCGAAGAAGGAACTCACCGTTGAAGCCCGCGCGCGACAGGATGTAGAAACGATCACGGTCGTCGCGTCGGGCGACGTGAAATTCCGCCGCTATGCGCCCGGTTCGCTGCGCCCGGCCGACGCCGTCCCGGGCGCTTTCACAGACATCCGCGTGGGCGATCAATTGCGCGCTCTGGGCAACCGAACCGGCTCGCGCCTCGCGGCCGAGGAGATTATTTCCGGCACTGTGGCAAGGCTGACCGGCACGGTCGAGGCTGTGGACGCGACGCGCGGCGAAGTTACGATCAAGGACAACGCGACCGGGCAGCCGGTCGTCTTGGCCTTTAACTCGAACACGACGCTCCGGCGCATCCCGGCAGAGTATGCGGAGACTCTCAGGGAAAGAAGAGAACAGCGAAGAGCACAGCGAGGTGAGGGAAGCGACGCTCCGGCCGGGGCACGACCGGACGGCGCGCGGCGAAGTCGCCGGCAAAACCAGTCCCGGCCGGAAGGCCAGAGCCGGGACGGACAGCGTCAGCAGGACGGGCAGCGGGCGGGCGGCGGTGGAGGCGCGCGGCAAATGCTTGAGAACCTTCCCCCGATCACGCTCTCGGAGTTGAAAAAAGGTGATGCCGTCATGGTCACGGGTACGACCGGAACGGACGCCGCGCGCGTGACGGCCGCAACTCTCATCACGGGCGATGCCGAGATCATCCAGCGGATGCGACGCTTCCAGCGTGGCTCGGATCAGACGGACGGCATGAGTCCCGGCCTGCCGGGCGGAGTTATCGGCGGCGGCACGGGTGATAGAGACACACCCTGACCCGGAGGCGGAAAGATGCGATTTAGAGTTGGTCTCAAACCCTGCTTTGCGCCTTCTGTTTTCCCTCTTTGCGCCTTTGCGAGAACTGTCTTTCACGCAAAGGCGCAAAGTTAAGACGTAAGGCGCAAAGGGTCGAGTGGCTAGTCATAGTTTTGAAATAAGCTCTTAGTTAAACCCCCACTTACCGCGTCATCTTTTCACCTCCTGAAAAAGAGACGCAGATAACCGAACTACGAAACCAAGGGGATAATGCGAATGGTCAACGGAGGGAAGGGGCGGACGGCCGCCCTGATACTGGCGGCGCTGCTTTGTTGTTCCAACTTTGCTTTCGCACAGAGTTCCACGGGGACTCTGCGCGGGCAGGTACAGGACGTGCTGGGGGGATTGGTTGTCGGCGTGACGGTGACGGCGACGGATGCCGCGGGCGTCGCGCGCACGGCGACGACGGGCGACGAGGGGCAGTATGTCTTCGCCGCGCTTCCGCCCGGTCGCTACCGGGTGAGGGTGGAAGCGCCCGGCTTCGACGTTTACGAAAATACGGAAGTCGAAGTGACGGCAGGAACCACCAACGCGCTCGACATCATTCTGAACGTCGCCATCGAAGCCGAGGAGGTGACCGTCACGGCCGAAGCGCCCGTCAGCACCGATCCCGAGTCCGAAGCCGGCGCGGTCGTCATCAGGGGAGCGCAACTGGATGCGCTGCCTGATGACCCGGACTCTCTGGCGGATGCCCTGCAAGCGTTGGCCGGGCCTGCGGCCGGCCCCGAAGGCGAAGGGGAGATTTACATAGACGGGTTCAGCGGCGGCCGCCTTCCGCCGAAAGAGTCCATCCGCGAGATTCGCATCAACCGGAATCCCTTCTCGGCGGAATATGAACGTCTCGGCTACGGGCGGATCGAAGTCTTCACCAAACCGGGCACGGACAAATTTCGCGGCCAGGCGTTCTTCAATTTCAGCGACGAGAGCCTGAACGCGCGCAACCCTTTCGCGCTCACGCGCGCCCCCTTCCAGTCGCGACGCTTCGGCGGCAATCTGAGCGGCCCCGTGATTCCCGGCAAGGTCTCCTTCTTCTTAGACTTTCAAAGAAACGAGACGGACGAAAACGACGTGATCAACGCCGTCATTCTCGACCCGGCGTTCAACCCCATCGCCTTTAACCAGACGATTCTGACGCCCGCGCGCCGCACCACCTTCAGCCCACGCTTCGACTGGCAACTGAACCCGGCAAATACACTCGTCGCACGCTATACCTATCAGCGTTCGCGGAGCGAGAACGAGGGCGTCGGAGACTTCAACCTGCCCGAGCGCGGCTTTAACACCGAGGGGACGCAGCACACTTTTCAACTGACGGAAACAGCCGTCATCAACCAGAAGGTGATCAACGAGACGCGCTTCCAGTTCGAGCGCGACCGCAGCCTCCGTCAAGGCGGACTCTTCGCGCCGACAATTCGCGTGCAGGAAGCCTTCACGGGCGGGGGCGCGCAGGTCGGACTCTCAACGAACGCCCTAAACCGGTTCGAGTTGCAGAACTTCACTTCGTGGGCGGTGGGCAACCACTCTTTGAAGGCGGGCGCGCGATTCCGTCACATCCGTTTGACCGATGTCTCACAGCAGAACTTCGCCGGGACGTTCACCTTCACCTCACTTGAACAGTACCGGCAGACGCTGCTCGGTTTGGCCGGGGCGAGACCCGCGCAATTCTCCATCTCCGCGGGCGACCCGGAGGCGCGCGTCACGCGCTCCGATTTCAGCCCCTTCATACAAGACGACTGGCGTGTCAGGCCGAACCTGACCATCTCCGCCGGGCTGCGCTATGACTGGCAGACGGACATCGGCTCGGGCTTGAACTTCGCCCCGCGCCTCGCCTTCGCGTGGTCGCCCGACGGCGGGCAGGGGCGGCGACAACAGACCGTCATTCGCGGGGGCTTCGGCATTTTTTACGACACCCTGCGCGAGAACCTGCTCTTGCAGGCCGAGCGTTTCAACGGAGCGAACCAGCAACAATTCCTCGTGACGAGCACATCTCCCGGCGGGGAAGAAATCCTCGGCCTGTTCCCCACGATTCCGTCCGTCGAGACGCTGCAAGCATTCTCCGTCCCGCAGATCGTCAGACGCCTCGCGCCCGATCTGCTGACCCCTTACACCTTGCAAACCGCGCTCAGCGTCGAGCGGCAACTGCCCTGGCGCACGACGCTCTCCGTCAACTTCGTCAACGCGCGCACCCTGCACGTCCTGCGCTCGCGCAACGTCAACGCCCCGCTCCCCGGCACGCTCATGCGCCCACTGCCGGATCAGGGCAACATCTTCCAGTATGAATCGAGCGGTCGTTTCAACCAGCAGCAACTCATCTTCAACGTCAACAACCGCTTCAGCCAGCGGCTCAGCCTGTCCGGAAACTACGTCTTCAACCGCGCGCGCAGCGACACGGACGGAGCGAATACCTTCCCGGCCAACCAGTATGATCTGTCGGGCGAGTACGGCAGGTCTGCGCAGGACATACGCCACCGCTTCACACTCTTCGGGACGATCACGGGGCTGCCCTGGGACATCCGACTCAGCCCCATCGTCATCGCCAACTCTGGCCGACCCTTCAACATCACCCTCGGACGTGACGTGAACGGAGACACATTATTTACCGAGCGACCCGCCTTCGCCACCGATCTGTCCGACCCGGGTGTGAGGGTCACGCCTTTCGGAACATTCGATGTGACTCCTTCGCCCGGTCAGGCGATGATCCCGCGCAACTACGCGACCGGGCCTTCTTTCTTCGTCGTGAATTTACGCACGAGCAAGTCCTTCGGCTTCGGCGGGTTGATCGCGCCGACGGCCGGCGCGGGGGGAGACGCAACAGGTGGCGGCGGTGGACGTGGCGGTGCAGGACGTGGCGGCGGACGCGGTGGACGTGGCGGTGGTGGTCGTCGGGGCGGCGGCGGGGGCGCGGGCGGAGATGTCTCCGAGCGTTATCGCTACAACCTGAACCTCTCGGTCAATGTTCAGAACCTCTTCAACAACACTAACGCAGGCCAACCCGTCGGCAATCTCAGCTCGCCCCTCTTCGGTCAATCAATCGGCACGGCGGGAGGATTCGGCAGAGGTGGTGGCGGCGGGCAGGCGGCGGGGAATCGCCGCGTCGAACTGCAATTACGTTTCAGCTTCTGAAAAATAAGAATCCTGCCGCGGAGCGTATTCGGAGGGCAAACAATCGGGCAGTATTGCAAAAATTATTTCAGAGCGTAGAGGGTCACGAGCGACTCATTCTCAGGTTGGAAGGCTATTTTTGCAACACTGCCCGACGAGGCTTCCGCCGGAGCGTTTCTCAACGTCGAGCAGGGAAGCGGGAAAGCGACTCTCCGCTTGACAGTTCGTTATCGTACAGAAATGTCACCTCACGCTCCTTATAATCTTTTGCCGGATGAATCTCTGAATCGCTACGTGTAAAGCGCCGCAAGTTTCACTCATGGAAGAATCGCGCAGGGCTTGTTCAGGTGATGTGTTCAGAAAAGGCAGAAGTAGTGAGGAAGTAGAAAATGTCCATTGCCGCAAAAGTTGTCGCTGGAACCGAAACGAGTAAAGCCGGAGAGACGCGCGCCGCCTCGGAAGGGATCAAGAGTTTGAAGACGACGGCGAGCAACTATGCTCCGCAAGCAGAAGCACAACGCCGCAAGTGGGGCATGGAGACGCATGCGGTCAGATCAGTTCACGCCAGAAAATTCTGAACGCCGGCCTTACCACCCGGCGCACCCTTCCCCGGTTATCAAATCATCGCTATCGCCATCTCGGCTTCACTTCTTTCCTGCACAGCACGTTCTTTTGTCAGGTGAGCGATCATGTCGCGCAGCATGATCGCGGCTACAGGATTTTTGGGCAACTGTTCGCGCAAGCGGAAGGTTGAGATGAGCAGACGCCCGCTGCCGTAGCGTCGCTCGGCGACGAGAGCGGCGATGTGGTGCAGCCAGCCGACGAACAGACCGGCGTGCACGTCGGCGGCGAAGTCGCGCGGGCTGATGCCCGTGATAACGTGTTCGGGCGTGAGGTCTGCGAAGGCGAAGTCGACCGTGCCGCCCGAAGGGATTTCTTTGAACATCTCGGCCTGCCGAATCCAGTTCATGTTGCTCGCCCAATCGCCCTGCCACCTGCGCCCCTGACGCGCGACGATCTCAACCGTCCCCAGATAGCTTTGCTGCGCCCCCGTCGACTCGGCCAGCCACAGCACGCGTCCGCCGTTCTGCACGAAGAAGCGAATCTCGTCCGTCAGCTTATCCGCGACGACCACGTCTGCGCGCGTCCAATCGTCCGTCAACTCGTAACCGAGCGCCGAGAGTTGCGTGGCGAGGCGCGGCGACGCGCTTACTCGCACGCTTGGAGTTTGCGCCGCCCGTCGCGGAAAGAAATATAGCTCCTGATGATTGCTCGTTACTTGCGCGCCGCGCGCGTCGATCAAACGTAATTCCAGACGCGCGCGCACGCTCGCATCCAACTGCGGCACGTCGAAGGCGACCTTACCCAGCTTCGTGATCTGCGCTTTTTGCGGCTTCACCCTTTTCATCACGCCGTTGATTTCCGGGAAGAGATCGAGATGCCATTCGAGGCGCGCGCCGTCGAGGTCGCACCCGGAGAAGTGCGAGAGCGTGAGACTGACTTCGCACCGCTCGCCCTCCCGGAAGGCGACGCGTTTCCACGCGGGGATGATCGCATCCGCGCCGTTGATGCCCGCCATCGCGTCGTAAAAGGCTTTCGGGTTGCGGCACATGTCCAAGAGCCCGTTCGCCTCCCAGTGAACGTCCGTGAACTCAGTGATGACGTAGCCGACGATTGAGGGGTGGCGTCGCATCTGCTCAATCTGATACTTCAAAGCGCAGAACTGCATCCGCTGCGAGGCGCGCGCGAGATCGGCGAACGTCGGAAAGACTTTATCCAGATGCCACGTCTTGAAACGATTTTCGACGCCGTGCGCGTAGGCCGCGCCGTCGCCCCACTCAAGCCCCGTCTCGAACCACCACGGGTCGCGCCCGCCGAAGCCCGCGCGCAGTTTCTCCAGATCGGGCAGTCCCCAGTTGCCGAACTCCGAGACGATCATCGGCTCGCGCCCCGTGCGCCTGACTTCGGGCGCGGGAGTGCGCGGGACGGCCTTCCACGGGTCGCGCAAAAACTGTCGCCACGCGTCATTGTTTTCGTAAGTGTGCGCGAACGTCCACGGCGGGCGGGCGGCGAAAGTCTCTACCCACGCGCGCCACTGCCGGTAATGATCGGGGATCGAATAGTAGTTGTGAAAATCTTCGATGTCGGTGACGACGTGAAAATTGGTGAAGCATGCCGAGTTGCCGACAACGAGACGATGCGGGTCGAGCCTCTTGAGATGATCGTAAGTCTCCGACAGCCACGCGCGATGATCTGCGTTGACGGCCAACTCGACGCCCCAGCCTTCGTTAACGATAGTCCAGATGATGATCGAAGGGTGATTCCAGTCGCGCTCGACCATGCCGTCGAGGGTGGCGCGGGCGCGCTCTTTTGTCGCCGGGGTAAGGTTCTCCCAGTTCGGCAGTTCAGTCCAGATGAGCATGCCGGCACGGTCGGCGGCGTCGTAGTAGCGCGGGTCTGTAATCTTGATGTGCGTGCGGATGCAGTTCAATCCCATGTGCCGGGCTTTGATGAACTGCTCGTCGAGTTCCGCATCCGAAAACGGTGTGTAGATCAACTCCGGGTAGTAATCCTGATCGAGCGCGCCGCGCAGGTAGAGGATGCGCCCGTTGAGCATGAGATGCCCGTCGGGCGAAGCGGCGATGGAGCGCATGCCGAAGTGGGAGGCGGCGGCGTCGAGCACCGCGCCTTCGTTTTCGGCGGCGAGCAGCGCGGCTTCGAGATGATAGAGGTGCGGGCTGTGCGTATCCCAGAGCAGCGGATCGGGGATGGGCAGAGTTGTCTGGAAAGAATCTTCTCCCGCGTCGAGGATTACATTGTGCATCGTCAACGCGCCGCGCGGGTCTGTGATGGTCAGCCGGAGCGGGACAGCATGAATCGCGCGGCGGTTGAGTTTGAGGTGGGCGTGCGCCTCGGCGCGCTCAACGTCGGGCGTGATGTGCAGGCGTGTGATGTAAGTGGCGTGGCGCGCTTCCAGATAGACGCTCTGCCAGATGCCGCCGATGGGGCCGTACCAACTCTGCTTGCCGTGCGGTATCTCGGCAAAAGAGATGTCGGGCGAGAGCGGTTCGTGATCGCCCGGATCAACGACGCGCACCACCAGTTCGTTAGAGCCTGTGAGACGGAGCGCGCCGTCCAACGCGAACTCGAAAGGCAGATAGCCGCCTTCGTGTTCGCCGAGGAGTTGACCGTTGAGCCAGACGCTGGCGAAGTAGTCCACTGCGCCGAAGTGGAGTATGTAAGTGGCGTCGGGGCTGGCGCGGATGTCGTCGATGTGCGGAATCTCAAACTCGCGTCGATACCAGGCCACGCCCGCGTAACCGCGCAAATCTTCGAACTGCGCCTGCCACGGCCCCGGCACGCGAATACTACGGCGCGGCGTGCCCGCCTCCTTGAGCGTATTCAGTTGAAAGGATTGATCCGGGTCAGGCAGAAATTCCCACGAGCCGTCAAGACTTATCCGTTTGCGAGTCATACATCCCCTGCTCGATGTTCGCCTGTACGGGCGAAGAACAAAATAAAAATTTGATGTTTATGGCAGGGCTGATCCTAGCCGTTAACCGGCGCACATTCAACCGGGAAGCAGCGTTGGTGTTTGGCGAAGGAGATGAATTGCCAAAACCGTCGAAAGGCACGACAGGGCGGCGGAGTGATTTTAACGATGCCGCGAGACGGAAAAGGTTTCCGTCAAACTTTGCCCGCACGGTGCGACGCTTCGTTCTTACCGGTCGAAGAGGGCGCGGAGTTGTCCACCAAGTTCTTCCGGAAAGCCGTCGTGCCGCCGCCGGAGAAAATCGTTGACCCACTCCGCGACCGAGGAGGCAAGCTCGCGTGCTTGCGCCTTGTCCAGATCGGGTTCGACGGCCTTGTCCTGCGTCTCAATTTTCCGCTGCTCTTGCCGCGCGCGTTCTTCTCGCTTGATAACTCTGATCCCGCTTTTCGCCACCTTCATTTGCAACACCCTGCTTGTACTGTGTTTCGAGTTCTCACGCGCCGCTTCAGGCGCTCCGCCGTTCGCTGCTGTTCCACCCGTCAATTGACGCATGTACGCTCGCGACAGGCTCAGACTTTAACGTCGTCTTCCAACCTGCCGTGCATTCGCCGACGTACCTCGTGAGTGCTTCGTCGAGTGAAGGCAGGAGCGCGCCCCTCTCGCTGCCGAGCACGCTGTACATCGGACGCCGCGCCGTCGCGCCGTCGCGCGCACGAGTCGCGCAACCCTGCACCCCACCCGCATCGAGGCCGGCGATCCGCGCCGCCCGTCGCGCTAACTCCGCCCACGTGACTGCCCCGGAGTTCGCCAGATGCCAGATGCCGCGTTCGCCGTCGATCAAGAGATCGAGACTCGCGTTCACCAGGTCGGGGACGTAAGTGGGAGAGACAAACGCGTCATCGGCTGCCGTGAAAGTCTCGCCGGAAGCGAGCGTACGTAGTGCCGTGGTCACGAAGTTATGCTCGTCCCACGGGCTGAAGAATGCGCTTGTCCGAACAACCAGCGCCGCGTGATAAACTTCCAGAATGCGCCTCTCCGCCTCAGCCTTGCTTTGCCCGTAAACATTGAGCGGGGAGGTGAGCGCGCTTTCCAGATAAGGCTTCTTCGTCGTGCCGTCGAAGACGAGGTCTGACGAAAATGTGAGGAGGGATATGCCGCGTTCGGCGCACGCGGCGGCTAAGGTGGCAGCCCCGTCGCGGTTCTCACGAAAGCAGGCTTCCGGCTCATGCTCCGCTTGATCGACTCTCACATAACCGGCGGCGTTGACGACTGCCCACGGAGCATATTCGTGTAACGCAGCGCGCACCGATTCATGATCGGCGATGTCCATCTCGCGACGAGACAGGAGACGATAGGAGATGCCCCGCACTTCGCACAATCGGGCGAAGGCTTTTCCCAGAGTGCCCGTGGCTCCGTTGATGATCAAAGGGCGGGTCGAACTCTTCCGCGTACTGGCGCCCCTGACCGACTGTTTTGCCGGAGCGGCGGCGCGCGGTTCTCTCCGCACCGGCGTATAGAGAAGACGTTCGAGCCTGCGCCACCAGCCCGGCCCTTCGATGGCCGGATGCTCGAACTCGCGCCCCGCGGCCAGTTCGCGCAAGAGCTGTGCGATGGCCGTCGGACGACGCTGCGCCCCCCGCACGTCGAAGACGCCCGGCTCGTAGAATCCTTTGGAGCAGGTCAACAATTTGTTCCAGTCGTATGCGCCGAGCAGCGACCACGCGGTGACGGCGCGCACGTCCACATCCTCTGCCCGTAAATCCCGACACGTCTCCCAAACTTCCTTGAACCAACGAAGCTGTTCTTCGCGCGTGCAGCCGAGATGAACCTCCGTGACGGCGATGGGCAACCCGTAACGCTCCCACGTCTCACGAAGCAGCGTGCGGTGTCCGGCCAAGCCTTCGGCGCAAACCCTCACCGCTTCAACGTCGGCGTAGCGATCTTTCGTGTTCCCGCCATGCGTGCAGGCGGGGTAGCGATCTAATCGCTCGTCGAGGAATCGCTCGCTCGTCAGGTAGTGATTGATCCCGATGATGTCGGGCGGGCAAGCGTTGTCGGTAAACCAATCGAGTTCGGCCTCGTCGATTCCGACGCCCGTGAAATAAGTCCACATCGGATGCTCGCGGTTCACGCGCCCCGTCAGCAGTTCAAAGGTGAGCCAGCGTCGCTCGTTCTCAAGGTCGGCCTGATAACGAAGTTTACGCGTGCTGTAAGTCTTCCCCAGATCGTCCGTCTGCACGAGTTGCGCATCCGGGTTGATCTCGCGGATCGCGCGCATCGAGAGCACGACGGCGCGACACTGGATGAGCAACGCTTCGCAGAGCGTCCGGCGGTCGCGCCCGTGCGGATACCAGAGTCCGTATCGCCCGCTGAAACGCGCGGTGGTGAGAGGCTCGTTGATCGGCGTGTAAGCGTCCACCCACGGGTAACGTGCGGCGACACTGCGCGCGTACCCGGCCAGCTTTTCGGGAAACATGGGATCAACCAGACTCGTGTGTCGCGGCCCGCTGCCGTGATGCACGAGGCCGACGATGGGACGCATGCCGAGTTCGCGCAGGCGCGCGAGGCGCGAGTCAGCCCAAGACCAGTCGGCGCTTTCTAAGCCGTCGGGCGCGGTGCGCTCCCACAACACCGGATAGCGCATCGCGCGGATGCCCAGCTCCGCAAAAAGGTCGAGGTCTTCGATGCGTTCGGCGTGGCCGTTGCGCTCAAGTTGATCGAAATACTCATCTCCCACACGGTTGACGGTACATTCGACTCCGCCCCATAGTTCGATTCGTTCGTTGCCTGTCGTCTCTACGCCCATGTTCGTTTTCATACCTTCCAATCGCCGCTCTAGTTGAGCGACGGGTTAAAGTTCAAAGCGCACCCGTCTCTTTTCATAGCCCTCGTGTCTAACTCGCGACGGAGAAGTTAACGGCTGCCGGCTCAGCACCCGCGCCGCGCTGTTTGAGGTTGCGCGAATCTGCGGCGTCCGCCGTCGCGCGCCCGTCGTCAATCGCGTCTTCGATCAGTTCCGACATGCGCGCCCAGGTCATGTCCCACGATGTCTGCGCGAGAAACTTATCAACCGCCGCCTGCCGCGCTGTCGCATCCTCGCTCAATGCGGCTTCTGCCGCGCCGATAAAATCATCCGCCGTGTCCGCTATCCTGACCAGACCTTGTTCACCATACGGGCGGACGACATCCCGAATCGAGGTTGAGACGACCGGGCGACCGGCGGCCAGATATTCGGGAGTCTTGGTCGGGCTGATGAAGCGAGTCGCGTCGTTCAATGCGAAAGGCATCAAGGCCACGTCCCATCCCGCCAGATATTCCGGCAACTCTCGATAGGCTTTGCCGCCGAGGTAGTGGAGGTTGGCGCGACGCGGCAAACTCGCCTGCTCGATCTTGACGACCGGCCCGACGATCACGAACTGCCAGTCGGGTCGCGCCCTGGAGATACGGTCGAGCAATTCGAGATCAATTCGTTCGTCAACGACGCCGAAGAAACCGAGCCGTGGATATGGAATATCGGCTTGATCCGCCGGTTCGCTCATGGTGTTCCTCGCCTGCGCGAAATGCGCGGCGTCGATGCTCGAAGGGAAGGCGTGGATGTGCGGGTGTTTCGGGTGCTGCTTGCGTTTCGACTCGTAGAGACTCTGCCCGCCCGTGAAGACGAGGTCGGCGCGGCGGAACAACTCTCCTTCACAGAACCTCAACGCGGGCGGCGCGTCCCGGAACGCGGACAGTTCGTCCATGCAATCGTAGATGACGGCGCGCGGGCGGAGGTGTTGGGTGAAAGTCAGCGCCATCGGCGTGTAGTACCAGAGAAGGTAATCGTCGATCTTCTGTGCGGTGAAGAAGCGTTCGAGCAGGCTCCGCAAAACGGCATCTCTGGACGGATCATCTTGAAGGCGTTCGGGCAGCCACGGAACCATGACGACAACCCCGCACTCGCGCTCGCTGACGTGCATCCGCACAGGGCCGTTGTCATAGACCGGCTCCTCGATGAAGAAGACGCGACGCGCCGTCGCACACCGGCTCAACAAATGCTGCGGCCTTTGATAAACGAAATCCCAGCGCAGATGTGATAAGCACACCAGATCAATCGCTGACTCGGAGCTGCGCGTCGTTGGGTTCGCGGCGATAGGAAAAGGCTCATCAGTTGAGCGTAAACGGTCAGACGTGGCACGCGCCTCGGTTCGCCGCGTGGCCGGAGAAGCGACTTTGACACTCTTCGTGTCGGGAGTGCCCGTCATGCTCCCGCGCAGGCGATCCATCTTTCCTTGCCCCATCCCGTCAGCCAATTTCTTTGAATCTTTCATGAGTGCCTTTCCTCTCAAATTCAGCTTGCGCGGCGCGTGTGGAAAGCCGCACACACAACAAAAGGGCGCGGGTAAGTAAACACACTTCCGCGCCCGGTTCGCACACGTGCACGCGAGACATAACCAACGGCACTGCTGACAGTCGCGGTCACACTGGAAGGTTGCCGCCGGCAGCATTGCCATAACTTAATCAGGGGTACGAACCAAAATATACGAGCGCGGGAGGCTTGTCTGTACAATATCGGACAGGAGATGAGGCTCAGGAATTCAGAGCAGTATCAACTTGAGAAGGATAGGTCTGATGGCAGCCTCCGGATCAAGAAGTTCTCGCCGAACGGGTCGAGATAGGAGCTGCGTCCACCACGGTTCATGAGACCGGCTGTGCATTTCCGCCCCGGTCATACACGACGAAGAACTCGGCCGCAATGGTCTGCGCGCCGACCCCGGAATCGCGGTCGTCGAAGACGAGGTAGTACGCGCCGGGCGGCAGACGCTCGCCGACACGCGCGTTCCACTGCGCAACCCTGTAGACGGCGCTCGTCACGTCCGGCGGTTCTCCCGTCGCGAAGCGTTCGTATTGATTCTCGTTCATCACGTAGAAGTCCACAACGCTGCCGCTCGTCACGCGGAAGCCGCCCGAGACGCGCGGCGCGCCAACCCCTGCGGGAACTGTGAAGTTGACCGCCCGGTGCGAACCCTCTTCGAGCGTGAAAGTCTCGTCCATGACGCGCACCCAGACGGGTGTGGGGTCGGGAGTGGGAGTTGTGACGGGTGTGGCGACGGCCGGTAGTTGCGCTTGGGAATCAGAGGCGGCCGGGCGAGCGCCGCGGCTCAACAGAACTGCCGCGACCGCGGCGAGCGCGAGCAGGCAAGTGGCGAACACAGCCACGCGCGGCCAGACTGCCTGCGGTCTCCGGTGAAGGATAGTCGGGAGCGGTTCGACCTGCGCGGGCGGGTGCGACTGATCATCAAACAGCGGCTCAGGCGGGGCTACAAGTGTCACCTCTTCATCGGAGGAAGCAGAGGAAGTGCCCTGCTTGTGCGCTTGCAGAGCGCGCCAGACGCCCTTGATCGCTTCCGGTGCGCCTACGAGCGTCAGCGTGTCGCCGAAGAAGGCGACGTCGAGCCGGCCACGATTTGAGAACATCCCTCCCTCGGAATATTCGAGGAGCCTGAGATCAGCCAGGGGCTTGGCGACCACGCGCTCCTTCGGGGCGAGACGACCCGTCATCGCGTGGAGCAGCAACCTCTCGCCCGTGACGTAGAGCGCGTAAGCGGTGCGACGGTAGTAGATTTCGCCGGCGGCCTCATAAATGATGGTCTCGCCGGGCAACATGAATTGCGCCAGGGTCAAAACTAGTCTCCGTAACTATGGTCAAGGGGAATGCTCACATGATACAGGCCGGGAGCCTGCGCGGAGAAGCGCGCGTGCGACAAATAGATTTCGATTTGAAGGCATAGAGATTGTAATCGCAGTATGATTCCGAAGAAATTCAGAGAGACCGGCAAACGGGGTTCATAGCGAGCGCGGGCGGCACTGGCTTGAGCGGTTGCCTGCTCTGGTGGCGGAGTGTGGCGCACGCTGGTCTCTGGAATTGAATAGACCCTTATGAAAAGATGCTGCTATTGATGCTTCACTCGTCCTTGGCTCAAGAAATTAATTCACGCCGTCGATAAGCTCGGAACCTGTGCGTTTTGCGGATCAAAATCTACCGCTCTGGTAGAGGTTTCCATCCTTCACGAAAGTTTCCAGCATCTACTGTCAATGTACAATCCGGCCCGCTATGGAGAGACAGTAGTTCCTTGGGAAGATGCTTTTACTTGCCTTCCGTTCATCGTTCAGCCTTCATCCTTCATCGTTTTTTCAATCACGGCCAGCGTCGTTCCCATGAGCCACCAGAGGACGAGTGCGACTTCGGCATCGCCGAAGTTGTAGTTGACGAGTGAACTGGCAAAGAAGCCCGCGAGCGCGCCGGTCGCTCCGAGCAGGAGGCCGTGCGCGTCGACGTCTTCGGTCGAGTCGCGCAAACGCCGTTCGCCGCGTGCCGTCGTGCGCCAGAAGACGGCGAGCAGCCACAGCCAGAGGAGCAGGGCGGGCAGGCCGCGCTCGAAGGCGAGTTGGATGGGCGTGGAGTGCGTGTGAATTTTGATGTGGCCGGGGAAGCCCCACTCCGTCCAGTGCTCTTTGACGGCGTCCATGCCGTGGCCGAACCAGGGATGCGCGCGACGGCGACGCGCGCGACCGAGAGACGCAGGCGCGCGCTCTCGTCCTGCAAACGAAGCGCGCCCTCGGCGCGCGTCCGCCACACGGCGAACGCGCCGAGCGCGAGCGCGACGACGACGACCGACGCGACGACGAGCCGCGCGCGCCCTCCGCGCGTCGCGCGCCACGCCACCACCGACGCGCCCACGGCGAAGGCCACGAGCACCGTCCGCATCGCCGTCAGCGCGATCCCTGCGGCGAGCAGGAGAAAGGCCGCGGCAAAGAGCCAGAGGCGCGGTCGCATGCCAAAGAGCGCGCGGCGCGGTCGCGTGGTCTCATCACTGTGCGCGCGGCGGCGTCGCTGCCAGTAGGCGAGCGCGAAGCCGAGCGAGAGTTGCGCGAGGATTTGCAGAGTCTCGGCAAACGTCTGATAGTGGCGCGTCCAGCCGGAGGCGCGGAAGCGGTGCGAGCGGCGCGTGCCGCCGAGTCCGGAAGGCGAGGCGCCCGACTTCAAATCCTGCGAGACGACGGCGCTCCCCACGCGTTCCACCTGTTCGCCCTGCGAAAAGAGACTCAGACCGAGCGGCGTGCCCGCCGGCGCGTCGCGGATCACTTCGTCGATCTCCGCAGCGGAATTGACGCGGCGACCGTTCACGCGCCAGACGGAATCGCCCACGGCGACGCCGAGCGCAGGGTCGCGCGCGAACGGACTGTCGGGTGCGATCTCTTCGACGACGACGCCGCGCCCGCGCGCCACCTCGAAGACGCTCCACAGCGCGCCCGCCACGCCGGAGGCGATCATCAAAGCGGCGACGCTCGCGGCCATGGTCGCACGTCGCGTCCGGAGGAGCGCGCGGACGAGATAGAGGATGAAAAAACCGCTGACTGAAATGAGTTTCAAGAGACTGATGCGCGGCTCCGCGGAGACGAGCGCGGAGAGGGTGCTCCACGCGTAAAAGAGCAGGAGCGGAAGGTCGAGCGGCGTGCGGCGACGGCTGCAACCCGTGCGGCGCGTGATAACGGTGCGCGCGAGCCAGCCGAGGATGGAGATGGAGAGCGCGATCCACGCCCCGGCAATCGAGTGCGGCGCGAAGACCGCGTAGAGCAAGAGGCCGCCGAAGGCCGTCGCCTCCGCAAGCCGGAGCGCACGATTGGTCAAAGCGCGTCCGTGCGAAGCGCGTCCGCGTTTGCTCGCGTCGCCGTCATGGCGGTCGGCGTCGCGGCCGGGTTCAGTCGCAGCGTGCCGCGCGTCCGTGCCGGCGCGTGTGGCCGGGTCGTGTTGGGATGAGTGAGTCAAGCTGCCCGCGAGTTTAAAACGAGCGTTGAAAGTGCGCCACTCGCGGGCACGGCGGCCGGTGCGCGCGTGCCGCCGCAAGCGGCGTTCGGAGCGCGCCGAGAGTCCACCGGCGACTTACACTGACCTCTGACCTCCAACCTCCGACCTCTTCGTTCGAGCGCGTGCCGAGTCGTGCGGCGACGCTTCGGAAAGGCAGCGTTGACACTCGTTGTCAGCGCATGTTAGCGTAAAATCTGCCCGCCACCGACTGAAGTGTGCGAGCCGGGTGCGAGACGGTATGAGCGCGGCAAATGGCACTTTCGGGCAGCCCACCACTTACGCGCGAAGCGAACACAAACAGTTTCTCGATGGGTTTCGATAAAGCAAAGGCTATCAGCGCGGCGGAAAAGTATCTTGCGCAAGGCAAGATACCATCGGCCATCGCGGAGTATTGCCGCATCGTCGAGCGCGATCCGAACGATCAAAGCGCGCTCAACACGCTCGGTGATCTCTACGTGCGCGTGAACAAGCGGCAGGAAGCCATCGAGTGCTTCCAGCGCGTCGCCGACCATTACCGGGAACAGGGCTTCACGCTCAAAGCCATCGCCGTCTACAAAAAAATCTCCCGCCTCGACCCGTCGCTGCCCGCCGTCGCCCAACGTCTCGCCGTGCTCTACGAACAGCAGGGACATTTCGTCGAAGCGCGCGAACAATATCTCGCCATCGCCGACACGTTCGCGCGCTCGGGGCGGATGCGCGAGTCGCTCGAAGCGCTGCGTCGCTCGGCCGACCTCGAACCGAACAACGTCGACATTCGCCTGCGTCTCGGCGAAGGATACTTGCGCGAGAATTTACGCGAAGAGGCGGCCGACGCTTTCGCCGAAGCGGGCGAGCGTCTGCTGGCGCGCGGCCACATCCAGTGGGCGCTTGAGTCTTACCAGAAGGCGCACGCCATCCGGCCGCACGACTACGCCGTCCTGCACGGCCTCGTCGCCGCGCATTCCCAACTCGGCGCGCCGGACGAAGCCGCCTCCGTGCTCGAACAGGCCGTGGCCGACTACCCGGAAGACATCGAGTTGCGCGCCATGCTCGCGCGCGCCTACCTCGACGCCGAAGACGCGCCCGCCGCCGAACGCGCCACCGTCAGTCTCTTCGAACTCGAAGCGTCGAATTACACGCAGCTTTTCGAAGTGGCGCGGCTCTACCTACAGCAAGGCGACGCGCATGCCGCCGTCGGCGTGCTCGCGCGCGCCACCGAACCCGCGCTCGCCAAACGACAGGAACAAAAACTGCTCGGCCTGTTGAACGAGGCGCTCGCGCGCGACCCCGAACAGATCGAAGCCCTGCGCCTGCTCCTGCGCATCTACACTTGGCAGCGCGACGACGACCACATGCGCGTCACGCTCGAACGTCTGGCCGAGGCGGCGCAGACGCACAATCTCGTCGTGGAGGAGCGTCGCGCCCTCGAACATCTCGTCCGCCTCGTGCCCTTCGACCAGAGCTATCACGAACGCCTGAGCGAACTGGGCGAAGCGGGCGAAGACGTGGAAGCGGGCGAGACTTGGTACGAGCCGCCCGTCGAAGCGGAGACGACAACCGCGCCCGCTTCGGCGACGACGACGGCCGCGACGGAAGTTCCCGTCTTTGAAGACATGATCGAGCGCGGCGCCGATCCGTTCGCCGTGCGTGAGACGCCGCAGGCGAGCGCCACGACATCGAGCGGCGGCGGCAGCAACAGCGGCGGCGCGGTCGAGTTCGAATGGAACTCCGTCGCCGCGCCCGAAGCGGAAGAAGCGACCGTCCAGATCGACCCCAACTCGTCTTTCGCAGACCTCAACGAAGATTTCGACAACGGCGCGTCGCGTCCTTCGACGAGCACGCGCGCGGCCACGTTCGGCGCGGCCGACTTGGGCGTCGGCGGCAGCGCCTTTGAAGACGCCGCGCTCGCGCCCGAACGCGGCACGGGCGAGGGACGCATCAAGGTGCTGCTCGCGCAGGAACTCGAAAGCGTCGATTATTATCTCGCGCAAGGCTATTCGGACATCGCGCGCGACACGCTTGACATGCTCGAACGCCAATACGGCGCGAGCGAGGAGATCGCCGTGCGCCGTCGCCAGCTCGGCGATGCGAGCGACAACGGCTTTGCCATCCCGGCGGCGGTCGCTAGTGAAGCCGAGACGGTCGCCGAGACTCCGACGGAGTTTGAGTTCGCGCAGTTCGAGAGTTTCGCGCCCGTCGAAGAGACCGCGACGGAGGATGTCGAACTGACGGGCGAGCTGTTCGTCGCTCCAATCGAAGAAGAGGCCGCGCCCGCCGCGCCCGTCGTGGAAGTCAGCGCGCCGCCGCAGACAACACCGCAGACAACGCCGCAGGCCGCGTCTCAGTCGCCGCAGCCGCAGAGCGCGTCACAGCAGAGCGCGTCGCCGCAACCGCCGCAGAAGCAACCGCCGCAGAAGTCCGTCCCGCATCCCGAACTGGCCGATATGTTCGGCGAGTTTCTGGACGAGACGGACGAGGGCGCGGACACTTCGGCCGAGGATTTCGAGACGCATTACAACACCGGCCTCGCTTACCGCGAGATGGGCTTGGTGGATCAAGCCGTCGAGGAATTACAGGCGGCCATCGCCCTGTCCGCGCCGCAGGACGGCACGCCGCGTTATCTCCAATGCTGCAATTTGCTCGGCCACTGTTTCATGCAGAAGAACATGCCGCGTCCGGCCGCCATGTGGTTCAAGAAGGGCTTGGACGCGCCCGGCCACACCGAAGACGAATATCAAGCGCTGCGCTACGAACTCGGCGCGGCCTACGAGCAGATGGGCGACCTCGAACGCGCCATCGAAGTTTTTTCCGAAGTCTATGCCACGGATGTCAACTATCGCGGCGTCGCCGCCAAACTGCGCGACTTGCAAACGATGAAGAAGTAGAGGCTAGAGGTCAGAGGTCAGAGGTTAGTAAAACAGTTTTCTCTGACCTCTGACCTCCGACCTCTAACCTCTGTTTTTATGTCTGCCAGATTAACCGTCATCTTCTACATCATTCTGTGCCTCGAAGCGGGGCTGGTGTTGACGTTTCTGCCGTGGGTGCATCCGTTCGGTCTGAGCGATTGGGGCGACAACTTTTTTCTCGTCTACGCGGTGCAGAAGACCGGCCTCTACGGCTTGCAACAGACCATCGCTTCGGGCTGGGTGCGCGGCGCTGTAACCGGCCTCGGCCTGGTCAATTTCGCGCTCGCCTTCTGGGAGATCGCACACTTCCGGCGCACCATCCACGCGCTCGACGGCCAGCCCGTCGCCGCCGTGAACGCGTCCTCGCAGTCACATGCCGCTCGACCTGACCAACCCGATCACTTGTCTCGTCACTGACGGGCGCACGACGCGCGACACCTCGGCGGCGAGCGCGGAGTTCACGCGCCTGTTCGCGCTCGTCGGCGCGTGCGTGCTGGCGCGCGTCTCGCTCGTCCAACTGCGCGAGAAACAGATGCGCCCGCGCGTGCTCTATGAACTGACGCGCCGCGCCGCCGACCTGACGCGCGGAAGCCGGACGCGACTTCTCGTCAACGACCGCGCGGACATCGCGCTCGCCGCCGGGGCGGACGGCGTGCATCTCACCTCGCGCTCGCTCGACCCGCTCGTCGTGCGCAACATCGCCCCGCGCGATTTTCTGATCGGCGTTTCCACGCACACGCTCGCCGAAGCACGCGCCGCCGCCACGAGCGACGCGGACTTCGCCGTCTTCGGCCCCGTCTTCGAGACGCCCTCCAAAGAGGCTTACGGCGCGCCGCGCGGCCTCGAAGAATTGCGCGAGGCGGCGCGTGCCCTCGCGCCCTTTCCCCTCATCGCCATCGGCGGCATCACGCGCGAGCGCATCCCGCAAGTCATCGGAGCGGGCGCACGCGGCGTCGCCGCCATTCGCCTCTTCACGGACGAGAGCGAACTCGAAGCAATCGTCAACGAGTTGAGCGGAAGCCGCGACGAGTAAAGCTCACGTAAAGAAAGACGAGACTCACGCTGGAGGCGCTGGAGACGCAAAGGAAGAGGGACGCATAGGTGTGACGACTCTCTTCCTTTTGCGTCTCCAGCGCCTTTGGCCTCCAGCGTGAAAATGGTTTTAACTAGACGGCATGACGATTCAAACATCGCACCAGATGCCGGTGGCGCTGACCATCGCGGGCTTCGACCCTTCGGGCGGGGCGGGCGTCGCGGCCGACATCAAGACCTTCACGGCCTTCGGTTGCTTCGCCACGGCCGCCGTCACGTCCCTGACGTTTCAAAACACCACCGGCGTCTTCGGCGCAACGCACCAGACAGCGGCGGACGTGCGCGCGCAGGTCTTGCCCGTCGTCGCAGACTTTCGCGTCGCGGGCATGAAGACCGGCATGCTCCCGACGCGCGAAGTGATCTCGGAAGTCGCGCGTCTCTTGCGCGAGACGGCGCTCGCGGAAGTCGGCGCCATCGTCGATCCGGTCGTCCGCTCGACCTCCGGCTTCGACCTCATCGACGACGACGCGCTTGCCGCCTTGAAATCGGAACTGCTGCCGCTCGCGCGTCTCACGACGCCGAACGTGCCCGAAGCCGAACGCCTCACCGGGTTGGAGATTAAAACCGAAGCGGACATGCGCCGCGCCGCCGCGCGATTGCGCGAGATGGGCGCGCGCGCCGTGCTCGTCAAGGGCGGACACCTGACGGGCGAGGCCGTCGATCTGCTCGACGACGAAGGACGCATCGAACTCTTCCGCGCGCCGCGCATCGACACGGAGGCCACGCACGGCACGGGCTGCACGCTCGCCGCCGCCATCGCCGCCTGCCTCGCGCGCGGGATGAATCTGTCACAGGCCACGGCCATGGCCAAACGTTTCGTCACGGAAGCCATCCGCCGCTCGCCCCGACTCGGTCGCGGCTTCAGCCCCGTCAATCACAATCTGCGCGTGCGTTTCGACGAAGGTGGAGAGGCATGGATAGAAACGATGAGGGCTGGTGAATGGTAAATGGTGAATGGTCAATGGATCAGAACTGTCTTTCTCCATTGACCCTTCACCATTTACCCTTCACCTGTTTTCTTATTGCGCCGGTTCGATGGTCACTTTCTCCATGACGACATCTTGGCGCGGGCGGTCGCTGCGGTCTTTCTCAACCGTGGCGATGGCGTCCACAATGGCTTGGCCTTCGATGACGCGCCCGAATTTGCTGTAGCTCGGCGGCAGCGGGTAGTCCGCGTGCATGATGAAGAACTGCGAGCCGTTCGTGTTCGGCCCGGCGTTCGCCATCGCCACAGTGCCTTTCGTGTACGCGCCGCGATAGAGTTCGGAGGAGCGGTTGATCTCGTCGGCGAAGCGGCCGCCCCAAGCGGACTCGCCGCCGCGCCCCGTGCCCGTCGGGTCGCCGCCCTGAATCATAAAGCCGCTGATGACGCGGTGAAAGATCACGCCGTCGTAATAGCCGCGTTCGGCCAGACGGATGAAGTTCTCGGTCGTCTTCGGCGCGTCCGTCTCCAACAACTCGAAGCGGATCGTGCCGAGGTTCGTCTTAATGTTTGCGATGCGGTTTGCCATGGTTTAGCTATCAGCCGTCAGCCGTCAGCTTTCAGTTGTCTCGTTCCGGTATTGAGTCTCGTGGCGAACTCAAGTGATGGACAAATGACTGCGAGCGACTGACAACCTTTCATCCTTTCCTCGTAGTTTGTGCTTCCAAAATAAACTTCTCGATGGCGACGGCGACGCCGTCTTCGTCGTTGCTCTCGGTGACGTGGATGCCCGCGAGCGCGAGCACGCGCGGTTCGGCGTTCGCGACCGCGACGCGCGTGCCCGCAAACTCCAACATCTCCACGTCGTTGTGATTATCGCCGACGGCCATCACTTCTGAGGGCGTGAGACCGTGTTCGGCGGCGACGGCCGCCAGCCCCGTGCCCTTCGACACGTCCGGGTGAATCACGTCAACCAAACCGAAATCAATCGCAGGATAGAGCGTCGTCATGAGCTTAGCGCGCGCGCCGAGTTCTTCGGCGAAGACCGTGCTCAGGCGTTCGATATTGGCGTAAGTGCCGGAGAAAGTGATGTGGACGGGCGCGTGATCGAGATAGTCTTCGAGCGAGGGGACGTGGAGGATGGCGCGCTCGGCCTCGTCGCCGTGGATGCGGCGCGACCATTCGATGTATTCGGCGACGGGGCCGCCCGTGTCGCGCAGGTGGTCGTAGACGAGGACGCCCGCACCCACCGCATCGTCGCTGACGAGCGGGTCGGCGCGATGCGCGCGCCCGAGGCGCAAGACTTCGCGCGCCGTGTCGAGCGGCAACAAACTGGCGGAGACGGTTTCGAGCGTGCGCGCGTGTTTGGTGAGCGCGCCGTTGTGCGAAATGACGGGCACGTCCAAGCCGAGTTTGAGCGCGAGCGGGCGCGCATCGCGGAAGCGGCGGCCGGTGACGAGCGCGACGCGCACGCCCGCCGCGCGCGCCCCGGCAATCGCATCAAAGTTTCGCGCCGACAACTCGCCGAGCGAGTTCAACAGCGTCCCATCGAGGTCGAGCGCAAGCAGACGAATCATAAAAGTAGTGATGAGTGACAAGTGACGAGTGACAAGATAAAACAGTAAATCGTAAATCGTAAATCGTGAATGGAGAAAACCCGCTTTCTTCCATTCACGATTGACGATTCACGGCTTTTCTCTTGCTCGTCACTCGTCGCTCGTCACTGTCGTAAGAACGCTCCACCTGACGGATGTTTGGTGTGTGGCGTATGATGCGGGCGCTTTATGAGTTGGAAAAATCAGGGAAGGGACTGGGGTTTTTTATGTATGTGACGCATTTGGAATGCGCGGCGTGCGGCGCGCGGCACGAGGCACGGCAGTTGCAAAATCTCTGTCGCGTGTGCGCGAAGCCTTTGTTGGTTCGTTACGACTTGGAGCGCGCCGCCGCAGAGTTGACGAAGGAAGTTTTACGGAAGAGGCCGTCTGATTTATGGCGTTACAGAGAGGTGCTGCCCGTCGCGCACGCAGAAAATATCGTCTCGCTCGGCGAAGGCTGGACGCCGCTGCTCGCAGCGCGTCGGCTCGGCGCGCAGTTGGGCTTGACCGAACTCTACTTCAAGGACGAGTCGCGGAACCCGACGCAGAGTTTCAAGGCGCGCGGGATGACGACGGCCGTCTCGATGGCGAAGGAGTTGGGCGCGCGTAAACTGGCCGTGCCTTCGGCGGGAAACGCCGCCGGGGCGCTCTCGGCCTACGCGGCGCGCGCCGGTCTCGAAGCGCACATCCTGATGCCGCGCGATACGCCCCGCGCCAACGTCGTCGAATGCGAGCAGACGGGCGCGCACGTCACGCTGATGGACGGGTTGATTACGGATTGCGGCGCGGAGGTCGGGAGACGAAAAGAGGCGGAAGGCTGGTTCGACGTGTCCACTCTGAAAGAGCCGTACCGGGTGGAAGGCAAAAAGACGCTCGGTTACGAGTTGGCCGAGCAGTTCGATTGGGAGTTGCCCGAAGTGATCATCTATCCGACGGGCGGCGGGACGGGACTGATAGGCATGTGGAAAGCTTTCGACGAGATGGAGCGGATGGGCTGGATCGGCCAAAAGCGCCCGCGCATGGTGACGGTGCAGGCCGAGGGTTGCGCGCCCATCGTGCGCGCCTTCGAGCGGGGCGAGCGTTTCGCGGAAGAGTTTCCGCATGCCGCGACGACCGCTTCGGGCTTGCGCGTGCCGCGCGCCATCGGCGACTTCCTCATCCTCGATGCCCTGCGCGCTTCGGGCGGCACGGCCTTGAGCGTAACGGATGCGGAGTTGATCGCGGCGACGCGCGAGATCGGCGCGGCCGAAGGATTGTTTTGCGCGCCGGAGGGCGCGGCGTGTTTGCCCGCGCTCAGGAAGTTGTTGGCCGCAGGCGCGGTCGAAAAGGATGAGCGCGTCGTCCTGTTCAACACGGGCGCGGGCGTGAAATATCTGGAGAGTTATTCGCAGTGAAAAACGGGACAGAGAGGCAAAGCAGGGCGTTTTGGGCGCGTCTAATGCTCTTCGCCGCGGCGTTGAACGTGGCGGGCATCCTCTGCTTGAACGCCGCGACGCGCGCGCCCGAACCCGTCGCGGCGACAAGCGCGCCGGGGTTCGGTTACGCGGGTTGGTCGCGCGGTTGGGCGTCCCTGCTCGACTCGCTCGGATTCACTCTGATGATGCCGGGGATATTTTTCGCCTCGTCCGTTTTCGTGGGCGCGCACGTCCTTGCTTGGAACGAACGCGCGACGCGCAACGTCTGGTACGCGACGGGCTTCGGGATCAACTTGTTGACGGTGTGGAGAACTGGCGTCGCGTGGCGCGCGGCACGGGGGACGGAATGAAGATGAACGGAGAAGTAATAATGAAACGGCGTTTGCCCGCGGTGCTGTTCGTGCTGCACGTGGCGGTGCTGCTCCTCATAATTTTGTTGGCCTCCTACAGCCTCGTGCACGGGCAGGCGAACGCATCGGCGAACTTGCAGCCCGGCGCGGCGGCATCGTCGGCGACGGGGAAGAACGCGAACGCGGCCGCAAGTAAGACTCCAACGACGGCGACGACTGCTACTACTACTACGGCGTCGTCGGCCACGATGAGCGACGCCGAACGCGCGCGTTTCGACCGCCTGCGCACGGAAGGTTTCGAGGCGCTCTACAATCTCGACTACGACGCGGCGCGCGCTCGCTTTCAAGAACTCGCGCGCCTCTTCCCAGACCATCCCGCCGGGTCGCAATTCCTCGCGGCGAGTTTGTGGTTGAAGACTTTGAACGAGTCGCGGCGTTTGCAGTCGGGTCTCTACAACAACGACTCTTTCTACGCGAAGACGGAAGACAAAGTTGATCCGAAACTCGTCGCGCAGTTCAAGGAACTGACGCGCACGGCGAAACAGTTGGCCGAAGCGCGCCTGAAGAAGAATCCGAAGGACACCGAAGCTCTCTATTTCCTCGGCGCGACGCAAGGGCTCAAGGCCGCCTTCGCCGGAGCGGTCGAGCGCAGTTTCGTCTCCGCTCTACGCAGCGGCTCGGACGCCGTCGACCGCCATCGCGAAACGATCAAACTCGATCCGAACTATCACGACGCAGAGCTGACCATCGGCATGCAGGACTACATCGTCGGCGGCCTCGCTCTGCCCTACAAAATTCTCGCCGGGATGACGGGGACGCGCGGCTCGAAGAAGCGTGGCCTGGCGACCTTGGAGCGCGTCATGCGCGAAGGCCAGTGGGCGCGCGACGATGCGCGCGTCATGCTCATCCCGCTCTACAAACGCGAGAAGCGTTTCGCCGCCGCCGCCGCCCTCGCGCGCGAACTCGCCGCGAAGTATCCGAAGAATTACCTGTTCAAGTTGGAGTATGCGGACGCGCTCGTCTCGCAGGCCGCCGCCGAGCGCGAGCAGGGCGGCGCGCAGGCGTCGGCCGCCACGGAGCGCGAAGCCTTCGCCATCTTCGACGCGCTTTTGCGTGAACGCAGTGCGCGCCAACTCGATCAGATTCATTTCCAGTACGGCGAAGCTCTCTTCGTCGCGGGGCAGTACGAACGCGCCGCGAAAGAGTTTTTGGCGGCGTCTTCGGTCGCGGGCGCGGAACCGAATCAGGCGACGCTCGCGCGCCTGCGCGCGGCGCAGACCTTAGACCTCGCGGGCAGACGCGAAGAGGCCGTCGCGCAATACAAGCTCGTCGTCGCGCGTCCGAACGTCTACGACTCGCTCGAAGAAGCGCGGCGCGGTTTGCGCGAACCTTACCGCAAGCCCGCGCCGAAGCGTCCGGACGAAGAATAAAAAGATGTCAGTTGTCCGTGGTCTGATTGTTCGTTGTTTTTCAGTCCGTGTCACCAACTACCAAACAACGGGCAGGAGCAATCGACAACAGGCCACGGACGATTGGCAGCGGCGTCTGCCGATTAAAGAACAACTGACTAAGTACAACTAACCACGAACGACTAACAAAGAAATGGGTGAAGCGTTGCAAAAGAATTCGACCGGCGGGGCAGGCCAGACGCGTCCGCGCCGCCTGCTGTTGTGTCTCGACGGCGTGCCTTATGAAGTGATCAAAGCGGCGCGCGCGCGCGGGCTGTTCGCGCGCTTCGGCGAACCGGCGGGCTTGCTCTCGCCCTTTCCCACGATGACCAACGTGGCGCTCGCGCAGATGCTCGGCGCGAGCATCCCGCTCGGTTACGAAAGTCTCTACTTCAACAAAGACTCGCAGGAACTCTGCGGCGGCGTGCGCAAGTACATCGGCCGCCGCACGCCCGATAAAGTTCCGTCCAGCTACATGGACGAACTCGATTATCAAGAGCCTCTGCCCTTCGAGTTTCTCGTCTACGTCGCGCCCGACGCGGTGTGGCGCGCGGACATGCGCCGCTTCCGCGACAAGTTTCGCGCCGCGCCGCGAGATAGGGATTTCTTCGCCTTCCTCAAAGGCACGGACGGCCTCCTGCACATACGCGGGCCGCAAAAGTTGAACGTCGCCCTCGAATCGCTCGATAAAATTCTGACGGAGATACAAGACTTCTGCGGCGCGGAGACCGAGATCGTACTCTTCTCCGACCACGGCATGAACCTCGAAGAGAATCACAAAATCCACTTGCAGACGCACCTGCGCGGCGCGGGTTATGAAGTCCGAGATCGCTTCGCGCGCGGTCGTGGAAAACGCAGCGTCGCCGCGCCCGCCTTCGGCCTCTGCGGTTACGCCGCCGTCTACTGCTCGGACGAAACCGACCCGGCCGAAGTCGCCGACTCGCTCACGACGCTCGAAGGCGTCGATTTCAGTCTCTACCGCGAAGGCGCGTCCTCGGTCGTCGTCAGCGGCGCGCGCGGCACGGCGCGCATCACACGCGAACAAAACGGGCAGGCGCGCTATCTCTACGAACAACTCACGGGCGACCCGCTTCAACTCTCCGACGCCCAAGCCACGCTGCGCGCCGCCGGACAACTCGATGCGCGCGGCTTCGCCACGGACGCCGCTTGGTACGCCCTCACGGCCGACCACACTTACCCCGACGCGCTCGCCAATCTCCACGCCTCGCTCCACGAACCGCGCGTCCGCCACACGGCCGACGTGCTCATCAGTTGCCACGACGGTTACTACTACGGCATGTCCTTCTTCGGCCGCTTCGTCCGCCTCGCCGCCACCCACGGCAACGCCCTGCGCGCCTCGTCCACGGCCTTCCTCATGAGCACGCACCGCGAATTCCCCACACACGTCCGCGCCACCGAAGCGCGCCCATTCCTGCGTGATTGAAATAAGGAGAGAAAGTAAGGCAAGCGGAAATCTAAGACACGCGAAACGGTTGGCTCAACTCTGCTCGTATGCCTTCAAGAAGTCTTCGCGCGGAATACCGGCTTGCGTGCAGATTGTTCGGAGGGTGGAACTTTTCAGGTGCGCGTGATTAGGCAATGTCAGCGGCGTGCGTGTACCGTCGGAATTAACGCGCACCAGCGCAATGTGTTCACGCTCGCGGACGATACTGAATCCGAGCGACTCCAATGCGCGGATGACGCGCGCCTTCGGAGCATCGACCGGAAACTTGCCACTACGCCGCAACTCCCGTCTCCGCGACGAAGGCTTCCAAGACGGGCGATTCATCTTCAAACACTTCCGCGCCGAACGTCTCGATGTGAAATCGAATCGCCGACTTCACATCCGCCAAAGCCGCCTCGTAAGAATCGCCCTCGCCCACGACCACGCCCTTGAGACCGAGCGGATAAGCCACGTAACCGTCCGCGTGCTTCTCAATCAAAATCTTGACAGACTTCATCCCATCGCCTCCATACACGCATACTATCACACGCCGCCGGAGCGATTAACGCCCGACTTGTTACGTTGTAAGTAGCTTCTTTCCGCACACGTCCGCGCCACCGAAGCGCGCCCGTTTCTGCGTGGCTAGGACACAATCGAAGGTGGTAAGATGCCGCGACATAAGGCATCTATGGCGAAGGAACTCAGCAAGACTCAGATCGACCGCTTAGGTGATCGTTTAAAGAAAGGCAACATCACCGAAGCCGATCTGCGTCTGCTCGATCAATATCGTCGCTCATTCACTCCGGCATACGAGATCGTCGTCGGAACTATTCGACGCGAGTTGGCTCTCGAATCGACGGGCAGACCGGCCAAGTCAACCACGTCCATCTCCGAGAAGCTGCGCCGACAGAGCATTCGCTTGACTCAAATTCAAGACATCGCTGGCTGCCGTTTGACCGTCGCAGACATCGCCGAGCAAGATTCAGTCGTTCAATCTCTCACTGATCTCTTTGAAAAGACCGACATCGACGACCGGCGCGAGCGTCCGAGCCACGGCTATCGCGCCGTTCATGTAATCGTGAACAGTCTCGACAAGATGATCGAGATACAGGTGAGAACTTCGCTGCAACACCTCTGGGCGGAACTCTCGGAAAAATTTTCGGATATTGTTGACTCGGCAATCAAGTACGGTGGGGGTAATGAAAAGGCGCGAACAATTCTAACAAGAACATCTGAGGCTGTTATTGATGAGGAACTACTTGAAACAAAGTTGATACAGGCAAAGAGACAATTATCCTTAGAAAATAGATTCACGCCTGCTGATAAGCAGGAGATAGTAGAAATCGAAGAAGCGCAGGGCGCGGTGAAGCGACTGATTCTTGCAATTCTTCGTGATAGAATTGAGCGTGCAGAAGAATTAGTAGGAGAGAATGATGATCTTTCTGATTGAGTATGACCGCGCTCGCGGAGAAATAGTTACCTTCAAAACGTTCGATGACTCGGAGCGTCAAAACGCTGAAGACTCACGGCTTGAGTTGGAACTAAAGCTCAACCAACTTAGAACAGCACATGAGGTGGTTATACTGGAAGCTGCCAGCGAGGAAGCTCTGCGGCGTACTCATCGGCGTTACTTTGAGAATTTATCCGAACTTGTTAATTCGCCCGCGTAGCATGTTTTGTCTGTCGTCAAAAATCCCATCCTTCTAACAGTCGCTCTCTGATTAAATCGAGCACCTTCCTTGACCGTTCGCGCGTCCTGCGCGTACAAGAACAAGCTATGAATAATTCAGTGGAAGCGGAGCGTGCGCCGGCGGTCGAGACGGTGGGGTTGGTGCGGCGGTTTGGGGAGTTTGTGGCGGTGGATGGGGTGGATTTGCGTGTGGGGCGGGGGCAGTTCTTCGGGTTCTTGGGGCCGAACGGGGCGGGGAAGTCGACGACGATTAAGATGTTGACGGGGCTGCTTGAGCCGACGGCCGGACGGGTGCGCGTGTTGGGGCATGATGTCGCGGGCGAGGCGTTGGAGGTGAAGCGCCGGATCGGGGTCGTCCCCGAAGATTTGAATTTGTTCGAGCGTCTGACGGGCGCGGAGATGTTGACATTCACGGGGCGGATGTACGGGTTGGGGCGCGAGGAGACGACGCGGCGTGCGCGCGAGTTGTTAGAGTTGATGGAGTTGGACGGTGAGCCGAAGAAGTTGGTGGTGGAGTATTCGCACGGGATGAAGAAGAAGTTGTCTCTGGCGTGCGCGCTCATCCACCGGCCGGAGATTTTGTTTCTCGACGAACCGTTCGAGGGCGTGGACGCGCTCGCTTCGCGGACGCTCAAGGATTTGTTGTTGAAGTTGACGGGGCGCGGCATCACGGTCTTTCTCACGTCGCACGTCTTGGAGATCGTGGAGCGCCTGTGCACGCACATCGCGATCATCACGGAGGGGCGTCTGGTGGTGGAGGGCGCGCTCGACGAGTTGCGGCGCGGCATCGCGGTCGGCGAGCCGGGCGAGGTTAACGACGGGGGCGATGGTGGCAGCCCCATGTCGCTCGAAGATTATTTCATACGCGTCATCGGCGGCGGGCGCACGGCGGGCGCAGACGTGTTGCCGTGGCTGGCATGAAGGGGAGCGGGATGAGGGATGAAGGATGAGTGAGAAGTTGGCGCTTGGCGGTAGTTGAGAATTTGAAATTTGAGATCGAAAAAGGCGCGTGCGACGAGAGTTGATGTTCTCGTCGCACGCGCCTTTGGTTGGCGTCGCTGTTTGAAAGGTTCAGCGTTGGCGCGTGGAGGCGGCGCGTGTGGCCTGTCTGCCGCCGGTGGCGGCGCGTTTGGTGTTGGCATCGACGACGGTCTCGCCGGGCGGTGGCGCGGTGGCGCTGGCCGTGACCGCTTCGACGTTGACGAAGAAGCGGAAGCTGCCGCCCGTCATCACGCCGAGACGAAATTCGACGTTGATGGATGCGCCGGGCAAAAGCGGCGTCGAGAGTGAGACGGAAGGCGGCGCGAGCGTGGAGTTGATGCCGCCGCCTTCGGGTTGAAGCGATGCCTGGCCGAGCGTCAGGCCGCGAATGACGACCGGCTGGTCGGCCGTGTCCGTGACGGCGATGTCGTCGGAAGTGAGCGCGCGCAAGTCGGCCTGCCCGCCTGAATTGCCCTTCGTCGTGAGATCGACGATGCGGAAGCGCAGGCGGTTGATCTTCTGCCCCGTCGTGTTGGTGAACTTGCGCCGGAGCAGGAGCGTGCCGAAGGCCGCGTTCGTCGGATTAGCGTTCGCGCCCGTACGCACGCGTGCGCAGGCACTCGTAGCCGCGCCGAAGCCGCCGCACTGCGGATCGACAAACGAAGCCTTGACGGTTGCATTGCGCTGGATGTGGCTGCCGGAGTTTTGCGGCCCCGGCGCGCCGAGCACCGATTGAATCGCGCCGAACGAGGCGGCGTCGGTGGAGACTAAGAGAAAGTCGGCGGCGTTGTCGTTCGTATCCTGCGGCACGCCGCTCGTCAACTTGCGGACGAAACTGTACTGGGCGTCTTGGGTCGTGATGGCGGGGATGCCCGCGCCCTCACGATAGAACTCGTCGGCCTCGGAGGTGAAGCCGACGGCATCGAGGCGGTTGCCTTCCAAGAGATAATTGGCGGTGTTCGAGGTGCGGACGAGCGCGATGCCTCTGTCGTCGAGGAAGTCCGCGATGTAGAAATTGTCGGGCGCGGCGAAACCCGTGAGACTGTAGCCGCTGCCGTTGCCCGCCAGATAATAGCCGCGCGGCGCGATGATCGTCCCGCGCGGGATGATGGCGCGCGAGGAAGTCCCCGAAGAGATGATGACCCAGCCGGAAGAAGCGTCGGGCGTGTTGACGACGAACGTGGAGTCCGTGTTGTTGTAGATTTCCACGAACTCGTCGCGCGCGCCGCCGATGGATGGGTCGCCGCCCTGCGGGAACGGGCCGCGCAAGCGAAACTCGCTGATCAAGAGTTGACCGGCTTCGGGCAAGACGGTGCGCGTGAAGGTGACGGTCTGGTTGCCTTGGTAAGCGGCGAAGGTGCGGCTCGCGGGGAAGAACGTCGAGTTGGCCTGCTGCGCCGCGACCGTGTAGCTTTGGTTCGCCGCCAAGCCTTCAAAGAGATACTGGCCGTTCGCGTCGGTGGTGGTCGTGGCCGTGGCCGCGCCCGTCAGGTTGATGGTCACGCCGGACAGGGGATTGCCCTCTGCGTCGATGGCTTGTCCTTCGAGGATGAGCGAACCGGCCGTGACGCCCGTGCCCGTGATGATCTGCCCGTTGCGCAAACCGCCCGTCCGACATTCGTATTGCGTGAACGCCCCGGCCGCATCGTTTGCGCCGCGCTGCACGCCCACGGTGGCGTCGAAGCCGTTGTTGACGACCGAGCCGTAGATGATGTCGAAGCGCGTCTGGCCTTCGTAGAGTCGCACTTCAAAGTTGAGGCTGCCCGCCGGTTTGCCGAGAGCCGAGGCGCGCCATTCGATGTTGAAGATGCGGTTCGGCGCAGCGCCGGAGACGGAGGTGAAGATGCCTTCGCCCGTGCCGCCGATGGTCAGGTCGGAAAAGTGCGGGACGATTGAATAACTGAACAGGCCGAGCGGGAAACAGACTTCGTTCTGCCCGTAGTCGGCGCTCGCCGAGGCGAACTGGATGTTGCCGTTGGAACTGACGACGGCCGACGTGTAGGTGTTCGAATAGAAGTTGTAGGCGAAGGGCAGGGGGATGGTCGCCACGCAATCGTCGCCGGGCGTCGCCACGCAACCGAAGCCCGTCACCTGCGTCGTGCCGGGCACGATCTGCGCGCCGGTCGCGGAGGTGAAGCGATATTGGTTCGCCGTCTGCGCCGGGGTCGTCTGCTCCGCGCAGTAGAACAGGCAGAGCGCGAAGACGAACGCGGACGCGACGCGCGCGAGGGGTGATTGCACGGGGAAACGCATCTTGGGAAAACCTCCTAAACGGCTGAACGGAATGTTGGGTGAAAGTTTGTTGAAAGGGAGCGGCCAGAACGCCTTCTTCGCGTGCTGCCGTCCGGGAAAAAGGGTGCGCCAAATTCGCGTCGGGGGAGAAGGAAAATTAGCACAGGGGAGGGGGCGAAGGGAAATGCGGAATGCGGATTCTTCAATTGCGGAATGCGGATTTCGGATTGCTGATTAGAAGCATCAACTATCTTCCAATCCGCAATCCGAAATTCGCATTCCGCAATTTCTTTACGGTACTTCGATGGTCAGTTCGCGTGCGAAGATGAAGTTGGGGCGCTTGCGGCCTTTCATGTACTTGGCGGCCGTTTGCGAGAGCGAGGTGACGAGAATGGGAAGCGCGATTGTTGCGTCGCAGTTGACGTAGGCCGAGGTCGCGCCGCGCGCGAGTTTGCCGTAGATCAGAGACTCGTCGCTGACCGTGCCCGTGGAGCGGCCGCCCGGATGCGGCGCGTCCGTGGAAATCTGGATGGCGTACTTGTGGCCGCGCGCGGGCGTCTTGACGATGTTCGTCGCCACTTCCATCTGGTGCAGGAAACTGCGGGAGGTTCCGCCGCCCAGATTGATCACGCCGGAGACGCGCGCACGCGCCGCCACCTGTGTCAGATCGAGCACGTCCTGAATGAGATCGAACTGGAAGTTGTTCTTCTTCTCGAAGCGCGAGTTGGCGATGCCGATGCTGATGGAAGAGTCGGCGATGGTCGGGCAGAAGACGGGCACGCGCGCCTTGTAGGCCGAAGTCAGCACGCCGTCGTCGGTCGCAATCTCGGCGAGCTCGCGCCCCAACAGATGAAGGAACTCGCGCGTCGAGTAGGAGCGCGTCTGGTCGAGTTGATTGGTGAAACCGCCGACCCATTCCTCGGCCTCGCGGTATTCCTCTTCGCTCGCGATCACGTCGAGCATGCGGCTGATCTGCGACGCTTCGAGTTCCGCATCGGTCATCTGCGGGTGCGACTGGAAGTGCTGGCGTCCCAAAGTCTCGTGTAGGTCGTGAAAGAGGAGCGCGCCGGAGCAGATGAGCACATCGACGAAGCGGTTCTTGATGACGTAGGCCAAAAGCCTGCGCATCCCGGCCGGGATGAGCGCCCCCGAAGCGGCGACGAAGATGGTCGTATTGTCGCCGAGCATGTCGAGCCAGATGCGATGCGCTTCGGCCAACTGCCGCGCGCCAAAGCCCGTGCCCTCCATCTTCTCCAGGAGTCCGGCCACCGAGCGGTCGCGATCCACCTGCACCGGGCGCGTCGGAACGGTCAGATACTTCGAGGGTCTCGGTTTGCGTTGAGTTACCATATTTTTTTGAGTGACGAGTGATGAGTGACAAGTGACAAGTTGGAAAACAAGTGAATCGTGAATCGTAAATCGTGAATAGATGAAGACCGTCTTTCTCTATTTAGGACTCACTGATCTATCTTGTCACTTGTCACCTGTCACTCGTCACTGTTTTATTGTCACTTCCTTTCCTTCCCGTTGACTGCGAGATAGGTGTACGCATTGGCGCGTGATTCGTAGAACTCGACGAGTTCCGCGCCCTCAGCCTCGGTCAGCTCGCCTTGTTTGATCCGTTGCCGGACTTGGCGACGAAAGGCGTCATGCAATTGCCCCTGCTCGTAGCGTGCGCTCGCCACCGCTTCGCCGACGGTCGTGCCGCGCAAGACCTTCTTAATCAAATAACCGTCTTCGTCGATGTGGATGTGCGCCTCGTTCGGCGTGCCGAAGAGATTGTGGTTGTTGCCCATCACTTCCTGATACGCGCCGACGAGCAGGAAGGCCAGATAGTACGGCTCGTCCTTGACGAGCGGGTGCAGTTCCAAGACCTGTTTCACGTCGTGCAGATCGACGAACTTGTCAACCACTCCGTCCGAATCGCAGGTGATGTCGCAGAGCGTGGCGTAAGCCGTCGGCGGTTTGTTGAGACGGTGAATCGGGACGATGGGGAACAACTGGTCGAGCGCCCAGTGGTCGGGCGCGGAGCGAAAGACCGAGAAGTTCGTCAGATACTTGGCGCGCGAGAGTCGCCTCAGTTCGTCGAACTCTTCGGAGACATATTCGGCCTGTTGCGCGTACTTGTCGGCGCGCTCGCACACGTCCCAAAAAAGCACTTCGCCCTTCGCCCGGTCTTCCAAAGAGATCAAGCCGAGATTGAAGAGGGTAAAGAGCGTGTCGCGATGTTCGAGCGCGTCGTGGTAATACTCGCGATAGTTCTTGATGCTGATGCTCTGGCGCAAGTCGCCGAGTTCTGTGACGACCTGCGGGTCGTCGGCGTCGATCTCAATCGGCGTGATGTCTTCAACGACCGTTTCGATCTCCTCCTGCACGTTGGTGACGAGGATGGCGTGATAGGCGGAGAGGTAACGGCCGGATTCCTGGATGACGGTCGGGTGCGGCACGTTCTCGTCGTCGCAGACCTGCTTGATCGAGTAGATCACGTCGTTGGCGAACTCCTGCGCGTTGTAGTTGGCGGAGGAATCGAAGGCGGTCTTCGAGCCGTCGTAATCGACGGCCATGCCGCCGCCTACGTCCAACAACTCGATGGGAATTTTCATCTTGTAAATCTTCGCATAGACGCGCGCCGCCTCTTTCATCGCGTTCTTGATGCGCTTGATGTCCGTCAGTTGCGAGCCGATGTGGAAGTGCAGGAGGCGCAGCATCTCGATGCGCCCGGCCTCTTGCAAGCGGCGGATAACTTCCAGTAGTTCCGTCGTCGTCAGACCGAACTTCGCCGCCTCGCCGCCCGACTTCTCCCAGCGTCCCGAACCCTTCGAATAGAGTTTGACGCGCAGGCCGACAATGGGCAGGTGGCCTTCCTGATCTTCCTCGAAGCGTTCGGCGAAACGCAGGATATGGTCGAGTTCGCTCATCTTCTCGATGACGATCACGACGCGCTTCCCGGCGCGCGCGCCGACGAAAGCGAGTTCGATGAACTCTTCGTCCTTGAAGCCGTTCAAGACGAGCAAACTGTCGGATGCCTGTTCGAGCGCGATGGCGGCGTAGAGTTCGGCCTTCGAGCCCGCCTCCAGCCCGAAGTCGTAGCGCGTGCCCTCGCGCAAGTATTCTTCGACGACGGCGCGCTGCTGGTTGACCTTCATCGGATAGACGCACATGTGCGAGCCTTGATATTCGAACTCGCGGATGGAGTTGCGAAAGGCGCGCTGTAATTTGCGCACCTGCGCGGTGACGAGTTGGGGGAAGCGCAGGAGGACTGGGGTGGAGATGCCGCGTCTTTGGAGGTCGTCGATGATCTCTTTGAGGTCGGCCGATGCTTTGGTGTCCGTCTCCGAGGGATGGACGATGAGATTGCCTTTGCGGTTGATGCCGAAGTAACCGGCTCCCCAGTTTTCGATGCCGTAGGTTTCGAGCGTCTGTTCAATAGCCGTGGTCAACTTCCGGTCTCCTGCCTCCCTTGTGTTCGTCTTGGAACATCACAGGCGCGCTCTGCTGTTGGTGCGCGCCGCGTTCGAGTGGGAACATTCACGGTTGGACAACTTAAGGTCGCAGAGTAACAGAAAAAACCGGGGCGGACAATAACTATTTTTGGCGCGCGCGACGCTCCCGGGCGGGCTTAAACAGTCACTCCAGAAAGGTTTAGGCCGCCGCAGGGGAGGCTGTTGAAAAGCGTGCCACAAACTTTCTCGCGTGAAACCTTGACACGGTTCTCGTCATCTCTATAATGCGGACTTTTTTAGGCGTCGCAGGCAAGTTTGAATGACGCGAGCCACGAAGCATTTGCTAAACTTCTCAACAGTCGCCTACTCAATCCGCACGAGCGCGGCGGCCTGTCCCCTCCACACTCCCTACATAAATCAGGAGATCACATGAACGCAAAAACGGCCTTGAAGTATGCCGAAGACCAAGGAGCGAAATTTCTCTCCGTCCGATTCACAGACCTCGTCGGCGCTTGGCATCACTTGACCTATCCGATTCACGAACTCGAAGAAGGCTCGTTTGAGGACGGCTTCGGCTTCGACGCATCTTCCTTGCGCGGCTGGGCTTCCATCCACGAATCGGACATGCTGCTCGTGCCCGACGCCGGAAGGATGTGGATGGATCCGTTCTCGGAAGAACCGACGCTGTGCCTCATCGCCAACGCCGTCGATCCGATCACGAAAGAGGGCTACGGCCTCGACCCGCGTTCGGTCGCGCAGCGCGCCGAAAGCTACCTGCGCTTCACGGGCCTGGCCGACACGGTCTACTTCGGCCCCGAAGCCGAGTTCTTCGTCTTCGACGGCGTGCGCTACAACAACGACCAGTTCTCCGCCGGTTACACCATCGAATCCGACGAAGGCCACTGGGCTTCGGGGCGCGCCGAAGACGACGTGAGAGGGCCGAATCAAGGCTATCGCATCCGCCCGAAAGAGGGCTACGTGCCCGTGCCGCCAACCGACACCTTGAGCGATCTGCGCTCCGAGATCAGCCTCATCCTCGAACGCTGCGGCATCACGGTCGAGTGCCATCACCACGAGGTCGCCACGGCCGGACAGTGCGAGATCGACTTCCGCTATTCGACCATGTTGGGGACGGCCGACAATCTGCAAATCTTCAAGTACGTCGTGCGCAACACCGCTTACCAGTACGGCAAGACCGCGACCTTCATGCCGAAGCCGCTCTACGGCGACAACGGTTCGGGGATGCACTGTCACCAAAGCTTATGGAAAGGCGAGCGTCCGCTGTTTGCGGGCGACGGCTACGCGGGTCTGTCCGAAATGGCGCGCTTTTACATCGGCGGTTTGTTGAAACACGCGGCGGCGGTCGTCGCTTTCGCCGCGCCGACGACGAACAGCTACAAGCGACTCGTCCCCGGCTTTGAAGCGCCGGTCAATCTCGCTTACTCGGCGCGCAATCGCTCGGCGGCCATACGCATCCCGATGTTTTCGACCAACCCGAAGTTGAAGCGTCTGGAGTTTCGTCCGCCCGACCCTTCGTGCAACCCGTATCTGGCCTTCTCGGCGATGCTCCTCGCCGGGCTTGACGGCATCCAGAACCGCATCGATCCGGGCGAACCGCTCGACAAAGACATCTACGATTTGTCGCCCGAACAACTCAAAGACGTGCCGTCGCTGCCCGGCTCGCTCGACGAATCCTTGAGCGCGCTCGAAGCCGACCACGACTTCCTGCTCAAAGGCGACGTGTTCACGCCGCAACTGATCGACCGCTGGATCACTTACAAACGCGAAAACGAGATCGCGCGCCTGCGCATGCGCCCGCACCCGCTTGAGTTTTCGATGTACTTCGACATCTAAAGCGCACCAACAATGGACGGCACGCGCGGGAGGGCGTTTGAGACGCGAGGCAATTCTCAAACGCCCTCCCGCGCGTTCACCATTTCGGGCAACATCTGATATTGTGCCGTTTGAGATATTAAAGCGGAGCGAGACGCCCGGCCGTCCGAAGGAGCGAACGATGAGCGAAGATGCACGGGAAGTGGCGCGCGAAGTTGCGCCTGCGAGATCGAGTAATCTGCTGCGACGCGTCGGCCTCTATGCCGCGCTGGTGCTCATCGCCTTTCTCGTCGGCTTCGTCCCGATGTGGCTCAAGGCGCGCGAGAGCGGCAACCAACTCGCGGCGACGACGCGCACGCTCGCCCTTGCGCGTTTGCAGAACAACCTCGCCTCGGCGGCGCTCGATGCGCGCCGGGGCGACTACGAACCGGCGCGACAGGCGGCCAGCCAGTTTTATACTTCACTACAGGCCGACATCGACAAAGGCGACGATTCGAGTCTGACGCCCGCGCAGAGAGAGGCCGCGAAAGCGTTGTTCGCCGGGCGCGACCAGATCGTCACTTGGCTTGCGCGCAGCGACCCGGCCGCCGCCGACGGTCTCTCCGACGTGTACGCGTCGTTCCGCAAGATCGTGAGCGGTTGAAGCAACGAGGCGAACCGGAGCGCGCCGACTTTAACGCTCGCAACCGACTTGAACGCGCGTCGCCGGCCACGCCTCGCGCCGCGCTCTTTTCCAAACTCTCACCGCAGTCTCACCGCAGTCTCGCCGGAATCTCCCGTCTCTTATTTCCCGATGGCAAACAAGTGATGCTGTGTGCGGATGAACATCTGCCCGGCGGAGATGGCGGGCGTTGCCATGAGCAACTCGCCCATCGGATTGCGCGAGAGCAGTTCAAACTTCGCCCCGGCGCGCACGACGAAAATCTCGCCGTCCTCGCTCGGCAAGTAAATCCGTCCGTCCGAGGCGACGGGCGAGGCGCTGAAGCCGCCGCCCTGATGCGGCAGACGTTCGCGGTAAACTTCCGCGCCCGTGTGCAAGTCGTAGCAATCGAGCACGCCTTGATTCGAGAGCACGTAGAGATGGCCGCGATAGATGAGCGGCGTCGGCATGTAAGAGCCGCGCGCCTGCTTGCTCCACGCGACGGAGCGGTTCGACGTTTCGCCTTTCGCCAGAGTGATGTCGCCTACAGCGCCCGCGCGGATGACGAAGATCGGAGCTTCCGGCCTGCGCCCGCTCGCCACGACGATCAAGTCGCCGGAGAAAACGGGCGTCGGCGCGGTGATCTTTGAACTGCCGCCGAGTCGCCACAACTCTCTCCCGGTCGCCGCGTCGTAGCCGCGTATGAAGTTCGAGGCGTTAGTGATGATCTCTGTGCGTCCCGCGCCGGTGTAGACGGTCGGCGTGCCCCATGAAGGCAGCTCCTCGCGCGGCGTCTTCCACAGCGTCTTGCCCGTCTTAATGTCCAGTGCCAGCAGAAACGACTCGGTCTGCGTGTCGCATTGAACGACCACGGAATCTTTGTAGATGATGGGCGAACTGGCCGTGCCCCATTCATAACTCGGAATGTCGTACGCGCCCGCGTTCAAGACGCCGAGGTCTCGCTTCCACACGAGACGCCCGCGCACGTCGAACGCGTACAAGCCTTGCGAGCCGAAGAAGGCGACGACGTAGCGCCCGTCCGTGGCCGGAGTCGAATTGGCGTAAGTCGCTTTGACGTGTCGGCGCTCGCGCGGCACGCCTTCGTAGGCCACGCGTTCCCACAACACTTTGCCCGACGCTCGATCCAGCGCGTAGAGCTTCCACTGGTGGCTGGAGAGATCGTCCGAGGCGTCGCCGTCGCCGTAGAGGCCGTGGCGAAACGTGCCGTCGCCGCGTGCGCTGCTGATGGCGGTCGTGACGAAGACGCGCTCGCCCCACACAATCGGACTCGAATGCGACAGCCCCGGCAATCTCGTCTTCCAACGGACGCCCGTGCCGCGTGCTGCGTCCCACGCTTCGGGCAAATTCTGCCCGTCGGCCACGCCCGACGCGTCGCGCCCGCGAAATGAAGGCCACGGCTGCTGCCCTTGCCCTCGCGCATCAGGCCGCGTCTTGAACGCGAGCGCCGTCGCGCACACGAGCGACGCGACGACGCACAGGTGCAAAGCGATCAGAGACAGTGTGAGACTCTTCTTCATTGCCGCTACTCCTTGTCAATCGAGCGCCCGCGTCAATCGTTCTTTGCGCGTCGCCGCTGCAAATAGTAATGCCACAACAGTCGCGCGGCGACGGCGCGCCACGGACGCCACCCTTCGGCCAGTTCGATGAGTTCGAGAGGTGTCGGGCGCGTGTCTAAGTTTTTCACTTCCTGCAACGCGACGGCGAGCGCGAGGTCGCCCGCAGGCCAAGCGTCGGCGCGCCGGAGCGACATCAAAAGATAGATGTCCGCCGTCCACGAACCGATTCCTTTCAAAGCCGTCAACGACGCCTTCACTTCCGCGTCGTCCGCCACGGCCAACGCTTCGAGATTCAGACGACCACTGGCAATCGCCTCGGCCAGATGTCGCCCGTAGATGATCTTCTGCCGGCTGAAGCCCGCGCCCTTTAGTTCCGTATCCTTGAGCGCGAGGAAGCGCGCGGGCGTGAGCGGCGAGGCCAGAGACGACAGGCGCTCGTAAGCGGCTCTGGCCGAAGCGAGCGACACCTGTTGCTCCAAGATGATGTGCAGGAGCGTGGGAAAGCCCGGCTCGCGAAACCACGTCGGCGGCGTACCGAAATCCGCGTGAATGCGCGCCAGCTCCGGGTCGCGCCCCGCCAACTCACGCAAGCCCTCACGGTAAGAGCGCGCGTGCAAAACTTTCAATGCGGATTTACGTCGCAGCGCCTTCAGCCCTTCTTCAACCCTGCTTCAACAGGGAACTCCGGCCGTCGTGATAGACGGCTCAACTCGCGTCGTTCTCTTCAACCACTTCATCCTCGCGCTTCGCGTCTTCCATCGCCTCCGGCTCCAACTCCTCCGCGCTCTTGTTCAACTTGACGAAGACGCCCCACGCCGCCAGCATCACCGCGGCCGCGAGGCCGACCATGGCCGCCTGCGGCAAATGAGCCGGGTCGTCGTGGAGAAATTGGAAGACCGCCACGAGCGATTCGATTGCCAGCGACACGATGACGACCACCATGAACCGCGATAGAAAACGGCGCACGCGCGTCGGCGCGCTCATCTGCGCCGTGCGCTGCACCTCTTCTTCGAGGATGGTCTGCCCCAGTTCGAGCGCCGCCACCGCAATCGTCAACAGCCCCACGCATTCCAAGACGGCGTTGAAACGCTCCTTCAGAGGCTGCCCCGTGCCCGGATTGATCCCCTCCCACAATTCGACGCCCGCGAAGACGATGAGCGCCACCCCGCAACACACGAACAGAAAGATGATCGCCCCGTACCCGGCCGCGAATATCCTCCGAATGATTTTCACCCCTGCTCCCCACTCTGCAAGTTTGGCAGACCGGGCGGATTATACTGCATGGATTAAGAGCGACTAACAAAACCCTGAAACCACGAACACACACGAAACCACACGAAAATCTTGTTCGTGTGGTTTCGTGTGTGTTCGTGGTTTCGTTCTTAGTTTTGTTAGTCACTCTAAAGGTCGATGCGGTTTGATTGCGGTCGAGAGTCGAATGGCGCGCATCGGCTGCGCAACGCGTGGCGCTTCGCGTTACAATCGAGCTACGGTGCGTAAGTTTGACGAAAAGACCGAGGCGCTCCTTGTGCGCGATTTGCCGGACGCGGAAGGCGCGCGCCTGTTTTATGAACGGCTCGCGGCCGAGCACCCGCGCGCCGCCGCGCGACTCGTGCGCGACGAGGGCTTGTTGTCCGATGCGCTCGCGCTCGCGGCCTGGAGCCCGCTGCTCTCGACAACGCTCGCGCAGAATCCCGACTACCTCAACTGGCTCGCGCGCGAACGCACCGACACGCACGTGCGGACGACCGAAGAGTTGGGCGAATCGCTCGCGCGCTTTGCTTTGACGCATTCGCAGATCGAGCCGCAAGTGGTGCTCGCGCGTTTCCGCCGCCGCGAACTTCTGCGCATCTACCTGCACGACCTCAGGCGCACGAGTTCCATCGTCGAGACGACCGAAGAACTCTCGAACCTCGCCGACGCCGTGCTCGCCTATGCCCTCAACCTCGCGCGTCAAGAGTTGGACAATCGACACGGCGCGCCGCTCTGCACGGACGCGCGCGGGCGCACTTCGACGGCGAGTTTCTGCGTCGTCGCGCTCGGCAAACTCGGCTCGCGCGAACTCAACTACGCCTCCGACATAGACCTGCTCTTTCTCTATTCCGACGACGGCCACACTTCCGGCGCGGGCGTGCGCGGGGCGACGACCAATCGCGAGTATTTCAACCGTCTGGCCGAACGCGTCTCGCGCATCGTCGGCGCGCCGTCGGGCGAGGGCGCGGCCTATCGCGTTGACTTGCGCCTGCGCCCGCACGGGCGCAACGGCGCGCTCAGTTGCTCGCTCGCCGAAGCCTTGCGTTACTACCGCACTGCGGCGCAGGCCTGGGAACTGCAAACGCTCATCCGCACGCGCGCCGCCGCCGGAGCCGCCGCGCTCTACGCGCGCTTCGCCGAAGAGGTGCGCGCCTCCGTCTACACACACGCCGCCTCGGTCGAAGCGGCGCTCGGAAACGTCCGTCTCGCCAAACAAAAGATCGACCGCGAACACGGCCGCGACGCACGCGGCTTCAACGTCAAACTCGGTCGCGGCGGCATCCGCGAAATCGAGTTCATCGCGCAAGCGCTGCAACTCGCGCACGGCGCGGGCGACCCGTGGCTGCACGCGCCGCACACGCTCATCAGTCTCGGCCGTCTCGCCGACCGCCAACTCATCACCGAGCGCGAACGCACCGAACTCTCCGACGCCTACGCCTTCCTCCGCACGCTCGAACATCGTCTGCAAATGGAGCACGGCCTCCAAACCCACTCCGTTCCCGACGAAGAGGCGCGACGCACCCTCGTCGCCCGCCGCATGAATTTCAACGGCGCGGGCGCGCTCGGCGAATTCAACCACGCCCTCACGCTCCACACCGCGCGCGTCCGCGCCGCCTACGAACGCATCTTCGGCGACAAAGGCGACGCCGACGCCCCGCACGCCGCCGACAAATCCGCCACCGACACGCACAACAACGCCCACGCCGCGCACGACGCGCGCGCGAAAGTCGCGACGCCCGACTTGAACCCGACAAACGTAACCCGCGACGCGAACAACGAAGCGACGAACCATCGTGCGAACGAACCGGCGGCGACTGATGCTCACGCGTTTCTCGATTCAAACACGAGCGCGGCGGTCGTCCGCGACGAAGCGAAAGAGGCCGACGACGCCGCGACGCTCGCCGCCGCGCGCATCTTCGCGCCCCGCCTCATTGCCAACAGCGGCGCTCTCAAACAACACCCGCGCGAGACCGAAGAGATGCGAGATGCGCGCATCGCACATCTCCTGCACGAAGCGGCGCGCCAGTCACTCAGCGCGCGTCGCGCGCTCGCTTACGTGGCGCGCGTCGCCGCCTCGCTCGACAAGTCGGACACGCACGTCGAACTCTCCGAGGAAAGTCTGCAAGCCCTCGTCGGTCTCTGCGGCGCGTCCGAGTTTTTCGGCGAGATGCTGGCGGCCAATCCCGCGCTCATCCTCGCGTTGCTGTCGAGCGCCGACGCCGCGCGCACGCGCGACTACCGCGCCATCCTGCGCCGTGAGATCGACGCCGAGCGGAATTTTCGCGGCGAGTTAATGGCGCTCAGACGCGCGTGGTCGGAACTGCTCGTCGAGACGGGCGCGCTCGATGCGCGCGGCGCGCTCTCGCACGCCGAATCCAACCGCCTGCAAACCGAACTCGCCGCCGCGAGCATCAACGCCGCCTATCTCATCGCGCGCCGCGAGATGGCGCGTCGCTTCGGCTCGCTCTCGGCCGGGCCGCGCCTCTCCGTCTTCGCGCTCGGACGCCTCGCGAGCGGCGGGATGGATTACGGCTCAGACCTCGACCTCGTCATTGTCTATGACGCAAACGTGCCTTCGCCCGTCCACGCGCTCGCGCGCGAAGAGGCTTACACGCGGCTCGTCGAGTTGATGGTCTCGGCTCTGTCGAGCTTGACGCGCGCGGGCTACGTCTACCGCGTGGACATGCGCCTGCGCCCCGACGGCAAGAACGGCGCGCTCGTGCGCAGCGACCGTTCGTTCGTCGAATACCTCGGCACGCGCACGAGCGTCTGGGAATGGCTGGCTTACGTGAAACTGCGCGCCGTGGGCGGCGACCTCGAACTGGGGCGCGCTTGCGAAGGAGAGGCGCGCCGCGTCATACACGAAGCGGCGCGCGCTTGCGAACGTGAAGAGTTGAGACGTGAAACGCGCCGCGTGCGCGAACGCCTTGAGCGCGAGCGGGGCACAACGTCCGCCGCGTCGCGCGGAGCGATTGACATCAAGTTCGGCGCGGGCGGCATGCTCGACGTGTACTTCGCCGCGCGCTACCTGCAACTGCGCGACGACGTGCGCGACGAGGGCGCGGATCGTTCCACCGCGCGGACGCTCGCGCGTTTGCACGACGCCCGCTCGCTCGACGCGGAAACTCATCGCGCTTTAGCCGACGGCTACGCGCTCTTGCGCACGCTCGATCATCACCTGCGACTCATCGCCGGGCGCTCTGCGCGCTTGCCCTCCGCGCCCGACCACGCGCTCCTGAGAGACCTCGCGCACGCCTCCGGCGACAGTTCGCCCCGTGCGCTTCTCGAAACCTTGCGCGAACGCATGAAGTCGATCCGCGACGCTTACGAACGCATCACCGGCTGAACGGGCGGATGCGTTCGTGCTCGTCGGGACGCACGCGCAAATTTGATCTCCTTAGCGACGACCGATCCGGACAATCCGTTCTTGATCCGCCGACAGCCTCCGGCAAACTCACCACGTCTTTCTGATCGGATGGGCTTCGGTGTTGAAGATGACTTGGTTGAAATTCAAGGCGCGCGGCGAGGCTTGGAGCAGGTAAAAATATTTGAAGGTTTCCGCCAGCACGAAGCTCTCCATCACGTCGGCTTGTTCTTTCGTCACGACGCTTTTCAAACTCGCGTAGCCCGCCTCCGTCTTACAGGCCTTGACGAAATCCGCGAACATCGTCTCGCCCATGCGCAGGTATTTCGGGTCGCGCGTGAAGTGGTAGAGGTAATAAGTTGATTCGACGATTTCGGGGCGCAAAGCGTAGCCCGCATCTTTGACCTGCATCGTGGTGTAGTCCAGTTCTTCCGGTTCGATGCCGTGCAGACGCCACATGCGGAAGGAAGACTCTTGCAGCCGCTGCGCGCGTCGCAGATCGCCGGAGAGCGCGAGCACGGCCGGAAAGAAAGCGTCGAGCGCGCCGTAAGTGGTGGCCGCGCGGCGTCCGGTGTCCATATCGGCGTGGCCGTACCAGAGCTGCGCGCCGCGCTCGTCGGCCAGATATTTGTTGATGGCGCGAATGTGCTCGCGCCACATGCGCCCGCAATCCTCGTCGCCAAAGAGCAGCCAGCACTTCAACAGGTATTCGTAATAGGAATCTATCTCGGCGCTGATGCTGCTGTTTTTGTTCGTCCACTCGCCGGTCTCCACGTTGATTCTCTGCCCGACCAGCCCGATGGCCGAACGGCGTTTGTAGACTTCGACGAGCGCGCGTTTGGCCTTTTGGTAGAAGACGGGCTTGCCCGTCAGTTTGCTGAGCGTGCCGAATTCAATGAGAAGCGTCCCGGCTTCGGCCGGGTTGGTGACGGGTTGTCGCACCCGGCCGGTCTTCAGGTTGACGTACATGTAGGGGATGCCCGTCGGCGATGCGAAAGCGGGCAGCAGGCGCGTCCCCAAATCTTCCGCGAGCGCAAGCAGGCGTCTATCGCCCGTCAATTGATAGCTCGACAGCAGGCCGCCGAGCAGGCGGATGGTGATCTCGAAATTTTTGACGCTCACGTCCCGGTCGAACGAGAGACGTTCGACGATCAACCGTTTGGTCTTCTCCGCCTCCGTCCGGAGACCCATGATGAGCATCGTGTCGAGCGCATCAACCGGCGTCATCAGCAAGGATTCGTTGTACCAATCGTGCGGGGCTTTGCTCAAGGGGCGCAAGGCGTCGTGTCCCCACGCGTAACGCTCGTAACCGCGCCACGCGTGCAGAAACTCCGCACGCACTTGCTCGGCCGCACGCGTGCTTTGCGGCGCGGCGCGCCGTCCCGGCCTTTGCGGCACGGACGAACCGACGCCCGGCGTGTTGACGAGCAGCAACAGCAGCAAGACGGCTTTGGTTCTCAACCCGGCGGGCGCAAAGTTTTTCATGTTGGTGGTTCTGTGAACGGCTCTTGGATTGATGGAACTATCTTCTCATGCACGCGCGCGTCAAGCCTCGCGGCGCGCGCCGCCGGTCTCTTCGTGCCAGCAGCGCACGCACCAGAGATGACGAGCGGCGCGTTCTTCGATGGAGAGGACGGCGGAAGCGGGCAGGCGGCGCACGACTTCGCGCTCCGCTTCACTGAGTTCGTCCCACGCGCGCAGACGCGGGGCGGCGCAACGCGGGCAACTGGTTTCGGCGCGGGTCATCGCGCGAACATAAACCGGCTCAAGGTAAATTCGCAAGAGTGTTTTTGGATAAACTCGGCGCGGAATCCGTCCGCGACTTCCGCGCGGGGAGGCCGCCCCGCCCGTGCGTGCCCGCCGGGGCGACCTTCCTGCGCTCCGGTCGCCTCACACACTCACCAGCATCCGACGTAGGCGCGGTTAACTTCGTGCCACGTCTGCCCGCCGTCGTAAGATTCCCACGTGACCCAGTAATACTCCGTGCAATAATAGCCGCCGCCTCCGCCGCCGGGCGTGAGTGTCGCCGTCGGCGTGGGTGTCGGCGCGAACACACACTCGCACTTGTCCTTGTCCCACACGAAGCCGCTTTCGCAGGTCGGATTCTCGTTCACACACTTGCAGCACCCGCCGCCGCCGTTATAGGCGTTGCCGGGGCAGCCTGTCTGCGGGTAGGTGCAGGTATCGACGGGAGGGCCGTAAGGACAGGCAGGGAGGGCACAATACGGGTAGGGTGGGAAGTTCGTCTCGCAATAGCCGTAGGGATTACAGCGGGTGCAATCTTCAGTGCATTGAGGGGATGGTGTCGACGTCGGAGAGGGTGTCGGCGTGGCGTTCGGTGTTGGTGTGGGCGGCGGGGTCATGCCCGGCGGCGGGCAGGGGTCTAAAAAGTAGAAAGTGCAGCCCGCCTCATATCCATAAGCGTCGGGACAAGTCCTGTATTCATCTTCTCGCTTCCCACAATAACCATCAGGGTCGCCGCAACCTACCGATTCTACCCAATTAGCAGGGCCGCAGGTCGCGCAGATTTGGCCGTCTTGAACTTCTCTCGCGTAAGAACAGTTACTCCTGCCCGAACAGCATAAGTCTGAATCAGATGACGCATTGCTCAAAGCGGTGGCTACGACCTTCGCAGTAGAAAATTTTGCCGGTGCAAAATTGACCGGCATAAAGGAAGAGGAAAATTGAAGGGGCGGATTGTTAGGTGAGTTTACTTGAGCGGCAGCCGAGAGCGCATCGGCTACATCTCCTTTCTTCTCTTCGCAGGATGATCTGGGGGCATTCGGGTTAGGGACAGGCAATCCACCTGTCGTCATAAAACCTGTGCCGTCACCGTAGTGAAGGAGATGAAACTTGATCTGAAACTTCTTCGGGTCTGATAGATTGCGCCTTCCTTTGAATAGTTCCCATCCCTTAGCTTGGTTGAGAGGAACTTTCAAGATGTAAGTCTCTCCCGGTTGGATGGGCACATCGTCAGGAAGCGGACGATTACTGAATCTACTCAACTCAGGTCTGCCAAATCTCAAGTCGAAGCCAAGAACTACGCCTCCATCGCTTTTCACTTCCGGTAATGACAAACTGAAACTGAGATAGTAAATCGGCTTGTCTCCCGTATTCTTCACCTCCACTTCCAAGTCGCGCGCCCACTTCTCGCTGTTCAGATTCTTAATCTTGATTTTAAGTGGCAGATGCTTCGGAATCTTATCCTCCAACTCGCGTTCCACCTCCGGCGACTGTGCGGCGACTATCTCCTGCGCCGTTGGCTTAACCGCGAGATGCTCCTTCTTGCGCAGGACTCTGAGCGTCTTCTTCTCCGTCGCGGCGTAACTCCGGCCGCTCCGTGTCGCCACGACGATTAAGCCGAGAGCGATGACAATCGTGAAGAGTGAAGCCATGAGAGTTTTATAGTTCCGCATTGAGGATGCTCCTTTCGCAAACGGTGAGGGACAAGGACGCTGCTCTGTGACAAGACGGCGAGTGTGGTGAAGAAACCGATCTGCCGTCACGCGGTCATCATACGTTCAGCGATTGAGTGGGGCAATAGTTTGCAACCGCCGTTCGGGTGGCGACCCTCTACGAACAATTCATTTGAGTGTCGCAGGCCGGACAAGGTAATATCGACGCCGTCTTTCACATCATCTCAACCTACGGAAAGTTGCCTGACAAATGATCCAGCACGACCGCGCCCGCGTGCGTCTTCTACTGTTCGCCGCTCTCTTCCTCCTCCTGTCCGCGCCCGGCGCACGGGCGCAGCGCGACGATTCGCGTTTCGACTTCTACGCGCGCGGCCCTTATCGCGAGGCCGTGCCGCGCCCGCAAACGACCACCCGCTTCGACGTGGGCGACTTCCACACCAATTACGCGACGATGGAGCGCGTCATCGAGCGCATCGCCGCCGCCGCGCCCGACCGCGTGCGCATCACGGACATCGGCGAGACGAACGAGCACCGCGCGATGCACTTCGTCGTCATCTCCGCGCCGGAAAATTTGGGGCGGCTCGACCAGATCAGAGCGAACATCGCGCGCCTGACCGACCCGCGCGCCACTTCGCCGCAAGAGGCCGAGCGCATCGCGCGCGACACGCCGCTCATCTCTTTGATGAGCTACACGATTCACGGCAACGAGTCGGCTTCGTTCGAGGCGATGATGCAGGTCGTCTATCAACTCGCCGCGTCGAACGAACCGGCCACGCTCGACATCCTGAAAAACACGGTCGTCGTCGTCAACGTCTGCTCGAACCCGGACGGCCACGAACGCTTCGTCACTTGGTACAACTCTTTCGGCACGGGCAACGCCGACCCGCTGGCGGGCGAGCACCGCGAGCCGTGGTCGATCTGGGGACGCGCCAACCATTACCGCTTCGACCTCAATCGCGACAACCTCGCCGCCACGCAAGTTGAGACGCGAAACCTCCAGCGCGCCTACCTCGATTGGAATCCGCAACTCTTCGTCGATCATCACGGCCAGCCCTCGCAGTATTTCTTTCCCCCGGCCGCCCTGCCCGTCAATCCGAATCTGCCGGCGGCGCAGACCGCGCGCTGGCTGACCGAGTTCGGCCGCGCCAACGCCGCGCAGTTCGACGCGCGCAACTGGGACTATTACGTCCGCGACGTGTTCGACCTCTTCGGCCCCTTCTTCTGGGACTCTTGGCCGGCCTTGAACGGCGCGACCGGCATGACTTACGAAACCGACGGCGGCGGCACGAAAGGCTACGCGTGGCGACGCGACGACGACACTATCGTCACGCTGCGCTCGGCCATCGCCAAGCACTTCGTCGCTTCCTTGACCACCCTTGAGACGGCGGCGCGCAACCGCGAAGCGCGCCTCAGAGATTTCTACGACTTCAAACGCACGGCCATCGAGGAGGGACGCCGCGAAGAGATGCGCCGCATCGTCCTTGTGCCCGGACGCGACCCGGCGCGCGCCGCCGATCTGGCCGACGTGCTCCTGCGCTCCGGCATCGAAGTGAGCGTGGCGAGCGAATCCTTCCGCTCCGCGAACGCGCGCGCCTACACGGGCGGCGCGGCGAACGGAACGGCGCGCACGTTTCCCGCCGGAGCATACGTCGTCGAACTCGCGCAGCCGCAGAAGCGACTCGCCAAAGCACTGCTTGAACCCGACACGGAACTCGACCCCGTCTTCGTGCGCGATCAACTCGCGCGTTTTGCGCGCAACCAAAGGCGCGGCGCGGGCGTGTCGAAAGAGGATTACGGCTTTTACGACGTGACGGCCTGGTCTCTGCCGCTCGTCTTCGGCGTCGAAGCCTATTGGACGGGCGACGCACAACCCGTCTCATCCGTCCCGCTGCGCCCCGCGACGACCGCGACGGAAACGACCGCGGACGCCCTTCGCGCTTCGGGCGAACGCCTGCTCTCGCGTCGCCTCGGCGTCGCGGGGCGCGCCTCGGTCGCCTACATCATCCCTTATGAGACGAACGGCGCGGCCTCGCTCGCTTACCGGCTGCTCCGCGATAACTACAAACTCGCCGTCGCCACACGCACGTTGAACGCGGGCGGGCGCGATTGGCCGCGCGGCACAATCGTCGTCCGCGTCTCGCGCAACCCCGACACGCTGCACGAAGCAATCGCGCGTCTCGCGCGCGAAGCGAACGTCGAAGTGGCGGCCGTCAACTCCGGTTTTTCGGAGGCGGGCGACACGAGCATCGGATCGGAGGCGGTCGTCTCCTTGAAGCGGCCGCGCATCCTCGTCGTCGCCGACGAACCCGTCAGCCAGACGAGCTACGGCGCGATGTGGTGGACGTTCGACCGCTACGGCGTCGATTTCACGCCGATGACGATCAGCAATCTCAGGCGCGCGAACCTCGACCAGTACAACGTCATCATCATGCCGGACGGTTCGGCCGGAGGTTACATGAGCGCGCTCACTGCCTCCGGCGTCGGCGCGCTGCGCGCGTGGGTGCAGCGCGGCGGCACGCTCGTCTGCGTCAAGGGCGCGGCCGTGTTCGCCGCCTTGAAGGAAGTCAACTTAACTTCCTCGCGTCTCGTCGGCAGCGACGACGACGAGCAGCGCGAGCAAAAGAGTTCGGACGACGACGCACCGAAGTCTTCCGCGCCCACGCCGACGCCCGCGCCCGCCACGCCCGACACGGCGGGCGTGCGCGAATCGGCGACGACGGCGCGCAACCGCCGGCAGGCCGCGCAGACTCCGACCGAACAGCAGCGCGAGGCGCAAGACCGCAGCGAGAAACTGGAAGGCGCGCCGCCCGACTTGCCACCCATCGCTTCGCCCTCGTCCAGACCGGGACGCGTGCCCGAAGCCGTGCCCGGCGCGATCTTCCGCGCCACCGTGGATCGCTCGACGCCTTTGACCTACGGCTACGAAGACGCGCACCTCGCCGTCCTCATCGACTCGGCCTATTTCTTCCGCCCGTCGAAAGAGGGCACGAACGCAGTCGTCTTCACGGGCGACGGCAATCAACCTTTGCGCATCGCCGGTTTCATCTGGCCGAACAACACCGAGCGGCTCTTGCGCGGCACGGCGCACGTCATCGAAGAACCGACCGGGCGCGGCCACGTCGTGCTCTACGCCGAAGACCCGAACTATCGCGGCTTCTGGCGCGCCACCACGCGCCTGTTCTTCAACTCGTTTCTCTTCCAACCAACATTTTAGAAAAAAGTGACAAGTGGCGAGTGACAAGTGACGAGTGAAAAACGTATGCTTGATCCGGCGAGTTTGAAGTTTGATTCCGACTCGCCACTTGTCACTTGTCACTCGTCACTTAGGAGCAAACGTGTTTCAGATCAAAGCGGCTTTCGAAGAGAAACTTGAGATTAAAACGACCGTGGAGCGGGCGCGCGCCTTTTTCGGCGACTGGCGCAACTTCGTGGAGTTGATGCCGGGCGTGGAGAGCATCCGCGAGGAAGCGGGCGGCGTGATGCGCTGGCTCATTCGCGCGGAAGTGCCGGTCATCGGCGCGATGCGGCAGGCGTTCGCCGTCGAGCAGACGCTCGATCATCCGCAGAGTATTGAGTGGTCGCCCGCCGCGCAGGAGCGGAGCAACTTCTTGCGCTACGCCGCGCAGTTCGAGGAGCAGGGCACGCGCGTGCTCATCCGCATCGTGCAGCGCGTCGAATTGCGGCGGCAGAAGGCGACCGAGTTGCACATGCTCGCCGGACTCGTCGGCGAGAATCGCCTGAGCGCCGAGATGCAGAAGGGCGTCAGTGAGATGATGCGCACCTTTCTCCAACGCGCGCGCAAACAGTTGGAGAGTTAGCTTGTCAGTGGTTCTTCGCCGGAAGCGGTAACGACAGTTCCGTCGGGACGGTTGAAAATAGCCCGGCACTTGAGTGCCGGGATCAAGTTCGATAGAAAAGGTTGAGTCCCGCCGGGGCGATTGAATGATTCGTTAGATTCAATCGCCCCGGCGGGACTCAAGTTTGTGAACGCAGATTACCCGGCACTCAAGTGCCGGGCTATTACCAAACGTTCGATGGGGCAATAAAATCTCGTCTTATTTTATCTTCTTGCAAGGTAAAGAATTATCAAGTAATCTGAAAACGGTTGATCTCCCTTGAAGGGGACTTGCCCACACTTCTCCGATCAACCTCCTCAGCCAACGTTAGAATCCCGTGATTCGCTGTAGCCCGCTCGCCGCTCTCTTCGTGCGCATCGCCGGTGGGTGTGCGAACGTGGGAAGAAGTTTCCCGACAGACGAGACCTTCCGCACGTTCGCGCAAACTCTCTCTCGTGAGAGGGCGGACGCAGCGGTTGCGCCTCACCAACGACTATGGATTCATCCCCCGACGCCATCGACCTCGCCGTCTTCCAAAGACTCTGCGAAGCGCACGCCACGCAATCCTTCGATCCGGCGAGCTACGCCGAAGCGCAACGGACGCTCCTCACGTTGATGGGGCATCTGCCCGGCATGGCCTACTGTTGTCGCAACGACGAGCACTGGACGATGCTCTTCGCCAGCGAAGGCTGTCAGGAGTTGACCGGCTACGCGCCCGCCGATCTGGTCGGCAACCGACGGGTGGCTTACGTCGATTTGATCCACGCCGACGACCGGCAAAAGGTCTGGGACGAAGTGCAGGCGGCGCTCGAAGAGAAGCGGCGTTTTCGTCTCGTTTATCGTTTGACGACGGCGGCGAGCGACGAGCGTTGGGTGTGGGAACAGGGACACGGCATCTACTCGACCGAGGGCGAACTCGTCGCCCTCGAAGGCTTCGTCACGGACATCACGGATCGCGTGCAGACCGAAGAGGCTCTGCGCGCGGCCGAGTCGCAGTATCGCTCGCTCTTCGAGCAGGCCGTCCACGGCATCTATCGCTCGACGCCCGACGGGAAATTCCTGGCCGCCAACCCGGCCATCGCGCTCATGCTCGACTACGCTTCGCCCGCCGAGTTGATCGCCAGTTGCACGGACATCGCGCGCGACTTCTACGCCGACCGAGAGACGCGCGCGCGACTCCAACGCCTGCTCGCCACGAACGGCAAAGTGCAGGGCTTCGAGGCGCGCGTGTTTTGCAAAGACCGCCGCAACGTCATCTGGATGCGCGAGAACATCTACGCCGTCCGCGACGCACAAGGCGCGGTGCTTTATTACGAAGGCAGCGTCGAGGACATCACCGCAGGCAAACGCGCCGAAGAGAGACTGGCGCGCTCCGAAGAACAATATCGCGTCCTCTTCGAGAGCAACCCGAATCCGATGTGGGTCTACGACGCGGACACCTTCGCCTACCTCGCCGTCAACGAAGCGGCCGTGCGCCACTACGGTTACACGCGCGAAGAATTCTTGCGAATGAACATTCTGGACGTGCGACGTCCGGAAGACATCCCGGCCGTGCTCGAAAATATCGCGGCGCACTCGTCGGCGCATCGCACGTCGGGCGAGTGGGAGCATCGCAAGAAGGACGGCACGCGCATCTTCGTCGAGATCAGTTCGCAACTGATCGACTTCGGCGGGCGCACCGCACGGCTCGTGCTCATCAACGACGTGACCGAGCGCAAACAGGCTGAGGCCGCCTTGCGCGAATCCGAGGAACGCTACCGCGAACTGTTCGAGAACGCAAAGGACGTGATCTACACGACCGACTTGGAGGGCCGCTACATCACCGTCAACCGCGTGGTCGAGAAGATCACGGGCTACACCTGCGAAGAGATTCGCCGGATGACCTTCGAGCAGATCATCGCGCCGGAATACTTGGAAGTGTCGCGCCGGATGATGGAGCGCAAACTGGCGGGCGAAGAGTCGACCACCTTTTACGAAAGCGGCATCATCTCCAAAAGCGGCGCGCGCGTCTTGCTCGAAGTCAGCTCGCAGTTGATCTACGACGACGCTGGTCTCCCCGTCGGCGTCCAAGGCATCGCGCGCGACATCACCAAGCGCAAACAGGCCGAGCGCGACCTGCGCGAATCCGAGGAACGCTACCGCGAGTTGTTCGAGAACGCGAACGATCTGGTCTACACGCACGATCTGGCGGGCAACTTCACCTCGCTCAACAAGACGGGCGAGCGCATCACCGGCTACACGCGCGAAGAGGCCGCGACGCTCAATCTCGCGCAGGTCATCGTGCCCGAACACCTCGCCCTCGCGCGCGAGATGATGGCGCGGAAAAATTCGGCCGACGAAGCGACCGTCTACGAAGTTGACATCATCGCCAAGGACGGCCGCCGCGTGCCGCTCGAAGTGAGCACGCGCCTCGTCTATCGCAACGGGCAGCCCATCGGCGTGCAGGGCATCGCGCGCGACATCGCCGAGCGCAAGCATACGGAAGCGAAACTGCTCCACAGCGCCTATCACGACGCGCTCACCGGACTGCCCAACCGCAACCTCTTCACGGATCATTTGCAGATGGCCGTCGAACGCGCGCGCCGGCACGCCGAGTACGTCTTCGCGGTGCTCTTTTTAGACCTCGACCGCTTCAAGAACGTCAACGATTCGCTCGGCCACACGGTCGGCGATCAACTGCTCGTCGCGCTCTCGCGCCGTCTGCAAAACTGCCTGCGTCCCTCGGACGTGGTGGCGCGTCTCGGCGGCGACGAATTCGCGATTCTCTTGGACGACATCGGCGGGCGGCCCGGCGAGGCCGTCGCCGTCGCCGAACGCGCGCAGCAAGAGTTGATGCAGCCGTTCAATCTGGGCGGGCATGAAGTTTTCACCACGGCGAGCATCGGCATCGCGCTCTCGACGACCGGGTATGAAACGCCGGAAGCCGTCTTGCGCGACGCCGACACCGTGATGTATCGCGCCAAGGCGCAGGGCAAAGCGCGCCATGAAGTGTTTGACCAGAACATGCACGCGCACGTGGTCGCCCTCTTGCGTCTGGAAAACGACTTGCGCCGCGCCGTCGAGCGCGACGAGTTTCGTTTGCAGTATCAACCCATCGTGTGCCTGAAGACGGGGCGCGTCTCCGGCTTCGAGGCGCTCGTGCGCTGGCAGCATCCGGAGCTCGGCCTGATCCCGCCGGGCGATTTTATCCCCGTCGCCGAAGAGACGGGCGTGATCGTCGAACTCGGCCGCTGGGTGCTCAGGGAAGCGTGCGGCCAGATGCGTCTCTGGCAGAATCTCTCGCCGCAGCACGCGCGTCTCAAACTGAGCGTCAACTTGTCGAGCCGTCATTTCGTCCAGCCAGACCTCTACGAGAGCATCGTGGAAGTGCTTCGTGAGACGAAACTCGCGCCCACCTCGCTCCAACTCGAAATCACCGAAAGCATCTTGATGGAGAACGCGCAGACCATCGTGCCGCTGCTCGGACGCCTGCGCGAACTCGGAGTGGAACTGGCGATTGACGACTTCGGCACGGGCTATTCGTCGCTCAGCTATCTCTCGCGTCTCAAGCCGATCCACACGCTCAAGATCGACCGCTCGTTCATCAGCATGGGCGGCGACGACCGCGAGAACTCCGAGATCGTCCGCACCATCATCCTGCTCGCCAAGAACATGAGCAAGGTGGTCGTCGCCGAAGGCATCGAAACCGTCGAACAATTGACGCGCCTCTGCACGCTCGATTGCACCTACGGGCAAGGCTATCTCTTCTCGCGTCCTGAAGACCCCTTCGAGATCGAACGCCGCCTGCGCCAAGGACTCCACGCCGTGATCACCAACCCGCTCGACGGCCAACTGAGCGTCGCGTAAACAGCCGTCAGCCGTCAGCTAAAGCAATCGCTTTGTGCTGACGGCTGATGGCTGACGGCTATGCTACAATAAACGCAACCGGAAAATTTCAACTTGGAGAACGAGCGGGCAGATGGCGAACATCAAAATGTATACGACGACGTGGTGCTCCGATTGTCGTCGTGCCAAGAGTTTTCTGAACGAGCACGGCATCGCTTACGAGGAGATCAACATCGAAGACGTGGACGGCGCGGCCGAACTCGTGATGCGTCTGAACGAAGGCAAGCGCAAAGTGCCGACCTTCGAGGTTGACGGGCGCGCCTTCAATCTCTCCCCTTATGACGAGCGCAAACTGCGCGCGGAACTCGGTCTGGAAGCGGCAAGGTAGACGAGGATGCGGGCGAACACTAACGGCGGGGGAGCGAACCGGAGTTTGACGCGGCGTGCGGCGCGCGCCGGAGGCTGGAAACTCGCGCGGCGGCTCGTCAAGCCGATCCCTTTCGTCGGCACGGCCGTGGCGCTCGGTTTCGCGGGCTACGAGATCAAAAAGAAGGGCTGGCGCAACGGCCTCATCCACGTCGGCCTCGACGTGACGCCCGTCGTCGGCACGGTCAAAGACGTGATCGAAATCTTCACCGGCGACCTCATCCCCGACAAGAAAAACAGCAAATCTTAAACGAGCGCGGGCGCGTCACCGTGCGCCGCGTTTCGGCGCGCGCAGCCGGGCGAGGTGCGCGATGATTCCGTCGGTGAACACGCTGACGGCCGTGCCCGGGTTGTTCGTCTGACGCAGCGCGGCGTTCATGCGCTCGCCGTGCACCTTCAAGACCGTCTCCGGCAAATCCGTTCTGAGACTGTCCGTCAGTTGAACGCGCCACTTCCGGTCGGTGATGGCGAGCATCAACAGGATGCCGCCTTTGTCGTTTGCGCCCTTCGCCAGACGCCACCTGCGCGCCGCCGCCAGCGAGTAGTCGAAAATATCCTCCGCGCCCGTCGTCTCAATCGTGACGACGACAAACTCGATCCCGGCGCTTGCGCGCAGCGCGGCCAACTTCCTTTCCAGTTGTTGCTCCACCCGCTCGTCTATCACCTTCGCATAATCGCCGACATAACTCTTCGGCCGCGCGGTCAAATTCGAGTCGTCGGCAGCGTCAGACTTAACCTGAGCCGCCGCGGCCGACGCCGCGAGCGCGAAGACCCAGACGAGCAGGATGATTCTCCTCATAACTGTTCCTCTCTCCGCCGCGTCCTCCGGGCCACAGGCGTTTCGGTAACTACGGACTCAACTAAGAACTCAACCGCCCTGTCATGCTCGTTCTCGTCAGGACGAACTCAGAGCGCCTTCGCCAAGACGGGCGGGAGCGCGTCGAAGGCTTGCGCCTGCTCGTAGGCGTGCGCTAAGCGGAAGAGCGTCGGCTCGCTCCAATGCGGCCCCAGCAGTTGCATGCCGATGGGCAGTTTCCGCGAGTCGAGACCGCAGGGGACGGAGAGGCCGGGGATGCCCGCGAGGTTGGCCGTCACGGTGTAGATGTCGTTGAGATACATCGCCAGAGGGTCGTCGGTCTTTTCGCCGAGCAGGAAGGCCGTGGTCGGCGAGGTGGGCGTCAGGATGGCGTCGCAACGCTCGAAGGCGCGCGCGAAGTCTTGCCTGAGAAGCGTGCGCACCTTTTGCGCCTTGAGATAATAGGCGTCGTAGTAGCCGGACGAAAGGACGTATGTGCCGAGCATGATGCGGCGTTTGACCTCCGCGCCGAAGCCTTCGTCGCGCGTGCGCCGGTACATCTCGCGCAAGGTGCGCGACTCTTCGGCGCGAAAGCCGTAGCGCACGCCGTCGTAGCGCGCGAGGTTGGAAGAGGCTTCGGCCGTGGCGATGATGTAGTAGACGGCGATGGCATACTTGGCGTGCGGCAGTTCCACTTCAACCACTTCAGCGCCGAGCGCGCGATAAGTTTCAATCGCCGCCTCGACACTCGCTCGCACCTCGGCGTCCAAGCCTTCGCCGTACAAGTCGCGCGGCACGCCGATGCGTGTGCCGCGCTGGAGGTCGCCCGTCAACCCGGAGACGTAATCGGGCACGGGCACGTCCGCCGTCGTCGCGTCTCGCGCGTCGCGCCCGGCGATGACGGAGAGGGTGTGCGCCGCGTCCGTGATGCTCGTGGCGAAGATGCCGATCTGATCGAGCGACGAGCCGAAGGCCACCAGACCGTAGCGCGAGACGCGCCCGTAGGTCGGCTTCACGCCGACGATGCCGCAAAACGAAGCGGGCTGACGCACTGAGCCGCCCGTGTCCGAGCCCAAAGCGATGGGCACGATGCGCGCCGCCACGGCCGCCGCCGAACCGCCCGAAGAACCGCCGGGCACGCGCGTCGTGTCCCACGGGTTGCGCGCCACGCCGAAGGCCGAGTTTTCGTTCGACGACCCCATCGCAAATTCGTCGCAGTTCGTCTTGCCGACGACGATTGCCCCGGCCGCGCCGAGGCGTTCGATGACGGTCGCGTTGTAAGGCGGATGATACCCGCCGAGGATGCGAGAGCCGCACGTGGCTTGCAAGCCACGCACGCAGATGTTGTCCTTGACGGCGACGGGCACAGAGCCGAGCGCGCCCGTCAGAGACTCGTCGCGCCGCGCGTCCAACTCTTCGACGCGCGCGAGCGCGCCCGCGCGGTCGATTTCGAGAAACGCGCCGAGCGTCTCGTTCAACTCTTCAGCCGCCGCGAGCGCGTGTTCCACCACGCCGCGCGCATCCACTTCGCCTCCCGCGAGGCGCGTCCTGATCGTTTCGATGGTCATAATTAGCTGTTAGCCGTTAGCTGTTAGCCGTTAGCAAAAGCGTTAAAGCTAACGGCTAACAGCTAATCGCTCCTATAAGACTTTGGGCACGCGGAAGTGTCCGGCGGCCGGGTCGGGCGCTTGGTCGAGGGCGAGTTTCTGGCCGAGCGAGGGCCGGGGCGCGTCCGGGCGCGCGGCATCGGTGCGCGCGCCTTCTTCGGTCAGTCCGCCGAGGGCGGGCTCGGCCGCGCTCGTGTCCAACTCGTTCAACTGCTCGACGTAAGTCACGATGGAAGCGATCTGCGGCGTCAGAGCGCGCCGTTCCTCGTCCGTCAACTCAAGCTGCGCGAGCGCCGCGATCTTTTCGATGTCCGATTCGGTGATAGGCATGATTTGATAGTGAGCAGTAAGCAGCGAGCAGTAAGCAGTAGAAGACAGTTTTTGACTGCTTACTGCCTACTGCTCACTTGTTTCTCTCTTGCGCGTCGATGTAGCTCCCGGCGGCGAGCAGGAAGCGCCGGCGCAAATCTTCGTCTCGGATGGCGGCGGCCGCCTCCGTCAGTTGGCGCGCGTGTCTGAGCGCGCTCTGTTCATGGGCGACGCGGTCGAACTCCGGTTGACCGAGTCGCGCGCGTTCTTGGCGGACGGTGGCCGGATCGACTCGAAACTCGATGTAAGTGACGACCGCCTGACCGAGCAGCGAGTTCAGGCGAAAGATCAGTTGGCCGCTGATCTTTTCGAGCTGTTTCTGCCACGTCGTATCGGCGACGGCGACGACGAGCAGTTTGCGATGCAGGCGGAAGGGCACGGCCTGACCGCGCAGGGCTTCGCCCGCCACGCGACGCCACGCCACGAGCGCCGCCGCTTCCATCACCTCTTCCGCGTCGCCCGCCGCGCGCAGCAAATTCGGCAAAGCTCTGATTAAGTCGTCCATCTCGTGGATTGCGGAATTCGGATTGCGGATTGAAAAGAGTGTGGCCGGCACTGTCGGCTTGAGAACTGAAGAACTGACCGTCAAGTCGGCTTGATAACTAAAGCCACTGTCGCACTGTCGGCTTGATAGGTTGAGCCGCGACTGGCAATGTCGGCTCGTTGGTTTTAGAATCCGCAATCCGCAATCCGCAATTCGCAGGGGGAGTGTAATGGAAGACGGGGGAGAGCCACAAGTGAGTGTTTCGACGGGCGAGGCGGGTCAGTTCGAGTTGGAGCGGCTGGTGCTCGCTTCGTCCAGCCCGCGCCGCGCGGAGATTTTGCGCGCCGTCGGCTGGCCGTTCGAGACGGCCGTGGCGGGCGTGGACGAGACGCTCGGCGAGGGCGAGAGCGCGTTTGAGTACGTGGAGCGTCTGGCCTGCGAGAAGGCCGAGGCGGTGGCCGAGGGGCGCACGCAGGGGTTGGTGCTCGGCGCGGACACGACGGTCGTCGTGGGCGGGCGCGTGCTCGCAAAGCCCACGGACGCGGAGGATGCGCGGCGCATGCTCAGGCTCTTGAGCGGCAGGTGGCACGACGTATTGACGGGCGTGGCGCTCGTGCGCGCGGAGACCGGCGAAGTGGTCGTCTCGCACGAACTGACGCGCGTGCGTTTCGCGGAGATGACGGACGCGGAGATCGATTGGTACGTGGCGAGCGGAGAGACTGAGGACAAGGCGGGCGCTTACGCCGTGCAAGGCCGCGCCTCTCTCTTCATCGAAGAGATCGAGGGCGACTACTGGAACATCGTCGGACTGCCCGTGCGTCTGGTTTACAAACTGGCGGGAGAGATCGGCAGGTCTTGAGGAGCCGCGCCTCCTGGCCCTGTTGCGTCTTCGTGTCTTGGTGTCTTCGTGGCTTGGTAGTGAATGTGGTTTGAAGAAACGTTCACCACCAAGCCACGAAGACACCAAGGCAGACCGACAAACGACGGCGGGGGCTGCTTCCGGTGTGAAGCAGCCCCCGCCGTCGTTTGTTGAAAGCGACGCTGGCGGGAATGTCTCCCGGCGCGCGGCTTAGAGCAATTTGTTGATGCGCGCGGAGAGGCGCTGGACGAGGTTGCCTTCGGGGTCGAGGCCGCCGATGGGCGAGCCGGAAATCTGGCCTTCGCGGTCGAAGATGACGAGCGCGGGCAGTTGGTTGCGGTCAACGCCGAGGCGTTTGAAGAGCGCGCCGTCCGGGTCGCGCAGGACGCCGATCTTGAGTCCGTTCTTGCGCGCGAACGAACGAATCTGCTCGTCCGAGGCGAAGTTCTTCGACTTCTGCGATTCGGAATCGGTGCTCACCCAGTAGACTCTCAAATCGCGTTCGCGGTATTCGTCGGCGAGCCTTTGCACGCCTTCGACCTGCGTGCGCGAGAGCGGCAGCCAAGACGCGCCGAAGGCGAGAATGACCACGTCGCCGCGCAACTGTTCAGAGGTGATGTTGCCGCCGTCAACCGAGCGCAGAGAGAAGTCGAGCGCAGGCTCTTGCGCGCCTGATCGCGCGGGAGTAACCGCGAGCGCCTGCGCGAAGACGAGGATCGTGGAGAGCAACAAACCGGCGATGAAACGGGGGGATTTGGTAAACATTCTTTTCTCCTTCTACAAGGCGTCTCACGTGTCGTCTGCGGCGGCGTAATTAACAAGCCTGAGGAAATCGCTTTGGCTTTAAGTCGTCGCGGCTCGTGTACGTGAGGCGCTCCCGTACTGAAATAGTTAGATGTACGGTCAGAAAGAACAGTTGGATTGAAGGCAAACGGCCGAGCCGTCTGCGGCATCCTGCATCAAGTTTGCGTGACGGGCGGCGGGACTCCGAAAACCTCTGCGTGCAGCGCGCGGTAATCTTCCCACGTATCCATGTCGCGCGCAACGAATGGAGAGGCGACCGGCAGACGCAAGACCTCGGACGCGTGCGCGCGTAGGAGCGCGCGCAAACCGCCCGCCTCGTCCAGACGCAAAAGCGACGCGCGCAGTTCGAGACTGACCAGCACCGGGTGCCCGCCGCGCCCCTCCCACACGGGCACGACGAACCGCGCGCCCGTCCGCCGGTGCGCTCCGATGACCTCCGCGATCTCCGTGCTTCCTGCTGCCGGATGATCCGCCAGCGCAATCAACACCGCGTCCGCCGCCGTCTCACGCCCGGCCGCGCCTTCGCCCGTATTACCCTCACGCAACGCTTCGACGCCGCGCGCAATCGAGACGCCCATCTCGCTTTCCGCCTCAAGGTTCAACGCGAAGCGCACGGGCAGATGCGACAGGCGCGCGCGCACCTCTTCGCCGCGATGGCCGACGACGACCACCACCTCGCACGCCCCGGCCGCGAGCAAATTACGGACACAAGTTTCGACCACCGTGTGCGCGCCGAACGGCAACAGAGGCTTGAACGCGCCCATGCGCCGCGAGCGCCCGGCGGCGAGCAGCACGGCGGCGACAGGGAAGGGATGAGGGATGAGGGATGAGGGATGAACAGGAACGTCTAAACTCTGAGGAGGATTTTCTTCATCCTTCATCCTTCATCCCTCCTTGGTAGGTTTGGATGGAGTTTGCCGGAGCGCGTTGACGAACTTTCTTTTGCCTTCGTACTTGGCTCGGAAGATCGACGGCGCGGCCGTGCGGAGTTGAAGCGCAATCAGCGCAAGGCTTCGAGCGCGCGCAGGACGTAGGTGCGCGTCATCTGCTTGCGCCAGTTCATAATGAAGTCTGTGTTATCGAGCGGGCGCGCGCGCACGTAGCAGGCTTCGGCCGCCGCGCGCATACGCTCCTCGTCGAGCGGCGCGCCGACGAGCAAGGCTTCGGCCTCGCGCACCTGCACGGGCGCGGGCGCAATCCCGCCGAGGACGAGCCGCGCGGCGCGCACCGTGCCGTCCTCTTCCAAGTCGAGACGCGCGGCCACGCCGAGCACCGGGAAGTCGAACGCGCCGCGCCGCCTGAGTTTCCGGTAAACCGCACGCCAGCCGTTCAAGGGCGGCAGTTGGATGTCGGCCAACAACTCGTCCGGCCGCTTGTGCAGATAGTCTATGCCGTCGTCGTTGTACAAGCCTTCGGCGGTGACTTCGCGCTCGCCGACAGTCGAGACGAGACGTAGGCGCGCGCCCATCGCCACCATCAAAGGCACGAGGTCGGCCGACTGCACCGCCCAGCACTTCGACGAACCCGGCGCGACCCAACACACCTCGCCGTCCTTCTTCATGCAGAAGTTGACGCCCTTGCGCCACTCGAAATTCTGGTTGTAATAATTGCAGCGCGTGTCGAGCAAAAGATTCCCGCCGACCGTCCCCATGTTCCTGAGGACGGGCGTGGAGATCGTCCGCGCCGCTTCGGCCACCATCGGGTAATCGCGTTTGATCACGGGATGCTCGCACAAATCCGTCAGCGACACGCCCGCGCCGATTCTTACACCGCTTCGCCCGTCGCCCTCGATGCGATTCAACTCCGCGATGCGCCCCACCGAGATGACCGTCCGCGGCGTCTGCTGCCGCCGCTTCATATTCGGATACAAATCCGTCCCGCCCGCCACGAACTGCCCCGTCGCGCCCGCGTCCGCCATCATCCGCACCGCCTCGCGCACCTCGCGCGCCACGCGATATTCAAACTTCGGAAGTCTCATCATATAGTTTAATTGTTACGGTCTGAATGCACCGCGCATTTGCGATTTGAAATAACGTTCAATCTGGATTAAGAGGTGCGAATAAGCCTCTTTCTTCAATCCGTTTTGTTCAATGACTCTTTGAACCTCAGTATCAGGAACATCTAGAAGCGGAAAGCGGTTGCGCCTTAACTCTAATAGACGTGCTTTGCCCAAGTTGAAATTGCCAAATTCATCCATTAACCTTGTTAATGCTTCATAGTGCTCATCCTCAATGAGTAGGCTGCTTTTTTGAACAATGTCGCGCGTCAACTTAAGCTGACGAGAAAAGGTATGCGCATTTCTCGTGTTCGCTTCTTCCCACAATTTATCTCCCGCGATTCGTAAGTCGCATAATGAACTCCACAAGTCATTGTAGAGATGGAATTGCTTTTCTGAGTATCGCTTTACCTCTTCAAATGCACTTTGATACTTGAGTTTATCAGCCTCAAGTATTCGACTCGCCCAAACTTTGCCTAACCAAGATGAGAGACCGATCACTAATATCGCGCTACCACCAACCGAGGTGATTATGCTTGCTGCCAACTTGAATGCTTGATCCCAGTTCATACTAGTCAAATTTAAGAATGAATCGCCACGCGCGGCATCTCGCGGCCGTCGCCGCCTTCAGCAGGAGTGGCGACTTTGAGCGGTTCAGGCCATTCGACCGAGGGGACGCCTTTCGGGCCGAAGCGCGCGGGCTTGCCCTGCGCTTTGGCTCGGAGCGCGGCGAGAACTTTTTCGGGCGTGATCGGAACTTCGTCGATGCGCACGCCGACGGCATCGTAGACGGCGTTGGCGACCGCCGGCATGACGGGCAGGAGCGGCCCTTGGCCGACCTCTTTCGCGCCGAAGGGGCCGTTCGGGTCGGCGTCTTCGATGAGATAGGTTTTCACGTCGCACATCTCGTGCGTGGTCGGGCTTTTGTATTCGAGGAGCGACGGAAATTTGTGCACGACGTTGCGGTTCGCGCGATAGACCATCTCTTCCATCAACGCTTCACCTAGACCCATGTAGACGCCGCCTTCCACCTGTCCCATGACGAGCATCGGATTGATCGATTGGCCGATGTCGTGCCCGATCCAGATGCGCTCGACGTTGACAAAGCCCGTCTCCGGGTCAACGTCGACTTCGGCGATGGCCGCCGAGTAACTGTAGGCGGGCGAAGGGCCGACGCCCGCGCCCTTGAACTTGCCGGGCGAACGCGGCGGCGTGTACGAGCCGACCGTTCCAATCGTGCCGAATTTCGACTCGGCCAGAACGACCGCCTCGGCGAACGTGACGCCCACGTCCGGGTTCTCCACGTCGAAGACGCGATGATCCGCGAACGAGAGATTTTCGACCGGCACGGAAAGTTTCTCGGCGACGGCCAGGCTCAACAGTTCGCGCGCGCGTTCGGCCGCTTGCAGTGCCGCGTTGCCGGTCATCAAAGTGACGCGGCTCGAATAGCTGCCGAGATCGACGGGCGTGAGGTCTGTGTCCGCAGTCACGACGCGGATGTCGAACGGGTCGATGCCGAGAACTTCGGCGACGACGTAGGCGAGCACGGAATCAGAGCCTTGCCCGATGTCGGTCGAGCCGCACTGGACGCGCACGCCGCCCTGCCGGTCGAGTCCGAGTTGGACGCCGGAGTGCGGCATGTTGTTCCAGTAGATCGGCAGCCCCGCGCCGCAGATGTAACTGCTGCAAGCCAGCCCCACGCCTTTGCCGTAAGGCAGCTTGCGAAACTTGTTCTTCCAGTCCGCGCCCTCGACGATCTTCTCGATGCACTTGCCCAAGCCCATGCTGCCGATGCGCAGGTAGTTGGCCGTCAGCGAGTGAGGTTTGACGAGATGCCGCAAGCGCATCTCGGCCGGGTCGAGTCCGAGGTCGTCGGCGATCTTGTCGAGTTGGACTTCGAGGCCGAAGCGCGGTTGCGGCGTGCCGTGCCCGCGCTTCGGGCCGCACGGCGGCTTATTGGTGAAGGCGCGCAAGCCGCGAAAGCGATAGCGCGGCACTTCGTAGGTGACGGTTTGCAGCGCGCCCGTGTAGAAGGTCGAAGCGACGCCGTAGGAACCATACGCGCCGCCGTCGAGGAACGATTGAAAATCCATCGCCGTGATCGAGCCGTCACGCTTCACTCCGGTCTTGACCTGCATCAGCACCGGATGGCGACCGCGATGACAATAGAAAACTTCCTCGCGCGTGAGCGTGACTTTGACGGGGCGGCCGGTGATCATCGAGAGCTTGCAGACGGCGACTTCGTGGTTGAACGGATCGCTCTTGCCGCCGAAGCCGCCGCCGTTCGGCGTGGCGATGACGCGGATGTGCGCGGCGGGAAGACCGAGAACTTTCGTGAGCGCGCGGTGGACGTAGTGCGGCGTCTGCGTCGAACTCCAGAGCGTCAGTTTATTGTCCGGGTCGAAGTGCGCGACCGCGGCGTGCTGCTCCATCGGCAGGTGCGTGTTGCCTTCGTAGAAGAAAGTGTCTTCGCGGATGTGGTCGGCCTCGCGGAAGCCTGCTTCGAGGTCGCCGAATTCGAGATGCACTTTCTTGTGGACGTTGCCGCTCTCGCCGTAGTCCTGCACGCGCGGCTCGTCGATCATGACGGCCTCTTCGATGCTCGTGATGGTCTGCAACCGCTCATACTCGACTTCGATCAAGTTGATCGCCTCGAACGCCGTGTCCTCGTCGATGGCGGCGACGGCGGCCACCGGGTCGCCGATGAAGCGCACGCGGTCGGTGCACAGGGCGTGCTCGTCTTGAGAGACGGGCAGGATGCCGTAAGTCGTCGGCAAATCCTCGCCCGTAATCACCGCGCGGACGCCGGGCAGAGCGCGCGCCTTCGACGTGTCGATGCGGACGATGCGCGCGTGCGGTTCGTGCGCGCGCAAGAGTTTGGCGAAGAGCATGCGCGGCAGCACGATGTCGTCGGCAAACTTCGTCTGCCCCGTGCATTTGGCTCGCGCATCGACTTTGCGAAAGGGCTTGCCGACGACTTTCAAATCTTTCTTGGCCGCGCCGTTCGCGTCGCGGTCGTGTCCGTTGTTGCTGGTCATCTTGTTGGCGTGAGTGCGTTCGGGTCAGTGGTTAATCGAGTCCGTAGACGGCTTCGCGCGGCAGTTCCAGTTCTTCTCCGCGCATGCGCGCGGCGGCGAGTTCGACCGCTTCGTAGATTTTGATGTAGCCCGTGCAGCGGCAGAGATTGCCGGAGAGGGCTTCTTTGATCTCTTCGCGTGAAGGCTTCGGGTTGGCGGCGAGCAGTTCCTTGGCGACGAGCAGGAAGCCGGGCGTGCAGTAGCCGCACTGCGCCGCGCCCGTGTCGGCGAAAGTCTCCTGCAAGGGATGCAGCCCGGCCGAGCTCGCCATGCCTTCGACGGTTTCGACGCTGTGCCCTTCGGCGTCCAGCCCGAGGACGAGACAGGAAAGGACGGAGCGGCCGTTTAAGAGGACGGCGCACGTGCCGCACTCGCCCAGTTCGCAGCCGTGCTTCGTGCCCATCAGGTTCAAGTCTTCGCGCAACACTTCGAGCAGCGTCTTGTGCGGCGCAAACGCCACCTCGACCGCCTCGCCGTTCAAAGTGAATTCGATATGAGCTTTCTGTTTTATTCGTTCAGACATCCGTTTGATTTTATATGAAGAGAGGGGCGGGACTGAAATGGGCGCGATAAAGGCCGTGAATCGTCAATCGTCAATCGTGAATAGAAGAAGACGGTTTTTCCTCTATTCACGATTGACGATTGACGATTCACGGCCTTGTTTACGGCATCACGAGTTGGCCGGTCTTGTTGGTCTTGTTGAGGATGATGTTGTCGATGAGGCGAGTGTTGCCGAGGCGCGCGGCGACGGCGATGAGGACGGGGCGGTCGTCGAGACGGTCGAGGCGTTCGAGCGTGTCGGCGTCGTTGACGCTGACGTATTCGATTGAGGCGCGCGGTTCGGCTTCGATGTCGGCGCGGATGATGTCGGCCAGTTTTTTGCCGTTGCGCTCGCCTTCGGAATAGGCGGCCTCGGCGTGCGAGAGCGCACGGTAGATGACGGCGGCGGCGCGTTTGTCTTCGGGGTCGAGATAGGCGTTGCGCGAAGAGAGCGCGAGGCCGGATTCTTCGCGCACGGTCGGCAGAATGACGATCTCCGTGTCGAAGGCCAGATCGCGGACGAGGCGTTTGACGACGAGCGTCTGCTGCGCGTCCTTCTGGCCGAAGTAGGCGAAGTCCGCGCGGACGATGTTGAAGAGAATGGTCAGCACCGTGGCGACGCCGCGAAAGTGGCCGGGGCGCGCCGCGCCTTCGAGCGGTTCGGAGAGGCGTTCGACTTCGACGTAAGTGGAGAAGCCTTTTGGGTAAATCTCTTCGGGAGGCGGCGCGAAGATATAATCGACGTTGTAGTCGGCGAGCGCCATCGTGTCTTTCGTCAAGTCGCGCGGGTAGCGCGAGAAGTCTTCGTGCGGGGCAAATTGCTTGGGGTTGACGAAGACCGAGACGATGACTACGTCGCACATGCGTCGCGCCTCGCGCACGAGACTGAGGTGTCCTTCATGCAGCGCGCCCATGGTCGGCACGAGCCCGATGGTCTTGTCCAACTCGCGCCGCACCTTGCGCGACACCGAACTCATACGTTGACGACGGTTGATGATTTCCATAGGAGCAGAGGTCAGAGGTCAGAGGTCAGAGGTTAGTGAAGACAGTTGTTAACTGATCTCTAACCTCTAACCTCTAATCTCTGTTTTTAGGGTTGCTCGGCCTCCACATCGCTGACGATGGGCGCGGCCTGAAGTTCGGCGGCGAGTTCGGCGGCGGCTTCGCGCGGCAGCGGGTAGGATTCGTTCTCCGCCGGGTATGCGCCGCCGCGCACGTCTTCGGCGAAGTGGCTGATGGCCTCGGTCATCTGCGCGCGCAAATCGGCGTACTGGCGCACGAAGCGCGGGCGCGTCGGGCTGAACGAAAGACCGAGCAGATCGTGTATGACGAGCACTTGCGCGTCGCAGTGTTCGCCCGCGCCGATGCCGATGGTGGGAACGGAGACGGCGGCCGTCACAAGGCGCGCGATCTCGCGCGGCACAACTTCGAGGACGAGGGCGAACGCCCCGGCCGCTTCGAGCGCACGCGCGTCTTCCACGAGCGCGCGCGCCGCTTCGGCAGTCTTCCCCTGCAAGCGAAAGCCGCCGAGTTTGTTGACCGACTGCGGCGTCAAACCGATGTGCCCCATCACCGGAATCTCTTCGGCGACGAGGCGCGCCACGGTTTCGGCACGCGTGCGCCCGCCTTCGAGTTTGACGGCTTCAGCGCCGCCCTCTTTGACGAGACGCAGCGCCGCCCGCACGGCATCGTCCGCGCCCGTATGGTAAGAGCCGTAGGGCATGTCGGCGACGAGGAGCGCGCGCTCCACGCCGCGACGCACGGCGCGCGTGTGCGCGATCATCTCTTCGAGCGTGACGGGCACGGTCGTGTCGTAGCCGAGCACAACGTTCCCGACCGAGTCGCCGACGAGGATGATGTCCGTGCCCGCCTCGTCGACGATGCGGGCGGTCGGGTAGTCGTAAGCGGTCAGGCAGACGAGCCGCTCCCCGCGCTCTTTGCTGGCGCGCAGGGAAGGGACAGTCACCTTTTCAGGACGCTGCTGTTTGAGATATGCCATGAGTCGAAAGTGTGCACCTTCTTGCGTTCGGGTCGTCCGCCGATTCGAGGAAGCCGGATTATAGGCGAGCGCGGCAACTGAGACAAGGATCAGTTGACGGGATGACAGTCAGATGCCGGCCGAGCATGTTCACTCGTATCCATAGTGTCTTGATGATTCCCGGCGTTCAAAGCGAGCCGGATGATTCGGTAATCCTTCTCGCTTCGATTTCCCGACGACCGGCACGCTGTCAGGTGGCAACTCGATGCGCTGTTCGACTGAGAAAACTTCTTGACATCGATATTTGATGCATCTATCGTTCGGAGGCTTCGCCGTCAGCCCCACTTCCGGCAAGAGCGACGACAATTGATGCCTTTCCGACTGACCTGATGTTTTATCCGGGTCGGCCACACCTCACCAATTCGGAAGGAACAACTTTCGATGACACGACACACCATCCGTCTCTCACTCCTCTTATTACTTCTTTGCCTCGCCTTCGCATTGCCGGTTAGCGCTCAAGAAGCTATCAAAGACGAACGCCGCTTAATCGATAACACCAGCGAAGGCTGGGGGCGTTCATGGGCAACGAAGAAGGTGCTTCCCCTGTACCCGGCCGAAGCCGTCAGACAGAACCTTCAGGGCGTGGTGGAGGTGGGAGTAGGCATTAACGACGACGGGCGAGTGATTAAAGTTCGCGTCCCGCCCGGACTGGATGTGCATTTGCGCAAGGCGACTGTGGCCGCCGTCAAGCAGTGGGAGTTCCGAGAGTGGGAGAACAAAATGGAGCCGGGCGGGTATTGCATCTTCCGGCTCACTTTCAACTTCATCATTGAAGAAGGCGCAGCGCGCGTCGAGCTTTACAGCCCGCCATGGGACAGCCCCGCACACAGGCGGATTCGCGGAACGTCCGGGCGTGACCGCAAGGAGTGGCTAGCTTGGGAAGATGCCACTGAAGACCACTGACCACTCTCTAGCTGGCGCATAAGCCTGACCCCGTCAGCCCAACTTAAATCCGAAACCGCATCGCGCAGGGCGATTCTCCAGCCTCTCTCACTTCGGCTTCCTTTCACCCGGCGCGCCGTTGTTTGCCCCACATTTAATTAAGGAGCCTCACCATGTCACTCTCACCCCGCAGAACCCGCTCCGTCTTTTTCCTCGTGCTCGCCGTTTTATTAGTCGTCGGCGTCGTCCGCCAGCAACACGAGGCCGCCGCCAGCAGCGAAAAGGTCATCGTCGTCAGACAACAACAACCGGAAAATCTCACCCTGAAACATTCACTATCCGGTAAAGCGCCGAAAGGAAACTGGTCGGTCGCGGCTATTCCCGAAATCGCTCAGGCCACCGACACGACCACGCCCGTCGTCGTCAGCGGCCTCATTTCGCTCTTCGGCAAGAAGGAGGTGGGGCGGCTTTCTCAAAGTGATCGCCGTGAAGCTGACCAACCGCTCGCCCGTCGCCGTCGCCGGGGTTCGACTCGGCTGGCTCGTCGTCACGGAGCAAGACCGCTTGGCGTTGAAGTCCGACGCGGAGGCCAAAAAGGCCGCAGGCACAACGCCGCTTTTTGAAACCTTGATCGCGGCTCACGGCATCGCCAAACTCGATTCGACGGTGGTTGATTTTCTGGCCGAAGCCAAGCCGCTTCTTAAAAAGGGGAGGCTCGACGGAGACTACGTGATCAAGGTCAGGGTCGTCGAAGTGGAGTTCGCGGACGGCTCGATCTGGCGTGAGCAAGAGGGTCTGTCAAAGGCGGGCGAGGACAATCGCTCCTTGAGACAGAGTTACAATCCGCTCTACGAACCGATGACGGCTTGCGATAACACGAAATGTAAATCCAACAACAACAACGGCGTCTTAGATGATTGTACCTTTGACCCTTTCCCCGGATTGTTCTGCCGGATAAACTTCAACTCCTGCACCCCGGACGGCTCACAATGCGTCTGCAACGAATACGTCTGTTCCGCCTGCCCCGACGCCGACGGCGACGACGTGACGACCTGCGAGGGCGACTGCAACGACAACAATTACAATGTCAGCCCCCTCGCTCCCGAAAACTGCACCAACGGCATTGACGATAACTGTAACGGGCAGATCGACACTTACGACACTTATTGGTGCAGGGGAACGCCGACGCCGACAGCGTCGCCCACACCGTCAGCGACACCGACACCGCCGCCCGGCGGCGAGCAATTGTGCGACCCGTTCTGCTATGGCGGCGTGCGTCACGCGCAACCCGCCGTACCGCAATTCGTCAACGCGGCTTTCGCGCCGGCCTTCATCTTCAACAAAGATGCCTGCTGCATCAGCACTCCGATTCCGATCGACGTGCGCGGCGACGGCTTCGCCCTCACGAGCGCAGCCGACGGCGTCCCCTTCGACTTCAACGGCGACGGCCTGCGCGGGCGTATCGCATGGACTGCCGCCGGCTCGGACGAAGCCTGGCTCGTGCTGGACAGAAACGGCAACGGGACGATAGACAACGGGACGGAGTTGTTCGGCAACGCCACGCCGCAAGTGGTCTCAGGCAGGCGCAACGGCTTCCTCGCGCTGGCCGAGTACGACAAGATTGCAAACGGCGGCAACGACGACCTGACGATCAACGCCGCCGACGGGATTTACACTTCGCTTCGTCTGTGGCAGGACGCCAATCACGACGGCCTCTCGCAACCGGAAGAACTTCACCCATTGCCTGCGCTCGGCGTCGGCGGGATCACGCTTGGCTATCGAGAATTGAGACGACGCGACCGCTACGGAAACGAGTTCCGGTATCGGGCGAAAGTGTCATCGACGGATGGCGCGCGGCTCGGACGCTGGGCTTATGATGTCTTGCTCGTCTCCGAACAATAACTGAACATTCAAAGATACAAAATTGCCCCGCCCATTGAGTCTCCTGACTGATGGGCGGGGCAATTCTATCTATCCGGTGATTCGCCGCGGCTGCCAGAGACGAATGGTTGAGCTATCCGGCACGGCGGCGAGCAATTGGCCGAAGGTGCACCCAAGTATCGGGTGCTCCCGGTCGGGCGCGAGTTCGCATAAGGGGGCGAGCACGAAGCGGCGCAGGTGCAGGCGCGGATGCGGAAGCGTGAGATAGGGCGTCGCGGAGCGCGCGTCGCCGTAGAGCAAAAGGTCTAAGTCGAGCGTGCGCGGGGCGAGCGTCTGTGCGCGGCGGCGTCCGAGTTGGTATTCGATACGCAGGAGTCGCGCCAGCAGTTGTTCGGGCGCAGGCGCGTGTGCTTGGTCTGCGTCGAGCGCGAGTTCGGCGACCATGTTGAGAAAGAGCGGCTGAGGGTGCGGCACGCCGACGGGTTCGGTTTCATAGACCGACGACAGGCGCGCGATGCGAAGTCCCGCGTCGAGCATGCCGCGCACGCCGAGCAGCAGATTGCCGGCGCGGTCGCCGAGGTTCGAGCCGAGCGAGACGTAGGCGTGCGTGACGTTTGGCATACGGGGCGCGTCAGAATGGACGCCGATTGTAGCCTATCGCACGCGTGCGCGTTAAACTCGCGCGCGATGCCGGAAGAGACTCGACACGCGGAGCCGTCCGCCAACTTGGACGCGGCGCAAATGAGCGCGCTCGTCTGGTTGAAGTGGCGTCTGTTCGTCAATGCCATGCGCTCGCGGCGCGGCGCGGCGAATCGCGCGGCAACCGTGTTGGGGACGCTCTTTGCGCTCGCGCTCTCCCTGATGTTCGCGACGGGCTTGGGCGCGGCCGCTTACTTCGTCGTGAGCCATGGGACGCGAGCGCGCGCCGCCGCACACATCACCGTAGACCCGACGACGGGCGCGAGCGTCGAAGCTCTGTTTCTGCTGTTCGGCATGGCGTCGATGATCTATCTCGTGTGGGCAACCGCGCCGCTCAGTTTCGGCGGCGGCAGCGGGTTCGACCCCGGACGACTCCTCCTGTATCCGATCAATCTACGCAAACTCTTCGCGCTCGATCTGCTCAGCGAGTTGACGAGTCTCGCCTCGATCTTCGCCGCGCCCGCCATCTTCGCGCTCGCGCTCGGCGCGGGGCTGGCTCACGGACGCGTCGCCGGCGCGCTCGTCGCCGGTTTGTGCGCGATGCTGTTCGGGATGGCGCTGGCGAAACTGCTCTCGACGTGTCTCAACACGCTGATGCAGTTGAAGCGTTCGCGCGGCGAGGCATTGGTGGCCGCGCTCGGCGTGGTCGGCGCTCTCTCCGGTCTCGCCTTCGGACAGAGCGACCGCTTGTTCGCCTACTTCGGAGGGTTTCCCCCGGCGCTGCGCTTCACGCCGATGGGCGCACTGGCCGCCGCGCTCGCGGGCGGCGCGGGAGTAAACTCGAACTACTTGCTCTCGCTCGCCGTGCTCGTCGGCTACACGCTCGCCGCGACCTTCGCCACTTACAAGATCGCGCGGCGCGCGCTGTCGGGCGCGGGCGGCCGCCGCGGCGTCGCAGCGCCCGCCGCGCGCGTCGAAGCAGAGGGCGCGCGTGCAAGCGTGTGGGGCTGGCGTCTGCCGTTCGGGTCGGAAGCGTTGTCGAGCGTCTTCGAGAAAGAGTTGCGTTATGCCGTGCGCAACGCGCAGTTGCGCACGATGGCGGCGATGCCCGTGATCATGACGCTCTCGTTCAAGTTGATCGGCTCGCGGCGCGGCGGCGGGCGCGGCTTCGGTGCGGGCGGCGGGGCGGCGGGCGCGGGTTTCTTCGCCGCCTTCGCGCCGTACATGGAAGGCACGAGCGCGGCCTTGAGCGTGCTCTACGTGTTTCTCATCACGTCGGCGCTGTCGGCCAACCTGTTCGGCTACGAGGCGGGCGGGATGCGCGCCTACGTGCTCGCGCCCATTCCCCGGCGCACGATCCTGTTGGGGAAAAACTTGGCCGGTCTGGTCGTCTCGTTCGTCTTCGCCGTCGCTGTTCTGACCGTCAACGCCTTGCTCTATCGCGACCTCACGCCGCGCGCGCTTCTGTTCGCCGCGCTCTCGTTCGTCTTCTTCGCCGCAACGTCGGCGACGGTCGGCAACTGGTTCTCCCTGCGTTTCCCGAAGCGCTTGCAGTTCGGCAAACGCATGAACGCATCGGGCGTGGTGGGGCTGTTGTTGCTGCCGGTCTTTTTGTGTCTCGCGGCCTTTCCGGCGCTCGCCGTCTACGGCGGTTACGCCGCACGGAGTCTCTGGGTCGAGTATGCTATACTCGTCGCGTGCGCAATCGCGGGCGTGTTCGTTTACCGGCTCTCGCTCAGACGACAGGGACGACTGCTGGCCGCGCGCCAACTTGACATACTCGAAGCAGTGACCGGACGAGGCGATGACTGACCGCCAGAGCGACCGCGCGGGCGACGAATCGCTTCACCGCCACGTTCGAGAAATATATTGATTCCAGAGGTGCGGCGCGCTTTCTTCGTTCGTTCATACGGCGCGCAGCATCCGGGCGGGCTTCCAGTCCAGAGTTGGAGCGTCCCCGTCCAGACACAAATGGCACGCAGAAAATATCGCAGCACGCAGCCCGTCACGGAACGCTCTTTCCTAGAGTATCTTTCCACGCCAGCCCTGCAAACTTCCCGCATCGAACTGCTCCGGCTCGTGCGCGGCGGCGAAGACACCTATCTCGAACTCAAAGTCAAACTCTCGAACCCGGAGAAGATCGCGCAAGGCATCTGCGCGCTCGCCAACACGGGCGGCGGCGTGATGGTCTTCGGCGTCAGCGACCAACTGAGGGTCGAAGGCGTGGACGACGCCGAGGACGTGCGCGACGAAGTGGTGCGCATCTGCCGCGAACAAATTTCGCCCCAACTCGTCCCCTACGTCGATCTGATCGCGTTCGACAACGGGCGGCGCGTCGTCGCCGTCGAGATCGAAGGCAAGCGTCGTCCCTATCAAACGCGCGACGGCCGCTATTTTATACGCATCGGCGCGGACAAACGCGAAGCCTCGCGCGAAGAACTCTCAGCCCTCCTCGACGAAGCGCGCCCCTTGCGCTATGAGAACGTCGCACTCACCGGCACGAGCGACGCCGACATCGACGAAGCGCACCTGTGGAGTTTCGTCCGCGAATTCTCCGGCGACGCCTTCGACGCGAGCGCCCCCGCGCAAGACTATCCGACGGCCGACGTGCTCAAACGCGATCTGCTCCTCGCCGCAGGCAACATGGACATCGCCACGCCGACCATCGGCGGCCTCCTGCTGTTCGGCCGCGACGAGCGCGTCGCGGAGCTGCTTCCGCGCTCATCCGTCACCGCCATTCGCTACGCGGGCGACACCGTGCAAGACCCTGAAGTCGAGCGCGTCGTCCTGCAAGGCAACCTGCACACCCTCTACGAAGCGTCGCTGCGTTTCATCACGCGCTACTGCGATCTGCTCGACGCGCGACCCCGCCTGCGACAGACGCCCGCGCACGGAGGCGGCGATGCCACGGAAGTCGCGCCCGTCATTGCGCGCGCCAACTACCAGCGCGCGGCCGTGCGCGAAGCGGTCGCCAACCTGCTCGTGCACCGCGACCTCGCCCTGCGCGACCACACGACGCGCCTCAATATCTTCGACCACTCCATCGAACTGACCAACCCGCGCCGCACCGCCGGCTTCGCGCCGCCCGCGCAAAAGGCCATCCGCTACGGCGTGCCGCAGCAACTCAACCCGCAACTGGCCGCCATCTTTCGCAGCGCGGCTTACGGCCTCGACCTTCCGCACGGCGGCCTCCCGATGCTCCTGCGCCAGACCCGCCTCTTCTCCGGTCGTCGCGCCGACATCAACCTCTTCAACGACGAGTTTCGCCTCCGACTTTACGGCGTGTAAAAACTGTAAATCGTGAATCGTAAATAGAAAATCGTGAATAGCGGAGAATGCTTTCTCCAAACTATTCACGATTTACGATTCACGATTTACGGTTTTTAAGCTTTCGGCGCGTTGTAGAACTTGCGGTGCTGGACGATGAATTCTTTGTCGTCGTAGACGCCGTCGCCGTTGATGTCTACTTTGACGACGATCTTGTGCTGCTTGCCGTCGCGGCGGTCGCCGGGGTTGTAGCCGAGGCTGTACTGGCTGCGCATGAGCGCGTTGATGGAGGCAAGCGTGGTGCGCAGTTCGCCCTCGAAGGTGACGGGGAAGTATGCGCCGCCCGTCTCCTTGGCGAAGGTGTTCAGCGTGTTTTGCGCTTGGATGAGCGTGAGGCGGCCGGGGAAACCGTTGAGCGTGTCGACTGCTTCCATCTGGTCGCTGTATTTTTTGTAGAAGAGATTGCCCGTGCCGATGATGTAGATGGGGATGCCCGCGTTCTGCGCGATCTTGCGCGCCTGATCGTAGTTGGTCTTGCTGAACGTGTCGATGCCCGTGGCGATGAGGAAGACGGCGCGGCGACGGCCTTCGACGCTGACAAGGCCGGAGTATTCAGACTTCTCCGGCTGGTTGTCTTCGAGCACGACCGAATCCGCACGGCCGCCGACGAGCGTGAGCTTCAACGCGTCGAACAAATTCGTCTCGCGGAAGGCCGGGCGGTTGCGGATGAGCAGATTGATCACCTGATTGACGCGCGTCGGGTCGTTGGTGAAATCCGTCAGCGGCGTCGGGCGCATGTCGTAGGCGATGACGGAGATGTAATCGCCACGCTGCACGGCGTCCTGCATGAAGATCGCGGCCGGGGCGATCAGTTCGCGTCGCCCGTCGTCCTGCAACCCGCCGCCGAGCGCCGCGATGTCCTGTGCCAGACGGCTATACTCGATGACGACGGCGACGTTGAGTTTCGCTTCCGGCGTGGCGAAGTTCGTGATCTGCTGTTGCACACCGTCCTCGAAGACGGCGAAGTTCGCCTGTTTCAAACCGCCGACGATCTGCTTGCTCTTTTTGTGGATCACGACCGTCTCGATGTTGACGAGATTGGTGATGACCTTGACGACCTCCGCGTCCTGCGGCGTGTTGATGACCTCTTTCGGAACCTCTTCGACCTTCTCTTCGGGCTTCTGCTCGCCCGGCCGCTGGTTCTTCTTCTGCGGCAGCGTTTCGGGCTTGCGGCGCGACTGCGCCCGCGCCGCGAACCCCACGTCGAACTTAGAGAGGGGCGCACCGGCAAAGGAAAATAGGAGGGCGAAGGCGACGACGACGAAAATGCGTCGCTTCGGCGTGCGTCGGCTGAGAGAGTTCTTCATGGCAATACAACCTCTAAAAACGGTTCGCGGGTGGGTGGACGATTTTTTTACGTGGCGACGCTTAAAGCCAATAGTAAGGCGCGCGCTGCCGGCAGAGCAAGAAAGGTTTTGATGCGGGGAAGCGCGCGCGAGATGCCGCGCGCGTGAGGGCGGCATCTCGCGCCGGAAGCGCCGGAACAAGTTGAGGCTTATGGGCGGTTTGAACCCGTCAGGGCTTCGGCCTCGACCGTCACGTCGAACATGCCGGAGTTATCGCCGAGGTTGCCTTCGTTGACGCCGAGGAAGAGGCGGCCGTCGCGTTGCGCCGTGAACTCGCGGCTCGCGCCGATGAAGATGAAGTCGTCGTTGTCGTCGCCGATGACGGCGATGAGCGCGCCCGTCGGCTCGTTGCGCATGAGTTTGTCGCGGTCGGCCAGACGCGGCAGACCCGTCGGCGTGGACATGTTGCCGCCGCCCAAAGAGACGCGGCCTGTGGCCGTGATACGCAGGCGTTGACCGGCGCGCACCATCAGGCCGCTATCGTTCCAGCCGTTCGAGGCGTTGTCGGCGCGCACGCGCAGGCGGATGGGGAAGAAGACCGGAGCGCCGCCCGCCGTCGTCGTGCCTCCGCCCGTATCGTTCCTGCGATCATCAATCGACGTGTCGGGCTGCGGGCGCGTCGTCGTCGCGGGAGGCGAAGTGCGCGGGGCGGGCACGTTGGTATTGCCGCCGGAGTTGTTGGCCGCCGCGCGGTCGTCGTTGGCGTCGTTTCCAAAACCGCCGCTCGCGCCCGCGCCTCCGGCCGCCGCGTCGGTCGTGTCGAACTCGATTGATTCGATGTCTTCCGAGTAGATCGTCATGCGGCCGCGACGCCCGCGCGCGCCCGAACCGATAAGCACGGTGAACTGTTGATCTTTAAAAGCGATGATCTGGCCGCGCACGACCGAGCCGTCGCGCAGACGAATCGTGTCGGCCAGTGCGACGGCGCTCAAACTCAAGGTGAGGACGACGGCCAGTGCGGCCGCGCCTAAGTTGCTCTTCTTCATAATCCCTCCCGGAGACTGTTGGACGACTATCGGAAATGTTCCAGCGGACGTTTACCAAACCGAGACACGCTTTGGCAAGCAGGAGAGTAGCATGTTGCCGGAAAGGATGTGCGAACGGGGCGCGAAGGTTGCCCGTCAAAGTCTCAAGCCCCAAGTCCCGAAGTCCCAAGGCTCAAGTCGGGAGAGGCTTTCAGACTTGAGATTTGGGACTTCGGGACTTGATTTGGGACTTGAGACTTGAGACTTGGGACTCGGTTGGCTATTCTCTCCCTACTCAATTTGAGACGAGACGGACGCGGCGGCGGGTAATCCTATCTTTTTCAGAACAGCAGAGGAGTTTTTTTATGGCCTTACCGGCGAGGTATAGAGGCGCGGGCTATCGTGCGTGGCTCAGCGAAGACTTGGGCGCGCTGATCGAATCGAAGGATTTGAATTTATCGAATTTGCAGAAGGGCTACGTGCGCTCGCGCTGGCTGCAACAGGTCTTGCGTCTGGATTACGAGTTGCAGCGGGCGCTCAAAAAGTTTCAGACCTTGCGTCTGGCGACGGCGCTCGGATGCCTGTGCATCCTCGTCTTAGTCAGCCTCGGCTTCGACGAGGCGCGGCTCGGCACTTGGGCTCAGCCCGTGCGTTACCTGACGATTTTGTTCACGCTCCTCGTGTCGGGCAGCGTCGTCATCGAGCACCTGTTCAACTACGGCGAGCGACGGCGCGAGACGGAGCAGAACCTCGAACGGCTGCAAACCGAAGGCTGGCGTTTCCTGCAACTGAGCGGCCACTATCGCCACTACGAAAACCACACGACGGCCTTTCCGGCCTTCGTCAATCAGGTGGAAGAGTTGAGCCAGCACGAAGTCGAGATTTACAGCGCGCGTGTCCTCTACGAGCGGCGGAAGGGAGGTGAGGCGGGCGACGGCGCGGCAGCGGCGGAAGTCGTAAAAAAATCGGAAGCCCCGCACGCGACGCACGAGACAACGGCGGCGACGGCGGCGGGGCGAACGGACGTTCCAACGGCTCCTCCGGCGCGCGATCAGATCACGCCGCGCCGCGTCCAACTGCCGCGGGGGCAGTGAGCTATCTCGCGCCCGTCATCACTTGGGACGCGCTTCTTGAGCGCGAACCCGCGCTCGGCCTGTTGCAACGCGAACTCGCCGAGGTGCGCGACGAGGGCGGAAACTCTTTCTGCGCGAACAAGTATTGGTACGTGCGCGTCGCCCCGCGCGTGGCCGAACTCGTCGGGGCACAGGCGCGCCGCGACGACCCGCTCTTGCGCGCGCCCGAAGCCCACACGCTCGCCTACGAAGTCCTCTATCGCCTGCTGCCCAACTGCCGCAACTGTGTCTGCGTCCCGTGGTGAACGAGCCCTGAATTCCATGTTGCCGCGCGCGGATTAAAAATTCGAGCCGTCTGAAAGTTTGACGACACTTTAAAAATTTCGAGCCGCACGAAAGTTGACGTCAACTTTCGTGCGGCTTTCGTCGCTCTTTATTTTCTGCATAACTACGGCGCGGTCTTGAGAAACACGTCCCACGCCCAACGACCCACGCGCGCCCCTTTCGCATCGCGCACTTTCGCGCGATACCGGAAGGCGTTCCCATCTTCATCCGTGCGCTTCGATTCTTTGTAATCCAATTCGAGAGCAGCTACGTCCAGCGCCTCCAGAGCGGATAACTCTCCTGCTTCCGAGAGGCCGTTGTGATTCGCATCCTGCCACAGACGCAAGCGTGCATACACGGCATCGTGTTTATCAATCACGCCGTCCGAGTTGCCGCCCTCATCCGCGCGGTCAAACTCCGCCAGCGCGCGGAAGCCGTGTCGTGATTCTCCCTCTCCCGGTGTCGGTTGCGCCGTGGCGTTGCCGAACAACTCCGCGCCGTTATCAATCAGGCCGTTCGCGTTGCGGTCGAGCACGAGCCGAGCGTCGTCCGTGTTTGCGGCCGTCCACGAGATTCGTCCTTTGATCTGTCCGTCACCGTTGAAGTCGAACGGGACGCCTCGGGTAGCGTCGGTCATCCGGTAACCGTCGCCGCGCACGTCGATGAGGATGGGAGAACTGGTGCAGTAGCACTGCGGCAGCGGTTTAGTCGGGTATGCAGCTTTGACGAACAGAGCAGGCTGCGGCAATGTGTGCCGCCACTGATTGTTATTGCGTCCCAACCAACCGTTGCCGTAGCAGGGACAGTCGGGATTAGTCTCGAAGCATTCAGTGCTGCAAGCGACACCGTCACCGCAGCACATGCCGCCGCCGGTCGGATACGTGCCCGGCGGGCAGGTGCCGTTCCAACCAGCCGTCGTGCAGCCGCTGCCGGTGACGGGCGTTGGTGTTGGTCTTGGCGTCGAAGTCGGTGTCGGTGTGGGTGTTGCACAAGTATAGTCTTGCTCGAACTTTTCAGTATCAGTGAAATAGGTTGCTTGACCCATCACACAGGTTGAAACGTAGCGCGTTTCTTGCTTGAAGCGCGCTACATGCTGGCTCACGTCGTACCACTGTTCTGTGTAGAACAGTGGGTAACAAAGTTCATAGCCATTGTCGCGCGCTTGGACGCACCCTGCACCATTCCCCTATGTCGCTTTGTTGACTGATCCCTGAACGGTGTTAAGAGTGAAGACGGCTATTTTTTGAAAGGTATCGTCGTCATCATTATAAACAAAACAATTTCTGTATTGCTCAATGTAGGTCTTCCCAGCCGCACATGCCGCGAACACAGCGATTGCCAAACACGGCACAAATAGCAATAGCGCGAAGAAAGTTATCAGGCGACAATTCCGCTTCATCATACCTCTCCTTTTTAAACTAATCGCGCACTTGCTACTGCTACTCTCTGTCAGGGTCTTTCATCTGTTGCCATCTTTCGAGTTTCTCGCGCCTATACTCCTGCATGCGGCCCACGTCTTTCGGTGAACCTTTGACTTCTTCTCCTTCAAAGGTCGCAGCACTCAGTACGAGAGGCGTATCGTCCTTGATGTCGTCGGTGAGTATTCGGCCTACACGTCGCCCGCTCGGCGCGATCAAAATTGTGCCCGGATCCGCATCTGACGTGAGGGTTGCATCGGCGGCTCGGATAACCACCGAAAGCACGGCCTTATCCGTGTTGTTGAAGATGTCATAGGCGGTCATTTCATCGCCGTGCTCGAATCTGACGTTTGTGATGACTAGCCCCTCCACCTCGGTCTTGACTGCTGGCGGCAAGACGCGCGGGCCTTTGCGGTTCGTTAATTTCTGTTGCCCGGCGGGGCCGGGTCTTACTGCGAGCATGTAATCGGCAGCAGCGAGCGCGACGAACACTGTGAGCGCTAAAAGGGATCGCCGATAAGACATTTTGGTTCTCCTCAACTAAAGAATTGAGCGGTTTTGGCGAAGCATCCCCGTTCCTAAAATAATTGCGGGTGTAGGATGCCATTTGGAAAATGGATTAATTGCTATACCCATAATTATTCTCCTGAGCAACCGCTAGGGATGTGAGGTTGACGGATTCGGTGAGTGATTCGTCAACGAAGGTACGATCCGGGACAACAGGCCCTATACGCTTTTCATATGACCATGTCAATAAATTGTTACTCGTTCGTCCTCGCCGCGCACATCAAACGCGCGCAGAGCAGATGCCTGTCGAAGTCAACGGGAATTATGACGGCGCATTTAGCTGGCGCGCCTGTATTTCGTCACTTGCTCCTTACGTAAAATGGTGAATGGAAAAGACAGTTCTTCTCCATTCACCATTTACCATTCACCATTCACCATTCACCAGCTTAGGGCAGCACGGTCAGCTTCAGGTGCGAGGCGGTGCGGCCGGTACGGTAGATGCGCTGGGTGGCGCGTTGAAAGTCGGAGTCGCGCGCCTGATAGATGTTGACGAACTTCTGCGGGTTGCGGTCGACGAGCGGAAACCAACTGCTCTGTATCTGCACCATGATGCGGTGGCCTTTGCGGAAGGTGTGGCTCGTGTCGGGCATCGTGAAATCGAGTTTGGTCGGCTGGTTCGGCACGAGCGCTTCGGGGCGCTCCCAACTGTTGCGGTAGCGCGCGCGCATCGGCTCGCCGCGCACGAGCATCTGGTAGCCGCCCATGCGTATTTGTTTCGGGTTCGGCGTCGGGTCGGGCGTGTCGTTGGGGAACACGTCGATGAGTTTGACGACGAAGTCGGAATCCGTGCCCGTCGAAGAGACTGTGAGACTGGCCTTGACCGGCCCGGCGAGCGTCAAGTCGTCTTTGAGCGGTGCGGTTTGATAGACGAGCACGTCGGGGCGGCGCGTGGCGAAGCGTTGATCTTGAATCATGTAGTCGCCCGTCATGCCGAGCGAGATGCGGTTGATGTGCGGAACCGGATGCGCCGGGTCGCTCACGTATTCGTCGAAGGCGCGCGCCGCCGCCGTGCGCGGGGCGGCGAACGAGAGGCCGCCGTTCGCGTCCAAGTAGAGCGAAGTCTCTTTCGCATTCTGCGGCGGCCAACTGTCGAACTTGCGCCAGCGGTTCGATCCCGTCTCGAAGACGTAAGCCTCCGGCAGACGCTCGTCGCAGCGGTCTTTCAACAAACATTGGAAGAACGGAAACTCGATCTTCTCACGATAAAACAGACTGGTCTTCTCACCGAAGTTGATGTCGCCGAGCGTGTCGCCGTCCATGCCCGCCCAGCCGCCGTGCAGCCACGGCCCCATCACGAGCGAATTCTGGATGCCGGGGTTTTTGCGCTCGATGGCTTCGTAGGTATGAAGCGCGCCGTAGAGGTCTTCGGCGTCGAACCAGCCGCCGACGGTCATCACGGCCGGGCGGATGTTCTTCAAGTGCTGCGGGACGTTGCGCGCCTTCCAATAGTCGTCATAGTTCGGGTGCTCCAACATCTCGTTCCAGAAGGGGCGCAGACCTTTGTAATACTTCTCGTTGACGTTCCGGAGCGCGCCCATGTCGAGAAAGAGCGCGTAGCCGTCGTTCGTCCACGGCTTCAAATCCACCTTGGGAAATTCGGTCGTCGGCTTCGGGCGATAGAGACCGAAACCGGCGTAGAAGCCGAAGGTGTGCGCGAGAAAGAGCGTGCCGTTGTGATGCCAGTCGTCGCCGATGAACCAATCGCCGATGGGCGCTTGCGGCGAGGCGGCCTTGAGCGCCGGGTGCGCGCCGAGCAGTCCCATCGAAGTGTAGAAGCCGGGATAGGAGATGCCCCACATGCCGACGCGCCCGTTGTTGTTCGGGATGTTTTTGACGAGCCACTCGATGGTATCGTAGGTGTCCGTGCTCTCATCGATGTCGGTCGCGCTTTGCTTGACGGGTTTGTAAGGGCGCACGTTGACGTATTCGCCCTCGGACATGAACGCCCCGCGCACGTCCTGATAGACGAAGATGTAACCCTCGCGCATGAAATGCTGCGACGGGCCGAGCAACTCCTTGTATTTGTCTTCGCCGTAAGGCGCGACGGTGTAGGGCGTGCGGCTAAACATGATGGGGTAGGTGCGCGAACTGTCTTTCGGCGTGTAGACGGACGTGAATAACTTCACGCCGTCGCGCATGGGGATGCGATACTCGTGCTTTTGGTAATGAGCGCGCACGTCGAACTTCTCTTCGGCCGGTGCTGCGGCGGCTTGCGCGCGCAGGTTCGGGCAGGTGAAGACGACGAGCGAGAGGCAGGCGACGAGCGAGAGGCGAGAGGCAAGTGCTGTGATCGAGTTCATAGGGTCTCCTCGCAAATGATTGAAGATGCTTGATTCGGGATTGAAGGCGGCGCTAGATGTTTCTTGCTCTATCCTGAACGCGCGCGGCGCGCGCAAAGTTCAAAGAAGGAAATTCGCTGGAGGCCGCTCGGCCGCGAGTGCCGCACATTGTAGACTCGAACGAGCGAGGCGCGCCAGAGCGAGTTAAAAATCGGGTCGGGTTCACTATGAAGACGTTCCACGTTTGTACGAGGCTTTGGATATGGAGAGAGAAAATTTCGTATCGTCCGCGACGGCGAACCGTGTGACGACGAGCGCGAGTTGGCAGGCGCGCGGTGTGAGCGCGTTGATTCGCGTCTTCGTCCGGCGGCGTCGTTGGGGGCGGGACGCGCAAGGAACGGCGCGGCGCGCGCGTCTCGTCTTCGGCTCGCCCCGCCCCTATCAATGGCTGCAAGCGCGCGGGGTGCGGGTGCGGAAAGTGAATGAGGCGGGCGTCCGCGGCGAGTGGCTCGAACCCGTGGGCGCGTCCATTGATACGGGCGTCATCTTCTACATTCACGGCGGCGGCTTCGTCTCCTGCTCGGCCGCGTCGCAGCGACCCGTGCCGGCCGCCCTCGCGCGCCTCACGCGCCGGCGCGTCTTCAGTCTCGATTATCGTCTCGCGCCGGAACATCGCTACCCGGCCGCGCTCGAAGATGTCTTGAACGCTTACGAATGGCTGCTCGCGCGGGAGGGCGCGAACGGCGACGCCCGCCGCGTCTCTCTCGCAGGCGATTCGGCGGGCGGCAACCTCGTCCTGAGTTGCCTGCTCAGCCTGCGCGACGCGGGAGCAGCGCCGCCCGCCTGCGCCGTGTGCTTCTCGCCCTGGACTGATCTGGCGGGCACGACCGCGAGCGTCCGCGCGAACGACGGCCGCTGCGCCATGTTTCGCACGGAGAACATAGAGGAATTCGCCGTCGCCTACTTGCCCGCAGGCACACGCCCGCGCGACGCCTCGCCCGCGCACGCCACAGACTTCGGCAACCTCCCGCCGATTCTCTTCCAAGTCGGCTCGACCGAACTGTTGCTCGACGATTCGGCGCTCGTCCACGACAAAATACTCAAGGCGCGCGGCCGGAGTCGTCTGGAAATTTACGAAGACCTGCCGCACGTCTGGCAGATGTTCGACGGGATCATGCCCGAAGCGCGACTCGCCCTCGGCCGCGCGGCGTCGTTCATAGGCGAACACATGCGCGAAGCGGTTGGCGTCGAGTCGAAAGTTTAATCGCTGACGGACGCGCTTTCAGTCTCGCTGCTTGTATCAACATAGGACAAATAAGTTGTGTCATGTCTTACCTCAAAATGCACGCGCGCGGCCGCACGCCATCGCTCGCGCGGGTCGGACGGGAGCGTAACTGCCTGTCTCGCTTCAACCTAAACAGTCTGTGAAAACGACGGCGGGCGTGCGCTTGCGGCTGGCATCATGTTTGCTTTTGTTGACGAGCAAATGAGACACAAAATGAACAGAGCCATGCGTTTTTTGTTGGGCGGGCCCGTGCTGTTCGGCCTCTTGCTGTTCGCGTCGCCTGCGGCGCGGGCGCAGCAGACGGCCGCGCAAGCACCTGACCCGCTCGCACATCTCTCGCCCAAAGAGCGGGAGATGGTGATCGCCTTTCGCGAGCGCGCGAAGGACTACTCGAAGCTGCGCGAGTCAATCGAGATGAAGATGCCGAAGCTCGCGAAGGAGAGCACGCCCGAACAGATACAGGCGCACAAGACCGAGTTTGAGGAGCGCGTGCGCGCGGCGCGCGCCGGAGCGAAACGGGGCGAGTTGTTCACGCCGGACATCGCCAACTTTATCCGCGCGACAATCAAAGCGGAGTACAAGGGGGCGGAGCGGAAAGAGTTGCGCCAGACGGTGCTCGGAGCGGACACGAAAAGCGTGCCGATGCGCGTCAATTACCCATACCCGGAGACCGACGAGTTTGTCGAGATGTCGCCCACGCTGCTCTTGAAACTGCCGCAACTGCCGAAGCAGTTGCGCTATCGCTTCGTCGGACGAAATTTATTGCTCGTTGATCGGGAAAACAATCTGATCGTTGATTACATGACGGGCGCGCTGCCCTAAAGTTTAAGCGCGGGAGAAAAAGAACATGAAACGGACTATCGCATCTCTCTTGACCTTCGCCGCGCTCGTCTTCGGCGGCCTCATCGGAAACGCCTTGGCGCAGACCGCCGCGCCCGCCCCCGTGACGGGCGAACGCGTGGCGACGACCGCCGCGACCGCGACTGCTGCCAAAGGTGTCCCGCTCACTTTGCCCCTGCGTGAAGGCTCGGTGCGTTTCCTCGTCATCGGCGACACGGGGACGGGCACGGAGCAGCAGTACGAACTGGCAAACGTGATGACCAGCTACCGGCAGGTTTTTCCTTATGAGTTCGTCTTGATGATGGGCGACAACATGTACGGCGGCGAGAGGCCGGAAGACTTCAAGTTGAAGTTCGAGAATGTCTACAAGCAACTGCTGAACGACAAGGTGAAGTTCTACGCCACGCTCGGCAACCACGACGAAGCGAATCAACGCTTCTACGAGTTTTTCAACATGAACGGCGAGGAGTTTTATCGCTTCACTAAAGGAAACGTCTCCTTCTACTCGCTGAACAGCAACTACATGGACAAGCGGCAGTTGAAGTGGCTGGAAGACGAATTGGCGAAGGACACCGCCGAGTGGAAGATCATGTTTATGCACCACCCGCCCTATTCGTCGGGCGGCAAGCACGGCTCGTCTTCGGGCTTGCGCGAGGTGGTCGAGCCGATCTTTTTGAAGTACGGCGTCAACGCGGTCTTCGCCGGGCACGAACATTTCTACGAGCGCATCAAACCGCAGAAAGGCATCTACTATTTCATCTCCGGCGCGGGCGGCAAACTGCGCGAAGGCGACGTGAAGCAAGGGTCGCCCCTGACGGAGAAAGCGTTCGACAAAGATATGTCCTTCATGCTGCTCGAAGTGGCCGGCGGCGAGATGCACTTCCAAGTCATCTCCCGCACCGGCCAGACGGTCGACTCCGGCATGCTGAAAAAACAGCCACCGCAGCAACAGCCAAAGACCATGAACAAGGCCAACCTGCTCGTCTCCCCGGTTCGCTAAACTAAACGGTGAATCGTGAACGGTAAATAGTAAATGGTGAATGGTAGAAGACCGCTTCTTTCCATTCACCATTTACTATTTACCGTTCACCCATCTTCCGCTTATCGTTTCGCCGACGCGCCTCGGCGCAGGTTCGCCAGTTCGTTGATGCGCGCGCGGACGGCGCGCGAGAGCGTGCGCACTTCGGCGCGCGTGTAGTTGGCGGCGCGGAAGGCGTCGGCGATCTGCCTATCGCTCAGGCGCGAGAGCAGGCCGCCGATCCATTGCGCCTGTTCGACCGTGATGTCGTTGAACATGCCGCGCTTCTTGCCTGAGAACTCGAAATCGACCCGCCCGTCCTCTTTGATCTCGTCGATCAGTTTGTCGCCGCGAAAGCCTTTCGGGTCGTTGCGGCTGCGCGTGAAGCGCCACAGGAGCGGCCACTTACCCGTGTCGCCGAGCGTCGCGCCGAGGTCGCTGATGGCGTAGCGCAGTTCCGTCTGGCCGCTGCGCGTGGGCACGGCCAAGAGCACGTTGTTCTCGTCCTTCGTGTCCCAGTTGTTCAAGAGCACCATCAGCACCTTCAACCCCTGCAACTCGCGCGTGCCCACGAAAGGATTCTCCTCCCACTTCCAATCGCCCTCGCGCTCGACGTTTTCGGGGCGTGCCTCGAACCTCACGTTCTCAAACACGCCCACGCCCGGAATACGCACGCGCGGGACGAGATACGTGATCTCGGTAAAGTATCCGGCCGCCCACAAGAGACGCGTCGAGGCCGTCTCCGACTGCGCCTCTTTGCCGACCTTCGCCACCCACACGCGCCCCGCCGCGTCCCGCACGCGATACTTCTTCGACCAGCCGCCCTTCTCCTCCCGGATCAAGGTCAGCCTTCTGACGTTCGGCCGCATCCCCGCGCCCCCCGGCCCCAAAAACAGATTCCGCGAAGCGATATCCCCCGGCTCACGCCACAACACAGGCGTCCCCACCGGCGCGCCCTTCTTCTTCTTCCCCGACTTCTCCTGAAACGCACGCGCATCCGACCCGCACGCCACGAGTACCAACGCCACGAACGCCACCAACGACAGTTTTCGTCTGAATGAAATCATCTTTATCCTTCCGTCCTCAAACTAGAGAAATACCCGACACGCCTCTCACGCCGCTTAACGTACAACTGTATGGGGATGCCCCGGATTATATTCAACTAACCCGCTCGCGGTCTACATCGCTCGCGCGCGCCCGACCCGGCCGCTTGCTCATCGCCCGCTTTGCTCATATCCTTTTCTTCCAACTCCGCGAAGCATAGAATGACATCTCATGATCACCGCCGACGATTTATCTCGCATGACGAAGGATGAACTGGACGCCCTACCTTATGGCGCGATCCGTCTCTCGTCCTACGGCACTATCATCAGCTACAACGCGACGGAAGGGCGTCTGACGAAACGTGTGCCCGAACGCGTGCTCGGCCGAAATTTCTTCCTGGATGTTGCGCCCTGCACCGACGTGCGAGAGTTTCACGGGCGCTTCCGCGAGTTGATGCTGGGCGAGGGAAGCCTGTTATATGAGTTCACGTTTGAGTTTCCGTTTGAGCCTGTCGTGCGCGTCTCCGTCACTTTCCTGCGCGACCGTGGCGATCATAGCGTGTGGGTGCTCATCGAACCGGCGGGTGATGCGGCGACGGACAAAGCTATGCTGCCGAACCCCAAGTGAAGGAGATGAATCAGTCAGATGACGACCTTACACATCAATCGTCCGGAAGAGACCGAGTACGCTTCGTACTACGGTAGATACGTTTCGCTCGTCGGGGACGGAGACATCCTCTCGACCTTGAGCGAGCAATTGACGGCGACGCTCGCGCTGCTCGGCGGCGTGCCGGAAGCGCAGGCGGGCTTTCGCTACGAGGCGGGCAAGTGGAGCATCAAGGAACTCGTCGGCCACATCATCGACGGCGAGCGCATCTTCGCTTACCGCGCGCTCCGCTTCGCACGCAATGACCGCACGCCGCTGCCCGGCTTCGAGCAGGACGACTACATCCGCAACGCCTCTTTCGACGCCTGCACCTTGCGTGCGCTGGCGGCGGAGTTTGAAAGCGTCAGGCGCTCCACGCTTTTTCTCTTCCAACATTTGGATGACGCGGCGTGGACGCGCACGGGCGTGGCGAGCGACAACGAGGTGAGCGTGCGCGCCATCGCCTACATCATCGCCGGGCACGAGTTGCATCATACGGGAATCCTGCGCGAGAGATACTTGCCCGCGCTCGCGCGCTAGAAGTTTTCGCGGCGCGCGTGCGGGCTGGCCCAACTTGTCGCGCGGGCGCGCTTAAGGGCACATGGCCGATTCTCAAAACAGCTTGACGCGAGAGTTGACCGAGGCCGAAAAGCAGTTGTTGCTTGCGGCCGCTTGGCTCAGGAGTCGCTACGGCGCGATGGCGAGCTTCGACGCCGCGAGCAAACTCACACGCGAAAATCTCGAAGCGTTCGGCCGCGTGTGGATGGGAACCTATCTCTCCGATTGGACGGACGCCTATCGCACTCTCGTCGCGGCCGGTTATCTGTTCGAGCAAGCGGGAGAGTTTTCTTTGACCGCACGGGGCGACGCGGCGCGAAAAACTCTCGAACTGACCGCTCCTCTGTGGCTCTACGAATACGACAATTTCTTCAGCCGCGCCGAAACGAGCCACGCGCACGCGCTCTTTTGCGAACGCGTCTACGGAAAAAATCTCTGCCAGCACGGTCTCGCCGACATCCCTCAATTAAACAAACTGCTTGACACGCTTCGTCTCTCTCCGGCCGACCGCGTGCTCGACGCGGGCTGCGGCAACGGTCGCATCACCGAGTACCTGCACGAACAGACCGGCGCGCACTTCACCGGCATCGACCTCTCCGCCGAAGCCATCGCGCAAGCACGCGCCCGCACGGCGGCGACGGGAAGCGAGCGCCTCGCCTTCAAAGTCGGCAACCTCAATCGGCTGGGCTTCGAGCCGGGCGCATTCGACGCTATCGTCTCGGTAGACACGCTCTATTACGTCGATGATTTGGAAGAGACCTTGAGACAACTCGTCGCCGTCCTCAAACCGGCAGGTCAAATGGGAATCTTCTACACGCAATGGATCAACCAACAGTCCGAGCGCGCCGCGCTCCTGCCCGAAAACACCGCTCTGGCCGTGCTGCTCGACAAGTGCGATTTGAGCTTTACCTATTTTGAGCTGACACGCGCCGAAGCTGAGCACTGGCAAAAGAAACTCGCCGTCCTCGAACAACTTGAACCCGAGTTCGAGCGAGAAGGAAACCCAAACCTCTACCACTACCGCCACAGCGAAGCTCTCCGCTACGCCAACTGGGACACCGCTCACCGCAGTCGCCATCTCTACCACGTCCACCGCTCAACATCCCACGCGACGGACGCAGAGAACTCATAGCTTAAAGACGAAATTTAGTTAAGCTGTCCAAAGATGCCTCCAAAAGAAAAACGGCTACTCATCAGGTAGCCGTTAATACTCGAATCTTTTGGTGGAGCAGAGGGGGGTCGAACCCCTGACCTCCGCATTGCGAACGCGGCGCTCTGCCAAACTGAGCTACTGCCCCACACGTTGGGAAGAATATTAGAGAGCGGCGGGGGCGGTGTCAAGCGTGCGTTATCGTAGCTTGTGGGGCGGCGCGCGAATGCGTGGAGGGTTGGCGATAGTGTGAGACGGGTAGGGCTGTTGAGTCGCAGTTGATCGCGCTATTGAGTTGGAGTGGAGCGCGTGGTCGAGTTGCGTGGGACGGCATTGTCGAGTGGGGGAATGGTGGCGGCGCTATTGAGTGGCGCGGAGATGTTCGGCGGCGGCGCGGAGGGCTTCGGGTAGATTGGCGACGTTTGTGCCGCCGCCTTGAGCGAGGTCGGGGCGTCCGCCGCCGCGTCCGCCCAAGAGTGCACAGGCGTCGCGCATGAGTGCGTTCATGTCGCCGGGGGCGTCGGCCGCGCGTGCGAAGACGAGGCGGGCGGCGCGGCCTTCCGTGTCACGCGAGCCGAGCAGGGCGACGTAGCCGGGGCGCGCGATGATGGCGAGGGCGAGTTGTTTGAGCGAGTCGGCGTCGCGCCCGTCGAAGAGGTGTGTCAGGATGCGCGCGCGCTCGTCGCCTGCCGGATGAGCGGGCGCGGTCGTGTGCAGCAGTTCGTCGGCTTCGACGCGCGTGGCGATCTCCTGGAGGACGCGGAGACGGCGTTGCAAATTTTTGTTTTCTTCGACGAGGCGCGCGGCGAGTTCGGGCGTGTCGTCGCGCCCGGCGCTGAAGAGGGCGGCGACGGCGCGTGCGGTTTGGTTGGCGCGACGATAATCGGCGTGGACGCGGCCACCGGCGAGAAACTCAAGACGCGTTAGTCCCTTGGCACGCTCCCAAGAGCGCACGGCGAGGATACCGACTTCGCCCGTGCGCGCCGCGTGCGTGCCGCCGCAGGGACTCAAATCGTAGTCTTCGATCTCGATGATGCGCAGGTCGCCCGCCCGCGCGGAATCTTTGCGCAAGGGGAGCGCCGCGGCCTCTTCGGTCGAGACTTGCCGCACGCGCACGGGGCGATCCTCCCAGATGATTCGGTTGGCGAGCGCGACGGCCTGTTCGATGCATTCGTCGGACGGGTCGGGAAGTTCCAAGTCGATCTCGCAGGCGCGTTCGAGCATGCGGAAGGCGCGCGTCGGCGCGTCGAAGAGACGGACGAAGGCTTGCGAGAGGATGTGCTGGCCGGTGTGCTGCTGGATGTGATCGAGGCGACGCGGCCAGTCGATACGTCCCGCGACGAGCGCGCCCACTTGCGGCGGCGCTGCGCCTTCGACTATGTGCAGCACGCCCGCCTCTTCTCGATCAATACATTCGACGACGCGCGCCGCGCCGAGCGTGCCCGTGTCCGTGGGCTGCCCGCCGCCCGTCGGGTAGAAGGCCGTGCGGTCGAGCATGACGGTGAAGCGCCCCGGCGCGCCCCCGTCCGCCACGTCCGTGATGCGCGCTTCAAACTCCGCGAGGTGCGAATCTTGATAATAGAGTCGTTCGGTCATAGACAACAGTGGAGCGCGACGCGCGGCCGTACTAATTTGAGATGAGCCGGATTTGAAATGTGCAAGTCACGCGGCTGAAACTAGCCGAGGCGCGCGCCGTGCGTCAAGCGAGGCGCGCGCCTCGGCTAGTTAAAAAGTCGGCGGGCGCGTGCGGGTTTTGACAGAGGTTCGATGAAGCGCGGATAATCGGTCGTCATTTCAGCACACCAGCTTGAACGTCGGACACGTCTTTTCGGGAGCACATATGGACGCTTGCATGAAACTGTTCGCGCGGCGGCGCGGCCTCTTGGTTGTCTCTCTGTTCTTACTGCTCTGCTCGACAGCGCAGGCCGGCGCGGCGGAGGACGAACGATACGACATCACTTATCGCCTCTCGATGTCGAACCCGGCCTCGCATTTGTTCGAGGTGAGTTTGACGGTCGACGCGCCGAAGGGTGCGGAGATGGTCGATTTTCAGATGCCGCGCTGGTCGCCGGGTCGCTACGCGGTCTTCGATTTCGCGAAGAACGTGCAGGAGGTGCGCGCCGAAACCGCGTGCCCGCCGAACACGACTTGCACGCAAGCGGCGGCGCTTCCCGTGACGAGGCTCGACACGCAGACGTGGCGCGTCTTTCCGCAGAGCGCGGTCGCGCGCGGCGTCACGCTCACTTATAAAGTCTTCGCCAACGATCTGTCGGGCACGTTCTCGCAACTCGACGCGCGGCACGCGAACTTCAACGGCGGCTCCCTCTTCATGTACGTGGTCGGTCACAAGCAAGACCCGGTGCGCCTTGCGATTAACGCCCCGGCGAACTGGCGCATCGTCAACGCCGCGACGACGCGCGCCGACCAGCGCGAATGGCAGTTTCCAAACTACGACATCTTGATCGACACGCCGACCGAGATCGCGCCCGACTTCACCGTCGATGAGTTTACGGTTGACGGCAAGACGCATCGCGTGATGGTGCACTCGTTCGGCGAGGAGGGCGGCAAGCGCGCCGCGCTCGTCCGCGACATCGAGCGCGCCGTGCGCGCCGAACTCGCGCTGATGGGCATGCCCGATTACGACAGTTACCTTTTTATGATGCACTTCGACCCGACCGCCCCGCGCGGCGACGGCATGGAGCATCTGGCCTCGACGCAGATCATCACGACGCGCGCGCTCGGCGACAAGGACGCGGCCGAAAATGCGCTCGACACGGCGGCGCACGAGTTCTTCCACGTCTGGAACGTCAAGCGCCTGCGCCCGGTCGAACTCGGCCCCTGGGATTTCACGCGCCCCGTCAACACGCGCAGCCTGTGGATCGCCGAAGGCTTGACGAACTACTACGGCAACTTGATGCAGCGCCGTGCCGGATTGTTGACGGATGAGCGATACTATCGCACGCTGTCGGGAGCCATCGGCTTCGTCGAGAACGCGCCCGGCAATCCGCTCATCAGCGCCGAAGAGGCGTCGCTCATCGCCTCTTTCATCGACCGCACGCCGCACTATCAAAAGACGAACCTGGCCGAGACGACCGTTAGTTACTACAGCAAGGGCGAGGTGATCGGCATCGTGCTCGACCTCTTGATTCGCGGGAAGACGCAGGGGCGCGCCTCGCTCGACGACGTGATGCGGCGGATGTACGAGGAGTTCTACGTGAAGAGTCCGGCGGCGACTTATTACTCGCGCGGGCGCGGTTACACGGGCGCGGATTTCGAGCGCATGGTGTCGCAGGTGGCGAGCGCGGATATGTCCGACTTTTTCGCGCGCCACGTGCGCTCGACGGAACCGCTGCCTTACGACGAAGCCTTCGCGCACGTCGGCCTGCGCCTCGTCAAGACTCAGGCCGCGGCCGCGCAGACGCCGAACACCAGCCAGACGCGACAGCGCTTCAACTACAGCATCGAGGAACGCAAAGACGCCACGCCCGAAGCCCGCGCGTTGCGCGCCGCGTGGCTCGGCGGGAAGTAGTGTTTGAGTTTGAGATAAAAACGTTCACGCAAAGGCGCAAAGGCGCAAAGAATTGACCGGCTATTCAAGTTAGCGGTTTTCTTTGCGCGTTTGCGCCTCCAGCGTGAACCTTCTTCCACAGGCGGGGAAATCGCGTCAGCGCGGACGCCGGTAAACTACTCGCCCCACCCTCTCTGCTTCCGGCGGCGCGATGATCTCGATGGGGTCGGGGACGATCTCGAAGGCGACGGGAAGTCGCCCCGTCAACTCGCCGTCGATTTGCATGAGCGCCTCGCCCGTCGCGCGTGCACGCGTCGCGCGCACGTAGTTGACGTTCCGCATCTCGCGCCGGACATCGCCGTTCGCACGTTGGCGTAAGCCGCGCGCGAGCAGACGCAGGAAGCGCACGCGGCTGTGCGAGTTGACGATGCAGATTTCAAACTCCGGCACGTCGAGCCGCGCGCCGGGCGTGACCGTGATGTCGCCGCCGTAGTGCGCCGCGCGACCGAAGGCCGCGAAGGTGGCCGGGTACGCGCGCCCCTCGATCTCCACTTCAAACGGGACAGGCTGCCAGCGCAAGAGGTGCGAGATTCCCGACACCCAGAACGCGCCCTCGCCCACGCGTCGTTTCAGGCGCGTGCGTACGCGCTCCACGATTGAAGCGTCGAGGCCGACGCCCGCCATCAGAAAAAAGTAACGACGCGCGCCCGTCCGTTCCTCCGTCGCGCAACCCGCGTAGATGCGCCGCACCTCGCCGCGCGCGATCACTTCGGCCGCGCCTGCGGCGTCGAACGGCAAGCGCAACTCGCGCGCCAGCACGTTCGCGGTGCCCGCAGGCCAGATGCCGAGCCGCACCTCTGTGCCCACCAAACCCTGCAACGCCTCGTTGATCGTGCCGTCGCCGCCGGAGACGATCACCTCTCGAAAGCCTTTGCGCCACGCTTCGGCCGCGAGCCGCGTGGCGTCGCCGGGCGCGTTCGTCCGGAGCGTCTCGACTTCGACGCCGCGCGCCGCGAGCAACTCACAAAAACGCGCCACCTCGGCCGCGCGCCTGCGCCCACCCCGCCCCGCGTTCGGATTCGAGATCAAACGGATCGTTCGTTTCTCAGTCGTCATCTCACGCCCATCTCTGCAAACCCAATGCCATCTCCGGCGGAACTTCAAACTCACACTAATCGGGCGCGGCCGCGCCGTCAAACACACATGCGAGCGCATGACGTGGCGCACAAGTGTCGGATGATCCGTACAGTCCTCTATCCTGCTTTCCGTCCTCTTCGTGTCTTGGTGTCTTGGTGGTGAATGTTTCTCATAGTCATTAACCACCAAGACACGAAGAGAGACGAAGTTGACGCTGCGCGGCCGTACGAGTTACTGTGCGGCTTAACATCTTCGCGGAGGAAAATTTTATGCTTCGTCGCCTGTCCGTCTACGCTCTCCTTGTCGCTGTCTGCTTCGTCGTCGCACGTGACGCGCGCGCTCAAGACTTCTCCAAAGTGCAGATGAAGGCGACGAAAGTGGCGGGCAACATCTACATGCTCGAAGGCGCGGGCGGCAACATCGGCGTCTCGGCGGGGGCGGACGGCCTGCTCATCGTCGACGATCAATTCGCGCCGCTCGCGGACAAGATTCGCGCCGCGCTCAAAGAGATCAATCCCGGCCAGTTGCGCTTCGTCCTCAACACGCACTATCACGGCGACCACACCGGCAGCAACCCCGTCTTCGGACGCGAAGCGACCATCATCGCACACGACAACGTGCGCGGCCGCCTCGCCGCGGAACAGACGGTGCGCGGCCAGAAAGTGCCCGCGTCGCCGAAAGAAGCGCTGCCCATCATCACCTTCAACCAATCGGTCTCCGTCCACTTCAACGGCGAGGAGATTCGCGTCATCCACTTTCCGGCCGGACACACGGACGGCGACAGCATCATCTTCTTCACCGCGTCGAACGTCGTCCACATGGGCGATCACTTCTTCGCCGGTCGCTTCCCGTTCATCGACCTCGAACACGGCGGCTCGGTCGAAGGCTTGACCAGAAACGTCGAAGCAGTCATCGCGCGCCTGCCGGCGGACGTAAAGATCATCCCCGGCCACGGCCCGCTCTCCACGCTCGACGACCTCAAACTTTACCGGCGCATGCTCGCCGAGACGAACGCACACGTCCGCAAAGGCATGGCCTCCGGGCAGACGCTCGAACAACTCAAAGCGGCCGGGCTGCCCGCCGAGTGGCAGACCTGGGGCATGGGCTTCATCAACACCGCCTCTTGGATCGAGACGATCTACAACAGCTCCGCGAAAGACGGCAAAAAATAAGCGACAAAAAGTAGACGGCTTCAACGAACGAAAGGAAAGGCGTGCGACGTGTCTCGAACGACACATTGCACGTCTTTCGTTTCGTCCTCGCTCGCTTCGTCCTCGCTCGTTTCATCCTGTTGCGGCCGACCGCTTCGGCCGTCTCACTCATCGACAACAGCACACGTAAAGACGACACGTGACGGATAAAGGCTGCGTCATGTTGTCGCGACCGGAGCGTGCGTGAAGTAAGCATGCGCGTTTGCGCCGCGCCGCGCGATGTCCGGGGCGTTGGCACGCCTTTCGCTTTGAAGCGCGAGTGGGTCGGGCTATCAAAGAGAGAGAAGGTGTGCGGATGAAGATAAGAATTTTGGCGGTCTGTTTGTGTCTCGTGAGCGCGAGCGTTGCGGCGCGGGAGAGGCCGGAAGCGAGCGCGCAACAAAGCACGCGGGAGACTGTTAACGAGAAGTTGGTGGCATGCGTGAAAGCGGGCGACGCCGGTTGCGCGTCGAGAGCGTTGGCCGCCGGGGCGAAGGCGAACGCGTCGGATGCGGAGGGCAGACCGGCGTTGATTCTCGCGGCGGAAGGAAAGAGCGCGGAGGTCGTCCGTGTTTTGGTGGACGCGGGCGCGGACGTGAACCGTGATTGGAGCGGCAAAGGGTCGCCGCTGTGCCGCGCGGCTCTGTTCGGCAGAAGAGAGATCGCGGAAGTGTTGTTGGCGAAGCGAGTCGAAGTTAACCTCTTGTGCGATTCGGATCACGGCGACACTCCTCTGTCGGACGCGCTGCGTGGATTGATGCTCGCCGTGATGCCGGGCGAACTGAAAGAAAATTTGATGCGGGAGGGCGAGCGCGACGGCGACGAGAGCGACGGCGCGACGGACGCGAGCCTGAAGGGCGAAGCCGCAGGAGGGAAGTTGCGTGCGGTTCTGAACGCGCCGCCCGATGACTTTCTCGCCGTCGCGCGTTTGCTCTTGGCGCACGGCGCGGATACGAACGTGGTTGCCAAATGCGACGTGGGCGAAACGGCTTTGATGTACGCGGCGATGAGCGCAAACGTCGAGTTAGTGAAAGAACTCTTGGCGCGGGGCGCGGACGTGAACAAGGGCGTGCCCGTGCTCGCGTGGCTGGTGCAATACGAGCGCGAGTTGGAGCGTGGAAAGAATCTCGCGCTGCCCGCCTTGTCTCAGGAGCAGACGGCCATGCTGGCCTGGAGCGAGCGGACGAGGGCCGCGCGCGAAGAGATCAAGCGTTTGTTGAAAGCGGCGGGCGCAAAGGAGATGGACGAGAGCGAAGACCGCGACGCGAAGACCGACGCGGAGACATGGGAAGAAGTCGCGGACGCTGCTTTCAGCGACGCGATAGAGGCGGATGACAGGAAGGACTTGGCGCGGCTCGTAGATGCCTACTCTCAGCATCCGCTCGGCGCCCGCGTGTTGACCGAAGCCTTGCGAATCGCGGTCGTTTACTCGCGCACGGAGTTGGTCAAGTTGCTGCTGGAGCGCGGCGTCAATCCTAATCCTCGAAGCCGGAGGGCGCGCGGATACACGCCGCTCATGCACGCCGTGCACGATGGAAACTTAGAATATGTGCGCCTGCTGCTCGAAGCCGGGGCGGACGTGAGCGAGCGGAATGATGACGGGCGCGACGCCCTCGACATCGCCGAAAGCCGGAGTTCGAGCGAAGAACACCGCGCCATCGCCGAACTGCTGAAAGCTCACGACGCGAAAAGCAAAGAGCGGAAGCCTTGAGTAAGGATGAGGGCGGAAGGATGAGGGATGAATCAGAATATTTCTTTCTTCATCCCTCATCCTTCCGCCCTCATCCCTTAGAACGTCTTGACGTTCAGCGTCGAGCGCCGAAGTTATTCAAGGCGATAGTTCGGCGCTTCCTTCGTGATGACCACGTCGTGGACGTGCGATTCGCGCAGGCCGGCGGCGCTGATGCGGACGAAGCGCGTGTTCTCTTGAAACTCGCGGATGGTGCGGCAGCCCGTGTAGCCCATCCCGGCGCGCAAGCCCCCGACGAGTTGCGTCACCATGTCGGCGAGCGTGCCCTTGTAGGGGACGCGGCCTTCGATGCCTTCGGGGACGAGCTTCGATTCCATCGCAATCGATTCCTGCGCGTAGCGGTCGCGCGAGCCTTCGCGCATCGCGCCGATTGAACCCATGCCGCGATAGGCTTTGAACGAGCGGCCTTGAAACAAGATCAACTCGCCCGGCGATTCTTCCGTGCCCGCGAAGAGCGAGCCGATCATCACCACGTCAGCGCCCGCCGCAATGGCCTTCGCCACGTCGCCCGAAAATTTCACGCCGCCGTCGGCAATCACCGGCACGCCCGAACCGCGCGCCGCCTGCACGCAATTGACGATGGCCGTGATCTGCGGCACGCCCGCGCCCGTCACCACACGCGTCGTGCAAATCGAGCCGGGGCCGATACCGACTTTAACGGCATCGACGCCCGCTTCGATCAATTCGCGCGTCGCTTCGCCCGTGGCGACGTTGCCGGCGACGAGTTGCGTGTCGGGGTGGCGTCGCTTCATCTCGCGCACGGCTTCGACGACGCGCGTGGAGTGGCCGTGCGCCGTGTCCACGATGAGACAATCGACGCGCGCGGCGACGAGCGCGTCGGCGCGTTCCTTGAAGTCGCCGGTCGCGCCGATGGCGGCGGCCACGCGCAGGCGTCCGAGGTCGTCTTTCGCCGCCGAAGGATATTTGATCGCCTTCTGGATGTCTTTGACGGTGATCAAACCTTTGAGGTGTTTGTCGTCGTCGATGACGAGCAGTTTTTCGATGCGGTGCTTTTGCAGGACTGACTTGGCCTGTTCCAGCGTCGTCCCGACGGGCACGGTGACGAGATTCGGCTGCTTCGTCATCACTTCGGAGACCGGGATGTCGAAGCGCGTCTCGAAGCGCAGGTCGCGGTTGGTGATGATGCCGACGAGGTGTCCGTCTTCGTCCACAACGGGCACGCCGGAAATCTTGTAGCGTTCCATCACGGCGAGAGCTTCGGAGACGGGGCGGTCGAAACGGATCGTGACCGGATCGACGATCATGCCCGATTCCGAACGCTTCACCTTATCGACTTCCTCGGCCTGTCGTTCGATGGACAAATTTTTGTGGACGACGCCGATGCCGCCCTGTTGCGCGATGGCGATGGCGAGCGACGCCTCGGTCACGGTGTCCATCGCGGCCGAGCAGAGCGGGATGCGCAGAGAGATATCGCGCGTGAAGCGCGTGGAGGTGTCGGTTTCGTTCGGCAGCACGTCGGAACGGCCGGGCACTAAGAGCACGTCGTCGAAGGTCAATCCTTCGATGAGATCGTTGGTAATCATGTCGGATTAAAAACTCCCTTCCAAAAACTCGAACAGGAGCGCGGCCGAGGGCCGAGCCGGGCGCGGATGAACGTGTGACGTATGAAGTTTGGACTAAAGGCGAGCGTAACAAACGGCGTGTGCGGGCGCAAGGCGAGCGTCGCGGCGCGCACTCTCGGCTGCGCGCGCGTCGCCGCCGGGCGAGGTTCAGGGTTGTTGCAGCAGTTGTTCGTAACCGTCCTTTGTAATGACCAACTCGACGAGCGTCTTGCCTTTTCGCGCTTCGGTCGGGACGTTCGCGGGGCGGCCGTTCAGAGTAACTTCGAGCGCCCCGGCCTTGCTCTTTGAATATTCGACGACGAGACGCTCGGCCGGTGCGAGCGTAATCTCTCGCGTCTGGTCGGCCGCGATGTTGCCCTCGGATTTCGGCTTGTCATCGACGCGCGTTCTGACCCAGACCTCTTCGCCCTTCGCCTTGATCTTGACGTTCAACTCGTTGGTCGCCGTCGCTGTCGCCGCCGGGTCGGGCGCGGCGGGCGTCTGCGCGGGCAGCGTTTGATCGTTTGTGCCGGGGGCGTTGACTTGCGCGGGCGTGTTCGCGTTCGCAGTGTCTACGGCGGCGCTGCGGCGTTGGTAATAATGAAGCCCGGCGTAGATGCCGAGCGAGATGATGGCGAGAATGACGAAACTGAGGAGCGCCGTGACGACGGGCGAGCGCGACGTGTCGCCGTCCATGTAGATGCGCGAAGACTGGCGCGAGGTCGGCAACTCGTCCGGCGCTTCGCCGTGCGCGCGCGCGATCTCCGTGTAGGCGTTGACGGCCTCCGTCTCGTTGTAGCCGACGGCCTTGGCGTAGGCTTTGATGAAGGAGCGATTGAAGATGCCGCCGGGCAGTTCCTTGTAGTCGTCCGCTTCGATGGCTTCGAGGTAGCGGCGCGCGATGCGAGTCTGGTCGGAGAGTTCGCGCAGGGAGATGTTGCGCGCCTCGCGCGCTTGTCTGAGCCGAGTGCCGAGAGACGAATCACCCCCGCCAGCTCTCGTGAATTCATCAGCGTTCTGGTCAGGGGTCTTTGAGTTCACTTGATCGCTTGTTCTGAAGGAACTGAAACGGCCGTTTCGCCTTCGAGGCCGTCCCTTTGGTTTCGCCCGCCCGACAACGCGGCCACATCCGGCACGCCGCAACTTTTGGCGCAATATAACTTGCGCCGCGCGAGCGTGTCAAACTCTGGTTTTCTGGGAAAAAGGTGCGTTAGTGATACTTGCCTCAAAATAGGATAGTGTTTTTAGGGTTAAGCCCTCGTCAGGGATTCTAAGATTTGGAAAGCTGGGTCAGCAGGTTAAATTGGAATTTCCTGGCCTCTGCTCCAAGTGGGGTAAGGCGCAACCCGATGTCAGGGTTCTTTACGTATGAAGGGCACACACTTTTTAACTCGGTCGCGCTGATTTCTTCCAGTAATTTGTTATTGATCAGTTGAGCATGCTCGTTTCGGGTCTGTGCCGCATTGACAGGCGGTTCAAAACAGGTGACCGAAAGGTTCCGAGACATAAGTGCAAATAGCGACTCTTCCGAGAGACCTTTTAAAGCGTTAAGCACCTCCGGCGACGCTTGTTTGCCGAGCGGGCTCTCCTTCTCAATAGACAAGCTGCCAATTTTCACCTTCGTCATAAAAGGTATCGAATCTCCGATCTGGGTGCGAAATAGTACCAGAGCTATGATCACGACGAGAGGCCACGCAATCGCTTTCACTATAGTTCCCTGTCCGGATGTGTTCTGTTCTGCCATCGCGCTCCTTATTTTCGAATCTCGGACATAAAGTAAGGGCAAGGATGATAAAAGTAAATACTCCGCGGTAAAGATGCGCGTCCCTTGATTCTTGCCGCGCGGGGTGCTACGTTGACGCGTTCAGGGCAACCAAACTGGAATCGTTTTTAATTTCTACAATCACAGCAAAGCGAGGAGACGACTTATGCCTCTCGAAGCATTGGGAATGGTCGAGACGAAAGGTTTTGTCGGCGCGGTCGAAGCGGCGGACGCGATGGTCAAGGCCGCCAACGTTCAACTGTTGGGAAAAGAGTATATCGGCGCGGGCTACGTGACGATCTTCGTGCGCGGCGACGTAGGCGCGGTCAAGGCCGCGACGGACGCGGGCGCGGCGGCCGCGCGGCGCGTCGGCGAACTCATTAGCGTCCACGTCATCCCGCGACCGCACGGCGAAGTGGAGCGCGTGCTGCCCAAGAACGGGCGCACCGGCTATAGCCCCGACGAGCGCGCCCTCCAGGGCGGCGGCGGTGGCGGCGGCCAACTCGGCGAAGGCGACCAAGGTCGCTCGCTCCCCGCAGGCTCGCGCGAGAACAACAAGGAACGTGCAAAATAGAGGTCAGAGTTTAGAGGTTAGAGGTCAGTGAAAGACAGTTTGAATGATCCGTGCCTGCTGTCTTTTACTAACCTCTGACCTCTGACCTCTAACCTCTGCTTTCGGAGGTTTGTCATGTCGGTTGACAAAGACCTTGTGTCGGTGCAGCAGGCGCGCGATCTGGTCGAGGCGGCGCACCGTGCGCAGACGGAACTGGCGCGATTCGATCAGGCGCGCATTGATCGCATCTGCGAGGCGATGGCCGGGGCTGCTCTCGGCGAGGCGGCGCGGCTCGGCGCGATGGCCGTCGAAGAGACGGGCTTCGGCATCGCGGACGACAAGCGCGAGAAGAATCGCTTCGCGGCCGAGGACGTGTGGAACGCTTTTCGGAATTTACGCACCGTGGGCGTCGTCTCCGAATCGAAAGACGTTGTAGAGATCGCCAGCCCGCGCGGCGTCGTCTGCGGCATCATTCCTTCGACCAATCCAACCTCCACCGCGATCTTCAAAATCCTGATCGCCATCAAGTCGCGCAACGCCATCGTCTTGTCGCCGCACCCTTCGGCCGCCAAGTGCATCAACGAGACGGCGCGCATCATGCGCGAAGTGGCGATCAAGGAAGGCTTGCCCGCCGACGCCATCGGCTGCATGTCGACCGCCACCATCGAAGGCACGGAAGCCTTGATGAAGAATCGCCTGACGGCCGTCATTCTCGCCACGGGCGGCATCGGTCTCGTGCGCGCGGCTTACTCTTCGGGCAAGCCCGCCTTCGGCGTCGGCCCCGGCAACGTGCCCGTCTTCGTCGAACGCACGGCCGACATCCCGGTGGCTGTGCAGAATATTTTGACGGGGAAGACTTTCGACAACGGCACGATCTGCGCCTCGGAGCAAGCGGTCGTGGCCGACGCGCCCGTGGCTAAGACTGTGCGCGCGGAGTTTGAACGGCAGGGCGGCCACTTCCTGAGCGCGTCGGAAGCCGACCAACTCGCTCGCGTCGTCGCCACGCCGCAAAGGACTTTGAATCCGGCCATCGTCGGCAAGTCGGTCGAAGTGATCGCGCGGATGGCGGGCCTCAGCGTGCCGCCCGGGACGCGTTGCTTGATGGCCGAAGTGGGCGGCGTCGGGCGCGAGCATCCGCTGTCGATGGAGAAACTGTCGCCCATCCTCGCCTTCTACGTCGAGGACGGCGTGGAGCGCGGCGCGGCGCGCTGCTTCGAGATTTTGAGTTACGGCGGGATGGGACACACCGCCGGCATTCACACGCGCTCGCGCGACGTGGCGAAGGCTTACGGCATGGAGATGCCAGCCTCGCGCGTCGTCGTCAACACGCCGACGACGCACGGCGCCATCGGTTTCTCCACGGCGCTCCCGCCTTCGATGACTTTGGGCTGCGGCTCTTGGGGCGGCAACGTCACCTCCGACAACATCTCGCCGCTCCACCTGATGGACATCAAGCGCGTCGCCTTCGAGACTAGACCCGTCAAGAGCGCGCGACCCGCGCAGACGGCTACGCAAGGGAGCACGCCTGCAAACGCGCCTGCGACGCAGACGCAGTCGGCCGCACCCGCCGGAGCAGCGGGCGGCAAAGTCAGCCGCGAAGAAGTGGCGGCCATCGTGGATCGCTTCCTGTCGAACCGGAACGCGAGCCAGCCGACGCCCGTCTACAACGCGCAGATGCGCCCGGCCGAATCGCCCGCGCCCGTCCAACCCATGAACGAGATCGATCCGAACTGGGTGCAAACCAAGAGCGCGGCCGCCCCGCACGCCGAAGCCGCCCCGACCGCACAGGCGAGCAGCGGCGCAAGCGTCGGCGGAAACGGCGACGGCGGTGGCACAAACGGAAACTCGCAACAGAGCGCGCCGCCCGCGCCGCCCGCATCGTCGTCGGCGAAGCCCGTCACACCTTCGACGACCGGAGCGCAGTCGCAAACGGCGCACACAACGAACGGTCACAAGGCCGTCGATTTCGTCTCCGAAGACGACGTGCGCCGCGCCATCCAAAAAGGCGAGAAGATTTACGTCAACGCCAAAACGATCATCACGCCCTCCGCGCGCGACATCGGCGAACCGGCGGAAGTCTTCGCGAAAGTATAGCTGTCAGCGATTAGCTGTTAGCTTTCAGCTAAAGCAAAAACTTCCGGCCGGAGATATGATCTTTTATGTTTTGGCTAACAGCTAATCGCTAACAGCTAACAGCTTCTTTTATGTTTCTGGGAAAAGTGGTGGGCACGGTCTGGTCGACGAAGAAGACGCCCGATTTGGAGGGCGTGAAATTTCTGATCGTGCATCCGATTGAACTCGACAAAGAGCCGAACCGCAGCATCATCGTGGTGGCGGATCGCTTGGGCGCGGGCGTGGGCGAAGTGGTGATGTGCGCCTTCGGCAAGGCGGCGCGCTCGGCCATCGGCGATCAAGAGATGTCGATTGAGGCGGCGGTCGTCGGCATCGTGGATCGCGTGGATGTGCAAGGCTCGCCGTCCGACGAACTCAGAGAGACCGCGCGCGAACTGCGCCACGGCGGAGATAACGGAGCGAGATAGTGATGAGAAAAGGCCGTCAATCGTGAATCGTCAATCGTGAATAGAAGAAGACAGTTCTTAATCCATTCACGATTTACGATTCACGATTTACTGTTTTCCAACTTGTCACTCGTCACTTAAAGAGATGGCAAACGAGGAATTGATCTACCGGATCACGCGTGCGGTGTACGGGCGTTTGGGGGCGCAGGCCGACGAACGCACGGTGGAGAATTTGGTGACGGACATCTATCGCGCGATTGAGCCGGTGGTGGACGCGGGCGGCAACGGCAGCAGTAGCGGCGGCGGCGACGCACGTGGACGCGCGGGCGGTGGGCGACGCGGATTGACGGCGCACGGCGGCGAGGCGGAAGGGTCTTCGGATCGCTTGATCGTCTCCGTCTTCGGCGTGGATCATCCGGGGATCGTGGCGGGCGTGGCGCAGATTCTCGCGGAGTCGGGGTGCAGCATCGCGGACATCAATCAGACGGTCGTGCAAGGCAAGTTTGCCATGGTCATCATCGCCGATTCGACCAACTCGGACGCGCCCGTCTCCGCGCTCAAGGAACGCTTTCGCGCCGCCGGAGACAAACTCGGCGTCCGCATCTACGCCCAGCGCGAAGACCTCTTCAACGCGATGCACAGAATTTGAAAGCAGAGGTCAGAGGTCAGAGGTCAGAGGTCAGTAAAAACCGATCTCTTCTAACCTCTCACCTCTGACCTCTGACCCTGTTTTTATGGAACCGGAAATCGCACGTCGGTGTTTGAGTTGCGGCGCGTCCGTGCGCGGGCGGGCGAGTTTTTGTCCGCAGTGCGGAAGCCGGATGAGCGGGACGGCGACCGACGAGGGAGGGGCGAGAGCGGCGGAGAGCGTTGCGCCGGGCGGCGAGACGCGGACGCCCGCGCACAGGAGCGCGCTCGTCGAGGAAGCGACGCGCGTGGCGACGACGCTCAACGAAAAACTGCCTCCGCTCACGGACGCGCCAAACGCCTCCGGCAATCACAAGCCCGCGCCCGAACGCGCGCAGCCGCACGCAGGCGAAGACGCGCACGCCGACGGCGCACACGCTCCGCAAGTCTTCGAGGACGAAGCGGCGGACGAAGACAAGCCGTTGGAGTCGGCCACTGCTGCGGCGGCAACGGCGCAGCATGAAACGCGCGGGCGCATCCGGCAACGCGCGGCGAGCGTCGGGGACAACTTGCGGCCGCGCGTGGAGAAGTTGCGCGAGGCTTCGACGGTCGTGTTCGACGAGGCGACGGACGACCCCGGCCTGCGCTTCGTCATTGTCGCCTCGGTGCTCTTCATTCTCTTCGTTTTGATCTTCATCCTCAGTTACATCCTCGGCTAATCCGGCGAACATCTCTCTATGGAATACACACAAGCGGAAATCTTGCAGACCGTGCGGATGACCGAGATGGAACACTTGGACGTGCGCACCGTCACGCTCGGCCTCTCCCTGCGCGACTGCGCGGGCGACTCCATCGAGCGCACGGCCGAACGCGTGCGCTCGAAGATCGAGCGCACGGCCGAGCGTCTCGTCCAGACCGTCGACGAGATCAGCGACGAACTCGGCATCAGCGTCGCCAACAAAAGAATCTCGATCACGCCCGCCTCGCACGTCGCGGGCGGAGCGCAGACGGTCGCTGATTGCCTGACGCTCGCGCGCGCCATCGACGCGGGCGCAACGCGCGTCGGCGTGGATTTCCTTGGCGGCTATTCGGCGCTCGTGCAGAAGGGTTGGACGCGCGTCGAAGACATCTTTCTCGATTCCATTCCCGAAGCACTGGCGACGACCAAACGCCTCTGCTCGTCGGTCAACGTCGCCACGACGCGCGCCGGGATCAACATGGACGCCGTCGCGCGCGTCGGCCGTTTGATCAAAGACGCGGCGGAACTCACGCGCGACGAGGGGGGCTTGGCGTGCGCGAAGTTCGTCTGCTTCGCTAACGCCGTCGAGGACAATCCGTTCATGGCGGGCGCGTTTCATGGCGTGGGCGAATCGGAAGCGGTCTTGAACGTCGGCGTGTCGGGGCCGGGCGTCGTCAATCACGCCATCCGCCACGCGCCGCGCGACATGCCCCTGCACGAACTCGCGGAACTGATCAAAAAACTCTCTTTCAAACTCGCGCGCGCCGGAGAACTCGTCGGGCGCGAGGCGGCGCGGCGTCTCGGCCTGCGCTTCGGCATCATCGACCTGTCGCTCGCGCCCACGCCTTTGCGCGGCGATTCGGTCGCCGAGATCATCGAAGCCTTCGGGTTCGAGCGCGCGGGCGCGCCGGGCACGACCGCCGCGCTCGCTTTGTTGACCGACGCGGTGAAGAAGGGCGGCGTGATGGCTTCGAGCGCGGTCGGCGGCATGAGCGGCGCGTTCATCCCCGTCTCGGAAGACGCGGCCATGATCGACGCGGCGCGCGTCGGCGCGCTGACGCTTGAGAAACTGGAAGCGTGGACGAGCGTCTGCTCGGTCGGTCTCGACATGATCGCCGTGCCCGGCGCGACTTCGGCCGAGACCCTCGCCGCCATCATCGCGGACGAGATGGCCATCGGCGTGACCAACTCGAAGACGACGGCCGTGCGGATCATCCCCGCGCCGGGCAAAGTGGTCGGCGACATGGTGGAGTTCGGCGGCCTGCTCGGCACAGCGCCCGTCATGCCCGTCAACAGTTTCGACTGCTCCGGCTTCATCCGGCGCGGCGGCCACATCCCCGCGCCGATCCATTCGTTTAGAAATTAAATGTCGAGGCTGCGCCGCTTCCGGCTAACGGAGTATGATTTGGAAGAGCAGGATAGCAAGGAGCCTAGAATGGAATTAACTATTGAACTTGAACAAGAGGACGACGGCTGCTGGATCGCGGAAGTGTTAGACCTGCCGGGCGTGATGGCTTATGGTCGGAGCCGCGAGGAAGCCGTGGCGCGTGTACAGGCGCTGGCTTTACGCGTGCTGGCGGATCGACTTGAGCATGGCGAGAGCGAACCGGAGTTGATGAGCGTTTCATTTTTAGCGGCATGAGCGGGTGGCCTGCGACAAAGGCGCGCTTGGTCTTAGCCGCACTGCTTCGTATCGGCTGGCGCATCAAACGTGAATCGGGCGGGTCACACCGTATTCTTTCACGCGACGGTTGGCCGACGTGGTCTTCTCCTTTCATGACAGAGAAGAAACCGGCCCGCGAATGTTGGCACGCATAGCTAAAAGAACAGGTCTTAAACCTGAAGATTTATGAGCAACGTTCTTTGTCGGGAAGCAGGCGCACATCGGTTATAATCTGCGGACTCGAAAAACGTGTGAGGAAACTTTATGGATGCGCTCGGCATGGTGGAATGTATGGGGTTGGTGGCGATGATTGAGGCGGCGGACGCGATGGTCAAGGCGGCGAACGTCGAACTCGTCGGCTACGAGAAGATCGACGCGGGGCTGGTGACGGCGATTGTGCGCGGCGAGGTGGGCGCGGTGCGCGCGGCCGTGGATGCGGGCGCGGCCGCCGGGGCGCGCGTCGGCAAGGTCGTCGCCACGCACGTTATCCCGCGCCCGCACGCCGAAGTCGACGAAGGCCTCCCCGTCCTGCGCACCGGCGAAACCACACGCAAGAAGATCAGCGGCTCAGTGAGATGAGAAAAGCGGTGAAGGGTAAATGGTCAATGGTGAATGGATGAAAACTTGCTTTCTCCATTCACCATTGACCATTTACCCTTTACTAGCCTTCACTCGTCACTGTTTTTAGGATCGGGGATGAAGCGGTAGCCGACGCCGCGGACGGTGAGGAGGTGGCGTGGCTTGGCCGGTTCGGACTCGATGTATTTGCGCAGGCGCACGATGAAGTTGTCGATGGCGCGCGTGTCCGTGTCCTCGTGTAAGTTCCAGACCTCTTCGAGCATCGACTTGCGCGAGACGGCGCGCCCGGCGTGGCGGATCAGGTGACGCAGGAGATCGGCCTCCATCAGAGTCAGGCGCACGGTGCGCCCACCGGCGCGCAGCTCCAACGCGTCGAAGTCAATCGTCTTCCCTCCAAACTCGAATAGGCTCTCCAGCGCATGGCGCGCCGCCGTCTGCATCGCCGTGTCCTCCTCCTCGGCCGCCGCGTTCGTTTTGTCGTTGCCTTGTGAGATTGCCGCCGCTTGCTCCCGGTCTTGATGCAGCCATTCGCGCCGCCGCAAGAGACCGCGCAGGCGCGCGAGCAAGATCGCGAGTTCAAAGGGCTTGGGAAGGTAATCGTCAGCGCCCGCTTCAAAGCCGCGCAGCACGTCTTCGGGGCGGCCGCGCGCCGTGAGCATCAGGACGGGGACGAACTGCCCCGTGCGTCGCAGTTCGGAGACCACGTTGAAACCGTCACGGCCGGGCAGCATCACGTCGAGGATGACGGCGTCGAAACGCGCGCCCGCCTCGGTCGTCAACTTCTTAAGCGCCGTCTCGCCGTCGGCCACCGTCTCGACGCGGTAGCCCTCCGCTTCGAGATTGAAGCGGAGGCCGTCGGCCAGATGCTTTTCGTCTTCGACAATGAGGACGCTCGCCGTCATCTACCCTCCTCCGCGCGCGGCAAGAGCACCGTGAAAGTGCTGCCGCGCCCCTCGCCTTCGCTCTCGGCATAGACGCGCCCGCCGTGTTTCTTGACGAGCGACTGCACGATGAAGAGACCCAGACCCGTGCCCTTGACGCGCGCCATGAAACGACCGGGCACGCGGTAGAAGCGATGAAAGATGCGCTTGAGCTGCGCCTGCGGAATGCCGATGCCTTGATCGCGCACGCGCACGGCCAGACGGCGCGAATCGAGCGCCAAGACTTGCACCGTGACGCGCACCTCTTCGGGCGAATACTTGACGGCGTTGTCGATCAAATTCGAGACGACGGCGCGCAGTTCGTCCGCGTCGCCGCGCACGAGCGGGCGCTCGCCGCTGCGGAATTTCTCGGCGTAGTTGAAAGCGCCGTCGGCGAGTTGCGGGTAGCGCGTGCGCGCCAGTTCCAGCGAATCGCGCACCACGGCGGCGAGGTCGATGATGGGTTCGCCCTTGCGCTTCAGACGCGCGCCGCCGCCGCTCTTGCCCGCGCGCAAAACTTGTTCGACGGTGTGGAGCAAGCGGTCGCTGTCGGCGAGCATGACGGAATAAAACTCGCGCCGCTGCTCGTCGCCCACCTCGCGCGTCTGCAAGGTTTCGAGATAGAGACGAATCGAGGCGATGGGCGTTTTGAGTTCGTGCGTGACGGCGTTGATGAAGGCGTCGTGCTGTTCGTTGCGCCTGATTTCGCGGACGAGAAAAGTTGTGTTCAAGACGAGTCCGGCGATGATCACGCTGAAGAAGATGATGCCGAGGACGAGCATCGCCACCTCGCGCCAGTTGAGCAGAACCCAACCGACGTTGAGTGCGACGGCCAGCGCCACCAGACACGCGCCGAGCGTGATGAAGAAGGCTGTTGATTTGCGACGACGACCGGACAGACGCATGCCTGCATTGTAAGGAAGCGCGCGGCGGAAGGACAACAAAGAAGGGGAAGGTGAACAGGGGAAGGGGGAAAGGTGGAAGGCAAGTGAAGACAAAAGAGAGAAGTGAAATGGTGGAAGGGAATTGAAGTCAAAGGGGAAGGGGGAAAGGAATGAAGGCGTTTGCCTTTTCCTTTCCCCCTTCCCCTTTTCCCTTTTCCCAAACGCTTTATCAGGCTGCTTGCGAGAGCGCGTCGCGGTTCGGGTCGTCGTCCGCTGCCGTGGCTTCGGTCTGGCGCGGAAGTAATTTGATGTCGCGTGCGAGGCCGAGCATTTGGAGCGCGCGGATGCCGTACCAGTTCATGTCCACTTCATACCAATGATAGCCGTGGCGCGCGGCGCGCGGGTGCGCGTGGTGATTGTTGTGCCAGCCTTCGCCGAAGGTCAAGAGGGCGATCAGCCAGTTGTTGGTCGAGTCGTCGTCGATCTGGTAACGCTTCGTGCCCCAGAGGTGCGTGGCCGAGTTGACGAGCCAAGTGGCGTGCAGGCCGAAGGTGGTGCGCAGGAACATGCCCCAGAAGAAGACCGGCCAGCCGCCGAAGACCAAGAGCGCCACGCCGAGCAGGACGACGGGGACGAAGAACCATTTCGAGAACCAGCGGTGAACCGGGTCTTTCATCAGGTCGGGCACGTAGCGACGAAGCGTCACCTCGTCGTGCTGTTGCGCCGTGCCGGTCAAAATCCAGCCCATGTGCGCCCACCAAGTGCCGTCGCGGGGCGAATGCGGGTCGCCGGGTTTTTCCGTGTGCGAGTGATGGATGCGATGCGTGGCGACCCATTGGATGGGGCCGCTTTCGAGCGTCAGCGTGGCGCAGAAGGTCAGGAAATATTCGACCCACTTCGGGGTCTTGAAGCCGCGATGCGTGAGCAGGCGATGATAGCCCATGCCGATGCCGAGGCTGCCGGAAACCCACCACAGCGCGAGCGTCACGAAGAGCGCCGTCCACGAAAACATAAAGAGCGCGGCGATTGCGCCGAGGTGAAAGATGACCATCGTGATGGTCGTCGCCCAGTTGATCTGGCTGCTGCGCTGCGCCCTGATTTGCTGCGCGCTCATACTCGGTGTTGCCATAATTTTCTCCACTCCCTGAGCTTGGATTAACTTCTTAACTCGACTCGCACACTGTTTGATGCTGGGGGCGACTGTTATCCTAACAGGCGCGCGCTCGGTCGAATGTAAAAGTTATGTAAAAGCACGGGCAGGATAAAGAACGACACTGAAAAAACATGAAACCACGCGCCTCACACGCACACGACACGAAGAAAAGGTTCGTGCTGTTTCGTTTCGTGTTGCTTCGTGTGGTGCGCGTGGTTTCTAAGTCTTAGTTAAACGCTCCGGAAAGTTGAGCGTCGATTGAGCGCGCGGAAGTGTCGCGCGGGTCGCCCGCGGTCGCTTGCGGAGAAATCTATAGTCACGAAGCGGCGGGATAAGATAAGATGCGCTCCCCTGCGACGTTGATCGCTCGAACGTTTAGCCGTCAGTGTTCGTCTAAGTGCTTTTCCAAATCTTTCAGGAGAGCCGCACCTTTGCTGAAATCGCGAGTCCCCCCGATCTGCTCTTTCACGCTGCTGCTGTGCTTGTGCGGGACGCCAGCCCGCACGCGCGCCCAACAAACGTCGCCGCCGCCCGAACCTTACTACGATTATCCATACGGCAGCGACATGACGATGCGGCGCACCTTGACGGTGGACGAAGCCGTCGCGCTCGCGCTCTCCTATGCTTCCGTCTATCAGCAGTCGCGGCTCGAAGAACAGAGCGCCCGCGAAGATGTGCGACAGGCGCGCGCCGCCTTTCTCCCGCAGTTCAGCGTGCCGCTCGGTTACATCGGCACGACGCCCTCGCAAGTTCGCGCGCCGGGCGAACCGCTCACCTTCAGCTACGTCTCCGCGAGCGCCATCAACGAAACCACCGCCTTCCTGAACGCCACCGGCCCCATCGATCTTTCGGGTCGCCTGCGCGCCTCGCTCAGACGCAGCCGCGCCCTGCTCGCCGCCACGCGCGCCGGCACGCTCATGGCGAAACGCGAACTGACGCTCGCCACCGTCGATGCTTACTACGGCCTCGTGCTCGCGCGCCAAAAACGTCTGCTGGCCGACGAGACTTTGGCGCTCGCGGAAGCCTTCGTCAATCTGGCCGAACGACGACGCGCGCGCGGCGAGGACGTGGAGGCCGACATTTATCGCATCCGCTCGGCCGCCGCCACGCGCCGCGACGAGTTGGAACAGGCGCGCCTCGCGGAGTCGGCGGCGATGAGTTTGCTGCGAGTTTTAACGGGCGTCGATTTCATCACGCACATCGGCGTGGCGCGGCTGGCGAACAACGTGCCGACCGCGCCCGACTTCATGGGCTACACGGAGGAACTCATCAGGCAGCGGCCGGAACTGTCGCAGCTCGACGCGCAGCAGCGTGCCGCGCGCGAAGAAGCGCGCCTCGCCCGCCGCGAACTGTTTCCCGAACTCAGTTACAGTTTCAACGCCGGTTTCGACACGGCCGACATCCGCCGCCTCAGACAATATTCGGGCGGCTCGGCCGTCATCAGCCTGAACATCCCCGTCTGGAATTTCGGCGCGAGCAAGAGCCGCGAGACGCAGGCGCGCCTTCGCGCACGCTCTCTGGACTTACAGCGCGAACAGACCTGGCAGCGTCTGCGACAGGAGTTTTACGACCAACGCGCCGCCGCGCTCTCCGCGCTCGCACGCATTAAACTTTCCGAGACGGCGGCCAACTCCGCGCAGCAGCATTTGAACCTCGTCTTCATACGCTACCGCCAAGACCAAGCCGACATCACGGAAGTCATCGACGCGCAGGCCAACTCCGCCTCGACGCGCCTCGCCTACTATCAATCAATCGCCGATTACCGCACGGCGCGCGTGCGTCTGGAAATCGACCCGGCGGAAAGAGCGTCCGTGCAAGGAGGGCAGGGCGCGGCCTCCGCCTCGCGGTCTCTGCAGCCAAGCGTCGACGTTAAATGTTCGCTCGCGGAAGGCGCGCAAGTTCCGTCTCTCGCCGGGCTCAGTCTCGGCATGAGCACGGAGCAGGCCGCTTCCGTCTTTCCCGGACTCGGCGTCGAGGCCGCGAACGAATCGGGCGTGGCGAAGGGGACGGTCGGCAGCCGCGAGTTGGCCGCACGCGCGGCCGCTTTCGCGCAAGCGTCCGGTGTGGAAACCATCGATCTGGAATTCACGGACGGCCGCGTCTCCTTCGTCCGCTTGAACTACGCGAGCACGGATCGTTGGGAGAGCGTCGATCAGTTCGTCTCGGTGATGGCGGCGCGGCTCGGTCTCTCAGGCGAGTGGAAACCGTTTTACGATTGGCAGGATAAGGGCGTGCGCGATTTGCATGTCTTGAAAGACAGGGCGCTGGAATGCGACGGGATACGTCTGAGCATGGGCATCGGGCTGGAGGGCGTCGGCGTCGATCAGCGTCCGCACATCGCGCTCGAAGACTTGAAGGCCGCGCGCGGCGTCCAGCAACGCGAAGACTTGAGGAAGCGGCAGCAGCAGGGCGCGGGGCAGTCGGCGAAGCCTTGAGCGAGCAAGGGAGCGGGAGTTGAAAGTTTCAGTTGACGGTCTTAGTTGAAAACTTACGACACGCTTAGTTGAAAACTTACGGCGCGTCGGGGCTGAATTCGAGGAAGACGACTTGCCAGCGGCCGTCGCGTTTGACGAGGCGTTGGCCGAAGCGGTAGCGGACGGGCTGGAACGTGCCGTCCGGCGCGGTGGCGCTGATGTTCATGCGGCCGCTCATCCGGGCCTTGTTGCGGGAAACTTTGATCTCGCCGTAGTCGATGGTGCAGAGGCCGGAGATGCTTTGCGGCAGCGCGGTGCGCAGGTAGGCGCGCGCCTGCGCTTTCGGCGTGGTGCGATTGTCGGCCGTGTGCATGAGAAATTCGTCCGCCCAGATGCGTTCCAAAGTCGCGGTATGATTTTCCAGCACCGCCTCGCACTCGTCGAAGGTCAATTCCTTCAACTCCTGCTCGGCCTTTTGTCGTTCGGTCTGGGGCGGCGACGACACCGCGCGCGTCTGCGCCTGCGGCGGCGGCGACAAGGACGGCGCGGCGACAGAGAACGTCGTCAACAAGAGAGCGAGCCGGAGCATGTGTTTCAAATGTTTGAGCCTCCCGAACAGGAGTGAACCAACCGGGTCGTGCGCTTCGTAATTTATCACTTTCCGGTGCTATAGTGCGAGATACTCGCCGCCCGTTCCGCGCGGCCGACTCCACACGACAGCTCCGGCGAAAAATAACCAGCGGCACATTATCGATGCTTGTGAAAGGGCTACTACATTGATCAAAACGGTCTGTCTCAACACGGAAACGAAGAATTTCACGAAGAACTGCATCGCGGCCGACATCAGCGAACTTCGCATCGAGGCGCAAAACGTCGTCTGGGCCGACGTGTCCGACCCGACCAGTTCCGACTTCGAGGAGTTGGCCGAAGAGTTCGGCTTCCATCATCTCTCGATTGAAGATTGTCGCAACGAACACCAGCGGCCGAAGATCGAAGAGTATCCCGGCTACTACTTCATCGTCCTCTACGAAGCCCAACTCGCGGGCGAAAACGACCGACTCGAACTGCGCGAACTCAATATCTTCCTCGGCAAGAATTATCTCGTCACCGTCCACAGCCGCCCCATTCGCGCCATCGACACGGCCTCGCGCATCTGGGAGGAATGGACGGATCGCGCCGAGTACGGTTCGGGCGTGCTGGCCTACATTTTGATTGACGCCATCGTCGACGACTACCTGCCCTTGCTCGACGTGATCAGCGACCGCATGGACGATCTGGAAGATTCGATCTTCGGCGAGTTTCGCCCCGAAGCCATCGAAGAGATTTTCGCCATCAAGAAAAAACTGCTCTACATGCGCCGCTCGATCACCCCTTTGCGCGATGTGTTCAATACGCTCCTCCGGCGCGAGCAGCCGATCTTTCCGCGCGAAACCCACGTCTATTTTCAAGACGTGTTCGACCACCTCATCCGCGTCTCCGACACCATCGACAATTTGCGCGACATGCTCAGTTCGACGATGGACGCTTATCTCTCCGTCTCCGGCAACCGCATGAACCAGATCATGAAGCGTCTGACTTCGATCTCGACCATCCTCATGTCCGTCACGCTCGTCGCGGGCATCTACGGCATGAACTTCAACTACATGCCCGAACTCCACTGGCGCTACGGCTACGTCTATTCGCTGATGTCGATGGTCGTCGTCGGGCTGGCGCTCTACGTCTTTCTGAAGAAGGTGAAATGGCTATGAATTTCCGACACCCGCTCCGCCGGAAAAGAAGGAAGGGCGACACCGCCCAACTTGCCGCCCAACTCGCCCCGCTCGAAGAACAGGATGCCCGCGCCGCCCGCGCGCAAGGCGCGAACGGGCGCAAGCAGAACGGCGGCGGCCTGATTCAAGAGCACGGCGCGCTCATCGTCAGCACGGATCATCTGAATCTCCCGTCAGAGTTCACCGAATCACGCGGAGAGAAGTTGTGGGAGATCGAGCCGGTCGTCCTCGTCATCGTCGGCGCGATGCTCCTCTTCATCCTCTTCATCGCGTGGCAAATCTCGCAGATGCCGCTGGTGGAATAGAACTTGGTGAACGGTAAATGGTGAATGGTGAATGGAGAAGACCAGTTCTTCCCATTCACCATTCACCATTTACCGTTCACCGCTTTTAGGGTTGCTTGTTTGAAGAAGTGGTGCGGGCGGGCGCGGTGTTTGCCGGGGCAGCGTCGCCGCGCGGGGCGGTGTAGCCGGGGCGCGTGATGGCGATGCGCTTGTCGCGACGGCCTGAGTCTTCGATGCGGACGTTCACTTTGCGGAACGTGCCGTCGCGCCGCTTGTTGGTCGGGCTGTAGCTGACGACGTACTGCGTGCGCAGGTCGCGCGTGATCTCGTCGGCGATCTGCGGCAGTTCCGTCAGCGACGTGGGATAAAAGGCGCGCCCGCCCGTCTCGGTGGCGAGTTTGTTCAAGAGGTTGACGGCCTTCTCCTTCGGACTCTTGCGAATGATGCCGCCCTCCGTGTCGAGTTCGTTGACGAAGCCGATGACGTAAATCTGCACGTCGTTTTCGCGCAGGAACTCGAAGAGCTTCGCTTGATTGTAATAGCTGCTGCGGTCTTCACCGTCGGTGACGAGGATGAGCGCGCGGCGGCGGCGGTCGTTTAGAGGATCGCCCTTTTTGTGTTTCCCGACGTGCTCGGCCGCAAGGTACACAGCGTCGAGTACGGCCGTCTGCCCGCCTTCGGTGAACATCTTGTCCATTGCGTCGAAGAGGTCTTCTTTGTTCGCGGTGAAGTCCTGCATGATTTCGATCTTTTCGCTGTCGATGAAGCGTTGGAGAAAGGTCTCGTCACCCGGTTTGTTCTGCTCGATGATGGTGCGCGTGGCGTCGACCACCTTTTCGAGTTGCGTCTTCATCGAGCCGGAGTTGTCCACCACCAGCCCGTAGCTGATCGGCACTTCGGCGCGCGTGAAAGAGAAGATCTGCTGCTGCACGCCGTCCTCATAGACTTTGAAATCTTCCTGCCGGACATCGTTGACGGGGCGATTCGCGCGGTCGATGACGCGCACGTTCAAGTTGACGAGGCTCGTGTCGACTTTGACGATCTCGTCCGGGTCGATCTCCTCGCCCGCCTGTTCTCCGTCGGCCGGAGTGGGCGAGGGGCTGGCGTTCGACAGGGGCGTGGGGCGCGGCGTCGGCGTCTGCAATTGCGGCGCGGGCGTGGGCGTCGGGCGCGGCTGTTGCTGCTGCGGTGGCGTCGCCGAGTTGACGCGGCGCGGGCGCGAATCGGTGTTGTTCGTCCTCTGCGCGTGCGTCGTTAGAGCATCGGCGAAACTGAGGACGGCGACGACGGCGCAGATGCCGAGCGAGAGCCAGAGACGCGTGCTCAGACTGCGGCGGCGGCTTTTCTGATCAACTTTTCGGCGATGTGTCATCCCGTCATCTCCTGCGACTGTAAACTCGGGCAGCAAAGCGCGCTAGGCCAGTCGCCCGCAAGCGAGTTCGATTGCGAGCGAGTCGGTCGCCTCTCAATCTTGAAGGGGCAACAGACGGAAGCGCCCGGCGAAGCTCCCGTCCGCCGCTTTCGGTTATCTTCTGACGGCGGCGGGCGCTGCTTGCGGGCGCTTCTGTTTGTTCAGCCAATAAATTTGGCTTCGCGCGGCTGGGGCTAAAAAGAACCGGCGCGGGCGACTGGTCGGCTTTCGTCACGACGCGCACACCTTTAGAAGTGCGTCGGGGCGCGAGCGTTGCCAGTCCGCGCGGTGAAAGGGCGACGCGCCCGCTCCTTACAGCGCGGCTGCCGGACACGCGCGCGCGGGTCAGCGCGGCTGTGTGGTGGCGTAGTAGCCTTCTTTGGTGCGCACGTAGAGGCGCGGCAACCCGCGCGGCGGCGTGACCTTGACCTTGATCTTGTGCCACTTGCCGTCGTTCGTGAAATTCTTCGGCTTGTAGCCGATGGAATACTGGTGGCGCAGTTCGATGGCGATGCGCTCGAAAATCTCGTTCATCTCGGCGGCCGTCTCAGGGAAGAAAGCGCGCCCGCCCGAAACGCCCGCCAGTTCATCGAGAATGGTCTGCCCGGAGACGTCCAGCGCGGTCGGGTCGCTGCGGTCGATGATGCCGATGGCGTAGATGATCACGTCCGTCTCTTTGAGGACGCGGCGCAGTTCGCTGAAGGTGTAGCGCGAACTGTTGTCCTGCCCGTCGCTGATGACGAGGAGCGCGCGTTTCGGGTGCGCCCCGCGCGTCACTTTCTCGACGCCGAGATAGCAGGCATCGTAGAGAGCGGTCTGCCCCTTGGTCTGCACGAAAGTGAGTTTGGTCAGGAGGGCGTCGGCATCGCGCGTCTTGTCCATCAGAACTTGCGAGCGATGGTTGAAGCCGATCATGAAATACTCGTCGCCGTTGTGGCTCGTCTCGATGAAATGTTTGAGCGCCTCGCGCGCCTTCGCGATCTTGTCTTTGCCCATCGAGCCGGAGACGTCGAAGATGACGCCGAGACTGACCGGCGCGTCGTCGTCGGAGAAGAAGGTGATGTCCTGCGGCTCTTTGTCGTCGAAGACGCTGAAAGCCTCTTTGGTCAACCCGGTGACGAAGCGGCCGTACATATCCGTCAACGTCACGTTCAAAGTGATCAGATCGGTGTTGACGATCAATTGCTCGTCGCCGAAGGTGGCCGCCGCGCCGCCGCCCGCGCTTGTCGCAGCCGCCGCTCCCACGCCGGCCGCAACGGGCGACGCAACGGGCGACGCGGCGGGTTGCGCCGTCGCGGGCGCACCTTGCGGCGCGGTCGTGCTCACGCCCGCCGGTTGCTCGGCCGTGGCTTGGGTCGGTGCTTTTTGTTGAGCGAAGTTCGCGTTGGCGGCGACGAACAACAGGCAGGCGATGACGTGCGAAGAGACCAGCGCGGAACGGAGTCCGGGACAGTGGCGCCGTACTCTCATGGAGACCTCCAGTCGGCGGAGTTAGAAGGGATCAACTCCTGCGATGCTAAACCTTGTATGCCCTACGATTCCGGCATCACAGGAAAGCGATGCCCGGAGGCGTAAAAAAACTTTTGCGCGTGGCTCGATCAATGAAGCTGGGAGACTTCGCTTGGGGACGAACGGCATTGTAGGACACGTCGCCGCGCGCGCGCAAGATGAGCGTTTGTCAAAAGTTTGGTTTTCGAGTTGGCCCTGACGATGCGATCTGGTTTCGGAGTCAAGCGCGTCTAAGAAAACCATGAAACCACGCGCTTCACACGCGCACTACACGAAGAAGATTTTTCGTGTGCTTTCGTTTCGTGTGGTGCGCGTGTGAAGCGCGTAGTTCACTCTTAACATAGCTTTGTCAGACGCTCTGGCCGCGCGAAAACCCGAACGCGTGCAACTTTCTGCCATGTGCGGCGTGTAAGTGCGGGCGGCGGCGTTAAAGCACTTTGGGCGAGAAGTCGTGGCCGCGAAAGTCGCATCGGCGCATGAGGTTCAAGTCGCGCCGGCGCGCGTGAGATTTGAAGTGGGCGCGTGTTATACTTTCCGCCCCGTTTAGAGGCTTGAGTTCGCCGTCGCGCCCCGCGTGCGCGGCATCAAATTAACTAACAGCATGGCCGAGTTTATTTGTCGTTTGGGAACGCCCGCGGGCGAAGTGGTGACGCGCACGATTGAAGCCGTGGGCGTGGCCGAGGCGCGCGTCCGTCTGGAGAGCGAGGGCTTTCGCGTCTTTTCCGTGACGCCGCCCAAAGCGCGCGGCATCGCCGCTTTGACGCGCGGCGGCAAGGCGGGAACCGCGCCGCGCATCAAGGCGGGCGACTTCCTCTTGTTCAATCAACAACTGGCGGCGCTGTTGCGCGCCGGCATCCCGATTCTGCAATCCATCGGCATGCTGCGGCGTCGCGCTTCGAGCGCGCGTCTGCGGACGATGCTCGGTCAGGTGGAAGACAAGATTCGCGGCGGCATGGCGCTCTCGTCGGCCTTCGCCGAGCAGGGTTCGATCTTTCCCCGGATTTACACGGCGTCGATCTTGGCGGGCGAGCGTTCGGGCGCGCTCGACGAGGTCTTGAATCGCTACAACGCCTACATGCGGCGCGGCGTCGAAATCCGCCGCAAGATTCGCGGCGCGCTCGCCTACCCGCTCTTTCTGCTCGTCGCCTCGTTCGGCATGGTCACGTTTTTGACCACCTACGTCGTGCCGCGCATGGCGCGTCTGTTCGAGGGCTTCGGGCGCAACCTGCCCGCGATCACGCTCGTCGTCGTCAGCATCTCAAACTGGATGGCGGCCAACATCTGGTGGTTCGCTCCGCTCGTCATCATCAGCGCCGTCGCTTTCTGGTTCTGGTCGAAGACGCCGCATGGCCGTCTGGCAATCGACCGGTTCGTACTGAAAATCCCGATTGCAGGCCAACTCGTCGTCCAACTCTCGGTCGCGCAGGTGACGCGCTCGCTCTCGACACTGCTTGCGGGCGGCATCACGCTCGTCGAATCATGGGAGATCGCGGCCGAGGCGATCACGAACAAGGAACTGCGCGCGCGTTCGACCAAAATTCTGCCCATGATCCGCGAAGGCCGCTCCTTCACGGAGAGTTTGGAGAGCGCGAATTGGATACCGGAACTGGGCTTGGACATGATCGGCGTGGGCGAGCGTTCGGGCAGTTTGCGCGAGATGTTGGACGAGGTGGCGACCTTCTACGACGCCGAATCCGAGGTCAGGCTTGAGCAGTTGACGACCGTGCTCGAACCTGCCATCCTGCTCGTGATGGGCGGGGTCGTCATCACGATTTTGCTGGCGATCTACCTCCCGATCATCCAATCCATCTCAAATGTTTCGGGAGCGCACGCCGGGCGTTGACGGCGGGCAATCCGAAAGCCCCCCTCCCGCATCAGAAATAGGACACGAAGTTTGGCAGCGGAAGATTTTTCAAGCTCAATGAACACCACCCTCGACGAAACGCAAGCGCGGGAAGCGGGCGAAACCACACTTGTTCGCGCCGACAGCGCGGCAGCAGACCGTGCGCGGGGCAGCCGGCTGAACACGGACGCGGCCGCGCCGCTCCCGCCCGAAGTGCGCGCCGCGCAGGAGCTCGCGCGCCGCTACCGCTTGCCTTATATCGATCTGCTCCCGCCCGAAGGCGATTCGCCCATCGACTATGCGCTCTTGGCCGAAGTGCCCGTCGATTTGATGGTGCGTCACCAGTTCGTTCCCCTCAGGCGCGAGGGGCGTCGCTTTCACGTGGCGATGGCCGACCCGACCGACCTCGAACGTCTCGACGAACTCGCCCAAGCCCTGCGCGCGCGCATCGTGCCGCACGTGGCGACGGCCGGTGCGATTGACGTGGTCTTGAAGAAAGGCGACGCCACGCAGCGAGTCCTGCAAGAAGCGACCTCGAACTTTCGCATCTCGCTCGTTAAAGAGACGGAGCACGGCGACGAAGTTTTAGACCTCGACCGTCTGGCGACCGACAGCGAGATGTCGCCGATCATCAAACTGGTCGATACCATCGTCTTCAACGCGATGGAATCGCGCGCCTCCGACATCCACATCGAAACGCGCGACACCGAAGTGCAGGTCAAGTATCGCATCGACGGCGCGCTCTACGCCAAAGTCGACCCGATTGATCTGGCCTATCATCAGACTTTGATCTCGCGCATCAAGGTCATGTCTGAACTCGACATCGCCGAACGCCGCGTGCCGCAGGACGGTCGCTTCCGCGTCCGCTACAAGGGGCGCACGGTCGATTTCCGCGTCTCCATCATGCCGACCGTCCACGGCGAAGACGCCGTCATTCGTATTCTCGACAAAGAGCAGATCAACGAAGAGTTCAAGGACTTGCGCTTGGACGTGGTCGGCTTCGACGCCAACGACCTGCGCAACTTCCGTCGCTACATTGCCGAGCCTTACGGGATGGTGCTCGTCACGGGCCCGACGGGTTCGGGCAAGACGACGACGCTCTACGCGGCCTTGAACGAGATCAGGAACGAAGAAGACAAGATCATCACCATCGAAGACCCGGTCGAATATCAGTTGCACGGCATCACGCAGATTCCCGTCAACGAAAAGAAGGGCTTGACGTTCGCGCGCGGCCTGCGCTCGATCTTGCGTCACGACCCGGACAAGATCATGGTCGGCGAAATTCGCGACAACGAAACGGCGCAGATCGCCATCCAGTCGGCCTTGACCGGCCACCTCGTCTTCACCACCGTCCACGCCAACAACGTCATCGACGTGATCGGCCGTTTCCTGAACATGGGCGTCGAGCCGTATAATTTCGTCTCGTCTCTGAACTGCGTGCTCGCCCAACGCTTGATCCGCATGCTCTGCGACGTGTGCAAGCGGCCGTATTACCCGACGGACGACGAATTGATCGAGTCGGGTTTGAAGCCCGCGGATTATCAAGGCCGCCAGTTCTTTATGAGCGTCGGCTGCGACGCCTGCAACCACACCGGCTACCGCGGCCGCACCGCAATCCACGAACTGCTCAACCTCTCGGACAACGTCCGCGAGATGATCATCGAACGCCGGCCCGGCTCGG
>DASVUD010000027.1:0-41063 GCA_036387235.1 Pyrinomonadaceae bacterium
AGGCTTCTTGTGCGAGGTCTTCGGCTTCGGCGGCATTTTGCGTCATGCGCAGGCAGAGCGAATAGACGCGGCGATTGTGCCGCTCGTAGAGTTCCTCGAAGGCCGTCAGGTCTCCGCCGGCCGCTAGTTGCGCGAGGGCGTGATCGCTCATGGGAGTCAGGGGTTTCTCTTTCGCCGTCGTCGCTTTGGACTCGGCTTCGCTTGTTTGCCAGATAGGGTAGGTGGCGGCGTCGATGGTCATGCCGTTCACCTGTGCAAGCAGAGTGCCACGGCGAAGATTGTCCGGCGGCGGGCAATTTGCGGCGGCGGGGCGCGCGAAACGTCGCGTCCGACCATATCGGGCATGCGTGCGCGCAAAGCGTGTAGCAGAGAAAAACTTGCGTGTGCAGGGGATGTCCGGCGGCGTCAGGCGCGGCTTCCGTAAATTCGTGCGGCGGCGTCGAAGAATCTAACTCGACGTGCGGGCGTCTGATTTGAACGGGGCGTGTTTGCGGCCTTCGCGCGTTCGCGCGCGGCCTCTAAGCTCTTTCGTAAAAAGTGACTTTCAGATCGTCGGCGAGTTCACGAACCGCGCGCGGCCGGAAGTCGAGCAAAAAGTCCGCGGGCATGAACGTGTCCGCGCCTTCGACGGCGAGCGGAATCTCGGTCACGAGCCACTGCTCGATCTCCGACTGGAAGGCTCTGTAGATTTGCTCGCCGCCGATGACGTAGAGGTCGCACGAAAGAAAGGGCACGAGCGCGAGCACAAAACGCTTGTCCGGCAGAAAGATGACGCCGTCGCCCTGCTGCGTTTGCCCCTCCCCGACTTCCGCTTGCTTCTCAACCACTGTCGCCGCCGACCTGCTCAACACCACGTTCAGGCGTCCTTTCAACGGGCGCTTCAGAGAGTCCCAAGTGCGCCTGCCCATCAAACAGGCGTGCCCCGTCGTCTGTTCGCGGAAAAACTTCATGTCGGCCGGATAGTGCCACGGGATCGAGCCGCCCTTGCCGATAGCTCCGTTACGGTCGATTGCCACAATGCCGATGATGGACATGAAATGATCGCCCCTCGAATTTGACGCGGCCGCTTGATGAACGTCGCCACACTTTACACGGCCACGGGCGCGGCGATCTTGCCGTGCGATTTGTAACCGACGAGCCGCAAATTTTCGTAACGCATGTCGAGCAGACCTTGCAGCCCGCGCAAAGGATGCACGCCTTCGTCCGCGATCTCAAGACGCGGTAGCGGCAGCGGTTCGCGCGTGAGCAGTTCGCGCACCTGTTCCAGATGATTCAGATAGATGTGGTAATCGCCGAGCGTGTAGATGAACTCTCCGGCTTCGAGTTCGCAGACGTGCGCGAGCAGGTGCGTCAACAGAGCGTAGGAACTGATGTTGAAGGGGACGCCGAGAAAGGCGTCGGCCGAACGTTGATACAACTGGCAATGCAAGACACGCTCGCGCTCGACCTTGAATTGAAAGAGCGTGTGACACGGCGGCAAGTCGACTTCGTCAGAGACGCGCGGATCCCAGCCCGTCACGAGGAGGCGGCGCGAGTTCGGGTTCACGCGTATGTTTTCCACCAGACGCGCGATTTGATCGACGCCGTCGCGCGCCGGATAGCGGCCGCCGAAGGAGCGCCAGAGATAACCGTAGACGGGGCCGAGGTCGCCCGCTTCGCGTTTGAAGCGGCCGGTGTGTTCCGCGTCCGCCCACTCCGCCCAGATGTCCACGCCGCGCGCGCGCAAGGTGCGCTCGTTCGTGTCGCCGGAGAGAAACCAGAAGAGTTCTTCGGCCACCCAGCGGAAGGGAATCTTCTTCGTCGTGACGATGGGGAAGCCTGCCCGCAAGTCGAAGCGCGTCTGATAGCCGAAGTGCGAGAGCGTGCCGACGCCCGTGCGGTCGCGGTGTTCCGCGCCGTGTTCGAGAATGGATTTGAGCAGGTCGTGATATTGTTTCATATCGGGTAAACTTCGCGCGTTCGGCGAAGCATATCATAGAGCGGGCGGGGCGAAAGACAGATGACGGTCTTGAAGGTGACGGAGTATCCGGCGAAGGTGTTGGGGCAGGTGGGCGAGGCGGTGGAAGCGTTCGACGACGAACTGGCGCGGTTGTGCGAGGACATGTTCGAGACGATGTACGCGGAGGAAGGCGTGGGTTTGGCCGCGCCGCAAATCGGACTCTCTCTCCGACTGTTCGTGATGGATTGCGCCGGGATCAAACTCGTGGCGGCCAACCCTGAGATCGTGCGCGCGGAGGGCGAACAGGCGGGCGAGGAAGGTTGTCTGTCGGTCGGTAAAGTCCACTCGCCCCTGAAGCGCGCCGCGAGCGTGACCCTGCGCGCGCAGGACGTGCACGGCGAATGGTACGAGCGCGACGCGGAAGATTTAGCCGCGCGCTGCTTTCAACACGAGACGGATCACTGCGACGGCATCCTCTTCATCAACCGCCTCACGCCGCTCAAACGCGACATGGTCTTGAAGCGCTTCCGCAAGTTGAAGAAGTGGGAATAGCTCTCTCTCTCTCTCTTTCTCTCTCTGCGTGCCCGCCGAATTCAACCGTTGGACAGAAGCGCCGCTTCAAAAGCGGATGGACGCAGCGGGCTCAATTCACGGATGACACGCGGAACGGATAAGCTGAACGGTCTGCTTCGTCTTCGCGTCTTGACGAACGCCGTATCACTCTGACGCTACGGCGTCGCCCGCGCCCTCCGGTTTCAGTTGCGGGCTCTCAGTATTGACAGCCTCTTAGCGCACGGCTATCTTTGCCGCGTTTCCTGCTGGCAAGATTCTTCCTTGTGAGCCTCACGAGATACTTTTTCTTGCCCCTCAACCCACATCCCTGTCTCGGATTAGTCACCGAAGGAGTAAGTTGCGATGGTTCGGCAAATGGCTCTGCTGCTCAGCATCATTTTAGTGATCCTGTTCGTCGGCCAGATACTGCTTTACCTGAGGCCGAAGAATTCGCTCAAGGTGAACTTCAAAGACGGAATCACGCCGAGCGAAATGACGGGCGAGGTGACTAAGAAGGACAGGTACGTCGTCATCAAGCCGGACGGCAGTTCGGAAGAGCAAGTCTTCACCTGGGATCAAATCAGAAACATCACCGGCACTGAGCCGAGCTATTCCAAAAGAATCGACGAACTGGCAGACCTCTTCGAGTTGGTCGCCAAACTCGGAGTCTTGGCTGCCGCCGGCGTCTTTTTGATCGGTCTCTATCAATTCGACGTGGGACAGAGGTGGAAGCGAGAGGAGTTTTTAGCCGGGACGGTCAATGACTTTGGCCGCCGCGCCACGGTGGAGAATGCCAAAAAGATGCTCGAACTGCTGATGTTTTACCCGCAGGGCAGGCGCATCCCTCTGTTTTCGGAAGATGACGAAGCCGACGGGCAGCACGTCACCGTAGAAGATATTCGCGTCGCGCTCGACCCGGCGAAGACCGAGGAACTCAATGAGAACCAGATGAAGATACGAGAGTGTTTCGACTCGTTCTTCAGTCGCCTCGAACGATTCGAGCATTACATCGAATCCGATCTGATCGGCGAGCGTTCGGTCTACATCTACCTGAGTTTCTGGCTCAACGCGCTCCTCGGCGAAACCAAGACGAGCGCGAAGCCGCTTTTGTCTGAGGACTACAGAAAGTGGTTGATGAACTATGTGCGGACTTACGACTTCCTCATGCTCGAAAGCCTGCTCGACAGATTCAGGGGAGACCGTGGACTGTTCGAGAAGCTGCGCAGATTACGAATGAATAAAAAGATCGGTAACAAGCCCTCCGACCCCTCCGCGCCGATTCCCGGCGGCGCGACCTCGTAAATTGATTGAACCTTTCTCTCAACGTTCGTCGCGCCGTCCATCATCTCGCGGGTGCTCGCGCCGGTATTGGCGCGCGAACGCCCAGACGGCGACGACGCAGATGAAGAGGAAGATGAGCATGGCCGCGCCGATGACGTAGAGTTCTGTGGTTTCGGAGTTCATTCTTCAGCTTGCTCAGCGGCGACGCGGCGCGGCTTCTCTTTTCGTCAACATTTAAGGCGCGGGTTGTTGTTGCGAGAGGCAGTGGAGCGTGCCCATGCCCCAGACGAGGGATGAGGCGTCGATGGGTAGGACGCGGCGCGTCGGCGTGAGGCGTTGCAGGGTGTCGGCGGCGCGCCGGTCGTTCGGGTGGCCGAAGACGGGCAGGAGCACGACGTTGTTGGCGATGTAGAAGTTGGCGTAGGAAGCGGGGAGGCGGTCTTCGCGCCCGCCGACCGTGCCGGGCATCGGGAGCGCGTGGACGCTGTATGGGCGGCCGTCGGCGTCGCGTTCGTATTTCAGCCGCTCGTAATTGTCGCGGAGCAGTTCGTAGTTGGGGTCTGCGGGGTCGTCTTCGAGGGCGCAGACGATTGTGTCGGGGGCGACGAAGCGCGCGATGTCGTCGATGTGGCCGTCGGTGTCGTCGCCGACGATGCCTTCGCCGAGCCAGAGCACCTTCCGGACGCCGAGATAGTCGCGCAGGATTTGTTCTATCCGGGCGCGGTCGAGATGCGGGTTGCGATTCGGATTGAGCAGGCATTGCTCGGTCGTCATCACGACGCCCGCGCCGTTGACTTCAATCGAGCCGCCCTCCAAGACTATCCCCGGCTCGAAGCGCGGCACGCCGAGGACGCTCTCCAGTTGGCGCGGAACGCGGTCGTCCCGTTTCAACTCTTCGTACTTGTCGCCCCACGCGTTGAAGACCCAATCGTTGTAGGCGAGTTGGCCGCGTTCGTCGATGAGAAAGTTCGGGCCGTAGTCGCGTATCCAAGAATCGACGGTGGGGATGCGATGAAAACGAATGTTCGCGCTCGCCTCGAAACGGCAGCGCGCGCGCACCGTCCGTTCCGTCTCTTCGTCGTCAACCAAGAGATTCACGGTCTCGTGCGGCGCGAGCGCGGCCATGATCTCCAGATACGCTTCTTCCGCTTGCGGCACGCGCTCCGGCCAGGTGAGCGGGTCTTTCGGCCAAGTGAGCCACGTCGCCGCGTGCCTGTGCCATTCGGCGGGCATGCGAAAGCCGAGTGCGGCGGGAGTCTGCTGTTCGGGCTGGCTCATCTGTTACTTGTTCGGCGTCGGTTCGAGAAAGCGATAGCCGAGTCCCTGATAAGATTCGATGCGGCGGTCGCGCAGGAAAGGCCAGTTCTGCCGCGTGCGCTCGATGTTGTCCAAAGGACATTCGACGACTAAGACTTCCTCTTGGTCGGCCGAAGCCTTCGCCACGATGCGGCCGAACGGATCGACGACGAACGACTGACCCCAAAACTTCAACTTGCCCTCAGCGCCCACGCGGTTGACCACCACGACGTAGACGCCGTTCGCAATCGCGTGCCCACGCTGGATGGTCTCCCAGGCCTGATGCTGCGCCGTGTTCATTTCATCTTCTTCGTCGGGCAGCCAGCCGATGGCCGTCGGGTAGAAAAGAAACTGCGCGCCGGAGAGCGCCGTCAGGCGCGCCGCTTCGGGAAACCATTGATCCCAACAGACGAGCGTGCCGATCTTGCCCACCTCCGTGTCGTGGCTGGAGAAGCCGAGGTCGCCGGGCGTGAAGTAGAATTTTTCGTAGTAGAGCGGATCGTCCGGGATGTGCATCTTGCGATACTTGCCCGCCACCTCGCCGTCGGCGTCGATGATCACGGCCGTGTTGTGATAGAGACCGGCCGCGCGCTTCTCGAACAGAGAGGCGACGATGACGACCTTGTGCCGCCGCGCGACTTTCGACAGCGCCTCGGTCGAAGGGCCGGGAATGGTCTCGGCGAGTTTGAAGAGTTCGATGTCTTCGGTCTGGCAGAAGTATTGCGAGCGGAAGAGTTCTTGCAGGCAGACGACCTGCGCGCCGCGTTTGGCCGCCTCGCCGATGCGCGCGATGGCCTTCTTCATGTTGACTTCGGGTTCGGGCGCGCAAGTCATCTGCACCAGCCCCACCGTGACGCTGTTGGAAGAATTCTTTTTTGGCATGCGACCGAGTATAGCAAAGCCGCCCGCGAAACTTTAATTGATGGCGAAGCTTGGTCGTGTCCTACATTCAAATTAGAGAATAGTGTGGTCGCGTTGGGGTGTGTTCTGCGTGCTCGGCGTCTGCGGTGTGCTCGGCGTTGAATGCTTGCTTGACTCAGGTTCACGCAAGAGAGGCGCGGAGAGATGACGCAGAGGACGCGAAGGAAGTTCACATCCGGACACCGTTTGAAGCTTTGATTGACGATGAAACTTTGATTTCAAATGGGCGCACGGCGAGAGGGCGCGAAATTTCGTCGCCCTCCGGCACGACGGTCGAAACTTTTGCCGCTCACGCGCCGTTGAAACTTTAGCGGTTCGTCAGTATCTTAAGCAGCGAACCGGAGGAGAGCTGTGAGTTAAAGAAAAAGGAGAGCGAGACCGCTCTCGCACGGAGGCGACACCATGTCGAAACGCGGCATACCTTTCATCGCGCTGGGGACGGCTTTTCTAGGCATCGGCATCACCAGCCAGCGGACTTTTCTCTACGTCGGGATCGCCTTCCTGATCATCGGGATCATCCTGCTCCGGCGCAGGCATTCTTAACGCGCCCGACCCGTCGCGCACGCGGCGTCCTTGTCTACCCGCGAAGGAAACTGTTTATGGTAACCGAGATGAAAAGAGTTAAGCCCGACATCCGGATGATCACGCGGCGCGTCCCGGCGGACGGCAACCTCGTGCAAGGGCAGTCGGAGCTAGCGATTGATCCGCAACTGGCGCGCGCGGCGAGCGAAGTCATCGGGGCGAGCCAGAATCATTACAGCCCGGCCGAGGGCGCGCGCGAGTTGCGCCGCGCCGTGGCCGACAAGATCAGGACGTTCAACCGGATCGAAGTGGATGCGGATGCGACGCCGCTCGAACTCCTGATCACGCCCGGCGCAACCGGCGGCCTCGTCGCCTTCGCCGACGCCTATCTCAAAAATGCTTCCGCGCTCGTCTTCGAGCCTTACTACCCGTATCACCGCCGCATCATCGAAGAACTCGGAGGCCGCACGGAAGTCTTGCCGTTGTCGGGCGCGTCTCTCAAATTCGAGAAGGACGAACTGCGCGCGCGCTGCCGCGAGTTGAAAGCGCGGCGCGAATATCCTTTACGCGCCATCATCGTCTGCACGCCCGTCAACCCGACGGGCAAAGTCTTCACGCGCGACGAACTGACGGCGATCTCGGAAGTCTGTCAGGAACTCGATCTGCTCTGCGTCTCCGATGAAGTTTATGAACATTACGTGGCGGGCGCAGGGCAGCATCTCTCCATCGCCGCTTTCGACGGGATGCGCGAGCGCACCGTGACGGTCAACTCCTTCTCGAAGTCTTGGAACATTTCCGGCTGGCGGCTCGGCTATGCCTACGGCGACGCGCGCCTCGTCGCGCCGCTCAACAACGCCAACAACGTCTTCTACGTCTGCTCGCCCACGCCGCTGCAAAAGGCTCTGGCCGAAGTCTTGATGTCCGACGCGGATTACTACGCGCGTCTCAGCCGTCGCTTCGCGGACAAGCGGGCGCGCGCCGTCGGCGTGCTCGAAGAGTTGGGCTTTCGCATCTACGATTCCGGCTCGACCTTCTACGTCTGGGCGCGCATCCCCGAACAGTTCACGGACGCGATGCGCCTGAACGAGCAACTGATCGCGCAAGCGGGTGTGGCGGGCACGCCCGGCAGCGCCTTCACCGACAGCGACGCGTGGGACAACTACATGCGCCTGTGCATCGCGCGCGAAGACCATATCCTCGATGCCGCGCTCGACAAACTACAAGGCGCGCTTACGCGCGGACTGACCGACTAGCTGCCCGAAACGTCAACGACCCCGACACGCGCGCGATGCGACCGACGGATGCAGGAAAAGCAGAGCTGCCGCCCGCGACGACCGGGAAGAAGCGACGCATCCTAATCCTTGTGCCGTGGCTCGCGCTGCTGCTTGTCGTTCTCTGTTACGTCATCCTGTGGTCACGTCTTCCGGCCGAACTCGCCGTGAAGTTCGATTGGTCGGGCGCGCCCGGAGACACGCTCAACAAGACAACGTCGCTCCTGCTCGACTGCGCCGTCCTCTTTTTCGTCCTCGGACGCTTCACCCTGAAACTCTGGGACAGACCCGACAGCGACCGCGACACGCGCGCCCTCTTCATCACCTATTACCTCGCCGTCCTCTTCATCACCACAGTCTTTCTCGTCATCCTCAAATTCAACCTGTGAAGGAAGAGCGGTAAATGGTAAATGGTAAATGGTAAATGGTGAATGGACGGAAGCGGGTTTCTCCATTCACCATTTACCATTTACCATTCACCAGTCTTTACTTCATCTTTTTTTCTCAGGGGGGAACGAATGCACAAATTGGAAGAGTTGGAGTTCGACAACACTTACGGACGACTGCCCGCCGCCTTCTACTCGAAAGTCGCCCCGACGCCGCTCGCCGCGCCTTATCTCGTCAGCTTCAACCCGGTGGCCGCCGAGTTGATCGAACTCGATCCCGGCGAGGCCGCGCGTCCCGAATTCGTCGAATACTTCGGCGGCGTGCGCGCGCTTCCCGGCGCGGAGCCTCTGGCGATGTTGTACGCGGGGCATCAGTTCGGCAGCTACGTGCCGCAACTCGGCGACGGCCGCGCCATCCTGTTGGGCGAGGTGCGCGGCGCGCGCGGCGCGAAGTGGGATTTGCATTTGAAGGGCGCGGGGCAGACGCCCTACTCGCGCGGCTTCGACGGCCGCGCCGTCTTGCGCTCGACCATCCGCGAATATCTGTGCGGCGAGGCCATGCACGCCTTGGGGATACCGTCGAGCCGCGCGCTCTGCATCGTCGGGAGCGACGAACCCGTCAGGCGCGAGCGCGTGGAGACGGCCGCCGCGCTCGTCCGCATGGCCGAGAGCCACGTCCGCTTCGGCACGTTCGAGGTCTTCTACTATCGACGACAGCCGGAGCGCGTCCGCGAGTTGGCCGATTACGTGATCGCCAACCACTTCCCCGAACTCGTCGCGGCGGAAGACAAGTATCAACAGTTTCTCTTTGAAGTCGTGCGGCGCACGGCGCGACTCATCGCCGGGTGGCAAGCGGTCGGCTTCGCGCACGGCGTGATGAACACGGACAATATGTCCATCCTCGGCTTCACGCTCGACTACGGGCCGTTCGGCTTTCTGGACGACTATCGTGCCGGATTCATCTGCAATCATTCGGACTACTCCGGGCGCTACGCCTTCGACCAACAACCGGCCGTCGGCCTCTGGAACGTGAGCCGTCTGGCGCAGGCGCTCGTCGGTCTGCTGACGATTGAAGAGGCGACCGGGGCGCTTGAAATTTACCAGCCGGAATTTGCCGCGCACTACGGCGAACTGATGCGCGCCAAACTCGGCCTGACGACGGATGAGGATGGAGACGCGGAATTGATCTTAAACCTGCTCGGCCTGCTTGAAGCGAACGGCGTCGACTACACGAACTTTTTCCGTCGCCTCGGCAACTTCAAGACGGAGACCGACGCGCCGCACGAAGAGTTGCGCGACATGTTCGTCGAACCAATCGCCTTCGACGCGTGGGCGGCGAGTTATCGCGCGCGCCTGCACGCGGAAGAAAGCGCCGACGCCGCGCGCAAAGAGCGCATGGACGCTGCGAATCCGAAGTACGTCCTGCGCAACTATCTCGCGCAGAACGCCATCGAGGCCGCCACCGAGCAGCGCGACTACACGGAGATCGCACGCCTCCTCGAAGTGCTCCGCGCGCCTTACACGGAGCAGCCCGGCCGCGACGCTTATGCCGAGTCGCCGCCCGATTGGGGCAAACGTCTCGCCGTCAGTTGCTCTTCATAACTTTGCGTTTCGGGTGCGAGGCTCGTAGAGTTTTGGTTGAAACCATGGCCGGACATCCACTGTGAAAACGGCGCGCGTATTTTCGGGGAACACGCAAAAGCGCACAGGCCGGGCATCGAACTGCCGGGGACGGAATTGAAGATGTTGATTAAGAAGCCGGATGACATCCGGAGCAGCGAGATCACGGACAAGAAGTTGTACCTGACGCGGCGCAACTTCATGCGCGGCGCGGCGCTCGTCGCCTCGACGGCGGCCACAGGTTTCGTCTATCGACGCTTCGCCGTCCCCGCGCCGCCGCCCGTCAAAGGCGAGAAGATCGAAGGCGTGCAGGCGGCCGTTGATGCGGCCAGTGTCACGCCGCCCGGTGAGGCGCGCACGCCTTACGAAGAGATCACGAATTACAACAACTTCTACGAGTTTTCGACCGATAAGGCGGGAGTCGCAAGCGAGGCGCGCAACTTCGTGACGCGCCCGTGGACGGTGGCCGTCGAAGGCTTGGTGCAACGCCCGCGCACGTTCGACCTCGACGACCTTCTGCACATCGCGCCGCTCGAAGAGCGCGTCTATCGCATGCGCTGCGTGGAACGCTGGTCGATGGTCATTCCGTGGGTCGGGTTTCCGCTGGCGAAGTTGCTTGCACAAGTCGAACCGCTCGGCGCGGCGAAGTACGTCGCCTTCCAGACGCTGCTCGATCCGAAGCGGATGCCGAATCAACGCGGCCGCGTGCTCCAGTGGCCTTACGTTGAGGGCTTGCGTCTGGATGAAGCCATGCACCCTTTGACGATTCTCGCGAGCGGTCTCTACGGCGAGACGCTGCCGCCGCAAAACGGCGCGCCGCTGCGTCTCGTCGTGCCGTGGAAGTACGGTTTCAAGGGCATCAAGTCAATCGTCCGGATCACGCTCACGGACAAGCAGCCGCCGACGACTTGGAACATCGCCGCGCCGGACGAGTACGGGTTTTACTCGAACGTCAATCCGAAAGTGCATCACCCGCGCTGGAGTCAGGCGAAGGAGCGGCGCATCGGCGAGTTTGGCCTGCGCGATACGCTGCCGTTCAACGGCTACGCCGAACAGGTGGCGCACCTCTACGCGGGAATGGATTTGCGCGTCAACTTCTGACGCGGGATGAGTGCGTATGTTTTCGCCCGACATTAAATTCACGCGCTTCGTGTTGTTCTTGAACGGCCTCGTGCCCGCCGTGCTGCTCGCGTGGGACGCCTCTCAACGAAAGCTCGGCGCGAACCCCATCGAGTTTGCCACGCGCGCCACGGGCGTCCTCACGCTCGTCTTCCTCTTCGTCACGCTCGCCGTCACGCCCTTGCGCCATTGGACGGGCGCGCACTGGCTCGTCAAACTGCGCCGGCAGGTCGGACTTTACGCCTTCTTCTACGGCTGGCTGCACCTTTTAACTTACGTCTGGTTCGACAAGTTTTTCGGCGCGCGCGCCATCGTCGAAGACGTGTATGCGCGCCCGTTCATCACCATCGGCATGGCGAGTTTCCTCTTGCTCGTGCCGCTCGCCGCCACTTCCACGAACCGCATGATCAAACGACTCGGCGGCAAGCGCTGGGCGAAACTGCACAAGCTCACTTACGTCGCGGCCGTGGGCGGCGTCGCGCACTACTACATGGGCGTCAAAGTTGACACCACGTGGCCGCTCCTGTTCGCCGCCGTGCTCGCGGTGCTGCTCGGGTTTCGTTGGGTGAGATCGCGTCTGGACGAGACGCCGAAAAACGCCACGCTCGACATCCGGGCGCGCCCGCGCTGATCACTGCCCGGATATACAGGCGCGCCCGCGCTGATCACTAGAGCGACATCAAGCCGCGCCCGCGCCGCGCTCGTTTGCGAGCGTAAAGTCCAGCACAATCGGGTCGTGATCCGAGAGCACCGTGCCCGCGGCGTCTCGCAAATTGTCGATGACTTGCGGCCTTGTCCCTTGCGCCACTTCGATCCCTTGGCCCGCGAACCAGTCGAGCTTGAGCGAGCAGCGCCCCTCGTGTTTCTTGAGCGCCCAGTTGATGAACCAGAAACACCACTGGGGAATCCAGTCGCCCATGTTCGTGTTGACCGCCGCGTCCGACACATCGTAGTGCAGAGTGCAGACGCCGAGCGCGTTCAACTCGCGGTAACGATAGCCGCGCCGCTCCAACTCGCGAAACAATTTGCGCTCGAACCAACGCTCCGGATACGGGTAGTGGTTTTTGACCACGTTGCCGACGCCCATCATGACGCGGCGCGCGTAGCCGAGGATGGAATAGACGGCACGACGCGAGTTGTAAGTGGAAGTGTTCCAGTCGCCGCCGATGAGGACGCGCGGCAGTTGCGGTTCGAGGCGTTCGAGATGATCGAGCACGAGGCGCATCTGCTGTTGGCGATGGCGCTGCGTGGAGTGCGCGTCGAGGTGCAGGCTGACGGCGCGAAACTCTCCCCACGGGTGCTGCACGTCGGCGACGACGGCGCGCTGCTGTCCGAGCCGCTTCTCCTTGCCCGCCATCTTGTCCTTGCCGTTCGGCAAAGCGATTGAATGCACGCGCCGGAGCGGGTGGCGCGCGAGCAGTGCGTTGCCATGCAGCGCGCGTTCGTTCTCGCCCTCCACGTCGGCCTCGACGCCGCTCCCTTTGTTCAGCGCCAGATAGCAAGGCGCGAAGGCGTAGTTCATCCGCAGCGCCCCGGCGATCTCGCGCGCGACGTGCGCGTTCCCGGTGCGCGCCATGCCGTAGTCCAACTCGGTCAGCAGCAACACGTCGCTCGCGCGCAGGGTGGGATCGGTCTTGAGCGCGTCGATGATGCCGGGCAGTTGTTTGCCGCGCTCGATGTTCCAAGCCGTCGCGCGCACGATGGCAGACGTAGCGGCGGAAGATATGCGCGCTCGTGCGTCGTCAACGTCATCGTCCGCGAAGTTTTCCTGCAAGACGTAGCCGAGCACGCGCTCGATTTCGGGGCGCAGGCGTCGATAGAGCGGCGAGGCGGCGAGCGTCCTGGTGGAATGAAACTCGGCGAGCGCGGCGAAGTGCGGCGCGAGCGTGTGGTCGAGAGGCGAAGCCGTCTCCGTGTCTCGTTCGATGGTGTGACTCAAAACGCGTAGATGTTACAGGCGCGCCGCACGGTTGAGCAACCGCCGCCGCCGTTGGCGCGAGCGACGTTTAATCACAGACAGATTTCGCGGTCGAACGCCTGCTTGAGAAGAGTCGTGCCAATAAAAAATTGAGCACGAGCAAAACAAGAATGATCGCCGTTGTCAGCACCATCTGCTTCAAGGCTTGCGCGGGCGAAAACGGCTGGCCGGACGGCATCGTCGTCGCTGCCCCGGGCACGCCGAGTGCGAGAATGAAGATCAACAGCGAGTGGATGGTCTCGAATATCTTCATAGCGTATAGCCTCAAACGCGCGCCACGCGCCGCCACACGCTCGCTTCGCCCTCGGCGCGGATGAGCGCGCCCACTTCGCGGAAGGCCGCGGCGTAGAGCGCGCGCATCTCGGCGGCCGAAGCGGGCGCGGCCAGACGCTTCTCCAAATCCGCGAGCGAGAGTTTCTCTCGCGGCGCGTGGCGCGTGAGGCTCGCGCCCTCGCCCGCGACGTGCGCGGCCAATCCTTCGGCGAGCCAGAGCGGCGCGCGCCCGCGTGAGAGCGCATGGATGACCGCGTGCGCGTATTCGTGCCTGAGCGTCGGCGCGAGCAGGCCGCGACGCGCGAGCATCGTGAGAGGTTGCGACTCGATGCGTCGTCCACGCGTCGTGGCGGCGACCCACGCGGGTTGTCCGGTTGCGCCCGTGAAGTCGCCGGTCGTCTCGTGTACGAAGACTTCGAGCGTGCCGCGCGCGGGCAAGGCTACGCCAGCCGCATCGAGGCGCGAGCGCATGTCCGCGCGCGCCGCTTCGAGCGCGCCGAGCGCCGCCTCCGCCTCGCGCCGAGCCGCGCCGCGCGCCGTGTAACTCACGCGAAAATTCTCGCTCGACAACGTCAGGCGCGACCCCGACGCAAACGACGACGCGGCGACACGTGCGTGCGCGAAACTCGCTCGCACAAATGTAGCGGGCGGCGTGCGCACACGCACATTTTCGATAGCGGCACTTTCAGGCGCGTCCGGCGCGTCGCGGTCGGCTTGCGTCGGCATTTGAGCCGTCGTTTTCGTCGTCGTGATGTTCGCGTCGCCGACGGTGGTGGCGGGGAAGTAGTAGGCGAGAATTTGGCGGTAGGATGCGCCGCGCGCGGCGAGGACGTGCGCGCCCGATTGACACAGGCCGAGGCCGTGGCCGAAGCCGCTGCCGCGAAAGACGAACTTGTCGCCCGCGCGCATCACGGCGAAGCGCGAACTCTTGAGCACGCTCCAACCGAGCGTGCGGCCGATGACGATCTTGAAATCCCAACCGCGCACGACCACGCGCCGCCCCGCGCCCTCAATCGCCAGTTGTTCCACTCTCCCCGTCGCATCGCGTTTGACGACCGTTAACTTATCGACACGCCGTCCGACATCCGTGCGCGCGTCTTCGCCGAGGGCGAAGGCGAGACGCGCGGCGGGGATTGCATCTGTCCAGCGCGCGTGCGGCATGGCGGCGCAGTATTCGTCGCGGACGCCGCGCAGGTAAGGCTCGCGCGCAGGGCTACCCCAGAGCGCGTGGATGTCTGCGGTCTGCCCGCCGCAAGAGGTGGAGAAGAAAACGTCCGAGGCGAGCGCGCCGCGCCCGTCGCGCAAGACTTCGCCCGTCGTCTCCGCGACGGCGCGGCGGACGAGTCCGTGAAAGTCCGGTCGCTCGTTCGCTCGTGTCACTTGAAGAAAACGCTGGCAGTGGGTCGTGTTGCAGAAGTCGTAGCCGTCGCGCGCGTGGCGGCGCAAGTTCGAGACGGCGTAGGTGCGACTAGTGACGGCTTGTGCCTTCAAGGCCGCGAACTCGTCTTCGACGCTCGCCTCGGCCGCCAGCACGCCGAACAGGTATTCGTCGAGCGTGAGGGTGCGCGTCACGTCTTCGCGCGAGAGGCGGACGCGGACGAGCGTTCGGCCGTTCGACGTGCGGGGCGCGTTCGTGAAATCGTCCCCGTTGTTCGTCGCGGGCGAGCGCGCGGCATCAATCGCCGCCGCGTCGTCCGCGGTCAGTCGCGCGTGCTCGGCGAAGACGGTGCGCGCGACCGCTGCGCTCTCTTTGCCCTGCCCGCGCGCGAGGAAGACGAGGACGGCGAGTTTGACTTCCGCAGGCGCGGGCACGTCCCTAGAGTTCGCGGCACGCGCCTCGCTCGCGCTCACTTCAACTGATTCACTCGCGTTCGCTTCGAGCGATTCGCTCGCGCTTGTGTCCGCCGCCTCGCTTGTGTTCGCATCGCCTTCGTCGCCTGTGACCGCATCATGTGACGGTCGGGCGTTCACTCCTGCGCGTTCGGAGGCGAGGCCGACGAACCAGCCGTGTGTGTGGAGGCCGTCCGATTCGTCCGTGGCCGTGCCGGTCTTGCCGAAGACGTGCGTGGGGAGCGAGGCGAGATCTGCGGGCGCGGCCGTGCCGTACTTGACCGCGCCGCGCAAGGCCGAAAGCAAGAGGGCGCGCTCGGCCGTCGTGATGTCGAGACGTGCGATCTCGTGTGGGCGGAAATCCATGGGCGCGCCGTCGGCCGGAGCGGCGTGCAGTTGATAGAGGCGTCCGCCGTTGAAGAGTGCGGCGTAGGCGGACAGAAGTTGCAGGGGCGTGACGAGCAGTTCGTCGCCTTCGCCGAGCGCGGTGCTGAGTTGCCAGTCGTTGCGTGGAAGCCGGGGCGCGCTTGGAGTCGTCGCCGTCGAGGTCGGTGCGCGCCCCATGCCCGTGCGGTTGAAGGCGGCACGTCTTTCGGCGCGCGGCGAAGTCGCTTTGTCGGACGCCGGTTGCGTCGCCTGTTGCGTCGCGGCGCTTCGCGCGCCGAAGCCGTAGGCGGCGAGCGTGTGTGTGAACTCGGCGGGCGGGAGTTGTTCGGCGAGGCGCGCGAAGTAGTAGTTGCAGGAATGTGCGAGGGCTTGCGCCGGATTGAAGGGCGGCACATAGACCGGATGCGAGCAGGTGAAGTCCGCGCCGCGTCGCGCGTAATGCTTGCGGCAGGAGAGGCGCGAATCCGCGTTGACGACGCCCGCGCGCAAGGCCGTGAGCAGCGTGAAAGGCTTGATCGCGGAGCCGGGAGGGAAGGCCGCGGCTTCGGCCATGCGCCCGTTGACGGCGGCGCGGATGCGTCCGGTCTGCGCATCGGCGACGATGATCGTGCCCGCGCGCGAGCCGAGCGCGCGCTCGGCGGCGCGTTGCAAGGCCGCGTCCAACTCGCTCTCGCCGATGCGCGCGCGTGCGGGCGCAACTTTAATTTCGCGCGTCGCAGGCGGCGGGGCAGTCCACGCGCAAAGAAGCGCGAGGCAGACGCAGGCGTGCGTCAGGCGATGGCGTGCGCCGTGCTGTGCGGGGAAGAGAAACTTTCTAACTGCGGCGAGCACAACTTTCAAAAGCTGGTTTTTAAACTTCGACGGCCAGCGAGTTTTTAAGAGCGACTGACAAAATCAGAAACCACGAAACGACACGAAACAACACGAAGCAGAATTTAGCGCCTTTTAGTTTCGTGTGGTTTCGTGTGTCTTCGTGGTTCCATCGTTTTAGTTTTTTAGTTGCTCTAAATCTCAATGACGATTGATATAGCTTTGAGCGCGACAATTTCAAATCGAGCCGCGAACGATTCGTCACAAGCGTTTCAAGTCGTGGCGGCCGTGGGCGTCGTGGCGTGTGACTCCGGCGTGTCGTCAAGTGCGAGTTCGTTTGTCGCCCCTGTGGCCGTTGCCATGCCTTGGCGTGCGAGCGCCGTCATGGTCATCACCCAACCGAACAGCATGAGCGAGAAGGCGAGCGCGATGCGTGCGCCGAAGACGAGCAGTTCGAGCGTGTTGCTGTCGAAGGGCGTGCGTTTCGTGATCAGGAAATAGGGCAGGAGCGCGAAGAAGATCATGCCGACGCCGTAGGTCAAGACGCTCTGCGCGGAGAAGGCGCGGGCGAAGTGTCGATGGATGCGCCCGAAGGCCGCGCCGAGTCCGTCGCGCACGGCGGCGAGCCACAGTTGGATGGCGACGAGCGGCAGAAAGACTCCGAGCAGGAAGAGTCTGAGCGCGGAGACAAACAGGTACTTCCAACGCACGGGTGGCTTTGGCTTCGCTTCGTCCGGCGCTGCGGCGGAATCCGCCGCGCCGTCCTCTTCGCCCTCGGCCATGCGCGAAAACTGTTCGCGGGCGCGTTCCTCCGGCGACAACTGCGCGCGCTGTTCGAGCTTGTTCAAGAGATAGACGGAGAGCACCGCGAGCAGGATGACGGGAACGCTCACCAGCAACACTTTCAGGAAGCCGCGTGCCGTGCGCCGCAACAGCCCGCGCGCCGTCCGCTCGCCGACCGCGTAACTTGCGCCCGCCGCCTGCATCACGAAAAAGAGCACGGGTGCGAGCAGAACGGTCGCGCCCGTCACGAACAACTGCCACACGGTCGCCTCGCGCGTCGTGATGAAGTAGAAGACCGAAGCGATGAGCGCCAGATACAACGCGACGAGCACGAGCAGCGCACGCGGCGAGCGCACCATGTCGCGCGCGGCCGAGAAGATGGAGGCGAGTACGTTCTTGGTCATAAGATTACCTAAGAAGTAAATCGTGAATCGTAAATCGTAAATAGAGGAAGACGGGTCTTTCTATTCACGATTGACGATTGACGATTCACGGCTTTATCACTTGTCCAAAATGGTCAACCTGCCGCTCGCCGTGTTGGCTTGCACGGTGGGTTGGTACATCAGTTCGACGCGCGCCGGGGCGATGCGGAAGTCGCCCGGCTCTTGCACGCGCAGGGCGTACTGGAGGGTGGCCTTGCCGCCGAAGAAGTTGATGAAGAAGGCCGTGCGCTGGTCGCGGAATTCGCGCGCGCTGTACCAATCAGTCCAGCCCTGCTCCGTGTAGTCGAGATTCAAACCGCTGATCTCCGCGACCTGTTCCGCGCCCGCCGGGATCGGGTCTTCGATGAGCAGGTAGGGCGCGGGCGCGCCTTCGATGGTGATGCGCGAGACGATCTGCTCGCCCGAATGCAACTCGCCTGAGAGCGCCTCGGTCTTCCACTTCAGACGCCCCTCGTCGCCCTCCTCCACGCGCAGGCGCAAGTACTCGCGCGTGATCTTCAACCCGGCGGTGCTCTGCGGCGCGACCTGATCTTCGTTCGTCGCGTATTCGACCGCGGCCGAGGCGTAGAGCACGCCGCCGCCGCGTTTGACGAACCGCACCTGCGTGGCGCCGCCGACCTGTTCGTTCTTGCGCGTGACGACGAAAGTTTTCGCGCCCGTCACGTCCGCCGCCGTCACTTGTTGGCCGACGACCTGCTCGCCGTTGACGTAGACTTCGAGCATGTAATCGGGCGAGAGTTCGTTGCTCGCCTTGAGGTAATCCGTCAGGCCGAAGATGACGAAAGCGGTCTGCCGCGTGGAGACCCAGTAATAGCTGCCGCGCTTGCGGCTCGCCATCGTCCAGCGGACGGCCTTCGGCAGCACCGTGCTGTCGGGTGCGATCTGCGCGAGCGCTTTGATCGAGAGCGCGGTGGCTTCGATGCTGTTCTCTTCTTCGTAGCTGTCGGTCTTGCGGCGCGATTCCCAGTGCGCGTCGAAATCGGTCTGGGCGGCGGAACGTTCGATCTCGGAGGCGAGCGAGCGCGCACGCCCGTCGCCGCGCGCCTTCAAGGTGAGCGCGAGCAGGGCGCGGCCGTAGGGTTGCAGCCGCCCGCGATTGTTGTAGAGGTCTTCGATGTAACGCGGGTTGACGCCGCCGCTGATGTTCGAGGCGTAGATCATGTAGGCGCGCGTCTCCATGCCGATCTCTTTGCCGTCGTCGTTCTTGCCCGCGTCGAGCAGGCCGGACAACTTGCCGCGCCCGCGCTGGACGCGCGCGTCGTCCGTTTGATAACCGGCGCGCGAGGCCATCGTCAGTCCATCGACGACGTAAGCCGTCATCCACGGGTCGGTCGGGTCGTCCTTCCACCAGCCCCAACCGCCGTCGTCGTGCTGGAAGTTGTAGAGACGCGCCAAGCCTTTGCGCACCTTCTTGTCGATGTTGTTGGTGTCGCGGATGCTGGCCTGCTCCACGTCGCGCAAGGTGTTGGCGACGATCACGGTGGGGAGGAATTGCGACATCGTCTGTTCGACGCAGCCGTATGGATAGCCGGTCAGGTAATCGAGCGCGCCGAAAAGCGTGGCGGCGACCGAGGGCGCGGCCTCGATGCGAAGTGTGCGCGAGCGCGGGTCTGCGTTGTTCGGCAGGTTGATCGTGACGGTGCGTTCGGCGTCGCCGTCTCCGGCGAGCGTGGTGGCCTCGCCCGTGGTCTGTTTGAGTCCGCGTGGAACGACGGGGATGCGTAGTTCGACCGCGTCGGAATCGGTGTCGGTCAGGGCTTTGGCGAGGAGCGTCAAGTCGCCCGTCTGCTGTGCGCTGACGCGCCAGTTGATGCGATGCTCGCCGTTCTTCGGGATGGTCACGGTCTGGGCGGGCGGGTCTAAGAGTTGCGCGCCGTTGACGCTCAGGGAAATCTGCGTCGTCTTGTCGGCGTTCAAGTAATTGTGCGCGATGCCGGAGAGCGTCACCGTGTCGCCGGAAGTCAGAAAGCGCGGCATGGCGAGGCGGATGATGACATCTTTGCGCTCGACGATCTTCGTCGTCGCCGCGCCGACGCGCGTGTCGGCGGTGACGGCGCGAGCCGTGGCGCGCCACGTCGTCAGGTTGTCGGGCAGTTCGACTTTGACGTTGGCCTTGCCGTCCGCGCCGGTCACGACCGCCGGCTGCCAGTAGGCCGTGTCCTTGAAGATTTTGCGGATGAGCGGTTCGACGAAATCGCCCTCGTTCTTGAAGTCGGCGAGTTGCTGCGCGCGACGGTTCGCGGCGAGTTGGATCGCTTTCTTGCCCGCGTAGCCGTTGAAGTAGTAGTTGACGGCGAACGTCGTGTTCACTTCGTTGTAGCGTTGCGCGTAGAAGTTTTTGCGTATGTCGCCGACCGTCTCCGCCGAGATGCTGTAAATGGCTTCATCGACGACGCCGAAACTGACCTCCGCGCCGGCGGCCGGTGTGCCGTCGCCGTTCTGCGCCGAGATGGTGTAGGAAGCCGTTTCGCGCGGTTTGAACTCCTTCTTGTTCGGAATGATCTCGACTTTCAAGAGGCGGTCGCGCGGCGGCACGACGAGCGACGCGGAAGCCGAAAACATCTCGCCGTTTTTGACATAGGACACGTCGAGGAAGATGTTCGGCGCGTAGTTCGCTTCGATGGGCACGTCGATGACGATGGCGCGCCCCGTCGCGCTGAGCTGTCGCACGCTCAACACGCTCAAGAGTTCGGTCGTCACCAAGAGGTGCGCCTTGTCCGTCGGCAAGAGCGCAAGGACGTGCGCCGTCTCGCCCGCCTTGTAGGATTTCTTGTCGGGGACGAGTTTCACCGCCTCGCTCTCTTGATAGGAGTAATCGGAAAATTGATCGCTGCGGTCGGCCACCCAGAGCGAGCCGCCGATGGAGGAGACGGGTCGGCCGTTTTCAAAAACAGTCGTCCTGATGGCGATGTTGCCGGGGCGTTCGATGCGGTAGTCGAAATAGGCTTCGCCGCGCGCGTCGGTCTGCACGTTGGCCGTGGAGAGGTCGCGCTCCTTCAGTTTGTACTCGTAATACTTGTAGCCGTAATCGTTCTTCTCGATCTTCTCCCAAGTGTTTTCGACGAAGGTGAGCGCGACGGCGGCCGGAACTTCGCGGCCTTCGTAGTCGCGCGTCTGGACGTGTATCTTCGCCGTGTCGCCTTGATAGTAGACGTAGCGGTCGGTGGTCGCATCGGCGACGACCGAGCCGCGCGTGCCGACGAACTCGGCGCTCGATTGCATCATGCGGCGCGAGGCGTCCGTCACCTGCGCTTCGAGTCGATAGGTGTAATCCCAACGCTCGCGCGGCGAAGGCTGCGGCACGTCGAAGGCGACTTGCAGGTTACCTTGCGCGTCGAGCTTGCCTTCGCCCTCTTTGACCATCGAATCCGCGTAGTCGCCGCTGCCGTCATAAGATTGGCTCTCGTCTTCGTCCTCGACGCCGAAGTCGTCAATCGGGTCGCCTTCCGGGTCTGAGAAGTAGTGATAGTAACGCTCGCGGTAGATGTAATACTTCACGTCGGCGCGCGTGACGGGCGAGCCGAAGAAGTAGCGCGCCGAGACGTTGAACTTGACCTGCGAACCGACGGGCGCGAACTTTTGCGGCACAGAGACGGCCACTTTGAATTCAGGCTTCTTGTATTCCTGCACGTCGAAATAGCCGGAGACTTCGCCGCCCTCGCTGGTCAAGGCTTTGACGTTGTAAGTGCCGAGCGGCGCGTCTTCGGGGATGTCGAGTTCGCCGCTGAACGTGCCGCGCGAAGAGAGCGTCATCTCGCGCTCGAAGAGTTTGCCGCCGTTCGTGTCTTCGACGCTGACAGTGATTGCGCCCGCCGGCAGAGTGTAGCCGCGCTCGGTGCGACGACGCAGGATGCCCTTGAAATAGACCTTCTGTTGAGGACGATAGACGGGGCGATCCGTGTAGATATAACTCGTCAGATTGTCCGACTCGCCGCCGTAGCCGCCGAAGATGTAAGAGTCCAGATCGGAGATGGCGAAGTTCTCGCGCTCGGTCGCCATGACGAGATACGACGCGGACGCGCCTTCACCTTCGCCGCCCTCGCCGCCCTCTTCGCCGCCGCCTTCACCTTCGCCGTCTTCACCTTCCGCGCCTCCTCCGTCGCCGCCCGTCTCCTTCGGGCGCGCGACTTTGGTGCGAAGGATGCCTTGATTGTCGGTCGTGCCGGTGGTCAGCGTGTTCTTGCCTTCGACCACCTGCACTTGGACGCCCGCGCGCGGCGCGCCCGTCTGCCGGTTGACGGCGTAGACCAACAACTGCCCGTCGCGCGAAGTCTTCTCGATCATCGTCAAGTCCGTCACGATGACGACGGAGAAGGCGCGCAAATCTCCGTTGACGGCTTCGACGAGATAGACGCCCGGCTCGCGTTGGCCGAGCGGGATGGAGCGGCGGTCGTATTCGTTGTCGAGGGGCGGCAATTTCTCGCGCCAGCCGCGCACGAGTTGGTCTTGGTTGAGCAGGGGCACGCGCGCGTAGTCGGCCACGTTCAGGGGCGTGCGCTGCACTTCGGCTTCTTTCAGTTCGTCGGGGGCGCGGAAAGTCTGGTTGAAATTTTTGCGCGTCGCGTGTTTGAGTTGCGCGCGGAAGTAGTCGCGGAATTGATCGTAGAAGTAGCTCTTGAAGGCGCGGACGCGTTCGAGAAACGTGGGCTTGCGTTTGCGGAAGTAGCTTTGGAAATCGCCCTCTTCGTCTTCGCCGAAGCGGTGCGGGTCTTCAAGCCCGCGAAAGAATTTCGCCGGATCGTTCACGCGATAGACGCGAAAGTCGATGGCGTCGATGTCGCGGTAACTGAGCCACAGGCGCGGGCGCTCCTGCGTGCCGTAGGTGCGGTTCGACGAGAGCGAGAAGAAGGGTTTGGCAGGCACGTTCGGGTCGCGCTCTTTATATTCGATCTCCTCGTTCGCGTCGCCTACGGAGACGCCTTCGGCCAGCATGCGCAGCCGCCAGAAAGAGAAGGAGAAAACGACGAAGACGACCGCCAAGTAGATCAAACTCGAAGTCAGGAGTTTTCGACTGTTCATAAAGTCAGCCCTTCAACTTGCATTCAAACGGAGCATGTGCGCGCGAGCGAAAGTGGCAAAGCGTTTTTTTCCGAGTCGCCTCAACGAAGAATCCTGAGGCGATAGAAGCCGAGAAAGTTGCGGTTGGTTTCCACGGGACGCCAACGCCGGTCGGGGTGCTCGTCGAGCACGGCGAGCCGCACCTTTTTGATCGTGCCGCGGTCGTCCGCAGACGTCCCCGTGTGATAGACGACCCAATCGGACGCGCCCTCTCCGGCCTCGCGCGCCGCGCCCAAAAAGATCATGACGTGATAAGGATAACGCTGCGCCCACGGTTGATGAAAGAACAGGAGGTCGCCCGGTTCGGCGCGGCGACGGTCGCGCGAGACGAACTCGGCGTTGAACTCTTTGAGCGTGCGCGCATCGGCGAAATCGGAGAAGGTCTCGTCCGTAAGATCGGTCTCTTGAAACGCGCCCGCGCGCGTGCGAAAGAGGCGCGCGCCCAGAGGGCTGCCGCGTTCGAGGGTGTAGGCGCGCACGTCCGGCGCGACCGACTCGTAAGCGCCGCCCATGCGACGCAGCCACGGGCGGTCGTGCGTGCGCAGAGCCTCGCGCCAACTGAAACGCACCAGCCCGGCGCAATCGCGCTGCTCCGCGTTCCACTGTTTGCTGGGTTCGTAAAACTGCGTCTCGGCGACGGCCGTAAACCAGCGCCGGAAATTTTCGCGGTCGCCGTACGAACTGAGTTCCGCGCGGTCGGGGATGCCGTCGTCGTCCGCATCAATCGAGCCGACCACTTGCACGTCCCCCGCGCGCGGTGAGACTTTGGCGGCCTCCGCCGGCGTGGCGGGTGACGACGAAGGCGACGGCGCGTGCGCTTGAGACGCGCCGCCGCAGGCCGCTTGCATGAGACAGAGCGCGCCGGCGATTGACAGGCAGATTGTGGAGAGGGTGAAGCGGTACACTTAAACGGGGCTACCTCGCGTGGCAATCAAACATCCCCGGCTTGGTCGAGTCGAACGAAGTTGGCTGAAGCATCAATCATGGCGAATTAAATTACGCGCGCATCATACTCCGCGGATGGCTTCGCGGTCACTAACTTTTCTCGAACGCGTCGCCCCGTGCGACCGAAAGCCGACTCCCGCGCAGGCCCTCCGGCGTTTTCGTGTCGAGACGCGAGCCGGTTGAACTTTTCTGTGTTACTCTGCTCCCTGCTCTTCCAAAGCAATCTGGAAAACAAGCCAAACGATGAGAGGGAAGTCGAGTAGAGTACGCTTCCGTACATTTTCTGTTATACTCCGCCTGAAAATTCGCCTCTCGACATGAGGTTGCGAGTCCCCCAAACTCCCCCGCGTGCCGTCTGCTGTTTGTTCCGACCGTTTATTTCAACCACAGGTTAAGCGACGCTGTCCTGTTTCTCGAAGGGAGTAGAAGAGACTCTTGAAAATATTGCTATACAACCCGGACAACGGCGTGACGCGCAATTTCATGCCGCACCTCTGGATGTTCCTGCTGCAAACTCTGACGCCGCCCGGCCACGAAGTCCTCCTCATCGACGGCAACGCGCAGGCGATGAACGAAGAAGAGTTGGTTAATTACGTGCGCGCCGAGGGCGTCGGGCTGGTCGGCATCGGCGCAATGACGCGGATGGTGGCGAAAGCTTATCGCGTGGCCGACGCTCTGCGCGCCGCCGGAATTCTGGTCGTGATGGGCGGGCCGCACGTCACGGAATGTCCCGACGAGGCTCTGGGGCGCGACGGGGGCACGCGTCACGCTGACGCCGTCGCGCTCGGCGAGGCCGACGAGACGTGGCCGCAGATCGTCGAAGACGCGGCGTGCGGCGAACTCAAAGAGATTTACCTGCCCGTGGACGACGCCGGGAAGGATAAAAAGCCGAGCCTGCAACCTTACCCGCAGATTCCGTGGGACACGCTCGACCTCGATCAATTCAACCTCGTGCCGAAGATCGCGCGCCCCTTGCTCGAACGCATGGGCGGCGGTTGGGGCACGTTTCGCGTCGTGCCGATTGAGTCGGGGCGCGGCTGTCCTTACGGCTGCGAGTTCTGCACGGTGACGGGATTTTTCGGCGACTCGATTCGCTTCCGCTCGAACGAGTCGGTGGTTGACGAAATTTTGCGCCTCAAGGCGCGCGCCCGCAAAGACGGCGGACAGATCGCGGTCTTCTTCATCGACGACAATTTCGCCATCAACGTCAAACGCACGAAGTCGCTCTTGCGCGACATGATCGCGGCCAACGCGCACATCCCTTGGGTCGCGCAGATCAGCGCGAATTTGTTGAAGGACGAGGAACTCGTCGATTTGATCGCGGAGTCGGGCGGCAAGTGGGTGTTCATCGGCATGGAGTCGATTGACCCGGCGAACATGGCCGACGTGAACAAGAATTTCAGCAAGCCGGGCGAATACGGCGCGGTCTTGCGAAGGTTGGCCGAGCGCAACGTCTACGCCATCACCTCGTTCATCTTCGGGATGGACAACGACACGCCGGGCGTCGCCGCGCGGACGCTCTCTGAGATACACAGTTGGCCGCCGGGGCTGCCCGTCTTCGGTCAACTGACGCCCTTTCCCGCCACGCCGCTCTACGACCGTCTCGCCGCCTCAGGACGACTGGCACGCCCGCGCCACTGGATGGACTTCGCGCCCTTCGAGATGGCGCACGCGCCGCTCAAGATGTCGATCAAAGAGGCGCGCCACGAAGTCAATCAAGCGTGGACTGTCTCCTACAGCCCGGAGCGCAACCGAGAGGCCATGAAGGCGATCAAGGACAAGCCGGTCGAGGTCAGAATCAGCCATCTTGTCGCGCGTCTCTTCTTTCGCGGCATCTACTTTCCGCAGATGAGCAAGTGGGCTTGGTTGAAACTCGTGGCCGACAATCGCGCGACGTTGTTCGGGTTGGTGCGCGAAGGCGCGGGCAAATGGCGCGCGGCGCGCAAGCGCAGACGCCAAGCCGTGCAGCAACCAACCGCCTAACGAAATTAACCACCAAGACACGAAGACACGAAGTTAACCCGTTTAGGTTTCTTCGTGTCTTCGTGTCTTGGTGGTTAAACGGATCGGATTCGCGGCTCGTTGTTCACACGTGGTATATACTCGCGCCTTAAAACTTAGGACTTGCGAACGGCGAAGGAGCATCTTTGATGAAGATCATCGTGACTGGCGCGAGCGGGTTGATCGGTTCGGCGCTCGTGCCCGTGCTCATCGGGCGCGGTAATCAGGTGACGTGTCTCGTGCGCGGCGCGGCGCGCGCCCGGCGTGCGGACGGCGCGCGCGAAGTGTTGTGGAATCCGGCGCGCGGCGAGTTGGACGCGGCCGACCTCGAAGGCCACGACGCGGCCATTCATCTGGCGGGCGATCCTATCGCCGAAGGACGTTGGACGGACGAGAAGAAGCGACGCATACGCGAAAGCCGCGTCGAAGGCACGACGCTCATCGCCGAGACGCTCGCGAAGTTGAAACAGCCGCCGCGCGTGCTCTTGTCCGCCTCGGCCGTCGGCTACTACGGCGACCGCGCCGACGAAATCCTGACCGAGACGAGCGCGCCGGGCATCGACTTTCTCTCGACCGTCTGCCGCGAATGGGAAGCCTCGACCGAAGCGGCGCGCGTGGCCGGGATTCGCGTCGTGCTGCTGCGTTTCGGCGTGGTCTTGAGCGGGCGCGGCGGCGCGCTCACGAAGATGCTCACGCCTTTCAAACTCGGTGCGGGCGGCAAGCTCGGCAGCGGACGCCAATACATGAGTTGGATCGCGATTGACGACGCGGTGGGCGCGATCCTGCACGCGCTCGAACACGAAGAACTCGCGGGCGCGGTCAACGTCGTCGCGCCGGGCACGTTGACGAACGCGGAGTTTACGAAGGCGCTCGGCGGCGCGCTCGGTCGTCCGACCGTGTTCGCCGTGCCCGCTTTCGCCGCACGTCTCGCGTTCGGCGAAGTGGCCGACGCGGCCTTGCTCGCCAGCCAGCGCGCCGAACCCGCGCGCCTCTCGTCAACCGGCTACGCGTTCAAATACCCGGACATCGAAGGCGCGCTCAAACACGTGCTCGGCCAGTGAGCGACGGATGAACGCGCGGCGAGACAAGGGCGACGCACACCCGCGTTGGATGACTTGGACGCTCTATGCGGCGGGCGCTTACAACCTCGCGTGGGGCGCGTTCGTGGTGCTGTTCCCTTTGGCCTTCTTTCGTTGGGCGGGCGCGGCGGAGCCGAACTACCCGCAAATCTGGCAGTGCCTCGGCATGGTCGTCGGCGTCTACGGCGTCGGCTACGCGATTGCGGCGCGCGACCCCTTTCGCCATTGGCCGATCATCCTCGTCGGCCTGCTCGGTAAAATCCTCGGCCTCATCGGCTTCCTCAACACGGCCGCGCGGGGGCAGTGGCCTTGGGCGCTCGGCTGGCTCAACGTCACCAACGATCTCATCTGGCTCGTGCCCTTCGCGCTCATCCTCTGCGCCGCCTACCGCCACCGCTCGCGCGAGTAATGGTTCAGTATGAAATAAAGACGTTTCGCGCTGGGGGCGCAAAAGTTGGAAAACGTAAGGCGCAAAGAAAACCGCTCAATTAAGTAGCCGTTCAATTCCTTTGCGCCTTCTGCTTTAACTCTTTGCGCCTTTGCGTGAACTGCTTCCCCACATCTTCGACCGGCACGTCAAACTAAACCACTATCCTCGCGCCGTCGAATGACCGCGCTTACGCCGGTGGCTTATAATCGCTAACGTCTCGCGACAAAGTCATAAGCATTGGTTGCATAACTTGAGAGAAAACTCTTTATGAAATTGAATCGCTTCGCCGCTTACGCGTGGCTCGTCGTGGCGGTCAACTTGTTCGTCATCGTGTGGGGCGCATACGTGCGCGCCTCCTTTTCCGGCGACGGCTGCGGCAGCCATTGGCCTCTGTGCAACGGCCAAGTGATTCCGCCGACGGGACTGGCGAAGACTCTGGTGGAACTGACGCACCGGCTGACGAGCGGCGCGGCTCTCTTGCTTGTCGTCGGACTCGTGTGGCGCGCGCGCAAGTTGTTTGCGCGCGGAAGCCGTGTGCGGCGCGGCGCGTTCTGGTCGCTCATCTTCATCCTCGTCGAAGCCCTCATCGGCGCGGCGCTCGTGAAGTTGGATTTGGTGGCGCACAACGCTTCGGTGGCGCGCGCCTTCGTGATGTCGTTTCATCTGGTGAACACTTTCGTGCTGCTGGCCGTCCTGTCGCTCACGGCTTGGTGGGCGATGGGCGGCGCGGAGGTGCGCCTGCGGGGACACGAACGCATCGGGGCGATCTACGTCGCCGCGCTCTGCGGCACGCTCCTGATCGCCGTGAGCGGCGCGCTCTCCGCGCTCGGCGCGACGCTCTTTCCCGTCAACTCCGTGGCCGAAGGCATCAGGCAAGACTTGTCCGGAGCGGCGCATTTCCTCGTGCGCCTGCGCGGCCTGCATCCGTTCTTGGCCGTCGGCATCGGCTTCTACGCAGTCGCCGCCGCTTCTTACGTCAACAACTTCCTGCGCCCCAACCTCCCGCGCGCACGCCAACTCACGAGCGCGCTCACCACCGTGTTCATCGTGCAACTCGCCGCCGGAATTTTAAACGTCTCGCTGCACGCGCCCGTCTGGTTGCAACTCGTCCACCTGCTGCTCGCAGACCTGTTCTGGATCGCGCTCGTTCTCAACACCGCGTCCGCTCTCGCCGCCGACGCGGCCGCCGCCACGGAGCAACGCGAGCCTCTGAATTTGCGGACGGCGTTGGAGGCGTGAAGCGACATTGACTCAATGAACCAACGAATCGATCCTTTTAGCCACACATTCGTGTCTCTAAAAATAAAACTTTCGGCTTAAATGAAATTCGCTGCCAAAGCGAAAAACTTGCGGGAGGGATTCGTCATTTGAGCCGGAACTTAGCGCCCCAACTCGGTCTGGTTTGTATTACCACTTCGGATGCCGTGCGTTACCGCGCGCTGACCCGCAAGCGCCTCTTGCAATTCGACGCGCCGGAACAAAAGCGCGTGCTCCGCGAGTTGTACGCGGACAACCTCGCGCGCCTCGGTCGCGCGCTCGATTTTTGCGCCGCGCACGAGTTGAAGTTGTACCGCCTCACCTCCGGTCTGTTTCCCTTCGCGGACGACGAGGCGGGCGCGGACGTGCTCGAAGAGTTTCGCGCCGAAGCCGAGCGCGCGGGCACACGCGCCACAGCGCTCGGCATCCGCCTCGTCATTCATCCGGATCAATTCGTCGTCCTTAGTTCCGACTCGGAGCAGGTCGTCGCCAACAGCATCAAAATTTTGCGGACGCACGCGCGCGTCCTCGACCTGCTCGCGCAGCCGCGCTCCGCTTGGACGGTGATGGAGATACACGGCGGCAAGGGCGGACGCGCCGCGCGCCTCGTCGAAGTCATCCGCGCGCTGCCCGAAGAGATACGCACGCGGCTCGCGCTTGAGAACGACGAATACGCTTACAGCGCCGCGCAGATTTTGGAAGTGTGCCGCGCGGCCGGTGTGCCGATGGTCTTCGACGCGCATCATCACGTCTGCCGCGAAGGTCTGGACAGTTACGAGCATGAGAGCGTCGGATTTTATCTCGCGGCCGCGCGCGAGACGTGGCCTCGGCCTGAATGGCAACTCGTGCACATCTCGAACGGCCGCGAGAAGTTCAACGACCGGCATCACAGCGACTTCATCAAAGACATGCCTTCGTCTTACCGGCGCGCGCCTTGGATCGAGGTCGAGGCCAAGCAGAAAGAGTTGGCAATTGAAAAGTTGCGCGCCGAATGGCTGGACGGCGACAGCGGGGCGGCCGCCTTGCGGCGCACGGCTTGAAGCACAAAGGATAAAGATCAGCCCGCGACGCGAACAAACTTTCGCTGCTGTACGCCTTGGAGTCGGTCAAGTTGAGTCTTGACAGTGAGCCTCACGATCAATAAGATTGCGTGCACTTGGTACAACTTAATAGGAAGCCTGTACACGCGCTTCTCTGATACTTGAGTTTGTCGCGTGCGAAGAGTCAAACACGTGACTCTCTACAGACGTTAAGGCGACTTAAGGCGCCGCTTCCGAAAATTGAGCCGGAGCTTTCCGGTTCGCGCAAACCGCCCCGAACAGTTTTAGCTGTCGGGGCGATTTCGTGTCTGCGAAGCGAACTTTGACGCGCAGGAAACCTTTCCGCGCAGCGAACTTTTCAAAGTGCCGCGTCCGAGACCTGAACGCTCAACGCACGTAGATCGGATTCGAGATGATCCAGGGCTTCGCGTCGAGCGGCGCGGGCAGTTGCGGCAGATAGCAGACCACCCGATAGACGCCCGCCTCCGTAGTCGTCCATTCGTGATTCAGAACCTCTCGCGCCTCGCTCAACACCTGACCGTTCCTGATGATCTGAATGCGACTGTTAACCGGAGTCGCCACACGGAAGCGGACGCCCGCGCCCTCCGCGCGTGTGATCTCGTCGCCCATCAACTTCCGCTCCCTACCGTTCTCGGCCGTGAAGCGAAAGCCCGTCGCGTCGCAGAGGATGTCGAAGGCAACGTAGGCGTGCCCGGCGGCGAGAGAGGCGAGCAGCGTCTCTTCGTTCAGAGGGCGCGCGCGTTCCGAGAGGACGTGCGTGCGGACGACTTGAAAGCTGCGTTCGTAGGGGTCGAGCCGGAGGGAGAAGATGGTGTGACCGGCGAGGTCTTGAAAGATGAGGCCGACGTTCGCGTGCGCGTCGTTGCCCGCGATGGCGACGAGTTTACGGCGGTCGCCGCCCTCCGCGTTAGTGAGTTCGTCGAAGCGACGCAAATTCGCGTCGGGGTTTTGCGAGAAGCGCGTCCAGAGCAGGTGCGGGTAGCTGCGATAAGACCAGAGGCCGTCGAAAAAGAGCAGCGTGCGATTGATGCCTTTGGCGTCGGCGTGGAGGTTGTAAATCTCCATGCCGTCGAAGCCGCGCGCCTCGCCCCAACTGCGAAACGTTTCCGGGTGCGCGACGAAGACGAGTTGGCCTGCGGCGCGCGCGCGGTCGATGCGCGCTTGAGTCGTCGGGGGCGCGGCCACAGCCTCGGGCGGCGCGTAGGGCGGGAGTGTCGCGCTGAAGGTGAGAAAACGATCCGTGTCGGACTCGCTCGTCTCGCTGCCCGCGATGAAGAGGACGCCGCCGCGCATCCCTCTAAGCGTCTGTGCGCGCGTGTCGTAATCGCCCGAGGGATGCTCCGTCATCACGACGAAGGCGAGACCGTTCGCTTGCGCCGCCGCAATGATCTCCGCGAACGTGCCCGCGCTGTGCCCGCCGAGAAACGAGTGGACGTGAATCGCGCCTTTGTAGTCGGCGTAAACGGCGTCCGTGTCGGGCGCGCGCGCGGCGTTCAACTCTCGAATCCGCGCATCGAGACGGCCGAGTTGGTAGCGGCGGTAGATGAACGGCGTCTGCGTCGCGAGCGCGACGACGAACACGACAGCCAGAACTTTCAACAAACGTCTCATCTTGGCATGGAGTGAATCGCCACCGCGCCGCACGCAAGCTAATCGTGCAAACGACGCCGTGGGCGCGCTCTCTCTACAGCGTCGTCAATCCTCGCTCTCGAAATCGACCGAGGCGATGTGCTCGGAGATGCTGCGCCCGTAGACGGCGACGAGCACGTGTTCGGGATGATCCGTGTAAACGTCCAGCCCCGCGCGGTCGCGAAAGACGGCGACGAGTCCCACGTCGTAAGAGCGCGGCAACTTCAACACGTCGAAGCCGACCGAGAAACTCTCGATCTGCGGGATGAAATTCGGCAGCCGACTGAGGCGCGCCACGTGTTCGGCGCGCTCCGCTTCGGTCGTCTCGGCGCGATACTTCCAGATAACGATGTGTGTCAGCATAAGCAGCTCTTAGCTATTAGCGGTTAGCTGTTAGCGGTTAGCCGGAAGACACCGTTTTAGGTTTGGCTAAAAGCTAATGGCTAACAGCTAACCGCTTATTTCAGATATTTATCAAACCAGTCGAGCGTGCGTTCGAGTGCGTCTTGGCGGTGGCGCGGTTCGCGGAAGCCGTGGCCTTCGCGCGGGTAGCGCGCGAGCGCCGTCTCGACGCCGCGCCGCCGCAAGGCCATGTACATCTCTTCGGCCTGCGTGATGTGCACGTCGTTGTCGAGTTCGCCGTGAATGAAAAGCGTGGGCGTCTCGGCGGCGCGCACGTAGCGCAAAGGCGACCAGCGCCACAGCAGATCGTAGTCGTCCCAGGGGAAGCCGCCGAACTCGGCGTGAAGCAAATCTTGATAGAGCGACGTGGAATAAAAGCTCACGAGGTTCGAGACCGAGGCGCTAGCGACCGCCGCGCGAAAGCGCGTCGTCTGCGTGATGATCCAGTTGGTCATGAAGCCGCCGTAAGAGCCGCCGGTGACGCCCATGCGCCTGCGGTCGATCCAGGAGAAGCGGCGCAGGCTCTCGTCCACGCCCGCCATCAGATCGCGATAGTCGCCGCCGCCCCACTCGCGCAAAGTGCCGTCGGAAAACTTCTGCCCGTAGCCGGTCGAGCCGCGCGGGTTGATGAAGAGGACGGCGTAGCCGCGCGCGGCGTAAGCTTGAAAGGCCGCGTTGAAACTGTAGCCGAACATACCGTGCGGGCCGCCGTGGATGCTCAGGATGAGCGGGTAGCGTTCGCTCTCGCGAAAGTTGAGCGGGCGCATGATCCAGCCCTGCACGCGCAGGTTGTCGCCGCTTCTGAAAGTGAACTCTTCGGGTTCGGAGAAGGCGAAGGCGCGCTTGAGTTCCGTGTTGTGCGCGGCGACGAGCCTGATGGCCGCGCCCGTCTTCGACTTGAAAGGAGTCGTGACCCAGAGCGTTGCCGGTTCGGTCGCCTCGCTGAGCGTCAGGGCGATTGTGCCGGTCGTCCACACTTCTTGCCCGGCGTGCGGCTGTAACGTCCCGTCGGCGCGGCGGCCGACGCTGAAACTGCCGACCTGTAAGCGCGGCAATTGCGCGGCCGGCGGCACACCCGTCGGCGTCTGCGCTTCGCGGTGGAGGAGCACGTTCGAGACTTGCCCGCCGCTCGCGGCGACGCGGTAGAGAAAGATCGCGCCGCGATCTCCGGCGAGAAAAAAGATGTCCGCGCCGTCGGGCGACCAGCGGGGCGAGCGTGCGCGGCGGTCTTGCGCGGCCGTTAGTTCGCGCCCGCGCGCGTTCGTGCCGGCGGCATCGAGCACCCAGACGTGCGCGTCTTCGGCCACGCTGTCGATGGTCGTCACGTCGCGCGTCGTCGCCGTGTAGGCGATCAACTTGCCGTCGGGCGACCATGCGGGTTCGTACTCGCAGCCGCGCGTCTCGGTCAAACGGCGGACGCGCCCTTCGGTCGTGACGGCGAAGATGTCCGAGTTGTTGACGGCGTCCGCGTCGGTTTCGTGGTTCGAGAGAAAGGCGATCTCTTCGCCGCGCGGGTTCCAAGTGAGCGCGTGGTCGTAATGCTGGCCGGAAGTGAGTTGACGCAAGGCGGTGGGGTTGTCCACATCGACGAGCCAGACGTGCGTGCGCAAAGTGTCGGAGAAGCCCGTGCGCGATTTGTAACGGATGCGTTCGACGATGCGCGGATCGTTTTGTCGCTCGCGCGCGGCGTCGCGTTCGGCCGGGTCGCCCGCCGCGAGCGTGTCGTCCGCTCCGTCTTCGGTGGCGTGGATGAAGGCGAGGCGGCGGCTGTCGGGCGACCAGACGAACGACTCGCCCGCGTAAGGAAGGTGAAAGTTGGTGGATTGAACCGCGACGACGAAACGCGGCGGCTGCGCGCGTTCAGCGCGCGGCGAGACGACCCAGATGCCGCTCTGCCCGCCGCGCGCCGCGACGAAGGCGAGGCGGCGTCCGTCGGGCGACCAGCGCGGGCGCGAGACGTTCCAGTCGCCGCTCAAGATTTGCCGCGTCTGGCGCTGCGACGGCGGCTGTTGTAGCGGCGCTGCGTTGACGATGCGCTCGTCTCCGAGCGGCGCGCACCACAGAGACGTACGCCCGGCGTTTCCTTCCACGGTCGAGACCGTATAACAGACCATGCTCCCGTCCGGCGCGATCTGCGCCTCGCCCACGTTCGCCACGCGCAAGGTATCCGCCGCCGTCATCCCGCGCTGCTGTGCGACGGAACTGTGCGAGCCGAATAAAAGAATGCTGCAAACAAGCAGGCACATCGTCGCCGTGACGCCCTGCTTCTTTGCGCCCTTGCCCTCCAGCGTGAAATTCCTACAGACGATTAATAACTCTGTTGCTGCCATCTCTAATCAACTCCGCGACGATCTCTTTGGCGATCTCGTTTTCATGCGTGGAATTTATCTCACGCAAAGGCGCAAAGGCGCAAAGAAGAAAGGCGCGAAAGGTTCAAATGTCACGCGCCCGCGCCAATGTCGGTTCAGAGCAGGAGGGCGAGTTGTTCGTTGAGGAGTTGCCATGCGCGGCGGACGTGTTGTTCGGTGGTGCGGATGTTGCCGACGGCGAGGCGGAGTGTGAATTGATTGCCGAGGCGCGTGTGTGAGATGAAGAGTGCGCCGGTGGAGTTGACGGCGTGCATGAGTCTCTCGTTGAGCGCGTCGAGTCGCGCGTCGTGTTCCTCTTGAGTTTCACTTTGAAGTGCTGCGGGGCGGGCGCGGAAGCAAACGACGCTCAAGGGGACGGGCGCGAGCAGTTCCCAGTCGGAGGAGTCTGCGACCAGAGAGGCGAAGAGGCGCGCGAGGCGGCAGTGTTCGCGGATGCGCGCGGCGAGCCCGTCTTGTCCGAAGTAGCGCAGGATCATCCAGAGTTTGAGCGAGCGGAAGCGGCGGCCGAGTTGGACGCCGTAGTCCGCGCCGTTGCGCACGCCTTCGGTTTCGGCGGCGGGCGTGCGCAAGTATTCGGGAACGAGCGAGAAGGCGCGGTGGAGCACTTCGATGCGCCGACAGTAGAGCACGGAGAGATCAAAGGGCGTGAAGAGCCACTTGTGCGGGTTGAGCACGAGCGAATCAGCGCGCTCGCAGCCCGCGAGGACGACGGGGCGCAGTTCGGGCACGACGGCGGCCGAGCCCGCATAGGCCGCATCGACGTGCAGCCAAAGTTTGTGGCGTTCGCACACGTCGGCGATGGCGGGGACGGGGTCGATGCTCGTCGTCGAGGTCGTGCCGACGGTGGCGACGACGCAGAAGGGCAAGAGACCGTCGCGCAGGTCTTCCTCGACGGCGCGTGAGAGGGCTTCGGCGTCCATGCGAAATTCCGCGTCGGAGGGAATCTTGCGGAGCGAACGCTGGCCGAGGCCGAGCGCGATGACGGCCTTGTCGATGGAAGAGTGCGACTGGTCGGAGGCGTAGACGCGCAAGAGGGGGAGGTCTGCGCGCCCGCTCAAGCCGCGCTCGCGGATGTCGAGATTCAAATTCTCGCGCGCGGCGGCGATGGCGTGGAGACTTGAGACGGAGGCCGTGTCGTAGATGATGCCCGCAAACTCCGTGGGCAGGCCGAGCATTTGCCGGAGCCAAGAGAGCGCGACTTCTTCGAGTTCGGCCGAGGCGGGCGCGGTGCGCCACAAAAGCGATTTCACGTCGAAGGCCGCCGACAGTAGTTCGCCGAAGATGCCGGGCGCGGAGGTCGAAGTGGCGAAGTAGGCGAAGAAAGAAGGATGACTCCAATGCGTCAGCGCGGGCACGACGAGGCGTTCGACGTCGGCGAGAATCTGCTCCATCGGTTCGCCCACGGCGGGCGGCGCGGCGGGCAGTTTGTCGATCAACTCGCCGGGCTTCGTCTGCGCGAGCACGGGGCGGTTTTCGATCTCGGTGAAGTAGTCGCTGATCCAATCGATGAGCGCGTGGCCGTGGCGTCGAAACTCGGCGGCGCTCATGTCGCCGGTCGCGGGCGCGCGGTCGTCGCCGGGCGCGTCCGATTCGTTGTCGTCTTCTTTCATGCGGGGCATTGTAGCGGGGAAGTACGGCGCGCGTCACATGCGAAGCCCGGAGTGCCATACGAGAGATTTGAACCACTAAGACACAAAGGCACAAAGTTGAACGAGTCAAGTTTTCTTCGTGCCGTTGTGTCTTAGTGGTTCATTGCGTGCGCGCGGCGCAGGCGTCGAACGTAGCCGACGAGCAGGACGAACGTGGACGCCCAGCAGACGAGCGGGAGCCAAAGGTTGAGCGCCTCGACGCAGTAGAAGGGCGGCGCGGCGCGGTAGATGTAGCAGCTATAACTGACGGAGAGGTAGAGACCGCCCGCGACGTAGTAGAGCAAGGCGGCGCGCAGGCCGAGAAAGACCGCCCACGGGACGAGCCAAGCCAAGTATTGCGCGCCGAAGCCGGGCGTGAGGAAGAGAAAGAGCGCGGTGGCGAGGCCGAGTTGAAGCGGGAGCGAAAGTTTGTCTTCACGTCGATTGAACCAAAAGGCCGCGAGGGCAATCGAGGCCAGCATCAACCACTTTCCGATGGAGGCGGCGAGGGCGTGCGCGCCCGTCAAGCCGTGGGGCGGGCGCGCGTAGTGCAGGCTCGCGGGAAACCAAGTGGCGGCCAGATACGTCCAGCCCCAATGGCCGTAGATGCTCGCATAGCCGAAGACGACGCGAGCGATGAGCGTGGGCGCGGAAAGCAAGTAGGGGAGCGAGGCACAGAGGAAGACGAGCGCGGCGAGGCCGAAGAAGAGTAGGCGACGCCGCCCGTCCGGCAAATAGAACCAGAGGGCGGGCGCGAAGATGAGGGGCGCGACTTTGATGTTCAACGCGAGGCCGAAGACGACGCCCGCGAGCAGGACGCCGCCGACAGCAACACCGACGCGTCGCGTCTCCAAGAGGTAAGCGGAGAGCAGGACGAAAAAGATCATCAACGGGTCGGTGTTGCCGTGGAAGCCCGAGATGATCAAGGAGACGGGCGAGAGCGCGAGCAAGACGAGAAGCCACGCCGCGTCGTCTTCGTGCGGAGGTTCATCTTTGCGCGTTGCGTCGTCTTCATGTGCTGCGTCGTCTTTGCGTAGCGCACCGGCGTGCGCGGCTTCTCGGCGTTGGGCGTGTGAGCGTGCGAGCAGTTTCCAGACGAGATAGAGGCTGGCCGCGTCGGCCACGATTGAGGGGAAGCGAAGCCAGAAGGCGAAGGGCAGCCCGGTCGCGTCCGTCAGCCAGCCGGTGGCTCGCAGCAGGTGTATGACGAAGGGCGGGTTGTTGAAGGGATTATTGAATGCACCGCCGACTGTGTAGACGCCAACGCCGAACTCTCTGATCTTGGCGAGATGGTCGGCGAAGGCCGCCGCGTCGAGCGTGCCCTCGGTGTAGAGCGCGAGCGCCGACTTGAAGAGAAAGGCAACCGTCGCCGCGCAGAGAACGGCGACGCGCTCCGCGCGAGTCATCCCTTGCCGTCGGTCGTGCGTCGGCGCGCTCATGCTTGTCACGCGGCCAGTTCGTCTTGCGCGGGGAACTTGTGTTGCTTGCGTCCGGGCGGGCCGTCGTATTTTTTGGAGGTCTTGTAGAGTTCGAAGCGGCCGTCGGCCGCCGCCCCGGCGCAGCGCGTACGCAGGGCTTGCATCTCCTCGCTGGACATCGGCTTGAACTCGCGCGCGATGCGTAAGTTTTGGCGCAGGACTTTGAGCGAGTCGATGCCGGAGACGGTCGCGGCCACGGGCAGGCTCATCGCATAGCGCAGAGCTTCGCCGGCGGTCAAGACGCGTTTCTTGATTGCGTCGCCCGCGCCGCCCAGACTCTTCATGCCGAGCGGTGCGATGCCGCGCCGGAGGAGTTCGGGCAAGACCTGTTGCTCGAAGCTGCGGAAGGTGGCGTCGAACGGGTTGAGCGGCAGTTGGCAAGTGTCGAACGGGTAATCGCGGGCGAGCATTCTCAGATGAATCGCCGGGTCTTTGTGGCCGGTGAACCCGACGAAGCGCACTTTGCCTTCGCGCCGCGCTTGTTCGAGCGCTTCGATGACGCCGCCTGCGGCGAAGTGCAGGTCGGGGTCGTTGTCGTAGATGACTTCGTGAACTTGCCAGAGGTCGAGGTGGTCTGTGCGGAGTCGTTTGAGGGATTGTTCGAGCTGGCGCATGGCGGTCTTGCGGTCGCGCCCGTGCGTGCAGACTTTCGACATGAGAAAGACCTGATGGCGCATGCCGCCCTGCAAGGCTTCGCCCATCAATTCCTCGCTCGTGCCTTCGTGATACTCCCAAGCGTTGTCCATGAAATCGATGCCGCCGTCAATCGCCTCGCGGACGATCCGCACCGCCTCGCGCTTCGATTTCGTCTCGCCGATGTGCGAACCGCCGAGCGCGAGCGCGGAGACTTCGACCCCGGTGCGCCCAAGCATCCGGCGCGGCACTTCGCCGGCAGATGTGCTCTGAACCATGTTGCCCTCCACGCGCGCCCGACGGCGCTTCGGCCGCAAGCGACGAACTACCCGATTGATTGATGAACGATGCAGCGGAGTATGCCACACGGCACGGGGCGGCGAAAAGATGGATGCGCTGATTCGTCGAATCGAAGAACCTCCGACGCGAGAGCGAATGAAAGCGATGAGAGGGAAACTCCGTTGCCGGAATTTCCCTCTCATCGACTTCATTTCCATCGTCCATCGTCGCCGTCGATGATTGACGTGAAGCGCACGCGCTTGGCGGTCAAGTTTAGAACGAATACTTGAGCGCGAACTGGATGCGGCGCATGGGCGTCACGGTCGAGGTGGCTTGGCCGAAGCCGGGCGCTTCGAGGAAGCGGATGGGGATGCCGTAGTTGGCGCGGTTGATGAAGTTGAAGGCATCGACGCGGAAGAGCACGTCTTGTCTTTCGCTCAGACGGAAACGTTTGACGAGGGCGAGGTTGAGATCGAGGATGCCGCCCGCGCGAAACGTGTTGCGGCCGATAGCGCCGTTTTGGCCGACGGGCGCGAGCAGCGAGTTCGGGTCGCTCGCCGTGAGACGCAGGGGCTGGTGGCGGTCGCCCGTGCGCACGATTCCGTTGGTCGTGTTCAAGCGGTCGGTCAAGTTGCCGTCGAGGTTCACGTCGTAGATGGAGTTGACGGTGAAGGGCTGGCCGGTTTGATAGCTGCCCGTTCCGGCCAGTTGCAGATCGCGGAAGAGGAGGCGCGCGAAACGCCCCGACTGCACTTCGGGAAAATCGTAGACGAAGTTGTAAGCGAAGCGATGGCGCACGTCGAAGTTGGCGGGGGCATACTCGGCGCTGAAGTTGCGCGAGTCTTGCGGGAGAGCCGGTGCGCCCGCCAGCTCGAACACGTCCGAAACTTCGTCGAGCGCTTTGCCGAAGGTGTAGGACGCTTGATATTGGAGCGTGCGACGGAAGCGCCCGCGCAGTTGCATCTGCAAGGAGTCATAGCGCGAGCGCGCCGTCGTCTCGAAGCGCGAGATGAACCCGGCGTTCGGGTTGGGGCGTCCGGCTTCGGGCGCAATCGAGATACCGAAGATGAGCGGCTGCACGCCGTCTTCCGGGTCGTCTTCCTGCGAGACGCGAAAATCGAGCGGGACGAGAATACTGTTGAGTCCGAGGTTGGGCGTGGAGAAGCGCAAAAGGTTGCGGCCGAGCGTACCGACGTAGGCCACGGACAAGACGGTGTCGCGCGATAGTTGTTGCTCGACGGTGAAAGTGTAGTGGTGCGCGCGCGGCAGTTTCAGGACGCGCGCCGGAAGCGTCGCGCCGAAGATGCTCGAAGTCGGCATCTGTTCGCCCGTCACGAGCTGGTTGAGCACGGGGATGAGCGCGCGGATGTTGAACTGCGGGTTGATGCGATTGAGCGTGCCCGGCTGCACGAGTCCGAGTTCGCGGTTGCTCGGGTTGAGCAGTTGCAAACGCCCCAACTGCCGGTCGCGCCCGGCCGTGAAGTTGCCGAGGCCGCCTGAGAAGTTGATCGTCAGGAAACTCGGATAGACGTTGCGGGACTGGCTGACGACCGCGCCGAGAATTTGATCGTAGAAGATGCCGTAGCCGCCGCGAAAGATCGTCAAGCGATCAGCGCCGAAGATGTTGGGCGCGTAAGCGAGGCCGACGCGCGGGGCGAAATTGGAGCGGTCGGGGTCGAAGATGCGGCGGCGTCCGCCGATGAAATCGCGCAGGCCGGGCACGTCTTCGAGTTCGGGCGCGTCGAAAGAGCCTTCGATGCGGCGCTGACGTTCGCCCGGCGGCGTGTTGTATTCGTAGCGCAGCCCGTAGGAGAGCGAGAGGTTGCGCCGGATGCGCCACACGTCTTGGCCGAAGAAGTTGTATTGATAGAGACGCAGGCCGATGTCGGACTCGCGCGTGGCGAGCGTCTGGAAGAAGCCGCTCGCAGCCCCGGCGGCGGCCAAGTCGACGGCGTTGATGAAGCCGCCCTGAACGCTCACGTCTCCATCGGGCGAGATGGTGATGTTCGGCGCGCCGTTGAAGGTGATGAGCGGGCGCGACAGGCGCGGCAAGTCGCTGTTGAGTTCGGTGCGGCGAATGTCCGTGCCGAAGGCCAGATTGTGGTCTCCGGCGCGCAGCGTCAGGGTGTCGGCGATCTGGTAAGTGTTGTTGACGCGCTGCTGCGGGAAGTTGAACACGTCCACGCCGAGCGGGCTGAATCCGGCGATGGTGACTTGACCGACCGGGCCGAGTTCGCTCTCGGTCGTGACGGGCAGTCGCCCGTAAATGACCGGCCCGGTGTTGGGCGTAAAGGCCGTGTCGGGCAGCGTGCCGTTGACGAGGTAGGGCGCGTTGAGGAGGAAAGGCGTGTTCGGCAAACTCGCGCTCGGAACTTGAAACGTGGTGTCGCGCACCTCGGCGAAGTTGAGACTCGTGCGGCCGTAGGAGAGACGCACCTGATTGAACATGGGGCGCGTCGAATCCGGGGCGCTCAACTCGCTGTTGAGATAGAAAGAGTTGTTCTGCGTGCGGACGCGCGGCTTGAGCGTCGAGAAGATCGCGCCGCCCGTGACGGGGATGAAGCGCGAGTCCTCGGTGAAGTTGTAGCGCTCGGTGAGGTTCTGTTCGCGCCCCTTGAATTTGAAGTTGCCGTCGAGTTTGATTGAAGCGATCACGCCGCGCCCGCCCGACGGAAGCGTCTGCGTGAAAGTGTTCGCGCCGTAGATGCCCTGCGGATTGTTGGGGAAGGGGAAAAGGCTGAAAATGGCGTCGCCATCGACGCTCGTGGGAAAGGCGCGGAAGGGCAGGTTGGGTTCAAGCAGACCGAGCGGAAGCCCGGTCGCGCCCGTGCCGCCGATGCCGCGCTGCTCGACCGTGGGCACGGCGAAACTCTCTTCGCGCGAGGCGTTCGTGCGCGTGGCTTCGGTGGAGATGAAATAAAAGACGCGCTCGCGCCGGAGCGGGCCGCCGAGCACGAAGCCGCCTTGGCCGAGCGTGAACGAATCCTCGCCGCCGCTGCCGTTGCGCACCGTGAGCGGGCGCAAATTTCCAAACGTCGGCTCGCTGCTGCTGTTGAACCCAACGTCTCCCAAAACGACGCTCTGGTTGTTTCCGGCGACCAACGCGAACGCGCCGTTGCCGTTGGCACTGTCGAAAGGATTACGCGCGTTGAGTTGACTGGTGTTCAAAAAGCCGTAGAGCGTGCCGTGATGTTCGCTGCCTCCGGACTTCGACACGGCATTGACCTGCGCCCCGATGTTTCTCCCAAACTGCGCCGGAGCTAAGAGCGTGATCGCCTGATACTCCCTGATCGACTCTATCGGCTGCGGCACTAAAGCGACGAAGCCTTGCCGTCTGACGCCGATGTCCTCGTCGTTATTGTCCGAACCGTCGACCGTGAAATTGTTGGCACGCGAGCGCAAG
>DASVUD010000028.1:0-435630 GCA_036387235.1 Pyrinomonadaceae bacterium
CCGGTAAAAACAAGTAGCCCCACGTCAGCGGATAGGCGAAGGCCAGTTGCGACATGGACAAGAGCGGATAGCCGGACAACACGAGCGGCGTCCACAAGGGCAGTTGACCGTTCCTGATCATCTCCCATCCGACTGTCCGCAGAGGGTAGGAATAATAGAGCGGGTCGCCCGCGAGCAGAAATTTTCCACGGAAAATTTGCTCGGCGAACATGAGCGTGAAGAACAGCGCGATGAAGCCCACGGCGGCCGCATCGCCGCGTCGCTTGCGCCACGGTCGCGCGCTGAAGTTTACGTCTCTCCGCACAGAAGTTTTCCCCATCCATCCACGCTCTTTCCCCGCCAAAGCTACGCTTACGGGCAACTACGGAAGCGCCCCGCGGCATCTCTAGACGTGCCCTCGCAAGAAGTTTCCGCGCACGCCTTCGAGGCACGCCCGCAAACCTACTTTCGTCCGAACCGAAGCCTCGCGCGTCCAATCGGCGTGCGGGGTCAATATCGTTGACAAACGCTCTGAGGGCAAGCTACGATAACTGTTGTTGGGCCGTGCCCGCAGAGCAGCCACCGGGCGGGCGCGAAAAGAGAGATTCCGAAGTAGCCCCGGCTCTCCCATTAAGGTTTCCTAAGCTACAGAAAAATAGTCCCACCGTCTATAGAGTACCGGGAGTAACAAAAAAGATGCGTAGATTCGTCGTTGCCTTATTCTTAACCGCCCTGTCGGCGTCCTTTGCCGTCGCGCAGTCGCAGAGCGCGCCGACGCTCAGAGTCGTCACCGAAGACCCCTCGCTGCCGTCCGAGTTGTTCTACGGCGACGTGAAGGTCAAGCCCGTGCGCCTGCGTCCGGGCACGAACACCCGCATCACCATCGACGACAGCGACTTTTTCGTCCAGCAGCAATACATAGACTTTTTGAGCCGCTTCCCCGAAGCCGAAGGCTTCAACGCGTGGATGGCCGTGCTCAATAGCTGCAACGGCGACCCGAACTGCCTCGGCGGTGTCAACGGCAAGCGCGTCCTCGTCTCGAAGAGCTTCTTCGAGGCGCAGGAGTTTCAGATCAAAGGGGGCTTCGTCTATCGCTTCTACAAGGCTTCGCTCGGACGCCTGCCGACCTATCCCGAAATCGTCGCCGGCATGCGCAGCGTGACGGGCGCGACCGAAGCCGAAGTGGTCGCCAAGCGCGACGCCTTCGCGGCCGCTTGGCCGACGCGCGGCGACTTCGCCACGAAATACCCGGCGAGCCTGACGCCCGCGCAGTACGTCGATGCGCTGCTCGCGACGGCGGGCGTGACGGTGTCGAACCGCGACGCGCTCGTCGCCGGTTTGACCAACGGCACGGAGACGCGCGCGAGCGTGGTCAGAAAGATCATCGATAGCCCCGAAGTCCAAGCCAAAGAGTTCGACCCGGCCTACGTCGCCATGCAGTATTACGGCTACCTGCGGCGCGAACCGGAAGCCGAAGGCTACAACGCCTGGCTCACCTACCTGCGCGCCCATCCCGGCGATTACAAGACGATGGTGTGGGGCTTCGTCTACTCCCCCGAATATCGCAACCGCCACTAAGACGCGCGCACAACGGACAACTTCCGAGGCCGGCCTCTCACAAGAGGCCGGCCTTTTTCGTTCTCAAAACGATGAGGGAGGAATGAAAAGCCGTCAACCGTGAATCGTCAATCGTAAATAGAAAGAAATCCGGTCTTCTCTATTTACGATTGACGATTCACGATTGACGTTCTTATTAATCGCTCCTCCTTCAACGTTTTCTTTCACGCGCCCTGTAAAACTTCCGCGTAAACGTCGAGCGTGAGGCGGGCGGTGCGTTCCCAAGTGAAGCCTGCGGCGTGTACGCGCCCCTGTGCGGAGAGGCGCTGGCGCTCCGCGTCGTTCGTCCATAATTCGTGGAGGCAGTCGGCGAGTTCGCGCACATCGGTCGGGTTAAAGAGGCGCGCGGCGTCGCCGACCGTCTCCATGATGACCGGGATGCGGCTCGTGATGACGGGCGCGCCGCAACTCATCGCTTCGAGCGGCGGCAGGCCGAACCCTTCGTACAGCGACGGGTAGACGGAGAGGCGGCAAGAGGAATAGAGCGCGGCGAGGTCTGCGTCGGAGACGTAGCCGGTAAAAAGTATGCGACGGCCAAGGCCGGACTGTTCGATGAGCGCGAAGAGTTCGTCCGTCAGCCAACCCTTCTGCCCGGCGATGACGAGTTGCGGGCGCAGGCCGGGCGCGCGCCCGACGAGTTCGGCGAAGGCGCGCACGAGCGTCAACAAATTCTTGCGCGGCTCGACCGTGCCGACGAACAAGATGAAGTCGTCTTCGACGCCGAGCCTGTGGCGCGCGGACGTCGCCTCGGCCGCGCCGACGGGGCGAAACGCGCGGCGCGGCGCGAGCGGCACGACCGCGATCTTCTCAGAACGCGTGCCGAGATGCGTGCAGATTTCGCGTTTGACGCTTTCCGAGTCGGTGATGATCTTCGAGGCCATGCGCGCGGCGGCCGGCAGGCGGAGGCGCGCGCGGCGCACGAGTTCCTCTTCGTGCGTGTGCGCGTGGAGCAGCAGCGAGAGGTCGTGGATGGTGACGACGGTGCGGCAGCGATTCCAGAGCGGGATTTTGTAGTTTGTGCCGTGAAAGAGCGCAACCTTGTGTCGCTGCACGTAGAGCGGCAGGCCAATCGTCCACCAACGACGGCTGAGCGAATTGACCGGCGCGTGGACGGCGCGCAGGTTCGAGGGTTGCGGCTCTGACGTGAAGGCGTCATCCAACGATTGTTGGATAGGGACGTGTGCGACCAGCTCGAAATCGTGTTCGGGGGCGAGAGCGGCGAAACCGCGCGCCAGTTCAAAAGTGTAATGGCCGATGCCCGTCTTCGGCTCGGCCAGAGGGATTCCGTCGATTGCGATACGCATGCTTTAGGAGAAACGATGAAGGAGGACTGGTGAATGGTAAATAGTAAATGGTGAATGGAAAAGATCAGTTCTTCCCATTCACCATTTACTATTTACCATTCACCCCTTTGACTTCATCCTTTTCTTTTGTGTCCGATGGCGCGCGCTTATCTGATGCGGATGCGCGGCGCGGTGTCGGCGGGGCGACTCGTGAAGGTCTGCCCGGCAATCGTGACGGAGACGATGAGCGGCTGGTCGCCGAGTCCGGCGAGGTCTGGGCGCAGTTGCACGTTCAACTGATCGACGCCGGGCATGTCGGTCGGCGTGTTGCTCCTGATCTCGGTCGTGCCGGTCAGCGTGCGGTCGCCGATGCGGACGGTGATGGCGCTCACGGGTATGTTGCGGATGCCGGTCAGGAAGATGGCGAGCGTGGTCGGCGTCGCCGTGCCCATCACGTCGGTCGTGACGGGGAAGCCTTCCGCCGGCTCGGCCATCAAGGTCATGTTGGTGACATTGAAGACGCTGGCGCGCGTCGGCGCGTCCGAACGGGTGAAGATGTCGGGCTGCGCCGCGACCACCTGCAAGACGCTGCGTATGCTGCGGGCGGGCGCGTCGCCTTCCCGGATGGTGATGACCACAGGGTAAGTGCTCGTGGCCGTCTGTGCGGCCAAGCCGACGGGGACGACGAACTGAATCTCCGTCGGGCTGACGAAGTAGAGACCGGCGGCGGCGTTGTTGATCGAGAGCGAGACGCCGCCGAGTTCGACGGGCAGCGAGGGACGACGGCGCGATTCGGATGCGGCGTCGCAGGCCGTCTGCGGCTGGCAGATGCGCGTGGTGGTCGTGCCGAAACGGACGCCGCCTTCCGTGGCGGGCGCGCGCACGATGCCGATCATGCCGGGCGCGAGTCCGGTGATGGGCGTCGCGGCGGGCGTCGGACTCGGCGTCGGCGTGGGCGAAGCGGCGGGCGTCACCACGGGGCGCTCCGATGCGCCGGTGAAATAAGTGAGCGCGCTCGTCGAGGCGGGCGTGCTCGTTGCGCCCGCGGCCGTCGGCACGAGGAGATAAAAGACTTCGGCCGTGACGGCGGCGGTTTCACCCGTCGCCGTGCCGTTGCCGCCGCCGAGTTCGCCGCTGTAGGTCAGGGCGAGCCGCTCGGTGGTGTTGCTGACGAAGGCTTGGAGCGACGCCAGCGAACCGTTCGTGATGTTCGTCAGGCGCGCGAACGATTGCGCGGCCGTACTCGAGGGCGGAACGGGCGCGGCGTAAATTTGCTTGAAGGCGGTCGGGTTCAGCCCCGTCGCATCGGTGGGCGCGACGCGCGTGCCCGTGGCCGTGAAGTTGAGCGCCGAGGTGAAGACGAGCTGCGTGTTGTCGCCCGTTCCGGCGAAGGTGGGGAAGCGGAGCACATCCTCTTCGCCGTCCGCGGCCGAGCCGCGCGGCCCGACCTGAATGAACGTGTCGGTGGCGACGACGTAGACGAACATGCCGCGCACTGCTTGATTCGTGGTCGTATCGGCCTTCGGGTCGGTGGCGACTGACTCGAAAGCGACGAGGCGGCCGTCGCGGCTGACGCGCGGCCCCGGGTTGAGCAGGTTGACGAGGTCGTTCGGGTTGGTGCGGCGCGTGCGCGTGGCCTGTCTAAAGTCGCTGGTGATCGCGCCGTTGAAAGCGGTGACGAAGACTTCGGCGTTGCCGTCCGCGTTGGCGATGGTCACGTTCGCGTCGTTCGCGTCGCGGAGCGCGGTGGCGTTTGAGATGAAGGCGATGCGAGAGAGCGAGTCTTCCGCGCCGTCATCGGTCGAAGTGCCGCCGGAGATGCTCGGATTGTCGTTGAAGGTGAACGTGCCGGTGGTGTTCGTCACCTGCGTGAACGCGCCGGTGGCGGGCACGGCGGCGGCGTCCGAGGTGCGCGTCCAGGCGAAGATTTCCGGATTGGCGTCGGCGTTCTTCGCGGCCAGATCGCGCGTGGAGACGAAGACGATGCGCGAGGCGCGGTCGTTCGTTTGCGCGGCGCGGTTATCGTCGGCGACGATGGGTGCGCTCGATGCCGTGCCCGCGACTGGGACGCGGCTCGCCGCCGTGTTGGTGATGCGCGTGAAAGCGTTCCGCCGCAAATTGACGTAGCCCGCATCGACGCCGCTGCGCAGGTCTACGGCCGTCACGTCGGGGATGCGATAGAGGAAAATCTCTTGATTGCCGTCGGCCTGAAGGGCGGTGCGGTTGGCGTCGCCGTCGAAACTGAAAGGGGTGTCGGCGTTTGAACTGAAGACGATGAAGCGCCCGTCGCGGCTGATGTAAGGGCGGTTGTTGCTCACCTCGACGGCGATGTTGCTGAAGTTGGTCAGCGTCGTGGGATTGATGGCCGGGGCGGCGGTGTCTTTGCGCGCGCTCGTCGTGCTGGTCAACTGGAAGATTCGGCGCTGCGCGTAATCGTAGAGAAAGATTTCGCGGTTGCCGTCGGCGTTGTTGACCGTTCTGGTGGTTTCGCCCGGAGCGAGAGTTGCCAGATCGCCCGTCGATTCGAAGACGACGAAGCGCCCGTTACCGCTGATGCCGCCAACGAAGGAGTTGGCGGTCGTCGAAGAGGTAACTTGCGCGAAGAACGAATCGGGCGTGGGTGTCGGCGTCGCCTGCGCGAAGGCCGAGGCGGCCGACAGGCAGACGAGCAGCAGGACAAACAAAAACAGGCGTAAAGCGTTTTTCACCGGGAAATCTCCAAATGAGGCCGAAACGGAATTGTTCATGAAATTCTTAAGATCGCCGCGCCCTTAGAGTCGTGCAGCGCACCGGCGGCCACGAAAGGCGAACGGGAACGGGCATTCTAAGCGCAACGCACGTAAGAGAGCAAGTTAGGCAACAAAGCCGTGAATCGTAAATCGTCAATCGTAAATAGAGAAAAACCGTCTTCTTCTATTTACGATTGACGATTTACGATTCACTTCTCTGCCCTCACGGTTGGCCGAAACGGAGACGATACTCGGCCGAGTTGAGAAACGCGTTGACCATTTCGCGGGGGCTGACGCCGCGGTTGAGCGCGTTCAAGTTGTCCTGATAGCCTTGCGGTTCGGGCGTGCGGCGCAGGTAGCCGTAGTATTGCACGGCGACGAAGGCGCTGTTGAACTCGGCGGCCTGCACCTGATCCGAATCGGCGATGGCGCGCAAGACCTGAGCGCGCGTCAGGAAGTTCGCGTCGAGTTGATTGGTAAAGGTCGCGGCCGTGAACGTCACGCGCGTGCCGCTATCGGGCGTGGACGGATCGGGCGTCGTCACGGAAGCGAGACCGTAGCGCGCGAACAAGGTCTGGACAAACTGCGCGTTCGACAAGTTGGCGTAAGCGCTCGCAAAGTCCGTCCGGGCGGTGAAGTTGCGCGCGAAGGCGGCGCGGCGCGCATAGACCTCCTGCTCGGTCGCCCCGGCGACGAAGCTCATGTCCGAGACGATCTCCCTGTATTCGGGCAAGCGACCGAAAGCCACTTTGTAGAAGCGGAAGACGTAAGCGCCTTTCAGACGAAACTCCGGCGCGCCGAAGAAGGCCGCCGACACGGCGATGCGGTCGCAGTCGGTCACGACTGACGGGCCGGTGTGAATGTTCGGGCAGCGGTTCAGGACGGCCGACCACGGCTCGCCCGCTTCCGGCTCGCGCGAGAGGAAGTCGAGATACTGCTGCCGGACGAAGAACGGGATGGAGTTGACGACCGGGTTCGGCACTGTGCCCGCGTCGTTATCCGTAATGGTGACGGTGGCGACGCCCGGCGCGCCGAGCGTTGTGCCCGTGCCGACGGCGTCGCTCAGTTGAAGCTGGAAAGTCTCCGCGCCTTCGACGTGTGCGTCGTCGATGAGGGGCACGGTGATCTCTTTCTCGATCTCGCCGCGCGCGAAGTTGAGCGTGCCGACGGTGGTGGCGAAGTCGCAGCGGGCATATGCCCCGCCGTTGTTGTTCGTCGTGTCGGCGCAGCCGACGGTGAAGGTATCGCTGTCGGTGGTGCGGTAGTTAACCGTGACCGTGCCGGTCGTGTCGCCGCCGCGCACGACTCTGAACGTAACGCGCCCGTCGCCTTCGCTCACAGGGCTGCTGTTAAAGGCCAACTGGACGGTGTTCGGCCCGGTCGGCGCGTTCGAGGCGGCGGTAAAGTTAGCGCCCTGATCCGAGATCAGGTTGGCGATGGTGATGCTCGCGGGCGTGTAGGTGAAGTTCGGGTGCGAGGGCGTGATCGTGTAAGAGAGATTGGCGGTCAGGCCGGTGAACGAATAGTTGCCGTTCAGGTCGGCCATCGTCACGGCGCTGCGGCCGCCGCTCAAAAAGATCGTGGCCGGCGCGCCCACGCCGTTCGCGTCCGTGACGCGCCCGCTGATGGAGAAAAGCTGCACGACGCGCGGCGAGAAGGTGACGGTCTGCGCGCTCGTCAGACTGATCGGCTGCGCGCCCGTGCCGGTCAGTTCGCGCGTGTGCGAGGCGACGACGTAAGCGTCCGGCTCGCCGCCCGAAATGCCGACCACGGGAAAGACGCGCGGATTGTCGCCGTAGCGCGTGATGATCGTGCCGTCGTTGCGCAGTTCGATCTCGAAGTTAACGTTCTGGCGCGGCGACAAAAACGTGACGCCCTGCCAGCGGAAGATGATGCGCGCGCCGTCGGGCTGGATGACGTAGACGCCGCTGTCGGGGCGAATCGTCGTGTTGATGTCGATGTCGTCCCACAAGCCCGCGATCATCGTCTGGCCTTGCAAACCTTCGACGGTGCTCGGCACGTCGTCGGCGTCGAGGTTCTCGCGGCGCGGGGGCGTGGAGAAATAGAGGACGCCGTTCGTGGAGACGGTCAGGTTGGTGCGCTGCGTGCCGTAGAACGGGAAGGCGAAAGGCAGAGTGTAACCGGCGTACTTGTCGTCGCCCGTGACGATGCTCGACCCGGTGATGGGCGTGAGCGATTGCGCCGCGCCGAGCGTGACCGTGTAAGGATCGCTGCCCGTGTTGACGGGAATCGTCACGGCGACGGAAGCCGTGCTTGAGTTGCCCGCGTTGTCGTAGGCGCGCAGTTGGATCGTGCCGCTGAAGTTGCGGAAGGGCACGTCAACCGTGACGGTCTGCTGCGTGCCCGCCGGGGCGGGGACGAGTGTGGTGGGCAAGAGAGTTCTGGCCTGCCCCGTCGAGTTGACGAAGAAGAAGTCGTAGTCGGCCACCGTGCCCGCGTTGCCGTCGTCGCCCGGCGCAGTCCAGGCGAGCGTGACGCTACGCCCCGTTTGTCCTTCGACGCGGAGGTTCGCGGCGGCGGCCGGTGCGGTTACGTCGTTTTCGAGCGCGCTCGCCATGGCGTTGGCAACATTCAAGCGGCGGCCGGTCGTCGTTCTGGTTTCGAGCGCGGAGATGCGGTCGCCGGTGAAGGCGAGCACGCCGCGCAGTTGCGCCGCCGTGATCGAAGGGTTGGCGGCGCAGATCAGGGCGGCCGCGCCCGCGACGTGCGGCGAAGACATCGAAGTGCCGCTGAAGAATGAGTAGGTGTTGTTGGGCGTCGTGCTGAGGATGCTCGAACCGGGAGCGCCGATGCTGACGACGCGCGCGCCGAAGTTGGAGAAACTCGAAAGGAAGTCGTTGCTGTTGGTCGAAGCGACAGCGATGACGTTCGGCACGTCGTAGTTCGCGGGGTAATCGGGAAAGCTGAAATTGTCGCGCGCTTCGTTGCCGGCGGCGACGACGAAGAGGATGCCCGTGCTGTTGAGTTGGTTGATGGCGTCGAGCGCGGCCAGAGATTTTCCGGGGCCGCCGTAAGAGTTGTTCAGCACGCGCAGGTTGACGCCCGCCTGACGCAGGCGGCGCGCGTAGTTGTAACCGTTGATGATGTTGGCGACCGAGCCGCCCGTGGGGCCGAGCACCTTCATCGAGACGATGCTGACATCCCAGTTGACGCCCACGACGCCGAGGCTGTTGTTGCCCTTCGCGCCGATTGTCCCGGCGACGTGCGTGGCGTGGTCGTCGCCGTCTTCGTTGTCGAAGACCGTCCGGTCGTTGTGATGAAAGTCCCAACCGTTGATGTCGTCGATGAAGCCGTTGCCGTCGTCGTCAACGCCGTTGCCGGCCACTTCGCCGGGGTTCGTCCAGATGTTCGCGCTCAGGTCTTGATGGTTGACATCCACGCCGCCGTCGAGCACGCCGATGACGACGCTCTTGCTGCCCGTCGTCGTGTCCCAAGCGGCGGGCGCGCCGATGCGGTTCAGGCCGTACAACTCGCCGCTCGTGTAGCGCGGGTCGTTCGGCGTGCGCGTGGCGTGCCAGATGTAGTTCGGCTCGGCGTAGAGCACGTCGGAGCGCGCGGCGAGTTCGGTGACGGCTTGGAGCGTGTGCGCCGGGTCGACTTTGGCGAGGCGCAAACCGCGCACCGTCTCCGAGCCGCCGAAACTTTCGATGCTGATTTCGCTCGCGTCCTCGGCCGCGCGCAAGGGGAGCGCGAGGGCTTCGGCCGTCTTGGCCGCCGTCTCCGTGCGGAAGCGGACGAGCACTTCGCCGGGCACGAACTCAGCGCCGTCGATGATGTTGGCCTGTCCTTTCGCCGGACTCTGCGAGCGTGTCGCACGTTCTTCTTCCTGCTGCGATGTGGACGCGGACGCGCCCGCGTTGAAGTAGGGCAGCGCGGCGACGGTGAAGGCGAATAAGCTGAGGGCTACAACGAAGAGGCGCGCATGACGCACGCGGGTGGATGATTTCCGGCCTAACGGGGAACGAAACATCTATTGATTCTCCTGCATGAAAAATGCGCCCGCTTTGTAGGTGTCGATGAACCGGCGCGCCTTATTGATTCGTCTAAAATGGCCTGAAAATTAGGAATTGTGGGGGCGTCCGTCGAAAGCTCTGAACACAGCTTTTTTTGAACTACCTTCAGATGCCGCCGCGACGCCCAAAAGATGTACGCCCGCGCGATATTTTTCGGATTTTTGGCGGCTTTTTGCGCGTGCGGCGAGGGGCGCGAATCAGCGTAGATTCTGCCCGATCTGCTCCGTGCCGAACGTGCCGATGCCGTTTAAGCGGAAACTGAAGACGACGCGGTTTTCTTTGCGCAGGCCGATGTTGAAGAACGAGTCTTGCAGCGTGACGGCGCAGCAATCCCAGGCGTAGCCGACCGTGACGGTCGAACTGACGAGCGGCGAGTTTTTGCCCGGCCGGTTCTGGAAGTCGAAGAAGACGCCCGCGCCGCCGAACAGCCCGCGCTCGCGGTTGCCGAGGAAAATGTATGGGCTCCATTGCGCGCCGCGCAACGTCCCCGCCTCTTTGCCGCGCGCGTCCGCAAATTGACGCAAGCTCGGCGCGAGCGAGATGGCGCGCGTGTAGTAGAAAGTCTGAAACGCCTGCACGAGCCGTCGATTGATGCCGAAGCTGACGGACAGGTCGCGCACTCCGCCGCCCTGCACGTCGAGGTTGGTGCGCACGTCGGCCGTCAGGTTCGGGTGCGGGCGATAGCGCGCCTCGATGTTGATGGGCGAGAAGCGGCGCGGCACGCCTCCGTAGGTGAACCCGGAGAAAGTGTTGATCGGATAGAACTGGTTGCGCCTTCCGGCAACGAGCGCGCCGCCGAAATACGGGTCGAAGAAATACTTGCCGCGCACCGTGATCGACAGCACCTCTTCGGGACGACTCGACACGGGCAGGAGCGACGACCTGCCGCCGTTCTTCCCTCGCCCGCTCGCACCGCCGTTCGCCACGCTATCGCCCGCCGCGTCGTCTGTGGCATTGACGGTGCGCGGCGTCTTGCCGCTCACGTTCTCGGTCGAGTGGCGCGTGAAGAAGCGGTTGGAGATGCCGTACTCGATCTCGTTCGTGTCGGCGATGGCGTCGGTCGAGTCGAAGCGGATGATGCGCGGAAAATTGTTGATGCCCGTGATCTTCCGGTAGATGATGTAAGGCTCGATGACGTGACGAAAGCGCAGAGAGTCGTCGCCGCGATAAAAGTTGCGCGCGAGCGCCGGAGGCCGCACGTCGAAACTCAGGTTGGCGTAGGCGCGCGACACGTCGCGGCCGAGCACGAGACGCGTCAGCGGATCGATGGAGTTGGAATAGTAAGTGCCGCGCAGGGCGGCCGTCGCCGTCGCCGACCAGCCGCGAAAGTAGACGGGGACGGCGAAGGTCGGGGTCACGTCGAGACGCTGCACGACCGAAGGCGTGATGACGGGTTCGCCGTCCGCCTCTAAGCGAAACTGCGCGAGGTTTTCCACCGTCTCCTTGCGGCTCACGCCTTCGAGCGCGCCGTCGAACGAGAAATAGACGGCCAGACGTTCAAAGTAACTGAGAGGCGAAGGGCGCTTCTGCAATTCGATGCTCGGCAAATTGCGGATGCGGATGCGCGCGTTCGGCAAAGACGTGACTTGATTGCGCGCGAGAAAATTGAAGCTGTAGTCGCCCGCGTTTTTGTTGATGAAGACCTGCGAGCGTTCTTCGGGCGAGATGGCCTGCTGGATGTTGTCGGAGAAGACCTGCCGGAAGGCCAGATTGGAAGTGATGTTGATGTCGGCGGCGGCGAGAAAACCGTTCGGGAAATAATGCACGCCGTCCACGTAGAAACTCGACCCGCCCTGATCCGGTCGCTCCGCAGATTCCTTTCCGCCGAAGATGCGATCCTTGACGGTGTAGAAACCGAGATTGAAATAGGAGCGCGAGTTGGCGCGCGTGCGCAGGTCTGCGCCGAAGCCGAGGCCGCGCCGCGTGAAGATGTCGTTTCTGAGCGTCACGTCGGCCGAGCGTCCGAGCGTCTGGTAGTAGGCGTTCGAGAGGCGAAAGCCTTTCTTGCCCGAACCGCTGAAGGTCGGCGTGAGAAAGCCGGACGCGCGGTCGCGTCGCTTGAGCGAGACGGAGACGTAAGGCAGCGGGATGATCGTGACGCCCTTTACTTTGAACTTCGGATTGCGCGCGCGCACGCGGTCGTTCAGAGTGATCTCGGCACGCTTGGCGGTGAAACTCCACTTCGGCGTCTCTTCGTCGCAGGCCGTGATCTCGCCGTTGAGGATGACGATGCGATTGGCCGACACCTTCTCGACGCTGTCGGCCGTGAAGTAGATGACCGTGCCGTCTTCGGTCTGGTTCGTGAAGCCCGTGGAGTTGATGAAGAAGCCGAGCTTGGTGGCGTAGTTGAACTCGGCGCGCGTGCCCGTGATGCGCTGCAACTCGCCTTGGTCGAAGACGACGTTGCCTTCGGCGACGACGCGGTTCGTCGCCTCGTAGACGGTCAACTTGTCGGCCTGCAAACGAAAGATGCCGATGCGCGCATCGACGTTCCCTTCGTTGACCACGACGCGCGCGCCCTCCGGCCCCGTCACGGTCTGCTTGTCCGTGTTGATGTCTAAATTTTCGGTCGATTGTCCCTGCGCGCCGTCGCCCCGGCGCACGGGCAGCCGCGGCCGGATCGGTTGCTCCTGTTGCAGAGGGTTGACGTTCGGCGTGTCCGTGATCGGATTGAGCACCTTGCGCTCGACCGGGTTCGCCTGTTGCTGCTGTGCGAGCGCGTGCGGCGCAGACGCGCCGTAGAAACACGCGACGAGACAGAGCGAGGCGCACCCCGCCAAGAGGCGGCGCGCCGTGGAGAGCCGGAGAATTTTGTTGCCGAAGAGGGAACGCAAGAGTGGAGCCGAAAGACCTCCGCCGCCTGAACAACGAGCGCGCGCCTGCCGCCACTTTCTCGTGCGACCACAGGCGCGCTGCCAAAGCGCGGCGATGCTAACATGCGTCGCCAACGACGGACAAGCAAACAGCCTCTCCGGCGCGTTTCTCGCCACACCGAACGGCTCACGCGTCGCCCCTTAACCAGAGTTTATGTTGTTGCACGACGACCGTGGGTGTACTATTCAGCCTTACCCTGCACTAACCTAAAGTGTGCAACTCTTCGAGGCCGTGATGTCAACTTTCAACGATTACACGCCGCGCGAGATCGCGGCCTTTAGAGAGCGCTTGCAAGAGGCTTTGAAGGAGTGCGCGCAGCTACAGGAGGCCGCGCAAGTGTGCGCCCGCGCGCTCTACGAAGAATTTACGGAGTCGGTCGTGCTCGCGCGTCTGTTCGTCACGCTCCCTTTCGCAGACCTGCCCGCACGCGACCGGGCGTTCGTCTCCGCTCTGGCCGACGCCAAAGGCATCGCGCCGCTCTTGGACGAAAAGACGCAGGTGCTCTCGCTGCTCGGAACCAACGGCGCGCAGCCCCCTTGGCGCGAACGCTACGAATCGCAAGCGCATCTCGGCATCCCGCTCGTGACGGCCGAGTTCGTCGAATCGATTCCGATGGTCGCGCGCTTGATGCACGACATGGGCGTCGGCGCAGGCAGGGCGGACGAAGGCGGGACGGACGTGCTGGTCAAGAATCTGGGACGCGCGGCCGGAGTCTTCTACGTGCGCGACGCCAAGACGTGGCTCGACGCGCGCAATCGCAAGATCGTCTCGGCGCAGGATTTCGTCGCCGCCAACGACATACGCACGGTCTTCGGTCTCGGCGGCAGTTATCTGAACGGCAGTTTCGTCGCTATGATCCTGTTCACGCGCGAAATCATCGAACAGTCTCAAGCAGAGGCTTTCATGCTGCTGGTCAATACCTTCAAGACCGTCACACTCAGCCTCGTGATGGACGGCGCGCTCTTTCCCCGCGCGGAGAGCGCAACACGCCCCGCGCCCCGCACAACTTAATTCACCCCGCGCGCCGCGCGTCGTCCGCGCCGATCCGGAAACGACGGCACAGGTCGCGTGCGGCCGCAGGCCAAGTGGGGAAGCGAAACTCGAACCCGCTCTCCAAGAGTCTCGCGGGCACGACGCGCCGGCTCTTGAGCACGAGTTCCGTTTCGCTGCGCATCAGGAACGCGCCCGCACTGAGCATCAGGCGCGTCGCCGGAAGACCGATGGGCATGCCCCACGCCTCGCGCAACGCGCGCATGAACTCCGCGTTCGTGACGGGGTTCGGCGCGGCGAGGTTGATCGCCCCTACTAGTTCCTCGTGCTCGATGAGCCACTCGACCGCGCGCACGAAATCTTCATCGTGAATCCAAGAGACGTACTGCCGCCCGTCGCCGGATTGCCCGCCGAGTCCGAAACGCACGAGCCTGAGCAAAGTGTCGAACGCGCCGCCCCGGTCGGGACTCATGATCACGGCCGCGCGGAGTTTCAACTTTCGCGTCCCGGGCGTCGGCGCTTCGTCAACGGCGCGCTCCCAAGCGGTCGCCACGTCAATACTGAAACGCCAAGAGGCGGGCGCGTCCGGTTCCGTGCCGCCGATGATGCCCGTCGTCTCGTCGTTCGGCGCGTCGAAGCGGTGCGCGTAGATGGTGGCGGTGCTCATCTGTAACCAGACGCGCGGCGGGTGCACGGCACGCGCGATTGCCTCGCCCACGACGCGCGCCGAGTTGACGCGCGACTCCAAGATGGCGCGCCGGTTCGCCTCGTTGTAGCGACAGTTCACGCTGCGCCCGGCCAGATTGATGACCGCATGCGCGCCCTCCAGCTCCGACGCCCAAGGCCCCAACGTCTCCGCGTCCCACCGGACGACGCGCCAAGCCGCGCGCTGAGGGCTGCGACTCAAGACCACGACCTCGTGCCCGCCTTCCCGCAAGGCACGCGCCAGCACCGTCCCGACCTGCCCCGTCCCGCCCGGCAACACGATCTTCATCTAGTCCACCTCCCGCTTCGGACAACACGATAACCTCTCGCGTGATAATAGCAACTCCCGCTCGCCCCCTGTCGCACGCCTGCGCGGCAGTTGCTATTATCGCGCGCGATGCGGAGAGAGACGGAGGGAAATCTGCGTTTGATGATCGTGGCGGGCGAGGCTTCGGGCGACGCGCACGCAGCCTCGCTCGTGCGGGCTTTGCGCGAGCGCGCGCCGGGCGTGACGTTCGAGTTTTTCGGCGCGACGGGGCGCGAGATGCGCGCCGCCGGAGTCGAGTCCATCGTCGAGACGGACGACCTCTCGATCACCGGCCTGATGGAGATCGGCGGCGCGCTCAAACAGTTCTGGCGCGCCTATCAAAAGCTCAAACGCGCCGGACGGGAGCGCGCGCCCGACGCCGTCGTCCTCGTCGATTGGCCTGACTTCAACTTGCGCCTCGCGCGTTTCTTCCGCCGCCAAGGCGTCCGCGCCATCTATTACATCAGCCCGCAACTCTGGGCTTGGCGCGAACACCGCACGCGCAACATCCGGCGCGACGTAGACCTCCTGCTCGCCATCTTGCCCTTCGAGCCCGCTTGGTACGCCGCGCGCGGCATCTCGCACGTCGAGTTCACCGGACACCCTCTGACCGGCGAAGTGCGCGCGCGCTACGACCGCGCCGAGTTTTGCCGCCGCCACGCGCTCGACCCCGCGCGCCCCTTGCTCGCGCTTCTGCCCGGCAGTCGCCGCAAAGAACTCTTGCGCATCCTCCCGCACATGATCGACGCGGCGCAACGCATTCAAGACGCTCGCCCCGGCGCGCAGTTCGTCGTCGCGCTTGCGCCCAACCGTGCAACCGAAGAGGCGCGGTCGATTGTGGACGCTGTAACGCTCGACGCAGATCACACAGACCTCGCGCGCGCCATCCGCATCACCCGACACGAGACGCGCGAAGCGCTCGGCGCGGCGGACGCGGCGGCCGTCGCCAGCGGCACGGCCACGCTCGAAGCCGCGCTGCTTGAAACGCCGCTCGTCGTCGTCTACAAAGAATCCTTCATCAACTGGCACACGCTCGGCCGTCTCATCAAGACGGAACACTTCGGTCTCGTCAACCTCATCGCGGGCGAACGCCTCGCCCCGGAACTCATGCAGAACGACTTCACAGGCGACACGCTCGCCGCCGAACTACTGAAACTCTTAGACCCCGCGCAGAACGCCGAGACGCGCCGACGCCTTCGCGCCGCCACCCGGACGCTCGGCGCGGGCGGCGCTTCCCGTCGCGCCGCCGAAGTTATTCTTCAAGCTGTTCAGAAGTGGAAAAAAGAGCAGCCGGATTAGGCGTGTTCAATTTTTAGGTGAGTTCAATTTTAGGTGAGTTCAATTCAAGAGCAACTAACAAAACCATGAAACCACGAATTCACACGAAGCCACACTAAACTCTTCTTCGTGTTGTTTCGTGTGAATTCGTGGTTTCGCTTTTTCAGATGCTCTAAGCAAATGTCGTGCGTGTCGTGTCCGTCGTGCGTTTTGCTAGTCGTTGCTCGTTTCCGTATCGGTCGTTTTCGCGTTCGCGCTCTCGTCAAGGCGCGCCGTCAGCTCCCGCACCTGTCGCTTGAGTTCGTCGATCTCCGCGCGCATCTGCGGCAGCCGACCGAAATGTGCGTTCAAGCGTTTGTACTCATCTAGTGGACGCACGGGCACGCCCCACACGACCGTGCCCGCGCGCACGATCTTGCCCGGCAGTATCCCCGCCTTCGACCCGACGACGGCTCCCGCCTCCACGCGCGCATGATCGCCCATCCCGACCTGTCCACCGATCACCGCGTCCGACCCGACCACGGTGCTGCCCGAAATTCCCGTCTGCGCCGCGATCACGACGCGCTCGCCGATCTCCACGTTGTGGCCGACGTGCACGAGATTATCGAGTTTCGTCCCGCGCCCGATGCGCGTCTCTCCGAGCGCGCCGCGATCCACGCACGAGTTCGCGCCGATCTCCACGTCGTCCTCGATGACGACCGTGCCCACCTGCGGAAATTTGTGATAGCCGTCACGCCCGCGCACGTATCCGAACCCGTCCGCCCCGACAACGACGCCCGCGTGCAACACGACCCGACTCCCCACACGCACGCCCTCGTACAACACCACGTTCGGATGCAGCACGCACTCCGCGCCGACCTCCACGCCCTCTCCGATAACTGTGCCCGCCAACAATTGTGTCCCCCGCCCGACCCGCGCGCCTTCGCCGACCACCGCGTGCGCGCCGATGTAGACATCTTCCTCCACCCGTGCCGCCTCGGCCACCGACGCCGTCGGATGGATTTCACCGGCTCGCCGTCTCCGCGCATGCAACACCTCCGCCACGAGCGCGAACGCCAACTTCGGCCGCGCCACCTCGACGAGCGTCGCCGCAAACTCGCCCGCCGTCTCCCCCACGCCTTCCGGCACGAGCAGGCACGACGCGCGGCTCGCCCTCGCCCCTTCCAAAAATTTCCCTTCCTCGACGAAACTGACCGCCCCCGCGTCCGCCGCCTCAAGGCTCGCCACGCGCTCGATCAAAACTCCCTCGCCGTCGCTCCCGACCACACGCCCACCCGCAAGCGCGGCCAACTCCGCGACCGTCATCCGTCGTCTGTTTTCATTGTCCATAAAAACTCAATCGCCCGAAGCCTGCACGGCAAAACTGTAACCGAACATTTCAGTCTTCGCCCGTCTCTTCACCATTTCAGCCTTCGTTCGTCTCTGCAACATCTCAGTCTTCATTCGTCTCTTCCACGCCACGGCGCGCGCTTCTCTCTTCGCGCGAAAAACCGCGCCGCGAGCCGCGTATGAAATTTGCCAGATGCCGCGCGTGCTCGTCGTCCATCTGCTCCAGACGCGCGAGCGCATCCGCGAGCGGCAGACGCGCGCGAAACAGAAGTTGATAAGCGCGTCGCAAGGCCAGCCTCGACGCGGGCGCGAACCCCGCGCGCCGCAAGCCCACCGTGTTCAAACCGCGCACGCGCGCCGGATTCCCGTCCGTCGTAAAGTACGGCAACACGTCCTGCACGATCTTCGACTTCCCCCCGACCATCGCATAACGCCCCATCCGCACGAACTGGTGCGCCCCCACGTTGGAAGACAAAAACACGTGATCCTCTACGTGGATGTGCCCGGCCAGCGCCACGCCGTTCGCAAAGATGTTGTCGTCTCCCACCACGCAGTTGTGCGCGATGTGCACGCCCACCATCAAAAAGTTCCGACTCCCCACGCGCGTCTCCGCGCCCTCGCCGCTCGCGCGATGCAGCGTCGCCCCCTCTCGGATCAAGTTGTCGTCCCCCACCAACAGACGGCTCGCCTCGCCCCGAAACTTCACGTCCTGCGGCTCGCCCCCCAAAGTCGCGTGCTCAAAAACCCTGTTGCGCGCCCCCAGCACCGTGTAACGCTTCACGACCGCATGCGCCCCGATCTCGCACCCCTCGCCAATCGACACGTCATCCTCAATCAGCGCATACGCCCCCACACGCACGCCCGCGCCCAACTCCGCGCGCGGACTGACCACCGCTGTCCGATGAATTTCCATAAGACTTTTCGACCAGACTGTTCGACGCGCAAACTTTACTTGAGAGCCTCAACACCCGACTGTACACGAGAGCCTCAACGCCCGACTTCACCTGACAGCTTCGACGCGCCAACGTACCCGAACATTCCGACGCGCGACTTTGCAACCGGAGCTTCGACGCTTCAATGTATGCCGGAGACTCGACGCGGCGGATGGTACATCCCCACCCCCCCATCCGCAACGCCCTGAGCCATCAAGGCATGCCCGTCGTTGGGCGTGGGACGTGTTTCTCAAGACCGCGCCATGAGGCTGGGTCAAAGCGCAGTGTAAGTGATCTCTCTTTCCCTCAACGCGGAAGACAGATACGGAAGGCCGCCGCGCGTTGGCTGTGCGGCGGCCTTCGTTTTTGGGGCGCGTCCCGTCGGCCGTATTGCTAAGCGGCGGACGATCAACAGGCTACGGTCGCGCGCCGCTCGCTCTGTCCGGCGCTCCGAAGTGTCTCCACTGTCTTGTGTTTACGAGAGTATGCCTTTATCATAGCGCGTCGTCCGGCGGTCTCCCCGCCCGTTAGCGGCTGCAAGGCCGGGACGATAATTTTGCAGGACGGCCGAACTTTAAAAATTGTGCGGCTGTTCCCCGGCTTCAAGCATCTAAGGCAACTTCCAGGCATCGAAGGCGAGCGGGAAAACAACTCTCGGAGGATTACGGTCACAGTGTTTAGCGATCAATTTCGCCGGAACGAATCGGTGAGAGGCAAATTTAGCGGAGTGCGCAGTTCGGCGCTGATTTCGAATTTATCGAACGCGGCGTGGAAGGTGTTTCAGTCCGTCAACCGCGCTCTCCCGGAAGGCGAGGCGATTCGGCCGCAGTGGGCTCCGGGGCCGCTCCTCAAATCTTATGAGAAGACCGCGCCGCCGCTCGGCTTCCCGCGCGAAACCGACTCGCTTTGTCCCACCTGCGTCAAAGAAGTGCGCGAGGCGGTCATCTCCGGCCAGACGCCGCTCGAAACCTTGATGCACGAGCATCCGGGCGAGATCAAGGCGCAGATCGTCGAAGAGGACGGGCGCATCGTGATGCGCAAGACTTGCGCCAAGCACGGTGAGTTCGTCGATGTGATGGCGACCAGCCCCGACTTTTTACGACGCATCGAGTCGCTTTTCTACGGGCGCGATTTCCGCACGGCCGAAGACGCGCACGTCCATCGACACGGCACGTCCGACATCAAGTACGGACGCGGCGCGGTGCTCACGGTTGACCTGACGAACCGCTGCAACATGATGTGCAACCCGTGCTTCATGGACGCCAATCAGGTCGGCTACGTGCACGAACCGACCTTCGAGGACACGAAAGCCATCCTCGACCGCGCCGTCTCCTTTAAGCCGAAGCGGCAGGTCATCATTCTCTTCTCCGGCGGCGAGCCTACTCTGTCGCCCTACTACCTCGAAGCCGTCGCCTACGCCAAGAAGATCGGCTTCTACCGTATCCTCGCCGCCACGAACGGCATCCGCTTCGCCGAAGACATAGAGTTCTGCCGGCAGGCGAAAGAGGCCGGGCAACACGGCGTCTATCTGCAATTCGACGGCGTCAGCGAAGAGAAGAACAAGCACCGCGGCGTCGGCAATCTCTTCGACGTGAAGCAGAAGGCCATCGAGAATTTGGCCGAGGTCGGCATCAAGGTCACGCTCGTGACGACCATCGTCAACACGATCAATAACGACGCCATCGGCCAGATCGTCGAGTTCGCCGCGAAGAACATCGACAAGATTCAGACCATCGCCTTCCAGCCCGTCTCCTTCACGGGACGCGACGAAGACGTGCCCGACGACGTGCGCATCCAGCAGCGTTACACGCTCGCCGACATGGCGACCGATCTGGAAAAGCAACTCGGCGGCGACTTGAAAGCCCTGCGCGATTGGTTTCCGCTCTCATCCTATTCGGCCTTCACTTCCGTGATGGACATGCTGCAAGGCGCGGACGCCCCGTGGGGCTGGTCTAGTTGCAACTGTCATCCGAACTGCGGCGTCTTCACTTTGATGGTCGTCAATCGACACACGGGCGCGTGGACGCCGCTCTTCAAGTTCTTCAACTACGAGCAGTTCATGCGCGACGTGGCCGTCATCACGGACACGGCGCGCGGCGCGAAACTCTCGATGGCGCAGCTTGCCATGACCATCATGCGCAACTACGACGCCCGGCGCGCGCCCGAGGGTTTCCCCATCTCGCAGATCATCAACCTCTTCAAGCCCAGTTCGACCAACTCGAACTCGGATCGCAACGACCGCATGAAGACGCAAGCATCTTCGGAAGACCCGAACGATGCTTGGCGCGTGCTCTGCGTCGAGGGCATGTGGTTCCAAGACCTCTTCAACTACGACTTCCGCCGCACCGAAATGTGCGTCATCCCTTACGGCACGCAGGAAGGCGAAATCTCCTTCTGCGCTTACAACACGGGCGTCGGCTGGCGGCAGATCATCGAGAACATGCACAAGACGGCGGGACTCGCCGAGTGGTACAAAGAGCACGGTCGCCATCCTGTCTACGCGGCGGGCAAGGAAGTGCCCGGTATCCCACGCAAGCATTCGCTCTCGCTCCCCATCGTGCAGGCCATCCTCGCCGAAGACGCGGACGCGCCGCCCGTCAAGGTCACGCCGTATCTTGTCGAAGAAAAGGAAGAAGCGGTCGTCTAACTACAAATCGCTTTCCGGCGAGTCCCGTCGCACCTCAAGCGACGGGACTCGCCTTCCTGATTCAACCCCTCAACCAGCCAACACCGCCGGCTCGTGCCGCCGTCTTAACGGAGAAATTCTCATGTCCAGAATAAGATTCGCGCTTTTACTTTGTCTCGTCGCAAGCGTGTCTGTGGCCACAACCGCCCAGACCAAACCGGAAAAGAATTATAAGAACAAGTACCAGAACATAGAGGTCACGCGTTTCGACGTGGCGGCGGGCAACGAAGTGCCGCCCGAATACCTCGACGAACTGGCGAAGGACGTTGCCAACCAGTTAAGGGACACCAAGAAATTCAAGCAGGTCATTCGCGCCGGCGAGACCGCTCCGGTCGCCGCCGACCCGGCCGCCTCGACGCTGCGTCTGACCGGCACGATCACGAAATTCAAAAAGGGCAGCCGCGCCAAGCGTTACCTCGTCGGCTTCGGCGCGGGTGCGACCAAGATGATCGTGCACGTCAAATTTGCGGATGCCTCGACCGGAGAAGTTTTATTTGAAGACGACGTGGACGGAAAGGTCTTTATCGGACTTTTCGGCGGCGATTCGAAGGGGGCGACTAACGGGGTGGCTAAAGATATCGGCAAAGTGGCCAAGAAGGAATTCTTCTAAACCGCGCGGTTGACAACCTCCGCGCCCGCACGTTAATTTCATTCATCACTGCACTTTGGGAGGTGGTGAAATGGTATCACACCTGACTCTGGATCAGGCTTTCGGGGTTCGAGTCCCTGCCTCCCAGCCAAATTTCTAGTTGCGCCGACAACTCAAAACGCGTTAACTCAAAGATCAGGTAGCCACTCTCCGGCTACCTGATCTCTTTTTTACCGGCAACGACGGCGACGACACCGCCCGCCATCTTCACGGTGCGGGCGGCTTGCGACTCACACGCGGATTGCCGTGGGAAAGTTTATGGCGCGAGCGTTGACGATTTGTGCGCGCGCGCGTATCAGACAAAGCGTCTCATGCCTTATAATGCCTCGCCCCCGTCAAACCGATAGAACATTTTGAATCGTCCGCCCGCGCTCGTCTTCGGAAGCCGCGCGCCGTGTGTGTGAGAAGTGGTGGCTGAGCAACCAACGGTAATGAAATTCGGCGGCACGTCCGTCGAGGACGCGCGTGCGTACTCGCGTGTGGCGCGCATCATCTCGGAGCGTCGCGCCGAACGCCCGGTCGTGGTCGTCTCCGCGATGAGCCGCGTGACCGACGCGCTGCTCGAATCGGTCGAGCTGGCCGCGACGACCGGCGACGCCGACGCCGCGCTTCGTTCGCTCGAACCGCACTTCGAGCGGCACACGCAGGTCGCGCGCCTGCTGCCCGCGGGCGGGCGCGACGAGCTGTTTTTGGAACTCGAACTCGCGCGGCGCGAACTCGACGCGCTGCTCGCGCGCGTCACCGCGAACACCGAGCCGCGTGCGGCCTTACAAGATTCAATCGTCGCTTACGGCGAATGTCTCTCGGCCAAGTTGCTCGCGGCCGTACTCGCCGAGCGCATGTTGCCCTCCGCTTACGTGGACGCGCGCCGCTGCATCATCACGGACGACGCGCACGGCGCGGCCACGCCCGCCAATGATGAGACCTACGAACGCACGCGCGCCGAACTCTCGCCGCTTCTGGCCGATGGGCGCATCCCCGTTCTCGGCGGCTACATCGGCGCGACCCCGGACGGCCGCACGACCACGCTCGGGCGCGGCGGCTCCGATTACACGGCCGGGCTGGTCGGCGCTAGCCTCGGCGCGCGCGAGATTCAAATTTGGACTGACGTGAACGGCGTCTTGACCGCAGACCCGCGCGTCGTCTCGAACGCCCGCACCATCCCCAGCCTCTCCTTTGCCGAAGCGGCCGAACTCGCCTACTTCGGCGCGAAGGTGCTTCACCCGAAGACGATCCTTCCGGCCATCGTGCGCGGCGTCCCCGTCCGTATCTGCAACTCGCGCGAACCGGAACAGGCGGGCACGGGCGTCTATTTCGACGCGGAGATGTCGCCGCGCACGGTCAAAGCCATCGCGCACAAAAAAGGCGTCACGGTCTTGCACATCACCTCCGCGCGCATGCTCGGCGCGTACGGTTTCCTGCGCGCGCTCTTTGCGGTCTTCGAGCGCCATCGCACGATCATCGACATCGTCACCACTTCGGAAGTCTCCGTCTCGCTCTCGCTCGAAGACGCGAGCCGCGTCGAAGAGATCATCCGCGACTTGAAACCCATCGCGGCCGTCAAGGTCGAATCCGGGCTGGCCGTCGTCTGCATCGTCGGGCAAGACTTGCGCTACACGTCCGGCGTCGCCGCGCGCGTGTTCAGCACACTCTGCGACATCAACATCCTGCTCATCTCGCAGGGCGCGTCGAACGTCAACCTCACCTTCGTCGTGGCTGAGGGGGATGTGGAAGAGACCGTCAGGCGGCTGCACGCCTCTCTGTTCGAGTGCGACACGCAGGAACTGGCGCCGCTCTTTCAACGCAAGAAGGAGGGCGTCTCCGGTTGAACCTCTTCGCACTCACGCGCCGTCTGATAGACATCCCCTCGCCGAGCGGCGACGAACTGGAGGCCGCGCGCTTCCTTGCCTCGTATCTCGAAAGTCTGGACTACCGGGTCGAGCTTCAAGAAGTCGCCCCCGGCCGCCCGAACGTCATCGCCACCGCAACGCCTCGGCCGCGCCTCTTCTTCTCCACGCACATCGATACAGTGCCGCCTGTCGTTCCTTCCGACGAAGACGACGCGCACATCTACGGGCGCGGCGCGTGCGACGCCAAAGGCATCATCGCCGCGCAAATCTTCGCCGCCGAACGCTTGCGCGCCGAGGGCACGCGTGACATCGGCCTGCTCTTTACGGTCGATGAAGAACTCGGCAGCCTCGGCGCGCGTGCCGCCAACTCGCACCCGCTCGCCGAGGGTTGCGCCTATCTCATCAACGGCGAGCCGACCGACAACAAACTCGCCGCCGGCTCAAAAGGCTCCCTGCGCCTGCGCTTGACGACCACGGGGCGCGCCGCTCATTCGGCTTATCCCGAACACGGCGACTCGGCCGTCGAACGCTTGCTCGACGTGCTCGCCGACATACGTCAAACCAATTGGCCGGCCGACGACTTCTTCGGCCAGACCACCTGCAACATCGGCACTATCACAGGCGGCACGCGCCCCAACATCATCCCGGCCGAAGCCGAGGCGCAACTGCAAATCCGTCTCGTCACGGAATCCACTCGCATCAAAGCGGAACTCGAACGCGCCGTCCGCGGCCGCGCCGAAATCGAATATTTGTCCGTCGCCGAACCGGTGCGCCTTTACGCGCCCGCAGGCTTCGCGAGCGAAGTCGTGCGTTTCACCACCGACATTCCTTATCTGCCGAACTGGGGCACGCCCCTCCTGCTCGGCCCCGGCTCGATTCTCCACGCGCACACCGACCATGAGCGCATCCGCAAAGACGAACTCTCCGAGGCAGTTGAACTCTACGCGCGCCTCGCCGCCTCGCTTCTCTCAAGCGACGACGCGCGAACCGGCGAGACGAACGACACGCGGAGCGTAGTTGATGTTGCGCCCGAAGCGGCACACCAAACACACGACGCGCCGGACGGCGACAGAGCCGCCACGGCGAACGGGATGACGACGACGGAAGGAGTCGGTTTCAAGTGAAACTCGCCATCATCGGCAATGGCGCGATGGGCAAGCTCGTCCGCGCGCTGGCCGAAGCGGAAGGCCACGAAATCGGGCGCATCCTGACTTCCGAGGACGCCGGGCGCAGCGCCGTCGAACTGGCCGAACTGCTCGGCGGCCACGATGCGGCCATAGATTTTTCCGTCTCCGGCGCGGTGCTCAAAAACGTCGAAGCGGCAGCGCGCGCGGGCGTCCCGCTTGTCGAAGGCACGACCGGCTGGAACGCACATGAAGCGGAAGCGCGCCGCATCGTCGAAGCACACGCGGCGGGCGCGCTTCTGTTCGGCGCAAACTTCTCCATCGGCGTCAATCTCTTCTACCGCATCGTCGCGCGCGCGGCCGAACTGTTCGCCGCCACCGATTACGCACCCTTCATCGAAGAAGCGCACCACGCGCGCAAACGCGACGCGCCTTCGGGGACGGCCATCAAACTGCGCGACCTGCTGGCCGCGCAGATCGCGCGCGACATCCCCGTCGTCTCGACGCGCGCCGGGCACATTCCCGGCACGCACCGCGTCGGCTTCGACTCGGCCGCCGACCAGATTACCCTGACGCACACGGCGCGCACCCGCGAGGGCTTCGCCTCCGGCGCGCTTCTCGCCGCCCGCTGGCTCAAGGACAGACGCGGCGTCTACGAATTTTCCGAGGCAATGGATGAAATAATAAAAGACGTGAATCGTGAATCGTAAATCGTGAATAGATTTAAAACTGCTTTCTTCTATTCACGATTGACGATTTACGATTTACGAAAGTTGAGGTTGAAGGATGACGTTACAAGTCGAATGGCTGCGCGGGTGCGCGACGGCGTTGGTGACGCCGTTCGGGGCGGACGGGTCGGTTGACGAGGAGCGTCTGACGGCGCTCGTCGATAGACAGATCGAGGGCGGCGTCCGTCTGCTCGTGCCGTGCGGGACGACGGGTGAGAGCGCGACGATGACGGAAGAGGAAGACCGTCTCGTGATTCGTCTGACGATTGAAGCGGCGCGCGCGAGGGGTGCGCGCGTCATCGCGGGCACGGGCAGCAATTCGACCTCGGCCGCTATCGAATACGCGCGCGCGGCGCGCGCGGCGGGCGCGGATGCCGTGCTCGTCGTCGCGCCCTTCTACAACAAGCCGACGCAGGAAGGCTTGTACGCGCACTTCCGCGCGGTGGCCGAGTCGGTCGCGAGGTTGCCCGTCGTCATCTACAACGTGCCGGGTCGCACCTCTTCAAACATCGCGGCGGCGACCGCGCTCCGGCTCGCGCGCGAAGTGGAAAACATCGTCGCCGTCAAAGAAGCCTCCGGCGACCTGTCGCAGATCATGGCGATCTTGCGCGAGCGTCCCGCGAACTTTCGCGTCCTCTCCGGCGACGACGCCTTGACGCTGCCCATGCTCGCGCTCGGCGCGGACGGCCTCATCTCCGTGGCCTCGAATGAGACGCCGGATTTGATGGCGCGCCTGTGCGAACTGGCGCTCGCCGGCGAGTGGGACGAGGCGCGCGCGCTCCACTTCCGCCTGCTGCCTTTGATGGAAGTCAACTTCATCGAGTCGAGTCCGGGGCCGGTCAAGGCGGCAATGAAGATGTTGAATTTGCTCGAAGAAAATTTCCGGCTCCCGCTCGTCCCCATTCAAGACAAGAGCCGCGCGCGCGTGCGCGAAGTGTTGACGGAACTCGGACTACTGACGAAACGATGAACGGGAGACCGGTAAATAGTGAATGGTAAATGGTGAATGGTGAAAAAACAGTCTTCTACCATTTACCATTCACCACTTTTACTTCATCGTTTTTCATTAAGGGACTTTGATGTCAAATTTGCAGGAACGCATCGAGGCGCTGGCGGCGAAAGCGCCGGGCAATTACACGGAGGCGGACTTCGCGTTGTTCGCCGAGTTCAAGCAAGCGCTCAATCGCGGAGAAGCGCGCGCGGCCGAACGCGACGTTGACGGCGCGTGGCGCGTCAACGCGTGGGTCAAGCGCGGTATCCTCGCGGGCTTCCGCATGGGCGCGCTCGCCGAGATGTCGCCGCCCGGTGGCTCGCTTCAGTTCTTCGACAAAGACACTTATCCGATCCGCAAGTTCTCGACCGGAGACTCCGTGCGTTTAGTGCCCGGCGGATCGAGCGTGCGTGACGGCGCATACCTCGCGCCGGGCGTGGTCTGCATGCCGCCGATGTACGTCAACGTCGGCGCATACGTCGATGAGGGCACGATGATCGACAGTCACGCGCTCGTCGGCTCGTGCGCGCAGGTGGGCAAACGCGTGCACCTATCGGCGGCGGCGCAGGTGGGCGGCGTGCTCGAACCCGTGGGCGCAGCGCCCGTCTGTATCGAAGACGACGTACTGGTCGGCGGCGGCTGCGGCATCTACGAAGGCACGGTCGTGCGCGAACGCGCCGTGCTCGCCGCGGGCACGATCCTGACAGGCTCGACGCCCGTCTACGATCTCGTCCGCGAACAAATCTATCGACGCACGGCGGACGACGCGCCGCTCGAAATCCCGGCGGGCGCAGTGGTCGTCCCCGGCTCACGCGCCGTCACGGGCGAGCGCGGGCGCGCGTGGGGGCTGTCGCTCTACGCGCCCGTCATCGTCAAATACCGCGACGAGAAGACAGACCGCGCCGTGCAGTTGGAGGACTTCCTGCGTTGAACTCTGAAAGCGTTAGCGACAAAGCGCGCGACTTTCAACCGGCGGCGCGCTTGCGCGGTATCGAGAAGAGTATGATTCGTCAACTCTTCGACCGCGCGCGTCCGGGCAGCATCAATCTGGGTCTCGGCGAACCCGACCTGCCGACGCCCGAAGTGATCCGCCGCGCCGCCGTGCGCGTCGTCCAAGAGGAGCAGAACGGCTACACCACGCACGCCGGTCTGCCCAGCCTGCGCGCGCTCGTCGCCGCCGACTACCCGCAACTCAATGCTTCGCCCGACGACGTGATCATCACGGCCGGTTCGCAGGAAGCTCTCTATCTCACATTGATGACGCTCGTGGACGAGGGCGACGAGGTGCTCTTGCCCGACCCCGGCTTCGTCGCCTACCCGACCATCGTGCGCATGTGCGGCGGTCGTCCCGTCTTTTACAGCCTGCCCGCGCGCGACCGCTTCGCCTTCGACGCGGAAGACTTTCAACGCCGTCTCACCCCGCGCACGAAGGCCGTCGTCCTCATCAGTCCGTCGAATCCCACGGGGCGCGTCTTCACGCGCGCGGAGCTGCGTGCGATGGCCGACGCGCTCCGCGAGACGAACGCCTACATCATCAGCGACGAGATTTACCGCGAGATTTATTTCACAGACGAACGCCCGGCTTCCATCTCCGAAGAACACGCGGCGCGATCAATCGTTATCGGCGGCCTTTCCAAATCGATGAGCATGACGGGCTGGCGCACCGGCTGGATGTGCGGCGCTCCGGAGGTCATCCGGAGCGCGCTCGTCCTGCACGGTTACGTCACGACCTGCGCCTCGACCGTCTCGCAAAAGGCCGCGCTCGCCGCTTGGACGGACGAGGCCGAAGCCGCACGCGCCGAAGCGCGCGCCGTCTTCCGCGCCCGCCGCGATCATCTTCTCTCGCTCATCGCCGCCGAACTCGACTTGCCGGCGGTCGCCCCCGAAGGCGCGTTCTATCTCATGCTTGACGTGAGCGCGCACGGCGCGTCCTTGGAGGTGGCCGAACGCCTGCTCGCGCACGGCGTCATCACCGTCCCCGGTTCCGCCTTCGGCACACAGGGCGCAGGCTACCTCCGCCTCTCCTTCTGCGCCGACACGCCCACCCTCATCGAAGGCGTCAAACGAATCAAGACAGCGTTAGAATAGAGGTGAGAGGTCAGAGGTGAGAGGTCAGCGAAAACAGTTTAGAACAGAGGTTGAAAGTTAGAGGTCGGAAGGTTAGAGATCAGTCAAAACTGTCTTCTACTAACCTCTCACCTCTGACCTCTCACCTCTGCTTTCAGGAGTTGTGATGAGTAAAAAATTTCGCGTCGGCATACTGGGCGCGACGGGGACGGTGGGACAGCGTTTCGTCGAGCTGTTGGAGGGGCATCCGCAGTTTGAGGTGACGGCGCTGGCGGCTTCGGATCGTTCGCAGGGGAAAATTTACGGCGAGGCGTGCGCGTGGCGTCTGCCGTGCGAGATGCCCGCGCGCGTGCGTGCGCTTCCGGTGTCCGCGCCGCGCCCGCCGCTCGATTGCGACCTCATCTTTTCCAGTCTCCCCGGCGAGATGGCGCGCGAGACGGAAGACGGTTTTGCGCGCGCGGGCTATCCGGTCATCAGCAACTCGTCGGCCTTTCGCATGGACGAAGACGTGCCGCTCCTGATTCCGGAGATCAACCACGAGCACCTGGCGCTGCTGGAAACTCAGAGACAGACGCGCGGCTACGAACGCGGTGGCTACATCGTGACCAACCCGAACTGTTCGACCATCATGCTCGCGCTCGCGCTCGCGCCGCTGCATGCGCGCTTCGGCGTCGAGGCGTGCGTGGCGACGACGATGCAGGCGCTCTCTGGCGCGGGCTATCCCGGCGTCGCGTCGTTGGATGTAGTTGACAATCTCTTGCCTTACATCGGCGGCGAAGAAGAAAAGATCGAGAGCGAGACTTTGAAGATTCTGGGAAGGATGGGGGACGGAAGAGTGGAACACGCCGCGATGCGTGTCAGCGCGCAGTGTCATCGCGTCAACGTTTCGGACGGCCACTTCGGCGCGTTGCGCGTCAAGCTGGCGCGCGCGGTCGAGTTGGAAGAGTTCACGGAGGCGCTGCGCTCCTTCAACGCGCTGCCGCAGGAACTCGGACTCCACTCCGCGCCCGCGCAGCCCGTGATCGTGCGCGAAGAACCTGATCGGCCGCAGCCGCGTCTCGACCGCGACGCGGGACGCGGCATGAGCGTCACGGTGGGACGCATCCGGCGCGATGCGGTGCTCGACTATCGTTTCGTCGCCCTCAGCCACAACACCGTGCGCGGCGCGGCGGGCGCGGCCATCCTCAACGCCGAACTGCTCGCCGCGCGCGGTTATCTTAAAGGTTAACTTGGTCGCCAATTTTTTCACCACCAAGACACGAAGACACGAAGACGCGGAATTGATCTTCGCGTCTTCGTGTCTTCGTGTCTTGGTGGTGAAGAGTTTTACTGCTGACGCTCGGCCACGACTCGCTTCATAAACTCCGACACGTCGCGCATGAACCGTTCGGGCATCTCTTCTTGCGGCAGGTGGCCGCAATGTTCGTAGACGACGAGTTGCGATCCCTTAAGCCCGGCGTGCAGGCGTCGGCCATCCTCCAACAAATTCAGGCGGTCTTCCGCGCCCCAGATGAGCAGCGCCGGTTGGCGGATGTTGCCCAAGCCCTGTTCGATCCGCGTGTAGTCGCGCTGGTCGCGCACGAGCCGCGCGGCGCGCTGGCCGTCGCGCGTGCGTAAGGGGCGGTAATAAGCCGCGACGCGCTCGTCCGTCACCTTCGTCTGGTCGTAGAAACTTTTGCGCAAGCCTTCGCGCACGAGCGAGTCGGAAGTGAGCGCGAGCGCGGTGACCGCGCCGCCCACGTACGGCCAGCGCACGTAGGCGGGCGCAAGCGAGCCTCCGCGCCCCGCGTTAAAAGCCGACGAGTCGGCGAGGATGAGCGCCTCGACGCGCAGCGGGTAATCTATCGCGGCCGAGAGCGCGACCGCGCCGCCCATCGAACTGCCGCACAAAGTCGCGCGTTCGATGCCCAGTCTGTCCATCAGACGCACGACGAGCGCGGCCTGCGTCTCCACGCGGTAATCGCCGTCGGGCTTCGCGGTAAATCCGAAGCCTTTCAGATCGAGCGCGACGACGCGAAACTCCTTCGCCAGTTCGTCGAACACCGCCGCCCAAGAATAAGCGGAAGAGTTGTTGCCGTGAATCAAGAGCAGCGCGCGCCCCTGCCCTTTCTCTTGATAGTGGACGCGCCCGACGCCTTCTATGTCCGCGAAGCGACTCGCGGCGGCATGCGGGACGACGGCGCGAAACTCCTCGAAATTCAGATCGGCCGGACGCGAATACCAGAAGACGGCGAAGGCGGCCGTTCCGGCGAGCGCGACGAGGAGCAGGATGCGCGGTAGTTTTTTCATGAGCGGTTCGTAGCGCGAGGGTGTGCGTCTAACTGAGAACATGAAACCACGCGCTTCACATGAAACGACACGAAACAGAATGAACATTCTTCTTCGTGTCGATTTGTGTCGCGCGTGTGGTTCCGTTCTTCGTCAGTCGCTCTAAAGGTGCGGGTCGATCAGGGCTTTGACGACGCGCCCCGCCGCCACGTCCGCGAGCGCGTCGTTCGCGCGCGCGAGGCCGTAGCGTTCGAGTTTGATGAGCGACCACGGGTGCGAGCGCGCCGCGTCCGACATCAGTTGCGCGCCGCGATGGAAGTGCGAGAAATCCGAACCCCAACAGCCGCGCACGTCCAAGTGTTTGCGGTTGAGGTCGAGATGCGGGTTGAAAGAGACTTCGCCGTGATCCGTGTATTGCCCGACGATCACGACACGCCCCGCGTCGCGCGTGTAGCGCATCGCCTGCGTGACGGCCGAGGGCGCGCCCGTCGCTTCGATGGTCACGTCGGCACCGCGCCCGCCCGTCTGTTCCAGCAGCCAAGCGAGGCGTTGCGCATCGTCGTGCGTCTCGATGTCGAGCGTGGCATGTGCGCCGACGGCGCGCGCCGTCTCAAGCCGCGCGTGCGGCGCGCCGATGCAGAGGACGCGCAGCGCGCCGCGCATCCCGGCGAAGATCACCGAGGAGAGGCCGACGGGGCCGCTGCCGAGGACGAGCACCGTGTCGCCGATCTCAACCCCGGCGCGTTCCACGGCGTGCAGCGCGGTCGGCAAAGCGCAGCCGCCCGCCATGAAAGTCTCCGCGTCCGCTTCGTCCAGACGAATGCAGCGCGTCCCCGGCTTGAGATAAATCTTCTCCGCCCAACCGCCCGCAAGATTATCCGCCAACCCGTAAGTGATGCCGTAAACTTTGCGCGCGGGGCAACGCGTCGTGGACTTGGCGACGAGACAATACCAACAGGCGTGGCAGGTGCGATGCACGTCGAGAAACGTGATGCGGTCGCCTTCGGCGAAGGGTCGGCCGTACACATCCGACAAACGCCCGCGAATCTTCTCCAGACGCCCGACCGAGACGTGGCCGGGCACGAGCGGGTAAGGCACGCCCGCGAGTCGCCCTTGCTGCAAGTGGGCGTCCGTGCCGCACACCTCGGACAGTTCCACCGAGAGCAGCGCGGAGTCTGGTTCCAACTCCGGCTCCGTCACCTCGCGCACCTCGACGCAAGCGCGAGGCTCGGGGATTACAGCGACGCGTACTTTGCCCATCAGCTTCGACTCCGGCGAGAAACTTCAAACACTTCCCGGCACTAAGAGCGACTAACAAAACCATGAAACCACGAAATAACACGAACCCACACGAAGAAGAGTTTTGTGTGACTTCGTGTCCTTTCGTGCTTTCAACGTTTTAGTTTTCTGTGTTCTTAATCTTCAACCTCAAGATAACCCTCGCCCATGAAGCGGCACTCGCCGCCGACTCTCACCCCTGTGATCTCCTCGCCCTCGCGCGCGATCCTGACGTGGATGAAACTCGGCCGCCCCATCTCGATCCCCTGCTCGCTCAAGATGGCCGCTTCGCCCTCGTCGCACGGGACGACGCCGTGCTTGACGAGATAACAACCGAGCGGGCCGCTCGCGCCGCCCGTCGCCGGGTCTTCATAAATTCCCATGCCGGGCGCGAACATGCGGCTGTGCACGGTCGAACCCGGAAACTCGACTTCGCGCGTGAAGACGAACACTTCCGGCGGCACGACGGCCTTCAACTTGCTCTCCCACACGTCCGTGCGAAACTTGATGCTCCGCACCGCGCGCAAACTTCGCACGGGGACGTAGAGAAACGGCACGCCGCACGAGACGACTTCGAGCGGCAACGCCGCGTCGATCTCGTCCCCGTCGATTGACAACATCTCGGCCACCGCCGCCATGTCTTCCACGCGCGCGCCGAAAGTCGGCCGCGGCTGCTGCATCTCGATGAAGCGCGCCTCGCCCCCGCCGCGCCATTCGATGCGGACGGGGATCGTGCCGACGCCCTCTTCGAGTTTGATCGTCGTCTCCGCGCCTTCCCCGCCGCGCTCGATCAAGTGTTCGCGCGCGAGCACGTAGGTCGTGCCCACGGTCGGGTGTCCGGCCATCGGCAGTTCTTGCCCCGGCGTGAAGATGCGCACGCGATAGTCGTTCGCATTGTCTTCGGGCGGCAACACGAACGTCGTCTCCGACAAGTTCAACTCTTTGGCAATCGCCTGCATTCGCTCCGCAGGGATGCCGCGCCCGTTCGTAAAGACCGCCAGCGGATTTCCGCCGAACTGCCGGTCGGTGAAGACATCGACGAGGTGATAACGTAATTTTCTCAAAGCCGCTCTCCCATCTCTCCCATCTTCGGACTGTCGTGCCAATTTCAACTCACTCATCCGTGAGACTGTCGAGCGCCTGCGCGAAATCCGCGAGCAGGTCGCGTTCGTCCTCCAGCCCGACGGAGACGCGCACCAGATTGTCGCCGATGTTCATCTCGGCGCGCTGCGCGGCGGTCAGTTGCAATCCCCACATCGCGGCCGGGTGCACGACGAGCGACTCAAAGCCGCCGAGGCTTCCCGCGTTCAGCGGCAACTTGAGCGCACCGATAAACTTTTCCGCCATGCGAAACCCGCCGCGCACTTCGAGCGCGAGCATCCCCGTGTAACCGCTCATCTGCGCGCGCGCCAAAGCATGCTGCGGGTGCGATGCGAGACCGGGATAGTGGACGCGCTCGACGCGCGGGTGAGTTTCGAGAAAGCGCGCGACGGCGAGCGCGTTTTGGTTGTGCCGCTCGACGCGCAGGCTGAGCGTGCGCAAACCGCGCAACAGCAACCACGCGTCGAACGGACTCAGCACCGCGCCCACGACCAGCCCAAACTTCCAGGCGCGCTCAATGAATTCGCGTCGCCCGACGACGACGCCCGCCGTGATGTCGCTGTGGCCGCCCAAGTATTTCGTCGCGCTGTGGACGCACACGTCGATGCCGAGTTCGAGCGGGCGCTGGTTGACGGGCGTGGCGAACGTGTTATCGACCATCGTCGTGATCCGCCGGGCGCGTCCGAGCGCGGCGACGGCGCTGAGATTCGTGACGCGCATGAGCGGGTTGGTCGGCGTCTCGACGTAGATCAGTTTCGTATTCGGGCGCAAGGCTTCGGCGAATTCGGCCGGGTCTGTCTGCCCGACGAACGTGTACTGGATGCCCCACTGCGGCAGCAAGGATTCGACGAGCGTGGTCGTGCCCGCGTAGAGATTGCGCTGCACGACGACGTGATCGCCCGCGCTGAGGCTGCACATCAACGCGGTGAAGATCGCGCCCATGCCGGAAGCAGCGAGGAGCGCCGCCTCGCCGCCTTCGAGCGCGGCGATGACGGCCTCGGCCTGCTTGTGCGTCGGGTTGCCGTAGCGCGTGTAAAACTCGGCGGGGCGCGTGTCGGTGGCGAGCTCGGCGAAGTGTGCGGGCGAGTCGGCCGAGAAAGTAGAGGTCTGCCAGATCGGCGAACTGACCGCGTGCGTCGTGTTGTGCGGGCGCGAGACGTGGATGGCCTTCGTCTGCATCCCTTCCCCAAAGTCTTCCCCGTCGTCCCTGTTCATCGCTTCGCCTCCCCCTGAAATTCAACTCGTCTCAACTTGCTTCAATTCGTCTCACACCCTTTAACCGTCACTGCCGGAGCAGCGACGACCGCTTGCGCCTCCAACTCTTTCTTCTTACGCACGACGATGAGCGCAATGCCCGACATGATGCCGAGCGCGCCGGCGGCCGTGCGCCAAGTCAAACCTTCACCGAGCACGAGCCAGCCGATAAAGACGGCGATGGGCGGTGTGACCAGCGGGATCAGCATTGTCTTCGTTACGTCCATGTTGCGCACGAGCCAGTAGTACAACAGGAACGCCACGGCCGAACCGACGAGCGCCAGATACAGCAGCGACAGGACGGCGAGCGGCGTCCAGCGAAACGCAAAGGGGCTGCCTTCGAGCGCCGCGCCCGCCAGCATCAACGGAATCAAACCGCAGATCATCTGGCCCGCCGCGAGCACCGCCGGTTCGATGTGGCGCGCGCGCGCCTTCACCAACACGTTCGAGCAGGCCATGCAGAACGCGCCCACGACGATAGCGGCGCTACCCGCCAGCGCCGATCTGCCGTCGCCCACCGACGCCTGATCCGAAAAGATCACGCCGACGCCCGCGATTCCCAGCACGATGCCGCACACCTTCCAGAGCGTGATGCGTTCATCCGGCAAGTAATAGTGCGCGATGATGAGACCGAAGGCCGGGAGGATCGTTTGCAGGATGGCGGCCAGCCCCGAAGACGTGCGTTGCTCGCCCCAAAACACCAACCCGTAGTTGACCGAGAAGGACAACACGCCCGTCAAAGCGATGAGCAGCCAGTCGCGCCGCGCGCGCGGCAGAGGCATCCGCCGCACCGCGATCACGCAGCCGAGCACGAGGGCGGCCACGACGAAACGCACGCCCGCGAAAGTGAAGGGCGGCAAATCCTCTAGGCCGAGTTTGATAAAGAGCCACGTCGAACCCCAGATCAAACTCAACACCAACCAGACAACTACGGGTTTACTCATCGCCTATCCTGCCCGCTCCAACTTACACTCTTCAACTCTTCGTGTCTTGGCGGTCGGTGTTCTCACATCAATGTTCACCACGAAGGCACAAAGACACAAACAGCGCGGAGAGAAACTTAACTTTTGTCCGGCGTCTCGTCTGCGCCGGGGGCTTCAACCGCCCAGTAGTCCGGCCGCTCGATTGTGTTCGGGTCGCGTCGCTCCATCCAGCGTTCGGGACGCTGCAACTCTTGAAAGCCCATGCGCCGGTAAAGCTCGTGCGCGTCCTTCGTCGCCAACACCCAGCGACGAAAGCCCTGCAACTCAGGATGCGCGAGCATCACTTCGCAGAGCCACTGTCCTAAGCCGCGCCCGCGAAACTCCGCGACGACGAACACGTCCGCGATCCAGGCGAACGTCGCGTAATCCGTGATCACGCGCCCGAACCCCACCTGCCGTTCGCCCGCATAGACGCCGAACGCGAGCGAATTTTCGATGGAACGTTCCACCAACGCGCGCGGTCGTCCCTTCGCCCAGTAAGACGACTGGCTCAAGAACTCGTGAATCAACCCTAAGTCCAGACGCGCGCGCTCCGTGCTGATCGTAAATTCGTCCCGTCGCCATTCCCCGCTCATCCCTCGCGCCTCCTTCCCCGCTCGCCGCTCCAAACTCTCAAACGCACACGCGCTCTCAAGGCTTTCTCATCCAGGCCTCTCGACGCTTTCTCATCCGTTCTTCTCGCCTCGCAGGTAGTTTGCGACGTGCGGCGGCGGCTCTACTCCTGCGCGCAGTCGCGCGTCCGCGACGGGTTCACCGGCCACCATCCGCAACGGCACGACGCCCGCCCACACCGGCAACTCGTAATCCTCTTCGTCGTCCACGGGTGGCCCCGTCCGCACCTTTGCGGATGCTTCCGCGAGCGGCAGCGCGAGCACGAGCGTGGCGCGCATCTCGCCCTCGTTCGGACGACGCACCTCCGCCCAACGACCCGGCGCAAGGTGTTCCGTCAACGCGCGCAACGCCTCCCATTTCTCTTCCTTGTCTTCGACGACGATGGCGCGGCCGAAGACCACGACCGACCTGTAGTTCATCGAATGATGAAAAGCCGAACGCGCCATCACCATCCCATCCACGAGCGTCACCGTCAAGCACACGTCCACGCCGTCGCGCAAAGTGCGCAGCATCCGGCTCGCCTGCGCGCCGTGAATGTAGAGCCTGTCCCCGCAGCGCCCGTAGCCCGTCGGGATGACGAACGGCTGCCCCTCGACGACGAAGCCGACGTGGCAGACGAAGCCTTCGTCCAAAATCCGATAGACCTCCACGCGCCCATACTCGCCCCGCTTCGGCAGACGCTTCAACGTCGTTCGCTTCGTCGGCGTAAAACTCTCCATCGCTGTTTACTCCTCCATCGCGTTCGTTGCCCGCCGGAAACCGAATTGGCATCTCGCGTACGGCAAATTGGCCTTTTCGATTTTCGCGGCTGTTCCCAACATTCGTGCTATCTTATGCCCGGTTTTGAAAATCATAAATAGCCAATTTACGATTGGCCTGTCATACCACTATGCCTTTGAACTATGCCAAGTTGAAATTCAAACGAAGCGATGCGCGCTCGCTCTACGTCCAATTGGTCGAGACTCTGGAGTCGGCCATCGAGCGCGAAGAGTTGACGGCGGGCACGCGCCTGCCTTCAGAGCGCGCGCTCGCCGAGCAACTCAAACTCAGCCGCACGACCGTCGTGAACGCCTACCGCGAACTCGAAGCGCGCGGACTCTTGCGCAGCCACGTCGGGCGCGGCACGTTCGTCTGCGCGCGTCCCGAACGGACGGACGCGCCCTTCGCGTGGCGCGGCAAAGTCTCGGCCTTCGCGCAGCAGAGCGCCGGAGACCCCTCGCTTCGCAACCTGCACCTCGACACGATGAACTCGCGCCTCATCTCTTTCGCCGCGGGCATCCCGGCCATCGAGTGTTTCCCGCTCGCGGATTACCGGCGGCTCTTGGAGCAGGTGTTGAAAGAGCAGAGCGACGCCGTTTTGGGCTTGGGGCCGACCGAAGGACAACTCCCTTTGCGCAGGGCCATCGCCGCACGCGGGCGCACGCGCGCCGAACGCGTGCTCGTCCTCTCCGGCTCGCAGCAGGGGCTCGATCTCATCGCGCGCTGCCTGATCGACGCGGGCGATACGGTCGTGCTCGACCGTCCCGGTTACGTCGGCGCGATCCAGACGTTTCGCGCGGCCGGGGCGAAACTCGTCGGTTGGGACACGGTGCGCGCAGACCTCGACGAACTCGAAGACCTCTTCCTGCGCTATCGACCGAAACTGCTCTACACGAATCCGACCTTTCAAAACCCGACGGGCAGAGTTTTCAACTTGCGCGAGCGGCGCGACCTCTTGCGGCTCGCCGTGCGCTATCGCATCCCCGTGGTCGAAGATGACCCTTATCGCGAAACTTATCTGGAAGCCGCGAACGCGCCGCCGCCCTCGCTCTACGAACTCGACGAGCACAACATCGTCATCCATCACAGCACCTTCTCCAAAGTGCTCGCGCCCGGCCTGCGCCTCGGCTGGCTCGCCGCCTCCGAGTACGTCGTCGACCAACTCGCGCTCATCAAGCAGCGCGAGAATCTGTTCACGGAAGGCTTGAGTCAGTTGGTCGTCGCGGAGTTGATGCAAAGCGGATTGTACGACGAACACCTCGCGCGACTGAGGCGCGAACACGCGCGCCGCCGCGACCGGATGAGCGACGCGCTCGCGCGCCACGTGCCCGCGCGCCTGCTCACTTGCGCGCGACCGAAAGGCGGCTTGTACTTCTGGTGTCGGCTGTCGCACAAATTGAAGGCGCGGCAACTTTTGCGGCAAGCGACCGAGGCGGGCGTCGTCTTCGCCAACGGCGAGATTTTCTATTCGGACGAGGCCGGGGCGCATGAGTTGCGTCTCTGCTTCGCCAGCCAGAGCGGGGACAAAATTGAAGAGGGGATCAAGCGACTGGCCGCGTGTCTCAAGTCGGAGCACGCCGCGGATGCGCCGCGCGAGGAGAGTTTGATGCCGATGGTTTGAAGCAAAGTTGATCCGTCGATTCACGGGTTCGATTTTTCAATGAATCGATGAACCGATGAACTGATCAATCGACGGATCAATTCGCTTCACTGAATTCTCATCAGCGCCTTGTTGCTCGGCGTGCCGCGCAAGTTGATTTGGACGGAGACATCGCCCGCGCCCGCCAACTCTGCGGGCAGGACGACCACCACCTGCGTCACGCGTTCGAATCCGGGAAACTTACCGACGAACTCCACGGGCAAAGGATAGACTCTGTGCGCGGCATCTTCGGCCTGCGCCGTCACGGCCGTGAATGGTTCGCCGGGCGCGAGTTCAAGGTTCGCGGCAAACAACATCACGCGCGTGCGGCCGTCGGCGCTGAAGTTCCGCTCCGAGTTGACCGCGAAAGGCTCGCGCGTGCGCGTGACGGAATCGACGGCGACAGCGCGCGTCGAGTTCCATGCGGTCAGCAGTTGCGGCGTCGAGACGAAATTCGTGCGCGGGCGCAGGAGGAACAAGCCCTGCTCGATGCCGCTGACGGCGACGACGCCGCTTTTGAAGTAAGGGTAGTTGCTCCAAGTGCCGTTGAAGTTTGGCAGATCATCAACCGGATACACGTCGAAATAGCCGATCTCTTGGAGGTTGGCCGTGGCCGCGCCGCTGATGTCCGTGACGCGCAGGCCGCTCCGGTAGTTGGATTGATAAGCGTAGCGGCCGAGGATGTAGAGGTTGTGGTCGATGGCCGTGGTCGTGCCTTCGTGGATGCCGACGACCGTGGGCGCGTCGAGGTCTGAGACGTTGAAGATGTGCGTGCGCGTCTTCGTGTGCAAGTGTTGCTCGTCGAGTTCGTCGTCAACTAAAAAGTGCGTGGCATCGTCGGTCAACCAGCCTTGATGCGTGTAGGCGCTGCCGGGATAGATGGTGCGCGACAGTTGGCGCGGCGCGCTCTTGTCCGTGACATCGACGATGGTGACGGTGTCTTCGTTTGAGTTGAAACAAATCTCCCGGTTGCGATAGGCCGCATCGGGGCCTCGGTAGGTGACGCACTGCGAGTCGTGCGTGTAGCCGTCCGTGTCGAAGCAACCGGCGAAGGTGGGGTGCGCGGGGTTGCGCACGTCGATCATGTGCAGGCCGCGCGCGCACTTGTTGGCGGCCGCGTCCGTGTAGGAGGTCACGCCGTTGGCGTAGGCGTAGCCCGTCTCTTCATTGAGCGTGATGGTGTGCGCGCGGCTGAAAGTGTTGTAGTGCGCGGTCTCGGTGAAGGTGACGGGCGATGAGGCGACGCCCCGCAGGCGCGTGAGATCGAAGACCTGCATGCCGTGGTTGGCCGCTTCGCTGACGATGAAGGCGTGGTTGGCATAGACTTTAATCGCGCGCCACACGGAATCGACGCTGTGCGTCGGCAGGTTGCCGAGGTAGACGGGATGTTCCGCGTCCGTGATGTCCACGAAGGCCGTGCCGTTGGAGCGCCCCATCAAAGCATACTCGCGGTTCGTGTCCGGGTCAGTCCAACCCCACACGTCGTTGCCCGTGCCGCCGCCGATCTCGGCGAGCGGGAGGAACGAAGCGAGGTCGACGTTGTGGCAAGGGAACGTGCCCGCCATGCCGTTAGTGCACGGCGTCGCGCCCAACGCGGACAGAGCTTGGCCGCCCGGCTGACCGTTCCCGCCCTCGCCGATGTGTTTATCGCCGTCGTGCGCTGCGCCCGCAGGCGGATGCGAGACGAGCAGCAAGAGCGCACACGAACACAACAGCAAGAGGAGCAACGCAGGGGACTTTTGGTACTTCATTTTTTTTACTTCCGTTTAAGACGACAAACCGAGACGAGAGAATGGAACCACAAATTTACACGAAGCAACACGAAAGAATTTGTTCGTCTGTTTCGTGTCGTTTCGTGTGGTTTCGTGGTTTCATGTTTTGTTAGATACCTTCATTGCCAAGCACTACTTCTCTGCGGGCGGGAGCGGATGCGTCGTGTCGAGCACGATCTTCCAGACGCCTTTGCGGTCGCGCTTCCAGACGCGCACATAATAACCTTTTTCCGTGGTCGCCGTCCCGCTCGTCGCGCCTTCTTGCGCGCCCCCGTCTCTCAGCTCGTAACGCCCGTAGGTGTAGCCGAGGTCGTTCGATTGCGCCACGTCCGCGCTCAATGGCTCGCCCGAAAGCGCGATCTGTTTTTGCGAGAGGTAGGCGCGAATGGCTTCTCTCGTGGTGAGCGGGAAGAGGCCGTCGCGGTGCAGGCGCGCCGTGTCGGCCAGATGCGACTCGAAGGCTTTCGCCGCGCCGCGCCCGGCGGCCGCCGCGCGGATGAACTCTCGATCCGCTTGCAACAGGCGCTCGCGCTCAGCGGCGAGCGAGCCGTCCGCGCGCGCCTTTGTCTTGACGGGCGAACTTTGCGGCGCAGCTTGAAAGCGGAGGCGGCGCTCGGCTTCGTCGGGCGCGGGCGTCTGGATGCCGACATCGACGGCCACTTTCCAAGCGCCGTCCGTCTGTCGTTTCCAGATGGAAAAATAGTAGCCGTGGCGCGTCGGTTTACGTTCGGCGCTCCCGTCGCTCAGACGATAGGGGCCGGTCGTGTAGCCGAGGTCGCCCGCGCGCGAGACATCCGCGAAGATCGGCTCCCAGTAGAGCGTGACGGGCGGACGCACGGCCGGAGCGGGGCGTTTCAGATAAGACTCTCTGGTCTTGGTCGGGTGCGGCTGAAAGTTGATGCCGTCGTCCGCGAAGAAAGCGAGGAAGGCATCGCGCACGCCGCGCTCCACGCTCGCGCGCGAGAAGGCGCGTTCGGCCTCGACGAGCGAGACGAGCGCGGGCGTGTAGCCGAGTCGTTCCTCCTCCTTCTGTGCCGACGAAGCGGCGACGAGGCTACAGGCTGCTCCAAGCAAGAGCGCGCAGACGATGGTTGAAGTTCGTTTCATCAGAAACTAAAAATAGGAAACCACGCGCTTCACATGAAGCCACATTAAACTCTGCTTCGTGTGGTGCGCGTGTGTGGCGTGTGGTTTCATGGTTTTGTTAGTCGCTCTTGGTTTTATGCGGAATGTTTTTTCGCCGCCTGTCGCGTTGCGCCTGCGCGTTGGTTCAGTTCAGCGAACGGTGTTCCAGACGAAGGTGAAAGCGGGTTCGCTGCGGTCTGCGAGAAACGCCCACCCGTGGCCGCCGGGCGCGAGCGTGTATTCGTGCGCGACGCCGCCCGCCTTGAGCACGGCGGAGAGTTGCGCGTTGCCGCGCTCGAAGCCGTAGCGGTCGCTCTCGCCGATGTCGAAATAAATTTTCAGGCGCTTGATGGCCGAGGCGTTCGTGCGCGCCAGATGGAGCGGATTGTTGGCCTGAAAGAAGGCCGGGTCGGGCGGCGAGCCGAAGAGTTTCGTCGCCAGTTCGTAGCGATAGCGCCCGCCGCGATCTTCCGCGGACTTCGGCGGCTGCGGCAGTTCGTCAAAGAGCGCGGCGCTGTGCGCGGCGACGCCCGCGAACAATTCCGGGTGTTTGAAAGCGATGAGCAGCGCGCCGTAGCCGCCCATCGAAATGCCTTCGATGAGACGCGAGCGCGGCGCGGGCAGAGTGCGATAAGTCTTGTCGATGAAGGGCAGGAAGTCTTTGACGATGGCGTCTTCGTAGCGCGTGCCGTCGCGCGCGTTCAGATAAAAACTGTTCGCGCCGTAAGGGACGGCGACGATGAAGTCGCCCACTTTCGAGGCGGCGCGCAGGGCTTCGAGTTTCGTCTCGATGCAGCGCGATTCCCAGTCGCGCTCGTCGTTGTTCAAGCCGTGCAGGAAGATGACGAGCGGGTAGCGGCGCGCGGGTTGTTTGTCGTAAGAAGGCGGGAGCGAGACGGCATAGCGCACGCTTCGTCCCAAGCTCTCGGATGGGAACTCGGCATACTCGATGCGCCCGGCGAAAGCGTTGGCGGTGCGCTGCCGCTCGGCGGGCGCTGAACCGCTAGCCGCGCCCTTTGCCGGTGCTTTCGTCTCCTCCTGCGCGAGACACGCGGCCGACGACGACAGCAACACGGCGCACGCCGCGAGTAGAAACGTTGCGCCCTTGATGGCTCTCAACTCTTTAGTCATCGCACACACACTCACGCGCCGTCGCCCTTCTTGGCCGGAGGCTTCGACGGAAAATGATTGAGGCCGAGGCGCGCGGCCGTGCGGTCGCTGAGGTCGATCATGGCGGCGGCGTTGATGGCGGCGGCAATCGAGATCGTCTCGCTGATCTCTTCTCTGGTCGCGCCGAGCGCGAGCGCCTTTTTCATGTGGCCGTCGATGCAGCCCTCGCACTTCGCCACGAGCGAGGCGGCAATCGAGATCAACTCCTGCACCTTCGGGTCGAGGATGCGACGCTCCGGCGTGTAGTACAACTCTTTGTAGTAAGCGCCGTAGACCTTCTTCATGCGCGGTTCGAGCATGGAATAGGAGTTCGTCGCCTCGTCCTCGGCGACGGGGATCAGGCGGCCGTTGTCGAGCGTGACGCCTTCGGCATCGGCCGCCGTGTCGTGCAACTCGGCAGCGGCGGCGACGGGCGATGCAGTGTTCGCGCCGCGCTCGCCCGTCGCGGCGGTCGCGGCTGAAGCGACGACAGCGCCGCTCGCTGCCGTGGTCGCCTCCGTCTCATTCTTTTCACTCATGTTTGCATTCTCCTGTCGGCCGTCCAAGCACACGCTTCGCTGAGAGGCGCTTAGCGAAGCGTGAGTCGCTCGGTCAGCGTGCGGTCGCCGTAGTGGATTTTGATCGAGACGGCTTGGCCTTCCCTGTCCGTGTGAATCATTAGTTGCTCGGAGACGGGCGCGCCCGTGCCGAAGGCGATCTCTTTTTCGGCGACGACCGAAGCGTCCTTCGGCGTCTCGACGAAGACGTTGCCGGGGACGAGGAACGTGCCGCCTTCGGTCGCGGGTTTGAAAGAGGCGAGCGCGAGTTTCATGCCCGCTTTCGTCTCGGGATTTTTCGGCGTGATGATGAGCGCGTAGTCGCCGGGGGCGAGCGTCTTGCCCTGCCACTCGGCGGGCGCGTTGAGACGCAGGTGCGCTATCGGCCAGGTGCGCTTGGCGTAGTATTGACCGTTGCGCGGATCAACGCCCGTTTCGATGTAGCCGAAGGTGGCCTTGCCCCACGGCAGATCGAGATAACGCACTTCGACCGCCCTTTTCGTCTCGCCCACGTCGAGGCTCGCCGTCTGAATCGTCGTCAACTTTCGCTTATCGACTTTCTTCTCCTGACCGGCCATCGCTTCCTGCGCGAAAGCGGCTTGACCTGCGACGAGAGCGACGGCCGCCACCGCTACCGCACCAAAGAGCAGACCGGCGACGAAGGCGCGTGCGGTCATGCGTGCGAGCGTGCGCGTGTTTTTGAGCATGTTCATTTTTTTGTACTTCCTTTTCGTCAAAGTGTGTGAGCGGTTCCGGCTCGGATAGAGGTTGATACGCAGTCGCCGCCCGCGCGGTTTCAGCGCGCGTCGCGCGTTCGCGGTCGTGCCGCGCGGCTATCGTCCTTTGCTCGACTCGACAAACTCGGTCACGACCTTGATGTAACTTTCCGGCGATTTGTCATAAGCGTGTCCGTGCGTCGCGTCCTCAACGATGAACTTGCGTTTATGCGTGCTCGCGGCCGCCGCGTAGAGCGGTTCGAGCACCGTCGAGTTCGGCATCCGCGTGTCTTTCGCGCCGCCGATGAAGAGGACGGGGCGTACGATTTTCCGGGTCGCGCGGAGCACGTCGTAGTCAGGGGATGCGAAGTTCAAACGCCAAGAAGTGAACTTTATCAAGAGCGTTGCGAAAGGAAAAGCCGGGAGGCCGAGCAGGCGGACGTGGTGGCGCACCGTGTCCTCGAACGAGAGGAAACTCGATTCGGCGACGACCGCGAGCAGTTTGTCGTCCGCGATCTCGGAGGCCGCCAAAAGCGTCGCCGCCGCGCCCATCGAGACGCCCATCAAGACCACACCGTCCTCTGGCGCGCGCCCGCGCGCGAACGCGTAAGCGGCGCGCACGTCGTGTCGCTCGTCGTAGCCGATGGTGGAAAACTCCGCCGCGCTCGCGCCGTGCCGCCTGAGGTCGTAGAGCAAAACATTGTAGCCTTCGCGCCACAAGGCGAGGCCGCGTTCGAGCATCTCGTAGCGCGAGCGAAACAGGCCGTGCGTCAGCACGAACGTCACGCCGCGCCCTGCTCCCTGACCGCTCGCGGGCAGATACCAACCGGAGAGCGTGTTGCCGTCCGTGGAAGTGAACGAGACCGGCTCGAACGTCGCGCCGTAGGCGGCGGGCGTGTCCGTGCGCCTGCGTTCATCGGGTCGCGTCCCGGCCTTCGTGATGGCGAAACTCAAGAGCCACGGCAGTCCGACGGTGACGAGCAACACGAGCGCCAAGAGGACAGCAGCCGCCTTGCGCGCAATGCTCCGCCCGCTCAAACGACGACGCGCACGGTTCTCTGTTGCCACAGCAAGCGACGCACCCGCGTCGTTCGTTGCGACGAGTCGTGCCGCCCCGTCATCTCGTCTCGCCGCATCTTCATCTTGCTTCGCGGCATCTTCATTTAGCTTCGCGATTTCTTCATCATGCCGCGCGCGTTCGTCGCCGCTTCCTCCTCCAGCGCGCGTCTTGGCGGCGTCGTCGTGCGGGTCTGCGAGTTTGCGCATGCTGAGAGTTGCGCCGAGCGTGAGTGCGGCGCACAGCGCGCCGACGCCCGCCAGACCGTAGCGCGGGTAGAGGCGCGCGCCCGCCGCGACTGCGAGCGCGATGCCGAGTTGGGAAGCGCCGTTGCGCAGGGCGATGTAAGTGGCGCGCTCGGACGCCTTGACGAGTTCGGTGATGAGCGCTTGCAGCGGCGCGACGCGCAGCGCCGCCAGAAAGGCCGTCGCCGCGATGATTGCCCAGAGCCGCGCGCCCCAAGCGAACGTCGGCAAGACGAGCACCGTGAAGATCATCAAGGCGCTGCTCCACACGGCGACGCGGCGTTTGCCGTAACGATCCGCGAGCAGGCCGCCGAGCGCGCCGCCCACCACCGCGCCCGCTCCGGCCAGCGCGTAAGTCAACCCCACCTCGCGCGCCCCCGCGCGAAACGCGTCGGCCAACCACGCGCCGAGATAAGTCGTCAGGCCCACGAGTCCGCCGGAGACGAAGAACGCGCTCACGATGCCGCGCCGCGTCGAACGCGAACGCATCGCCAGACGCCACAGCGACGCGCGACCCGTCGCTCCTTCGTCCCGTCTCTGTGTACCTCCTTCAAATTCTCGCCCTCGCGCGTCGCCCATCGATTCGCTCGCCGCTTCGCCCGCCGTAGACTCGCCCTTCGCTTCGTTCGCCTTCGCCAAAGGAAACTGCCGCACGAGCAGCCCCGCCGCGGCGACCAGCACCGCCGACGCCGCGAACACCACGCGCCAGCCGAAACGTCCCGCCGCCCACGCGCCCACGGGCACGCCGACCACCGGCGCGAGAAAATACACGACCGCCACGCCGCTCATCTGCCTGCCGCGTCGCGCGTAGCTCGAAGCGTCGGCGAGCGCCGCGATGACGAGCGCGCTCACGAGGCCACCGGCCAACCCGGCCGTCGCACGCGCCGCCCAGAACAACGCGACGTGCGGCGCACAGGCCGCCAGCGCGTTCGCCCCGACGAACAGCACGGACGCCCACGGCAGCCAGCGCACCGGATCGACGCGCCCGCCTCTACGGCGACCGAGCAAGAGCGCCACGGCCGCCGCCGCCAGCGCATAGACCATCACGCTTGAAGCCACGCCCGTCTTTGTGCTGCCAAGCCCCGCCGCGATCTGCGGCGTGATCGCGCCCACGACCTGCGAATCGACGAGCGCGACGAGCATCAACAGGCACGCGCACCAAGCCGCGCGGCGCGTTCCCGCACGCGCCCTCAAGTCGTCTTCATAAACAATCGTGGACATCATAAAAAAACGGCGACCTGAAGCGTCTACACTTTCTTCCCGACTTTTGCGTTGAACTTAAGAGCGACTAATAAAGCATGAAACCACGCGCGTCACACAAAACCACACGAAGAAGAGGTTCGTGTGACTTCGTGTGACTTCGTGGTTTCATCCGTTTAGTTTTCTTTGGTGCTCTGAAACTTGCGCCGTCCGAGTTTCCGTGTGAGCCGAAACTTGACCGCTTCGAGATTGGACGGCATCTTCGCTTGCCCCAGAACGCTTGTCAACATCAACCCACGCGCGCCCGGAGAGGTTATAATCGACGGCCTTTCGACGACTTAGGATTTGACGAACGTTTCAAACGAGACCTTGATGCGGAGAAACTTTAGCTGGCGTCCCGGCCTGCTCGCGGCCGTCGCCATGTTGTTGCTCTCGATGCTCCCGCAAGCGCACTTGTGGTACACGCGCGGCGCGGAGTGGCAGGGCGCATACGCCTCCTTCGACGGCGACGAGACGGCTTACGCCGCTTACCTCGCCGCGCTCATCGCAGGCCGCCCGCGCCTGTCCGACCCTTACGCCGGAGTTGATCGAGCGAACCACAACGCGCCGCCACAACCCGAATCCCTCTTCTCGATCCAGTTCGCGCCCGCTTACGCGCTCGCGCTTTTCGCACGCGTGCTCGGCCTCGACGCTTCCACCATCTTCATCGCGCTTAGTCCCCTCGTCGCTTTCAGCGCGACGCTCGCCGTCTTTTGGTTGCTCGCGCTCCTGCTCGACGGCGACGCACGGCTCGCGGCCTGCGGCGCTCTCGTCATCCTCTGCCTCGGCGCGCTCGCATCGGGCGAAGCGAGTCTCGCGCCGCTCCTCAAACTGCGCGCGTCTCACGCGTATCTCTCGTTCCTGCGTCGCTACGTGCCCGCGCTGCCCTTCCCCTTCCTCTTCGTCTTCTGCGCGCTCGTCCGGCGCGCGCTCGCACACAGTTCGCGGCGCGCCTTCGTGATTTGCGCCGTCGCGGCGGGCGCGGCGTTCGCGCTGCTGGTCTATTCCTACTTTTATCTCTGGACGACCGCCGCCGCGTGGCTCGTCTGCCTCGCCCTCGTGTGGTTCGCCTTCGCGCCCGAGAGAGACGACCGTGTGCGCGCCGCGAAAATCTTTTTGACCGTCTCGGCGCTCGGCTGTGGCGCGCTCGTGCCCTATGCGCTCGTCGTCGCGCGCCGCGCGCCCGCGATGGACAGAGTTCAGGTGTTGCAGTTCACGCACGCGCCCGACCTCTTTCGCGCGCCCGAACTCGTCGGCTGGCTCGCGCTCGCGGTGCTCGGCGCGGGCGCGTGGCGCAAGCGTGTGGCGGCGCGCGGCGCGTCGTTTCTCTTCGCCCTGTCGTTCGCCATCACGCCCCTCTTCGTCTTCAATCAACAACTCCTGACGGGGCGCTCGCTGCAACCCGTCCACTACGCCGACTACGTCTTGAACTACCTCTCGCTTCTCGCGCTCACGCTCGCCGTCGGTCTCCTCGGCGGCGCGCGGCGAGATGCACTCGACACGACGACCGAACGCCCTTCGTCAACAACCACCATGCAGGATGGGACACAGGCGACACCCGACACGACGCCGGAGACACAAGGTTCAACGTCGCCCGCGCAACGTTCAACGTCGGCGACCGAACAACGTTCCATGTCGCTCGCCGAACAACGTTCAGCATCCGCATCCGAACTCGATCTTGAAATCTCGAATCGTTCTCTCAAGCGACGCGTTCGCGCCCGCGCGCTGCTTTTCTTCTGCGTCGCGCTCGCGGCTTATGGTTGGGCGGCCTTCGAGTTGATCGCGACGACGCGCCGCTTCGCGCCCGTCAACCGCGCGCGCGATGAACAGGCACGCGTGGCCGCGCGTCTCGCGCGGATGGTTGATGAAAGCGCCGCCGGTGAAAGCGTCAGCGATGCGGCGAGCGACGATGCGAGCGATGCGACAAGTGATGCGACGAGTGATGCGATGCGCGCGCGTCCCGTCGTGTTCGTCACTAGTTTCATGTTGGCCGATAATCTGCCCGTGGGCGCGCCCCAAGCGAGCGTGCTCTGGTCGCCGCACATGCACGTCTTCGCGGGGCTGACGGGCGAGGAACACAAAGAGCGCCTCCACCAGTTTCTCTATTACACGGGCGTCGCGCCGGAAAACTTCCGCGCCTACTTGGACGCGAACCCGCTCGTCGCCTACGCGCTCTTCGGCGCGGAGCGCGTGCTGCCGCGCCTGTCGCACGACTTCGCGCCGCCCTCGCCCGCAGAGGTTGAACGCGAGGCGAATGCTTATGCCGCCTACGTCGCCGCCTTCACGCGTGAACGCGCGACGCGCCCCGCGCTCTCCTTCGTCATCACTTCGGCGGAACGCGCGCACGACCTCTCCGCGCTCGAACGCTGGTACGAGCGCGACGCGGGCGAACGCCTCGGAGCCTATACGATCTATCGCGTGCGCTTGCGCCGTTGAGCGCTTGCCGGATGCGAAGGCGAAAACTTAGTATCAGGCGTTCTTCCAGTTAGTAACATACGTGCTTCAACCTAGGAACATACGTTCTTCAATTTAGTAACAGGCGTTCTCGCGTCGTCTGCGCCGGAAACATCTGTTCGCTGTCCGCCCATGAACAATTTGCTCGAACGCGAAACGCCCCTCGCCTTGCGCTGGCGTTGGGGCTTGCTGGCGGCGCTTACGCTCGTCGTGCTCTCGCTCTTTCCGCAGGCGCATCTCTGCTACAAACGCGGGCACGACTGGCAAGGCTCGTTCGCACACTTCTACAGCGACGAACCGGCCTACGCCGCTTACGTCAACGCGCTCATCGACGGCCGACCGCGCCTGAACGACCCTTACACCGGCCGCGACGACTCGGGCTTGCCCGAATCGCTCTTCTCGATCCAGTTCGTGCCCGCGTACCTGCTCGCCGTGCCGGCGCGCGCCTTCGGCCTGACGACTTCGACGATGTTCATCCTGCTCATGCCGCTCGTGGCCGCAGGGAGCGCGCTCGCCATCTTTTGGCTCGTCTCGCTGATGACGCGCGACGAACGCGCGGCGGCGGCGGCCGTCCCCTTCGTCCTCTGTCTCGGCATACTCGTCACCGGTCAGGGCTTGATCTTGAATTTGTTCGGGCAGAAGTCGGCCTACGTCTTTCTTCCCTTCCTGCGCCGCTACGTGCCGGGCGTGCCCTTCGTCTTCTTCTTTTTCTTCTGCGCGCTTCTCTGGCGCGTGCTCAACGAGGTGGCCGCGCGCGCGCGCTTGCTCTCGGCGCTCGGCGCTAGCGTTCTGTTCGCGTCGATGGTCTATTCCTATTTTTATCACTGGACGACCGCCGCCGCGCTCGTCGCCTGCGTCGCGCTCCTGTGGCTCACCGCGCGCCCCGCCGGTTGGCGACGCGCCGTTCTGCCCTTCGCGCTCCTTTCGCTCTGCGCCGCCCTTTCGCTCGTGCCCTATTTCATACTGCTCTCGCGCCGCGCGCCGACGATGGACACGGTGCAGGCGCTCACCTATTCGCGCGCGCCCGACGTGTGGCGCGGCGTGGTGGCGCTCGCCGCGCTCGTCGTCGGCGCGCTCCTGTTCGGCATCCGCCGCCGCTGGCTCGTCGCGCGCGACCCTTCAGTTCTCTTCAACGCCGCGCTCGCCGCGTGCGTCCTCGTCGTCTTCAATCAACAGCTCATCACGGGGCGTTCACTTCAACCGATGCACTACGAGCAATACATCGGCAACTACGTCGCGCTCCTCGCGGCCGCGCTCGCCGCCACCTTGCTCTGGCAAGGAAGAAAACGCTTACTGGCGGCGGGCGAAGCACGCGCGGCAAGCGCAGGCGCAAACGTCGCGGGCACAGACCGCGCGCACGACGAGGTAGCCACGGAGAGAGTGCGCGTCGCGACCGCTCGAACTTTGCTTCCGCATCGCGTGTGGTTGGCGGTCGCGCTCTGCGCGTTCGTGTGGGGCGCGGGCGAAACTCTGGTCATCACACGGCGCGGCTCGGTGGGCAATCAGTTGAAGGACGAATGGGCGGAGGTGGCTCTGCGCTTGAAGGAGCGCGCGCGCACGGAGCAGGCAGACCCGCACGCGGTCGTCTTCAATCCGAGCGTCTATCGCATCGACAACCTCGCCACCTACGCGCCGCTCTCGACCGTCTGGGCTCCGCACATGTTCGTCTTCTCCGGCGTCTCGGTCGAAGAGAACAAGGAACGCTTTTTCAAGTATCTCTACTATTCGGGCGTCGCCGCCGAAGACTTCGAGACCATCTACCGGCAACAGGGCTTCATCTATTTCGCCATCTTCGGATGGGAACGCGCCAACCCGCGCCTGACCGTCAACTATCGCCCCATCACGCAAGCCGAAGTTGACCGCGAGAAACAGAACTACGCCGACTTTCACGCCTCTTTCGACCGCGCCCGCGCGGCCTCGCCCACGGTCGCTTACGTCGTCGCGCAAGCGGATCAACCTTTCAACTTCGCGCCCCTCGAACGCTGGTACGAGCGCGACGCGGGCGAGCGCATCAATCGTCACATCATCTACCGCGTCCGCCTGCGCGACGCTCCTTGAGGGCGACGCGCGGGGACAGACGCCGCACGCCGCGCGCAGAGCCTTACTTCCGGCGGGGAAACAATGCAGGAATTCGACAAATGACCGACAAAAATTTCCCCTAACGTCTGTGGCCGGAGGGAGAAATTTTCATGTCAACGAAGACTAATACGGAAGCACAACCGATGCCGATCAACATCGGTATCGAGGAACCGGACAGGCGCGAGATCGCCGAAGGGCTGTCGCGCCTGCTCGCCGATACTTTCACGCTCTACTTAAAGACGCACAACTTTCACTGGAACGTGACGGGGCCGATGTTCCAGACGCTCCACCTGATGTTCGAGGAGCAATACAACGAACTGTGGACGGCCAACGACCTGATCGCCGAACGCATCCGCGCGCTCGGCGTCTACGCGCCCGCCACCTACAAAGAGTTCGCGCGCCTCACTTCAATCGCGGAGGAAGACGGCGTGCCCCCGGCCACGCAGATGGTACGCCAACTCGTCGAAGGTCACGAGACGGCCGCGCGCACCGCGCGCTCCGTCATCACCATCGCCGAGAACGCAAACGACGCGCCCACGGCCGACCTTTTGACCGAACGCCTACAAGTCCACGAGAAGACCGCTTGGATGCTGCGCAGCCTGCTCGCCGAGGAACGCCCGAACGTCGCCGCCAACACCGCGGCGGCGCAAGGCGCGTGAACCGCGCGACAAATTAGTTAAGAAAACAAGAAACCACGCGCACGACACGACACGAAGAAGATTTTTCGTGTCGTTCCGTGTCTGTTCGTGGTTTCTTGTTTTCTTAACTGCTCCGGAAGCGCCGCACTTTTCACTTCCGGCGACTCTTCCGCATCCGGTTCAACTTCGCCAACGATTCGTCGCACCAGTCCACGAGCGCCCGGCTGACGTGCAGGCCGTAACTGACCGTCAACAGCCAGTAGGGCAAGTTGGAATTGTCCGCGAACTCCTTCTTGATCTGCCGCTCGATGGTCTTGTACTTTTCGAGCAATTCGCGCTGGAGTTCGCGAAAGGCCTCTATGTGTTTGACGTTGGTCGCGAGCGAAACTTCTTCTCCGAAAAACAGTTTCAGCAGCAGCTCGTTGCGTTCGACTTTCGGCGTCACGCCCTCCGTCAGCCAACGCTGCAACTCCGTGCGTCCCCGCTCCGTCAACGCGTAGACGTGCCGGTCGGGCTTGCCCGCTCCGCGCTCCACGGTCTTCGTCACCAGTTGTTCGGCCACCAGCCGCTTCAGGATCGGGTAAATCTGCCCGTAGCTCTCCGTCCAGAAATTGCTGACGCTCTCCGCGACGCGCTTCTTGATGTCGTAGCCCGACATCGGCTCGATGCTGAGCATCCCCAGCACGGCGTATCTGCTTTTGGTCTCTCTCATAGCTTGACGCACTATATATCTGAATGATATATACCTGATTGATTTAAGATGCGATGATCATAAACCATCGACGGGACTCGGCACAAAGGAGCGCAATTTTACATGGGCGACACTTTTCGCGCGTTGCTGTTCGTTCACATCATCTGCGGCGGCGGCGCCCTCGTGGTCGCGCCCCTCGCGATGATGACGCACAAAGGCGGTTTGTGGCACCGGCGTTGGGGCAAAGTCTACTTCTGGTCGATGGCGGCGGTGGCCGCGAGCGCGCTCGTGCTGTCGCTCCTGCGCCCCGGTCTCTTTCTCTTCCTCGTCGCCATCTTCAGTTTCTATCTGGCGTTGACGGGCTACCGCGTGCTCTATCGCAAAACTCCGAAACAGCGCGCCAACTTTCTTGACTGGGGTGCGGCCGCCATCATGCTCGCGGGCGGCACGGCACTCGTCGGTTACGGCGTCTCCCTGTTCCTGCGCGGAGCGGGTTTCGGCATCGTGGCCGTCGTCTTCGGCGGCATCGGTCTGTTCGTGTCGATTTTAGACGGCCGCGCTTTTCTCCGCCCGCCCACGGACAAGCGCGCATGGTGGTTCGCGCACATGGGTCGCATGTTGGGAGCTTACATCGCGACCGTCTCCGCCTTTTCGGCCGTGAACTTTTATTTCCTGCCGGCGGTCGTGCGCTGGTTGTGGCCGACCGTCGTGGGCTTGACCGGCAGCTACATCTGGGCACGCCACTACCGCCGGAAATTCGCCGCCCCTTCGGCACGAGGTCAGGCAATCGTGCGTGAGAGACAGGCCGGACACGTCTGAGAGCCAACGTTTGCGCGGACACGCTTCACGCTACACACGTCGCGGCGGCGCGGTTCAATCCGCTGACGCCGGAGCGTCGTCCGTCTCGCCGGTTGTCGCCGCGAGTTTGCTCACGGCTTCGAGCGTGTCGATCTCTTCAACCGACTTGTCTTCGCGCAGGCGCAAGATGCGCGGGAAGCGCAAGGCGTAGCCGCTCTTGTGCCGCTTGGAAACCTGCACGCGGTCGAACGTGACTTCAAGCACGATCTTCGGCTCGACCGTGCGCACGCGCCCGTGCGCGAACTCTTGCAAGGTGTGCGCGCGAAACCATTCGGTCAGTTCCGCCAGTTCCGCATCCGTCAAACCCGAATAGGCTTTGCCGACGTTCAGGAGTTCCGCGTCGTCCGCCGAACGACGGACGGCGAACGTGTAATCGGACAACAGATTGCGCCGCTTGCCGTGGCCGACTTCGACGGCCGTGACCACGACATCGAGCGTGGCGAGCGCGCGTTTCAACTTCAACCACTCGCGCCCACGCTTGCCCGGCTTGTAGGACGAGCGCGGGTCTTTGATCATCAAGCCCTCGTTGCCGCGCGCGCGCGCCGCCTCGAACTCCGCGTCGAGCAGAGAGACATCACTCAACAGTTTCGCTTCCGAGAGACGGAGCGTCGAGGCCGCTCCATTCGTCGTCTCGCCCGCGTGTTCGTTGTTGTTCTTGATCAGACTTTCGAGCGCGGCGCGGCGCGCGGAGAGCGGTTCGTCGAACATGACGCGTCCCGACGCGTAGAGCAAATCGTAGGCGATGAGGACGACGGGCGTGGAGGCGAGCAGTTCGTCGCCGACGGTTTTCCGCCCCAAGCGTTTCTGCAATTCCGCGAAGGGCAGAATCTTCGCGCCGCGCGCGGGCACGATCTCGCCGTCGATGATGGCGTCCGAGGGCAGCGCGGCGAGCGGAGCGACGAGTTCGGGGAAGCGGTGTGTCACCTCGTCGAGCGTGCGCGTGTAGAGCGCGACGCGCCCGCCTTCGACGTGTGCCTGCGCGCGGATGCCGTCGAATTTGTCTTCGACGTAAAACTCGGCGGGCATCGTGCGCGCGATGTCGGCGAGGTCTTCCCCGGCCGTGGCGAGCATGAACTTGAGCGGGTGAAAGAGACGCATCGAAACGTCTGCCAGTTCGTCGCGGCGCGCGCGCACGGCCGTCTCGCCGATGTCGCCCGTCAGCATGTTGACGCGCGCCACGTCCTCCAAGCGCCGCTCGAAGGCGCGCGCCAAGGCGTCTTCCACGAGTCCCTCTTTCAGACCGATGCGCAGATCGCCGACGAGAAGTTTCACCAGATACTTCGCTTCGAGCGGGGTGGCGCGCGTGAAGGCTTCGACCAACAGAGCGCGCTTGTTCTTCGTGCCGCGCGTATCGCTGAGCGTCGCGATCAGAGTTTCGACTTCGGCGAGCGTGTAAGTCGGTTGATTGACTTCGTCGCGCCCGGCTTCGCTGAACGCTTCGTAGGCGACTTCGCCCGAATCGCCGAGGCGCACGTAGCGCGGGCGCAAATTCTCCGTGTCGAAGCCGGTCACGTCCGCGAGCACGTCGCGCAGCAGGTTCGTGCCGACGTTCGTGGTGCGCGCATCGTTTAGGGCGAACTGGTGTCCGGCGAAGTAGCGCGCGGCCAGCACGAGGTCTGCGTCGGCGAGCGTGTGAAAGTAAGCGCCGAGCAGGGCGGCCTTTTCGAGTTTCTTCGTCGTCGCCGCCACCGCCTCGGCCGTCCGGGCGAAAGCGGCAAGCGCGCCGCGCGTCTCCGTCTCTACGTCCGTCCGCGTTGTGATCTTCTTTCGCGCCATAACTTGATTTGACTTTGTGTCTTCGTGTCTTTGTGTCTTGGTGGTTAATGCTTGATTAACCACCAAGACACAAAGGCACGAAGGAAAGCGGAACGTCCTCTGCTCGTGCCACAAACTTCTACGCCTCGCGCATCAACTCGGCGGGCACGCGCACGGCTTCGTGTTCTTCGGGCGCGCCGAAGAGTTCGGGGTGAATGATGCGCGCGAGAATCTCCGCGCCGCCGACGACGCGCGGGCCGGGGCGACTGAAATAAGCCGTCGCATCCACGGCCCACACCTCATTGCGACGCACCGCCGGAAGCTCGCTCCAACCGGCGGGCAGGCGCGCTTGTGCGAGTGCACTCAGGGTGTCTTCCTTGTAATAGCCGCAGGGCGCGAGCACTACAACTTCGGGCGCGTAGTCGCGTATGGCTTCGGGCGTCGTCACGGTCGAAGGTTTTCCGGCGTGGCCGAAACTGTGTTCGCCGCCCGCGAGCGCGATCTGTTCGGGAACCCAGTGGCCGGGGGCGAACGGGGGTTCGAGCCATTCGAGGACGAAGGTGCGCGGGCGCGTCTCGGTCTCCGGCAGGGCGAGCGCGAGCGCGTCGAGCCGCGTGGCGAGTTCCGCGACGACGCCGTCGGCCTCCGCTTCCCTGCCCGTCAACTCGCCGACGGTGCGTATGTTCGAGAAGATGTCCGCGATGGTGTTCGGTTCGAGCGAGACGACCTGCACGTCTCCTTCCAAGAGACGCGCCGCCTGTTCGACCCGTTTGTAACTGACGGCGCACACGTCGCAGAGTTCCTGCGTGATGATGAGCGTGGGACGCAGCGCGGCGAGACGGTCTTCGTCGAGGTCGTAGATCGAGCCGTGGCCGTCGAGTTGCGAGCGGACGGCGTGGTCGATCTCGGCGCTCGTCATGGTCTGGTGCGAGATGCGGCTGGCGGTGAGTTGCGTGCGGCCGACGACCGCTGCGGGATAGTCGCATTCGTGCGTGACGCCGACGAGTGAGTCTTCGAGTCCGAGCGCGCAGACGATCTCCGTGGCCGAAGGCAACAGCGAGACGATGCGCGGCGCTTTCTTATTCATTCGTGTCTGAAACCTTTCGTTCGCGTAAGCATAACACGCCGGGGCGCGGCGGCCATGAAGGCCGACTTTCCACATTCGTCGGCTTTTCCCTTTGCACGCGTCTCGCGCTACAATCCAAGCCTCTAACGCTTTAGCAAACAAGAGACCGGGGGGCAAATTTCGATGCAAGACAAACCGACGAATTTACCGGCGACTCAAGCAGGCGGCGCGGCTTTGAAACCGTTCACAGAGGCCGTGGTCGAACGCCGCGCGACAAACGCGTTCAAGTCCGAAGAGATACCGGAAGAGACTTTGCACGCCATTCTGCAACTCGCCTTGCAAGCGCCTTCGGGTTACAACTTGCAGCCGTGGCGTTTCATCGTCGTGCGCGAACAGGAGAATCGCGCGCGTTTGCAGGCGGCGGCCTACAATCAGGCGAAGGTGGGACAAGCGCCGGTCGTCGTCATCGCCGTCGGGATGAAAGAGGCTTGGCGGCAGACGGCCGACGAGGTTTTTCAAGAAGGCGCGCGGCGCGGCGCGGGTCGCCCTGAGACGGTGGAGCAATACAAACAGGGCGCGCTCGGGTTTCTCTCGCAGATGCCGATGGACGTGTGGGTCAATCGCCACACGATGATCGCCTTCACCACATTGATGTACGCGGCGGAAGTCTACGGCTACGACACCGCGCCGATGGAAGGCTTCGACGCGGCGGCCGTCAAACGCGAGTTCGGATTGCCCGAAGAGGCCGAAGTGGTCGCGCTCTTAGCCATCGGCCGCGGCGAGCAGCCCGACAAAGCCTATCCCGGTCGCTTCCCGCTCTCACGCGTCGTCTACAGCGAACGCTTCGGCGAAGCGTGGAAAGGCAATGAGTAAATGGTAAATAGTAAATGGTGAATGGTAGAAGACAATTCTTCATCCATTCACCATTTACTATTTACCGCTTTTTCGGAGTTGAGTTATGACACAGGAGCACGAAGGGGCGCGTTTCGGCGGCGTGGTGGATCACATTGCGGTGCGGTGCGAGGATTTGACGCGGGACGTGCGCGAGTATGAGCGCATCGGGTTTCGCGTGGAGACGATGTATGAAGATTGGGCGATGATGCGCGACCGTTCCGGCTTCGGCGTGGCGCTCTTGCCGCCGGGGTCGAAGCACCCGCCGCACTTGGGATTGCGCGTCGAGTCGCGCGAAGAACTCGAACAGGCCGCCGCGCGCGAAGGCCGCCCGCTCAAGGAACACCGCGACCGCACCGTCTCCTTCTACACGAAAGGCGTCGGCGGGCAGGTCGTCGAAGTCATCTACTATCCGCCGGATTACGGTACGTAAGTTCCAAGTCTCAAGTCCCAAGTCCCAAGTCAAAGAATGACTGTCGGGCTTTCAGACTTAGGATTTGAGACTTGGGACTTGAGACTTGAAACCATGTTCTTCCTATTCCTCGAATCGCTCGGCACAACGGAGTTGCTGGTTATCTTGGTGGTGGCGCTCGTGTTGTTCGGGCCGCGCCGGTTGCCTGAGTTGAGCCGTTCGCTCGGCAAGAGTCTGAACGAGTTCAAACGCGCGGGCGACGATTTCAAACGCACTTGGGAGCGCGAAGTGGCTCTGGAGAACTTGGAGCGCGAGTCCGCCATCGACCGCGCGATGACCACCGACGCGCCCGCCGCCACCGAAGAGGCCGGAGCGGACACGGAAACTCAAACGACAATCGCCGCCACCACCGCACAACAACCACCCCCGCGCGACATCACCGCGGCCGCCTTCGCTCCCGTGCAGGGCGCAAACGTGGCGCGCGGCGCGCGTTTCGACGCAGCCGCAAACGCAGACACGTCCGGCAGCGGCAGCAGCAACAGCGCACCGCACGCGGATGCGCCGGAAGAGGCGTTTGAGCCGCCGCCCGCGCGCAAGAGCGATTGGCTCTGAGCGCCGCGCGCGCGTCCGTCGGCATTAGTCGTCGTCAGCCGCCCGCCCGAAACGTTTCATGGCATCCACACTCTTAGATTCAGGTGACACCGACGAACGAGACGGGCGGCTCGGCGGCCAGATGTCCTTTCTCGAACATCTGGACGAACTGCGCCGCCGTCTCGTCCGCTCGCTCATCTTCGTCTTCCTCGTCTTCATGGGCTGCTGGTTCGTCTCCGACTACATCTACAACTTTCTCGCGCGCCCCGTCCGTGCCGCCCTCGCCGACGCGCAGCGCCGCCAACTCCCTTTGGGCGGCCTGACCGGCAGCGAGGCCGCGCTCCCCTTGAGTTCCGCTCAAGAGGGCGACACCGGCCGCTACGTTTTCGCGGACACGACGAAACTCGGCGCGAGCGTGATCCCCACGGGCGCGTCCGTCGCGGCTCGCGTCGCGCGCGACGCCGAAGGGAAACTCGGCCTCTTCACGGCCGAACCGCTCTACGCCGGAAACACGATCATCCCGGCGGGCGTGCGCCTGCCCTTCGATTTGAACACGCCCTCGGACGCCCTCCCCGGCATCGACGACCGCCTCGTCGTCAACACCGCGCTCGAACCCTTTTCGCTCTACGTCAAAGTTTCGCTCTACGCGGCCGTCTGCCTGTCCGTGCCCTTCCTCTTGTGGCAAATCTGGGCGTTCGTCGCGCCCGGCCTCTACCCGCACGAGCGCGGCTACGCGATGCCCTTCGTCATACTCTCTTCGCTCTTTTTCGTCGGCGGCGCGGCCTTCGCCTACTACGTCATCTTTCCCCCGGCCGCGCGCTACCTGCTCGGACTCGGACAAGACTTTCGCCTGCTCTTAAAAGCCGACGACTATTTCGACTTCATCATCTTCGTCATGCTCGGCATGGGACTCGTCTTCCAGATGCCCGCCATCACCTACGTGCTCTCGCGCATCGGGCTGGTGACGGCGCACCTGCTTTTACGCATCTGGAAAACCTCGCTCGTCGTCATCCTCGTCGCGGCGGCCGTCATTTCGCCCACGAACGACGTGCCCAACATGATGCTGTTCGCCGCCCCCATGCTCGTCCTCTACATCATCTCCATCTTCGTCGCCTGGATTTTCGGCCGACCGAGAACGACAACAGAGGTTAGAGGTTAGAGGTCAGAGGTTAGCGAAAAACAGTTTTTGTCTCTGACTGACCTCTCACCTCTGACCTCTGACCTCTGCTTTTCGGGCAACTTTCGCCCCGTTTGGCGCATCTTGACCTACTCTGAACGGGGCTTTAAAATCGCGGCCAGAACGTTTGGCAAGTTTGGCGATGCACGGCGGTCAAGCCTCGTTTGGGAAGACGGTTGTTGACTCGCTCAGGTATCGCCGTTTTCGCCACATCCGGCAAGAATCTATCAAAGGGTTTCCATTTTTTATCAAACTCGCCGACGCGCCCCGGAGACTCTCGACAGCCCGGCGCGACACGCGAAATTAAAGTTTCCGCACAGCTAACAGGAGTAGTAAAAACGATGGCTCGTCACCACAGTCTGCGAAGCATGCTCGCGCTCGCCCTGCTCGTCTTCGCGCTCGCCGCCGCACCGGCCACCTCCGCCTTCGCGCAAAAGGATAAAAAGAAGTCGTCCGATACGCAGGACGTGATGGAGCGCCCGCGCAAGCAGCGTGAAGAGGTGAAGAAGATTTACCGCGAGTGGCCGGATAAGGACGTGGCCTACATCATCACGGACGCCGAGCGTTCGGCCTTCAAGAGACTCGCCACCGACGAGGAGCGCGAACAGTTCATCGAAGCCTTCTGGCAGCGGCGCGACCCCGACCCGGACACGGACGAGAACGAGTACAAAGAGGAGTATTACGAACGCATCGCCTACGCCAACGAGCACTACGCCTCGGGCATCCCCGGCTGGAAGACCGACCGCGGCCGCATCTACATCACCTTCGGCAAGCCGGATTCCGTCGAGTCGCATCCTTCGGGCGGCATCTACGACCGGCCGACCTATCACGGCGGCGGCTCGACTTCGACCTACCCGTTTGAAGTCTGGTTCTATCGCTACATCGAGGGCATCGGCTCCGGCATCGAGATCGAGTTCGTCGACCCGACGGGCACGGGCGAATATCGCATCGCGCGCTCGCCCGACGAAAAGGACGCGCTAGCGATGGTTCCCGGCGCTGGCCTCACCTTGAACGAATCGCTCGGCCTCGGCAACAAAGCCGACCGCGCCTTCAACAACGGCGGCTACCAGCGCGAACAGGACAGCCCGTTTTCGCGCCTGCAACTGATCACAGACTTGATGCGCGCGCCCGTCATCAAGAACCCGGAACTCGCTTCGCTCCTTACGGGATCGGGCACGATTGAAGACAACCCGCTCAACTTCGACATGCGGATCGATTTCTTCCGCCAATCGGACGAACGCGTCGTGACGGCCTTCACCATCCAGACCGAGAACAAGGAACTGACCTTCACGGACGTGGGCGGCGTGCAGACGGCGCGCATGAACATCTTCGGCCGCATCACTTCCGTCGCCGGTCGCCGCGTCGGCGTTTTTGAAGACGCCGTGACGGCCACGGCCACGAGCGCCGACCTGCTCGACATCAAGAATCGCAAGTCGGCCTACGGCAAGACCGTGCCGCTCGCGCCGGGCACGTACCGCGTGGACGTGATCGTGCGCGACATCAATTCCGGCGCGACGCAGGTGAAACACCTCGGCTTCACCGTGCCGAAGTACGACGCCAAGCAGCTCTCGACCTCGACCCTCGTGCTCGCGGCCAAGTTGCAGAGCATGTCGGATCAACCGGCGGTCGGCCAGTTCACCATCGGCCAGTTCAAAGTGATCCCAAACGTGGCGCGCGCCTATCGCAAGGGCGAACCCATCGGCATCTACCTGCAAGTCTATAACGCCGGGATCGACCAGACGACCTTGCGTCCCTCGGTCGATGTCGATTACATCCTGCTCAAAGACGGCAAGGAACTCGGCAAGATGCCCGAAGACTGGCGCGGCATGAGCGACGCCGGACAACGGCTGACGCTCGCGCGCATGATCACGAGCGACCAACTCGCCCCCGGCGAATACGAATTGATGGTGCGCATCAAAGACCGCGTCAGCGGCCAATCGCTCTCGCCCTCCGAGAAGTTCACCATCAGCGCGCAATAGCGGTCAATCCCGAAGACAGACAAAGAGGCGGCGAGTTTTGAAACTCGCCGCCTCTTTTTGCTGCCTCTTGTTATTGCGCTTCAACTCGCTTCGCGTTCGCCGCGACGGAGCGCGTTGACGAGGAGGTGCGCGCGGCGCGTGGGTTCGGGTTGGCGATAGCCGCCGTCGGAGCGAAGCGTCAACTCGATTGCCCCGGCGAGATCGATGAGGTGGCCGGGCGAGACGTAGATGGGCTGCACGCGCGTCTTCGTGCGCAAGGCCGCGCCGACGGTCTCGCCGTTCTTCGGATCGACGAGCGGCTGCCAACTGCCGCGCTCCTCGTCCAACTCTTCGTGGCGGCCGACCAAGATCGACTTGGCGCAGCCAAGCGTCGGGCGACCGAGAAACAGGCCGACGTGCGAAGCGATGCCGACGCGGCGCGGGTGCGCGATGCCCTGCCCGTCGAACATCACAGCGTCCGGCTCGGTCTTCAATTTCGCCCACGCCTCCAGCACCGACGGCGCTTCACGAAACGACAACAGCCCCGGCACATAGGGGAACTGCGTCTCGCCCACGACGCCCACCTCTTCCACCACTTCGAGCGAAGGCAGACGGAGCACGACAATGCCCGTGTAGATGACGGGCGAGAATTTATTGAAAGAGATGTCCGCGCCCGCCACCGTCTCGATCCGTCCCGCGTGCGGCACGACGCGCACGCGCTCGCGCATGCGCTTCTGCAACTCGACGGCCTCGCGCGGCTGTAGCTTCCAATCGTGTAACTGTTCGTAACGTGCCATCTTCCAGAAACCTCTTTTCACACTGCGCCGGAGCGTTTCAAGTTTCGAGCACTTCAAGTTTCGACATGCACGCCGAACTCTATCGTTTCGCTCGCCTCGATGCCCGACTCTCGGTTCGCTATCGAATGGACGCGCCAGTGCTCGTCGTCGCGCGCCGGGAAGTCGTGGCGGAAGTGCGCGCCGCGCGACTCTTCGCGCCAGAGGGCGGCGCGCGCGACGAGGAGTGCGACCGTGACGAAGTTGCGCGAGGGCGCGCGCAAACTTCGCGCCCGCGCGATCTGTTCAAACTCGCCGAGCGCGCGCTGAAGCGACTGGCGCGAGCGAAGTATCCCGACGCGTTCCCACATCAGACGCCGCACGCGCTTCCGCACGGCGAGCGCAATCTCGCCCGCGTTCCGGTCAGACATCGACGCCGCCTGCGCGCTCACCTCGTCCGCGCCCGCATCACCTTCCGGTTGCTTTGGCGGCGCGCCGCTCGCGTGCCCGGCCGCCGCCGCCGCGGCGCGCCCCGCGCGTGCGCCGAAGACGAGACCTTCGAGCAGAGAGTTCGACGCGAGACGGTTCGCGCCGTGCACGCCCGTGCAGGCCACTTCGCCCGCAGCGTAGAGTCCGCCGAGAGTGGTGCGCCCGTCGAGGTCTGTGCGGACGCCGCCCATGATGTAGTGCGCGGCGGGCGAGACGGGTATGAGTTCGCGCGTGATGTCGAGGCCGTGACGCAGGCAGGTGTCGTAAATTTTCGGGAAGCGTCGGCGCAGATAGCGCGCGTCGAGCGCGGTCATGTCCATGAAGGCCGTGCGCGTGGCCGTGCGTTCGAGTTCGGCGACGATGGCGCGGCTCACCACGTCGCGCGGCGCGAGTTCGGCGCGTTCGTGATAGCGCGGCATGAAGCGTTTCCCTTCGGCGTTGCGGAGCACGCCGCCCTCGCCGCGCATCGCCTCCGAAAGAAGAAAACGCGGCGCGCCTTCGACGTTCAAGGCCGTCGGATGAAACTGCACGAACTCCATGTCGGCAAGGTTTGCGCCCGCCGCGTAGGCCATCGCCATGCCGTCGCCGGTGGCAACCTGCGGATTGGTCGTGTGCAGGTACAACTGCCCCGCGCCGCCCGACGCCAAGACTACGGCGCGCGCGCGCAAACTACGCGAAGCGCGCACGAGCGGATCGAGATAACGCACGCCGCGACAACGCCCGTCTTCCACGATCAACTCTTCGGTCGCCGCGTGCGCCAGAAACTCTATGCGCTCACTAGCGCGCGTGCGTGCCAGCAGGGCGCGAACGATCTCGTGTCCGGTCGCGTCGCCGCCCGCGTGAAGTATGCGACGGCGCGAGTGCGCGGCCTCTTGCGTGAAGAGCAGGCGGCCGCCTTCGCGGTCGAACTCCGCGCCCCACTCGATCAACTCGCGCATGTAACGCCGCCCGTCTTCCACCAGCACGCGCACGGCGCGCTCGTCGCACAGCCCCGCGCCCGCCGCCTGCGTGTCGTCTTCGTGCAGAGCCGTCTCGTCGTCCTCCGAGAGCGCGACGGCCACGCCCCCTTGCGCGTACTCCGTGTTCGACTCGGCGGCGCGCTCTTTCGTCAGCACCGTGACGCGCGCGCCTGTTGATGCGATCTCCAGCGCCGAGCGCAAACCCGCGATGCCGCTGCCGATGACGATGAAGTCTGTCTCTTGATCCATGCGTGCGAACTTCGTAGATCGGGGAAAGGGGAAGGGGTCAAGGCGAAAGGTGAAAAGCAAAAACAGGCGCGTGCGCGTTAACGGCATCGCCTGTCGTTCTTCCCTTGCCCTTCTCCTTTTCCCTTTCAACTCATTCCTTGTGGAGCGGGCGCGATTCTAACAAGCGCCCGCCGCATCGGGCAACGACCGCACGCCCCCGCGCCCGGCATCGTGATTCTCACGTTGCGAGAGTTTCGCGCGGCGCGCTAGAATGGCGGCCACAGTTCCTATCCCCTTTTATTCACGATTGAAGTTTTCGCCTTGCGGCGCGTGAGAGCGTGCATCTGCCCCGGATGCTGCTCCTCACTGAGCGCCCGTCTCAAATTCACGAAGGAGTCTCTCATGTTCTCGAAAAATCGTTTCGCGGCGTTTATGCTCACCGTCGCGCTTATCGCGTCGAACGCCTCGGCCGCTCTAGCACAAACCAAGACATCACGCACGACTGGCACGACGAGCGCCGGTCAGGCGACGAACGGCACACTTCCGCCCATCAAGTTCACGGAGTTTCGTCTGGCGAACGGCCTGCGCGTGATTTTGCACGAAGACAAATCGACGCCGATTGTCGGCGTCAATCTCTGGTATCACGTCGGCTCGAAGAACGAAGTGCCGGGCAAGACCGGCTTCGCGCACCTCTTCGAGCACATGATGTTTCAAGGCTCGAAAAACTACGACGACGATTACTTCAAGCCCATTCAGGAAGCGGGCGGCAACCTCAACGGCTCGACCAATCCGGATCGGACGAACTACTGGGAAGTCGTCCCTTCAAACTTTCTCGAACTCGCGCTCTTCATGGAGGCCGACCGTCTCGGCGGTCTGCTCGACGTGCTCAACGAAGCCAAGCTCGCCAACCAGCGCGAGGTCGTCAAAAACGAGAAGCGGCAGAACTACGACAACCGCCCCTACGGCTTGGTCGGCGCAAAGATCAACGAGACGCTCTATCCGAAGACGCACCCTTATCACTGGCTGACCATCGGCTCGCTCGACGATCTTTCGGCCGCCTCGCTCGAAGACGTGAAGAACTTTTTCCGGCGTTACTACACGCCGAACAACGCCACGCTCGCCATCGCCGGAGACTTCAATCCGGCCGAGGCGCGTCGTCTCGTCGAGAAATATTTCGGCCAGCTTCCGCGCGGCACTGACGTGACGCCCGTTCCGGCGCAGCCCGCCACGCTCACCGAAGCGAAACGCATCGAGATGGAAGACCGCGTCGCCTTGCCGCGCGTCTACACGGTCTGGCCCGTGCCGCCGCAGTATACGCCCGACGAGGCCGCGCTCGACGCGCTCGCCACCATCCTCGGCGGCGGCAAGAGTTCGCGTCTCTACAAAACGCTCGTCTACGAACGCCAGATCGCGCAGGACGTTTCCGCCTTCAACAACTCGCAGGAGATCGCCGGTCAGTTTCAGATCGTGGCGACGGCCAAACCCGGCAAGACGCTCGCCGAACTCGAAGGCGCGATTAACGAAGAACTCGAACGCATCAAGCAGACGCCGCCCACCACGGAAGAGATCGAGCGCGCCTATAATGCGCGCGAAGCATCTTTCATCTACAGCCTGCAAACCGTCGGCGGCTTCGGCGGCAAGAACGACCAGTTGAACCAGTACGCCACGTTTCTGAATCGCCCCGATTACTTCAACGAAGACCTCGCGCGCTACAGACGCGTGACGGCCGAGGACATCAAGCGCGTCGCCAATCAATACCTGACGGACAAGCGCCTCATCGTCAACGTCACGCCGCGCGCGCGCGGACGTTCGGCGGGCGAACCCGTACCCGAAAGTCCGGCGAAGGCCATCGCACAGCCCTCGCAACAGACGGCCGGCGCGCCGCAAGCCGGTGCGACCACGTCCACGTCCACGGCGCAAACTTCGACCGCCACTGCGCCCTCTTCCGCCACCACCCCGGCGGGCGCGCAGGAACGCACGAAGGCCGCGTCCGCCGCGACCGCTCCGGCCGGAGCCGCGCCGCCCGCCACGGAAGCGCCCGCCAAAGGCGAACCGGCGAAACCGGCGAAGAATGCGAAACGCGATCCGCAAGCCGCCGAGGCGAGCGCCGCCGTCTTACCGAAGCCCGGCCCCGAACCGCGTCTCGTCTTGCCTAAAGTCGAACGGCATCGCCTGTCGAACGGCCTCGAAGTGCTGCTTGTTCGTCACACGGAACTGCCCGTCGTCAACTTGAATTTGATCATCAAGTCGGGCGCGGCGTCAGACCCGGAGACGTTGCCGGGCGCGGCCAGTCTCACGGCCGACCTGCTCGACGAAGGCACGAAGACGCGCGGCGCGCTCGACATCTCGAACGCGCTCGCCAGCATCGGCGCGCGCATGAGCGTCAACGCCGGTTGGGATTCGACGAACGCAGACCTCTTGACCTTGACGCGCCATCTCGACCGCGCGCTCGACATCTACGCGGACGTATTGCTGAACCCGGCCTTTCCCGAAGCCGACTTGAAACGACTGCGCGCCACGCGTCTCGCCGCGCTGCAACAGCAACGCGACAACGCCGACGCCATCGCGGGCGTCGTCTATTCGTCGATTCTCTACGGCGACAAGCACCCATACGGCCGCCCGCTCAACGGCAACGAAACCTCGCTCGCCGCCATTGAGGGCGCGGACGTGCGCCGCTTCTACGAAACTTATTACCGGCCGAACAACGCCGCGCTCATCGTCGCGGGCGACGTGACGGCCGCCACGCTCTTGCCCAAACTCGAACGCGCCTTCGCCGCTTGGAAGCCCGCGCAAGTCCCCGCCGCGAACGTCTCGCAGACGCCGCCCGCGCGCGAACGCGCCGGAATTTATCTCGTCGATAAACCGGGCGCGGCGCAGTCGGTCATCCAGATCGGACAAGTTGGCGTCGCGCGCAACACGCCCGACTACTTTCCGCTGCTCGTCTTGAACTCGATGCTCGGCGGTCAGTTCGTCTCGCGCATCAACTTGAACTTGCGCGAGGATAAGGGCTACACCTACGGCGCGCGCTCTAACTTCGACTATCGACGCGGCGCGGGGCCGTTCGCGGCTTCGGGCGGCGTCTTCACCAACGTCACGAAAGAGTCGGTCAGCGAGTTTCTCAAAGAGCTGCGCGGCATCCGCGGCGAGATTCCCGTCACCGAACGCGAACTCGAATACGCCAAGCAAGGGATACTTCGCGGCTTCCCGCGCGGCTTCGAGACGCCCGACCAGATCGCCGGTCGCCTGAGCGCCGTCGTGCTCTACGACTTGCCCGACGACTACTTCAACAACTACAGCGCGCGCGTCCGCGCCGTCACGCTCGCCGACATCACGCGCGTCGCCAATCGCTACCTCGATCCGTCACGCATGGCGATCCTCGTCGTCGGCGACCGCAAAGCCGTCGAACCCGGCCTGCGCTCGCTCGGCATCTCAGACACCATCACCCTGCTCGACCCGCAAGGCCGCCCCGTCTCCCCCACCGGCGAAGGCAGCGGCGGCGGTGGCGGCGGCAGCAAGTAACAACCGTTCGCTCCAACACGAACAACAAACAGGCCGCGCCGGAAGCTATCAACTTCCGGCGCGGCCTGTTTCGTCAACGCGTTTTAGTTTTGCGTCCTCGGTCGCGTGCTTCTCGGCCGTTCGCGTGGATGCTTAAGGCTTTGCTCTTGCGGCTTGCCAGACAGTGCCGTCGGCGTAGGCCACGCGCGTGATGCGGACGGCCTTGTGTGGAGTGGCCGCGCCTTTGAGCGCGACGTGTTCGAGGCGCACCTGCTCGCCGGGCAAAATCCTCTTGCCGTCTCGATATTTGTGCCGGAGCATCAACTTCGTCTGCTGTTCATCCTCGAAGAAAAGGAATTCCCAAGACACAGAGGTGATCGCGCGCTCGCCCGTGTTGCGAAAGACGGCCGCCAACTCGAACCTCGCCGGCGTATCGCTCAGATTGCTCACGTCGAGACCGCGCGCCAAGCTCCGCCGCGAACTCCAACTCGGCACGTACTTGACGTTGAACTCCGACAACTCCAAGCCGGGCGCTTGCGCCATCTCTTGTGCCCGGCTCGGAAGGACGGCGGCGAGCAATACGAGACACGCTGCTCCGGTGAACACCGTCAGGCTTCGTCCGTTCATTTCACACCTCCTGAACCTGTCGTCACCCGTCACGCCTGAAACCGCTTCCCGCTTCAATGCGCTAACGCTTGATGAGGTTGATCGTGCCGCGACAGTTGGGCGCGCCGCACGCGCAACGCTTGTCGTCGGAGTGGTAGGATTCGACGTAGTCGAGCGTGATCTCTTCGCCGGGTTGGATGTCGCGCAGGGCGAAGAAGATGACGTGGCCGTGCATGATGCGCACGAAGCTGTTGGGCTGGCACGAGTGGTTGACGAACTGCGAGGCGTTGCCGCCCGCGCTGCTGTCGATGCCCCAGTATGGATCGATGGCGCAGATGTGCAGGCGCTCCTTGCCGCGCATCCGCCGCGCCGCCTCCACGCGCGACACGCGCTCGCCCGTCAACTCCGCGATCTTGCGCCCCTTGCGAAAGGCCATGGTGGCGAAACAACCCATGCCGTCGATCTTCGACCGCCGCGCCTCGATCCCCTCGGCCGGTTCGATCCTTCTCTTGAGTGTGCCGTTCGCCGCTTCGCCTCGTCTCGTCTCTTTCGCCTTCGTCTTCGCGCTCAATTTACCCCCGCCTCCAATTCCGCGCGCAGCTTCTTCGTCAGCTTCGCCCACACCATCTCATACGACTCGCGGATCAAATTCTTCGTCTCCTCTTCTTCGAGCACGTCCAAGCGTTCGAGCGTCACCCAGTGGTTGCGCGCCATGTAGGCCGCGGGCGTGATGCCGTCCTGCTCGACGAGTTCCGCAAACTTCTCCGGCGTACACTTGAACGACACGCGCGTCGGCGTCACGTCCAGACTCGCCACCGCGAACATCTTGCCCCCGATGCGAAACAGCAGGTCGTTGTCCCACTGCACGCCCTCGGTCGCGTGCGGCAAAGACAAACAGAAACGGCGCAAGCCTTCGATGTCCATCATGGTTTCACCTCTCTCACTCGAACTGTCTCTAACTGTCTCACCTCTTTTACTCGAACTGTCTCTTGAACTCCGCGAACTGCTCGCGCAACTCGGCCAACTCCGCGCGCACCGCTCTTAACTCTTCCTCCACGCGCGCCACCCTGCCCGCCTCGCCGCGCGGCGCGGAAGTCGCCCCCTCGGTCGCCGCGCCTTCCGTCTCTACCACTTCCACCGCGCCTGAGAGCAAGTGCGCGTAGCGCGACTCCTTCTGCCCCGCCTGTCGCGGCAACTTCACGACGAGCGGCGCGTCGCGCGTCATCAAATCTTCCAGCGTCGTCTCGACGAACGACAGCGCCGAGAAAGGATACAGGCGCTCCGTGCGTGTGCGAATCTCGCCCACCGTCTGCGCCCCGCGCAGCATCAACACGCACATCACCGCCATCTCCGGCGACTTCAACCCCAACGCTTCGTCCAGCACGTGCCTGTACTTCGGCACGCGCCCGTCGGCCGTCGTCACCACGCGCACCAACTTCCGGTCGCGCAAACTATCGAGCGCCCACACCACCGTCCGCTCGTCGTAAGCGACCACCGGGTCGCGGTTCGACAACTGATTGCACGCCTGCCTCAAGGCGTTCAACGTCAAAGGATAATACTCCGGCGTCGTCACCTGCTTCTCGACGAGCGCCCCGACGACCCTCACCTCTTCCGCACTCAAGATCAATTCTTCGCTCAATGTCTCACCTTGCAATTAACTTTTCTGGTAGGGAGTAACAATGTTCGATAACGTAGGGGAATGCTTTTTGTTCAAAGTCACCAACTCGGCTCTGCTAAATTCAGCGGTGGACGCGATTATGGCATTTGCAAGTCCGACCCCATGACTTTTCCCATAGTCGCGTCTAATGAGTCCACCATTGGCGGCGATCTTATAATCAACAGGGAGCACATTGAAGACAGATAAGAACTACTCCAAAGCTATTCGCTCCGCGCCTTCGCGCACACCTGCGTGAAGCTCAGCCACGGTCATAGCGGAAATAAGCAATGATTCCGTGAGACCCTCTAAATATGAAATGGCCTCTTCCCGCCCGCGCAAGTAGTCTATGAGGACATCGGTATCTATCAGCAACCTTCTAGTCATCTGGCTTGCTCGCTTCCCTTAACTTCGATCCCATTCCCGCCTTAGCTCTTCCAACACTGGTAAATCATCCCGGTCTTTCCAGATGCCCCGCGCCTGACGCATCAGGCTCAGGTCATCTTCTCTTTGAAACTCACTGATCAACCGCTCGACTGCTTCGCGAACCAACTCTACCTGCGACTTGCCTGTCCGTTCGGCAATCTTCCGTAGAGCGCGCCGCTCCTGTTCGGTCAAATTTATCTCCGTCTCAATCATGGTCGCAGATGCCTTTCATTGCTCGTGAACCTAATGCATATGCTTGCAGAACTCAAGACTAATTCCCGGCTCAACGGTGTCATCAGGCCAGTCGCCACTTGATGCGCGTGTAGGCGATGCGGAAGCCGTGGCGCTCGGCGTTGCGCTGCGAGGTGCTGCCGGGCTGCGCGCACATCATGGCGATGTCGCATCCCTGTTCGGCGGCGAAGCGCAGGCGCGTGCCGAGCAAGGCGAGTTGCGCGCCTTGCCTGCGCCCTTCGGGGACGGTGCTCGCCCCGGCCAAGAGCACCACGCCTTCGTGGATGCCGATGCCGCCCGTGGCGACGGGCGCGCCATCGAGTTCCGCTAGGAAAGCGGACGTGCCCGCACGCTTCGCGCCGAGCAGAGACAACTCGCGTATCTGGTCTGCGAACTCCGCGAACTCGCTCCACCCGCGCGCGGCCGTGTCCGCCCACAGTTCGTGTTCGTCTTCGCCGACGATGCGCACCTTGATCTTGTCGTTCGCCGGCGTGGGCAGGAGGTCGTCCGCGTCGAGACTGATCGGGCGATACAACACGCTCGTCAGTTCGATGGGCTGATAACCGCGCTCGTTCAGCAAGCCCAACAATTCGGGCGCGGCCATGGGGCTGACTTCGTGAAAGACCGGCGCGCCGCGCTCGCGGAAGAAACTTTCGACGGCGTCCATGTCAACGGGCGTCGTCTCTTCAAAGAGGCCGAGGCCGAACGTCTGCGTCAGCAGCGACTCACGGCCGTCGAACATCGCATACGCGCCTGCGATCTCCCGCCACTCCGCGCCGCTCGCGGGAAACAGGCGCGCACGCGTCTCGACAAACTCCGCGTTCGTGCGCCCCTCCGTCCGCTCCAGACGCCGCGCCAACTCCACGTCGGAAAAGATGAATCCGCGTCTCTCCTGCTCGTCCATAACTTTCAACTTTGCGCTCCTTCTCTTGCGTCCGGCATAGACGTGGCGTCGCCGTCAGCTTTCGACATCTCACTCTGCGCGCTCTACGCGCGCGGCGAACAACATAATCTCCGGCGCGTCCGCCGACAACCTGATGCGGCGCTCAAACTTGAGTCCGATCTTTTCCAACACCTTGATCGAGCCTTCGTTCTCCGGGACGGTGATCGCCACGACGCGCTTCAGGCCGAGCGCGCCGTGTGCGTGATGCAACACGGCGGCGGCCGCTTCCGTCGCGTAACCGCGCCCGCAAAAGCGCGGCAGGAAAGCGTAGCCGATGTCTGCGTCGGGCAGCGTGTCTCGCTTCACCAGACCGCAGATTCCGGCGGGCGTGCGCCGCTCACCTCCTGCGTCCGCGTTCTTCAATTCGACGAGCCACAAGCCGAACCCGTGCCGCGCGTAACTGGCAACCGGCCCCTCCGCGATGTATCGCGCCGCATCCTCCAACGTGCGCACGCCCTTGTCGCCGATGTGACGCAGAAACGAAGGGTCGTTCAAGAGTTCGAGAATAAACGCGGCGTCGCCCGCTTCGAGGCGGCGCAAGTTCAGGCGTTCTGTCTCAAGCACGTTCACTTAAAAGATGCTCCTCTTTTCCTTTGGCGCGCCCGACAGTTTATGCAGCCGGTTTATACAGCTCAGCGAAGCGGCAACGCATCTAATTCACACGCATCGAGAGCGCCACATTATAAACACGATCCGGCCGCGCCGACACGACGCTCCTGTAACTGTCGCTTGACCGGACGCGATGTTAAAATAGCAGAGCAATGAATCAAGCAATACATCTCACGGGGTTGGACGCGGCCGAGTTGTCTGCGTTCGTCGAGTCTTTGGGCGAACCGGCCTATCGCGGCCGGCAGTTGTTCGGCGCGCTTTTCAAACGCCGCCTGCGTTCGTTTGAAGAGATGACCGACCTGCCCAAAAACTTCCGCGCCGTGCTCTCGGAGCGCGCCACCGCTTCGACCTTGAAAGTCGAATCGCGCTATATCTCCGAAGACGGCACGCGGCGTTATTTGATGAAGACGCATGACAACCTGCCGGTCGAAACCGTCTTCATTCCCGAAGAGCGACGCGACACCGTCTGTTTCTCTTCGCAGTCGGGCTGCCCCTTGCAATGCGATTTCTGCCTGACGGCGAAACTCGGATTGCTGCGCACGCTCACGGCCGGAGAGATCGTCGAGCAGATCGTCGTCGCACTCAACGACGCTTACGGCGAGGGCGCACAGATGCCGCGCGGCACGAACCTCGTCGCGATGGGCGCGGGCGAGCCTTTCCTCGCCTTCGACTCTCTGATGAAAGCCTTGCAGATCATGGCCGACCCTGCGGGCTTGCATATCGTCCCCAACCGCGTCACCGTCTCGACCGCCGGGATCGCCCCGCGCATACGCGAGCTCGCGCACGTCGCGAACCGGCCGCACCTCGCCATCTCGCTCGCCGCGCCGACGGACGAGCAGCGCAACGTCCTGATGCCGATCAACAAAAAGTGGCCGCTCGAAGAGTTGCTCGCGGCGTGCAAGGAGTTCGAGTCGTCTCTGAAGCCGGGCGAGCGTTTCACGTTCGAGTATGTGATGCTCGACGGCGTCAACGATTCGGACGAACACGCGCGCCGTCTGGCGAATTTGCTCAACCGGCATCAACTGCGCGCCAAGGTCAACTTGATTCCGCACAACCCGGCCGACCCTCTGCCCTATCGCCCGTCGCCGCCCGAACGCGTCGAACGTTTCCAGAGCATTCTCGAAGCGAAGGGCGTCCACGCTTACGTGCGCCGCCCGCGCGGGCGCGACATCTACGCCGCCTGCGGCCAACTCGCCGCGCGTCGCCCCGCGCCCAACCTCAACCCGCAAACGCTGCATCAACTAACGGGTTGAACGACCCTTGCGCAACAACCGGCGAACCGCGCCTGATCTTTACCGCGAACATAATCGAAACTCGAAATGATCCGAAAAATATTTACCACCCGTATCAAACTGTTTCTCCTCATCGCTGCGGCCGCCACGCTGCTCGTCGCCGTCGCGCCGCCCGCCACGCAACGCGCCGCCGCGACCGTCTCGACCAAGACGCCTCTTGCGCCCGTCGCGCTTCCCGTGCAGGGAGCGAACATCGGCGTCAACGGTTTCTTCTCCGCCGACAAGGCGCAGCGCGGTCGCAGCGTCCGTGCGGCCGTCGTGCTCGACATCCCGCGCGGCTTTCACGTCAACTCGAACCGCGCGGCCAAGTTCTCCATTCCGACCGTGGTAAAGATCGATGCGCCGAAGGGCTTGCGCGTCGGCCCTGTCTCATACCCGCGCGCCGTCGTGCGTCGCCTCGGTTTCTCGAAAGAGGCTCTCTCGCTCTATGAAGGCCGCGCCGTGATGCGCTTCAACGTGATAGTTCCGGCCAACTACCAGACGGGACTGGCCGAACTGCGCGCGCGCGTGACATACCAAAGCTGCAACGACGAAGTGTGCTTCCCGCCCACCACGCGCGAAGTCAAACTCGGCATCAACATCGTCGGCGCAAACGAATCCGTCCGTCGCATCAACGGGCAATACTTTTGAAGAGAAAGATGAAGGATGAACGGAAGAAGGGTGAAGGGTGAATGGTCAATGGTCAATGGTGAATGGATCAGAACCGCCTTCTTCCATTCACCATTGACCATCGCTTCACTTCATCGTTCATCGTTTATCGTTCATCGTTTCTTCCGATCACTGCGAGCAGGCGGCCGGTGCGGCCGTGGAGTTTTTTGTCGCGGCGGTAGGAGAAGAAGAGGTCTTCGCGGCAGATGGTGCAGAGCGGCGCGGCGTGGATGCGTCCGGGCGCGACGCCCGCGTCTTCGAGTTGCCGCCGGTTGGCCGCGTGCAGGTCGATGCGCGCGTGCCCTTCGCGCGTGGGCGTGAGAAGCTCTCCGGCGTAAGCGAAGCGCGCGCGGAAAGTTTCGATCACGTCTGGGCCGACTTCGTAGCAGCATTGAAGCGCGGCCGGGCCGAGTAGAGCGCGCACGTCCTCCGCGCGCGTGCCGTATTCTGCGCTGAGACGCGCGAGCGCGGCCGCGACGATTTCGGCGGCAGTGCCGCGCCAGCCCGCGTGGACGGCGGCGCAAGCCTTCGTGCGCGCGTCGGCCAAGAGGATGGGCACGCAGTCGGCGGTCTGGACGCCGAGGAGGATGTGCGGCGCGTCGGTCGCGAGCGCGTCGCAGCGTTCATCGTTCGCATCGAGCGCGCCCGGCGTGTCCGCGCAGAGGACGCGCACTTCACGGCCGTGCACTTGCCAGCAGGTGGCGAGCCGCCAGCGGCCGGGGAAGAGAGAGAGAAAGCGGCGGCGGTTTTCAAGTATGTTGGCCGCGTCGTCTTCGTTGAAGCCCGCGAGGTTGAGCGCGCCCTGCGGGATGGGGCTGCATCCGCCGAGGCGCGTGGAGAAGCCGCCCGCGAAGCCTTCCGCTTCGAGTTCGGCGCAAGCAAGGAGGCGCACGCCGTTTTGCACGCGCCAGTGAAAGCCCGCGCGTGCGAGCAGTTCTTCGGAATCAGACGTGATCATCTCAATCGGCATAGACATCATCGAAGTGGCGCGCGTCCGGCAGGTGATAGAACGCACGCCGCGTTTCGTCAGGCGCGTCTTCACGGACGCCGAGCGCCGCTATTGCGAGGGGCGCGGCGTGGCTTCGGCGCAACACTTCGCCGCGCGCTTCGCGGCGAAAGAGGCGGCGCTCAAAGCACTCGGCACGGGTTGGAGCGGTGGGCTGGCCTGGCACAATGTCGAGATCATCTCGGCGGAGTCGGGCGCGCCCCTGCTCGTCTTTCACAAACTCGCGCGCGAACTCTTCCAACGCTCCGGCGCGACGACCGCACACCTCTCCATCTCTCACACCACCGAACACGCCATCGCTCAAGTCGTCCTCGAACGACGCGACGCGCGTTGACTAAAGCAACACGGGGATTGTAACGCAGACGCGGGCAAGTTGAAGTCGCCGCGCGGCGCTGAGACGATGCGGCGAAGCGTTGACGGCCGTTTCGTCGAGATGGCGACGACCAATCGGATTGAAGTGTCAGTTATCTTTGACGGGTGCGCGGCTCAACGAAGTGCGCGTGGCTTCATTGGCGATTGATTTGCGGATCGTTGGTGAGACGCGGGCGGCCGTCGCGTTGTTGCTCGGTGCGCGTCGTCTGAATCGAAGGCGCGTGGAGGGCGACGGGCGCGTCCGCGTTATGCGCGAAGTGCGTCCGCGACGCGACCGCGGTGCGCGACGACGGATCGACGGGCGGCGCATTGGTGGTCGTTGGCGACGCGAGTAGTTGTTGCTCCGTGCCGTTGGTGGCGAGAGTTGAGAAGATGGTCTGATGCGTCAGGCACTCGAAGTTGGGCGCGAGCGCGGGCGTGACGGCGATCCGTTCGCGGGCGGGGCAAGAGGGCGTGGCGAGTTGGCCGGTGAGCGCGTCGATCTCGACGGTCTCGATGCCGGCGGGACGCAGGAAGGCCGCGCCGCCGAGTTCCGGCCGGAGTTGAAGCGCGCCGCGCATGAACTCTTCCCAGACGGGCAAAGCGCTCTCCGCGCCCGTCAATCCGAGCGGGGCGTTGTCGTCGAAGCCGACCCACACGACGCAGACGATGCGCGGCGTATAGCCCGCGAACCAGCCGTCGCGCGACGTGCCGGTCTTGCCCGCCACGGCCGACACCTTCAACATCCCGCGCGCCGCGCGTGCCGTTCCCTCTTCCAACACGTTCGCGAGCATGTCCGTGATCATGTAGGCCGTCGAAGGCTGTACGACCTGCGCGGTGGACGGAAGAAATTCTTCGAGGAGTTTTACGCCTGTGCCGTCGATGGCGCGCAAGACCGCCGAGGGGCGCGCGCGCGTGCCTTCGTTCGCGAAGGCCGTGTAGGCCGAAGCGATCTCGAGCGGCGTCGCCTCCGTCGTGCCGAGCGCGAGCGAAGGGTAGGCCGGGGATTTTTGTAGCCCGAACGTCTCGGCCAGCGCGGCCACGCGTTCCAAGCCCGTCTGCATGGCGAGATCGACCGTCACGACGTTCAGAGATTTCGTCAGCGCCTCGCGCATCGTCACGTTGCGCATCGAATAGCCGCCGCCGTAGTTGGCCGGACGATAGGGCGCGCCGTGGCGGTCGAAGGTGAAGGCGCGCGGTGCATCGGCGAAGGTTTGGACGGGCGAGATGCCGCGCTCAAGCGCCGCCGCGTAGACGATCGGTTTGAAGACCGAGCCGGGTTGACGGCGCGCGTCGGTCGCGCGATTGAGTTGCGACTCGCCGTAACTGCGACCGCCCACCAAGGCGAGCACGTGCCCCGTCTGCGCGTCGAGCGCGACGAGCGCGGCCTGCGGTCGTCTATCCGCAGACGCGCCCTTTCGTTCGAGCCGCGCGAGCCCGCGCGCGATTGTTTGCTCCGCCATTTGCTGCAAGTCGAGATCGATGGTGGTGTAGACGCGCAGGCTGCGTTCGTCCGCATGCGTATCGCTCGTTCGCAGTTGCGCTTCGACGGCGCGGTTGACGTAATCGACGAAGTAGGGCGCGACGGCGCGTGCCGAACCGTCGGCGGGCGCGACTTTGATCTCTTCCCCGGTGGCGGCGCGCGCCTCTTCGGCCGTGATCGAATTGTCGCGCAGCATCGCGGCGAGCACCGCGTCGCGGCGTCGGCGTGCGTCTCCCGGTTGACGGTCGGGCGCATAGCGCGCGGGGCTTTGAATCATCCCGGCGATGGTGGCCGCTTCGCCGAGCGACAGTTCGCCGAGGTCTTTGCCGAAATAGACGCGCGCCGCTTGCTTGACGCCGCGCACGGCGAACGCGCCGCGCTGTCCCAGATAAATTTCGTTGCAGTAGAGCGCGAAGATGTCCTCTTTCGAGAGGCGGCGTTCGAGCGCGGCGGCGAGCAACGCTTCGTCGAACTTGCGTCGGAGCGTGCGTTCAGGCGTGAGATAAGTGTTTTTGACGAGTTGCTGCGTGATGGTCGAGCCGCCTTGACGTTCGGGCGCGCCCCCGCCGGTGTCGCCGCCCGTCCAACTGAGCAGGGCGCGGCCGATGCCCGTCACATCCAATCCGTGATGCTCGAAGAAGCGCCGGTCTTCGATGGCGCGGATGGCATTGACCACGACGGGCGGGATGTCCGCGTAGGCGAGCGTGGTGCGCGTGCCGTTCTTCTCGGCCGCGTCGTTCGTCAGCGCTTCGGGTTCGAGCGCGAACGCTTCGAGCGTCACGCCGTCGCCCGTGATCTCGCGGATGCGTCCGCGGCCGTCAAACTCGACGCGCACGGCTTCGGGCGTGAAGTTCACTTTCGTCGTCTCGGTCGCATCGTGCTCCACGACGGATGCGCGACGCGGGTTGATCTCGATTGCGCCGTCCGCCTTCGCGCTGAACGCGCCGCTCCACACGTCGCTCGCCGACTGTTCGACGTAACCCGCGCGGCGCAGAGTTTCGACGAGACGTTCACGCGAAAAATTTTGCCCGGCGCGCAACACGCGCGGCGCGGCGTAGAGCCCGGCACGACTCGTCAGATAGCCCGCAGCGAGCCGGCGGTCAACCGTCTCAGCCGCGCCCCTGTAGCAATAGACGAGCGACGCGACGAACGCCACAGACACGACCGCCACGAACGCACACGCATAACGCAAGCGGCGCGGCCAGTCGCGCCTTTTGCACGCGCGCTTAGGTCCTCCGCGACGGCGCGCCCGCCACAGACGCGACCATCCGCCCGCCTCCCGCCGCTCCGATGTGATCTCAATCGCCATGATGCAAAGACTGCCAGTGGACAACGGATAAGTTTTTTAGACACACGTAGCCCTGTGCTTCGGGACGCTTGAAGCCCGTGCCGACAGGTGCGCTAACTTTGTGATGTGTTGAGTAAACGACTAATCGGCGGCGAATTCTTTGAACGAGTTTTCGGCCGCCGATCTTGAGAGAGCGCGCGGCGTCCGTCAGTGGTTGACGGACGCGCTCACGTTGTTGGCCGTCGCGGCGCTCCCGGTGCTTTGAGTGCCGCTTGTGTCCGCGTCCGGACTAGCCCACTGCGAAAGAGCCGCCGTCGAGATGGCGAGCGTGATCATCAACATGATGATGGCGGCCAATTGCGCGAGATTGTTGCCTAGCTCTTTCATCTTCGGGTTCACCTCTTCTTAAAATCTTCCGTCGCCACTGTTGAGCAATGTTTGTGCCAGCCGACAATACGCCGCCACCGACCAATCGGCGCGCTCGCTTATGCTCTGCTTTGAGAAGAAGTTAGAAGTTCGGCGCGCAGACTTCGGAAGGACTGAAGCGTTGGAGCGCAAGCACCACGCGTCGCTTTTCAGTACGCCGCGACGAGAGACGAGGCGCGCATCTTTGTCTGGAAACCAGTCGGAAGACTGGTCAATGGTGAATGGTGAATGGTGAATGGAAGAAAACCCGCTTCTTACCATTTACCATTCACCATTTACCATTCACCGCTTTCACTTCATCGTTTTTCTCTCTACCGCGTGCGGGCGTGGAGGAGGCGTTGTATCCACGTGGGATGTTCTTCGACGAGCGGCGTGAGCAGAGACTTTATCTCAGGGAGCGCGGCGCGCGCGGCCTCTTCGCCGGCGGCGATGAGTTCGGCGGCGCGCGTCATCTCGTCCCAGCGGATGTGGCCGACCTTCGGGCGGATGACGATGTCGGCGTTGCGCCCCTCGTGCGTGGAGACCGTGCGCTGCACGACCATGATCGACTGGAAGAGGACGCCGATGGCCGACTGCGGCGGCCCCAAAAATTTCGCGCCCTCGAAATTCACGTCCACGGCGACGACGATGTCGGTTCCGAGCGTGCGCGCGGCCGAGGCGGGCAGATTGGCGACGAGTCCGCCATCGACGAGTTGACGCCCCTCCGCATCGGTCACGGGGACGTACCAGCCGGGCACGGCGCAACTAGCGCGGATGGCGAAAGCCGCGTCGCCTTCGTCGCGCATGATGACGGCCTGCCCGGTGTGCAAGTCCGTGGCGACGGCGGCGAAAGGAATCCGCATCTCCTCAAAGCGCGTGACGGGAAAACGCGCGCGGATGTATTCCTCCATGCGCGCGTTCGACTGCACGCCGAGCCGCGAGAGCGTCACGCGCCCGAAGTTGCGCCAGCGCATCTCGCGCCCCAGTTGTTCGAGTTCCCCGACGCTCATTCCGGCGGCGAACGCTCCGCCGACGAGCGCGCCCGCCGAAGTGCCCGCCACGGCGTCCACCGGCACGCCCCCGTCCAACAGCACCTTCAACACGCCCACGTGCGCCGCGCCCCGCGCCGCCCCGCCCGACAACGCCAGCCCCACGCGCAATCTCTTCGCCTGCTCGACGTTTTTACGCCACATAGAAGAATCGTAAATCGTGAATCGTAAATCGTAAATCGTAAATAGACGAAGACGGTTTTATCTATTTACGATTTACGATTCACGATTTACGGCTTTTACACCTGATTGAGAATGACGATCTCGGCGCGGGTGCGTGCGTCTTCGAGGAAGGCGTCGGTGTCGGATTCGATCTTGGCTTCGGTGAGGGTGCGCTCGATTTCAGGCGTGGCCTGTTCGAGCGTGGGGACGATGCGGCCGGGCGAGAGGCGTCGATGACGCGGCACGTACACGTCGCGGTAGTACTCGGCGATCTCTTGCGTAGAGATGATGGTGAAGGAGCGGAAACGGAAGTTGAGATAGTTTTCGATCTCGACGCGCTGGCGCACGATCTCGCGCAGGCCCTCGGCCGTGAGGCCGACGCGCGCGAGCCGTTCGTAAAAGGCGGCTTGCGAGGGAAAGCGTTTGACGAGTTCGTTCGTCTCGCGGTCAACGTCCGCGTCCGAAGGCGTGATGGTCGGCAGCTTTCCGGCCTCTTGCGAGATGAGCCGCTGGTCGATCAGTAGATTGAGGACGCGCTGCAAATCTTCCGAGCGCGGCTGGTCAATCGGCGTGTCGGGCTGCAAGGCCAACTGCCAGAGCAAGTCCGTGTAAGTGATCAACTCGCGGTTATTGATCGTCGCCACCCAACGGTCAACGACTTCTTGCGCCGAAACCGGCGCAGGGGAAAGGGGAAGGGGTAAGGGGAAAAGGGAGAAGACAAAGAGCAGCAACACGCCCGCGCGCATTGCGAACTTTTGATGCGTTCGCTTCTCAGACCCCTTCATTGAATCTTGTTCCTTCGACATCACCTTTCCCCTTCCTCTTTACCCTTTCCCCTCTCTTAAAACGCTTGGCCGAAACGGAAATGCAACTGCGCGCGGCGCAAGCGCACGGTGGCGGGCGGCCCGGCGAACTGCGGCAACTCGAATTCCGGCGGGTTGACGAGGAAGCCGTAGTCCACGCCGAGCGCGCCGATGGGCGTGCGGACGCGCAGGCCGAGGCCGACCGTGTGCGTCCACTCGATGCGCAGATTGCGGTTGTTGATGGTGTCGCCGGGGCGTCGGTCGTTGCGGCCGAAGATGTCGCCGATGCGGCGGAAGACGTTGCCGCCGTCGTAGAAGGGCACGATCTGGAAAGTCTTCGTTAAGGGCACGCGCGCTTCGAGGTTGACGACCGCCATCGCGTTTCCGCCGACGGGCACGGTGAACGGGTTGAGCGTGACGGGGTCGCCGTTCGAGTTGCGGAAGACGCCGCCCATGCAGTTCTGGACGTTGATCTGGCTGCCGAGCGTCGAACCCGTCGGGCAGACGGCGAGACGCGGGCCTGCTTCCTCGAAGGCGAAGCCGCGCAAGGTGGTCGAGCCTCCGGTGAAGAATCTTTCGCTGATGGGAAGCGTCTCGTCCACGTCGTCGATGACGCCATCTTCGTTGCGGTCGGTCGGGTTGAACAGACTGGCGACGCCGAGGTTGAGATTGACGGCGAAGACCGTGCCGCGCACGCGGCTCTGCAAGTTGCTGAGGACGCCGCCGCGCTCGCCCGCGAGCAGCGCCGTGTCGGGCGGGCCGCCGAAACGAAAATAACGCCGGTAGGTGGCGAGCAGTTTCGTGAACGAGAGATTGCCGCCGAGTTGTTTGAGCGCGACGGCGTAATCGACCGTCAAAAACTCTCCGCGCGAAGGATCGAACTGGCGGTCGCGCGTGTCGCGCGCGAGCGTCGCGCCGAAGCGCGAGAGACGCACGGCCTTGTCCGGGCGCAGGATCGGCGCGACGAGCAGGCTCTGGATGTTGAAGAGGCGCACGTCCTCGTAGTTGTAGCGCAGGAAGAGGATGGTGCGCGAGCGTTGTTGGATGACGCGCTGCGTCTCGACGTTGACGGTGAAGCGATTGATGGTCGGTTCGCCCGTGCGCTCGCCGAACTCGTCGATGGGACGCCCCTCTTCGTCGAGTCGCTGGACGATGCCGAAGTTGCCGCGATCAATCGTCGAGCGGAAGAAGCGCGTGACGTTGATGTCGCGTTGATACTGAGCGGAGACGGTCAAGGGCGAGAAACGCTGCCGGCCGTAGGTGCGAAAACGGGGGTCGAAATATTCGAGACGGAACAGTTGTTGGCGACGGCTGGCGCGCGTGCGCAGTGCGCCCTGACGCAGCTGGCCGAAGAGGTTGTTGTTGCGTAGCTCGAAGAGGCCGAGCGGGCCGCTGTCGGTCGAATAGCCGCCGCCGTAGTCCATGCGCCGGGGTTTCAGTTCTTCGAGGTCGATGATCACGTCGCGGCGACGGAAGCCGGCGGCCGTCTCTCCGGCCGCCTCGGTGCGGATGATGACCTGGCGGAAAGCGTTCGTCTCGTAGAGCACGCGCTCGGCTTCGGCCAGACGGTCGGAGCGCAAAACGTCGCCGGGCTTGAGCGGGATGGCTTCGAGGATGGCCTCGCGTTTGGTGCGCATGCGCGCGTCGGGCGTCGTACCTTCATTGCCGTTGATGATGATGCGATTGATGAAGACCTTTTCGCCCTCGGTGACGTTGTAGACGAGCCGCACCTGTTCGTCGTCGCCCTTGCGCGGAAGCTCGACGACATCGACGCGCACTTCGGCGTCGATGTAGCCGTTGCGCGCGTAAAGGTTGCGTATGCGTTCGGCGTCGGCGCGGGCGAGCGTGCGCGCGAACGGCCCTTCGACGATGGTGCAGGGTTCGCTGCGGAAGTTGGCGGCGCGGCAAGGCTCTTGGCGCAGGCGGTCGGTCGTGTAAAGTTGGTTGCCGCGAAAATCCACGCCCGCCACGCGCGTCAGAGGCCCTTCGGTGACGGCGAAGGTGATGATCAAATCCTCGCTGTCGATGGCGACACCTTGACGCACTTCAACGTCGGCCTTGCGATAACCGAGATCGACCATGCGCGCTCTGACCGTGCGCTGGTCGCGCACGAGCAGTTCGCGACTCGTGTAGCCGCGGCGCGAGCCGAGAAAAGGGATGATGCCGAGGATGCCGCTCGCGGGTTCGGAGCGGAGTTCGTCGGCGAGGTCGTCGTAGGTCAACTTCTCCGTGCCCTCGATGCGAATCTCGGAGAGACGGAAGCGACGGCCGCGCTCAACCGTGTAGTTGATGTTGACGGTGCGACCGCTCAGTTCGCGCGGGTTCAAGTTGTCGCACACGCCGCCGATGACGGGCGCGCCCGCGTCGGCCTGCGCGAGCGGGTCGGAGGTAACGACGTTCGGGTTCGCGTTCGGCGTCGGGGCAGGCGTCGCACCCGTGTTCGCGGGCGTCTGCGCTCCGGCCGGATTCTGCGCGGCGGGCGGCGGCGGCGCTCCGGCGTTTGCGTTCGGGTTGACGGTTGTTCCGGCAGTCGGAGTTTGGTTCGCGGGCGTCGTGGTGTTTGTCGCGCTCGGACTCGTCGTTGCCGCTGACGAAAGGGGCGCGTTCACAGCGCCGGTTGTGCCGGGCGCGCTCGCAACGTCGGTCGCCGTCGTCGTTGTTGCTATCGCGGCGGGCGGGGCGGGACGGTCGACGGCGCAGGTGGCGGTTACGTCCGCGAAAAAGTAGCCCTGCTCCTGCAAGTGGTTTTTCAGACGCCGCCCGCCTTCGGTGATGGCGGCCTGATCGATGCTGCCCTCGCGTTTGACGGGCAACAGTTCCTCTCGCTTCTTATCGCCGACCTCGAAGCCGGTCACTTCGACGTTGACGCGCGGGCCGATGCCGCCTTCGAGGTTCACCGTGATCGTGTTGCGCGCCGGGTCGATGATCGTCTGCGGGTCTGAGAGTTGGGGCGCGAGGAAACCCATCTCCATGATCGCGCGGCGAATGCGCCCCACGTCTTCGCCAAGCGCGGTGCGCGTGAAGGGCGCGCCTTTGGCGAGACGAAGTTCCGGTCGCACGGTCGCCGCATCAAAGCCGTTGATTCGGATGTTGAAATCTTCGACGCGCGCTTGCTCGCCGGGCGTGACCGTGTAGGTGACGATTGCGCCCGTGCCCGCCGCGTCGAGCGTGCGCGCGTAGGCCACTTCGGCGCGGAAGAAGCCCCGGTCGCGCAGGTAAACTTGGATGGCGTCAGCGCCCGCGCGCATGGCTTGATCGGAGACGCGCGCGCCGGGGTCGAGCAGGTTGAGGCGCGCGCGCAGTTCGTCGGCCGTGACGGGCGTGTCGGGCGCGGTTCCCGTCAGGTCGAGCCGCACGTCCGTGACGCGCACCTGCGGGCGGACGACGAAGCGCAAGGCGACCGGCGCGGACTCGCCGCCCGTGCCCGGCGCTGCTGCTGCGGCGGCGCGCACTTCCGACGCCTCAACGCGCGCGTTCTCCACGCGTCCCGAATCGAACAGCGCCTGCAAGGATTCGCGCACGCGGACGGCCGAGAAAGGCGTGTTCGGCGCGACCGTCAACAGACGACGCAACTCGCCCTCGCCCGTCTGATTGCGCGCCGCGCCCTCGTACGCCACTTCGACCGACGCGATGGTGCGCCCCTCGTAACGGCTCAAATCCGTCACGCCCTCGGACGCAACCGCAGCGACGGCGGGCGCACCCCACGCGCGCACGCCGCCCGACGCCGCGAGCAGAAACAAAACTATGATGATACGACGATAAAGCACGGTTTAGCTGTTAGCTATTAGCTGTTAGCTGTTAGCTGTTAGCTGTTTTGTATCAGCGGTCAGCGCGAGCTAGCAGCGGTCGATTATCAGTTATCAACTCTTAAATCATTCGGCAGCGACGGGAGCGGCAATAAGCTAATAGCTAACAGCTAATAGCTGCTCAGAATCTCTTCCGGAAGCGAATCTCGAAACTGAAATTGTCGCGCGCGGAGCGCAAAGTGTTGGTCGCGCCCTGCTCGTATTGCGCGATGAAAGAGAGCCGGTCGGAGACGCGGTATTCAAGCGCGAGCACTTGATTTTGATCCGTCGTCACGTTGGTCGAGTAAGTCAGACTCAGATTGCGATTGATCTGGCGGCCGACTGTCAGCCGCGCCGTCGGGCTCGCGCCGCCGCGCCCGGCGATGAGCGGGTCGATCTCGAAGCGGTTCAAGCCGAACAATTTGTCCGTCGCCTTCTGCACCTGATTGTTGATGAGCGTGTCGGTCAACAAACTGGTCGCCGTGCCGAAGCCGGTCTGCGCGAGGGTCGCGCCGCCTTCCTCGCTGCGGTTCAAGTCGCCGGTCGTAATCAGCGCCACCACATCCGACTGCGGGAGCGCCGGGTCGCTCCTCACCACCGCGTTCGGCGAAGAGAGCGGCCCGGTCAAACTCACGATCACGCGATAGCCTTTGATCTCGGCCTCAGCCTGTATGTTCAAGATGGGGTCGGCGTCGATGCGCGCGGGGAGATCGATGTAGGCGCGCGTCAGTTCGTAACGGTCGTTGCGGAAGTTGAGCGTGCCGCGCGCGACCGTGACGCGCCCGCCGATGATCGGTTCTTCGGCCGAGCCGCGCACCTGTAGATTGACCGAGCCGACGATGTCGGCCAAGTTGTTGCGCACGACGAGCGCGTCGCGCCCTTCGACGCGCAGGTCGAGCCGGAGGTTTCCGGCGAGGCCGCCGCCGTCGCCGCCGCCACCGCCGCCCTCGCTAATCGTGGGATCGCGTCGCCGGTTGATGAAGTCGGCGAGTTCGATGTCTTCGGTGTATTCGGCGCGGCGCAGGTTGACGAGACCGGAGAGAATCTGCGCCTGCGCGCGGCCTTGCAGGACGAGGTCGGCGTCGGCCGTGGCGCGGATGTCTTGCGGCAAAGGCACGGTCACGTTGTCGGCGCGCACGTTGAAGCGGAAATCCGTGGGCGAGAAACCGGCGAGGAGCGCGCCGCCCGTGACGGCGACGCGCCCGCCGCCGAGCGTGCCGGTCAGCGAGTCGATCTGCGCGCGGTCGGCCGTGAAGCGCACGCTGCCTTGAATGTTCTGCACGGTCAGACGTTCTTCCGTGACCAGCGTGGAGATGGAAGCGCCCGTCAAGGACGCCGTGCCCGTCAAGCGCGGGTCTTCAAACGTCCCGGCGACGCGCACTTCGAGGTGCGACGTGCCCGCGAGGAAGATGTCGGGCGACAGGCCGTTCAAGACGCGCAGGTTGAGATCGCCGACGACCGTAAAGTTTTGCCGGCCGCCCGCGCCGAGCGCGGCCGAACCGCCGAAGACGATATTCGTGCCCGGCCCTGTAAACTGCGTCTTGTCGAAGACGATCTCGTTCGGCGAAAACTGCACGATGAGCGGATCGGCGGCGACGAGTTGCACGTCCGCGATCTGGAAGACGAGTTGGGAGAACTGCGCCGTGCCGCGAAGACCCGCGAGCGAGAAGGCGCGTTCGCCCTCGGCGTTCTCGCCGAAGAGTTCGCCCGTCGCGCGCACAGTGCCCGTGGCGCGTCCCGTCACGCGCACGCCCGAGGCGGGCAAGAGCGTGGCGAAGAGTTGCGTCAGGTCTTGATTCGTCAGCGTCGTCTCCACGGTCGTCGTCAAGCCTTCGCTGGCGAGGTTGACCGTGGCATTGACGACCTGAGGCTGGCCGAGGATGCCGGTCGTCAGTTGCAGATTGAACTGCTGGTTTTCGGTGCGGCCGACAAGGGCGAGCGTGCCCGCGCTCTGCCCGTTGATCATCACATTGCGCCCCTCGCCGTCAATGCGCACGTCGAAGGTGCGGGGGTCGTTCAAACTGCCTTTGGCCGTCGCGGTGAAATCGGCCGTGCCGGAGATGTTCGGCGCCGCGCCGCCTCCGGCCAACCCGGCAACGACGCCGAGATTGATGCCGCGACCTTCGGCCTGCAAGTCGAAGACCGGGTCGCGCCCCGTACTCCCCATGTCAATCGTGCCTTTGGCCGTCAGGCGTCCGGCGCGGAAACGCGCGTCGAGGTTTTCGAGCGTCACGGTCGTGCCGCTGAAGGTGGCGCGCGCGACGATCTCTTCAAATGGCTCGCCCTGAATACTGCCGGGGCCGGAGCGGATGTCCGCGCTGCCGCTCAAGGCCGAAGGGATGCCGCTGACGCTGATGCGCCCGGAAGTGGGGCCGACCGTGGCGAGTTGCGAACTGAAACTCGACTGCTTTGAAGTGGGCAGCGCGGCGAGGAGACTGCCGATGTCGATGCGTTCGAGGGTCGCTTCGAGCGTGCCGGTGTTCGAGTTGTCGAGCGGGTAAGTGAGCGCAAACTGCGCGTTGCCGCCGTCGCGCTGCACGAGCCGCCCGTCGGGGATGCGAACTTCCGTCGCCGTCGTTTCGACCGAAGCGGTGAGCGCGCCGAGTTCGCGGCCGTTGACGAGGAGCGAAGCGAGCGAGGCACGACCGTTGACGCGCGGTTCATTAAGCGAACCGCGAATCGTGCCGTTGAAATCGAGACGGCCGGCGAGGCCGACGCCGTAAGTCGTCAAACTCTCTTCGAGCGCGGGGATCAAATTTGAAGCGACGAGCACGCGCTGTAGTTCGGCCGCGTCCGCCGAGGCGAGGTTGACGTTCAGGTTCGAGTCGCCGTTGAAGGAGAAGTCGCCGGTGGCCGTCAACTCCGTTGCGCCCGTGCGCAGGTTGGCGCGGTCGAGCCGGAACAGGCCGCGCTCGGCGCGCAGCGCCAGTTCGCCCGTGAGCGGCGTGCGCCCCTGCGTGTCGTTGCCGGTCTCGCCCTCGAAGCGCGCGTCGAGCGTGCCGCTCGCGGCTTCAAAGCGCGTGCCCGGCATCTGCAAGTTGACCGTACCCGTGGCCGCGCCCGCAATCGGCACGGCACGGCCGGTCGCGACGGCGAGCAGGCCGCCCACGTCCAAGCCCTCGAACGCCGCACGCACGCGCGACGTGCCGCCCCGCGTTGTGGCGATCACGGCGTTGCCGCTCGCGCGGCCGTTCAAGGCTTCGGCCGTGAAGTTGTTGAGTTGGATTTCGCTGTTGGTGGCGACGACCGAACTGCGCGCCGCGCCGAGCGCGATGTCGCCAAGCACGCCGCCGCCGAGACTCAAATCCGCGCTCGCGCGATAACGACCCGAAGGCTCAAGGACGAAAGCGGGACGCGCGAGACGCACGCGTTCGGCGCGGCCGTCCGAGCCGCCCGTCTTCGCGTTGCCGGTCTTGAAGGCGACCGTGCCCACGTTGATGTCGCCCGAACTGCCCGCCACGCGCCCGTTGTCTTGAATCGAGAGACGCACGCCCGCGACGTTGATCTGGCCGACCGTCGCCCCGGCCGCCGTGCCGCCGCGCACGACGACGCTACGCACGTTGACGTTCGTCGTGCCGTTCTGCCCCGTGGCCGTGATGCCGCTCGCCGTGACGCCGTTGATGCGCGTGTCTTTGGCCGTGAGCGTGCCCGCGTTGAACGTCCCGACCGAACCCGTGAACTCACGCCCGTCGTCCGAGGCATTGACGCGCACGTCCGAGGCTTGCGCGCCCGCCACCTGCACGTCCGGCGTTTTGATGTTGCCGGCGGAGACGCGCGGCAGTTGTGCGTCGAGGCGTCCGTCGCGGTATTCGGCCGCCGCGTCGCTCAAGATCAAGTTGGTGATCGAGTTCTGGCCGGAGCGTGCGGCCGCCGCGCGCAGTTCGCCGAGAAAGCGAAAGTCGCTGCCCGTGCCCATCACGCCGCCGCGCACCTGTATGAGATTCAGAGTGAAGTCGCCCGCCGAGAGCATCTCGGCGACGGCGCGGCCTTGCGCTTCGTAGTTCTCCACGCCTTGCGCCGTGCCGCGCGCCGTCGCCGTCAAACCTTTGAGACGAATGTTTCCGGCGGCGAGCGCATCGGATTGCACTTGGCCGTCAACTTGAACCTTGTCGCCCTCGCCCACGAGCGTGCCCTCGAACTTGCCCGCGCCGCGCAAGGGCGTCGCCGTCTGCAACGTGCTTGAGATTTGCGTCAGGTCGACCGTGGACGAGACCTTCATCTGGTAACGGAGGTTCCGCCAGTCGTCCATCGTGCCCGTAAGACGCGCTTCGGCGACGGGCGAGCGCAGAGTCAACTCTTGAATCTCGGCGCGCGTCTGGTTGACGCGGGCGCGCGCTTCGATGTCGATGCGTTCGATAGGCCGGCCGTCGTAAGTGAAGGTGGAATCCGAGAGCGCGACGTAGACGCGGTTCATGCGGCTTTCGGCGGGCGCGTTCGGATCGTCCGGCTCGATGAGGGCGCGCAAATTTCGCGCCTCGCCCGCCAGTTCGTGCCGCTCGTCGCCGTAGTGGATGATGCCGTTTTGCAGTTCGATGCGCGCCGTGGAATAGGAGAAGTTGATGCGCTGATTTTCGGCGGGCGGCGGAAGGCGTATGTTGCTGAAGTTGGAGCGCCCCTCTTTGTCGAACGTGACCCACGCTTCGAGCCCTTTGATCTGCAACGATTCGAGATTGATGTTGCGCCTGAGATTGAGCGCGTACATGTCTTCGATGCGGATGGTGGCGAGGATGTTTTCGACGCGGCCGAGCCGTTCGCCCGTCGTCCCGTCGTAGAGGTCGAGACCTTGTATCTCGACCGTGCGCGGCCCGAACTTCGTGTGAAATTCTTTGATCTCGGCGCGGATATTGTACTCGCGCAAAGTGTTGACGATCTGACGCGCGATGAGGTCGTCCACGCGCCCCGTGCGATAGAGCAGAAACGCGATGACGACGAGCAGCAGGACGAGCACGACGAGGCCGACGGCCGCCACGGTCGCGTTGCGACGATTGACGAAGCGCCGCACGCCGCGGCGACGGCGCGCCGCTGCGGGCGTCGTCGCTCCCTCCGGCGCGGAGGCCTCTCGGCCTTCTCCGCTGTCGGATGTGGAAGTCGTTTCTGTGTCAGGTGAAGACCCGGTGGAACGTTCGTCCCTGTCGTCAACAGGCATAAGACATTGCGGAGTGACAAGTGACAAGTGACAAGTGACAAGTTAAGACAAAAGGCTTTATCTCGTCACTCATCACTCGTCACTGCTTCGTTCATCGTTTCTTTCGCCGGTGAACCGAGCGGTACGTGGCCGGCAACTTCCAGCTCGAAGCCTTCGAGCGCGGTCACTTTGGGGGGATGATTCGTCAACAGCGTGATGCGGCGCAGACCCAACTCGTGCAGGATTTGCGCGCCGACGCCGTAGTCGCGGTTCGCGCCGTAGCCGGTCTCGATGCTCGCCTCTTCAAAGGTCAGCCCGCGCTCGTGCATCAAGGCGTAAGTGCGCAGTTGGTGCATAAGGTCGAGGCCGTGCTGGTGCTGTTTCAAGTAGAGCACGACGCCCCGGCCGGCGGCCGCGATCCGTTCGAGCGCCGCGTGCAACTGGAAATTGGTGTCGTCCATGAGCGAGCCGAACACGTCGCCCGTGATGTTGGCCGTGTGCACGCGCACGAGGACGGGTTCGTCCCCCTGCACGTCGCCCATGACCATCGCCAGATGCACTTCCGAGTTCATCACGTTCTCGAAGGCGACGGCGTGGAAGAGACCGTAAACCGTCTTGATCTCCGCTTGGGCGGCGCGGCGCACGAGCGTCTCTTTACGCATGCGATAGCGGACGAGATCGGCCACGGAGATGATCTTCAAGTTGTGTTCGCGCGCAAACTCGCGCAGTTCAGGCAGGCGCGCCATCGTGCCGTCGGCGTTCATGATCTCGCAGATCACTCCGGCCGGGTACAGTCCTGCGATGCGCGCCAGATCGACGCTCGCTTCCGTCTGACCGGGACGCACGAGCACGCCGCCCTTGCGCGCGCGCAGGGGGAAGATGTGGCCGGGGCGTGCCAGATCGGACGGTTTGGTTTTCGGATCGACGGCCGTCAGGATGGTGGTGGCGCGGTCGGCGGCGGAGATGCCGGTCGTGACGCCTTTGCGCGCTTCGATGGAGACGGTAAAGGCCGTGCCGAGGAAAGAGGTGTTGTCGGCGACCTGCATGGTGAGGTGCAATTCGTCGCAGCGCTCCTCCGTGAGCGGCATGCAGATGAGACCGCGCGCGTGCGTCGCCATGAAGTTGATGATCTCCGGCGTCACCTTTTCGGCGGCGCAGACGAGGTCGCCCTCGTTCTCGCGGTCTTCATCGTCCACGATGATGACCATGCGGCCATCGCGTATGTCGGCGGCGGCTTCTTCAATGGAGGAAAAAGGCATCCAAAAATCCTATAACGGCAACTCGTTTATCGGGGAGTGGGGTGAACCGCCCGTTATGTTACCCGAAAGCCGTCCATTTTGCGACTCACAATTTTATGGCAAGCGGGATGCCGCGCTGTGTCGGGCGGAAAAGCGGGAGAGACGCACTGTGGACGCGACTTGTAAGACGCCGCGCGCCCGCGTCAGTTGACGGAAATTTACGGCGTCGCCTGCGCGCCCGGCGGCGCTTAGATCATAGACAATTCTTCGGCCTCTATCTGATCCATATCGTGAGGATACAAATCCAAGGAAAGAGCCAAACCGCACGCGGCCACGCGGCGCAAGAGATCGGGCGGAAGATATGCGCCGCCCTGCCCGTTGGCCGAACCGAAGCCGAGAAACAATTCGCCCTCGGTGTGGGGAAGCGAAAGAATCTCCAGCAACTCTGACCTGACAGGTTCTATCCGTTCGAGCAATCCGGCAATTTGCTCCTCAAAAGGTACGGTCGAATCGCAAGGAGACCGCCAGCCCCACACATTCGTCTCATACTTTCCGCGTCTCGGATTGTTATCAACACGCTCTCCCTTCACGCCGACATAAGAGGGTTTGAGACGCAACTTCGATTCAATGCCGTTGACGGACAAACCATCTCCCATCAAACGCAAACTGGCGCGATACCATTTCTTTGTTTTAGCCATGACAACTTACTTGTAACCGAGGCCAATCAGTTTCTCTATCGTCAGCCCCGGCGCGTGCGACGCCGCCGCGTCGCTCTGCCGCGCGCCGACCGAGAGTATGCGTTCGACGTACTTGGCGATGATGTCGGCCTCTAAGTTGACCGGATCATTCGGGCGCAGGTGCGAGAGGTTTGTCACCGCCCAAGTTTTGGGGATGACGGCGATCTCGAAATAGTCTTCGGCGAGCGCGGCCACCGTCAGGCTGATGCCCTCGACCGTGACCGACCCTTTGAAGACGAGATAGCGCGCCAGTTCCGGCGGGTAAGCGACGCGCACCGTCCAAGAGCCGCCGTGTTCTTCGGCCGACAGAAAACGCCCGCGCCCATCGACGTGTCCCTGCACGATGTGGCCGCCGAGCCTTGTTGCCGGCGTGACGGCGCGCTCAAGGTTGACGACCGACCCGGCGCGCAGAGTGCCGAGCGTGGAACGCTGCAAAGTCTCGCGCGAGCCGTCGGCGGCGAAGCTATCACGTGCAACTTCGAGCGCCGTCAGGCACACGCCGTTGACCGAGATGGAATCGCCCTCGCGCGTCCCTTCCGTCACCACTCGCGCCTCGACCGTCATCCGCACGCCCTCGCCGCGCCGCTCAAGGCTGCGCACGCGCCCCAACTCTTCGATGATGCCTGTGAACATTATTTACTCAGCGCCCCTTATTACTCAGTGCCCCGGCGCGAAACTTCCCGGTAGAAGGCATCGCGCCTCAGTTGTTTTTTCAACGCGCCCTTCAAAGTCTCCTCGCCGAAAAGTGTACGACAGCCGCCGCACTCCCGCTCTAAAAACTCCCAAGCCTCGCGTTCTTTCCCGGCGTACAGGTAACGAATCACAACGTCCACCACACCGACGCCGCCTCTTAGTTTCAACTCGCGGACTTTCGCCATTCGCTGCTCGATGTCGGCGAGCAGCACGTTCTGGAATTTGGGACTCGCCGGAATGTACCTGCGGGCGCGCTCGTCGTAAGCGAGGATGACCGGAGGGCGCGTCGAGTCGGGATTGCCGGCCATGAAATACCAGAACGTGCCGAGATGTTGGACTAGCTCATGGCGGCCGTCCCGGTCGAAGTCCGATGCTCCGAGGTCAAAGACGAGATCGTATTTGCCGCTGTCATAGATCACTTCGAGCGTCGGGGAAACGCGCACGATCCAGTAACGCCAGAACTTATTCGCAGTTTGCTCGACGACAAGCTGCTCGTCCGGCGCGCCCAAAAAGTTGAACCGGCCGAAGCGAATGCTGCTGTGCGGCTCGCGTGCGCTTTCGCCGAATCTGGCAACGATGCTCCCATGCTTCTGCAACTCGGCATACTCGATATCCGTGTCAAGGTTCGGGTCGCCGATTTTGACACGCTTCGTGCGCTTGATCATTTCGAGCGACTGGTACTTCAACGTGTCGTTTTCCGTATATTCGATATTCCCCCACGAGTCTGTGAGGCGTTCTCCAAACTGGTCGGGAAGGTACTCCGCTCTCGGCGTGGGCGTCGGGCTGGCCGAGACGGTCGGCGGGCGCTCGGCACGCGCGCCGGGGACGACGGAGGCTCGCTTCGCGTCCGGCCGCTTGCAGGAGAAGGAGACGACGGCGGCGGCGAGGATGATGAGCCAGAGCGTCGATTTCATGTCGCTTCCTGACGGCCATCTCCCTGCCGCTCGCGGACGACTTCGAGCATGCGCGCGAAGACCTGTTCGACGTTGAGGTCGGTGGTGTCGATGACGACGGCGTCTTCGGCGATGCGCAGGGGCGAGTCGGCGCGCGTCGAGTCGCGCGTGTCGCGCGCGTTGATGTCGGCGAGCGTCTCTTGAAAAGTGAGGTCGGGTTCGCGCGCGTGGTCTTCGTCGAAGCGACGCTTGGCGCGTTCCTCCGGCACGGCGGTGAGAAAGAATTTCACGTCCGCGCCGGGGAAGACGACCGTGCCGATGTCGCGCCCGTCGAGGACGACGCCGCGCCCCTGCGCGCCCATCGCGCGCTGCCGGCGCACGAGGTCGCGGCGCACGGCCGGGATGGTCGAGATGATGGAAGACAGGCGCGTGATCTGTTCGCTGCGAATCTCGGCGGACACGTCCTCTCCTTCGAGCGTGACGCGCAAACTGTCGGGGTCGCCTTCAAGTTCGATCTGCGCGCGGGCGGCGACGCGCGCCACCTCTTCCGCATCGGTCGCGCCCGTGCCCGCGCGGACGATGGCGAGCGCGGCGGCGCGATACATCGCGCCCGTGTCCACGTAGAGCAGGCCGAGTTCGCGCGCGAGCCTGCGCCCCAGAGTAGACTTCCCCGCCCCCGAAGGGCCGTCGATGGCGATGATCAAAGGTTTCATGGCAAGCGATTGGCTGTTAGCTGTTGGCTGTCAGCTATTAGTTGCTTTGAGTTTCAAGGTTCAGGTTCAAGACCAAAAGACTTGGCGTTTATGTTTCGAGTTCATACCTGAAGAATTGTTGAACCTTCGGTTCTGAAACTTGAAGCCGGAAACTTATCTCTGGCCGAGCACGTCGCGCAGGGCTTTAATGGCGGCGTCGATGTCGGCGGTGGACACGTCGTAGTGTGTGACCATGCGGATGGACGTGCCGAAACCGGAGGCGCGGATGCCGCGCTCGCCGAGGCGCGCGCAGATTTCGTCGGCCGTGCGGCGCGTGCCCTCCACGTCGAAGATGACGATGTTGGTGACGACGCGTTCGGGGTCGATCACGACGCCCGGCAGTTCGGCGACCGCCTCGGCCAGACGGCGCGCGTTTTTGTGATCCTCCGGCAACAACGGCGGCGACTCTTCGAGCGCGACGAGTCCGGCGGCGGCGATGACGCCCGCTTGCCGCATCCCGCCGCCGAGCAGTTTGCGCCAGCCACGCGCTTCGTCGATAAAATCGCGACGACCGAGCAGCATCGAGCCGACGGGCGCGCCCAAGCCCTTCGACAGACAGAACATCACCGAGTCGCACGGCGCTGAGAGCGCGGCGACCGTTTCATTGAGTGCGGCGGCGGCGTTGAAGATGCGCGCGCCGTCGAGGTGCACGGGGATATCATGGGCGTGCGCGCCTTCGCAAATCTCGGCGGTGCGTTCTCTCGTGAGCACCGTCCCGCCCGCGAGGTTGTGCGAGTTCTCCAGGGCGACGAGTCCCGTGGGCGCAACGTAGTAGGGCGCGTCATTGGCGTGAATGGCCGCTTTGATCTCCGTCCAACTAAGGACGCCCGTGCCGTCGGCGCTCTTGACCGGGCGCGCGAGCGTGCCGGAGACGGCCGCCATCGCCGCCATCTCGTAGTTGTAGATGTGACCGCGTTCCTCGATCACGACTTCCGTGCCCGGCCGCGTGTGCAACTTGACGGCGATCTGGTTGCCCATCGATCCGGTCGGGACAAAGAGCGCGGCCTCTTTGTCGAACATCTCGGCGGCGCGTTCTTGCAGGCGGTTGACGGTCGGGTCTTCGCCGTACACGTCGTCGCCCACTTCGGCCTCGGCCATCGCGCGCCGCATCGCGGGCGTCGGTTTCGTCACGGTATCACTGCGTAGATCGATCATAGAAAATTTATCAGTCGATAACTTCAGGAATTGATCGGATGTTAACTTTAACGCTTCCGCTCCTCGATGCAACTTTCACTTAGACGAACGCGGCGAAGACTTCGTTGGAGAGCAGCACGCCCTGCGGCGTCAGTCTGAGAGATGCGCCGTCGAACTCGACCAGGCCGGCCTCGCTGAAGCGGCGCAAGTCGGTTTCATAAACGGCGCGCACGTCCGCGCCGAACGCCTCGCGGTGCGCTTCCAGATCGACGCCGCGCATGAGACGCAGGCCGAGGAAGAGTGCTTCCGCGCCCGCGTCGCGCGCCGTCAGTTCGTGCGTCTCGACGATGGCCGAACCATTCGTCTCGATAAGTTCGACGTAGCGCGCGGCGTCGCGTTCGTTCGACCAGCGCAGGAGGCGCGCGCCGTCGTAAGAATGTGCCGACGAGCCAAAGCCGTAATAGGGCGCGTTCGTCCAGTATTTCAAGTTGTGGCGCGCCTCTCGCCCCGGCAGGCAGAAGTTGGAAATCTCGTAGTGCTCGTAACCGGCCGCGCGCGTGCGTTCGACGAGCAGGCGATACATCTCGGCGGCCGTGTCGGGGTCGGGCTCAGGCCAGCGGCCTGCGCGCAACTGCGCGGCGAGCGGCGTGCCTTCGTGAACTTCGAGCAGGTAGAGCGAAAGATGCGCGGGACGCAGGGCGAGCGCCTCGTCCAGGTTGCGCGCCCACTGCGCGATGGTCTGGCCGGGCAAGCCCGCGATGAGATCGAAACTCACGTTGTCGAACCCGGCGGCGCGCAAGAGCGAGAACGTCTGCCGAGCGTCGGCGGCCGTGTGCGTGCGCCCCAAGCGACGCAGTTCTTCGTCGTCGAATGTTTGCAGGCCGAAGCTCGCGCGATTGATGCCTGCGGCGCGAAAGCCTTCCACGGTCTCGCGCGTCACCGTGCCGGGATTCAACTCAAGCGTTACTTCCGCATCCTTCGCGACGCTGAAGCGTTCTCGCACGGCGCGCAAGATGCGTCCGACTTGCGCGTCCGTAAGCAGCGATGGCGTGCCGCCGCCGAAGTAGATCGTGTCCACGTCGGCGCGCGACAAGCGAGCGTCCGTGGTCGCGTCGGCGTTGTCGCCGGGCGCGTGTGGTGCGCCGGTGAAAGTCGAAATCTCCTCGACGAGCGCGGAGACGTAGCGCTCGGCGAGCCGGCCTTCGTATGCGCCGGTGGCGAAGTCGCAGTAGGAGCAACGCGAACGGCAGAAGGGGATGTGTATGTAGATTCCAGCGCGCTTCATGGGAAGAAAAAATTATAGCACGCGACTTAAGCGTTGGCGTTCATCGACAGACGCAACCCCTCGACAAACCAATATGGAGGATAGATTGCGATGATTGACGAATCAGCATCAGGCGGCAGCGACTCAGGCGGCAACGGCGGCAGCGACCGGTAGCGATTAGGGCGGCTCCGGCAGCCGGTTAACGCCTGAATCTCACGCGTCAACTCCAACAACTAAACCTCGCACCTCAAATCGATGCGGCGTTGATCCGCGAAAGATCAACGCCGCATAGTTGTTCTGATAGAAACGATGAAAAGCCGTCAATCGTGAATCGTAAATCGTGAATAGAGGAAAACTGTTTTCAATCTATTGACGATTTACGATTCACGATTTACGGCTTTTATTACTTCTTCTCTTCCTCTATGCGCCGCAGGCTTCCGTCGCGGCTCGGTTGGCCGCCCGAAGCGCGCTGCGCGACGCGTTCGGCCTCGGCAAAGGCGCGCAGGAAATTCTCGCCGAGCACTTTGCGCACGTCGCCTTCGCTGTAGCCGCGTCGCAGCAGTTCGTAAGTCAGATTCGGCAGTTGCGAGATGTCTTTCATGCCTTCGGGAAGATAGGGCACGCCGTCGAAGTCCGAGCCGATGCCGACGTGGTCTATGCCTGCGACCTTCGCCACGTGATCGAAATGATCGACGAGAACGGAGAGAGGCGTCGGCGGCAGCGGGTTCGCCTCGTTCAGTTTCGTCAACTCTTCGTCGAGCCGCTTCGGATCATTTTTGTATCGCTCGGCGAGCGCGTCGCGTTGCGGTTTGAGCCGAATGTTGCGCGCCTCGCTCGCCTGAATCGCCTTCTGGTCGATGAAGACCGGATAGAAGTTGATCATCACGACGCCGCCGTTCTTGGCGATGCGGCGCAGCAGTTCGTCCGGGATGTTACGCGGGCGGTCGGCGAGCGCGCGCGCCGAAGAGTGTGAGGCGATGACGGGCGCAGTCGAGATGTCGAGCACGTCCGACATGGTCTTGTCCGAGACGTGCGAAACATCGACGAGCATGCCGATGCGGTTCATCTCACGCACGACCTCTTTGCCGAAATCCGACAGGCCGTTGTGCCGCGCCGTGTCGCAGCAGGCGTCAGCCCAATCGTTCGTGTTGTTGTGCGTCAGGGTCATGTAGCGGATACCGAGGCGATAGAAGTCGCGCAAGGCAAAGAGCGAATTTTCAATCGCGTGGCCGCCTTCGATGCCCATCAGCGCGGCGATCTTCCGCGCCTTCTTCGCGCGCCGGATGTCCGCCGTCGAGTAGGCCAGCATGAGATCGTTCGGATGCTTCTCCGCCGCGCGGTAGACCGAGTCGATCAAATCCAGCGCGCGACGCGCCGAACCGCCTTTCGCCGCGTAGGCGCGATCCACGTAGACGGAAAAGAACTCGGCCGACAGCCCGCCCTCTTTCATCCGCGCGATGTCCGTGTGGTACTTGCCGACGGACGACTGCCCGAGGTCGTAATTTTCGTCGAGCATGATCGAGAGAATGTCGTTGTGCGTGTCGATGACGATTGACGAGCGTTGCAGCTTGAGCGCACGCTGCCACAGGCGCTCGTCGCGCACATTACTATTTGGACTATTCGGGGGCGCGGCCGTCGAAGCGGGCAAGGTGTCTGTGACGGGCGCGGCCTTCGTCGTCCCTTTCGTCTGCGCGGGTGCGTTCGCGGCGCTAGATGAGAGTAAAAGCACGGCGAGCACGCCGCGTAGATAAATGTTTAATGGTTTTGATTTAATTCGCATAGAATTTCGAGTACACGTAAAGCCGATTAGTTTTTTCATATTCCGCTAGGCGGCGTTGAACTTTGCATAGTCGCCGCCTGCGAGCGGACGCGCTTCTCCCAGATCACGATTATAGACGTAGACCCAACACTTGAGTTTACGGCCATCGGATAAAGTTACCGGGTACTTCTTTCTGACAAATAAACTGTTCTCAGGATCATTCGGGTCGAAGTCTTCATATGAATCGAGAACCGGCAAGACCGCCCGCGCATTCGAGAGGGTAAATACTTCGCCGGAGATGGTCGTATCGGCGGACGCATCGAGAATTGCGCCCGGATACTCGCCCAGATCATAGAGCTGTCCCTTAATGTGACCAATGCCGATCTTGCGTAGACTCTTGACCACAGAGGCAACTTCCGCCGGAGCATGGCTTGGCCGCAAAGTACCATAGACGAATAAATACTCGCTCACCTTCTTAACCTCAAATATTTACGCAGATTCTCATAGCCCTTGCTTTCATCCTCAATATACTCTCGCACCTTGTCCAGTTTCTTTAAGCAATCGAGATAGTAGCGGAAAGAGTTCTCAACATCCTCAGACTTTAGTTGACCGGAGTTCGCAAAAATAACGACGTGCTCAAAGAAATTAAGATAGTCCGTGAACTGCGGCGACTCCGTGTCAACGAGATAATTAACTTCAGTCAAATCTGTGGGGCAATCCAGTTTATCCCGAATCACTTTATAGCGTTCATGTTCATAAAATTTTTCGTAAAAGGTCGAAGCCCAGCGTGATTGCTCAAGGCGTCTGTTCTGCCAGTAAGTATAAGCCGCTCCGATGACAGCCAAACTTGCGACAGCGTAATACACTATTTCCGCGATTGTTTTCCATTTTTCCAAAGTGTCCATAAGCTGTGAGGAACTCTTGTTCAGATTTGTTGACATTATAGTGCAGACAAGTTGTTGTCGCGTCAAGCGGTTCTGTGATACACAGTGAGGTTACCGGGAAGCCCAATTTTCATTCTTTAGGAGTTGCGAGCCGAGTTTATGTCTTCCCCGACGACGAACATCGAATCGGTGCTGCACGAGGAGCGTGTCTTTCCGCCCGCCGAGAGTTTTTCGCGGGCGGCGCACATCAAGTCGCTCTCCGATTACGAACAGTTGCGCGCCGAGGCCGAGGCCGCGCCCGAAGCGTTCTGGGCGCGCATGGCCGAAGAGATTCACTGGTTCAAACGTTGGGACACGGTCTTGCGGTGGGACGCGCCGCACGCCGAATGGTTCGTGGGCGGGCGCACGAACATCTCCTACAACTGTCTCGACCGACACCTCGCAACGTGGCGACGCAACAAAGCGGCGATCATCTGGGAGGGCGAACCCGGCGAGCAGCGCACGCTCACCTACCTGCAACTGCACCGCGAAGTGTGCCGCTTCGCGAACGTGCTCAAACGCATGAACGTCGCGGCGGGCGACCGCGTCGCGCTCTACCTGCCGCTCGTGCCCGAACTCGCCATCGCCATGCTCGCCTGCGCGCGCATCGGCGCGACCCACTCGATCATCTTCGGCGGCTTCTCCGCGACGGCCATCATCGACCGCGTTAACGACGCGGGCTGTCGTGTCGTCGTCACGGCCGACGGCGGGTGGCGGCGCGGCGCGGAGGTGAAACTGAAAGAGACGGTTGACGAGGCTTTGCAGCGGACGCCGACCGTCGAGCACTGCATCGTCGTCAGGCGCACCGGCTCGAAAGTGCAGATGCGCGCCGGACGCGACCACTGGTGGCACGAACTCGTCGAGACCGTGTCGGCCGACTGCCCGGCGGCCGAACTCGACAGCGAGCACCCGCTCTTTATCCTCTACACTTCGGGCACGACCGGCAAACCCAAAGGCATCCTGCACACCACGGCGGGCTACCTGCTCTGGACGCACCTGACGACGAAGTGGGTCTTCGATCTGAAAGACGAAGACACCTACTGGTGCACGGCCGACATCGGCTGGGTGACGGGTCATTCCTATGTCGTCTACGGGCCGCTCTCGAACGGCGCGACGACCTTGATGTACGAGGGCGCGCCCAACTGGCCTGAGCCGGATCGCTTCTGGCGCATCATCGAACGCCACCGCGTCCAAATCTTCTACACCGCGCCGACGGCCATCCGCGCCTTCATCAAATGGGGCGAGCAGTGGGTCTTGAAACACGACCTGTCGAGTTTGCGCCTGCTCGGCACGGTCGGCGAGCCGATCAACCCGGAGGCTTGGATGTGGTACAGAGAAGTGGTCGGCGGCGGGCGCTGCCCCATCGTCGATACGTGGTGGCAGACGGAGACGGGCGGCATCATGATCTCGCCCCTGCCCGGCGCGACGCCGACGAAGCCCGGCTCCGCGACGAAGCCTCTGCCCGGCATCGAAGTTGACATCATGACGAAGACGGGCGGAGCGGTGACGGAGGCCGGGCAGGGCGGTTACCTCGTCATCAAACGACCGTGGCCTGCGATGCTGCGCACGCTCTGGCGAGACGACGAACGCTACCGCAAGGCTTACTGGACAGAGATCGAAGGCGTCTATTTCGCGGGCGACGGCGCGCGGCGCGACGCGGACGGTTATTACTGGATAATGGGGCGCGTTGATGATGTCATAAACGTCAGCGGCCATCGTCTGGGCACGATGGAGATCGAGAGCGCGCTCGTCTCGCACGAGGCGGTGGCCGAGGCGGCCGTCGTCGCCCGGCCGGACGAACTCAAAGGTTCGGGCATCGTCGCCTTCGTCACGCTGGAAGGCTCGCGCCAGACTTCGGAAGAGTTGAAAGAAGAGTTGCGCCGCCACGTCGCGCGCGAGATCGGCGCGCTGGCGCGTCCGGACGAGATCAGGTTCACGGACGCGCTCCCGAAGACGCGCTCCGGCAAGATCATGCGTCGCCTGCTCCGAGAGATCGCGTCGTCCGGCGCGGTCGCCGGCGACACGACGACGCTCGAAGATTTCTCCGTACTCGAAAAACTGCGCGCGCAGGAAGAAGAATGAAAAGGAGGAGGTGACAAGTGACGAGTGACGAGTGACGAGAAAAAGCCGTGAATCGTCAATCGTGAATAGAAGAAGACAGGGATTTTCTATTGACGAGTGACGATTCACGATTTACTTGCTTCTCTCGTCACTCGTCACTCGTCACTCGTCACTGTTTCAGCTTATGTCTCAACAATACACGACCGAGCAGCGGACGGGGCCGCGCTATGTGATCAGTTTGCCGGTGCGCGCCGAGTGGGACGACGACGCATCGGGCGAGCACATCGTCGTCGAAGGGGAGACGACGAACGTCGGGCCGATGGGCGCGCTGGTGCATCTGGAGCACTTGCCGAACGTGGGCAGCCGCGTGCAGATCGCGGTGCTGCGCGAAGGCGCGCCGAAGGTCTCGGCCGTGGCCGAGGTCTTGCGCATCGAACGCAACCCGGCGCAACCGCTCGCCGCGCTCCAACTGATGAACGCCAGCGACGAATGGCGCGGCCTCGTCTGGGAGCCTTCCGCCCCGCACCTCCAGCATTACGAATACGACATCGAAGACGACTGAGGGGATAGGGATGAGGGCGGAGGGATGAGGGACGAATAAAGAAATCACTCGCTTGCGTTGCGTGGTTTCCCGATTCATCCCTTATCCCTCCGCCCTCATCCCTTTAACATTATGAGTGAGCAGAAGAGACAGGTAACCGAGATGGCGGAGACGGCGGCGGTGGCGGCGGCCGAGGCCACTTGGCCGCAGACGCGCGCGGTGCTGCGTCTGATCTTGATCGTGCTCGGCGTACTGGCCCTTATCTGGGCGCTGTACAAACTTGAGGGCGTCATCCTCCTGCTGGTGCTGTCGATCTTTTTCGCCTACCTGATCGCGCCGCTCGTCGAACTCGTCCACCGCCCGGTCAAAGTTCGCAAGGGCAAACGTCAGCACCTCGTCCCGCGCACGCTCGCCATCGGCGTCGTCTACTTCGCCCTGTTCGGCGGTCTCGGCTTCTCAATCTACCTGTTGTTGCCGCAGGTCGGCGAACAAATTACAGGACTGGGGCAACAAGCTCCCGCTTACTCGAAAAGCATTGCCGAGCGGGTGCAGAACATGGAACGGCTCTACGACCGCCTCCCACGAGACGCGCGCGAACCGGCCAAGAAAACCGTCTCGCAGATTATCGAAACGATCTCAGGGTATTTGCGCGCCGTCGCTGTGACGACCGGGGCGTTCGCGGTTTTTTATGCGCCGTGGCTCATCTTGATCCCGATCCTCGCCTTCTTCCTGTTGAAAGACGCCGACAGCTTTCGCCGCTCGGCCTTGCAGATGCTCCCGCGCGGGCGCATCCGCTGGCGCGGCGACGAACTGTTTCAAGATGTCAACAGCACGCTCGCCGCATACATCCGCGCGCAACTCATCGCCTGCCTTTTGATCGGCGTCATCTGCACGCTTGGCTTCATCCTGATCGGCGTGCCGTATGCTCTGGTGCTCGGCATCCTCGCCGGGTTTCTGGAATTCATCCCGCTCGCCGGGCCGCTCGTGGTGGGCGTGCTGGCGGTGACGGTCTCGAGTTTTCACTCGCCGGGGCAGGCGCTCGGCGTCTTCATCTTCCTCGCCGTCCTGCGCATCGTCCACGACTACGTCACCTACCCGCGCATCATCGGCCAGGGCATACACCTGCACCCGCTCGCCGTCATCCTCGCCATCCTCTGCGGCGCGGAACTCGCCGGAGTCGCGGGCATCTTCCTCGCCATCCCCGTCATCGCCATCATCTCCGTCGCCTATCGCCACTGGCTCGAACATCGCGGCAAGGACGAAGGCATCGTCGCCAGTCTCCTCAAACCCGACGAAGCCGCCGCCACCGCGACCACGCCCGCGCCCGCAGCAGCGACGACGACTCCGATGCCCGCTCCCGTCGCGCCTCAAGCAGCGCCGGGCAAACTACGGCCGGAAAGCTAGAGACTTTGACAATTAGCAACTTTGACCATCAGAGACTTTGACCAGGGGTTTGCAGCAAACGTCATTCGCCGCCTCTCATTCCACACGCATGCACAGCCGACTCGTCCGCGTCAGTAAATTTTTGAGCCTCGTGCTGCGTCACCAGCCCGGACGGATCGGCGTAGAGTTGGACGAGGCTGGATGGGTGGCAATCGCCGATCTGCTCGCGGCGTGCGCGACGCACGGTTTTCCGATCACGCGCGAAGAGTTGGAGACGGTGGTGCGGGAGAACGATAAGCGGCGGTTCGCCTTGAGCGAGGACGGCGCGCGCATCAGGGCGAGTCAGGGTCATAGCGTCGGCGTCGAACTCGGATATGCGCCGCAAGCGCCGCCCGCCGTGCTCTACCACGGGACGGCCGCGCACGTCGTCGCTTCGATCAGAGAGCAAGGCTTGCTCAGCGGGCGACGCCAGCACGTACATCTTTCGTCGGACGCGGCGACGGCCGCACGGGTCGGCGCGCGACACGGCCGGCCGCGCGTGCTCGAAGTTGAGAGCGCGCGGATGCACGCGGACGGCTACGAGTTTTATCTCTCCGAGAACGGCGTCTGGCTGACGGAGCATGTGCCCGCGAAGTATCTCGTGTTTGAGAGCGACTGAGAAAATAAAGCGCGCGTTCATTTCGACGCGGAGTTCGCGGAGGCGCGGAGGGCGCGGAGAAAATCATGTCTTCTCCGCGCCCTCCGCGAACTCCGCGTTAAATCTCGCCTACGGTAAATTCAACCGCACATCGCTCTTAGTTTCTTAGTCGCCCTTAATTCTTCCCTCGCGCCGTCTGTTCCATGAGTTCGATGAAGCGCCGGAAGTGGTGCTCGGCGTCGTGCGGGCCGGGGGCGGCTTCCGGGTGGTATTGGACGGAGAAGACAGGAAGGCGCGTGTGGCGCATGCCTTCGACGCAGTTGTCGTTGAGGTTGATGTGCGTGACTTCGACTTCGGGCGGCAGCGTGTCGGCTTGGACGGCGAAGCCGTGGTTGTGCGAAGTGATCTCGATTGTGCCCGTGGCCTCTTCGCGCACCGGTTGGTTGCCGCCCCGGTGGCCGAAGCGCAGCTTGTAAGTCGAACCGCCGAAGGCGCGTCCCAAGAGTTGATGGCCGAAACAGATGCCGAACGTCGGGACGCCCGACCCCGCGACGCGCGCGATCTCTTCCACCACCTTCGACATCGAAGCGGGGTCGCCCGGCCCGTTCGACAAAAAGATGCCGTCGGGACGCAAGGCCAGCACTTCGTCGGCGGGCATCGAGGCGGGCACGACCGTCAGACGGCAGCCGAGACGCGCGAACTCGCGCAGGGAATTCAACTTCACGCCGAAGTCGTAGCAGACGACGTGGAAACGCTCCGCGCCTTCGGCCGGGACGGTGTAAGCCTCTTTCGTCGTCACGACGCTCGCCAGTTCACGGTTCTCCATCCCTTCGGAGGCGCGCGCGCGCGCGACCAAAGTTTCCGCGTCGAGTTCGACGGTGGAGAGGCAAGCGCGCATCGCGCCGCGGTCGCGTATGTGCCGGACGAGGGCGCGCGTGTCGATGTGGTCGATGGCGACGATCTGCCAACGCTTGAGATAAGCGTCGAGCGTCTCTTCGGAGCGCCAGTTGGAGACGGTGCGGCTCGCCTCGCGGACGACGAAGCCTTCAACCCACGGCCGGCTTGATTCCGCGTCCGCCGCGTTGACGCCGTAGTTGCCGATGAGCGGATAAGTCATGCACACGATCTGCCCGGCGTATGACGGGTCGGTCAAAACTTCCTGATAACCCGACATCGAAGTGTTGAAGACCATCTCGCCGCACACTTCGCCCGCCGCGCCCCACGAGCGACCGCGAAACGTGCGTCCATCTTCGAGCGCGAGCAGCGCCCCCTTAGTTTCAGTCATAATCAATTCGTGGCCTGTGTTCGTAAAAACTGCTGCGCTTCGTTGAGCCAGCGTTTCTCGGCGCGGTATTTGTAGGCGGGCGCGGTCTTGACGGCTTCGATGCAGGCGCGCATGGAGTCGGCGGCTTCGCGCGTGCGCCCCATGCCGAAGAGGGCGCGCCCCATCAGGTACAAGCCTTCGGGGTCGGCTTGGCGGCGTTCGAGGAAACGTTCGAGCGCGTCGTGCGCGTCCGCGTCTTGACCGGCGGCGAGATAAGTCGCTCCGATCTCGCGCCAGATTTCGTGCTGCGAATGGCTCTGGTCGCGCGCGACGACTTGCTCGAAACGCGCGATTGCGCCTGCCGGATCATTTTGCATGCGCGCGATGCGGCCGAGTTGAAAGTGCGCGTCCACTTCTTCGGGGTCGATCTCGACGGCGCGCGTGAATGATTGTTTGGCCTCTTCGAGTTCTTTGCGTTGGAGATGGATGAGGCCGAGGTTGTAGTGCGCGGAGGCGTCGGCCGGGTTGAGCGTGGCGGCTTCCAAGTTCTGCCGGAAGGAGGCGCGCGCGCGCTGCGTCCGCATCACTTCGCCGAAGTAACCGCGCAAGAGCAGAAAGAGCATGATGAGCAAAAAGGGCGACGCGAGAAAGCTACCGAGTTTGGCTACCAGCGGCGACAAGAAGATCATGGCGACGCCGCCCCCGACGAGCGCGGCGGCCGCGCGCGGCCAAGAGAGACGAAACACTTCGCGCACGCCTACGAGCGTCCACAACAGAAAGAACGGCAGCACGATCATGCCCGAGATAACCAGCACCACTTGTTCCGGGTCTGCCAGTTGAGCCAACTGTTCGGGCGTCATGTTCTGCTGCCGGCCGAGTGCTTCAAGGGACGCCTGAACGTTCGTGATCAAGTCGGCTTCCAAACCGCTCGCGCGCGTCAGAGCGGCGAGCGGCAAAGCGATGACGTGCGCGGCCGCCCAAGCGTAGAAGACTGCGGACGCGGCGGGCGCAAACTCCTGTTGCAACACGAGGCCGAAGCTACCGCGCCGCTCGAACAGGTTGGCGAAGAAGATGAGACCCGGCACGAAGATGACGGCGACCAGCAAGAGGCTGCCCACCGACCCGCTCAAAATATCGTAAGCGCCGAACGAGCCGCCCTCCGCCAGCTCTTCGATGAGAAAAGGCCACGCCACATAGAACGAGTAGACGATTTTCGCCGCGAGCCCGAGCGCGAGCGCGAAACCGAGCGGCGCGTGATCGCGCACCGAGCCGAGCGCGCGCACCGGCCGGTAGAACATCATCAAGAACCATTTCAGCCAATCAAGCATAGGGAATAGCTCTGAGCCGTCAGCTCTCAGCCATCAGCAAAACAAAATCAGCGAGACTACGAAACAAACCCTGATGGCCGAGGGCTGGCCGCTGAGAACTTCTATGGCTCAACCTCTTCGTCCTCTTCCGGTTCGACGAAAGGCGTCGGCAGCGGCGCGGAGGGCGCGGTCAGCGCGTAGTCTGTTTCGTGGCGGATGATGGTGGCGGCGGAGAGCGGCCAGTAGCGCAAGAGCGCCTTGCCGTAGATGTATTTTTCGGGCACTTGTCCCCAGATGCGCGAGTCCGACGAATTGTCGCGGTTGTCGCCCATCACGAAATAGTAGTGGGGTTTGACGAGCGCGGGCGGCAAGGTCATGCGCCCGACGTTGAGTTGCGGATCGAGATAAGGCTCGTTTAACTCCTGCCCGTTGATCTGGATGCGCCCGCCGCGCACCTCCACGATCTCGCCCGGCAGACCGATGACGCGTTTGATGTAGCTTTTGTCCGGGTCGTCCGGAAACCAGAAGACGACGATGTCGCCGCGGTCGAGTTTCGGCCAGTGATAGTAGACGAGTTTGTTGACGAAGATGCGCTCGCCGTCGTGCAGGCGCGGCAGCATCGAAGTGCCTTCGACTTTGACGGGCTGCACGACGAAGACGACGAACAGCGCGGCGACTAAAAGCGCGAAGACCAGATCGCGCATGAGCAGGCGCGCCTCCGACCAGAAGTGCTTGCGCGATTCTTGATCGAGCCGCTGCACTTCGATGTCGCGGTCGTCTTCAATGCCGATGTCGCCGAATTGCGGGCTACGGCGCGTTCTCTGGCGCTTGAACATATCTTTCTTCGTTCGCTCGTGCAAACAGTCTTTCTTCGACCCGGAATATGCAAGTCATTCGAGGTTAGCCGCGCGCCGCGCGCTTTGTCAACGCGGCGCGCGCGAGGGTGCGGCGGGTGTTTGCTTGACAGCGTTCGCGGCGCGTCTCTATTATCGTTTATCAAGCGGCGTCCATACTTTTCAGTTCAATTTCTGTCCCCTTGGATGCCAACGGAGGCTCGAAACCAGCGTGATTAAACTCGACATCGTGAACCGCGTCGCCGACCGCACGGGCGTGCCGAAGATGAAGGCCGAGCAGGCTGTCGATGCTCTGTTCCACTCGATGAAGGAAGCGCTCGCGCGCGGCGAACGCATCGAGTTGCGCGGCTTCGGCGTCTTCGTCGTCAAACCGCGCAAGCGCGGCGTGGGACGCAACCCGCGCACCGGCGAAGAGGTCGCCATCCCGACGGGCAAGACCATCCGCTTCAAACCCGGCAAAGAACTCCAAGCCCACGGCTTCGACACCGAAGACGACGCCGGGCACGACACGGACGTTCCCGTAGTGACAAGTGACGAGTGAAGACCGGTCAATGGTCAATGGTCAATGGTGAATGGTAGAAGACAGTTTTTCTCCATTCACCATTTACTATTTACCCTTCACCAATTTTCATCCATTCACCATTGACCATTCACCAGCAATGTCTGAGACGCTTCATCCGCTCCCGCCTCTCATCGAACACCGCGCGTCTTGGGTGCGGCAAGCGGCGCGCCCGACGGCGCGTGAGTGGGCGCGCCACGCCGGGCTGTTTGCGCTGACCGCCTTGACGGCCACGCTCGCAGGGATCATGCAGGCGGCGATGTCGGCCGGAATCCCCGAAGCCGAACCCGCCATTGCCGCGCCGTCCAATTGGCTCGGCTATCTCTTTTACGTCCCGGCCTACTATTTTCTCTCCGTCCGCGAACTGCTCCATCAAGCGCTCGTGCACACGGAACTCATCGCGCAAGGCGCGACCTTCGCCGCCTCGCTCCTGTCCATCCTGCTCGCGCACGAGGCCGGGCACTACGTGGCCTGCCGCCGCTACGGCGTCGCGGCCACGCTGCCTTTCTTCATCCCCGCGCCGCCGCTCTTTCTGGCGGGCACGTTCGGCGCGTTCATCAAGATCAAATCGCCCATCCCGACGCGCCGCGCGCTCTTCGACATCGGCGTGGCCGGGCCGCTCGCGGGCTTCGTCGTCATCATCCCCGTCGCCCTGTTCGCCATCCTGACCGCGCAACCCGCGCCGCCTCCGCCGGAGAGTGCGACAGGGGCGGCGGCGACGTTCATCACCTTCAACGACCCTCTGCTCCTGCGCCTGTTCGCACGCCCGCTCGGCGTCGACCTCACGAACGTCGCCCCGAACCCTTTTTACTTCGCGGCGTGGATCGGTCTGCTGGTGACGAGCTTGAACCTGCTGCCCGTCGGCCAACTCGACGGCGGCCACGCCGTCTTCGCCGTCTTCGGGCGGCGCGCGCACGCTTGGATCGGTCGCCTAGGGTTCGTCTCGATGGCGCTCTTGGCCGTGCTCGGCTGGTACTGGCACAACTCGCCCGGCGGCTTTCTCTACGCGATCCTTTTGTTCGTCATGCTGCGCGTCCCGCACCCGCAGGCCACGGACGCGCTCGCCCCGCTCGGCCGCGCGCGCACAGTCGTCGCCCTCATCACCTTCACGGTCTTCCTGCTCTCCTTCGTTCTCTTCCCCATCACCATTTCTTAAAAACGGTCTGCGCAGAATAGCCCCTCCGGGACGGTTCTCGCTTGTTAATGAAATCCGTTTACGCTCGTTAGTTAATTGCTCGCGACGGAAGTTTGGCGCGAGCGAATGTTTTGAGCGAAAGAGTGTTTATGGACATCGAGACGACGCGGCGCGGGAGCGGGAAAAGAATTTTAGCGGCGGCGATGCTCTTGCTGTCGCTCGCGGCGGCGGGCGTTCTTTATTTTCAAGTGAGAAAGAAAACCGTCACGGTTGACGGCGGGTTGGCGAAACATCACCTGACGTTTACGGGGCACGCCGAGCGCCTGTTCGAGGTTCGATTCAGTCCCGACGGCGAACTGCTCGCGAGCGGCGGCGTGGACGGCGCGGTCAAAATCTGGCGCAAGGCGGACGGCCGCGTCGTGCGCACGCTCGAACACACGCAAGGCGTCACCGCTTTAGCTTTCAGTCCCGACGGCGGTTCGCTCGTCACGACGAGCTACGACTCGAACGTCAGGCTGTGGCGCGTCGCGGACGGCGCGCTCTTGAAAACTTTCAATGGGCATGAAAACACCGTCTGGGCTGTCGCGTTCAGTCCCGACGGGAAGACGATTGCGAGCGGCGGCGAAGACAAGACCGTCAAGTTGTGGGATGTCGCACAGGGCAACTTGCGGCGGAGCCTCGCCGGTCACACGCTGAACGTCTGGTCGGTCGCCTTCAGCCCCGACGGCGGCCAACTAGCGAGCGGGAGTTTTGACCGGAAGATCAATATCTGGAACGTGAGCGACGGCCGATTGATCAGAACGCTCGCGGAACACACGCAGGCCGTGTTATGCGTGGAGTTCAGTCGAGACGGAAGATACTTGGTGAGCGGCGGCGACGATTCGACCGTCAAATTGTGGAAGGCCGACGACGGCAGTTTGCTGCGTTCGTTCGGCGGCGATTCCGAACACATCTATTCCGTCACGTTCAGCCCCGACGGCAAACGAATCCTGAGCGGCGGGCGCGACCGGAGCATGCTCGGAGAACTTTGGCAGAATTTCTTCGGCGCGTCCGAAGCAGACCGGAGCGTGACCGTGCGCCTGTGGAACGCGGAGGACGGCCGCCTGCTGCAAACGTTCGCGCATCATTCAAACGACGTGTACTCGGTCGCCTTCAGTCCCGACGGAGCTTGGTTTGCGAGCGCCAGCGAAGACAAAACCGTCGGCCTCTGGCAGTTGAAAACAGATTGAGATGGGACGAGCGACAGAGAGTTTACTCGTCGCAGCGAGAAAGGCCGACTCACGTTCGATGTGAGTCGGCCTTTGGTGTGTCAGAGTTGAAAAGCGCGCGACGCTTCGTCGTCAAACTTTCGCGCGCATGTCCGCGCGCTCAAGCCGTCGCCATCGCGGGGAGCAAGCCTTTGATCTCGCGCACGATGCGATGCACGTCCTCCTGATCTTTGAGCGCGATCATAAAAAACTTGTAGCCCTGTTGGAAACAGATGACGCCGTTCGCAAAGAGCCACACGCCTTCGAGGACGGGGTTGCCGCCTAAGAGCCAACTGATGGGCGCGCCGACGATGTTGCCCGGTTGAAAGATTTGCGCGCAGATGGCAACGCCCGCCGCGCAACTGAACGCGCCGAGGAGCGGCGCGCCCACGTAGCGCACGATGTTGCGTTCGAACTCGGCGCGCTTGCGTTCGGCCTCGGTCAGTTCGCCCGCGGCGACGAGGCGTTCGCGCTCGCTCAAGTAGCTGTCGAACTTAGCGCCCGCGCGGCGCAAAGCCCAGACGGGCAGCGCCGAGTGTGTAAACCAATGCGGGTGCGCGCCGATGAGCACGGCGTCGAGGCGCGGGAAGACCGCGCCCGCGCCGAGGCCCCCGGCAATCGAGAGCGACACCAGCACGGCCTGCTTCGGATTCTCGCGCGCCCAATCGATTGCTCTGAACAGCCCCACGCCCGCCGCCGAAGTGGCGCGCGTCACACCCGACCCGACGCTGTAGGCACGCGCCGCGCGCTCATAATGCTTCTTCGCCCCGCCGAAAAACTCTCCGGCGCGCTCGCCCGCCACGCGCGACGCGCCGCGCAGACGCTCGCTCGCCTCGCGCGCCACGCGCCCGGCCTCTGCGGCCGCGCGCTGCGCCTCTTGCGCCGCCCGCACGGCCTGCTCGCGTACCTCGTCCGCCCCCTCGCGCACGCCTTCGCGCACGTCGTACTCTTCGCCCAGACGCTCGGCCTCGGCGCGCGCGCGCTCCGCTTCCGTCACCACACGCGTCGCCCCGCGCTTGGCCGCATCCTGCGCCACGCGCGCGCCCTCTTCCACGCGATCCTTGATCCTGTACTTGTCGTCCAACTCGCGCGCCTTGCGTCGCGCCGCCTCGCGCCACTCTTCCAACTTGTCTCGATAATCAGCCATTTAACAAACCTCCGGTTTGAAAGGATGAGGGCGGAGGGATGAATGATGAATGAAGAAACTGCTCAATGAAGTTAAGCATTCCTTTCATCCCTCATCCCTCCGCCCTCATCCCTTCGTTATGATACGCCGATGGCGGGCGCGGGGTTCGCCTCCGGCGCAGTGTTGACGGCGGAGACGACGCGGTTGCGTCCCTGTCGCTTCGCTTCGTAGAGCGCGGCGTCGGCCGAAGCGTAGAGTTCGCGCCCGTCGCGCAAGGTGTCCGCAAACTCCGACAGCCCGATGCTGACGGTGATGCGCCCGGCTTCGGGAATCTCCGTCTCGCTGATGGTCTTGCGCAGGCGTTCGGCCACTTCCAGACCGTGCGCGAAATCCGTCTCCGTCAGGATGATGGCAAACTCTTCGCCGCCGATGCGCGCCGCCGTATCGACGCCGCGCGTGCCCGTCTGTAAGACGTGGCCGAGCCGCCTCAGAGCTTCGTCGCCGCCCTCGTGCCCGTAGGTGTCGTTCACGACTTTGAAGTGATCTACGTCGAGGACGAGCAGGCAGAACGGATGACCGTAGCGGCGCGTGCGCGCCACTTCGCGTTCGAGTTGTCGCTCGAAGCGACGACGGTTCGCCAAGCCCGTCAGGTGATCCGTAAAGGCGGCCTCCTCGCACGAGTCGAGATAGTTTTTGAAGTCGAGCAGCGTGCGCGCGCGCGCGAGCAAGAGGTCGAGGTCGGTCGGGTCTGTGATGTAGCCCATCGCGCCCACTTGCGAGCCGCGCCGCGCGTCCTGCGCTTCCGCTTTGGCGGCCGTCTGGATGATGACGGGGATGAAGCGCGTCTGCGGGTTGGCGCGGATGCGCTTGACCATCTCGTAACCATCGACGTGGGGCATCATCACGTCGGTGATGATCAGATCGAAGGCTTGCGCTTCGACCGCCGCCAGCCCTTGCGCGCCGTCGTTCGCCGTCTGCACGGTATAGCCCGCCATCTCCAGCGCGACTTTGAGCAACTGACGTTTATCCGGCTCGTCGTCAACCACCAGCACCGTGAATTTGCTTAACATATGAACGCTTAAATCTTCCTCGGTAAAGTTGAAAAGAGGTCTTGCATGCGCCCGCCCCCGCGTGTTAGAGTGCGCTTTAACAAGGACGGTTGCCGTTTGTCTCCCACGTTCGGTCGAACCACTTACCACGAAAATTCCTTTCGCTCATGTAAGAACAATCCGACACAAGACCGATTACTCGCCCGTGGGTTCGCATCAATTTTCCGCTGCCTTGCCAGTTTGTGCCAATCAAATTTCCATCAACTGCCGGGACGCACGCTCTCGTCTCGTGCCTGTCACCGTACTGAGTCCGATTTACTTTAACTGCTAACAACTTCCGAGGTTCCCCCTTATGACGCACCGAAGAGCCTGCGACCTGACGGTCGTGGAACGCGCAGAGATTATACGCCAGTCCGAACTCGCCGCCGGTCTCGACGAGGCGATGGTCGAGCGCTTGGCCTCGGCGGCGACGGCCATCGATTTCCGTCGCCGCCGTTTCGTCTATCGCGACAGCGACCCGTCCGACGCGCTCTACTTGATCGCGCGCGGGCGCGTCAAACTCTGCCGGAGCGAACCGGAAACGGGACGCGAAGCCGTCATCGACATTCTTCCGACGGGCACGCTCTTCGGCGAATTCGCACTCTTCGGGTTGGGGGACAGACAGATGTGCGCCATCGCTTTCGAGCAGGCGCGACTGCTGCGGATTCCGGTGGGGGATTTTCAAGAGGCAATGAATCAAAGCCGCACGCTTTATGATTACACTTTCCGTCTGGTCGGTCAACGACTAGCGCGTGCCGAGCAACGCATCGCCGATTTCGCGCTCGACGCCATCCCGGCGCGACTCGAAAAACTGCTCCAAGAACTCTCCGAACGCTACGGCCAACCGGGGCGCGACGGCGGCGTTCTGATCGACCTCAACCTGCCGCACAGAGAGATCGCTTCGCTCGTCGGCTCGACGCGCGAGAGCGTCACCGTCCGCTTGAACGACATGCGCCGCGCGGGTATGATCGACTTCGTCGACCGCAAAATTTTAATCAAGCCGCCGCTCCCCGAACTGGCGACGGCTTAGCGAAGGAAATTCAGGGCAAGGGGAAATGGTCAAAGGTTAAAGGAAAGGCAAGAGCAAGCGAGTTCTGATGCTGCTTTTGCCTTTCCCCTTTTCCGCCGCCCCTTTCTCTAAATGTCTTATGAAGAAGTGTCCGAACTGCAACAAGCCCGTCGAGTGGCGCGATAATCCGCATCGTCCCTTTTGCTCCGAACGCTGCAAACTGATCGACTTCGGCCACTGGGCGGACGAGGACTATCGCGTCCCCGCGCAAGACGAACGCCCCCCGCTCGAAGACGAAACAATGAATGAGGAAGAAATGCGGTAAATGGTAAATGGTGAACGGTGAATGGTGAAGAACTGTCTTTAGTCCATTCACCATTTACCATTTACCATTTACCGGTCTTCATCCTTTTCTTCTCCGTCGTGTAGAATACGCCGCACCTCCCGCGTCATAGGAGTCTGAAGTCAGCATGTTGTCGTTACGTTTGTTTTCGTTAAGGAGACGCCCGTTTACAGTCGCCGTCTGCGCGCTCGTCTTGTCGCTTGCGGCCGGATGCGGCACGACCGATTACACGGCCTCGCAACAGCAACAGTCGTCCGCGAACAAGGCGGTGACCGACACGCCGCGAGGCACGAAGTTGCCGCGCACCTCTTTGCCGATGCCGCCCGTGGCGACGGCTCACGACGGCGCGGCGAACGCGTCGAACGGCGGCGGCAGCGTCTCGGTCGTCAACGCTTCGACGTGGACGACGCTCGACGGGCGACGCGCGCGCGGCTCTGATTTTCAAGGCAAGGTGCTCGTGCTCGATTTCTGGGCGACCTATTGCCCGCCGTGCCGCGACGAAGTTCCGCACCTGATCGCCTTGCAGCGTCGTTACGGCGCGCAAGGGTTGCACGTCGTCGGCCTCAACGTCGGCGGCGACGAAGACCGCCCGAAAGTGCCCGGCTTTATCGAAGAGTTCGGCATCCAGTACGCGCTCGGCTACCCGGACGCGCAAATGTCCGACCTCTTTTTCGCCAACGAATCGGCCATCCCGCAAACTTTCGTTTACGACCGTCAGGGACGCCTGTTGAAAAAATTCATCGGCTTCGACCGCAACACCACGCCCGCCGAACTTGAACGCGTCGTCCAAACGGCGCTCGCGGACAAACCGGCGACCAGCGAGGATTAGTAAATGGTGAATGGTCAATGATGAATAGCGAAAACCGTTTTGATCTATTCACCATTTACCATTCACCATTGACCATTCACCATTCACCAAAAAAATGAGACGAGCCAAAATACTTGCCACCCTCGGGCCTGCATCGCGCGAACCGGCGACGCTCGAAGCGTTGCTGGCGGCGGGCGCAAACGCCTTCCGCATCAACATGTCGCACGGCACGCAGGAAGAACACGCCGAGACCATTCGCCGCGCCCGCGCCGCCGCCGAACGCATGCGCCGTCCGCTCTCGATCCTCGTCGACCTCTCCGGCCCGAAGATCAGAACCGGCGTCCTGCAAGGCGGCCAGCCCGTCATGCTCGAAGAGAACGCGATCTTTACTCTGACCACGCGTTCCGTGACGGGCGACGCGCGCGAAGTCTCCACCAATTATCCCGGCATCGCGCGCGACGTGCATCCGGGCGCGCGCATCCTGTTGGACGACGGCGCAATCGCGCTCTCCGTCGAACGCACGACGGAGACGGACGTGATCTGTCGCGTCGTCAACGGCGGACTCTTGAACGAGCGCAAGGGCATCAACCTGCCGGGCGTCACGCTGCCGATTCCCTCTCTGACCGACAAGGATCGACGCGACTTACAGTTCGCCGTGCGCGAAGGCGCGGACTACATCGCGCTCTCTTTCGTCCGGCGCGCCGAAGACTGTCTCGAAGCGAAATCGTTGATTAAAGCCGCCGGGGGCAAAGCTCCGCTCGTCGCCAAGATCGAAAAGTCGGAGGCCATCGATAATCTGGATGCGATCATCGCGGCCTGCGACGGCGTGATGGTGGCGCGCGGCGACCTCGGTGTGGAAACGAGCGTCGAACTCGTCCCCGTCTATCAAAAGCGGATCATCGAGGAGGCGAACAACGCGGGCAAGTTCGTCATCACGGCGACGCAGATGTTGCAGTCGATGATCACGGAACCGCGCCCGACGCGCGCCGAAGCATCGGACGTGGCGAACGCCGTGTGGGACGGTTCGGACGCCTTGATGCTGTCGGCCGAGACGGCGACGGGCGCGTATCCGGTGGCGACCGTGGCGACGATGGCGCGCATCATCGAATCGGCCGAGACGGGACGCAGCACGGGGTCGAGTCTGGTGTCGAAGTGGGCGGGCAAACAGACTGGGCGCGTCAGTCGCGCTATCTGCGAAGCGGCGGCGTTCGCGGCCGAGGAGATGAGCGCGAAGGTGATCGCCGTCTTCACCGAATCGGGATTGATGGCGCGTCGCCTGTCGGCCTTGCGCCCGGCGCAGCGCATCGCCGCCCTCACGCACTCGCGCGAAGTGATGAACGAACTGGCGATCATCTGGGCGGTCGAGCCTTACGTCTACCCGCCGCCCACGACGACCGAAGGCATGATTCAAGCGGGCGACCGCACGCTGATGGAAGCAGGCATCGTGCAACAGGGACAGGTCATCGTGCTGATGGCCGGTCGGCTTTCCGGCCTCGGGCTGTCGAGTTCGATGACGCTGCACGCCGTCGGCGAGGACATCGCGAAACAACCTTAAAGCCGCGCCTCGCGTTTCGACTTTCCGACGATATCCTTTCGTGTCTTCGTGTCTTGGTGGTTAATCCAAATCTCATTAACCACCAAGACACGAAGACACGGAGGAGGGCAAAGGATAGATCGATTTGAGATGCCGGCAGCCATCACTTCACAGTTGACCACGCGCTGGCAAATCTCCGCCGGAGAAATAACCGGGTGGCTGCCGCCGCTGCTGTTCGTCTGCGCGGCGCTCATCTCGGCGTGGGTGCTTCACGACGCGCGCCGTCGTCGCTTCGCGCACTACGCCGTAGCCGCTTGGATGCTCGCCACCTTCATCGACGCGCCCGTCTTCCTCCCCCTCTACCTCATCGCGCGAATGTTCAAATCTAGCCCTGCGAACGACGCCGCCACCGCTGTTGGCGCGTCGCCGCAAACAAACGTCTCGCTTGAACACGTTCGCCTCGGTACGGACGACATTAACCACACGAGCGCAGCGAACACTGACGCAACCAACACCGACGACGCGGGCGCGGCGCATAACGAGGACACGAGCGCGGCGAAGACGGCCGACACGAATGCGCCGGGCGCTGTCGAACCCGACGCGGCGGAGACCCTCGAGCAAGTCGGGGGCGGCGGCGCGTCGCAAACCACGGGCGCGTCTTTTCGTCTCAAACCTTACGCGCTGCCGCTCGCCTACGCGTGCGCGCTGCTCGCGGCGGGCGCGGTCTATTTTTATCGCGACTATCAGAGCTTCGACGCGCATCTGGCGCGCGCCGCGAACGCGCGCTTGCTCAACCGGCGCGACACCACAATCCGCGAATACCGCGCCGCGCTACGCCTCAGTGACGACCCGCACACTCACAAACTTCTCGCCGTCCAACTTGCCGAAGACGGGCAGGCGGAAGCCGCGCTCTCCGAATTTCGCGCGGCCGAACGCGGCGGCGAACCCGATGAACTGCTCGCCTTTCGCATCGCTTCGGCGCTCGACGCGCTCGGCCGCACGATGGAAGCCGAAGACGAGTTCCGAAAGTTTTTGCAAAGCAGTTTGTGCGCGCGCCGTCCTCTCGCCCCGCACTGCGAAGGCGCGGCCGCACGCCTCGCTCGAACCGCACAGGATGGCGCGCAGACGCGTTGAAAGTCGGCGGAATCTTTTGGTCGGATGACGTTTGAAACCCGGCGTGGAGGAAGCGGCTTCGCGCGTCGTGCGAATTCATGGCGGCGCGGGCGAGACGAGCGCGTGTTTAAGGTACGGAGTCGAGCGATGCTATGGCGTGTTCTTGGTCGCCGTGGAGAAATAGCCTTCGCGGCTGCGCGCCCATAGCTTCTTGAAAATTTTCGCGCGCGGCTCGACTTTGATTTTGACTTTGTTCCACTTGCCTGCGGCCGCTGCGCTCGCGGGCGCGAACCCGACGACGTACTGGTTGCGCAATTCCAACGCGGCGCGATCCACCACCTCGACTATTTCCGGGGCCGTGGCGGGAAAAAAAGCTCTCCCTCCGGATATGCGTGTGAGTTCGTCGAGATTCTGCTGACCCTCTTGGTTGAAGATACCCTGGTTTCCGAAATCGATGGCGATGGTATAGAGGAGCACGTCCGAGGCCTTGAGCCGTTGCCGTAGTTCGCTCAGTTTGTGAGTCGAAGCGTTGTCTGTGCCGCCGTCGGTGATGACGAGCAGGACGCGTTTCGGATGCGGCGCGCGCTCTAATTTTTCGAGCGCGCCGAGACAGGCATCGTGCAGGGCGGTCAGCCCGACGGAACGAAGTGCCTTCGTCTCTTCCTCCGTGTGTGTGCCCGCTTTGCGCAGCGCCGCGATGAGCGCCTTCGCATCCTGCGTCCAACCGGTCAACTCTCGCCACTTTGTATAGAAGTCGCCCACGTAATAGGCGTTCCTCGCGTCAGCCTGCTCGATGAATCTCGCGGCCGTCAACTGCGCGATCTTGACACCCTTCGACTCCATCGAACCCGACACGTCGAGCAGAATGGCGACGCTCGCCGGGGCGTTGCTCTTCTCGAAGTAGGCGATCTCGCGCTCCGACTTCCCTTCAAAAACTTTGAAATCATCTTTCGTCAGACCGTCGATGAAACGCCCCTGCCCGTCCGTGACCGTGACGAACCACTTGAGCAAGGCGGGACTGGCCTGAGCATCCGGCGCGGCGACGGTGGCAGGTTGTTGCGCCGTAACGCCCACGCCGGAAAAGACGAAGGCACAGGCCAAGACGAGCAGAGAGAGGAGCGGCGACGCGCCGAAGCGGCGCAAGAGAGGTGTGCGGCTCTTTGATAAATTCATGCCCCGCATCGCGTGAGAGTAAGAATAAGCTGGCACTGAAAGGTCTGGGGAGCGAATTTTGACGGCGCGTTTATTCCGCGCTGAGGACTTGCCGGATCGTCTCGCTCACGTCTTTCGCGGGCTGTTTGACGACCGCCGGTTTTTGCGGATTGCGCCAGTTGTCGAGAATGGCGACCTTGTGCGAGCAGGCGACCGTGCAGAGCGGCGCGCAAGGTTTCTCGGCGTTGTACTCGCGCCGGAAATCTTCCATCGTGTAATCGGCGAGCGGGATGCCGGGATAGCCGCGCTGCTGCGAGCAATAATGGACGAGGCCGTCTTCGCAGATGTAGAGGTAGCGCGCGCCGGCGCGGCAGCGCCATTCGTTCGGCCGACCGGCCGCCAAGTTGTCTTGAAACCAACCGAGCCGCGCGTATTCTTGTTTGCCTAGTTGTTTGAGTTCGCGGTAGACGCGCTGCTCCGTGTCGGCCAGAGGCTTGAGCAGGCCGTGCCCGTCGTGAATGACGCCGACCGTGGTGGAGAAACCGAGTTCGAGCGCGCGGCGTCCGATGACGAGCGCGTCCTCCGGATTCTTGATGCCGCCGCCGATGACCGAGTTGATGTTGACGTGAAAATCCGAGTGCTCGGCGAGCCACTGCAAACGCTTGTCGAGCAGTTTCAGACTCTTCTTCGAGACTTCGTCCGGCTCGACGTTGTCGATGCTGATCTGCAAGTATTCCAGCCCCGCCTCGTTAAAGCGCTTGATCTTTTCGGGCGTGAGATAGAAGCCGTTCGTGATGAGACCGGCGATCATGCCGCGGCGGCGGATGTGCGCGACGAGTTCGTAGATGTCCGGATGCATCATCGGCTCGCCGCCGGAGATGGTGATGATGGAAGTTTTCAGGTCGGCCAGTTTGTCCAGACGACCGAGCATCTCTTCGGTCGAGACGTGCTGCGAGTAATCGTCGTACTCGTTGCAATAAGCGCAGGCCAGATTGCAGCGGCGCATCGGAATAACGTGCGCCAGTACCGGATGATTCGGCGACAGCAGCCCGCGCACGATAAAGCTCGCCTCGCGCGCTTTGAGTTTAAGGAAATTGCTTCTCTTCATCTGGCCTTAGGCGCGTGCAAACGACAACCCGCCGCCGCACGCGCGCTCTAACTCCTGCCCTTGTCGGTGAAAGTCTCTCGTGCCCCTTCCCGCTAACTGTAGGCTGAGAAGATACGAAATCTAAGTGTCCGACGCAAGAAGGCCGAAGGCGCGACCTCCGCGCTTCACGCACTAAAGCGCGCCCTGCGGCTGCCCGGCCATAGAAACGACAAAGGGTTCCGGTCTTCGATGAGCCAGAACCCTTTGGCTGTCATTCACGGCGCGGCCGACTTAGCCGCGGACTTTCTTGATGTCCGCGCCGAGTTCGACTTTGAATTCGTTTTTCGAGACCTGCGCGTTGCGCTGCACGTTCAAGAGACGCACCGTGGTCGCGTCGCCATTCTTCTCCACCACTTTGGTCTGGACGGGCATGCCGTTGTCGTCAACCCAAAGTTCGGCGTAGCTGTAGCGCGCGCCGCCCTTCGGCACGAGTTTCATGTGGACGGTCTGCACGCCGCCCCAGAGCGTTTCGCTGTAGACGTTCTGCGTGTCGTAGGCGCTCGCCAGTTGCGACTTGGTGGCGTCGAGGCCGAAGCCCAAAACGCTCGACACCTTGTTGCGGTTTGAATTCGCTTCGCCGACGTAGGCCATCTTCAGGCGCGGACGGAAAAGCGTGTATTTGCCGTCGGCCACGGCCAGAGTCTCTTGCTGCGGGCGCTGCCAGTCGACGCGGACGTAAGCGTTCTTGCCCGCGCCGGGCAAATAGATGACCGTGCCGGTCTGCTTGTCGCTGTCTCTGAGTTGCGCGTTGTACTTCTCCATGCTGATCCCGGCGCGCATGCTGCGCAGATCGCGCTTGTTACGCTCCATCTTGGAGAAAATGGAACTGACCAGACCCGCGCCCTGCGCGTTGGTCTTCGGGGGGACGACGGAAAATGCAACGATGGCTGTTAAAGCTACTGCGAGGCCAAGCGTCAAGTATCTCTTCATGCAAACTCCTTCAAAAATTTGGGGAAACTTCAATGCCGCCCGGCTTAAAACCGGCCGATTATAAAGAAAGCCTATTCGATGTCAACCTCGTAGGCGACCGTTTTGCCGCCCGCGTCCGCGACCGCACGCATCTCTTTGACCCGCACATCGGCGCGTTTCGTGACCATTTGCACGCGCTTCTCAACTTCTTCTATGCCGGGATTTGCCGGAGAATCTTCCGGCCAGACTAGCAACACGCAGGTCGCCGTCGTAGTGCCCTTTTGATGCGATTCGCGATGGCCGCGTTCGCTGTTTTCAAACCAATTTCCGGGCGTCAGAAAGATAAAGGCGAGGATGAGAACGCACAGCACGTCATATTGCCACGTACTGCGTCCATACGACCAGAAAAACAGTTTTTGGAGGAACTTCAAAACCGCCTCGCCGTCAAAATCCGAAAAAGGGGGCTGCCATAAAAGCAACAGGTGGCAAAGACAAAAGCCCCGCAGAAGCCCTTGTCCGTGTCACCTGCTACCGTGGGAGATTATACCTGCAAACCCGTGTTCGGCGCAACAATTTGTCCGTCGCGCATCTGCACGATGCGGCGGCACATGGCGGCGGCCTCCGGGTTGTGCGTGATCATGATGATGGTCTGGTTGAAGCGGTAGTTCATCTCCTGAAACATATTCAGGACGATGGCCGAGTTTTCCGAGTCGAGATTTCCGGTCGGTTCGTCGGCGAGGATGATGGCCGGGCGGTTGACGATGGCGCGCGCCAAGGCGACGCGCTGCTGCTCGCCGCCCGACAGTTCGAGCGGCTTGTGGTGCATCTTGTCTTCTAGTTTCAAGAGGCCGAGGATTTCGCGCCGCCGCATGGGGTCGTCGCCGCCGTTTCCGCGACCGCCCGCGTGGATGCGTTCGGCGAGCCGCAGATTGCCCTCGGCCGTGAGCGTGGGAAAGAGGTTGAAGCGTTGAAAGACGAACCCGATCTTACGCCTTCGGATGTCCGTGCGTTTGGCGTCGGAGGCCGCCGTCAAATCTTCGCCGTCGATCACGACGCGGCCGCCGGAAGGCGTGAGCAACCCGCCGAGTATGTGCAGGAGCGTCGTCTTGCCGCAACCCGAAGGCCCCATGATGGCGAGAAACTCGCCCTCCTCCAAATTCAGCGAGACGCCACGCAGCGCCGCCACGTCGACGCTCCCGACGCGATACACCTTCTCGACATTTTCAGCTTGCAGAATAGTTTTCATAAGTGACAGGTGACGGGTGACAGGTGACAGGAGGAAGACAAGTTTTCAGTTTTTAACTTGTCACCTGTCACCTGTCACCTGTTACTCATGTGATAAAGCGTTGACCGGATCGAGATTCGCGGCGCGCACGGCCGGGTAGAGCGCGCCGAGCACGCCGCCGCCCACGCCGATCAAGGCCGCCACGAGCGCCCAGCGCCAGCCGTAATCGAATAAGAGTCCGTAGGCGCGGTGGATCAGGTAGCCCAACAGAAACGAGACCAGAAAGCCAAGGACGAGTCCGAGCAGACTGATCAGGAAAGCCTCGCGTTCGATGATCGAGACGATGTAGCCGCGCGACGCGCCGAGCGCCTTGAGCATCCCGATCTCGCGCGTCCGCTCCGTGATCGTCGTGTACATCGCCAGCATCACGACGAGCGCGCTGACCACGGCCGACAAACCGACGAGCGCGCGCAGGAAGACGCCGAGATATGGAATCGTCCGCTCGATGTTCGTGATGATGTCGCGCGTCAGTTGAATCTTGTTGCCTTGCGTCGAAGAATTCGCCTCGATCCTTTGCACGACCGCGAGCGGATCGACGCCCTCTTTGGCTTTGACGAGAATGTAGGAACACTTCCCCGGCGCTTCGAGCGCGTCCTGCATGGCCGAGAGAGACATCTTCACGCGCGCTTCGGCTTCGGGCGAATAGATGCCTGTGATGCGATAGGGCTTGCCGCCGAAAAGCGCGAGCGTGCTGCCCACCTTCAAGTTGCCGTTCTGCGCTTTCGTCTCGTCGATGATGATTTCGTCGGCGGCCGCGGGCGCGCGCCCCGCCACGATTTTCAGATCGTTCATCGCGGCGTAAGGCTCCCAATCGACGCCTTGCACCTGTTCAAAACCGAAGCCGCGCCCGCTTTGAAAGATGTAACGAATGACGGGCACGGCCGACTCGACGCCTTCGATCCGTTGCAACTCGTCCGCGTACTTGACGCTCAAGTTCGCCGTCGAAGTCGTCAGTTCCATCCCGCCGGGGCGCGTGAAATAAATCTCCGCCAGCACGCTCGACGAACGCTTCTGCAAGTCGTTCGACATGCCGCGCGACAGCCCCGTGAACAGCATCACCAGACACACGCCGAGCGCCACGCCCGCGATGCTCACCAGCGCACGAAGCGGGCGCTGCCGAATGTTATTCGTGACGAGGCTCTCCATAATTCGAGTGACAAGTGAAGAGTGACAAGTGACGAGTTGAAGATAAGATGGATTTTCCCATTAGTCTCTTAGTCTCTCTCAACGACGAGAGGAAGATGAGTTCTTTGTCTTTACTCGTCACTCGTCACTTGTCACTCGTCACTGCTTTTTCGCGTCGAGATCGACTTCGGGTAGATTCGATTTGTTTTCCAGCACGAACACGTCGGTCGGCCACTCTTGATCGACTTTGACGGATTCGGGCGTTTGATAACTGATGCGCAGAGAGTAGCGGTCGTGCGGGCGCGTGATCTCGATGTCGGTCGGGAGCGTATATTTCGTCGCCTCGCCGAACGCCTTCGGGTTGCGATAGACCACGTCGGTCGTCAGTTCGCCCTGCTCGCCGAACGTTTGCAGACGCGCCAGAGTGATCTCGCCGTAGCGGTCGAACCAGAAGCGGCGCAAGAGACGCGCGCGGCCGTCGCCTTCGGGCGCGAGTTCGTCCAACTGGTAATAGCCGCGCACGACGCGCGCGCCCCGCTTTGCGTTCGGGCGCGTGTCGATGTCTTCGGCGAACACTTCGCTGCGCACGTAGAGGAGATTCGCGCCCGCCTCGCTCTTGACGGGACGCACGAGCAGCGCGTCGGTGAAGTGTTGCGGGCGCAGGCCGGAGAAGGCCGATGCCGCGCGCTGCTGCATTTGCGCGGTCTTCTTCTGGTCGCCGCTCTTGCCGCAGTCAACTTCCGCGCCGCTCTCGATTCTCTGGTAGTTGGCCGTGTTCGTCCCTTTCAGAAAACGCCGCCACTTATCGTCGCCTTGAAGCACAGCGACGCGAAAACGTTCGCCGTCCGAAGTCATCTCCGCGATCTTGACGCTGAAAGGGCCTTGAATGACGAGATAAATCTTGCCGTCGCGTTGCAGGATCACGTCGCCCTCGGCCGTGCGATACTTCTCCGTCACACCGCACTGGGCGAACGAAGTGTCTAAGAATTGGATGTCGATCTTGCCGCGCAGCGAACGCACCTGCGCCAAGCGATTGACGACTTCGATGAGTTCGCCGGGCGCGGCCTCCTTGAGCGGAGCGAGCAAGGGCGGGACAGTGACCTTGCTCTTGTAGAACCGAGAGCAACCGCTCGCGCCGAGGAGCGACACCAGCAGCCCCAAGACTAAGGCCAGCACGCGAGCCTGCCGCCACCCCGCTTGAAATGAGTTTGAACCGTTCATCAAAAGTGTCAGACGCCGACGCCGGGCAAGCATCCGATCCGGCCGAAATTACCTTGAAAATTAATAGGCGAAGCTAACAAAGCGCTCCGTCCTTGTCAACGCGCGCACATTGCAAGGCCCGCGTCCCGGCCATGTGCGGTCGATAAATTTCTACCACCTTCCTTTGGAGCGCCAAGCCATCGCGAGGTAGATGATCCACGAATATAGAAATACGGTGAACATCAGCCCGACGATGAAGATCACCGCGACAGGTGTATCGAGCGGCAGCATATGCGATAAAACTATGATAGGCCAAAGCACTATCTTGAGCGCCGTGATGTCCGACGGGTCGCCGTTACGTAAAACCTTGAGCACGAGCAAGACTACAAGCGGCAAGAAGGTGATCGCCAAACCGCTGCCAAATGCCGCCAACCTGCGCTTGCCTGCTCGATTTCTACTCACCTTTGCCTACTCCTTCGGTTCACCTGAGCTTAGACTTTCTTTGTTCTCTACCTATGCTTCGTCCAACTGTAACGGAGGGCGGTCGAACCTGTGGCGAATGCGGTTGATGGTACGCAGGACTTTGGGGCGGCTGACGAGTTTGAGTTCGAGCCGACGCTTGCCCGGAAAGTCGAGCAGCATGACGCCGAGCAGGATCGTCAGGACGCCCTGCCCCGGCACGCCCGGCAGAGACATCACGACGCCCAACAGCACCAACACCAAGCCCAACAAATTCTTCAAGAGCACCGCGCCCCAACGCAGCACCGGATGGCGTTCGACCCAAAACTCGCGCCCGTGCTCGGCCTTGAAATAGGTGTCCGGGAGTTTGACGAGCACGACGACGCTGACGGCGATGCTCAAGACGAAGGTGACGACGGAGAACAACACGACCCACATGACGTTCTGCCCCGTCAGGCCGAGCGAGTTTCCCAGTTCTTTCAACCAATCGAGCATTCGTTCTCCGGTCGGGACGACGCGCAGCGACGACGACGGCGGCGGTCGTCCTCGTCGTCGTGCGCGTTCACACTCACTGCACTCACTGCAAGGCGTCGTGCGCCGCGACGAGCGCGCTGAACACGTTCGCCACGGCTTCTTTCGCCGCGCCCTCCAATCCGAAGTCGCGCGCAAGCGCGCCCTCCCAAAACTCTCCGAGTCCGCGTGCGCCCGCGCGCTCGAACACGAGCGCCTGCGCCAGCAAGTCCACGATGTCGGCCGCCTTTACCAGACGCGCTTCCAAACTCTCGCGCGCTTCGTAATCATCATGCAACTCACGATAAACGGCCGCGCGCCGCTCATCCAAAGCGCGCACCATATCCGCAAACGCCGCGCCCTCGGCCGCGCGTCGCGCCTCCGCGCCGTAGTACACGGCCATCGTGCGCGGCATGTCGCCCGTGCGCGCCTCGGCTAAGTCGTGCAACAAAGCGATGCGCAAGACGCGCTCCGCATCAACTTCAACGCCGCGCGCGCGCACCTCGTCCGCCAACAGCATCGCCGCGAACGCCACGCCGTAACTGTGCGCCGCCACCGACTCCGCGCCCGGTGCTAAACCGCGCAACACCCAACCCGTCCGGTCGAGCCTTTTCAAGCGTTGGAGTTCGAGTAAAGTTGAAAGCATCTCAAAAATTGTCGAACCTAGATCAGCTAAAAACCTGTACCTACACTGCGAACTAAATATTCAACCAGCCTGTCGTCTTTATCAAAGTAGAATTTAATGATCAGATTATAGGTTACGAGCGGCCTGATCTTTGTGGTCGGAATGTTAGCCACCGCGTATTTCCTCACCCGGCCGACTTTGCCTTTGAGTTTGTCGCTGGACAGGTCTGAATCTAACTCAGGTTCTTCAAGATACCCTTTAGGGAACTCCGCGACGTCCGTGTGAGTTATGGCATGTGCATCCAGAAACGCGAGAACTTGTGCCTTATCCGCGTTGGCGGGCACTTCCTGCTTGATGAGAGCATCGATCTTCTCCGTCGTTATGCCGGAATTGTAATAGCAGCCCACCATCGAAATGATTGGCAGCAGACTCCAGACGGCAACAAGGCGACGGGCTTTCATCACAATTTCATAAAAACATCTTGCCCGGATTCAGGATGCCGTTCGGGTCGAGGGCGCGCTTGATCTGTTTCATGGCGTCGATGGTGGACGCGCCGAGCGCCATGTCGAGGTAGGGGGCTTTGACGTAGCCGATGCCGTGCTCGCCGCTGATCGTGCCGCCCAAGTGTACGGAGAAGGCGAAGGTGTCGCGGACGGCGGCGCGGGCGCGGCGCATGGCTTCCGGGTCGTCGCGGTCGCACATGAAGTTGACGTGAATGTTGCCGTCGCCCGCGTGTCCGAAGTTGACGACGAAGGTATCGTGAAGTCTACCGATCTCTTCGACGCGCGCGACGAGTTCGGGCACGCGCGAGCGCGGCACGACCACGTCTTCGTTGAACTTCATCGTGCCGAACTTTTTGAGCGCGGGCGAAATCGCGCGCCTCACGTCCCAGAGGCGTTCCTCTTCTTCGCGCGTCTCGGAGCGCATCACGTCGAAGCCGCCGCCGTCGCGCACCACCCCTTCGCAGATGAGCGCGTCGCGCTCGACCTCGGACGTGTGGCCGTCAACCGAGACGAGCAGGAGCGCGCCCGCGTCCGCGCCGAAGCCGAAGGCGAACTCGGTCTCGACGGCCGCGATGGCGTTTCTATCAAGCACCTCGATGGCAACGGGCGTGACGCGCGCGCGGTTGAAACGCGGCACGCAGGCGCAAGCCTCCGACATCGTCCGGAAGGTGGCGCGCACGGTGCGCGTCGCTTCGGGCAGAGGCAAGAGTCTGAGCGTCGCTTCGGTGATGATGCCGAGCATCCCTTCCGAGCCGCAGATGAGTCCGGTCAGGTCGAAGCCGACGACGTTCTTACTAGTCAAGCCGCCCGTGCGGATCACTTCGCCCGTCGGCGTCACGACTTCGAGTCCTGTCACGTAATGCTTCGTCACGCCGTACTTGGCCGAGCGAATGCCGCCCGCGTTCTCCGCGATGTTGCCGCCGATGAAAGAGGTCTTGTAAGAGGCCGGGTCGGGCGGGTAGAACAGCCCGAGGGCTTCGACCTCCTGCTGCAAGGCGTAGGTCGTGACGCCCGGCTCGGTGACGACGTAGAGGTCGTCCCGGTTGATCTCGCGGATGCGGTTCATGCGATCCGTGCCGATGACGACGCCGCCCTCGATGGGCACAGCGCCGCCCGTGTAGCCGACGCCACCGCCGCGCGCCGTGACGGGAAAGCGACGCTCGTTGGCGAGTTTCAAAATCCGTGCGACTTCCTCTGTCGTTCGCGGCAACAGGACGGCTTCGGGCGGAAACTTCTCCTTCACCGCATCGGCCGCGTAAGGCTCAACCTTCGTTTCATCCACGAGCACGTTCTCCGCGCCCACGATCTCGGAGAGACGCGCCAAGACATCCGCGTCCGACGCCGGAGTGCGCGCCCGCCCGCGCGCCTTGATTCCTTCGTGATGACGACTCATAAACTTAACTTGTCGGGCAAACACTCTTCATGTGTTTTAAGGCACGGGATTGACGACGATCTGCACGCGCTCGTTGCCGACGATGATTTCGAGCGGGTTGCCGATTTGCAGCGGCAGCACGCGGCCGTTGATGTTGATTTCAAGACGCGGCAGGGCAGAGGCCGGAGCAGCACTTGTTGTCCGCGTCATGTTCTGCGTCGCAGCGGCGTCGGCCGCGGGCGCGGGTTCGCCCGGTTTCGCCACGTCGGTCGAGCGCGTCAGCAAGTTGATGGCGACGATGCGCCAGGTCGTCGGCGTGCAGGTCAGGCGCAAGCCCGGCGTGTCCACCTCGGCCACTTCCCCGACGGCGAGCGTGCCGACCTTCCACATCCCTTCGCCGCAGCGCACGCCCGCCGCGTCGTAGAAGGTGGCCGAACCCGACACGTAGTTATAAAAAAACTGGCTGCGATTTTCGATGGCGATGAGGACGTTGCGCGCCGGCGCGTCCTGCGTGCCCGCAAGCGCCGTCGTGCGCAGGCGACCGCCGAGCGCAGTGCGACCCGTCGCGTCGTAGGCGACGGTTGCTTCCGTCAAAGCGACGCGCGGCTCGCTGCCCGCCGCCGCTCCTGCCGCGTCGGTCGTCGTCGCCGTCGTCCCTTGCGCCCTCGCACACATCGCGCACACCGCACAGACGAGCGCGAGACAACACACCTTCAAGATCGCTTTCACTTTTGGCCTCTCCTTCGCCACACGAATTTTCTTTACCCGAACCGGACAACGGCGTTGATTGTACACGAACGCGCGCCTCACGGTATGCCCTTTGCAGCAGAGGCTTCCGAACTCGCCGACCCGACGCGAAATCATACACCGCGCGGACTGGACTGAAGTTCGTTTCACGGCCTCCAATGCGTTATAGGCCGAAGCAAATCATACATACAGAGGAGCAGGTAATAGATGGCAAATTCGACCGGTACGACGCAAAAACGCTCGCAAGTTGTGACGGGTATGTTCAGAGACAAAGACAGCGCCGAGCGCGCCTATTCATCGCTCTCGACGCGTGGCTACGAAAAGGACGACATCAACGTCATCATGTCCGATGAGACACGCAACAAATATTACCCGGAGGGCAGCGACGCGGCCGATTCCGAACTCGGCACGAAGGCGCTCGAAGGCACGGGCGCGGGCGCGGCCATCGGCGGCACGACGGGCGCGATCCTCGGCGCGATTGCGGCCATCGGCACGTCGGTCGCTTTGCCGGGACTCGGCCTGCTGGTGGCCGGGCCGGTGGCAGGCGCGCTCATCGGCGCGGGCGCGGGCGGCGCGACGGGCGGACTGATCGGCGCGCTCGTCGGTTCGGGTATTCCCGAAGACCGCGCGAAAGAGTATGAGGCGGGCGTCAAAGAGGGCGGCATCGTGATGGGCTTCCAGCCGCGTTCGGAGGAAGACGCCGAATACTTCGAGCGTGAATGGAACACCAACAAAGGCGAGCACGTGTATCGCGGCGAGACGACGATCCCGGTGGTCGAAGAAGAGTTGCAGGTGGGCAAGCGCGAAGTTGAGCGTGGCGGCGTGCGCGTCGAGAGCCGCGTCGAGGAGAAGCCTGTGACGGAAGAGGTGCAACTGCGCGAGGAACGCGTGCACGTCGAACGCCGCCCGGTTGACCGCCCCGTGACGGACGCCGACGCGGCTTTCCGCGAAGGCACGCTCGAAGTCAAGGAGCACGGCGAAGAAGCTGTCGTCGCCAAGACGGCGCGCGTGGTTGAAGAGGTCGTCGTCGGCAAACAGGTCGAAGAACGCACGGAGACCGTCAGCGACACGGTGCGGCGCACGGACGTTGACGTGCAGGAAGTGGACACGAAGAAATCGACCCGCGACCGCTCTTGATCGCGCGTGGGACGCGACAAGCGCGAGACACTCGCGCCGCTGGTCAGCACAGGCTTGACGGGCGGCGCGCTTGAAATCCGGCGACGCGCCTTTAGACCCGGCGAGCGGGCGCGTCGCCGGACTACGACGCAGACGACGCTCTGCCGGCGTTGGCGACGGGAAACGAAGGACGGCTCGAATGAGCGACGACAAAGCGACGACGACGAAGTTCGACCGTGAAGCCGTGGCGCGCGGCGCGACACACGAAAGCGCGCCCACGCCGCAAGGGTTCAATCAAGCGGCGCGGCGTGCGGCGGCGGTGGGCGTCTACGAACGGCCGTCGCGCGTGGGCGCGCGTCTGTCGCTTCCGCTCGTCGTCATTTTGATCTTGTCGGCGCTCGTCTCCATCGTCGCCGCCGCGCGATTTCTGTTTTAGGAGACGGCCGGAAAGTTTCGTCGAACGTGTAAGGAAGGAATCAAGATGAGTCAAAGCAGAACTACAGCAACCGGACGCGCGGGGGCACTCGTGACCGACCGCGACGGACTGCGCGGGCGCATCGACACGGCCGCGACAGAGACGCGCGCGGGCGGACGCCCCGCCGTGCTGATCCATCTCGAAGGCGGGCGGCAAGCTCTCGTCCCCGTGGACGTGTTGGTGGCGCAGGATGACGGCAGCTACACGCTGCCCTTGAGTCTCTCGGAGTTTGCGCGGCCCTCGCTGGAACAGTCCTCGCGGGAACAGGCAGGGCAGGACGAAACCTTCGGCGCGACGGGCGAGGAAACTCTGGTCGGCACAACGCGAACGCGCGAGGCGGAGCGCATCGTCATGCCGGTCGTCGCCGAGACGCTCGACGTGCAAAAGCGCAAGGTGGAGACGGGCGGTGTCCGCATCAAGAAGATCGTCCACGAGCGCGAAGAGGTCGTCGATGAGCCTTTGATGCGCGAGGAAGTGCAGGTCAAACGCGTGCCCATCAACCGCATCGTGGAAGCGCCCGTCCCCGTCCGTCACGTCGGCAACACGATGATCATCTCGCTGCTCGAAGAAGTGCTCGTGGTCGAGAAGCGTCTGATGTTGAAAGAGGAACTGCACATCACGAAGGGCGAGGTCGAAACTTACAAGCCGCAGCGCGTCGTCCTCAGAAGCGAAGAAGCGGTGGTCGAACGCGTGGACGACGCAGGTACGGACGAGACGCTCACGGATACAACGCTCACGGATGCCGGGGCGAACGCGTCGCGCGGAGGAGGCGGCGCGCGTTGAAGTTCGTCGTGAAAGCGTCTGCTTGAGCGAGGGCGTGAGCGAGTTCTGGCGAAAGAGTTTTGTTTGACGTTCCGGTTCGAGGGCGTGCGAAGTGGACGGCGCTCAAGAGTTCGTGGCGAGAAGCCCGGATTGAAACTGAAAGGGGAGTAAGAAATGGCGAAAACTGTGATCGGGTTGTTTGATAATCGCGCCGAGGCCGAAAGCGTGGTGCAGGCGCTGCTCGGCGAAGGCTTCCGGCGCGACGACATCAGCGTTATGTCGAAGAACGTTGAAGGGCAAGACCACAAGCAGGGCGAGACGGTGGCCTACGTCGAAGAAGACGGCGAGGAACAGATCAAGGACATGGCGAAGGGGGCGGGCACGGGCGCGGCCATCGGCGGCCTCGCCGCGCTGCTCCTGAGTCTCACGTCCGTGGCGATTCCGGGGATCGGGCCGGTGCTCGCGGCCGGGCCGCTCGCCGCACTTATCGCGGGCGCAGGCATCGGCGCAACCGCAGGCGGTTTGATCAGCGGCCTGACGCGCCTCGGCGTGCCCGAAGAACACGCCAACTATTATGCGGAAGGCGTGCGTCGCGGCGGCACGCTCGTCAGCATCGATGCGGCGGACGAACGCGCGGACAGCGCCGTCCGCATCATGAAGCAGCACGGCGCGGTGGAGATCGACAAGCGCGCGGCCGAGTGGCGCGAAGGAGGCTGGAGCGGCTTCGACGCGAACGCCACCGAAGCCGCTTACAACGCTTTCGCGGGCAGCGGGCGCGCGAACACCGGAACTGCGGACGCGGAGGTGACGGCGGAGCATGAGCGCTTGGCGGCCACACCGCGCGCGGCTCAAGGTCAGGTGGCCGTGCCCGTGGTCGAGGAGCAGTTGCAGGTGGGCAAGCGCGAAGTGGAGCGTGGCGGCGTGCGCGTCGAGACGCACGTGTCGGAGAAGCCCGTCGAAGAGAACGTCGAATTGCGCGAGGAGCGCGTCAACGTCGAGCGTCGTCCCGTGGATTACACTTTCCACGGCACTGAGTCGGAGGCCTTCAAGGAATCGCTCGTCGAGATCAGAGAGGCTTACGAAGAGTTGGTCGTGAAGAAGAAGGCGCGCGTGGTTGAAGAGGTCGTGGTCAACAAGGATGTCGAGCAGCACACGGAGACGGTGCGCGAAACGCTGCGCCGCACGGACGTCAACGTCGAGCCGATTGAACCGGGCAAAGCGCGCGGCGCGAGCGCGACGGCGCAACACACGGACGACCCGCTCGACCTTTAATCCGAAGCTGAAATTTTTTGAATCCGACGCGCTCCGCGTGCGTCCGGAGACTTTGGCGACTTGAAGGTCGCCGTGGCAAATCACAAGGAGGATCGTTTGATGAACGAAGGGAAAGTTTCTAAATTCTTGAGAGCCGGTCTGCTCAGCCTGACTCTGCTGGCGGCCTTTGTGCCCGCCGTCGCACAGAACAACGACAACAACAACAACAACGCGCGACCGGCCGAGACCAGAGACGACGACCGTCGCACGGCCGCGCGCGACCGCGACGACGACAAGGATTGGGGCTGGCTCGGCCTGCTCGGTCTGGCCGGTCTGCTCGGCCTGATGCCGCGCAAGAAAAAGGAAGTCCACGTCCGCGACGTGCACGATGCGCGCGACACGCGCGACGCGGGCAACCGCAGATAGCGAGATTCGTCCGACACGCCGAGCACGTAAGCAACAAAGCGGGAGACCGGGGTAACTCTCAGTCTCCCGCTCTTTTTTAGTTTAAAAGCGGTGCAAGAAACCACGCGTATCACACGAAGCAACACGAAAGAGCACTAAACTCTCCTTCGTGTGGTTTCGTGTGAAGCGCGTGGTTCTGCTCTTTGTTTGAGTTTTAAGCGACGACCGGCATGAAGCGCGCGCCGTGGGGCATCAGGTAGCCTGCCTGCGTGTGGTCGCCGAGTTCAGCGAGCGCCACGTCGATGGTGCGCGCCGGGGTCATGCGCATGCGGCGCACGTCCTCATCCGGGAGTTGCGAGACGAGAAAGACTCTGAAGCGTTCGGCCTTGTTGAAAAGCGACCAGGCGGTCTGGCCGTTGACGGCGTAAGCGTCCCGCAGGCGCGCGGCGAGGGCGCGCGCGTCCGTGGCCTCGAACCATTGCAGGAAATCGGCGCGCCCCGTGCCGTCGGCACACTCGGCCAGAAGAATGATCGCGCCGCCTTCGGTGCAGGCGTGCGTGGACATCTCCAGAGTCTTGTGCGCTTGGATCAAGTTGAGGTCGTACGGATGGCCGCCGCAGGACGCGACGACGACGGGACGTTTCTCCGCAATCGCAATGGTGTGCGCGTCGGCGTATTCGGCGCAGGCGAGACGATGCGCCGTGCGCCAATCGCCCGCGTAGAGCCTGACGGCCTCGCCGCGCTCGTTCGTCCAAGTGTTGATGAGAAACGAAGGCGCGATCTCGGCCGCGATGCGCTCGCATTCTTCGTGGACGGCGTTGCCATCGAGCCTGCCCGTGCCGACTCCGGCGCGGCGTCCGCCCGTCTCGAAATCGAAAGCGAAGAGGTGCGTCGCCGCGACGGTGCGCGTCGAAGCGAGACCGGGACAGATGCTTTTGCGCCCGCCCGTGAATCCGGCGAAGTAGTGAAACCCGACGCCGCCCGTGAGGATGACGTGATCGTGTTCGGTGAGCGCGCGGTTGAGTTCGATGGGCGTGCCGCGCTCGGTCGTGCCCAGTTGGACATGAGCGCCGGCATCCTCCGCGTCGTGGTCGAGCGTGCGTATGCGTTGGAGGACGAAGGGCGTGAGCAGTTCGCGTCGCTCCGCATCGTTGACGCGACGGTGGATGCCCGTGGCGAAGATGATCCGCACGTCCGAGGGCGCGACGCCGAGTTGGACTAGACGCCGGACGAGCAGGTTGACGACTTGCCCGCTCGCGGTGGCACGCGTCGCATCGGAGACGACGATGAGCACGCTCTCGCCGGGCGAGAGGATGTCTTCGAGCGGTTGCGAATCGATGGGGTCGTCAATCGCGACGCCCATCTCCGCATCCGACAAAGCGGCGCGCTCGTCTTCCTCTTCTGCGGGCGCGAGCACCTGAAAGCGCCCGTCCTCGTCCACGAAAGAAATCTTGCCACGCCCGTAAGCTAGTTCGATACTGGACATAAAATCATGGGGAAAGGGGAAGGGGTAAAGGGTAAAGGAGAAGCGACAGACCATTCGATGCCACTCGCTAATCCTGTCTTTACCTTTCCCCTTTCCCCCTTCCCCTTTCCCCTGTTTGTCAGATTCCGAAACGCACGAGCGCGCTTTCGATCACGTCGAGCGAGGCGAAGTCCGCGCCGCCCGCCGAGCGCGCTTCGACGAGCCAGCGACGCAGGCGGCGCGCGTCGTCGAGCGTCGGGATGCGGCACGCGCCCGTCAACGCCAGCGTCACCAGATGATCCGGCGCGCCGTGCGTCACCAGCGCGGCCTGCAAGGCCGCCTGCTCCCGCAAATCGAGTGTCAGCAGAAGATTGATTTCCATTGTTAGCTGTTAGCTGTTAGCCGTTAGCTGTTAGCCGTTAACCGTTAGCCTTTAGCTTCCGGCTAATAGCTAATAGCTAACAGCTAACGGCTACTCTTGAAACAGGCCGTGCCCGCGTGGCAGAAGTGGAAAGTCTCGTCCTCGAAATCTCCGGTCTCCATTTGCAGCGTCAGGTGGTCGAGGCCGAAGCGGTCGTGTAGTTTGACGCGCAACTCTTTCAGCAGTTCGGGCTGCACGACCGTCTCCGCGTGGACGACGTGCGCGCTCAAGGCTTCGCGTCCCGAAGTGATCGTCCAGACGTGCAGGTCGTGGACGCCTTCGACGCCCTCGGTCGTGCGGATGGCCTCTTCGACCGACGCGAGGTTGATGTGCGCGGGCGTGCCTTCGAGCAGTACGTTCGTCGATTCCCTGATGAGATGCCAAGAACTCCAGACGATGAGCAGCGCGATGCCGACGCTGAACGCGGCGTCAGCCCTGTACCACCCGTAAGCGGACATCAAGACGCCCGCCACGATGGCGCCCACCGAGCCGAGCGCGTCGCCCATGATGTGCAGCCACGCGCCGTGCACGTTCAAGTCGTCGTGGTGGTCGCCGTGCAAGAGCCAAGCGCAGGCGAGATTGACGCAGAGACCGCCCGCCGCGATGGCGATCATCAAGTTGCCCCTCACTTCGTGCGGCGCGTGCCAGCGTTCGTAGGCCTCGTAAAAGATCAAGAGCGACATGACGACGAGCATGACGCCGTTGATGAGCGCGGCGAGAATTTCCAGACGGTAATAGCCGAACGTTTTGCTCGGCGTGGCCGGGCGCGACGCGAACCACACGGCCATCAGCGCGAGCGCCAGCGCCGCCACGTCCGTCAGCATGTGCCCGGCGTCGGCCAAGAGCGCGAGCGATCCGGTGAACCATCCGCCGAAGGCTTCGGCCAGCATGTAGAGAGCGGTCAACGCGAGCACGATCAAGAGACGACGGCGGCTGCGCTCGGCACGCGCCGACGGATGATGCGCGTGGCCGCCGTCGCCGCGGTGGTCGTGTGCGTGCCGGTGCTGGGCTGGAAGCGCGTTCATCTCTCAAGACTCGCATCAGAAGCGGATAAAATTAGAGCCGGATGCACGAGTAAGATACAAGCGCATCCGGCAATGGTCAATCACGTTTGTGGCGAGACGGCGCGTCCCGATGGGCGCGACGCGTGGCGGCGACAGTCGCTTAAAATTCGGAGACTTGGAGCGCCCGGTTGAAGTCTCTGTAGAGTTCGTTGAAGTTGCGGATGGCGCGCTCAAGGACGTAAGGCATCTCTTCGATCTCGTTGGAGTTGATCGTCAGATTGGCGTGGTTGACGAAGGCCGCGTGCTGGTCGCCGCTGCGCACGTCGGAGAGGAGATGGACGAAGAAGAGGCGACGCCGCGCGGCGGGACGAAGCGCGGCGACCTCGCGTTTGATGAAGGCCGCGCCCTGCTCCTGCAAGTCAAACTGCGAGTCGAGCAACACGACATCCATTTGATCTTCGCGCATGCGTTCGATGGCCTGCGTCGTGTCTTCCGCGACGTAAGCCTCGTAACCGTTCTCGACGAGCGCGCGCGCCACGGCGAAGCGATGTTCCTCGCTGGCGCAGATGAGCGCGCGGCGGTGTCCGTAGCCGCGCCGCTCGGCGGACTTCGAGCCTTCGGCGGCCGTCGTCATCGCGCGCTGAAACAGAGAGACGAGCAACTGCGCCGCTTCGTCTCTGCCGGCCGCCGCCGTGTCTCCGGCCGCGTCGACGCTCTCTTCGTCCGGTTTATAAGCGGGCGCGGGACGCGGGCGCACGAAGCGCGAATTGCTCGTCGCGGCGCTGCCGCTCAGGCTGGCCGCACCCGCTTCACTCGTCGCCGTTTGCGCGGGCGGCTGCGCGTTGATCATGTGCTGGCACTTCGGGCAGCGAACCGTAAACGAGCGCGCCGGAACTTTCGTGTCGTCGAGTTGCAGACGCGCGGTGCATTGCTGGCAGATGATAACCATAATTCAAGTGACGAGTGATGAGTGACGAGTGACGAGTTAAAGACAAGTTCTGTGTTTTCACTTGTCACTCATCACTCGTCACTGCTTTCTAAGTTAGATCGAACACTACGGGTGAACTGCGCGGGGTGTGGCGTGCGGGCGCGGGCACGGGGGTGTCGTCGCCGTGCCTGAAGTCGTCTTTGCCGCTCACGCCTTTGAGTTCGAGCAGCAGATTGTTTTGATTGGTGGCGAAGGCCAGACCGTCTTCGAGCGCCACGGTCTTGTTCTCGATCATCTCTTTGATCACGCCGTCGAAGTGCTGCATGCCGTCGAACTTGCCGTCGCGCATGGCGTCGAGCAGAGTCTTCCCTTCCGATTCGCCGTTCTGCAAATACTCGCGCGTGCGCGGCGTGGACTTCATGATCTCGACGGCGGCGACGCGTCCCTTGCCGTCGGCGCGTGGGATGAGACGCTGCGAGAGAATGTAGCGAAAGGTCTGCGCCAGACGCGTGCGGATCACCTGCTCCTCGTTTTTCGGATAGAGACCGATGATGCGGTCGACGGTCTTCGAGGCGTCGATGGTGTGCAAAGTCGAGAGGACGAGATGCCCTGTCTCGGCCGCTTCGAGCGCGATCTCGGTGGTTTCGTAGTCGCGCATTTCGCCGATCAGGATCACTTTGGGCGCTTGGCGCAAAGCGGCGCGCAAGGCCGAAGGGAAATCTTTGGTGTCCGTCCCGATTTCGCGCTGGTTGATGGTCGAGCGGCGGTGCTGGTGGAGGTATTCGATGGGGTCTTCGATGGTGACGATGTGATAGTGGTGCTCTTCGTTGATCTGATCGATGAGGGCGGCAAGGGTCGAAGTCTTGCCCGCGCCCGTCGGGCCTGTGACGAGCACGATGCCGTTGCGCAAATGGCTGATCTCCGAAAGTTGGGCGGGCAGGCCGAGCGAGCCGAGCGTCGGAATCTCCGTCGGGATGACGCGCATGACGATGGAGTAAGAGCCGCGCTGCTGGAAGATGTTGACGCGGAAACGAATCTTCGCCGGGAGCGAATAACTGAGGTCGACCGAGCCGGTCTGCGCCAGACGATGAGCGGCGTCGGGGTTGCCCTCCATCAGAGACATGGCGATGATCTCGGTCTGGTACGGCGAGAGTTTTTGCAGGCCGAGCGGCTGCACGGAGGTCAACTTGCCGTTGACCTCAACTTGCGGCTGCTGTCCGACCGAGAAGTTGAGGTCGCTGATTTTGTCCGAGACGAGCAACATGCGCTCGATGATCGGAGGCAGATCGAAGAAACTCATGCCCTTGAATGCTCCATTCAGACTGTCGGGAAATTTGTCGAGAGAACCGACGGCGGCGGGATTTTTCGGGATGCGACCAGCGGATCAATTAGTCACCGCCTGCACCAAATTTATACTCGCAAATCAGGCGCACAAACGCAAGTTAAAAATTTTTGCGGGCGCACCGCAAAGGCCGAATGACGGAGAAATTTAAGGCGACGGCAGAGGGGTCTTTTACTGCAAACTGCGCCTCAACTCTTTCGTCCGCTCGACGATCTTATTAGGGTCGGCGAGGAGGGCGCTGATGAGGGCGACGGAGTCGGCTCCGGCTTGGAGGGCGAGGCGGGCGTTGTCGCGTGTGATGCCGCCGATGGCGACGAGGGCGACTGAGGGGTCGATTGAGTCGCGGACGCGGCGCAGCGCTTCGAGGCCGACCGTGGGGGCGGGGTTCTCTTTCGTCTGCGTGGGGAAGATGGGGCCGAGGGCGATGTAATCGACGGGCTGGCGCGCGGCTTGGATGGCTTGGGCGACGGTGTGCGTGGAGTAGCCGATGATGAAGCGTTCGCCGAGGAGGCGGCGCGCGACGGCCGGGTCGAGGTCGTCTTGGCCGAGATGGACGCCGTCCGCGCCGAGGGCGAGAGCGATGTCGGCGCGGTCGTTGACGATGAGGCGGACATTGCGTTCGCGCGCGATGTCGATGGCCTCCTCGGCCTCGTCGTAGAAGTCGCGTGGGGAGAGATGCTTTTCGCGTAGTTGAATAAATTTCGCGCCGCCGTCGCGCAGGCGCGAGACTTGTTCGGCGTGCGCGAGACGGGTCAGGCGCGCATCGGTGATGGGATAGAATTTCGGGAGAATCATACGGCTCTCGCTTTGCCTGCGAACGTGGAAAACTGCTAAGTTCGGATTATCTACGGTTAATTTTCAGGCGAGATAAGTTCGAGTCGTCTCGTCCGATTTTAAGCGAGACAAGTTCGAGTTATCCAAAATTCAACTTCAAAGCGAGAAGGATAAACCAATGGCACTCGTCGGAGCGAATGAACTGAAACGAAAAATGCTGATCTCGGTGGATGGAGCACCATACGTCGTGATGGAAGTTTTCTTCGCGTCGCCGACGGCGCGCGGTGCGGCGACGATGGTGCGCACGCGCCTGCGTCAACTGTTGACGGGCGCGGTGCTGGAAAAGAGTTTCAAGGCGACGGAAAAGTTTGCCGAGCCGGACGTGCAATTCGTGCCCGCGTCGTTTTTGTACGCGGACGGCGAGGGCTTTCATTTCATGGACGAGTCGAGCTACGAGCAGTTTATGTTCACGAGCGAGCAGGTGGGCGACGACCGTGGTTATTTGAAAGAGGGCGTCTCGCTGCAAATCCTGAAGTACAACGGCGCGCCCGTCTCTTTGCAACTGCCGCAGTACGTCGAACTCGTCGTCACGGAAACCGAGCCCGGCATGCGCGGCGACACGGCGGCGGGCGGCGCAACCAAGAAAGCCAAACTCGAAACCGGCCTCGCCGTCAACCTCCCGCTCTTCATCAAGGAAGGCGAAACGGTGCGCGTCAACACGCAGACGGGCGAAGTGGCGGGCAGAGCGTGAGACGGGGAAAGGGGAAGGGGTAAAGGGGAAAGGTTAGAAGCAACAGACGCACGACGAACGCGGCGCTTTGCTTTCACCCTTTCCCCTTTACCCCTTTCGCTTTTTGCTTTATCGCGTCTTGAAATCCGAGCCGCTGCCGGCGGGGTCGAACTGTTGCATGTAGGGCGAGAGGGCGGGTTCTTTCTTGAATTTGCCGCCGCGCGTGATCGCCCAGCGTTGCAGCCAAGAGATGCCGACCGCGCCCGTGTAGGTGTCGGCGTGTTCGTAGGCTTTATCCTTCAATGCTTCGTCGAGCGTGATGAAGGTGTAGCCGCGCCGCTTGAGCATGTCGGCGATGCGGCCGAAGTGATCGGCGTTCAAGGCGTTGGCGTGGACGAGGAGGGTTTGCGCGATCTCGCGGCCGAAGAGTTCTTGCGACATGCGTTCGTAGAACTCGAACATGCGCTCCATGTAAGGCACGTACTCGTCCGCGATGCGCGCGGCCGTCTCGCGGTCGCCGCGCTGCGTGGCTTGCGCGTAGGCTTGCGCGAAAATCCATTCGGCGTTGTCAACGGTGACGGGCGCGACGCGGTAGCCGCGCGCGTGCAGGAATTTCTCGAAAGCCTCTTTGGTCTTCAGGTCGGGGCCGGTGTTGAGAAAAGGGTGCCGGAAGTAGCGCAGGCGCATGCCGCGCGCGGCAAGGAGTGTGCGCGTCGCGGGTTCGCCGTCGATGACCTGCTGTTGAAACGCGGCGAGCGGCGTTCGGTAGAGACTGGCGTGCGCGTACGTGTGGTTGCCGAGTTCGAGCCCGGCGTCCACCCACATCTTGAGGACACCGATGCGCGCCTCTCTGTCACGCTCGTCCGCGCCTTGCAGCTTGCGCTCGTTGACGAAACCAATAGCCGGAATTTTGTCCGCCGCGAGCGCCGAGAGAAGTTTCGACGTGTACTCGCGCAACTCGCTCGTACTCGTCTTGCCGCCGTCGCCCGTGAACGGCAGATCGTCGAACGTGACGGCGACCAGACGACGCGCCTGTCGTCCTTCGCTCCGACGCTGCCCGGCACACACTGCGGGCAGCGCCGCCAGCATCAGGACGAACAGCAAGATCGCGCACTTTCGTAGACCCGCTCTCATAGCAAAAAACTCCTTCGACTAATTCGCCGCCTTCGTTTTCAGTTTGTTGTAATCCGTCCCGCCGCGCGAGATGTCGAACTGTCGCATGAAGGGCGAGAGGGCGGGTTCGCCGCCGAGCGTGTGCCCGCGTTCCAGCGCCCAACGTTCGAGCCAAGAGATGCCCCACGGCCCCGTGTAGTTGGCGGGCTGCTCGCGGTAGGCCTTGTCCGCGAGCGCCTCTTCGAGCGTGACGAACTCGTAGCCGCGTCGCTTCATCATCGCGACGAGTTCTTCCATCTTGTGCGCGTTGAGCGCGTTGGCCGTGAGCATCAAGACTTGCGGCAGTTCGTAGCCGAGAGTGGTGCGCGAGAGTTCTTCGTAATACTCGAACATGCGCTCCATGTAGGGCACGTATTCGTCGGCGACGCGCCGCATCGTCGCTTCGTCTTCGGCGCGCCGCGCCTGCGCGTAGACGCGCCCGTACAGCCAATCCGAACTGTCAATCGTCACTTGATGAATACGGTAGCCGCGCCCGGCGAGAAAGGCTTCGGCCGCCTCTTTCGTCTCGCGGTCAGGCCCGACGTTGAGGAAAGGGTAACTGAAATAACGCGGGCGGCCGCGGCCGTAGTCCGACATCAACTTCGCCGTGATCTCTTCGCCGCGAATCACGTCTTGCTGAAACTGCGCGAGCGGCGTCTTGTAGAGGTTCGAGTGGGCGCGCGTCTGCGTGCCGAGTTCATGCCCCGCTTCGAGCCAGAGATTGAGCAGGCGCACGCGTTCCTCGTCGAGACGCCCGCCCGCCTCTTCGTCGTAGAGTTGGTTTTCGTTGACGAAGCCGACACTGCGGATGTCGTTCGCGGCGAGGGTGGAGAGCAGGCGGCGCGTGTCACGCTCGGCGCGCGGGTTGTAGAAGGTCTGGACGGCGGGCAGAGAGACGAAAGTGACGGCCACGCGTCGCTTCACGCGCGGCGCGGTCGGGGCTGTCGTCGCACCGGCGCGCGGCGTCGGGCGCATCTCTTTGTTCTGCGCGAGACCGAAAGTTTGCGCGCAGGCGATGACGCACGCGAGCGCGACGAGCACGAGGGCCGCGCTTGCCAACAAGGGCGTGCGACTTGTGTGCGCGGGCTGCACTTTGAGCAGACGTTGAATGCGTTGCATCAGAATACCTCCGTCGGCGGCGACGGCGAGCGCAGGCGCGCCGGCGGTCGTCTGTCCGCGTAAAGTTTCGAGCGCGGTGAGGGCGCGCGCGTAGAGGAGCACGTCGCCCGTGGCGCGGACGGCGAGGTCGTCGCAGGCGTGTTCGCGTTCGACGCGCACGCGCGCCGACAGCCACCACACGGCCGGATGATAAAAGAGCACGACCTCGACCATGCTCTGAAAGAGATTGACGAGAAAATCGTGGCGACGTATGTGCGCCAGTTCGTGGGCGAGCAGGGCTTCGAGTTGCGGCGCGCTCAAGCCCGTCAAGGCCGAGGCGGGGACGAGTATGACGGGGCGCAGCCACCCGATCACGGTCGGCACTTCGACGAGCGCCGAACGGCACAATCGAACGGGACGTGAAACCCGCAACTGCCGCTTGAGCCGCGCCAGTGTCTCCCTCCAGTCGCGCGCGAGCGGCACGGTTGCGGGTTCACGCTTGAGACGCCCGGTCAACCACCAGCCCCCCGCGAGCCGCACGGTCAACACGAGCGCGCCCGCCAGCCAAGCCAGCACCAGCCACGGCAGAGCGGACGTAAAACGACTCTCCGCCCAACGCTGCAAGGGGGCGGACGCACCTTCGTCGTCGGGCACGACCAGAAAATTTCCGTAGAGACGCGCGGGCGCGGACGCCCCGTTGCGCGCTTTGGCGGAAGCTCCGACGGATTCGGCCGTTGCAGTTTCAACCGCGCGCCCGTCGGAGACGTGCGCGGGCGCGTCTGAGTTGAGGCGCAAGAACGTGGCGACGGGCAAGGCCAGCATCAAGAGCATGCCGGCGCAGGCGACGGCGTAGCGCAAGTTCGCCGTCGCACGCCGGAGCGCCAGAGCCACCGACGCGTAAACAAGCGCGACGAGCGCGCCCTGCCAGATGAAATGCAACAGCGTCCAGCCGAGCGTCTGTAGCACCGGATGCGCCAACAGCGCGTTTGTCATCATTCACCTCGCTCGAATTCGTCCAGCATGTCGCGGATGGTTGACAACTCCTCGGCCGAAGCGCGCTTGGCGTTCAGGGCCTGCATGACGAGTTTCGTGGCCGAGCCGTCGAAGGCTCGATCCAACAGATCGCCGATCAGTTGCCGCTGCGTCTGTTCGCGCGCGAGGCGCGCCTCGTAGACGTGCGCGCGCTGGCTCTCGTCGCGCCGCACCAAGTTCTTCTCGGCCATGATCTGCATCAACTTCAAGACGGTCGTGTAGCCCGCCCCCGGCTTCGCCCGGCTGATCGCCTGATGCACTTCGCGCACGGTCGAGGCTCCGCGCTGCCAGAGGACGTTCAGGATTTCCAACTCGGCGTCGGTCGGCCGCTGCGGCGTCGCGCCTTTCTTCGGCATCTTCCCCACTTCCGTCACGCTCCTTTGTCGCCCGCTCTCTCGAATCACGAACGGGCGACACCTTACTACGAAGCGTTTCGTAATGTCAACGAAAACTTTCGTACTTGGAGATAAAAGTTGGTGCGAGTTGATAGCGACTCCTCTGCCAGCGCGACTGGCAGCCATCAATTTTTTCTCCGCCGCGCGAGAATGGCGAGGGCGCGGGGGCGGCGCATCGGTTTTTTCGTCGCCTGTACGCCCGCGTGTTGACCGGAGCGGTTGAAATGTTGAAAACTACCCGCGCAAGTTCATCCGTCCGTTTCGCTCGCGCGCGCACGCGCGCCCGCGAAGGCTCGCCGGTCGCAAGGCTCGCAATCATCGCCCGCGCGCGGACGCATCAGGCAACGAGGGACAAGAGTGGGTCAGGAAACTTCACGCCACGCCAATTCAAACGGTCAGGAAATGGCCGCGCCGCTCAAGGTGCTCGTCGTGGAAGACTTCGAGGACACGCGCTTCCTGATGCGTCTCGAACTGGAGAAACGCGGCTTTCGCGTCGTCGAAGCCACGGACGGCTTGCAGGGCGTCGAGTTCGCCGGGAGCGAACGTCCCGACATCATCCTCATGGACATCGGCCTGCCGCACATCGATGGCATCGAGGCCACCAGACGCATCCGCGGCGACCACACCCTGCGCGACGTGCTCATCGTCGCCCTCACCGCGCACCACGAAACCGAGTATCGCGCCCAAGCCCTCGCCGCCGGCTGCGACGCTTATCTCACCAAGCCCATCGACTTCGACTGGCTCATAGACCTGCTCGGCCGCCTGCTTCCCTGAACCCGGCGCGCGCACTCTTCGGCAAGACCAAGAGCGCGGCGAAAACCAGCATCGGCAGGTAAAACAGCGGCGTCCGCGCCGGGATAAGTTGCGGTATAATTCGCCGCATAAGGAGGTGTCTAAGATGAAACCCGTAAACAAATTCTTTGCCGCTTGTCTCTTCTTGTTCATCGTGCCCTTAGCGATTGCGGCGCAGACGCCGTCCGATCTAGAGGTGTCGGACGCGCGATTTATCTATGACGTAAACGCCTCTGTCGGGCCGTCCGGTGGTTACTCCAATTCGGGTGGCGGCCTTCCGGCGACGACCGTCACAGATTCCCCCGTGCAGCAGGTGTCGGCGCTGTTTCGCAACACGGGCACGCGTGCGATCAAGTCTGTGGCTTGGGAATACGTCGTCTACAAAGATGCGTCCGAGCAAGAGATATTGAAAGTTTATTCGGTGCGCAGCAACCGGACGATCCTGCCGGGCGCGTCCGTGCGTTTGGCGAAAGAGGGCTATCACCTGAAACACTCTCCGCATGAGACGGCGCGCGTGACGCGCATCGAGTACGCGGACGGGACGGTGTGGCAAGGCGCGAAGACGAAGAGGTGAGGTGTCTGTTAAGTAGTAAGCCCGGCGTCTTTAAGTAAGCCCGAAGTCAATCCCCGCAAAAGTAAGAGAGGGGCGTCTGGAGACGCCCCTCTCCCGAAACTAACCTTCCTGAAGCAACTCTCCGAAATCAACTCGCCTGAATCAACTTCGGAAGAAAACTTTTACAGTCCGCGATATTGAAGCGAGAGTGCTTCCATGCGCGCGGATTGGCCTGCGGTGAAGCGATACATGCAGGGGTCGTCCGTGTAGTCCATGAAGTTTTCGATGGGGTCGAGGCCGGTCTTCGGGCAAGAGTCGCGTCCGGCGGGGCAGTAGAAAGCGGGCGAGCGTTCCGCGGGAGTGTCGGCGACGAAATCGTTGTAGACGGCCGCGCAGCCGCCCTGAAACGTGTGGAAGAGACCGAGCCAGTGGCCGACTTCGTGCGTGCCCGTGTCACCTTCGTTATAAGGAACTTCCGTGCCGCCGGGCAGGCTCGAATAGAGACAGACCACGCCGTCCATCGCCGGGTCGCCTGCGTACCAGAAGGGGAAGGTCGCCCAGCCGAGCAGATAACCGCCCGCGTTGTTGGTGTAGAAGTTGAGCGTTTTGGCGTCGCCGGTGTGCAGGGCGGTCTTCATCTCGCGCTCGGCCGCAGTGTCCGGCCCGGCGTTGAACCAGGCGAGATTGGTCGTGCGCGTTACGCCGACGAGTTCGAAACGGAAAGGCGTGTTGGCCGCGCCCGTGCCCGTCGCGCCCGCGTAAGCGGCGTTCAGCACGTTGATCTGCGCGCGCAGCATCTTGTCGGGGATGTCGCCGTTGGCCGCGCCCGCGCCTTTGTTGATGACGTGGAAATAGACCGGAATCGTCACTTCGCCGGACTTCCTGATCTGGCCGGGGGCGCGCTTGTTGTTGAAGTCGTTAAGTGCGGCTTCGTAAGTGGACGCGGTCGTTTCGTCCAGGTCGCGCGTGGCGCAGCGGTCGCGCTGCGAGCGCGACTCGGCCTTCGCGGCGGCCTTTTGCGCGTCGAGGGAGTGGGCGGCTGACTTGTCGTCGCTGCTGCCGCCCGCGTGGGCGCGTTTGACGAGCGACGGGCTGGCGAGGGCGACGACGAGCGCCAGAGCGAGCAGAGAGAGGGACACAAACAACTTTCTGGTCATCGAATAACTCCTTCGTAACTATGGGCTGGAAGTTGGGGACGAAGGCAACAACCGTCAAGCGGCACACGCGCCGCCCGGTTGCTTCCCGGAAGATTGAGAGGGCACGACTTTAGACGCGTGCTCGCGGCCGTGTCAAGGCGCTTCGCCGCCGGGGCGAGCGGCGGCAGGTTAAGCCTTCCCTGCCGCCGCTCGCCGCTTCGTGCCTGAGTGTGCCGAACAACAGATACGAAACCACGAATACACGCGAAATGCCACGAACGGAAAGTGCGTGCCGCTGCCGCTGCCCCGCGTCGTTTCCTGATTCACCTTGAGGAGAAACGACAAGGCGTCGCAAGTCTTTCACACAGACTTGCGACGCCTTGCCGGTTAACTGCGGTCAACTGTTTACGGTTGCCCGAAGCGCAGACGGTATTCGACGGAGTTGAGAAATCCGTTGACCATCGTGCGGAAGTCGCCCGGATGCGTGTTCAGATAGTTGAGCCACGCATCGAACCCGGCCGGGTCGGGGTCGCGGCGCAAGTATCCGAAATACTGGGTCAACACGAAGGCGCGATTGAACGCGGCGGACGCGAACTGCGAACTGTCCACGATCTCATTGAAGACCTGCGCCCGCGTCTTCACTCCTGAGTTCAAGTCGGAGATGAGCGCGGCGCGGTTCGGAAGCGTGACTCCCGCGTTGGCGAGCAGGCGATCGACGAAAGCCGTGTTCGAGAGCGAATCGTAGATTGCTCCGAACTCGGGTCTCTGAACGAAGTCGTCCGGATAACGCGCGCGGTTGGCCGTCGCCTCCTCATCCGTCGCGCCGCCCACGGCCGAGAGGTCGCGGATAAATTCCTGGAAAGTCGGCAACCGGCCGTACGCCGCCAGGTAAGCGCGAATGACCGATGCTCCTCGTATCTGGAATTCCGTCGACAGGAAGAACGAGGCCGAGACGCTGATCCGGTCGCACCTGACCGACGCGCTGTTGTTCGGATCGGTATTGAACCGATTCGGGCAGGTCGTCAGCACGTTGACCCAAGCATTGAAGCCGGCCTGATCGGGTTCGCGCGAAAGGAAATCGAGATACTGTTGGCGAACGAAGAAGTCGATGTCGTCAATCGGGTTTCTGGTCGGATTGACGGTATCGTTGTCCGTAATGGTGACCACGGCCGAGGACGGACTGCCGACGGTTGTGTTGACCGCGCCGCCGAGCGTAATGGTCAGCGTCTCGTCGCCCTCGGGTCGGAGATCGTTGATGATGGAGAGTTGCAACGTCTTGCTCGTCTCGCCGGGGGCGAAGCGGAGCGTGCGGTCGATGGTGACGTAGTCGGAGCGCTCGGAAGCGGAACCGGAGATGGTCGAGACTTCGACGGAGGCCGCGCCCGTGCCGCCCGTCCGCGTCACGGTGATGGTGAGCGTGCCGTCGCCCTCGCCGACGGTGTAGGCCGACTGGCTGAACGCAACCGTGCCGAGCGTCGCGCCCGTCTGTCTCGGCTGGATGGCCGGGTCGACGTCGTTCCCCGGATGATCGGTCAAGCGCACGACGTTGCTGCCGTCGGCGTTGGCGGCGTAGAGATCAAGGTTATCGGCGGCGGAGCGGTTGCTCACCCAGACCAGACGCGCGCCGTCGGACGAGCGGGCGGGGTCGAGGTCGAAGGCCGGGTTGTTGGTCAGGCGGACGGGATTCGCGCCGTTCGCGCTCATCGTGTAAATCTCGTCGTTGCCGTCGCGGTCGGTCTGAAAGGTGATCTGCCCCGGCGGCCACGTCGTTGCCAGTTCGTTGAAAGGCGTGTTGGTCAGGCGCGTTAAATCAGAGCCGTCGGCGGCCGCTCGGTAAATCTCGAACTTGTCGCCGTCGCGGTTCGAGGCGAAGGCGAGCAGCGTGCCCGAAGGCGCCCACGATGGATCGTTTTCGTCGGCCGGGTTGCGCGTGACGTTGAACGGGTTCGCACCATCCGCGCCCATCACGTAGACTTCGTCGTTGCCGTCGCGATTGGTCACGAAGGCGATGCGCTGGTTGGCGACCGAAGGCGACCAGGCGGGCGTGATGTCGTCGAACGTGTTGTTGGTCAGGCGCGTCGCCGCGCCGCCCGTCGCGCTGACGACGTAAATCTCCTTGTTGCCGTCGCGATTGCTGACGAAGGCGATTCGCGAGCCGTCGGGCGACCAGGTCGGCTGCACGTCTTCGGCCGGGTCGTCCGTCAGGCGGACGAGACCGCCGCCGTCCGGATCCATCACGTAGATGTCTGAGTTGCCGGCGCGGTCGCTCGCAAAAGCGATCTTGCCGGGAGGTTCGGGTGGGAGGGTGCGGACGCGGAAGTCGTCGCCCGCGTCGGGGACTTGTGCCTTTGCTGTCGCGGCGGCCGTCTCGGCCGGGGCGGTTCTACTCGAACTCTGCTGCTGGGTCTGCGGGCGTGCGGCGGCTGTTGCTGTTGCGGTCGCCGACCTCGCCTTCTGCTGTGCTCTGCCGGGCGGCAAGATCCCGCCCGCGAACACCGACAGCGCCAGCGCCAGCCCGAGCAAGCGTGTTGCTCGTCTTGTCATCTTTTTCATGGCTTGCGCTCCTCTACTGTATTCAGGTCGCTTAAGGGTTGGGTCTTGTGCCCGGTTAGTTGCGTGTCAAATCCTCTGAGCCTGTGCCCGCGGGACGCGGCTGGTGCGGCGGCGGGAAGAAGGGGAACGTGCTGAGCTGCGGCACCTCGTTGACGTTGACGTTGTCGGTGACGGGCTGCTGGTTGGCGACGAAGTACAGGATCACGTCCACCACGTCGTCGTGCGGGCGTCGCCCGTTCGGGAAGCCCGCGTAATTCTGCGTGGCGAGCGTCTCGCCGAATCCGAGCGTCGAGTTCGGCGTGGTCAACTTGAGGCGCAGTTGGTCGCCCCGCGTGACGGCGACGCCGGCGAGAATGCCGATGTTGGTGTCGTTCGTGCCGAGCGCTTTGAGCGCGGCGACGATGTCTCCGGCGAAGCGCCCGTTGGCGTCGTCCTGTGTCGTGACGGCGTTGAACTCGTCCTTGCGGCCGAACGGAATGAGCGCGGCGCTGACGGCCGGGATGCCGTTGCGGTCGAGTTGCACCCACTCGCCGAAGCCGACCGACGGGTAGTTGCGACCCGGGGCGACTTGATCGGGCGAGGCGATGTATCGCGTCAGGTTGCGGCGCGCGAGCGTGCCGTTAACGCCGATCTCGTTGTTGGCGGGCGTGCCGAAGATCGCCTTCGGCAAGCTGATGGCGATGTTCATGATGTTGTAACCGGCGAACGAATCGCGCCCGCGACCGAGCAGGGCGAGGGCGTCGTTAACGCAGGTCGGGGATGTGTTCGTGCCCGCCACGCAGGCGCGCAGCGCGGCCGTGCCGCCGGCGAAACCGGGGATGTCGAAGTTGAAGGTGTCGTCGCGCATGCCGGCGAAGAAACGCACGAGTCCGGCCGAAGAGGTGAAATCGGTGATGGTCGCGGGGGGCGGGCAGTTGGCCGTGCCTGCGATGCAGACCGAGGGCGGCGTCGTCAGCGCGGTGAACGTCTGGCCGTTCGGCAGCGTCACGGTTGCCGTCTGCGGCGTGGCGACGCCGGTGCGTCGCGAGAAAGTGACGTTGATGAAAGTGTCGGGTCGCGGGTCGCCCGTCGTCTCGATCTCGAAACGATAGCGCACGGCCGGGTCGAACTGGCCGAAGTTATTGTTTTCACCGGCGGCGATGAACCCACGCGATGTCAGGGAGAGGACGACCCGTGTGTTGTCGGTCGGATCGAGGAAGGCATAGAGGTCTGCGCCGTCAATCGCTTGATCGGAGCTGTTATAGGGGGCGTCTCCGTGGTCGGCCGCGTCCGTCGACGGCGCGGGCGTAAAGAGAAGTGTGAAAGACACCGTCAGCGCAAGGGCGATCAGTGCAATCTTTTTGTTTGTCAGATGAATCATGGTCGTTCTCCTAGACGTTTCAAGATGACGGGTGACAGGGCGGGCGCGCAGCGGTCGCACCGGCTGGCGAAGGCCGTGGATAAAATTCAGCGGCAGTTTTTAAGGGGTCGCAGCCCCGGCGGAAAGATGTCGAGTAAACCTTCGAGCGTACAAACGAGGGAAGCGGATGCGTCGGGCGCTAGTCGAGAGCCGCTTTCCTAACACTCCGCATTTGATCGGACGGCCTAAAGTTAGGATTCGCGCTAGTGACGCTCTGGCGCTCGGAACAGTATGCGGAGCAACACGCATGGAGGGCGAAAGACTAAGTCGAATGGTCATGTTGAAGAGAGCGCGAACAGGATATATCAGGAAGGCCATTTTGGCTACAACGAATTTAGGCCCACCCGGTTGATTTATCATCGGCGGCGAGAAACGCCCCGCCGGCGTCGAGATGTTAACCGCGAATAAAAGTAATCGCTCGCTGCCGTATTTCGCTTGCCCTCCCGATCAGATATGATATGCGCTTCGGCGCGACGTGCCCCCGACTACTAATGCGACACAAAAACAGATTGCTTTTTCTCATCCCCCTCTCTCTCACCGCGCTCGCGGCCGCCGGGTGCGGAGGATGGATAAGATCACCCCCGCCTGTGGCTTCCACTGCGCCCACGGCGTCCACAGCGCCCGCCGACGCCGTCCCGACGGATAGCGAGCTGACCGAGGATACTATCCGCTTCCTCGAAGAACGGGTCAGAAGCGACACGAAGGACTTCATCGCATATAACAAGCTCTCCGGCTATTACCTGCGCGCGGCTCAGGAGACGGGCGACATGAAGTACCTCGAACTCGCCGCCCGCACTAGCGACGCTTCTTTGAAAGCGATACCGGCGGAAGCTAATCCGGGCGGCCTCGCGGCGTCGGCGCAGGTCAAATATATGTCGCACGATTTCGCCGGGGCGCGCGACTCGGCGCTGCGCCTGCGCGAACTCGAACCGAACAAAAGTTTGGCGCACCAATTACTGGCCGAGGCACTGATCGAACTCGGCAACTACGAAGAGGCGGAAGCCGCCCTCAGTCAAATGCAGCGCATCGGCGGCGTGAATTTCGCCACCGAGACCCGACTCGCCAGAGTCGATCTGCTGCGTGGCCGCGTGGACGCGGCGCGGAAGCGCTACGCCAATGCGCTCGCGCTCGCGTTGAATGTAGTTCCGCCCTCGCGCGAGACGGTGGCTTGGTGTCGTTGGCAACTGGGCGAGATCGCTTTCGGTCGTGGCGATTACGAAGAGGCCGAGCAACGCTATCGCGAGTCTCTCGCGACCTACACGGATTATTATCGCGCGCTGGCCGCACTCGGGCGCGTGCGCGCCGCGCGGGGCGACATGGCGGGCGCAATCGAGCAGTACGAGAAAGTTGTCAAACGCCTGCCCGACCCGGCCTTCGTCGCCGCGCTCGGCGATCTCTACAAACTCGCGGGGCGCGAGCGCGAGGCCGAAGCTCAGTATGCGCTCGTCGAACAGATCGCGCGACTCGGCGCGTTGCAGGGCGCGCTCTACAATCGTCAACTCGCGCTCTTTTACGCCGACCACGATCTGAAAGCGGCGGAAGCCTACCGGCTGGCCGCCAAAGAGTATGAAGTGCGCCGCGACATCTACGGCGCGGACGCGCTGGCGTGGGCAGCCTTGAAGGCGGGCAAGACGGACGAGGCGCGGGCGGCCATTAAAGACGCGCTGCGTTTGGGCACGGAGGACGCGCGCCTCTTCTATCACGCCGGGATGATCGCGCGTGCCGCGGGCGATGCGGAAGGTGCGCGCAAGTTTCTCGAACGCGCGCTCGCGCTCAATCCGCAATTTGATCCCTTGCAGGCGCGCGTTGCGCGCGAGGCTCTAACGAAGTAGTCTTCGGAGGGCGGCGACAGCTTTCAGGGAGGCGTGAGAGATATTGAGTCAACAGCTCACGCGGAGGACGCGGAGATCGCGCAGAGGGCGCAGAGCGAGAGAGCGCTAGTCGCAGTTCGCTATTATCACTCCGTAAGATTGGCCGCCGTCACGAATTTATGAAGTTCCCCCGCAACGTCAGGACACGGAAGCGACGCGCGCTCGCGCTCGCGTCCGTCTTCGTTCTCATCCTTGGCCTCTTCGCCGAAGACGCGCCCGCGCACCCGCTCGGCAATTTCACGGTCAATCATTTCTCGCGTCTCGAAATCGACAGGGCGCGCGTGCGTCTCCACTACGTCATCGACATGGCCGAGATCGCCGCGCTACAGGAATTGCAAACCGTGGACGCGGACGGCGACCGTCAACACACGCAAGCGGAACTCGACGCCTACGCCGCACGCACAGCCGCCGCGCACGTCGCGGGCTTGCGCCTCGCATCGGACGGCGCGCCCGTCGCGCTCAAACTCGTCGGGCAACGCATCGCCCTGCGGCCGGGCGAGGGCAACTTGCCGACGCTCCGTCTCGAATGCGACTACGAGGGCGAACTGCCCGCCGTTGTGACGCAAGCGACGGACGCGGCGCGGCGCATCAGTTTCACGGATGCCAACTACGCGGGGCGCATCGGTTGGCGCGAGATCGTGATCGCGCCCGCGACCGGCGTTCGCGTCTTCGACAGCAACGCATACGGCAGCAGCCTCTCGAACGAACTGCGCGCGTACCCGCGCGACATGACTTCCGCGCCGCTCGACGAACGCACGGCCGAACTCTCTTTCACGACCGCCGCCGACTTGCCCGCAGGCGCGCGCCCGCTCGTCGCGCGTGACGGCGCGCGCGTCGAACCGGCGGCGCGCGACCGTCTGGCCGAACTCATCTCGGTGAGAGATTTGACGCCCGGCGTCGTGCTCGCCGGACTCCTGTTGGCCGCCATCCTCGGCGGCTTCCACGCGCTCTCGCCCGGACACGGCAAGACGGTCGTGGCCGCTTATCTCGTCGGCTCGCGCGGCACGGCACGCCACGCGGCCTTTCTCGGCCTGACCGTGACGGTCACGCACACGGCGGGCGTCTTCGCGCTCGGCATCGTGACGCTGTTCGCCGCGCAGTACGTCGTGCCCGAACGTCTCTATCCCGTGTTGAGTTTCGTCTCCGGCGCGATTGTCGTCGCCATCGGCGTGAGTCTCTTGGTGCGACGCATCGGCGCGGCCTACGGCTACGTCGAGCACGCGCACGACGAAGAGAGCGGCGCACACACGCACGCGCAGGGCGCACTCTCCGGCGCGCACACACACGGCGGCGGCGCGGCGCACACGCATCTGCCGCCGGGCGCGGACGGCGAACGCGTGACTTGGCGGAGGCTCTTGGCGCTCGGCATCTCCGGCGGGTTGCTGCCCTGCCCTTCGGCGCTCGTCGTCTTGCTCTCGGCCATCCACCTCAGGCGCGTCGGCTATGGCCTCCTGCTCGTCGTCGCGTTCAGCGCGGGGCTGGCGAGCGTCTTAACCGCCGTCGGTTTGCTGTTCGTCTACGCGCGCCGCCGGATGGAGCGGCCGCTCGCGTCCGGGGGCTTGTGGCTGCGCGTGCTGCCCGCTCTGAGCGCGTTCGTCATCACTTGCGCCGGGCTGTTCATCTGCTATCAGGCCGCGGGCGAAGCGGGCTACAACGCGAGCGCGCTCGGCGGCGAATTGCTAGGGCAAGCGCGCGCGCTCCTCTCGCACGACGAACCCAGTTTCGCGCGCATGAGTGCTTTGGCCGTGCTCGGCCTCGGACTCGTCTTCGGACTCAAGCACGCCACGGAAGTCGATCACGTCGTCGCCGTCTCGAACATCGTCAGCGAGCAAAAGAAACTGTGGCGGGCGGCTTTGGTCGGAGGGTTATGGGGTGTCGGCCACACGGCCTCGCTCGTGATCGTCGGAGCGGTGGTGCTCGTCTTGCGCGTGGCGATCTCGGAGCGCGTGGCGAGCGGCCTTGAGTTCTGCGTGGCCTTGATGATCATCGGCCTCGGCGCGGCGACTTTCGTGCGCTCCCTGCGCGAGCGTCGCGCGCCCGTGCATCTACACCAACACCGGCACGACGGACTCGAACACGCGCACATACACTTTCACGAAGCGGACACGGAACACATGGGTGCGCCCGCCGTGCCCCACTCGCACGCCGTCACGCGCATCGGCATCAAGCCGCTCGTCGTCGGCGCGGTGCACGGGCTGGCGGGTTCGGCGGCCTTGACACTACTGGTGCTCGCACAAATTCCCTCGCCGCTAGTCGGCTTGCTCTACCTGCTCGTCTTCGGCCTCGGCTCGATTGTCGGGATGCTTCTGATGTCGGGTCTCGTCGGTCTGCCCTTCGTCTTGAGCGCGCGCAAACTCTCCGGCCTGCACTACGGCTTGCAAACGGTCGCCGGGGCGCTCAGCATCTGCTTCGGCCTCTGGTACGCCTACGAAACCCAAGTCGTCTCTTGGCTCATCGGCATGTTGTTCTTCAACGCCGCCTGACGCTTCCGCTCCCGCTCAAAGAAGAATCGGCCGGATATGCAAATGACAGTGGCGTATCACCGCGCGCATCGCTCAGCCGGTCAACGCGTGCGTTCTTATGACGCTTAAAAAAACAGATGCCAGAGCATTTGGCCGATGCCGACTGCGAGCAGCACGAGGGCGACGAATCCGAAGATGATTGAGATGAGATAGAGACGGAAAGTGGTGGCGATGCGCGCGTCTTTGGGATTCTGCCGGTGATAGAGAATCTTGACCGGGTCGCCGACGTTGTAGCTGGCGGGGCGGCTGGAAGTGGAATCGGTGAACTCGCGCGCGATGCCGTCGGAAGCAGTGTACCTGATGACGGGCGCAAAGGTAACGCTGCCTTCATCGTAAACTTCGTGCAAGCGGACGACGTTGCCGTCAGTTTGCAACGACTCGCCGATGAATCTTTTCGTCCGCCGCAGGAACAAGAGAGAAAGCCATAAGAACAAACATCCGATGCCGGTAAAGATCAGAGACGATAAACCCGTCTCCAGCAACCGAAAAAATTTGTCCATACGCTCTCGCTCGACGCATCGCTCCGAAATTACTTAGCCCACTCGACCGTCGGGTCAACCCACTCCGGCAAGGGACGATACAAGAGGCCGTGGCCGAGTCCGAGTTGCACGACGATCTCTTTGTGCCTGTTCACGCCCGTGGAGCTTTCCACGAATCTACGACAAGAGCCGACGCCCGTCCTTTCCTTGAAGTCGTAGATGGACAGGATGTTTCCCCATAAGTCCACTTTGTTGTCGCGGTAGATGCTGAAATCTCCGCACGAGGCGAGAATGACGAAGTTGACCTCCCGGTTCTTGAGCATGGTGGAAGCGAACATCACGATGCCGCCGCCTCTCGACGCGCCGACGACCGTGATGTTCCGGGGCGGAACTCCGGCGTCGAGCAGGCGCTTGATCTGCCCCACCAATTTCGACGCATACGCGTGCGGGTCGGTTCCCTTCGGGCGCGCCTCGCTGATCACTTCAAATCCTCTCTCGACGAAAGTGTCGAGAATCCGCTCATACTCGTAGACGCCGTAGTCGGGGCTGGTGGGACGCACTCCCTCGTTCTCGACGATGATCCCGTGCAGGTAAAACAAATACTTCGCGTCCCTTTTAACTTGCTCCGGCACGTCTCTCCAACGCGCGCCTTTCGGCGCACGAACGACTGCGGGCGCGTCCGTCGCCGCCGTCTTCGGCTTCTCCGCGCGCTGGCCGCAAGCCACCACCGCCAACAACGAAACCAAACCACACAGCGCCGCCGAGCGCCGAAGTATGTGTGTGATACCGTAATTCATAAGACACCTCTTAACACAACAATGCGACCGGGCGAAACCACGTGCCCGCCGATAATCAGCCGAACCGATGCCGGGCGACGCTTGAGATGCGAGAAGTTCGCGAACGTCAACTTCGCGTGGCGATGATTTCGAGATATTCAGCTTCGACGCGCGTGGCGGCCGCATCGTCCGTCGCCTGATTATGCTCCCTCCACAAATGCTCCAAGTCATGTCGCAAGGCGGCCTGCCCAGAGGCGTCGAGCGCGTCGAAGGCGCGCTGCGTCGGGCCGTAATATTTGCGGAAGGATTCGACTACCTCCGCGGGCGGGGCGGGAAATGTGAAGGTGCACACGCGCCGCCGTATCTGTAAATCCGCGACCCCTTCGCGCAAGCGTTCGCGCACGGTCTCTTCGTCGCCCCACTTCAAGGGCGAAGGGATGCCGGGCGGCGGCACATGCCGGGCGGTGACTTTGAACATCCGGCCGATGAATCCGTCCGGCGTCCAGTTGGCCAGAGCGACGCGCCCACGGGGGCGACACACGCGCACCAGTTCGGCCGCGACAAGTTCGGGACGCGGCGCGAACATCGCCCCGTACATGCTCACAACTTCGTCGAAGCTCGCGTCCGCGTAGGGCAGATGTTCCGCGTCGCCCTCGTCGAAACGGATCGACAAATTTGCGGACGCGGCACGCCGGCGCGCCTGCTCAAGTAAGTTCGTGGCGATGTCCACGCCCGTCACGTCTGCGCCCGCGCGCGCCGCCGGCAGCGACAGATTGCCGCTGCCGCAAGCCACGTCGAGCACGCGCGCGCCCGGCCTGAGAGCGAGGCGCGCGATAAACTCCTCGGCGCTCGCCTCGATCCACTTCGCCACTTCACCGAAATCGCCCGCCATCCACATGGCTTTGAGCCGGGTTTTCAAAGCGTCCATCTCAGGATTCAACTCGCCCACCGTCTCGCTCCTTTCAATTGAAAGACTCTCATAACTTTTCTTCTCGGCCATGGAAACTCAACCGTTGCCCTTCACTCTCACGTCGTGCGCCGATGACCGCCGCGCTTCAATCAGCGTCGGCTCGCGTCAAACGACGGCGGGGCTGTCTGTGCCGCACCGGCGACGCGCGGGCGCAAGTTTTCGTCGAAGAGTTTGAGGATGCGTTTGTATTCGTCCGCCCAACTGGTGTCGCGCTCGAAGGCGTGGTCTTCGACGGGGTAGACGGCGAGTTCCCAGTTCTCTTTTCTGAGTTCGATGAGGCGCTGGGCGAGGCGGACGGAATCTTGGAAGTGGACGTTCACGTCAACCATGCCGTGGCAGATGAGGAGCGCGCCGCGCAAGCCTTCGGCGAAGTAGATGGGCGAGCTGCGCTTGTAGGCTTCGAGGTCGGTTTGCGGGAGGTTCAAGATGTTTGAAGTGTACGGGTGGTTGTAGTGCGCCCAATCGGTGACGGGGCGCAAGGCCGCGCCCGCGGCGAACACGCCGGGCGTGGTGAACATCGCCATCAAGGTGATGAAGCCGCCGTAAGAGCCGCCGTAGATGCCGATGCGCGCGGGGTCGATTGAGTGCGACGCGACGAGGTAACGCGCGGCATCCACGTGGTCGGTCAAATCTTTGTCGCCCATGTGGCGATAGATGCCCGCGCGCCAGTCGCGGCCGTAGCCGGCGGAGCCGCGATAGTCTATGTCGAGCACGGTGAAGCCGCGCTCCATCAGCAGGTGATGAAACATATACTCGCGGTAATAGCTGCTCCACCAGCGATGCACGTTCTGCAAGTAGCCCGCGCCGTGGACGAAGAGGACGGCCGCGCCGTTCGGGCGCGCCGGTTTATAGAGACGCGCCTGAATGGTCTGGCCGTCGCGCGCACGGATGGCGACGATGACAGGTTCGATCCAGTTGTAGGTGAAAAATTCGGGCGTGGGCGAGGTCGTCACGGGTCTGGCGTCGGACATGGGCGCGCTCGCGGCGAGATAGAGTTCGGGCGGGCGGTTGCTGTAAGAGCGGACGATGGCGAGCATGCGTTCATCGGGCGAGATGTCCGTCTCGTTGTTGCCGGGAAGCGCCGTGAGACGCGTGCGCGCGCCGCCGCTCGTAGGCATCGAGTAGAGGTGTCGCTCGGCGAAGCTCACTTCGCTTGAGGTGAAATAGAACGTCGTCTTGTCTTCGGAGAGGCGCACGTCCGAGACTTCAAACGCGCCGCGCGTCAACTGCACGGGCTGCGCGCCTTCGTCAATCGAGACGGTGTAGAGATGCGCGAAGCCGTCTTGCTCGGACTCGAAATAGACGCGCCGGTTGTCGGGCAGCCAGCCGAGCGTGAATGCGCCGGGGCCGTTCGCCCACGCGTCGTCGTGCATGGCCGCGAGCGTTCTGGTCTTTGCGGTCGCGGGGTCGAGCAGAAGCACCCAACGATCCTTGTTGTCGGCGGAGCGCGCAAGGAGCGCCGCGCGTCGCCCGTCATCCGACCATTGCAACTGAAAAAGCTGCACGTCGCGCTCGCGTGCTTCCTGCGCGCTCGTCTGCGCGGTCGTCTCGGTCTCCAGCGTGCGCGGCGGTTGTTGTCCCTGCTGCTGCGTCGTGCGCGTCGGTTGAGCTTGCGACCCTTGCGCCTGCGTTTGAGTTTGTTGCTGTGCTTCCTGTGTCTGCGGCGCGCCGCGTTCGCGGGCGGCTTGCTCGGTCGAATTGCCTTCGGTGCGCGTGCGGACGACGGGCGCGGACTGCACGGCGCGTTGCCCGTGATCGACGCTCTTCGATTCGCCCGTCTCCACGGAGATAACGTACATGCGCGTGCGCCCCTGCGCGTCGCCCACCTTCGTGCGCCCCGGGATGTCCTCCGTGTAGGCCGACTCCGTGACGTAGTTCGGAACAATCGTCTGCTTGGCCGCGGGCGCGGGTTCGTTGACGACCGCCAAGACGTATGCGCCGTCAGGCGAGAGCGTGAGGCTCGCGACGGTCTGCCCGGCCGGGACGTTGAAGGGTTTTCGCTTCTCGCGCGCCTTGCGTTTCGCTTCCTGCTCCTCGCGTCGCTCGGCGCGCTCGCGCACGGCTTCGAGCAGCGTGCGTTCCTCCTTCTTCAAAACTTCCTGACTCTCCGTGCCCCGCGCGCTGCCGCCCCCTCCTCCGCCGCCAACTCGTATGTCGGTCAACTGTTCGAGCAAGCCCCCTTCGAGCGAGAGCGCGTAGAGATTGTTCTGGCGCGTGAACAGGACGCGTCTTCCGTCGCGCGTGAAGCGCGGGTTCAACTCGGCCTCGGTCGTGCGCGTCAACTGGCGGCGCGCGCCGCGCGCGTGTTCGTAGAGATAGATGTCGCCCTCGTCCGTGAAGACCGTCCAGCGTTTGTCCTTCGACAAGTCGCCGCCGGTGGGCGGCGCTGTGTTGCGCGCCTCTTCCTCGGAGAGTTTGCGCAAACCTGTGCCGTCGCGGTTGACGACGTATGTGTCAAACTCTTTCAGGCGCGGCTCGTTCGCCTGCTTCCAGCGAAAATAGACGCGCGCGCCGTCCTGCGACCAGCGCACGCCCGTCGGCTCGTAGCCGACAAGCGCCGCCCCGCGCATGATGCTGTCAACCGTCAACTCGAACTGCTTCGCGGACTGCGTTGACGCAGACCTTGCGGCGGCGGCGGTCGTCGCTTGTTGAGCGTTGATGTTGTGTGAGAAAAGTAGGAAGGCGAGTGAAACGGCCGCGAGCGCGCGACGTGTGATGCTGATTTTCATAACCCGTTTTCTGGTTCTTTAAAGCTTGCTATTTTAAAGATGGCTATTAAAGATTGATGGCCTCGATGCGCGCGCGCAAATCCTTCGTCACCGTGACGGTGTGATTGTCGGGCACGGCGAGCCAGTCGTCGCGGTCGTCCGTCAAACGCTCGCTGGCGATGATGACGGCCGACGCCTGTTCCTCCGGCGTCTTGACCGTGTGCATGTCGCACAATCCGTCGGGCAGGCACTCGAAACGCCGCCCACGCGAGACGTGCAGAGAGTTTCCCGCGACGCCCTCGGCCGAGCAATAGCGCGAGATGACGATTGACTCGCCGTCCGTCACCGCGAAGTTGTAATGCGAAGCCTCGAGGATTCCGGCCGCGCGCGTCCACTCGTTGAGCTGCGCGATGGTTTCGACCATCGAAGCGCGCATCGCTTCGGCGCTCGCCTCGCCGAAGGGCACGCGCAGATTGTTGAGAAAGAGCGCGAAGGCGTGCTCCGAATCGGTCGTCCCCATCACCATGTTGTAAAACTCGTCCTTCAAACTCTCGCGCAAGCTCCGCTTGATGCGCGCGAACCCGGCGACCGCGCCGTTGTGCATCCACATGAAACGGTCGTAGGCGAACGGATGCACGTTCGATTCCATCACGGCCATGCCGGGCGAGGCCGCGCGCACGTGGGCGAACAGAAGAGAGGCGCGCACCTTCACCGCCAAGTTCTGCAAGTTGCGATTCGACCACGCGGGCATCACCGTCCGCTGCACGCAAGGCGTCGGGTCTGCGATGTCGGGCACGTACCAGCCGACGCCGAAGCCGTCGCCGTTCAAAGGCTCGGCGCGTTCGCGCGCCTTGTAACTCTGCATGATCAGCGAATTGACGGGGCGGTATAATAAGTCCGCCAAAACGAGCGGCGCGCCCGCGTAGGCGAGAAAGCGACACATAAGTTTGAACTCTGTTGGAGACGAGATGAGCGAACCACGCGATGATACAACAGAACCCCGCGAACGCGACTCCACGCCGCCACCGCCCGGAAGCGAACACGACACGCCGACGGGACGCGAACACGCGCCCGGCAGTTATTACTACGACGACGCGACAGGCTACGAGATTTACGACCCGTCGGAAGATGACGAAGATGATGCTGACGAAGCGGGCGATGAAGACGCCGCCGGTAAGCCGTCTGAACAGTAACGCTGTCGTTGTCCCTGCGTGACTTTCAAAACAGTTTCTAACAACAAGAGGCCGCGACACTTTGCTGTCGCGGCCTCTTATTCTGTGCTGCGGGCTTAACCTTACGCCTCTTTCTTCTTCGGCCGGAAATTGGCGGCGAGCACGCGCTTGCGCAGGCGGATCGTCTCCGGCGTCACTTCGACGAGTTCATCGTCGGCGATGAACTCCAGAGCCTGTTCGAGCGAGAGGTCTTTGACGGGCACGAGGCGCATCGCTTCGTCGGCGCTCGCGGCGCGCATGTTCGTCAGCTTCTTCTCCTTGATGACATTCACGTCGAGATCGACGGCGCGCGCGTTCTCGCCGACGATCATGCCCTCGTAAACTCGCACGCCGGGACGCACGAACATCGTCCCGCGCTCCTGCAAGTTAAAGAGCGCATAGGTCGTCGTCTCGCCCTGCCGGTCGGCGACGAGCGACCCCGTCGCGCGACCGCGCATCGCGCCCTGCCACTCGCCCCAACGAAGGAACAGCGTATTGAGCAGACCCGTGCCCTTCGTCTCCGTCAGGAACTCGCCGCGAAAGCCGATGAGACCGCGCGAAGGCGTCTCGAATTCCAGACGGACGCGCCCCGTGCCGTGATTGACCATCTTCGTCATCTGCCCTTTGCGCCGCCCCATCGCCTCCGTCACCACGCCGATGAACTCGTCCGGGCAATCGACCACGACGAGTTCAATCGGTTCGAGAGTTTTGCCGTCGCGCACGTGCGTGATGACCTGCGGCTTCGACACCTGTAGCTCGTAGCCCTCGCGCCGCATCATCTCGATCAAGATGGCGAGTTGCAGTTCGCCGCGCCCAGACACTTTGAATTGATCCGGCGTCTCGGTCTCTTCCACGCGGATGGCGACGTTGCTCAAGAGTTCGCGGTCGAGCCGTTCGCGCAGTTGGCGCGACGTGACGTACTTGCCTTCGCGCCCGGCGAAAGGCGAGTTGTTGACGCTGAAGATCATCGAGATCGTCGGCTCGTCCACGGCAATGACCGGGAGACGCTGCGGATTGTCCGCGCTCGACACGGTTTCGCCGATCTCGATGCCTTCCATTCCGGCCAGCGCCACGATGTCGCCGACGCCCGCCCGCTCGACCGCTTCGCGCTTCAAACCCTCGAAGGCGTAAAGTTGCGAGACGCGCATCTTCTGCACCGCGCCGTCGCGCTTGATGACGGCGACGGTTTCGCCCTGCGCGATCTCGCCGGAGAAGATGCGCCCGATGGCGAGCCGCCCGACGTATTCGTTGTAATCGAGATTCGCCACGAGCAGTTGCAACGCATCGCTGCGCAAGGCGCGCGGCGCTGGAATCGTCTCGACGATCTGATCGAAGAGCGGGCGCAAGTCGTTTGAGTCGTCCGTCAATTGTTTCTTCGCCACGCCTTCGCGCGAGACGGCGTAGAGGATCGGAAATTCGATCTGCTCGTCGGTCGCGTCGAGGTCGAGGAACAGTTCGTAAATTTCGTCAACCACCTCCGAGGGGCGCGCATCGTGCCGGTCGATCTTGTTGACGACGGCGATGACGGGCAGGCGCAACTCCAGCGCCTTGCGCAAGACGAAGCGCGTCTGCGGCAAACACCCTTCGGCCGCATCGACGAGCAGCATCACGCCGTCCACCATCTTCAACACGCGCTCGACCTCGCCGCCGAAGTCGGCGTGCCCCGGCGTGTCGAGAATATTGATCTTCACGTCGCCGTAGCGCACGGCCGTGTTCTTCGCCATGATGGTGATGCCGCGCTCGCGCTCCAAGTCCATCGAGTCCATCACGCGCTCGACGATGTGCTCGTTCTCACGATATGTTCCGGCCTGTTTGAGCATCGCGTCGACGAGCGTGGTCTTGCCATGATCGACGTGCGCGATGATGGCGATGTTGCGTATATCTTTCCGTTCTTCAGTCATAACTCCCCTATAGATCAAAACGGCGCACGAGAGCGCGCCACGTCAAACCGCGTATCATAACACGCGCCGCCCGATTGTCCTTGCGCCGGGACGAGCGCGGGAGCGGATGCGACTGTTGGAGACTGTTTCGGAGTTTGTTTCTATCGTCCAAACGCGCCCGTCTGACGTAGGGCTTCGTAGAGAACGATGGCGACCGAAGTGGCGAGATTGAGGCTGCGGACGCGCGGGTTGAGCATCGGGATGGTGACGCAGTTGGAGGCGTTGGCGCGCAGCAAATCTTCCGGCAAACCGCGTGTTTCCCGGCCAAAAATCAAACAATCGCCGTCCGCGTAGCGCCAATCGGTATAGGCTCTCGTGGCTTTCGTCGTGAGGTAGACGAAGCGCGCGCCGGGCAGCGCCGTGCGCAGCGCCGCGAGGTCTCGATGCCGCGCCAGTTGCACCTCAGGCCAATAGTCCAACCCGGCGCGACGCACGGCGCGGTCGTCCAGACGAAAGCCCGCGACGCCGACGATGTGCAGGGGCGTGCCGGTCGCCGCGCACAGGCGCGCGACGTTGCCCGTGTTCGGCGGTATCTCAGGTTCGACGAGCGCGACGTTGATCATAACAAGAGAAGTTAGAGGTTAGAGGTTAGAGGTTAGAAGTAGAGGTCATCACTTGAAGACTGCTTTCCGGTTTTCACTAACCTCTGACCTCTGGCCTCTGACCTCTATCAAAGAATTAGGACGGCGTGCTGTAGCAGCGTTCGCCGTCCCTTTGAATGGTCTCACTTCGAGACCGAATGTTTCTTGTGCGCTTGTGAAGGTTGTTGAGTTGTTCAGGTTGAACTGACTACTACTTCGAGCCGCCTTTGGAGCCGCCCTTCGAGCCGCCTTTCGAACCGCCTTTGGAGCCGCCTTTCGAGCCGCCCTTCGAGCCGCCCTTTGAGCCGCCCTTGGAACCACCCTTGGAACCGCCCTTGGAACCACCAGCTTTCTTAGTTGCCATAAGTCTTCGTTGCTCCTTTTTCTCTTGGTTGTTTGTAACCACAAGATACTGTGTCAATTTTCATCTTGTGGCCTAGGCTAAACAGCGCACAACATATTGGACTTATAAACATAAAGCGATCACTTGTCAATAACTTAATTCCCAATCATTACTTTTTTTCGCGCGCGATCACTCGATGTCTGCGCGCGGACACATGATAGATGTGAAGAGTTGATGACGAATGCGAAGAGTGCGCGTTGAAGTTTTCATCAACGCGCACTCTGTTTGAGTTGAGATTGTGTCCAGCGATTGTGTCTAGCGTTGTCTCTAGCGATAGACCGGAGTGAAGACCCAGCGGTCGTGGCGTGAGATGCCGTAGTAAGTGATCACGGAGGGGCAACGGCTGCGGCTGGCGACGCCGATGAAAGGTGTGGCGGTTTCATTCGGCGAGGTGTCGAGATCGCAACGCGCTTCGTCGTCCTTATCGTCGTCGAGTCCGATGACCATGCCGCCGCCGCCCATTGCGCCCGCCTGCTCGAACGCACGGTAACGCGCGCTCGTCACGGGCGGGATGCCGCCGTTGTACTTCAACACGCTCTGTTTGAAATCGACGAAGGCGCGGTCGTCGACGCGGATCAGTTTCCACTCGCCGTCGTTGTTCAACGGATCGCGCGCCGCGGACTTGCGCAAAATCTGAATCTTCTTGAAAGCGCCGGGGAACGGTTCGACGCCTTCGAGCAGATCGTTCATGCTCTTGGGCGGCGTGCCTTTGGCGAATTGATAGAGGGCGATGGCTTCGGCCACTTCTTCGCCGCGCGCGATGGCTTCGCGTTCGAGGTTGCGGACGGATTGCTGGCGCAGACTCGGCGCGGCGGCCGTGAGCGCGAGCGCGAGGATCGTCATCAGCGCGAGCAGGGCGACGAGCGTGTAGCCGCGTTCGCCCGCGCGCGCCTCCTCCTCGTGCGCGCCGCTCCGGCTGCGTGCGAATGCGTGTCGCCGCGGGTCGCGTTTAGTCTTGAGGCTCATCGTCGTCGCCATCGTCGTCGGGCGGTTTGGGCGGTTGGAAACGGGGCGAAGCGCCGTTCGGGTTGTTCGCGCCCGCGCCGCCTTTATCGGAGTAGGGCAGATTGTGTTTGATCTGCAACTGCGAGTCGGTCAACTCCACGGCACGCGTGGAGATGTTCGTCACTTTGAAGCGCCCGCCGACTGTGTCGCCGCGCTGCACGGTGACGAGTTCGTTCTTTTGATCCTTGAGAATCGCCTTGTCGTTATTGTAGCGCGGGCTGCCGAGAAGGCCGACGAAGGTGTAGGGCGGCGCGGGCGGCGCGGACACGCTCAGAGACGTGTCGTTGGAATAGAGCGTGTTGTCGGGCGTGCGGACGACGATCTGGCGCGCGCCGGGCGCGGCGATGAGCGCGGCGGGCACGGTGGTCGAGAGTTGCTGCGCGCTCGCAAACTTCGTCGGCAGTTCTTGGCCGTCCACGTAGACGCGCGCCTGCGGCGTGAACTTGTCGCCGGAGACTTGCAAGGTGAAGTCGCCCGTCCGCGCAAAGACGTTCGAGGGCGAGATGGCGCTCAAGGTGAGCGGCGGCGGGGGAATGGGCGTCGGCGTCGGCGCATCGACCGTGACCGAGGGCGACGGCTTCGGCGTCGGCGCAACGTAGAAGGCGAAGATATTTCGTCCGGCGTCGGGCGCGCTGTAATTTGCGGGGTTGATGTCGTAGACGAGTTCGCGCGGAACTTCGAGCGACGGATCGGCTGTGCCCGCCGAACCTCCGTTCGCGCCGTTCGCGTTCGTCGCCGCGGCGGTGGCGTTCGCGTTTCTGTTATTGCTGTTGGCGGGGCGGCGCGCGACGGGCGCGTCGCTGCCGCCGAAGAACATGCGGCCGAGCAGAAGGAGCGCGAGCGCGCCGAACGCGATGGCTGCGATCAACTTGTTGCGTTCCGCCGGAGTTTTGCCTTCAAAGAGTGCCATAAAAATTTTCGGCTGCGTCCGTCATTGAGATGTCGAGGCGGGCGCGGGCGTTGCGCCGTCCGCACCACTACCGCCGCCGCCCGCGTTGCTGCGACGAAAGTGCGCCGACATGTCGAGGCGCAGGCTGACGAGCGCGGCGCGCGCGCTGTCGCCAGTCTCGGAGACGTTTTCGAGTTGGACGCCGTTGATGACGATGAAGCGACGGCTTTGCTCGATGTCGCGGATGAAGCGACGGAGGTTGCCGTAAGTGCCTTCGACGGTCAGGCTGATGTCGATGGCCGGAAAGACCGTCTCGCGCTTCGAGAGGTTTCCGGCGCGTGCGGCGGCCTGTTGCGCCGGGGTCTGTCCGGGCACGAACTCGTCCAAGTGGCTGAAGGAGAATTGCGCGCGCGCGAGACTGTGACGGCGCGTCTTTTCGTTCAACTCGCCGATGACGGCCGTGGTGGTTTGCGGATCGCGCGAGGCCAAGGCGGTCGTCTCAAATTCGTTGAGGCTCGTGACGATCCTATCCACGCTCGCCTGCGTCGTCTCGTTGCGCTCGACGCCTTCGGTCGAAGCGCGCAGCTTCGCTTGCAACTGCGCGCGCTCGTTCTCCAAAGCCGCGAGGCGCGAGCGTTCGGGCGCGAGCAGGAAGAAGTAAGCGGCGGCGGCCGTGAACAGAAGCAGCGCGGCGGCGGTGAGCGCAAGGATTTCGGGGAGGCGAATCGTGCGCGCCGGACGCACGCCCACACTCGCAGACCTCTTGAAGCGCGCGCGCAAACGCGCGGGCACGACCGTGCGACGCCCTTCACGCCCTTCATATCTTGCGCCTTCCTGAGCATTCTTCTGGTCGTTCGTCATTGCGCCACCCCCAGCTGTCCCGCATTTCTCGACAGGCCGGAAACGGCGGCGGCATTTGCGCTGTTGTTGCCACGGCCGCTATCACCCGATGCGCTCTCGACCGCGTTGGTCGCGGCGGGGCGCGACGCGCCCGGCGTGTAACGCACGCGCAGAGTGGATTCGATGCCCTTGTCGCTCTTGTTCTCCGTCAGCAGGTCGGCCGAGAAGATGCGGCCTTGCGCCATCGTGCCGAGCATGGCGGTGATGTCGTTCGTGGTACGACCGACGACGGCCAACTCCAACTCCGCGCCGCCGCTGTGCGCCACGTCGCGCACGGAGATGCGCGAGACGCGCACGCCCTGCGGCAGAGCCGATTCGAGGTCTGCCAAGAGACGCGACCAAGAGAAGTTGCGGCGGTCGATGATGCCGTGAGCGGCGTTGAGCGTGCGCAGTTGGTCGGGCGTGAGCGATTGGGTGACGGCCGTGGCGCGCGCGCGCAGCGAAGACTCTTCGGTGCGCAAGCCCCGCACGTCGCGTTCGACAATCGAGACGCGGTCGCGCGTCTGGCGGTATTGCGAGACGGTAAAGATTAAGGCCGCCACCGAGACGCAGGCGATGATGGCCGCCACTGTCCACGGCAGCGTGCGATTGCGAAAGGGATTAGAGGCGAGGTTGAGATTTTCGATCACTACTTTACACTTCTCTGACACAAGCGAAATCATCAAGCGAGAGCCGCGGCTGGCACTTGAAATCGGGTGCGGAAAGCATAACGCGCGGGCGGCGGCGGCGCAACGCGTCGCGCACCGGAAACGACGACGCACGATTTACACGCCCATGCCGCCCGCGGGTTGCAAAACTATTAAAGGCGGCGCGCGGTCGGAAATGACCGCGCGCCGCCTTGAGACTTCGACCCTCTACCTTTTACTGGCGGTTCGTGCCCGTCGCTTGGCTGACGACGCGCGAGTTGACGACACGACCGGCCGCGTCGAGCGTCAGTTCGATGACCGCGCCGGAAGTGTCGCGCACCTGACGCAAAATTTGCCCGCCCGTGCCCGCCGTCTCGCGCAGCGTCGTCAAGTTCAAGACGTTCCCGACCGTGCGCTGGTTGACGACCGTGCCCGCCGTGTCGAGCGTGCGTTCGAGGATGTTGCCCGAACGATCCACCGTGCGCTGCAAGGTCTGGCCGAGCGTGTTGACGGTCGAACTGAGCAGGCCGCCCGGCTGCGTCACGTTGTTCAGAGTTTGCCCCACCGTGCCGACCGTGCGATCCACGACGCCGCCCGGTTGCAGCGCCGTGCCCGCCACGCCGCCCACCGTGCCGACCGTGTTATCGACCGTCTGCAAGAGGCGTTCGAGAATTTGCGGGTTGCGGTCGATGGTCGTCAAAGTGCGGTCGATGATGGCGGCCACGTTGTCGAGTCGCACCTTCAAGAGCAACTCGGCGCGCACGCCCTTGATCGTGAGTTTCACTTTGTCGATCCCGGCGTCCGCTCCGGCGGTCAACTGCAAGAGGTTGGCGAGCCGCGCATCGAGCGAAACGCGCGCGCGCAAATTTTCGACTTCCAGCGTGATCTCTTCGACCGAGAGATTGGGCACGTCGAGCAACACGTCGGGGTCGCCCGTCGCGGCCGATTGGCGGCGACGCTCGCTGGCGGCCTGTTGCCGCTGGATGTCTTCCTGCGTGAGCGGGCGCACCGTGGGCACGGGCGAAGGCGTGGGGCGCGGCTGTGCCTGCTGTTGCCCCGCCGCGCTGGTGGTGCGCGCGAAGATCGAGGCGTTGTCCGTGCCGCGTGAAGTTGTGCTGGTGTCTGCTGTCGCCGGTGCGGGCGTCTGCGCTTGAGCCGTGGCGCAGGCGAGAGCGGCGAGACCGGCAAGCATCAACGCGGCGAACGGAGTCGAGAGCTTGTTCATGGACTATTCTCCTCAGAAAAAGTTTGATGAATACGAACGTCGGCTTTCAAGCGAAAGGTCGGGATCAGACTTCCATCCATCTTGCTACAGTGTGCGGGAGAGTAAAACTTTCAAGGGTTAGGCGTGCGCGCCGTCGCGGCGTCCGGCGGGCGACGCGCATCGAGCATGCGCTGCAAAGTTTCGAGCGAGCCGCGAAAGCGCACGCGGCCTTGCACGTTGCGCAGGAGCACGTCGATCTCGCTTGCGCCGACGGCGACGCCGACGCGCAGAGACAATCCGCGCGCCGCCGACTCGCCCGCTTCAATTGCGGTCGAGGCGAAGAAGTCGCGCTCGGTGATGCGCCGCTCGGCGATGTTGAGTTCAAAATTTTCGTCGGCGTGAGACTGAATGCCCGTCGCGTTCGCGGCCGAACGCGCGATGCGCGCCGGACTGCCTGCCTGCGCTTCGCGCGGCCGTTCCTCCTGCGCGGAAGCGGCAACCGAGAGCACTGTGAAGATGAACGTGGCCGCAACGAGACGGCGCGTTACACGTTTAATCATGGTCGTCTCCGCCGCGCCGCTGCGGGCGCGACCGAAGTTTGCGTTGCGGAGGTTGCAGGCGAAGCGTCGTGGGTTCGCGCGGCGTCGTCGCTCGTCGGCTGTGTGTCGGCGGGTGCTGCTTGGGCGCTGCCGGGCGGGGGTTGAGTGTTTTCGTTCGCACCGGGTTTTGGCGGCGCATCGTCGCTGGTGGGAATTTCGCCGAGGGCTTCGGCGACGATGCGTTCGATGTCCGCGAAGACGCTCGTGATCTTGAGACGGATGCCGATGTCTCGATAGGTGACGCCGGGCTGGACTTCAGCGGGCAGGTTCGTGCGCTCGGCTTCCCAGACCGTGTCACGGCGCGGGCGACCGGGAAACTCCACCTTCGGCGTCGGCACGACTTCAAAGCGCAACTCGCGCGCCGTGACGCTGCCCGTGATCGAGAGGTCTGGTTCGTTCGTCGCACCGGCGGCCTCGGAAGGCGTCGGAGCGGGCGTCGCCGTCGCGTCGGCGGGCGTCGCCTCGCGTCTCTCGATAGGCGTCGGCGTCGGTGTCTGCGCGCGTGCGACGTGCGCGGCGCAGAGGCAGAGCGAGACGGCGACCAAGCGCGCGGCGCGCATGAGAAATATGTGTGGCTGCGACACTCTCAAGCTCCTTCGGTCGAGCGACAATGGAGAGTCGCCGAAGTTGAAACTGCTGTTGGGGGTTTAGGGGTTCGGCTGAAGTGGCGGCATCATAACAGAAGGCTTTGAGGGCTGCCAACTTTTATTAGCGGCGGATAGTGTCCGACATTCAAATTAGAGAATAGGGTGGTCGTGTGAGGCTGTGCTCTCTGCGTGCTCGGCGTTGAATGCTTGGTTTACTCAAGTTCACGCAGAGGCGCAGAGAGAGTTGTCGCAGAGGACGCGGAGGGTTCAACTCTGGACACGCCTTAGCCGCTCGACTTACTCGTGGCGCGGCGGCGTGTGGCGCGGGCGGAGTTCGCGCGGTGGTGGCGGCGCGTCTCCGTCGGCGGGCGCGGAGCAGAAGGCGCTGACGCGATTGCGCCCCGTCTGTTTGGCGTGGTAGAGGGCTGTGTCGGCCAGTTCGATCAGTTCGATGGGGTCGCGCGCGTCGTCCGGGTAGGCGGCCACACCGATGCTGATCGTGATGCGAAGCGTGCGGTTCTCTTCCCCGCCTGCCGTGCCGTGACGCGTGGCCGAGAAACGATGTTCCTCTATGGCGCTGCGTACGCGTTCGGCCGCGACGAGAGCCTGCGCGCAATCCGCGTCCAAGAGAAAGGCCGCGAACTCTTCGCCGCCGAAGCGCGCGGCCACGTCGCCCGCACGCAGGGCGCGCGTGATGAGCGTGCCGATCTCTTCGAGCGTCTGGCTGCCGACGAGATGGCCGCAGGTGTCGTTCACGCGCTTGAAATGATCCAAGTCCATCATCAAGACGCAAAAGGGTCGCCCCTCGCTTTCGGCGCGCGCGGCCTCGCGGCGCAGTTCGGAGAAGAAAGACTTGCTCGTCAAGAGTCCGGTCAATTCGTCGTGCGCGATGAGACGATAGAGTTGGCGTTGAAACTCGCGGTCGAAGTCGTCGAGCAAGTCGAAGCGGATGAGATGTTCGCCGATATTGAGTTTGTCGCCGTGTTGGAGGAAGGCGTCCTCCGTGACGGGCTGGCCGTTCAAGAGCGTGCCGTTGGTTGAGCCGAGATCGGTGAGACGATAACGCGCCGCGCCTGTCTCGGCGTCGTGCTCGATGCGTATGCGCGCGTGGAGACGCGAGGCGCGCGCATCGTTGACGCGCACGTCGGCTTCGAGCGCGCGGCCGAGGATGACTTCGTCGCGTTCGAGCGGGATGGGCGCGGCCAGTTGTTCGCCGCGCATGAAGACGAGCGCGGGGCGGCGCTCGTGCGACGTGGGCGGCTCGGCCGGGAGCGTGGTTTCCAGATCGTTTCGTTCCATAACTCCGCACGCAGGAGGACGACGGGGAAAGGATGCTGGATGCGCGGAAAAAGATCAACATCGAACTTGTGCCCACGGATTTCACCGCCGCGCACAAGGGCGTGCGTCCTTGTCGCGGACGCGCGCGGGAACTTATAATTTGCGGCAGATCAAAAGTTCACCAAGCCAGACGGACGGCGACCTCAGTTCGGGCGCGTCCGCGCCGACATCTCGCCGGCCGTTCTAAGGAGTCTTAAGAGTTGGAAGAAGCAACACAGAGCAGCACGACTTGCCAGTGGGACACGAAAGACCTTTCGGTCGAGCGCGTCTCGGTCGCGAATTTGCCGACCGAATACGGCCTGTTCAAGATCGCGGGCTATCGTTCGCGCGCATCGGGCGAAGAGTTCGTCGCCATCTTCAAAGGCGACATCCAGCGCGAGACGCCCACGCTCGCGCGCATCCATTCGCAATGCCTGACGGGCGACGTCTTCGGCTCGCTCAAGTGCGACTGCGGGCCGCAACTGCACGAGGCCATGCGCATGATCGAGGCGGAGGGGCGCGGCGCGATCGTCTACCAGATGCAGGAGGGACGCGGCATCGGCATCATCAACAAAATCCGCGCCTACGCCTTGCAGGACGAAGGCGCGGACACGGTCGAGGCCAACGAGCGGCTGGGGCTGGCCGTCGACTTGCGCGAGTATCGCCAGTGCGCCGAGATACTTTTCGATCTCGGCCTGTGCCACGTGCGCATCATGTCGAACAACCCTCTGAAGCTGCGCGCGATGGAAGAGGCGGGCTTACAGGTCGTCGAGCGCGTGGCGATTGAAATGCCGCACGCGGAAACGGCCGCACACTACATGCGCACCAAGAAAGAGAAGCTCGGCCACCTGCTGGAAAATATCAAGTAGGAAGATTGGTCAATGGTCAATGGTCAATGGTGAATGGAAGAAAACGGTTCCGCTCCATTCACCATTTACCATTGACCATTCACGGCTTTATCCTTATTCAAAAATCTGAATTTTCTTTTGGTTTTTTGGATTCAAGGGCGCGCGCGGGGTGCGCTGTGCGACGAGTTTCAGCCTTAGTTTGTGGCTCGGCCCGCACGCCCTTGTTGGAACGCCCGTTGCGTGTATAATTTTCGACCGAGTGTTCCTGCAAGCGAGCCGTTCGTGCCGCAGCGTTAACTCTGTATCTACCGTGCGTCACGGCCTGCTCTGAAGAGTTCTTCAAACAACACGTCAAGCCGGGGAATTTTCACTGCACGCAGCCGCGCGCTTATGCGCGAACTGCGTGGCTTCGGCGTTTCAAGAACGTCGCCCGTGAAACTCATCAACCTTCCTCAAACGCGTGCGCGCTCTCGTGCGTCCTAAGCCGTCGCCCTCGCGCCGCGAATTGAACCATCGGAGGCCAGATTCATATGCGTAACTTCACTCGAAGCCGTGTTGCTCTCACGGTCTACGCGTTTTTCTTCTCGCTCCTGTTGGCCGGCGGCACGTTCGCGCAGAGCGGACGCTCCACCGTGCGCGGCACGATCAAAGACCAGCAGGGCAACGTCGTGGCCGGGGCAACCGTCACCCTCGTTAACGAGAGCAAGAACTTCTCTCGCACGCAAACCACCAACGACGAAGGAACCTATACCTTCACCGCCGTCCCGCCCGACACCTATCGTGTCGATGTGGAATCGAGCGGATTTAAAAAGAGTACCGTCTCGGACGTGCGCGCGCTCGTCGATACGCCCGTCGATGTGGACGTGCAACTCGAAGCGGGTCTCGCCACCGAGACCGTGACGGTGACGGCGGCCACCGACGCGCCGCTCAACACGGCCGATGCGACGCTCGGCAACGCCTTCGAGGCACGACGCATTTCCGAACTGCCTTTGAATGCGCGCAACGTGGTCGGCCTGCTCTCGCTCCAACCCGGCGTCACGCGCACCGGCTACGTCAACGGCGGCCGCGCCGACCAGGCCAACATCACGCTCGACGGCGTTGACAACAACGAACAGCAACGCGGTCTCGACGTGGTCACGGACGAAGCCTTTGCTTCCGTCCTGCGTTCGACGCCCGACTCCTTGCAGGAGTTCCGCGTCATCACGACCAATCCGAACGCCGAGCAGGGACGTTCTTCGGGCGCGCAGGTGTCGCTCGTCACCAAGTCAGGCTCGAACGAGTTCCACGGTTCGCTCTACGAGTTTCACCGCAACACCGTCACGACCGCCAACGACTTCTTCAACAACGCGGCCGGGCGCTACACGGCCGACGACTTCGCCGTCAAGAGCGGCGCGGCACGCGCAGGCGACCCGCGCGCCCCGCGCCCGCAACTTCTGCGCAACGTTTTCGGCGGCTCCATCGGCGGCCCCATCGTCAAAGACAGAGCCTTCTTCTTCTTCAACTACGAAGGCTTCCGCGAAGCCTCCGAGACACCGGCCGTGCGCGAAGTGCCGCTGCCGACGCTCGGCCAGGGCATCGTCCGCTATCGCACGGCCAACGGTTCGAGCGACGCGGGCTGCCCGGCCGGCACGCCCGCCGGCGTCAACTGCCTGACCCCGGCGGAAATCAACGCCGCCTACTCCAACATCTACGGCGCTTCGCCCGGCCTCAACCCGGCCGCGCTCGCCGTCTTGGCCGATGCCGCGCGTCGCTATCCGGCCAACGACTTGAGCGTCGGCGACGGCCTCAACACGGCGGGCTTCCGCTTCAACGCGCGCACGCCTTCGTCTCTGAACACCTACATCACGAGGCTGGACTTCAACCTCACCGACCGCCAGACGCTCTTCGTGCGCGGCAATTACCAGCACGACAACGTGACGAAGAACAACTACTTCGCCACCGACTGCTCGGACGGCGTGCAGTGCTTCCCGGACACCGAGCCGCTCAGAATCTGGAATCACCCTTACGGCATCGCCGTCGGTCACACTTGGACGATGCGCAGCAATCTGGTCAACCGTTTCACCTACGGCATCACGCGCACGGCCTTCAGCGATTTCGGCGACACGACGCTGCCGGGCGGCAACGGTAATTTCACCACCTTCCGTTTCATCTATCGCCCGACGGGTTTCCGCACCACTCTGTTCCGCACCACGCCCGTCAACAACATCGTCGAAGACCTTTCGTGGATCAAGGGCACGCACACCTTGCAGATGGGCGGCAACGTCCGCTTCGTCCGCAACAACCGCACCTCTTTCGCCAACGCCTTCGACGAGGCGATCATCAATCCTTCTTGGTACGACTTCTCCGGCGCGGTGCTGACGCGCGACTCCTACGGCTCGAACGCTTCGCTCTTTCCGAGCGTCGCCGTGCGCTCCGACTTGCGCGACGCGCTCGCCGCCGTCATCGGTCGCTACTCGCAGTATTCGGCCAATCTCACTTACAACCCTTCGGGCGAATTGGCCTCGGCCGGCACGCCGACCCGTCGCAGCTTCGCCACCGAAGAGTATGAACTCTACTTTCAAGACTCTTGGCGCATGCGCCCCAACCTGACCTTGAGCTACGGCCTGCGCTGGTCAACCTCCACGCCCGTCTACGAACGCAACGGCGTGCAGGTCAAACCCGTCCAAAGCCTCGGCGAATATTTCGCGCGTCGCCAGCAGGGCGCTTTCAACGGGACGCCCGTGAACGACCCGATCACGGTTGATCTGGCCGGACGCGAAAACAGCCGCGATGGCTACTACCAGCAGGACTGGAACAACTTCGCTCCGTCCATCGCCGTCGCCTACTCGCCCGATTGGGGCGACAACTTCTTCGGTCGTCTCATCGGTCGTCAAGGTCGCTCGGTCATACGCGGCGGCTTCCGCATGACCTACGACCGCATCGGCAGCCAACTCGCCGCCAGCTTCGATCTCAATTCGGCGCTCGGCTTCACTTCAACCCAGACCATCGGCGCAAACACCTTCAACGTCAGCGACCGGCTCGCGCCGCTGCTCGCCAATTTCAGCCCGAACGTGCGCGCCTTCCCGGTCGCGCCCGGCAACATCTCGCCGCGCATCCAGTTCCCGCTGACGCTGCCGTCGGACGAGTCGCAGCGCATCGAGCAGTCGCTCGACGACACGCTCGTGACGCCGCGCAACTACAGCCTCAACCTCTCCTACGGGCGCGAGTTGGGCAAGGGCTTCTCGTTCGAGACTTCCTACGTCGGACGCCTCGCGCGCAACCTCCTCGCCTCGCGCGACATCATGCACCTCAACAACATCCGCGACCCGCAATCGGGGATGACTTGGTATGAGGCCATCAACCGCCTCATCGATCATCGCTACGCGATGACGCCGATCAACCAAGTGCCGACGCTGCCGTTCTTCGAGAACTTGTTTCCCGGCATCAACGAGTTTCTCGTCGGCGAACCCGGCCTCTCCAATACGCAGGCGCTCTATCTGCTGCTGGCGCGGCCGGAAGTGGGCGGCGCGGACATCACCGACTACACCTTCCTCCAGACGTTTTTGGACGACCAGCCGGTGTCGCGTCTCAACAACACCTTCTTCCACCCGCAATACGCCGCGCTTTCGGTCTTCTCGACCATCGCGCGGTCTAACTTCCATTCCGGGCAGTTGAGCTTGCGCCATCGCTTCCGCAACGACGTGGCGTTCGACTTCAACTACACGCTCTCGCACTCGCTCGATAACGCCTCCGGCCTGCAAGCTGCGACCGCTTACTCGACGGCGGGCTTCATCGTCAACGCGCTCGACCCCGACCAGAACTACGCCAACTCCGATTTCGACGTGCGCCATGTCATCAACGCCAACTGGCTCGTCTCGCTTCCCTTGGGGCGCGGCCGCCGGTTCGGCCACGACTTGAACGGCGTCGCCGATGCCCTCGTCGGCGGCTGGCAACTGAGCGGCATCTACCGTTGGAACTCCGGTCTGCCGACGGGCGAGCCGTTCCAATCCGACCGTTGGGCGACGAACTGGAACGTGCAGTCGAACATGGTGCGCGTCTGCGCCGCCAACTCTTCGCCGACGCGAACGGGGTCGCCCAATCTCTTCAGCAACCCGAACGCGGTCTTCCGTTGCTTCCGCGAGCCGCGCGCGGGCGAAGTGGGCGACCGCAACGTCCTGCGCGGCGAAGGCTACGTCTCGCTCGATCTCGGACTGTCGAAGAACTTCCGCCTGCCGTGGGAGGGCCACAACCTGCAATTCCGTTGGGAGGTCTTCAACGTCACGAACACGCAGCGTTTCGCCAATTCGAGTCTGGAAGGCTTCGGGCTGCCGGCCGACCCGTTCCTGCCCGACCCGGACACGGGCGCGCCGCTCACCCCTCCGTCGGAGTTCGGCAGGTACACGGCCACTCAATCGCCGCTCAACGAACCGCGCGCCGGGCGCGTCATGCAGTTCGCCCTGCGCTACACCTTCTAAACACGCGCGCCGTCTCTTTCCGGCGACGCTGCAACAAGTGGGACGAGAGCCTCAAACGCTCCCGTCCCACTTTCTTTTGCCGCCGCGCTCTACCATTCACCATTTACCATTGACCATTCACTATTTCTCCTTCCCCTTTCCCCCTTTACGCTTTACCATTTCCACCAATGAGCGAACGCATCTACCGCGACCCCGTCCATAACATCATCCGACTGCGCACGGACACGCGCGAAGGCCGGCTGCTCGTGCGCCTTATCGATGCGCCGGAGTTTCAACGCCTGCGCCGCATCAAGCAACTCGGCCTCGCGCTCTACACCTATCAGGGCGCGGAGCATTCGCGCTTCGCGCATAGCTTAGGCGTGCTGCATCTGATCACGCGCGTGCTCGACCGTCTCGGCGAAAACTATTCGATTGATGAAGAAGACCGCGCCGCCGCCCGCGCCGCCGCGCTCCTGCATGACATCGGGCACGGCTCTTTTTCGCACGTCATGGAACACGTCCTTGGCTTTCATCACGAGGCTTGGACGGTGCGCGCCGTCTTGAGCCAAGAGACGGAGATCAATCACGTGCTCAGCGAGTTTTCGCCCGTTCTCCCACAGCGCGTCGCGGATATCATCGAGGGCAAGTTTCAACCGGCCTTCCTCGCCCAACTCGTCTCCTCGCAGTTGGACGTGGATCGGATGGACTACCTCTTGCGCGATTCCCTGATGACGGGCGCGAAGTACGGCATCTACGATCTCGAATGGATCATCAACGCGCTCGCGGTGGACGAAGCGAACGACCGCATCTACGTCGCCGCGCGCGGCCTCTACGCCGTCGAGGAATACTTGCAGGCGCGTTATTACATGTTTCGTCAGGTCTATTTTCACCGGACGCTGCGCTCGGCCGAAGCGGTCTTGCGCTCGATCCTGCGTCGCGCGCTCGAACTCGTCGCGGCGGGCGAAGAGGTCTGGTGCGCGCCCGGCACGGCGTTTGAAAAAGTGCTCCACCGGCAACCGCTCACGCTCCAAGACCATCTGGAGATGGACGACTCGGACGTGCTCTTTCACCTCAAGCAATGGCGGCGCGCCAAAGATACGATCCTGAACGACCTCAGCCATCGCTTCATCGGCCGCCGCCTCTTCAAAGCGATTGACTTGGACATGCCTGAAAACGAACGCGCGGAATTTCTCACGGCCGCGCGTGCCTGCGTGGCGCGCGCCGGGTTCGAGCCGCGTTTCTACTTCATCGAAGACCACGCGGGCGACGTGCCCTACTACAACTACTACACGGCCGAAGGCGCCGAACCGAAAGCGCGCATCTACGTCGAAGACGGCTACGCGCGCCCGCGGATACGCGAGATCAGCGAAGTGAGCGGCGCGGTGCGCGGCCTGCAACGCTATCAACTCAACCGCGTCTGCTTCCCGCCCGAAGTGAAAGAGGAAATCTACGCCCTCTACCACGCCGCCACGCCCGGCGAGACGGCGGCCACTCGCGCGGCAAGCGAACGCGGCGATTAGACGCACATTCACCGCCAAGGCACGAAGACACAAAGTTACTCGTTAAGAGTGTTCTTTGTCTCTTCGTGCCTTGGCGGTGAACTTGTTTCCGACGCTTACTTGATCGCCTTGATGCTCGCCGGTTTGGCGAAGAGTGTGTCGGGGATCGCGGCGTTGATTTCGAGCGAGTCGTAGTTGATGCGGCTCGACTGTTCGCCCGCGCGGTAGTGATCGATGACGAAGGGCACGGTCAAGCCGCCGATAGCTTGATAACTGGCGAAGCGATCTTCTTCCGCCACCTCTTCGCCTTCCGCGCTCTTGCGCTTGTAGAGGACTTTGGCGGGCAGCGCGTCTTTCGCGCCGAACTCGTAGTCCACAAAGAAGCCGTCCGGGTAGGTCAGGCGCACGGCTTCGTTGCGTTTGGCGAGTCCGGCCTCGCGGCGTCCGAGATAAGTGAGGCGCGCGCCCGCCTGACGCCACCAACCGCGCAGCAGATTGTCCGTGCTCGTGCGCATGGCGAGTTTGAAGTTCGCCACCTGCTCCGGCGTCATATCGACGAGCGAGCGCGTCTGTTGCTCGTAGACCCAGCCGCGTTCGCCTTCGTTCGTCTGGATGAAGCGCCCGCGCGCGCTGCGAAACTCCGTGCGCTCGCGATCCGGGAACACGAGATAATCCACGAACTTCTGCGGCGGCAACGCCACGCCCTTGTCGAACGGCGAATAATAGCCGCGCCCGATGAGCGACCGGACGCCGAGGTACGCGCTTCCCCCTTGCGCCGCCACGGCGCGTCGGATGATCTCTTCCGCCTTCTCGTCGTTCGCCCCTTGCGCCGCCGCTGCGGTCACTTCAACTTTCGGCGGCGCGTTCGCGGGCGTCATCTGCGCTGACGACGAGACGACGGAAGCGCACAACACGACGAACAGCAGCGACGCGAAACGAACTGTTTTTTGAAACTGAGATGTACGCATAACCTCTTAACAAAACTTTCTTTGTCTCTCCCTCCGTGTTACCCCGTGTCCTCCGTGGTGAACGATCAGAATATCACCACGGAGGACACGGAGTAACACGGAGGCAGGCAAAGTGAAAGAGGGTTTCAGACGATCTCTAAATTCAATCGCTGAAACCCTCCGGTTCGTGCCGGGCGCACAGGCTTTGCCCGGTTCATGCTCTCGTGAGTTAGTTGACGCTCGGCGCGTCGAGCGCCTTGATCGTGATCTCGCCGTCTTCATAATCGACGACGAATTGCGAAGCGCCTTTCCACATCGCCGTCAGAGGCAGTTTCACCTTTTCGTCAATGTGCCGCTTGAGGAAGCGCGCGCCGTAGGCCGGACTGAAACCCTTCTCCGTCAGGCTGTCGATGGCGCGTTCCGTCACTTGCACGGTCTTGCCCTGCCGCTCCATCTGGCGACGCAGTTTGTCGAGATAGATGACGGCGATCTGCCGCACCTCGTCCATCGTCAGCGGCGAGAAGACGACGATCTCGTCGATGCGGTTGCGAAACTCCGGAGAGAAACGCTGCTCGGCGGCCTTCATCACTTCGCCCTTGACCGCTCGCACGTCGCCCAGAGTCTTCGTGCCGAAGCCGAGCGGCTTCTCATACTTCTTGAAGTTCTCCGAGCCGAGGTTCGAGGTCATGATGACGATGGCGTCCGAGAGATAAACTTTCTTCCCGCGCCCGTCCGTCAACCAACCTTCGTCGAACGCTTGCAGGAAGAGGTTCATCAACGTCGGCGAAGCCTTCTCAACTTCGTCGAGCAAGAGCACCGTGTAAGGGTTCTCGCGCAGGCGCTCCGTCAAGATGCCGCCGCGCTCCGAGCCGACGATGCCGCGCGGCATGCCGATCAACTTCTCGACGCCCACCGTGCCGTCGCCATACTCCGACATATCGATGCGCACCATCTTCTCTTCGTCGCCGAACATGAATTCGGCCACGGCCTTGGCGAGTTCCGTTTTCCCGACGCCCGTGGGGCCGAGGAACAGCAGCACGCCGTCCGGCTTGTAGTGCGACTCTTTGAGCGGCCCCTTGTTCAAGCGCAGGCGTTGAGCGACGGATTGCACCGCTTCTTTCTGCCCGATGACGCGCTTGCCCAGTTCCAATTCCATCTGCTGGAAGCGGTCGGTCGTGTCGCGCGAGATCATGTCGCGCGGAATGTGCGATTCCTGCGAGATGACTTCGATGATGTGCTCGGGCTTGACGACCAGAGCCTCCGGCTCGTTGATCTCGACTTTGACCGAAGCCGTATCGAGCCAGCCGATGGCCTTGTCCGGCAGATGGAGATTGCGTATGTACTTCGGAGCCATCTCCAGAGCCATGTTGATGGCGTCGTCCGAGATGGTCACGGAGTAGTTGCGTTCCAGACGCGGGCGCAGGCCGAGCAGAATCTGGCGCGTCTCCGAGATCGTCGGCTCGTCAACTTTCACCATCCGGAAACGACGCGCCAAAGCCTCGTCCTCGCCGATGTACTCCTTGTACTCGGTCAAGGTCGTCGCGCCGATGATGCGCAGCTCGCCGCGCGCGAGCGACGCCTTGAACATATTGGCCGCGTCCGACGACGTGCCGAGCGCCGCGCCCGCGCCGATGATGGTGTGCGCTTCGTCGATGAAGAGGATCAGGTCGGGTCGTTCCTTGACTTCGTCGATGATGCCCTTGATCCGTTCCTCGAACATGCCGCGCAGCATCGTGCCCGCGACGAGACCGCCCATTTGCAACTGCACGATGTGCGCGTTCCTGAGACGCGCCGGAACTTTCTCCGGTTCGAGTTCGATGAGACGCGACAAGCCTTCGACGACCGCAGTTTTGCCGACGCCGGGTTCGCCGACGAGCATCGGCGAATTCGCGCGCTCGCGGTGGCAGAGAATTTCCACCATCTGCTGAATCTCGCGCTCGCGTCCGATGGTCGGCGGAATTTTGTCCATCCGCGCCAGACGGTTCATCGACGTGCCGAAGTGTTTCAAGTAAGGCGGCAGTTCAAACTTCTTGCGATACTGTTCTTCGTCCTGCTCCCGCAGGCGGACACGCGCGCGAACGTTTTCCACGAGCGCCTCGGAATCCGCGCCGAGCGGGCGCAGCAGTCCGCTGAGGACGCCGCCGTCTTGCGCGAGCGCCATGAAGAGGTCTGTGGATTCGATGGTCTTGCGCCCCTGAGCGCGCGAACGCTCCATCGCGCGCTTGAAGAGATCAATCGTCTCCGGCGCGATGCGCAATCCTTTGCCGACGTGCTGGAAACGGTTGTTTTCCAGTCGCCGTTCGATCTGCATTTTGACGTGAAAGGGATCGAGCGCGAGGTCGCGCATGGCCGAGTTGAACAGCTCGGCCTCCTCCGTGATGAAAGCATGGAGAATGTGTTCGACGGCAATATAATTTTGGTCACGACGCTTCGACTCTTGCATCGCAAACTCGAAAATACGCTGCCCGCTCTCCGCGAAACGATCTTTATATGTTCCGAGATCAACCATTGTGTTCCTTCAATCTTGCTAGACGCTTCCCAAGCTGAGGGTTGCGTGTTCGTTGATCGTCTGTCCCCCGAATAATTTACGCTCAAGACGATCCGTTCGGTTCTTCGCGGAGAAAATGAAGGCCGCTTCTCTCCGTGTCGGCGGCTAATTTTAGATGCCACGCGCTTGCGTCCCGTTGTGTTTCGGGACACGCCTGAGCATAGCACATTTGCGACTGCAATTATCCTGCCATTTAGACGCCGCGCGTGGGGCAAAAGTTAAAAGGCAAAAGTGGAGAAACTGTGTCGTTTTCCACTTCTGCCTTTGGCCTTTTCACTTTCGCGCGTCGTTAGTAATCGCCGTAATCTTCACCGCCTCCCATGGGCGGCGCGGCCGCCCTCTTCGGTTCGGGCGCATCGGTGATGGCCGCCCCCGTGGTCAACAGTAGCGCGGCGACCGATGAAGCGTTTTGCAACGCCGTGCGCACCACTTTCGTCGGGTCGATGATCCCCGCCGCGACGAGGTCTTCATACTTGCCGTTCGCCGCGTTGTAACCTTGCTTGCCCTTCGACTCTTCGACGCGGCCGATGACGATTGCGCCGTCCACGCCCGCGTTCTCGGCGATGCGCCGGACGGGTTCTTCGAGCGCGCGACGAAGTATGCGCACGCCCGTCTGCTCGTCCTCGTCTTCGAGTTCCAACTTGTCGAGCGCGCGAGCGGCGCGCAGCAGTGCGATGCCGCCGCCCGGCACGATGCCTTCTTGCGCGGCGGCGCGCGTCGCATTGACGGCGTCGTCCACGCGCATCTTCTTCTCTTTCATCTCCGTCTCGGTCGAAGCGCCGACGCGAATCACCGCGACGCCTCCGGCGAGTTTCGCCAGGCGCTCCTGCAATTTCTCGCGGTCGTAATCCGAAGTCGTCTCTTCGATCTGGCGGCGAATCGTGGCGACGCGTCCCTGGATGTCTCTGGCCGCGCCCGCGCCTTCCACAATCGTCGTGGTGTCTTTATCGACGATGACGCGCTTGGCCGTGCCGAGGTCGTCCCCGGTGACGTTCTCCAACTTGACGCCGAGGTCTTCGGTGATGACGCGCGCGCCCGTCAAGGCCGCGATGTCTTCGAGGATGGCCTTGCGCCGGTCGCCGAAGGCCGGGGCTTTGACGGCGCAGACTTTGATCGTGCCGCGCAGTTTGTTGACGACGAGCGTGGGCAGCGCGTCACCCTCGATGTCCTCGGCGATGATCAGCAGCGGACGCCCCTGATTCGCCGTCTGCTCCAGGATCGGCAGCAGTTCGCGCATCGCGGCGATCTTCTTTTCGTGAATCAGAATCAAGGGGTCTTCCAAGACGGCTTCCATCCGGTCGGCGTTCGTGGCGAAGTAGGGCGACAAGTAGCCGCGGTCGAACTGCATGCCTTCAACGATGTCGAGTTCGGTTTCGAGCGTGCGCGATTCTTCGACCGTGACGACGCCGTCTTTGCCCACTTTGTCCATCGCCTCCGAGATCAACTCGCCGATCTCGCGGTCGTTGTTGGCCGAGACCGAGGCGACGTTGGCGAGTTCGTCTTTGCCTTTGACCTTCTTCGACTGCCGCTCCAAATCCGCGACGGCCGCTTCGGTCGCGCGCTGGATGCCGCGCTGCAAGGCCATCGGGTTCGCGCCCGCCGTCACGTTCTTGACGCCTTCGCGAAAGATGGCCTGCGCGAGCACGGTCGCGGTCGTCGTGCCGTCGCCCGCCGTGTCGTTCGTCTTCGACGCGACCTCGCGCAACATCTGCGCGCCCATGTTCTCGTACTTGTCCGGCAGGTCGATCTCTTTCGCCACCGTCACGCCGTCCTTGGTGATGGTGGGCGAGCCGAACTTTTTGGCGAGCACGACGTTGCGCCCCTTCGGCCCCAGCGTCACGCGCACCGCGTTCGCCAAAATGTTCGCGCCCCGCAGCATCGCCGCGCGCGCCTCTTCACTAAACTTCAAATCTTTTGCCGCCACTTGGTTTGTTCTCCTCGATAAGATTGTCCGTTGTCAAAATAGTCGGCGGTCAGTTGTCCATTTATCCCTGGTCTGACAACTGACCAAAACTTTATTCGGCCGCCGCTTGCTCGGCTCGCGTGGCCGCGCGCCCGACCTGCACGCGCGCCGGCCTGAGCAGTTGACCGCCCATGCGATAGCCGCGACTGTATTCGGCCGTCACCAATCCGTCGCGTTCAGGTTCCACTTCGACGGTGTCGACCGCTTCGTGCAACTCCGGGTCGAACTGCGCGCCGGTCGCCGTGACGGGTTCGACTCCGGCCGAAGTGATCGCGCTCTCGAAGCCGCTGATCGTGCCGCGCAAACCTGTCAGCAACGCTTCGAGCGTGCCGCCCGTCTCGGCCGCTTCCACGGCGCGCTGCAAGTTGTCCATCACGGGCAAGAGCGCACCGACGAACGCGGCCTTCTCGCGCGCCGCGCGTTCGTCGGCCGTGCGCGTCAGACGCTGCCTGATCTCGTCCGTCTCGCGCTTGAGTTCGGCGCGCACCTGCTCGAAACGCGCCTGCACGTCTCTGGCCGTCTGCTCGGCGGCGCGCGTACGCGCTTCGAGTTCTTCCACGTACTTCGGTTTCAGACTCGCAGCTTCGCCCGCGTCCTGCACGCGCACGCCTTCCTCCGAATCGTCGAGGCTCACGCGTCGCTTGTCCGTCACACGAAGGCCCTCGGCCTCTCGCGCGTCCGCCGACGCCGCACCTTGCCCCGCGGCCTGAGCTTCTTCAGCCGCCGTTCTCTCTGCCATATCCCTTCTCTTTTTCTCCCTGCGAAAAGATACCATGATAGTGGATAGTAAATCGTAAATCGTGAATAGAGAAATCCGGGTTTCAATCTATTTACGATTTACGATTCACGATTTACGAGACTGCTATTTTGACCCGCCCCGTCTTCCGCTCCGTGCGCTTGGGCAGGTGCAAGGTGAGCACGCCGTCTTTGTAATCGGCCGAGATGTTTTTCTGATCGACCGCCGGCGGCAGTGGCCCGAAGCGACTGAGGAAACGGCCGAACGGGCGACTGCGACCGCCGCTGCCGCGACGTGTTCCGGCGTCGTCCGGCTGGCGGCGCTCGCCGCGCACGTTCAGGCGGTTCTCGTCGATGCTCACTTCGAGCGCATCGCGTTCGATGCCCGGCAGATCGATGGCGATGACGAACTCGCTTTCCGTCTCGTACACGTCCGAGGCCGGTGTCCAGTCGGCGCGTTCAAGCTCGGCCTCGCGCTCCTCGTTCAGATGATCGTGCCGCCGCGCCGTGTCCTCGAACAGACGGTTCATGCGCTCCTGCAACGTCACGTAATCGCGCCAATCGTCCCACTTGTGTCCCATCGACGAAAACCTCCGGGTTTTGGAGGGATGGGGGCGGAGGGATGAGGGATGAAGAAAAACAAGTGAGCCGATTGGCTTGAATGCTTTTCTGATTCATCCCACATCCCTCCGCCCTCATCCCTTGAGTTACGCTGTCGCCGCCGCCATTTCGTTCTCGAACGTCAGCCGGTCTCCGTCGGCGGAGACGCGTATGGTTTGGCCGGGCGCGATCTCGCCGCGCAGGAGTTTCGAGGCCAGCGGATTTTGGACGAGCGTCTGGATGGCGCGTTTCAAAGGACGCGCGCCGTACATCGGGTCGTAGCCTTCGCGCGCGAGCAGTTCGCGCGCCCGGTCGTCGAGCGTGAGCGTGATGTTGCGCTCGGCGAGCATGTGGCGCAGGCGCTCGAGTTGCACTTCGATGATCCGGACGATCTCGCCACGCGACAGTTGATGGAAGATCACCACGTCGTCGATGCGGTTGAGAAACTCCGGCTTGAAGTGGCCGCGCAGTTCCTCCAAGACGGCCTCGCGCACCTGTCGTTCGTCGCCGCCCGCCGCTTGTATCTCCCGGCTCCCAAGGTTCGAGGTCATGATCAAAACCGTGTTCTTGAAATCCACGGTGCGCCCCTTGGAGTCGGTCAAGCGGCCGTCGTCCAAGATTTGCAGGAGCACGTTGAACACATCGGGGTGCGCCTTCTCGATCTCGTCGAAGAGGACGACCGAGTACGGCCTGCGCCTGACGGCTTCGGTCAACTGCCCGCCCTCTTCATAGCCGACGTAGCCGGGCGGCGCGCCGATCATGCGCGCCACGGCGTGCTTCTCCATGTACTCCGACATGTCGAGACGGATCATGGCGCGCTCGTCATCGAAGAGAAACTCGGCGAGCGCACGCGCCGTCTCGGTCTTGCCCACGCCCGTGGGGCCGAGGAAGATGAACGAGCCGACGGGGCGGTTCGGGTCTTGCAGCCCGGCACGCGCGCGGCGCACGGCGTTCGAGACGGCGAGCAACGCTTCTTCCTGCCCGATAACACGGAGGCTCAGGCGTTCCTCCATCGCGACGAGCTTCTGCATCTCGCCTTCGAGCATCTTCGCCACGGGCACGCCCGTCCATTTCGCGACGACGAGCGCGATGTCTTCTTCGTCCACCTCTTCCTTGAGATAGACGCCCTCTTTCTGTATCTCCGCGAGCTTGGCGTGATCCTCGGCGAGTTGCTTTTGCAATTCGACGGCCGTACCGTAACGCAGTTCGGCGACTTTGCCGTAGTCGCCCGCGCGCTCGTACTGCTCGGCCTGCACCTTGATCTGTTCGAGTTCCTCCTTCGCCTTGCGGATGCGCTCGATGATGTCCTTTTCAGAACGCCACTGCGCCTTCATCCCCGAAGCGCGCTCGCGCAAGTCGGCGATCTTGACTTCGATCTCGTGCAGGCGCGCCTGCGAACGCTCGTCCGTCTCGCGCTGCAAAGCCTGCTTCTCGATCTCAAGCTGTGTCGTCTCGCGTTCCAACTCGTCGATCTCGACGGGCAGGCTGTCGATCTCGATGCGCAGGCGCGAAGCCGCTTCGTCGATGAGGTCGATGGCCTTGTCGGGCAGGAAGCGATCCGTGATATAGCGATTCGAGAGCGTGGCCGCCGCGACGATGGCCGAGTCCTTGATGCGCACGCCGTGATGCACTTCGTAACGCTCCTTCAAACCGCGCAGGATGGCGATGGTGTCTTCCACCGTCGGCTCGCCGACGTAGACCTGCTGGAAGCGACGTTCGAGCGCGGCGTCTTTTTCGATGTGCTTCTTGTACTCGTTCAGAGTGGTCGCGCCGACGCAGCGCAACTCGCCGCGCGCGAGCGCCGGCTTCAACATGTTCGACGCGTCGATTGCGCCCTCGGCCGCGCCCGCCCCGACGAGCGTGTGCAACTCGTCGATGAAAAGCACGAGCTGCCCCTTCGCGTTTTCGATCTCTTTCAAGACCGCTTTGAGCCGGTCTTCAAACTCGCCCCTGTACTTCGCCCCGGCGAGCATCGAGCCGAGGTCGAGCGCGACGAGCCGCTTGTTGCGCAAAGTCTCAGGCACGTCGCCGGAGATGATGCGCTGCGCCAAGCCTTCGACGATGGCCGTCTTGCCGACGCCCGGTTCGCCGATGAGCACCGGATTGTTTTTCGTGCGGCGCGAGAGAACTTGAATGGTGCGGCGTATCTCGTCGTCGCGGCCGATGACGGGGTCGAGTTTGCCTTGACGCGCCAGATCGGTCAGGTCTTTCGCGTATTTCGAGAGGGCTTGATAGTTGGCCTCTGCGTTCTGATCCGTGATGCGCGCGTCGCCGCGCATGTCGCCGACGACCTTCATCAAATCTTCGCGGTTGACGCCGTGCTGGCGCAGGATGCGCCCGGCCGCGCCGTCCCGCTCGTCCACGAGGGCGACGAGCAGATGCTCGGTCGAGATGTATTCGTCCTGCATCGACTCGGCCTGCTTCTGCGAGGCCGTGAAGATTTGCGTCAGGCGCGGGCTGAAATACTGCTGCCCGCCCTGCACCTTCGGCAGACGATTGACGGCGGCTTGCGCGTCGTTCAAGACGACTTGCAAGTTCGCGCCGAGTTTACCGACGAGCGGGCGCACGATGCCTTCGGGCTGTTCGAGCATGGCGACGAGCAGGTGCTCCGGCTCGACCTGTTGATTTTGATTGCGCTCGGCCGCTTCGATGGCCGTCTGGATGGCTTCCTGCCCGCGCAGTGTGAAACGTTCTAGACGCATAACTTTTTCTTAAAAAGAATTTCTTAAACTTTAACCGAAACTTTAACCGACGCACGCGGCGACGATGAATGAGTTCAACGCTCATCGTCGCCGCGCGCCTGTTTGACCTCACACTCTATCCGAAGTGCCTGAACGGCTCCGGCCGTCTCTCTTATTTAGAGGCGTTCGCCGTCTTGGCTTTGTGCTCCGTCGTGCCCGACCCTTCGGCCTTCGCCTCGATGGTCTTGGGCTGCGCGTTGCCCGCGCCCTCGCCCGCGATCTCGATGCGGCGCGCCTTCACCTCTTCGCGCTTCTGGAGCACCACGCGCAGCACGCCGTTCTTGTACTCGGCCGTCACGTTCTCAGGCGAGACGGTCTGCGGCAGCGTGAACGAGCGCGTGAAAGAGCCGTAAGAGCGTTCGACGCGATGATAGTTGTCCGAGTCGTCGCGCTTCTCGAAGCGACGCTCGCCGCGAAGCGTGAGCACGTTGTTTTCGATGGAGAGTTCAAAGTCCTCACGGTTCATGCCCGGCAGTTCGGCTTCGAGCACGATCTGGTCTTTGTTCTCGTAGATGTCCACGTTCGGAGCCCAGGCTCCGCGAGCGATGCCTTCGTCGCCGAAGGAACGGGACAAGTTACTCGAAAACAGGCGATTCACTTCATCTTGCAGCATCCGCAGATCGCGGAACGGGTCGTAACGGGTGATAGACATGACGTTTATTTCCTCCTCTTCACTCAACAAAAACGTTATTTGCTGGACGCCCAAAACGAACCTCCGGCGCGGCTTCCGTCGCGCCATTCACTTTTGAGCGTGCCGGAATAATAATATCTGAGTCCTTTCCTGTCAAGTATCAGATGCAAAAAATTTTTGCCCCGTTGCGTGCTTCGCGAGAGGGGCGGCGAGGGGCGTCGGAAAGGCCGCTTAGTCCAAGCCGAAGAAGCGTTTAATGGAGGAGATGACGCCCGCCGAAACCTTCGCCACCTCGCTCGGTTCGGCGGAGGCGGCGAGTCCGGCGCGGCGTTGCGCGATGGTCTGGCCGAGGGTTTCGGCCAGATGCGGGTTGGAGTCGAAGACGGATTTCATCGCGTCGTGCCCGATTTCGAGCACTTCGGTCTCTTCGGCGGCGACGACGTGTGCGGAGCGGGGTTCGCCCGTGAAGAGCGCCATTTCGCCGAAAAAGTCGCCTTCGCCGAGCGTGGCGACGGTGCGCGCCTGGCCGTTGTCGTTGATCTGGACGGCGACTTGGCCGTGGCGCACGACAAACATCGAATCGCCGTCTTCGCCCGCGCGGATGATGGTTTCGCCGGGCGCGTAGGTGTGTGTGCGCGAGGCGCAGACGAGTTGGGAAAGCTCGTCGGCGTTGAGCGGGGCGAAGATATCGGTGGCGGAGAGGCGTCCGGCGAGCGTCTCGGCATCGGCGGCGAGACCGGCGATTGCTTTCGGCCGTTCGATGTAGAGCGTCTGCGTCGGGTAGGCGAATTCCAGCCCGGCGCGTTTGAAGGCGTACCAGACGCGCTGGCGCAAAAGCGCGTCCGTGTCGTTATGCAGGACGTAATTTTCCAGCCAGTACTTGATTTCGTAGTCCACCGCGAAGTCGCCCAGATTGCGCACGCGGACGATGGGCGCGGGGTGTTGGCGCACGTTCTCAGTCTCGCGGATGGCCTCGCGCACGACGCGGATGACCTGCGCGGGCGTGTGCGAGTAGAGCGCGTTGAAGAAGACGAGGCGCGCGTTCGGGTTGTCGGCGGGGCAGACTTCGATGGCCTCTTTGGCGATCTGGCTGTTGCTGACGAGGACGACGTGATTCGTAAACGTCCTGATCTTGGCCGCGCGCCACGTGACGCTCTCGACGACGCCCATCCACTTGCCGACCGTGATCACGTCGCCGACCTCGAAGGGCTTGTCGGCGTGGAGCGAGATGCCGGAGAAGAGGTTGCCGAGCGTGTCTTGCAAGGCGAGGCCGAGGATGACGCCGAGCAAGGCCGACCCCGACAGGAGCGCGCCGAGCGAGAGGTCGAAGAAGTGTTTCAGGATGAAGGCGACGACGAGAATGTAGGCGACGATGGAGAACAGGTCGCGCACGAGGGTCGGCGTCTCCCGGTCTTTGCGCAGGCGGAGCAGGAAGTCGAAGAGAAACGCGTTGGCGAGCCGCACGCCGACGAACATGAGCGAGAGCCAGAGCGCGATCTTCGCGAGCAGTTGCACCCAGTAAAAAACGGGGGCGGCCGTCTTCAAATCAGCGCCCGGCGGAAGCGCAGGCGCGAAGGAGGGCACAATGAGATAGAGCAGGACGGCGAACAGCGCGGTCGCGACGAGCGGCAGGGCGAGTTGGTGTTTGAGACGCGAGATAGTCATCTTGAAGCGTTCGGAAACTCGGCGGCGGAATCTCTCACAGCGGATTTGATTAGAAAGCGCCGGGCGCGCACGTTATGTTTAGCCGCCGAACACGGTCTTGGCAACCAGCACGAGCGACAGGGCGGAGACGACCATGACGGTCAGCCACGCCAGCACATTATAGACCGCCCCGTTCGCGTATTCACCCATCAATTTACGGTCGCCCGCCAGCCGCAGGATTGCCACGAGCATGACGGGCAGCAGTAGCCCGTTGATGAACTGCGTGACGACGAGCACGCGGATCAGCGGCAGCCCCGGAATGATGGCGACCAGCGCGCCGACGGCGATCAGAAACGTGAAGATGCCGATGAAGATCGGCGCTTCACGAAAACTGCGCGAGACGCCTTTCTCAAACCCTAGAGCCTCGCTGATCGAGTAGGCGGTGGCGAGCGGAAGCACGCCCGCCGCGAGCATCGACGCGCCGAACAAACCGACGCCGAACAGCACCCCGGCGTACGCGCCCGCCAGCGGCGTGAGCGCGCGCGCCGCGTCGGCCGCCGTCTCTATCGTGCCGCCGAATCCATTCGCGCCGAGCGTCGCCGCCGTCGAGATGACGATGAAGAAGGCGATTGACATGGCGAAGAGCGTGCCCGTCCACACGTCGGCGCGCACGAGCCGGTAGTCTTCGCGGCCGATGCCCTTCTCCACGACCGACGATTGCACGAAGACCTGCATGTAGGGTGAGATGGTCGTGCCGATCAAAGCGATGAGCGTAAAGAGATAGTGATTATCGTAGCGCAGCGTGGGGCGCGCCATCTGCCGCGCCACGCCCGCCCAATCGGGACGCGCGAGGAAGGCCGAGACGATGTAGCCCAAAAAGACGAGCGACATGACGAGGAAGACGCGCTCCACGCGCCGGTACGAACCCTTCACGACGAGCCACCAGACGAAGAGCGCGGCGAGCGGCACGGACAACCCGCGCGGCACGCCGAACAACTCGGTCGCCGCCGCGATCCCGACGAACTCCGAGACGGTCACGCCCGCGTTCGCCACCAAGAGCGCCGACATCACGAGCACCGTCCAGCGCACGCCGAAACGCTCGCGCACGAGATCGGCCAAGCCCTTGCCCGTCACCACGCCCATCCGCGCGCACATCTCCTGCACGAGTCCGAGCGAGACGAGGATGGGCACAAACGTCCACAAGAGCGTGTAGCCGAACTCCGCGCCCGACGTCGAATAAGTGGCGATGCCGCCCGCGTCGTTTCCGGCGTTGGCGGCGATCATGCCCGGCCCGATGACGGCCAGATAAGCCACAAACCCCGTCCGCCGCGCGGCCGCACGCCGCACGCGCAGAGTGCCGCGCCGCCACAGGCGACGACTCATCTCCCGCACATCTGTACGCGACACGGCCACTTGGAGGTTCTCCGTCGTTCATAAGAAAACAGTGATGAGTGACAAGTGACGAGTGACAAGTTAAAGCTAACACCTAAAAGCTAACAGCTAATAGCTAGTTTTGATTCTTGCTTGTTACCCGTCACTTGTCACTCGTCACTTTAAAAGATTCTGGGCAGGCGTTGCCGCCAGCCTTTCGGCAATAGTAACTCCATCGCGTCGTCGACGGTGACGATGCCCGCGATCTCTCCGAGGTCGTCTATGACGGGCAGGGCGAGCAGGTTGTATTCGGCGATCTTGTGCGCCACGTCCTTGGCGGAATCGTCGGGGTGCGCGCTTTGGAATTCGTCGCGCATCACGTCTTCGAGGAGCGCGCCGGGGTCTGCGAGGATGAGACTGCGCAGGGCGATGACGCCGGAGAGTTTCCAAGAGCCTTCGCGTTCGACGACGTAGAGGTAATAGATCATGTTGGGCGTCTCGGCCATCTCGCGCAGGCGCGCGAGGCTCGCGCCGACCGTCAAGCCTCTCGGCAGCGTGATGAATTCGTTGGTCATCAGGCCGCCCGCCGTGTCGTCTTCGTAAGGCAGGAGTTCGGCCACGTCGGTCTTCTCCTCGCCTTCCATGCGGCTCAGCAAATCCTCGGCGGTGGCTTCGGGCAGGTCGCCGAGCACGTCGGCCGCTTCGTCCGGCGACATCCATTCGAGGATGTCGGCGGCGCGCTCCTTGTCCATGTCGCCGATGATCCGCACTTGGCTCTCGTCGTGCATCTCTTCCAGAGTCTCGGCGGCCGTCTCGTCGTCCAAAGCGGCGACGACCTCCGCGCCTTGCCGGTAAGACAGACTCTCCGCGAGCCGCGCGATTTCGACCGGATGCAGGCGCGACAACTTATCGCGCGAAGACTTCAGACGCACCGTCGCCGCGTCGGTCGCCAAGTAACCCACGTCCGCCCAGTCGATCACTTCGACGGGGCGGCGGCTGCCGATGAAACCGGCCGGGGCGAGACGGCGCCAGAGTCCCTGCAAGCTCACGTCCGCGCCCGTCACGCGCCACTCGCCGCCGACTTCGATGAGCTGCACGTCGTTGACGCGCACGACGCGTTTGCCGTCCACGTCGATCAACTGTTTGTCGAGCACGTCGCGCGCGAGCAACACTTCGCCCTCGCGCCGTTTGAAGTCGCGGAGGTCAAGAAGATCGATGTTGAGTTGCGCGCCCGCTTCGCCGAAACGGGCGATGCGCGTGCGGCCGAGAAAGATGTCGCGCCGCGTGTGGCGTGCGACCAAGCCCGTGACCGGCGGGTGGTCTTCGCCGAGCCGCACGATGACATCCTTGATCGTGGCGACGGGACGACCTTCCACGTCGCGCACGGGGCGACGCAAAACTTGCGACAAGTACAGCATGAAAAGATTGCTCCGGCTCTGAGTGGTGCGGGGATAATAACATGCTGCGCCGGGAACACAGGCGCGCGGGGCGGAAGTCTACCGGCGGCGGTTCAGAATTGAAGACGGCGCGCTCCGGTCAACGCAGGAAGAAGAGGATGCGGCCGGAGAGAAAACCCGTGGCGAGACTAAGGCCGCGCGTCCATAGCGAGCGAGATTTGAACCCTAGTGAGAGGGCGCGGCAACAGGAGAGGCGACGCACGACACCGCTGACCCGACGGCGCGGACGTGCGCGGCGCGGATCAATCTTGGCGCGGCTTAACCAGAACGTTTGCCCCCGCGAAAATGACCGCGACGGGAAGGCTTCCGCTGCGCAGCAAGCCTCGTCCGAGCGGGCGCTGCGCGCGATCATCCGCCGTGGCGTCCGGGAGCACGCGCAGAGTAACTTTGAGAACCCGCTCCGCGCCCGCATCCATGTCGCCGAGACTCCACACGACCGCGCGTGCCGCAACGTCATACGTCACAGCCGTCGGTTCGGCGTTGACGAACTCAAAGCCGGGGCTGACGATGAAGTCGGCGCGCACGCCGAGTACCGGCCGTCGGCTCGGATTACGCACGGTGACGCTCTGGGTGACGGTCTCGCCCGGTTGGACGCTCGCGTGCGAGGCGACGGTCGCGACGGAAAGCGCGGCGGGGTCGAAGACGACTTTCGTGCTCTCGATAACGGAGACATAGCGATCCGTCGTCGAACTGGCGCGCACCAACAGCCTCAGTTCCTCCGCCGCAACGGAGGTCTCCGGCACGCTCAAAATCAAAAACACCGTGAGCGATTGAAGCGGTTCGAGCGGCGGCGTGATCGCCACATGGCCGCTCGTCTCTTTCCCGTCCGGGTGTCTGAGCAGGAAGCTCGGTTGGTAGCTGGAGGGAAGATCGACTTCCAGCATGAAGCTATCTGCGATGGTGCTCCGGTTGGTAATCACGAGCGGAATGCGAAGTCGTCCCCCGGCTTCCGCCTCCGGGATCGCGGACGGGAAAGACAGTTCGATACCCGACCGGCCTCCGCTGGTCGAGGCCGCAGCGCGTGAGGCAGCACGTCCCCTAGATGACTTTGATGACTTTCGCGTCGTCCTAACCCCACCCGATCCAGAGTGGCGCTCCTCCCTGCGAGCTTCTTCCCTATGGCCTTCAGCGCTGTCTTTTTTGTCAACGACTTTTGGCTCCTTCGCCGGCACGCGACGATCTCTACTTATATCTACAACGTCGCGCTCGATGATTGCCCCGATGCCGGCCAGTTCTTCGTTGCGCTCTTGCGCCGGCGGCGACTCAAGAGGTGCGTTCCTGACCGTCAAAGTTCGCCGTGCCCCGTCCCTTGCTCCGAGTTCGAGCTCGAGTTGCATTTCGGTCTCTTCATTGACGGCCAGCGTGGCAACATCAGATATGGGATAGTAGTCGCGCAACCTATTATTCGGGTTGGTTCCGATTATGCGCCCGACGAGACCGCCTATCCCTCCCATCTTGCGGCTTCCATTCCGTTCATCCGACCCAATCGCGAGTTGGTAAGTCTGTTCTGCGGCCACGTCCTCGATGTTAAAGACGCCGTTTTCGTCCAGCCGCGCGACTTCCAGTTCGACGCCTTCGGGCGAATAGAGAATCACACGCAGCATGTCCGCCGCGCTTCCCGCCACGCCGCGCACCCGCCCCCGGAACGTCGTTTTCTTCTTCGGCTCTTTCAGTTCAAAATTCACGATGTTGTTGTCGCCGTCGGCGATCTCGCACTTGCTACGCTCCGCCGGAGGGTGAGATTTATCCACCGCCTTGAGGGTGTAGCTGCCCGGCTCAAGCTCGTCAATGCGGTAAGAGCCGTCGGCTCGAACGGTCGCCGGTTCGGTGACGGGAGTTTTCGAGCCGGGGCGCAGCACGAGTACGCGCGCCGCGCGCGGCACGATCCGGCCGCCAATCGTCACCTTGCCGCGCAAGGACGCGCGCCGCGCGATCCGGTGGGCCGCCACGTCGTGCGACGATACTTGGAGCGACAAAATGATCAGGCCGACGACGCACAGGCAGCGCCGCAGCAGGCCGCGCGATGAGAGCGGGAGCATGAACTTCATCTCTTACTATCCTGATAATTTTCCGTCCAGTTGATGATGTCGTTGAATTGCTCCTCCACGTCCGCCCGGAAATCCTCGAAGGCGACATCGTTCATCTTCAGGTATTCGAGATCGCTCCTATTTTCCAGATCGCCCAGAACTGTCGTCTTCAACTCACGCAGCCGCCCGGCCAGCGCGATGCGCTCGGAGGGCGAGAACTCCTCGGCCACTTTGGGCAGATTGACGAGCGCTTGCGACCAGGCGTCGGCGCATTTCGGCTGCCCGACGATTTTCAGCAGGCGCTCTGCCGAGCCGTCGTATCCGAGGCCGAGAAACTTCGCGGCTTCGAGCATCACCCTCCTTTGCTCCGCGTTATTACAGGAGGCTTGCGGGTCAATGTCGCCCACCACACAGTCAACGACCTGTTGCCCGGCGAGCGGGTCGAGGCGTCTATCAATTTTGACGAAGCATTCGAGCACGCCGAGTTGCATGTATGGATTACGCGAAGCGAAAGACGTCATCAACGTCTCAACCAACTTTTGGCGCGGCACGCTCTCGGACTGAAACAAGAGAAACACCGTGCCGACGGCGGCTTGCCTCACGCTCGACTGCTCCACGCCGAGCGCCAACTGCACGAGCGGCAGCGCATCCTCTTTGTAAGCCGCCAGCCCGATGCTCGCCATCATCTGCTTCGTCTCGTTTTTGTCATCCACCAAATTTTCGAGAAACTTCGCGCGCATGTCGGCAATCGTGGCCTGTCTCTGCGCCTCCGCGGTGATGGCCTGCTGGCTCAGGATCGCATTCTGTTGTGTCTGCAAGGCCACCTGCGCTTTACTGATCTGGTAGCCGTAGAAAGCGACCACCCCGGCCAGCACGAGAGAGAAGACATTGCCCAGATAACCGAACTTTTGCCAACCGCTCTCCCGCGTCGAAACGTCGAGCGGAAAGCCTTTGAGCGGGGGTTGCTGTCCGGCGTCCGTCGCCGCCCGGGGCGACTCGCTGCCGTGGGCGGAGTCATTGGCGTCGCCCCGCTTCCCGAAAAAATCCGCCAGTAGATCGTGCGGCGAGGCGAGAGCAGCTTGCCCCGCGCCGGTCGGCTGCAGCGCAGTTGTGAGCTTGTCGGAAGTTAACTGTGCCGCGTCTCGCGTCGCTTCTTCCGGCTCTCCGGCAACGACGAGCGCGTGACCCGAAGCAGGTCGAGTTTCTTGTTGATGGCCGTTATCACGGCGAGCAGGATCGAGAGGCGACATGGGGGCATCTCCTGTGAAGACGAACCGGCATTGAGCGGCATGTCGGCTGAATTCGGTGGCCGGACGGAGAGGGCGGGTGGAGTGCTCTACGCCGGAATCGCGCTACCCAACAGCAAGCGGTTGCAGCCGTATCATAGCAGTCTGAGCGGTCTACAATTACGCCTTGCAACTTGGGTTGTCAAGCCTTTCGGCGTGCCGCGCGACGCACACTTTCCGGTGGCAAAACACCGCCGGACAAGAGACTCCGGCGGACGCGCAGGTTGTGGTTAACGGTCTCGACTTAATTTTGCCGGCTCGCTGTTTTCAACAGCGCGAGGGCGCGTTCGAGCGCGAGGTCGCGGCCGTCGGCGAGGTCGCGGCGCGTGGGGCTGATGAGTTCGTCGGGGATGATGCCGTGGCCTTCGAGGCGCGTGTGGCGTGCGGTGCGAAAGTCCATCTCGCTGATGTCGAGCAGGCCGCCGTCGGGCAGCGTGTGGCGGCGGCGGATGGCGAGGACGCAGCCGCACGTCTGTTCGCCGATGACGCGCGCGCGTCTGGTCTCCTGCAAGGCGGCCGTAAAAATTTCCGCCGCGCTCGCCGTCCGCGTGCTCGTCAACACAACCACTTGACCGCGAAACTCGGCCACGGCGTCGGCCGCAAACAGGAGCGCCGCGCGCGTCTGCGGCGCGCTGCTCACGCGCCCCTCGCGGTCTGTGAATTCGCCGAGGTTCGTGCCTTGCGGCAAGAAAGCGGAGGCGATGTCGGTCATCGTCTCGGCGTGGCCGCCGCCGTTGTCGCGCAGGTCTATGACGAGGCCGCGCGCCGTCCGCAGTTCGCCCCGGCGCAAAGCGCGCATCAACTCGCTCGCGATCTCAGGCATAAACATATTGAAGCTGACGACCGGGAAGCCTTCGGCTCTTTGCAGGCTGAGCGTGGGCGGGCGACTTTGCAGCACGCGCCGCAGACGCACGCTTCGGGTGGCCGAATCGCGCCCGTCGCGTTTCGTGAAGACGGCCGTGACGGACGTGTCGCGCGCGCCTTTGAAGAGACGCGCGGCCGCCTGTTGCCGCGCCGCCGTGTCCGTGGACGCTCCGACCTCTTCCGTCAGACGCCGCGCGAAAATGGAGGCGGCCGGTTCGCCGTCGATGCTGAGCAACGCGTCGCCCGCGCGCACCCCGGCGCGCTCCGCGTCGCCCCCGCGCTCCACGGACGCGACGACGAACTCGCCCCCGATCTCGCGGACGGAGAGGCCGACGCTGATGTAGGTGGGGCGTTGCCAGTCGAAGCGCTCTTCGGGCGAATAGACGCGCGTGTGCGCGTCGCGCAGGCGGCTCGTCAAGCGGCGCAAGACCGAATAAAACTCCGTCTCGTTGGCGGCCTCGGCGGCGAGCGGGCGCAGGCGCGCGCGCAACTCCTCCCAATCGACGCCGTGCAACGCCGGATCATAATAACGCTCGCGGATCGTCTGCCACGCTTCGTCGAAAATGATGAGCCGCCCCTCGCGCGTCGCCGCCGTCACGCGCCCGCGCGCGGAGGAAGAAGTTGGGGAGAGGGAAAGGGAGAAAGGGGAAAGGAGGAAGACAAGGAGGAGCGCAACCGTCATCGAGCGACGGCCGACAGGTCGAAAACCTACAACGCGAAACTTCGTAATCACTTCTCCTCCTTTCCCCCTTCCCTTTTCCCTTTTCCCCTTTATTCCTTCCCCTTATCCTTTGCCCTTCGCTTCATCCGCCGGGCGGCGAAAGTTGTAGCGCAGCAGGACGCGGACGGGGACGGGGCGGCCGTCGCGCATGGCGGGGCGGAAATGCAGTTGACGCACGGTCGCCGTCACCGCTTCGATCAAACCGTAGCCGGCCCAGCGCACGATCTCAATATCTTTAACTTCGCCCGCCGCGTCAACCGCGACGAGCGCATCCACGGTCGCTTCGACCGCTGCGCGCGCCGCCGTCTCCGGATACGCGGGGCGCAAGCTCCTATAAGGCTGCGGCGCGCGAAAGTTCACAGCCGCCGGACTGCCCTCTTCCGGCAACTCCTCGAACGCCCCGGCCTCGACGTCTGCGCGCCGAGACGCCAGCCGCTCGGCGTTCTCCGCCGCACGCGCTTGCGTGATCACGTCAACGTAGCGCGCGGCGCGCTCGCGCAAATGTGCGAGCAAACGCTTTTCCGCTTCGTCCGCCGCCCCGGCGTCCGACTCCGCGTTGACGTGCTCCCACAGGACGAGCCGCCCCGTCTCCGTGCTGACGAGAAACAGGGACGCGTAGGATTCAAAATAATCCCCGCGCGCCGTGGACGTGCGGCGCAAGGTCTGCGCCTCGCCCGTGAAATAAAAATCGCAGCCGACCGATGCGCCGAGCGAGCGCGCCTCTTCGAGCGTCAGGTTGAGCGACCCCGCGTAGCCCACGCCGCGCGCCGCCGCACGACTCTGCGCGCGGTTGACCACGCCTAGGCGCGTCGTCTGCCGTGCGAGCGCCGCGGACAGTTCATTCGCCACGCGCAAGCCCGCATCAGTCTCACCCAGATCGAGCACGGCCACGCTCACGCGCGCCTGCTCGCGTCCCGTCGCGTCCTGACCACATACGCCCGTCGCGTTCAAGACGACGGCGCACATGACGGCGAAGACGAGTTGCGGCAGATGAAACTTCATGGTGCGGGGCGCGCTGTCTCTCAGCACGGGCTCGAAGCAAACGGGACTTTACAAACGTTCACCACAGAGGACGCGGAGGGACACGGAGGATGGCATTTGAGATTTGAACTTTCAGATTTGAGATGGCTGCTGTTTAGGTCTATCCCTACTCCGTGTTCCTCGGTGTCCTCTGTGGTGAATCTCTTTCTCCAACTCAATCCTGATGTTTAACTTTTCCTGACGCTCGCCTCGGCGGTGCGTTCCAAAGTCTCCGGCTGTGCGGCGAACCCCGTCTCGTGGATGGGCGGGCGACCGGCCATCTGCGCGAAGAGGTTTTCGTAGCGGTCGACGATGCGCTCCCAGTCGTAGTGCTCGCGCACGCGCTTTTGCGCGCGCTGTCGATACGAGTTGACGAGCGAGCCGTCGCGCAGCACGCGTTGCAGTTTCTCTTCGAGGTCTTTCTCGTCCGTGTAAGGAATGCCGGCTTCGCCGACGGCTTCGATGTTTTCCGGCGTGGCGAGCGTGAGCACGCAGTTGCCGTAGCCCATCGCTTCGAGGAGCGCCGGGTGCGTGCCGCCGACTTCCGTGGCATGGACGTAGCAATAAGCGTTCTGTTGCAGCGCGCGATAGGCGTCGCCGAAGACGAAGCTCGTGAAGACGATGCGGCGGTCGCGTCCGGCGGAGGCGCGCAACTCTTCGATGTACTCGTGCGCGTAAGGCGCGTCGCCGACGATGACGAGCTTGTGCGAAGTGCGCACGCGCTTGAAGGCTTCGATGACGAGGCGCGCGTTGTTCTCCGGCTCTAAGCGCGAGACGTAGAGGACGTAACGATTCGGCTCGATGCCCCACTGCCGCACGGCCATGCGGTCGGGGATGCGCTCGACCTCCGCGCCGTAAGCGATCATGGTCGTCGGATGATTGTAGCGCGCCATGTAATAGTCTTGGATGACGCGCGCGTCCGTCACCGTCTCGTTCGGCAGGACGGTCGAGAGCCGTTCGGCGATCAGATAGTAGCGACGCGCGAGCCGGTTCCACTTGCGGCGTTTGTGTTCGAGGCCGTCCACGTTGATGGCGACGGCCGTGCCCGCCAGGCGCACGATGGGCGCGAACGGCGCGTTGGCGGCGTTGCAGATGAGCGCGGCGTCGTAGCGCGCGGTCGTCGAATGAAGCGCGGAGAGAAAAGTGTGGACGATGGTATCGAAATACTTGTGACGAAAGGTGGGCAGGACTTTCAAGTGGACGCCCTTGTATTCGAGTTGGCGCGGGCTGACGTAGTGCGAGCGGCAATAGACCGTCACGTGATGGCCGCGCGCGACGAGGCGCGTCGAGAGTTGTTCGGCGAAAGTCTCAAAGCCCCCATAGCTCGCGGGCACGCCCCGTGTTCCTAGAATCGCTATCCGCATTCTGTCGAACGATGAAAGAAGCGCCGTGAATCGTCAATCGTGAATCGTCAATAGATTTAAAACTGTCTTTCTCTATTTACGATTGACGATTCACGATTTACTAGTCCTTCATCCTTTCTCCTTCGTCGCTTGTTCGTAGACCTGCAAAGTCCTGCGCGCGGTCTCAGCCCAACTGAAACGGGCGGCGCGCGCTTGGCCGCGTCGTTTGAGTTCGGCGCGCAAGTGCTCGTCGTCGATGAGGCGGGCGATGGCCGCGCCGATGGCGTCTTCGTCGAAGGGGTTGACCAAAAGCCCCGCGTCGCCGACCACTTCGGGCAAACTCGTCCGGTCGCCCGCGACGACGGCCGCGCCGCACTGCATGGCTTCGAGCGGCGGCAGCCCGAACCCCTCGAAGTAAGAAGGATAGACGAAGCAGAGCGCGCCCGTGTAGAGCGCGGGCAAGTCGCCTTCGGGCACGTAGCCTGTAAAGAGCACGTTTGAGGCGAGGCCGGAGCGTTCCACGGCGCGCAGCGTCTCGCCATACAGCCACGCGCGTTTTCCCACGAGGACAAGTTGTGGCAGCTTATCGTGGGAACGGCGGCGGCGCAAGTCCGAGTAAGCGCGCACCAGACGGACGAGATTCTTGCGCGGCTGAATCGAGCCGACGGCGAGCACGTAGTCGCCCGCGATGTCGTAACGCCGCCGCACCTCGGCCACGGCCTCCGCCGTCGCGGGGCGAAAGTGCGGCGCGGCGGCCGCGAGCGCGACCGTGACGCGTTCGGGCGCGAGGTTGTAAGTCTCGATCAAATCGCGGCGCGAAAACTCGGAAGAGGTGATGATGTGCGCGGCCGTGCGCGCCGTGCGGCGGACGGTGAGGCGCAGTTGCATCCAACTGCGTCGTTTGAAAGTCTCCGGCAGATGCTCGAACGAAAGGTCGTGGATGGTGGCGACGACCGGGCAGGGCGCGAGCGGCGGCGCGGTGAATTGCACGTGGAGCAAGTCGGCCCGGTGGCGGCGCAGTTCCACGGGCAAGCTGTAGGGGATGCGTATGAAAGGCGTCTGCGGTAGAGTCCGGCGCACCGCGACGTGAGGCCAGCGCCCCTCGAAGCGATCCGCGCCGCCGCGCCCGCGCGTCACGTAGAGCGTGTAACGGTTCGACTCGCCGCGCGCGGCCAGAGCCTCGATCAAATTCGTGATGTAAGTTTCGACGCCCGCCAACCCCGAACCGATGGAGTGTGCGTCAATGGCGATGTGCAAGCAGTCCGGCGCTCCCGTTCACACTGCGCGAAGTTTCGAGGAGGGTAAAAGTGCGCGCGCGAGTTTAACCCAACCTCGCGCCCGCGAAAAGCAGGCCGCGCCCTGCGTCCCGCACAATCTTGATCTCGCAGACTATCTCTGATTACCATGAGCCATGCACAAACAGATCATCACCATTTCTCCGGACGTGCTCAGCGGCACGCCCGTCTTCGCGGGAACGCGAGTGCCTGTGCAAACTTTGCTGGACTATCTGAAAGGCGGCGACTCAATTGACGACTTCCTCGAAGGTTTCCCCACCGTAACCAGAGAACAAGTCATCACGTTTCTTGAAGAAGCCGAAGCACAGATCGTCAAGATGGTGAGTTGACGTGAGGTTATTGTTAGATGAATGTATCGACCGGCGGCTCGCCGCAGAACTCGTATGGCATGAAGTGAAAACCGTGCCGCAGATGGGTTGGGCGGCGAAAAAGAACGGCGAGCTATTGAAATTCGCCGAAGTTGAATTCGATGTTTTTCTGACTGTCGATAGCAATCTCGCCTTTCAACAGAACCTCTCTCAGTTCAATATCGCGGTTTTGGTCTTGCGCGCCGCTTCCAATCGTTTAGCCGATCTGCGACCGCCCGTTCCGCGTATCCTTTCCACCCTTCCCACGCTCGTTAAAGGCAAAGCGGAAACTATCAGCATTTAAGAATTCTCGTCTTCCACCGGTTGCAGGACGCCGCGAAAGCTGCGCCGGTGGATGGGGCAAGCGCCGTGCGTGCGGAGGGCTTCGAGGTGCGCGCGCGTGCCGTAGCCGACGTGCGCGGCGAAATTGTATTCGGGGTAGAGTTGATGGTAGTCGCGCATCAGCGCGTCGCGGTAGGTCTTGGCGATGACGGAGGCGGCGGCGATGGAAGCGGAGACGGAATCGCCGCGAATGATGGCGCGTTGCGGCAGTTGGACTTCGCGCAGTTGCAGCGCGTCGATGAGAAGGAAGTCGGCGCAGGGTTTGAGTTCGCCGAGCGCGCGGCACATGGCGCGGCGCGTGGCGACGAGGATGTTGGTGCGGTCGATCTCTTCGGGCGGGATGAGGCCGACACCGTAGCAGAGCGCCGTTTGTTTCAGTTCTTCGGCGATGCGTTCGCGCGCGGCGGGCGTCAGTTTCTTCGAGTCGTCCAAGCCTTCGGGCAGCGGCGCGTCCGGGTCGAGAATGACGGCGGCGGCGACCACCGGCCCCGCGAGCGCCCCGCGCCCCACCTCGTCCAAGCCCGCCACCATCCGGTGGCCGCAGGCGCGCGCCTCGTCCTCAAACGCCGTGCAAATCTCCGAGACGCGTTTTTGACGAACCATAGAAACGACAGTGACGAGTGACGAGTGACGAGTCAAAGCATCTTGGTCTTTAACTTGTCACTTGTCACTCGTCACTTCCTTAGGCTTTGGTCTTGGAGGCGGCGTGTGCTTGTGCGGTCGTGGCCGTGGTGCGCGTGTCGCGCTCGCGGATGCGTGCGGCCTTACCGCGCAGGTTGCGCAGGTAATAAAGCTTGGCGCGACGCACGCGGCCGCGTTTGACCACTTCGATGTCCTTCACGATGGTCGCATGCAACGGGAAGATGCGTTCGACGCCGACGCCGAAACTGGTCTTGCGCACCGTGATCGTCTCGCGCACGCCGCCGCCCTTGCGCGCGATGACGAGTCCTTCAAAGACCTGCAAACGCTCTTTCGTCTCCGATTCTTTCACGCGCACGTGAACGCGCACCGTGTCTCCCGGTTGAAAATCCGGGATGGTCTTAGTCATCTGAGTTTGTTCGACAGCATCTAAACGGTTCATGGCTCATACTCCAAACTATGAAAAAGTGACAAGTGACAAGTGACAAGTTAAAGACAGGAAGTTTAATCCCGACCTCGCTCCTCGTCAGTAAAATTTTCCGGCTCGCTCATCTCAGCCAGCCAAGCGCGTTCGGCCTCCGTCAGGGGGGCGCGCTCCAACAAATCCGGGCGATTGCGACGCGTCTTCAAGAGCGCCTGTTGCCTGCGCCAACGCGCGATCTCGGCGTGGTGGCCGCCGAGCAAAACATCCGGCACGCGCCGGCCGCGAAACTCAGGCGGGCGCGTGTAGTGCGGGTGGTCGAGCAAGCCTTCGGAGAAGGAATCGTTCGCCGCCGAAGTCTCGCTCCCCAACGCGCCCGGTATCAGTCGCACGACCGAATCCACCACGACGGCCGCCGCCGGTTCGCCGCCCGACAGAACGTAATCGCCGATGGAGATTTCGTCCGTTGCCAGCGCTTCAACCACGCGCTCGTCCACGCCTTCGTAACGACCGCAGATGAGCACGAGATGTTTCGCGCCCGCCAACTCCGCCGCCACACTTTGATCGAAGACTCGACCTTGCGGCGACAACAAGACGACGCGCACGCCCGTGCCCTCTAATTCAACAGCCGCGCTCGCGCCCGTCAAAGATTCCACGGCTGCAAAGATCGGTTCGGGCTTCAAGACCATCCCGTCGCCGCCGCCGAACGGCCGGTCGTCAACCATGCGATGCTTGTCGGCCGTCCACGCGCGCAAATCGTGCGCGTTGATCTCGCAGAGTCCGGCTGCCCGCGCTCTGCGCACGATCCCGTAATCGAACGACGCGCCGAAGTAGTCCGGGAAGATCGTGATGATGTCAATCAGCAACATGGCAGAGGTCAGAGGTCAGAGGTCAGAGGTCAGTAAAACTTACGAACTAACCTCTGACCTCTGACCTCTAACCTCTAAATTTCAATGAGTCCTTCCGGCGGATCGACGCGGATCAATTTCGCCTGCGTGTCGATCTCCACGCAGATGCTCGCGGCGAGCGGGATCAGGTGTTCGCGCGTTCCTTCCCTGACGACAAGGACGGGAGCCGCGCCCGTGTGCAACACCTCCGCGACGCGCCCGATGTCTCGCCCTTCAATCGTCTCCACCCGGCAATCGACGAGCTGCCAATCGTAAAACTCGTCTTCTTCGAGTTCGACCGCATCCGTCTCCGGCACGGCGAGTTCGCGCCCGACGAGCGCCTGCGCCGCTTCCGGCGTTTCATACCCCGCGAACTTCAGGATGACGCGCCCGCCGTGCAGCCAACTGTCTTCGAGCGCGAGCGTCTGGCGCGCGCCCGTGGCGTCTACCGAGACGAGTTCTTCGAGTCCTTCAAAGCGTTCGGGGAAATCGGTCAACAAGTCGGCGGCCACCTCGCCGCGTATCCCGCGCACCTTGACGATGCGCGCCACGGCGATCAACTCCAAGTCGTCACCGCCCGGCTCAAGGCCGCCCGGCGCGTCGTCGCTGCGTGCCGCCTCGCTCATTCCACGATCTCTAAGATGTAGCGCCGTCCCTGCTTCAAACTCACCGCATGAAACAGCGAACGCAGCGCGCGCACCGTCCGCCCCTGCCGGCCGATCAACTTGCCCATGTCGCCGGGCGCAACGCGCACCTCGATGATCACGCTCCGCTGGTCGCGCCCTAACTCTTCGCGCACGTCCACCGCATCGGCGTCGTCCACCAGAGCCTTCACGAGCATTTCGACGGTGTCTCTCATAAACAGTCCCAAGCCCCAAGTCCCGAAGTCTCAAGTCAAAATAGGTTGTTAGACTTGAGGACTTGAGACTTGGAACTTTCGACTAAACTTCTTGCGCCTTCGACTGGCTCTTGATCAACTGGCGCACGGTATCGGTCGGCTGCGCGCCGCGCTCGATCCAGTAAGTGATGCGCTCAAGGTTGAGTTTCACTTCCGCCGGGTTGCGCGTGGGGTTGTAAGTGCCGACGTTTTCGAGGTACGCCCCGTCGCGCTTCGACAATTTCTCTTTGACGACCACGCGATACGACGGGCTTTTCTTCGCGCCCATGCGCATCAATCTGATTGCTAACACTCTCTGTATCCTCCGGTGAAAGAGGTTAGAGGCTAGAGGTTAGTAACAACTGTCTTCTACTAACCTCTGACCTCTGACCTCTGTTTTACTTTCGTTTCTTGTGTCGCGGTTTCTTGCGCAGCTTTTTGCGCCCGTTGCCGCCCGCGCCGACGCCGGGGGGAAGCGCAGGCAGGTTCATACCGCCGTCCGCGCCTTCGCCGCCGCCGCCCATCAAACCGCTCATGTCGGGCATGCCCATCATGCCGCCGAGGCGTCGCATCATGCGGCCTTTCATGCCGCCGCCGCCACCGCCGAACAGTCCCGCGCCGGAAAGCTGCTTCATCATCCCGCGCATCTCGACGTACTGCTTGATCAACTGGTTCACTTCCGAGACGTTGACGCCCGCGCCGCGCGCGATGCGGCGGCGACGGCTCGCGTTCAGGATGCGATGATCGCTGCGCTCCTCGCGCGTCATCGAGTCGATGATCGCCTCGGTGCGTTTGAGTTCCTTTTCCATCTGCGCCGACTGTTCTTCGTTCAAGTCCGGCATGCCCATGCCGCCGAGCAACTGGTCGGGCAAGAGTTTCATGATCTTCGAGAACGAGCCGAGCTTTTTCACCTGCCTGAGCTGGCTGCGAAAATCGTCGAGCGTAAACTCGTTCTTTTGCAGTTTCTTCAACTGCGCTTCGGCTTCCGACTGGTCAACCTGCGATTGCACCTGCTCGATCAGCGAAAGCACGTCGCCCATCCCGAGGATGCGTTGCGCGATGCGGTCGGGATAGAACGGTTCGAGCGCGTCGTACTTCTCGCCGACGCCGACGAACTTCACGGGCTGCCCCGTCACCTGCTTGATCGAGAGCGCCGCGCCGCCGCGCGCGTCGCCGTCCATCTTCGTCAAGACGACGCCCGTGATGCCGACCTGCGCGTGAAACTGTTCGCCCGAACGCACGGCATCCTGACCCGTCATCGCGTCGGCCACGAACAAAATCTCGACCGGCTGCGTCTCGGCCTTGATCTGCTTCAACTCGTCCATCAACTCCGCGTCGATGTGCAGGCGACCCGCCGTGTCGATGAGCAGCGTGTCGAAGCCCGTCTCGCGCGCGTGCCGGTAAGCCTCGCGCGCCAGTTCCACCGGATTGTTCGACTGCGGCATCTCGAAGATCGACTGCCCCGTCGCCTTCGCGATCACTTTCAACTGCTCGCGCGCCGCCGGGCGGTTCACGTCCGTCGAAACGAGCAAAGGCTTCCGCTCCTGATTCTTCGCGAGCCAGAGCGCGATCTTGCCCGTCGAGGTCGTCTTGCCCGAACCTTGCAGGCCGACGATCATGACGACGTTCGGCAACGCCTTCGTAAAGACGAGCCGCGAAGACTGGCCGCCCATCAGTTCGACGAGTTCGTCGTAGACGATCTTGACGACCTGCTCCGAAGGCTTGAGTTCCTGCCAGACCTGCTGCCCTTCGGCCTTCTCCTTGATCGCGGCGATGAACTCTTTGGCGACCTTGTAATTAACGTCCGCTTCCAGCAGCGCCAGACGGATTTCGCGCAGCGCCGCATCCACGTGCTCCGGCGTCAACACGCCTTCGCCGCGCAGATTTTTGAGCGTGCGCTTCAGTTTGTCGGATAAAGACTCAAACATGATTCTCTCAGACGCGGCCACGGGCTGTAGCCGAAAACTGACATGATAAAGGCGCGTGCAAAGAGAGTCAAGGAAAGGGCATGACTGTGCCCGCGCCCTTAATTTGATTGCCTCCCGTATAACTGCTGCCGCTGCTTCTGGCACTCGCCTTGACTGAACAGTCTGAGGAACGCCCCTCGCGTACTGTAAGCGTGCAAACATCCGGGCTACATCACACAGGGAGGACGAAAGATGGACGCAATCACATTGTTAAAAACCGATCACGAGAAGGTGTCCGGTATTTTTGAGAAACTCGAAGCCACGACCGAACGCGCCGAAAAGACGCGCGAAGAGTTGTTCACGCAGTTGAAACTGGAGTTAGACCTGCACGCGCACGTCGAAGAGAAGATCTTCTACCCCGTGCTCAAGAAGGCCGAGGAGACGCGCGAGATCACTCTGGAGGGCATTCAGGAGCACCACGTCGTCAAGCGTCTGCTCGGCGAATTGGACGCGATGGAGGTGGGCAGCGAAATTTGGACGGCGAAGTTGAAAGTGCTCAAGGAGAACGTCGAACATCACGTCGAGGAAGAAGAAGGCGAGATGTTCAAGGGCGCGCGCGAAGTTTTAAGCCGCGAGCAACTGGAAGAACTCGGCGCGCTGATCGAAGAGGAGAAGCGACAGCAGAAGCCCCTGATGGCGTCGGCGAGCTAAACGCCGGCGAGGGCGCTAAATGAACAGCGGGCGCGGGCATCAACGCCTGCGCCCGCTGTTCATTGCGTCGCTTTTCGTTGCGCCACTTTTCATTGCGTCATGTTGTCGCACCCGGTTCTTATTTTGGACATACATATACTTGACTTACCCGCAAGGCGGCCGAAGCTGTGATGGCGGCCGGCTCACGATTCCACAAAAGAGTTGTGTTGGGGAATAAGCTATCTGGAGGTATGGGAGAGAATGGAGAAGCACCCGTCCGGACTCAAACCGGAATCGTGGCTCGTCTCGGCAGGTCGCTCGTCCGAACCCGGCGCTCCGCTGAACGTGCCGCTCGTCCCTGCGTCGAACTTCATCATCGGGAGCGGGCGCGAGTATTCGCGCGATGCCGGTACTCCGACGTGGGAAGCGCTCGAAGAAGTCGTCGGCGGGCTGGAGTCCGGCAAGGCCGTGGCGTTCGCCTCCGGCATGGCCGCCATCGCCTCTGTGTTCGACCAACTCGCGGCCGGTGCTGTCGTGGCGTTACCGGATGATTGCTATCAGGCCGTCGTGGGGCTGGCAGCGGCGGGCGCGGAAAGAGGGCGTTGGTCGGTCGAGCGTGTGGCGGTGGACGATACGAACGGCTGGATTCGCGCTTGCAATGTTGCCGACCTGCTCTGGCTTGAATCACCCTCGAACCCACTGCTGACCGTGGCTGACCTAGAGGCTATCTGCGCCGCGCCGCGCAAGCCCGGAGCGATCATCGCCGTGGACAACACCTTCGCCACGCCTTTGAATCAGCAGCCGCTCGACTTCGGCGCGACGGTGTCTCTGCAATCGGCAACCAAGTTCATCGGCGGCCACTCCGACTTATTGGCCGGGGTCGCCACGACGAAAGACGATGCGCTCCGGCACGCTCTCAGGAAGTCTCGCGAGTTGAACGGCGCGACGCCGGGCACGCTCGAAGCCTATCTCGCCGTCCGCGGCGCGAGAACTCTCGCGCTTCGCTTACAACGAGCACAGCAGACGGCCATGATGCTCGCCGAGCGGCTTGAGAATCACACGCTGGTCGCACGCGTCCGGTATCCGGGCTTGCCTTCACATCCGACGCACGCTACCGCCAGGCGCATGCTCAAGGGCTTCGGAACGATCATTTCATTCGACCTGCGCGGCGGGGCTGAATTGGCCGACGGCGTCTGCCGAAACGTGAGGCTCATCCGCCATGCCACCAGTCTCGGAGCGGTGGAATCGACGATGGAACGGAGAGCCGCGATTCCCGGACAGGGACATCTTCCGCCTTCGCTTCTACGACTCAGCGTCGGTATCGAGGACGCCGACGACCTCTGGGACGATCTCGACGCGGCCATACGCTCCGCTGCATCGCGACTCTAAAGCACGCAACGACAAACTGACGTTAACAAGTATCTGCCCGGCGCGAGCCGTATCGTTAAAACCTTCTGTTTTGCCGGTTAACCAAAGTGGGGCGGCATCTGTTTTACGGTTCGGGCGGTAACGCCGTGATGGGTGAGCCGAGTAGGTTGATGCCTTATTTCGCTTCTTCCGCGTTCGCGCTTTCGCGCGCGAGTCTCTCCAGCGCGAGCGTGAGTCCCATGATGAGATAGAAGACCATCACCACTTCCGAGTCGCCCAAGTTGTAATGCACCAGCCCGCTCGCGAAGAAACCGACGAGGCCGCCGAGCGCGCCGAGCACGAGTCCACGCTCGCGCCAATCCGTAAGCCCCACGTCGCGCCACAGCCGCCACAACATGCGCGCGTAAATAAAGACGACCGCGAGCCAGAGCAGCAGCGCGGGCAGTCCGCGCTCAAGCGCGATTTGCAGCGGCGTCGAGTGCATGTGGCCGACGGGCAGACGCCCGCGGTCGAACAGTCCCCACTCGCGCCAGTGGCGCTTGAGCGAATCCATCCCGACGCCGACGAGCACGTGGCGCGGCTCGCGCGCGAACAACTCGAAGCCCTCACGGTAGACGGTCGTGCGCCAGGAGATCGAGCCGTCGCGCCGGTCGAAAAATCCCACGCCGCGTTTCTGCTGCAACACGTACAGCCCCAAGGGGACGACGAGCAGCACGCCGAGCGCAACGGCGAGCGTCGCGCGCCTGCTAGCCAGTCCCACCAGAGCCATCACGATGATTGAGAGCAGAAACGAGAGCCAAGAAGCGCGCGTCACCGTCAACAGCAGTGCGCCGCCGAGTCCCGCGAGCGCCGTGGCGAGCAACAGCCCCGAACGCGAACTAAGCGCCGCGCCCCACGAACGCTTCCGGCCGAGCGCGATGAGCAGCCCGGCGATGAGCGAGCCGACGAGTTGCAACACTTCCGCGTAGGTCGTGTAGTGGCCGTAAAAACCGGTGGCGCGCTCATCGCGCCCGCGCGTCCAAGCGTTCAAGCCGAGGCGCGCTTCCGGCGTCTCGCCCGCGAGCAACGCCCCGCGCGCGACTTCCATCTCGAACACCCATTCGCGCCGGTAGACGAGCACGCGCGCCTTCGTCCCGCCCGTCTCGTTCGTGGCGAGCGCGCGCGCCAATTCGGCGGGCGAGTTCAAGGGCGCGCCGTCGATTCTGAGCAGCGTGTCGCCTTCGGCCGCGCCCGCCGCGCGCAAGGGGCTGTCCGCGCCGAGTGCGTTTAACTTCACGCCGCGCCCCACGGCGCGCTGGCCGAACGTGTAGACGACGTTCAACATGCACGAGGCGACGAGCGTAAACGTCAAGAGACGAACCGCGCGCCGCGTCGTGACGTTTTCGGCCACGAGATAGACGATGGTGAAGAGACTGGCCGCGCGCAATTTGCCGATGCTCACGTCGGGGTCGTAAGAGGCGAGCGCCGAGATGAAAGTGAGGATGAAGAAGCCGACGAGCGCGTAATCGACCGGCGTGCGAAACGTGCGCGGGCGCGGACGCAAAGCGAAGCGCACCACCCACAGAAACAACCCCGTGCCCCAAGCGATCTGCGTCCCCGCAATCGAATGGGGCGCGGCGAAGGCCAGTAGAAACAACGCGGCGGCGAGCGCACGCTCCACCCAAGAGATGAGAGCGCGCGGCTGCGCGGCCGTCTCCGTCGTCGTGCCTTGCGCCTCCACGGCAGTCGCGCGTGTTGCGGAAAAATCCATAGCGTCGGTCGTGTCCCTCTTTAGTCGGCGTCCTCTTCGTCGCGCCCCGCCCATTCATCCTCCGCTCGACGCAACTCTCTCACATACGCGACCAAAAGAAACGCGAACAGCAACAATAAAACCACAGCCAAGACCAACAAGACGAGCCGCACGACGCGCGGTTCAAGTTGGAACGTCCGTTGCAGCCACGCCACCGACAGGCCGAGACCCGCGCCGCACAGGAAGAGCGCCAGCCACTCGCGCGCCGTAATCGCGCGGATAAACCTGAGACGACGAAATATCACAGTTGAACTTGGAACAATGAAACGCTAGGAGAAGACGTGCGGGCGCGTGCGGCGACGCGCTAATAGGCGTTGTCGCCGCGCAGCATGACGGGCAGCGTGCGCAGGATGATCTTGATGTCCAAGAGCAGCGACCAGTTTTCGATGTAGAACAGATCGAGCCGCACCATCTCTTCAAACGAGAGACGATTGCGCCCCGACACTTGCCACAAGCCGGTCAGCCCCGGCTTCATGTCGAGCCGCTTGCGATGCCACAACTCGTAAGCCTCGACTTCGTAAGGGATGGGCGGGCGCGGGCCGACCACGCTCATGTCGCCTCTGAGCACGTTCAACAACTGCGGCAACTCGTCCAAGCTGAGACGCCTGAGCACGCGCCCCACGCGCGTCACGCGCGGGTCTGTGCGCAGTTTGTAGACGGGTCTCACGGCGTCGCCCAGATTCGTCTCGGCCTGTCCGGCGATGAACTTGCGTTGATAATCGCGGTGCACCGCGTCGTCCGCGCCCGTCTGCATCGTGCGGAATTTGAGAAAGAGAAAGATGCGCCCGTCCATCCCGACGCGCTCCTGTTTGTAGAAGACGCCGCCCGGCGAATCCAGTTTGATGAGCGCGGCGATGATGAGCCACAGCGGCGCGAGCACGGCGAGGGCCAGCGAGGCGACGAGGATGTCCATGCCGCGTTTGACCACGCGCGCCGTGCTCGATAGCGGCTCGCGGAAAAGTTGGATCATCGGCATCGCGCCGATCTGATCGATCTCGGTTTTGCGCGGCAGGCAGTTGAACAAACTCGGCGCGATGCGAAACTCGACGCCGCGCCTCCGGCCCACCCTGATCATCACGTCGAACAACAAGTCGCCGGAGACGCTCGCGTCCGCGACGATCACTTCGTTGGCCGCCGTCTCGCGGATCGTCTCGGCCAAATCTTTCACCGAGGCGACGACCGGCACGCCCTCGAAAGTCTCCGGCACGCTCTTATCAATCGCGCCCGTCTCGACCACGCCGATCACTCGATAACCCAACTCCGGCCGCTCACGCATCTCGCGGATGCACAAGCTCGCTTCCGCGCCGCGCCCGACCACGAGCGTCGGGATCAAGTTGACGCCGCCGCGCCTGACGGCCGCCTGTGCCCCGCGCACGCCGAGGCGCAGCAGGCCGAACGCCGTGAGCGCAAACGCGAAATCGAGCACGAAGACGGCGCGCGAATAAGAGAACGCGCTGAAGGTCTTCCCGCCGCGATACAGAAACGCCACGGCCACGATCAACAGCGACGCCACGGCCACGGCCTTGAAGACGCGCAACAGATCGTCCACGTAAGAAAACTCGCCGCGCAGTTTGTAGAGGTCGTAATAAGCATGTGCGAGCACGCGCACCGGCACGACGAACAGCAGCACGGCGGCGTAAGGCGCAAACTCCGCGCTCCAGTGGATGCGCCACGCCGCGTCCCAATCGGCGACGATGTGTTCGCCCTCACGCAGATAGAACGCCGCCAGAAACGAGACGACCGCCAACACGGCATCGGCCAAGACGAGCGCGACCTTCACCGCGGGCAGCACCCACTGCGGCGCGCGCCCCTCCGCACGCACCGCGCTGGCCTCCACCCTCAACTTCTCGACTCGCTCAGCCCTCATATAATTTGGTAAATGGTAAATGGTGAATGGTGAAAGCCGCGCCTCCGTCTATTCACCATTTACCATTTACCGTTCACTCCAAGATCATTTCCGCCACTTGGGCGCGGACGCCGTGGGCGCGACGCGCGTGGGCACGGTCTTTTTTGACGACCGCTAGAGCGTCGATGTCCGCGCGCGTGCGGATGCGCGTGAGGCGACCTTGGCGGACGAGTTCTTCATCGACGGCCGCCCACTCTCCGGCGTAGACGGTCGCGGCGGGCACGCCGAGCGCGGCGGCCTCGCGGTTCATCGTCCCGCCCGCGCTGACCACCAGATCGGCCGCCGCGATGAGCGTCGCACCGTCGAGCGCCGCGCGCGGCATGAGCACATTCTCGCTGCGATGTCTGGCGTCGAACTCCTCGCGTTGCGCGTCGGTGCGCGCGAGCAGGACGATGCGTGCCGCGTCTTCGGCGCACAAGTGTTCGACGAGCGCGTCGAACAGTTCGTTGTCGAAACGATGATAGAGCGCATCGCGCGCTGGCGGGCGCACCACGCAGAGCACGTGCCCGACGCCGACGCCGAGCGACGCGCACATATTTTCAAACGCGCCCTCCGCCGGTTGCCAGTCAGCCAGATACACGTCCTCTTTGAAACCGTCGTAGCGCCTGACCTTGCGCGCGTGCGCGCCGAAACGCTTGAGCGCCGCGTCAGGGAAAGCGCGCGGCACGACGACGCGCGAGGCCAGCCGGAACGCCAGATGATTCGCGGGCTGGTGTTCGTAATCCATCAGCGTCACGCTGCATAGTCGAAGCGAGCGCGCGGCCACGATCTGCGAGTAAGAGTTATGACTCACGGCCAAGTCGAAGCGCGGACGCGTGCGCGCCCAACTCCTCAGCGCGCGCGCGCGTGCGAACAAGTTGCCCGCCTTCCCCTTCAACTCGCGCCCGCCGTGGCCGCCGATCACCACGGGCTCCAGATTCGCACTGACGGCCAACTCGACCGTCTGCGCAAACGCGCGCGCCGTCACCTCCAAGTCGTGCCCGCGCGCCCGAAACTCCGCCGCGAGCGCCACGAAGAACGGCACGTGCGGCGAGTTCGCCAGATCGATCCAGATACGCAAGATGTTAGGGCAAAGGGGAAGGGGTAAAGGGAAAAGGAAATTGACGGCTCTACCCTTTAACCTTTCCCCTTTACCCCTGTCCCCTTTCTTCCAACAATCTTGCCAGCGCGTACAACATCCACGCCTGCGTCCAGCGCATGTAGGGCGTGCGGATGGTGTAGAAGCGTCGCCGCTGGTAGTAGAAGAAGCCGCGCCGCCGGTCGCGCAAATGACGAAGCGTCCAACTCGTGACGCGCCGGGCGAGCGCCTGTGCGCCCGGCATCGTGTCTCTCAGTTCGCAGAGGGCGACTGTGGCCGCGCCGCTTGAATGTGCGTCCGCCGGGTATGGGTTGTCATGGTAGTATTTCGGCCAACCGTCGGCAAGGAAGAAGTGTTCGCGCCAAAACTCGCAGCCGCGCCTGAGCGACCCGGCAAACTCCACACGCGCCTCTCCGCCGCACGCCTCCATGATGCGCTTCAGCGACGTAAGGACGAACGCCGTGTGAAAGTTGTCGGCCCACGTTTGAAAATCGGCCGCGCCATAGCCCCAAGCGCCCGACGCTTGCTGCCTGCCGACGACGTAACGCGCCGCACGCTCCGCCGTCTTCAACAACTCCGGCTCGCCGGTCTCCGCCCCCACCGACGCCAGCACCTCGCCCGCCAGCAAACTCGCGTTATAGACGCACGTCCGGTCGAGCGGCGTGTAGCTGAAACAAACTTCGTCCGCCGTCTCGCTGCTGCGATGGAGATCGCGCAAGATAAACTCGCACGCGCCGCGCGCCGCGCCGAGGTATCTCTCATCCCCGAAGGCATGCCACGCTTCGACGAGCGCACGCGCGGCAAACGCCGTCGGCACGATGGTCGGCGTGCCCTGCGGCGCGAAGAACGCGCGCCCCTGCCAGTCGAAATTGTAGCCCCACGCCGCGCCGTCTCCTGCGCCCTCGATGCGCGCGGCCAGCAACGCTTCCAACAACTCGCGCGCTTCCCGCTCGTACTCACTCTTGCCCGTCGCGCGAAAACGCGAAAGCGCGGCGAGCGCAAAGAGCGCCGTGCCCTTCGCGTTCCTCCCCGCAGGCACACGCGCCAGCGCACGCAAATTCACGGGCGCGCGCTTGAACGCTTGCGTCCACACAAGCCGCGCCACGCGCGACTTCACGAGCGGCGTCGCCCGAAACAGACGACTATTCAACCCGTCGAACGGATCGTGCCCCGCCCACCCGCGCGCACGACACCAAGCCGCGAGACTTTCGTATGCCTCTTCAAGCTCAATCATAAAAGGAGAGGTCAGAGGTTAGAGGTCAGAGGTTAGTGAAAGACTTACCGGCTCGCGCACGCGTCGATTGCAGACTAAGCCCGACTTGTAACTTCCGACTTCTAACTTCCGACCTCTAACCTCTAACCTCTGACTTCTGCTCTTTGACCTCTGCGTTCATGCGGCGGGGCGTCTCGATGAAGCTCTCGTGCCAGAGTTCGAAGATGAGCAGCGTCCAGAGAAGTTTGCGGTGGTTGGCCGCGCCGCGTTCGTGCTCGTCCTGAAGACGCGCGACGTAAGCCGGGTCGAACAGGCCGTGACGGCTGAGACGCGCGGGCGACAAGAGATCGCGCGCGAGCGGACGCAGGCGGCCTTTGAGCCATTCGGCGACGGGCACGCCGAAGCCCTTCTTGCCGCGCCGCGTGACGAACGCGGGCAGGTGCGGCCCCATCGCGCGCTTCAAGATGTACTTCGTCGTCTGGCCGCGCAGTTTGTATTCGAGCGGCAGCGAGGCGGCGTATTCGACGAGGCGGCGGTCGAGAAACGGCGCGCGCACTTCGAGCGAGACGGCCATGCTCGTGCGGTCAACTTTCGTCAGGATGTCTTCGGCCAGATACAGTTTCGTGTCGAGATACTGCATCCGCTCGATCCGCTCCTCCGCATCGCACTCGTCGAGCAGGGCGCGCGCGCCCGCGTAGATGTCGGTGCTGGTCGCATCGCGCGCGCCGGGCGTAAGCAACGCGGCTTGCTCATCGGGCGTAAACGAACCGAACCAGACGTGATGCCGCTCGACGGGGTCGCTGTAGCGCATGCCTTCGACGAAGCGGCGCGCCTTGTAGTCGAGCGAGAGATTTTTGGTCTTGACGGGCAGGCGTTTGACGACCGATTCGACGAAGAGGCGGCGCGCCGCCCGCGGCACGCGTTCATACACGCGCGCGACGCGATGCGCGGGATACATCGGATAGCCCGCGAAGATTTCGTCGCCGCCGTCGCCGCCAAGCGCGACCGTCACGTGCTGGCGCGTGAAGCGCGAGAGCAAGTAAGTCGGCACGAGCGAAGGGTCGCTCAAGGGTTCGTCCATCCACGAACCGATCTCGCCGATGAGGTCTGCGGCGAGGTTCGAGTTGAGGCGTTCCTCGTGATGATCCGTGTGCAGGAAGTCGGCGACGCCGCGCGCGTAGGACGATTCGTCGAAAGATTTTTCGGCGAAAGAGATCGAGAAGGTCTTGACCGTCTCGTGCGAGGCGCGCACGGCGAGCGCGGCGATGGCCGAGGAATCCACGCCGCCCGACAACAGCACGCCGAGCGGCACATCGGCCACCAGACGCATCCGCACCGAATCGGCCAACAGTTCTTCGACGCGCGCGGCGGCCTCTTCTTCCGTCGGCACGCGTTCCGGTTTGCGATAGCTGAGTTGCCAGTAAGGCCGCACCTCAATGCGTCCGTCTTCGAGCGTGAGCGCGTGCGCGGCCGGGAGTTTCTGGATACCCACGTAGATCGAGAGCGGCGCGGGCACGTAATCGAACGCGAGATATTGACGAAGCGCGTCGAGGTTCAGACGCGTCTTAACGGAAGGGTGCGCGAGCAACACTTTCGGCTCGGAGGCAAACAGGAGACGCCCCTCGAAGACGCCCCAGTAGAGCGGCTTCTCGCCGAACGGATCGCGCGCGATGAAGAGTTTGCGCCGCCGCGCGTCCCACAGGGCGAAGGCGAACATGCCGTTCAGGTGCGAGAGCATCCCCGTGCCGTATTCTTCGTAGAGGTGCGGCAAGACTTCCGTGTCCGACGCGCTGCGGAACGTGTGGCCGCGATCTTCGAGACGCTCGCGCAGCTCGCGGTAGTTATAAATCTCGCCGTTTAAGACGACCGCGATCTGCCCGTCTTCACTCAAGGCGGGCTGCTCGCCCGTCGCCAGATCGATAATGGCGAGCCGCCGCATGCCGAGCGCCACGCCCGTCTCGGTCATCAACCCTTCCGAATCCGGCCCCCGATGCGTCATCCGCCCGCACATCGAGCGCAACAACTCGCGCGCGCCCTCCTCGTGCGGCGTCCGCGCGTCCATATATGCCCATCCGGTGATTCCACACATAAGAAGAAAGTAAATCGTGAATCGTAAATCGTAAATAGAGAAGAACAGACTTTTTCTATTTACGATTTACGATTCACGTTTTACGGCTGTTCAAATCCTATTCGCTCGCGCACGGCGTAGATGGCCTTCGCTTGCGATTCGTGATAGGTGCGGACGAGCATTTCGGCCAGCAGTCCCATCAGGAAGAACTGGACGGCGACGGCGAACATGACGATGGCGAGGATGGGCAGCGGCGTCTGCACGAAGTCGGCCTTGTGCACGAGCTTGAGGAAGAGCGCGTAGAGGCCGGCGACGAATGAGATGGCGAAGGCCAGCATGCCGAACGAGCCGAAGACGTAGATCGGCTTCGTCTGGTAAGACGCCATGAACTTGATCGTGACGAGATCGAAGACGACTTTGAGCGTCCGCGACAGGCCGTACTTCGAGACGCCCATCGTCCGCGCGTGATGATCCACGGGAATCTCGGTGACGCGCGCGCCCGCCCACGAAGCGTAGATCGGAATGAAGCGATGCATCTCGCCGTAGAGCCTGACGTCGGCGAGCGAATCGCGGCGATAGGCTTTCAGAGAGCAGCCATAGTCGTGCAGGGGGACGCCGCCGATCCAGGAGATGAGACGGTTCGCCAGCATCGAAGGGAACTTGCGCGTGATGGCCTTGTCCTGCCGGTTCTTGCGCCAGCCGGAAACCACGTCGTAGCCTTCGTCCAACTTCTCCAGCAGGCGCTTAATGTCGGCCGGGTCGTTTTGCAGATCGGCGTCCATCGGGATAAGCACGCGCCCGCGCGCCGCATCTATCCCGGCGCTCATCGCCGCCGTCTGCCCGTAGTTGCGCCGGAGGGCGATGACGCGCACGCGCGGGTCGCTCGCCGCGATTTCGCGCAACACGTCGAGGCTTCGGTCGCTTGAGCCGTCGTCCACGTAGATGATTTCCGCAGTGCGGCCGAGCGTCGCCAGAGCTTCCGTCATCTTCGCATGCAGCGGGCGCAGGTTAGGCTCTTCGTTATAGACCGGCAGAAAGACGGAGATGTCCGGCGTCCGGTCGTCGCCATCGTCCGCATTCGCGCCGCGCGATACGTCAACGCGCCGCCGCTTCAAAGTCTCTTCTTCTTCGTAAACTCTCATCACCACTACTCCACTCTGCGCGCCACGCACACGGCCGAGACGCCGAAGGGAAAATTCAGCCCGCGTTTGAGCCAGAAACGCTCCGCGCCGAAGAGGCGGCCGAACAGTCCGTTCAAGGCCGACACGTTGATGTTGTTCTCCGACGCCGGACGCGCGCCCGTCGCGCGCATCAACAGACGCCCGGCGAGGATGGGCGCGAAGAACGTGAGGTTGGCGTAAGTCGCGCGCTCGACCGCGAAGCCCGCCTCGCGGACGCGCTCGCGTAGTTGCGGCAGCGTGTAACGACGACGATGGTGGCTGATGTCGTCCTGCACGCCCCACAGCCACATGAAGGCCGGGACGAACAGCAGCGCGCGGCCGCCGGGTCTGATCACGCGCCGCATCTCACGCAAGCCCCCGAGGTCGTCGTCCAGATGTTCGACCACATCGAGCGCGCAGGCGAGGTCGAAAGAGGCGTCCGGGTATGGCAACTGTTCGGCCGCGCCGAGTTTCACTCCATGCAGGCCGCGCGCGCGGCAGAAGGCGAGCGCGTCTTCCGAGACATCGACGCCTTCGGCTTCGCCAAACTGCGCGAGCATCTCCAGGTTCGCGCCCGTGCCGCAACCCACGTCGAGGATGCGCGGGGCGCGTCCTTCCGGTTTGAGATCAGCGACGATTGAGCGGACGAAGCTTTCGAGGATGCGGCGACGCCCGGCGAACCACCAGTGCGAGCCTTCAACCTCGTACATGATCGCGTAGGTGTGCTGCTGCATCTCGCGCGGCAAGGCGCGCAGCCCGCTCGTCTTCACTTCACTCGCCATCTTGGTTTTCGTCTCTCGTCTCCGCCGCCGTGATGCGGCCCAAGCCGCGCCAACTGTTTTGATTGTGCCAGCCGATCTCGACCGCTTCCGCCCCGATGCCCTGCCACCACTCTGCAAACTCCGCGCGCGAGATGTAGTAGGCCGTCGGCGCGACGAGGTGATCGAAGACGATGGTGTGCTGCTCGCGCCAGCCGAACGGGGCGATTGATGTCAGGTAGTCATTGTAAAACAAATGGCGCGCCAGTGCCGCGCCGCGCGCGCTTGCGTTCAAGGGCGCATAGACGAGTTTCGTCGCGGCGTACAACACGGCCGTCGGCACTTTCGACAGGTGCAGGAGCGCGCGGCGGCTGATGCGCGACGTGACGCGTTCGCGCAAAGGGGAGACGAAGCGCGTGATCCACTCGTTGTTCTCCGCGCCGTAGACCCACGCCGACAAGTAGCCGCCCGCGCGCACGCGCGTCGAGAGCGCGACGAACCCCTCGCGCGGACGGGGCAAGTGATGCAGCACGCCGACGGAGAAAGCGTAATCGAACGCGCGCCGCTTCAAGGGCAACTTGTAGATGTCCGCCTGTACGACGTGCGCGTTCGGCAACTCGCGCGTGGCGGCATAAGCCGTCTCGACCGCCGCGCTCAAATCCACGCCCACCACATCGCGCGCGCCCCACGCGGCGGCCAACTGCGTGTGCCTTCCCTTCCCGCACCCGCCTTCAAGCACGAGCTTGTCTTGAAAGAACTCGGGCTTGACCGGCGCGATCCAGCCGCGAAACTGCTCGTCGTAACGTTCATCCCTTTGCGTGAAATGCTGCCACTGCCAACCGAAGTTCTCAGCCGTCGCCGCCTTCTCGCTCTCGATCTCGCTGGCGTCCGCAAAACGCGGCACGCCCCGCCGCACCGGAAACTTTCGGGCACAAGCCACACACGCAAGTTCTCCCTCCAAAATTTCCGTCCACTCGCGCACTTCCTGCCGCGCAGCCACGGAAGCCAACGCCAACTCGCCCTCGCACGCAGGGCACGCCAGATATTGCAACAGACGCTCTTTCATAAAAGCAGAGGTCAGAGGTCAGAGGTGAGAGGTGAGAGAAGACAGTTTTTGTTTTAACTGATCTCTGACCTCTGACCTCCAGCCTCTGCATTATTGAACCATTGGACGAAGCGGCGGATGCCTTCTTCGATCTGGGTCTGCGGGTTGTAGCCGAGCAGGCGGCGCGCTTTGGAGATGTCGGCGTAGGTCTGCGGCACGTCGCCGGGCTGCATGGGTTGGCGTTCGATGACGGCGGGGCGTCCGAGTTCGCGCTCCAAGAGCGAAATCAGTTCGCGCAGTTCGACGGTGCGGGATTCGCCGAGGTTGATCGCTTCGTAGTCGCTCGCCGTGTAGTCGATTGAAGCGCGCACGCCCGCGATGATGTCTTCGATGTAGGTGTAGTCGCGTCTGGTCGTGCCGTCGCCGAAGACCGGGATCGGCTTTCCTTCGGAGATCAATTTCGCAAACTTGTGAATCGCCAGATCGGGACGCTGCCGCGCGCCGTAGACCGTGAAGAAGCGCAAGGCCACACAGCGCAAGTCATGTAAATGCGCGTAGGTGTGGCAGAGCATTTCGCCCGCCGCTTTCGTCGCCGCGTAAGGCGAGATGGTTTGGCGGATGGGGTCGTCTTCCGCAAAAGGCACTTTCGCGTTGATGCCGTAGACGGACGAGGACGAGCCGAAGACGAACTGCCGCACGCCCGTCCGCCGCGCCGCTTCGAGCAGGTTGAGCGTGCCCGTGATATTCGTCTCCGTGTAGAGAAACGGCTCGGTCAGAGACGGGCGCACGCCCGCGCGCGCCGCCAGATGCACGACGCAATCGAAACGCGCCCGGGCGAACACGCGCTCAAGCGCCGCGCGGTCGCGGATGTCCGCTTCGACGAGTTCGTAGTCGGCGCGTTCGAGGTGCGGCGCGACGTTCGCGCGTTTAATCGCGGGCGCGTAGAAATCGTTGAAGTCGTCAACGACCGTGACGCGCCAGGAGTTTTCCGCGAGCAGCCGTTCGACCAGATGCGAGCCGATGAAGCCCGCGCCGCCCGTCACCAAGATGTTTCGTTTATCCGTCAAGTCCGTTCGTCGCCTCTAGAGTTCTCGCTCGATTAACTTCACACTGCTTTCGTTCCCGCCTTCTTGCGCGCGTAAATCCACAAGTGCCAGCCCCAACGCGCCGCGAGCCGCGCTTCGAGTCCGCGCGAGAGCATTTGGCCGACGACCGGAAGCCAGCGTTTATTCAAAAAGTGCGTCGCCGTCTCGACCTCCGCGAAGTCGCGGAACAACTCGCGCGCCTCACGCCGCGAATAGACGCGCGCCAGAGGATTCCCCGCGCCGTCCGTGTTGCGATTCAAAAATTCGCCCGGCGCGAGATAACTCTCCGCGTCCTCCCTGATGCGCGCCGCGTGTTCGCGCAGAGACTGCAACGGCTCACCCGTCAAACGATGCGCTAACTGCAAGCCCGCTTCGCGTCTGAGCAGGTGCGCGCCCGCGCGACGGAGCACGCCGATGTTCACGCGATAGTTATAAGAGTTGCGATGATAGAGCATGACGACCGCGCGCCCGCCCGGCCGGAGCACGCGATGCACTTCCCTGACGGCGCGCGCCGTGTCCGGCGTGTGATGCAAGACGCCGTGCGAATAGACGAGATCGAAAGACTCGTCGGCGAAATCCAGGTTCTCCGCATCGGCGGTGCGAAACTCACCGCGGAGGCCGTATACCTCGAAACACTTGCGCGCGAGATTAACGGCCGCGTCCGTCAAATCGACGCCCGTATATCGCGCGCCCGCGCGTGCAAACTGCGCCCCGTCCGTCCCCAACCCGCACCCGATCTCAAGCACACGCAAGCCGCGCGCGCGCCCAAACGCGGCCGCCGACGGAATGTGCCACTCCGTCCCGTAGCGATGCTCCGCCACGCGCTCGTAAAATTCACGCGACCCCGTCTCGGCGTCCGTAAACTTCGTCCCACAAGGGTTCGCCTGCCAAAAGGCGCGCACCTGCTCCTTCAACTTGTTCCCGTTATCACTCATGGAAATCCCGGCCGCGCCGCTAATTTGTCTCGTCCTCCAACACACACGCGCGCCCTTCCGGCACGCACAGACAAGAAAACCTGCCCCACGCGAAACAGTGAAATTAACACGCCCCTTCCGCGCGCGACAAGCGGCGACTTTGCCCGCCATCTTTTAATTCGGATGGGGAGGCGGAGGCGTGCCCAAGTCGGTCTGTGGCCGTCTGAGCATCGACCGGACGAACAAAGCGACGTAAGTGAGCAGCGTGTAGAGCAACACATCGCAGCCGAGGATGTAGAGCAGAAAAACAGTTTCGTTTTCGGCAAACGAGTCGCGCGAGAAGGGCGTGGAGAAATAAAAGTACAAAAGTTTCGGCCAGCCGATGGGCACGTAGAGCAGCCAGAGAATCCGTTCATCTTCGACGTAGTTAGACGGCGGCCCCGAAATAACGATGTAAACAAACGGGATGACGAAGCCACCCAAGATCGATAAAGCCACACGTTTCATAAACAAAATGTTTTCGCGTCAAGCGTAATCTTTGCTGCCTGCTAAACGATCCGACTCAGTCCAAGAAGGTGCGTTGCCAGAGTTCGAGGGTGAGGAGTTGGAAGACTTGGAGGTTGTAGTCTTCGCGCCCCGAAAGATTGGTGTCGATGATGCGGCGGACTTCCTCGGGGCGGAAGAGGCCGCGGCGGCGGACGGTTTGTTCGGAGAGTAAATCTTCGACGAGCGGTCGGAGCGCGCCGCGCAGCCAAGAGCGGACGGGCGCGCCGAAGCCCGCTTTTTTGCGCCACACGACATCGCGCGGCAAGAGACTTTCGGCGGCGCGCTTCAAGATGTACTTGCGTTTCAACCCGCGCAGTTTCAAATCGACGGGCATGCGCGCGGCGAGTTCGACGAGTTCGACGTTGAGGAACGGGACGCGCACTTCGAGCGTGGCGGCCATCGAGGTCTTATCGGTGTAGGCGAGGTTGAGACAGGGGAGAAAAGTTTTCAGGTCGAGATAGAGCAGGCGGTTGAGCGGCGCGGCCTGACGAACGCGCGCGAAGTGACGCCGGTGTTCGCGGTAGGCGTCCGCGCCGCGCGTCGCGTCGCGCATGTCGTCGGTGTAGAGGCGTTGTTTGGCCGCGTCGGTGAAGTAGGTGCCGAAGCCGAGATAGCGCTCCTCGAAGTCGAGCGCGGCGGAGCGGGCGAACTTCTTGGCGTTGCGCAAGGGGGCGGTGAGGCGACCGGGCAGGCCGCCGGGCAAAGCGTAGGCGAGGGCGGACATCAGGGGGCGACGCAGGAGCGAGGGCACGGGGTCGAGCGCGCCCGCGAGTCGCATGGCGAGTTGGCGCGGGTAGCCCGCGAAGACTTCGTCGCCGCCGACGCCGGAGAGCAGCACGGTCAGTGTTTCGCGCGCGGCGCGCGAGACGAGATAGCTTGTGATGACGGCCGGGTCGGCGACGGGTTCGTCCATGTGATAGACGAGTTTCGGAAGCAGGTCGCACACGTCCGGTTGGAGCATCAACTCGTGATAATCGGTGTCGAGCAATCGACCGACCTGACGCGCCCAGCGCGCGTCGTCGGGGATGATGTCGTAGCGCAGGTCTTCCTGTTCGATGCCGACGGTGTAGGTGGAGACGCGCCGCCCGTCGCTGTGCCGATTCATCAGCGCGACGATGGAAGATGAATCGACGCCGCCCGACAGAAACGCGCCGAGCGGCACGTCCGCCACCATCTCCAGACCGACGACGCGCCCCAAAGTTTCCAGCACGCGCTCGCGCCACCACTGGTCGCTTCGGCCCTCTTCGATTTCGTCGAAGGACACGTCCCACCACTCATGGACGGAGACTTCTCCGCCGCGCCAAACGAGCACGTGCGCGGGCGGCAGTTTAGAGATGCCGCGAAAGACCGTATGCGGGTCGGGCGTCCAGAGGAAGGTCAGGTATTGATTGAGTGCCTCCGGGTCGAGCGCGCGTTCGACGAGTCCGGTGGCGAGGATGGCTTTGATCTCCGAGGCGAAGACGAACGAGCGCGACGCGGACGAGAAAGACTGTGCGGAAGATGCGGCGGGCGCGGCCAACTCGCCCGGTGCGCTCGTCGTGCTCGTCGTGCTCGCCGTGCCCGCAATGCTCGCGCCGGCTGCCGCTCGTCCTGCGTGCGCGCCGTTACCGTCCGGCGCGGCGAAGGCGTAATAGAGCGGCTTGATGCCGAGACGGTCGCGCGCGAGGATCAACTCTTCACGGTGCGCGTCCCACAAGGCGAAGGCGAACATGCCGTTCAGACGCGCGAGCGCGTCCGTGCCCCAACGCGCGTAGGCCGCCAGCAACACCTCCGTGTCCGTGTCCGTGTGAAAGCGCGAACCCGCAGTTTCGAGTTCGCGTCGCAACTCGCGATAGTTATAAATCTCGCCGTTGAACGTAACCGAGTAGCGCCCGTCCGCATACTGCATCGGCTGGTGTCCGGCCTCGCTCGTGTCGATGATCGACAAACGCCTGTGGCCTAGACACACGCGCCGCCCCTCGTCGCCGCCCGCTGTCGTCCACACACCCTCGTCGTCGCGCCCGCGATGCTCGATAGACTTCAGCATCGCGCCCACGCGCCGCTCAGGATTCCAACCGATGATACCGGCAATGCCGCACATAAGAGAGCAGTGACGAGTGACAAGTTAGAACAAGTCAAGGAGAGCGATGGCGAGCGACGAGCGATAAGCGGCGAGTTAAAAAACAGAACTTGTCTTAACTCTGAACTGGTCTAACTCCGAACTTGTCTTAACTCTTACTCACCGCTCACTACTCATCATTTATCACTTATCACTTATCAGCGTCTTCTTGTTTTAACTTGTCACTCGTCACTTGTCACTCGTCGCTGTTTTCTTGTCTCTCGTCACTGTTTTAACCACTCGTCACTTCTAAGGCTTGTCCCGTGCGCAGGGAGTCGAGGATGCGGAAGGTGGCGCGGGTGGTGACGGCGAGGTCTGTGAGGGCGATGGGCGCGTCGGTGTTCGCTGTCACCATCGCGCAGAGGGCGCTGACCTCCGCGGCCTGTCCTTTGTCCTGCGCGCGCGAGTTTAAGAGACGACGCTCGCGCCCCCCTTCGTAGAGCGTGGCCGTGCGGAAGTCTTCGATGACGAAAGTTTTGCCGCCGCCGAAAACCTCTATGCGTTCCTTCGGGAACGCGCGGTCGCCTTCCGCCAGATATGCGATCTGGCCGTTCGAGCCGTCGCTGAAACGCAGAGTGATCATCACCGAATCATCCTCGATGATCTCTTCGCTCCGCGCCGAAACGCGTTCGGCATAGACGCGCGTGGTCACGCCGCCGGTCAGAAAATGCATCAGGTCGATGAAGTGGCAGACTTCGCCGATGATGCGCCCGCCGCCCTCGCGCGCGTCCTGAATCCAGTGCGTGCGCGGGATGCGACCAGCGTTGACGCGATAGCTGATCGAGAGCGGCGTGTTGCGACGCCCGGCGAAACTTTCGGCGCACGCACGCGCGTGCGGCGAGAAGCGCCGGTTGTAGCCGACCAACAGTTGACCGGCGGACGCGCGCGCCGCTTCGACGACGCCGTCCAACTCTTCGTCCGAGAGCGCGAGCGGTTTTTCGACGAAGACGTGCCGCCCCGCTTCGAGCGCGCGGCGTGCCAGCGCAGCGTGCGAGTCGTGGCGCGTGGCGATCACGATCAAGTTCACGGACTCGTCCGCGATGACCTCTTCGCCGCTCGACACGACGCGCGCGAAGTCGTACTTCTCGCCGATGCTTTGCGCGGAGATGCCCGAAGCCGTGGCGACGGCGTGAAACCGCGCGCCGCTTCGTTTCAAGTTCGGCAGCAGAAACTTTTGCGCGTAGCTGCCCGCGCCGACGAGGCCGACGCGCACGGCTTCGGGCGCAGCCATCCCGGCCGGACGTTGCATTCTTTGTGCTTCCGTCTCGCGTCGTTCGATGTGGCGCGTGAGTTCGCGCGCGGTGTCGTATGCGAGCACGACGCCGAGGTAAGGCTCTTTCGTCTCGCCCGCGATCAAGTGGTAGGCGCGCTCGCCTTCTTCGATGGAGAAGCGGTGCGTGACGAGCGGCGCGGTGCGCACGCTCCCGGCCGCCAAGAGATCGAGGAAGGCTTCGAGGTTGCGTCCCTCAGTCCAGCGCACGTAAGCGAAAGGGTAGTCGTGGCCGCGCTCCTCGTATTCCGGATCGTAGCGCCCCGGCCCGTAAGACATCGAGACTTTGAGCGTCAGTTCGCGCTCATAATAAATCTTGCGCGGCACGTTCATCCCGACCAGACCGACGGCCACCACGCGCCCCTTCAGACGCGACATCTCGCCCGCCATCTCAATCGGCTCGTCGGAAGAGGTTGCGGCCGTAATCAACACGGCGTCCGCGCCGCGCCCGCGCGACCACTCGGAGACGGCCTCGAGCGCCTCGCCGCCGGAGACCGCGCCGTCGTCCGCGCCGAGCGTGCGCGCCAGTTCGACTTTCGACCCTTCGAGATCGACGCCGAAGACGCGACAGCCGTTCGCTTTCAGAAGTTGGACGGTGAGTTGACCGAGCAGGCCGAGTCCGATGACGACCACAGACTCGCCGAGCGTGGGTTCGGCCAGACGGACGCCTTGCAAAGCGATTGCGCCGAGGGTGGCGAAGGCGGCCGACTCGAAGTCAACCGCGTCGGGCAGACGCACGCAGAGATTTTTCGGCACGGACAACAGTTCGGCGTGCGAGGCGAAGCCCGCGCCCGCGCAGGCCACGCGGTCGCCCGCGCGAAATTCAGTCACCCCATCGCCCACATCGACGACCACTCCGGCCGCGCTGTAGCCGAGCGCGTTCGGCGCGTTCAGTTTCGTGCGCACGGCGGCGATGGTGTTCTGTAAACCTTCGCGCTGCGCCTTCTGGATCACTTGGCGGACGAGGTCTGGACGCTCGCGCGCCTTGCCGACGAGACTCTTGCGTCCGAGTTCGACCGCCATGCGTTCAGTGCCCGCGCTGATGAGCGAAGCGGCCGTGCGCACCAGCACGCGCCCGCGCTGCGCGATGGGCGGCGGCACTTCCGCAACCCTAACCTCGCCCGTCTTATAGTTCTGCAAAATCTGTTTCATGCGCTCTCGCGTCTCGACCCTCTACACTACTCCGGTGTTAACTTTGCGCCTTACGCCTCTCCTCTTTGCGCCTCCAGCGAGAAACTGATTTTCACGCAAAGGCGCAAAGCAGAATTGGCTTGCGGTCTCATCAGTTGTTTCGATCCGGCTTGGCGGCGACGAGTCGATTATATATTTCCAGATATTCGGGCGCTACGGAGCGTGCGGTGAAGCGCCGCGCGAGCGCGAGATTGTTGCGCCGCATCCGGGCGCGCGCCTCCGCGTCGTCGAGCAACTGCGCGATCCTGGCGGCGAGCATTCGTGGATTTTTCGGTTCGACCCACAGGCAGTTGTCCGGCTCTCTCAGATAGTCTGCGGCGGCGCGAATGCGTGTCGTGATGACGGGCAGACCCGCGGCGATTGATTTGAAGATGACCATCGGAAAGCCTTCGTAATGATACGTCGGGAAGACGAGCATGGTCGCGCCCGCGTAGAAATCCGCGGTCTCCGCTTCGGGCACGTAGCCGAAGAAGCGCACGCGCTCGCCCAAATTCAAACGCGCCGTTTCGCTTTCCGCCGAGGCGCGCGCTTCGCCGTCGCCGAGACAGAGCAAACGGAAGGCGCGCCCCTCTTCGCGCAAAGTGGCGCACGCGCGAATCACCTCCGCCAAACCTTTGGCCGGAATGAAACGCGCGATGAACAACAGGAGCGGCGTCTCCGCGTCCACACCCAACTTCGTGCGGAGACGCGCACGCGCCTCTGCCCTTGCCCGCGCGTCGCCGCCCGTCTCATCGTCCGCCATTGCGCTCGCCACGACGTTTTTGACGACGAAGAGTTTGCGCGCTCCGACCCCGGCGCGCGTGAAATTCTCACGCTCCTCGGACGACAACAGCCCGATGCCGTCGGCGCGCGCGAGCACCGTCCGCACGAGCGCGCGCATACCAGCGTTGCCGGTTTCAAACAGAGCGGCGTCCGAGCCGTGGAACTTCAAAAATATTTTCGCGCGCACGGGTTGCAACAGTCTCAAGGTCGCTGCGTCGCGCATCAGCGCCATCCGGTCGAACGAAGTGTTGAGATGAACGATGTCGAACTGTTCCGCGCGCAAGCGTCGGCGCAAGAGCCGCGCCGTCCTGAGCACGCGCGCGACGCGCCGCCGGAGAGTCGTCCCGCCCGGGCGTTCGCCATAGACGTAAGTCTCTTCCGCGATCTCTACGCCGAGCCGTCGCAACTCCGCGACGAAGGGCGGCTCGCACGCCGCCGGGCCGCCGAGCGAATCGCTGTCAGGCATCCCCATCAATACGCGCACGCGTCTCTCTCTTCCCGTCCCTCTCGCCGTTTGTTGTTAGAACAATTTCGCGCGCGCCGCGTCACGCCGCGCCCGCCTGCGACTCGTACAGCTTGAGCAAGTTTGCAATGTGCGTCTCGATGCGAAACTCGCGCTCCGCCCAAGCGTGCGCTTCGTTTGCCAGATGCGCGCGGCGCTCCGGGTCTGTGATGAGTTCGAGCAGACGCCGCGCCAGATCGTCCGCATCGCCCGTGCGAAAGACGGCGGCGCACTCGCCCCCGCGCGTCACTTCAAGGAGCGCGCCGATACTTGAGACGACCGCAGGCACGCCCGCGAGCATCGCTTCGACGACGGCCACGCCGAATGAATCCCGGCGCGAAGAAAAGACGAAGATGTCGAGCGCCCGCAAGACGGCGGCCACGTCCGCGCGTCGCCCCAAGAAATGCACGCGGCCTGCGATCCCGTGCTCGCGGCAGTAATCAACGCACTCTCGATAGATGCGCTCCGCGCCCGCGACCGAACCGCCGACGAAGGCGAAGTGCGCGCCCGGCACGCGCCGGAAAACTTCGGGCAGCGCGCGGCACACCGTCAGTTGATCCTTGCGCCCGTCCGCGTAGAAATTGCCGACCATGCCGAGCAGCAGATCGCCCGCGCCGAGTTTCAACTCGGCGCGCAGGTCGCTCGCCTGCGCCGCCTCTTCCAGCCGCGACGTATCGACGCCGTTGTGGACGACGTGAAAGTTGCGCGACGTGTCGAAGCCGCCTTCCGCCGCGAGACACGCGAGCAGTTCGCGGCTGACGGCGACGTTGGCGTCCATGCGCGGCGCGAGGTACTTCAAGGCGAGACGATTCTTCGCGTCGGCCGTGCAGAGGTGAAAACTGAGCACGCGACTGACGCGTCCGCCGCCCCTTCCGCTTTGTCCGCGCGTCGCAAGGTAAGCGTGCAAGGCTTCGACCGCTTGATGGCAATGCACCACCTCGATCCGGCGCTCCGAGATCAGGCGACGCAGTTGCCCCGCCAATTTCAGATCGAGCGGCGCGCGCCGCTCGAAGCGTATGAAGTCCACGCCCGAACGGCGAAAGTCGTCTTCGAGTTCGCCGCCGCCGGTCGCCGCGAACGTCAGTTCGAGACCGCAGGCGCGTGCGTTGCGGCACACGTCGAGCAGAAGCGTCTCCGCGCCGCCGCGACCGAGCGAATCGAGTAGATGCAAGACTCTCATGTAGACCGGACTTGTTTTAATATAGTGACCCGATGCCAAAAGCACCAGCAAGCACGACCGGAGACGTGGACAGCGCGACCGGCTTGCCCTCCGCGAACGAGACGCCCGACGCGCAGATGAACGACGCCGCGCAAACGAATGATGAGACGCAGGCGAGCGACGCGCGGATGAACGACGGCGACGCCTCGTCCGTCTCGGTCGTCGTGCCCTCGTTCAACCACGCGGCCTTCATCGAGCGGACGCTGCGCTCGGTCTTCCGGCAGACGCACGCCCCGCGCGAACTGCTCGTCATCGACGACGGCTCGCAAGACCGGTCGCCCCGCATCATCGAACGCGTCCTCGGCGATTGCCCCTTCGCTTGCGATTTCGTGGCGCGCGAAAACCGCGGCCTCTCCGCCACGCTCAACGAAGGCTTCGCGCGCGCCTCGCGCGGTCGCTTCTTCGCCTATCTGGGTTCGGACGATCTGTGGTTTCCGCAGTTCTTGGAGGCGCGCGTCGAGTTGTTGCAGTCGCGCGGCGCACGCGCCGTCCTCGCTTACGGTAACGCTTACAGTATCGACGCGGATGACCGCATCATCGACTCCACTGCCGACTGGGCGCGCTACCGCGACGGCGACGTGCGGCGCATGCTGCTGGAAACGCTCGCGCCGCTCAGCCCCACGGTCGTCTATCGACGCGAGGCGCTTTCGACCGAGCCTTGGAACGAAGCGGCCGCGCTCGAAGATTACGAACTTTACCTGCGCCTCGGCGCGACGGGCGAATTTGCCTTCGACCCGCGCACGCTCTCCGCTTGGCGACAGCACGGCCACAACGCGAGCCTCAACCTGCAAATGATGCTCGACGAAAAACTGGCCGCCCAACGTCGCGCCGCCGCCCTGCTCAACTTGAGCGCGACGGAGTTGGAGGAGTTTCAACGCCTCGCGCGCTTTCGCAGCGCGCAAGAGTTCATGCGGCGCGGCGAGAAACGCGAGGCGCTGAAACTGGCGTCCGCGAATTGGCGCGGCGCGCGGACAAGCACGGAGGCGCTCAAACTGCTCGCCGGTCTGCTCACGCCCCGCCGCCTGCTCGCCCGTCGTCACGCGCACAGACGCGCACGCGCCACGCGCCGCTACGGCGTGCTTCGGATGTGAGAGCCGGGCTGTCTCTCTAAGGTTCTGTGTTTTGGTGGTGCGTGCCGGTTAATCCAAGCGTTAGCCGACAGGATATGAAGACACGGCAACGGGCGGAGGAAAGTTGAGACGCGGGTGCTGAAGGCTACGCTTCCCTGACGTAGCCGTATACGTCGTGATGCGCATCTCAGACGCGCTCGCCGAAATAGACCTCCGTGAGTCCGCCCACCTCCGCCAGCCGCGCGCGTATCCACGCCGGAGACGTGAGCGCGACGCCGTAGCCGCCCTGCCCCGCGTAGTCTTCATACCCGAAACCCGTCTCATGGTAGCGCCGCGTGATCGCTTCCGTCTGCGCTTTCGTCAGCATGTAATCAAACTCGCCGCGCGGCAAACGGCGGGCGACGAAATCGCCGTGCGCGCTAAAGAGCAGGAGGCCGCCGGGGGCGAGATGACGCGCAAAGAGACGAAAGAGGGCGCGCGCGTGCGCCGCGTCGAGATGCGTGACGAGCGAGCCGCACCAGATGAGATCGAAGCGCGCGTCGAACGAGAGCGCGTCGAGGTCTGTGACGGAATAGACGGGAGTTGCGCCGAATACGCGCGCGCAAAAATCAACGCCGTCGCGGTCGAGATCGCAGGCCGTGAACCGCGCTTGCGGAAAGCGCCGGACGAGGAAACGCAACACGCGTCCGTGGCCGCACGGCAGGTCGAGCACGTGCCCCGCGTGCTTCAAGTTCGCGCGCCGCAGAGCCTCTTCCAGCACGCGCATGGCCGAGAGTCCGACTTTAAAATAATGTGCGCCGTCGCCCGTGTACATCGTGTCGCGCGGCGAGACGCGGCTCTCCGCCTGCGCGAGCAGTTCGCGCTCCGGCGCGGCGAGCGCCCCATCTTCGAGCAGACGCCGCTTCTGCCCCGCCGTCCTGTAACCGAGCGCGCGCGCATGCCGTCGCACGGCTCCCAGACGTCTCCGCCAAGGCTGTGGAAGAAGTTGTTTTAACGTGTGCCTGCGCTCCCTTCCGAAGTCTCCGACCCCAGAGCAGCCGACAGGATGCACTAGCGCGCCGCCGCGAAGCAACCGTGAAGCGTTTAGGGAGGAATGATGAGAGACGCAAGCGGCCAACGGTGAACGGATAAATTCATCTTCTTCGCTTCACCGCTCTGTCGTTGACCGTCCGCGCTTTTCACCCTTTGACTCTTCACGGCCGTGTGTCTAGACTTGCCATGCACTTGCTAAATCAACTCCGGCCAATGGCCGGACGCATGCGTGCTCGTTCAAAGAGCACGCGCGCACTTAGTCGAACGCCCGTCGGACGCGACTCGAATTTGATGGATTCACACACCAGCGAACCACACGCGTCTCCAACGCACCACGCTGCCACCGTAGCCGCGCCGCACGCCAGCACACACGCACCTCGCTCGTCCGAGACACACGCCACGACGATAGCCGATGGCGACGAACCGGAAGCGGCGGCGCACGCGCTCGCCGAACGCCCGCTCATCTTGATCGAATCGGAAGAGACGGGCGTGCAGTTCGCCTTCTCCGATCTGTGGTCGTATCGCGAACTGCTCTACTTTTTGACGTGGCGCGACATCAAGGTGCGCTACAAACAGACGGCGCTCGGCGCGGCGTGGGCGATCTTGCAGCCGCTCGCCACGATGCTCCTCTTCACGCTCGTCTTCAATCGTCTCGCCGGACTCGACACGGGGCGCATCCCTTATCCCCTTTTCGCTTACACCGGACTGCTCATCTGGACATTCTTCTCGAACGCGGTGCTGAACAGTACCAACAGCCTCATCACGAACACGAACCTGATCACCAAAGTCTACTTCCCGCGCGCCTTCATCCCGGCGGCGGCGGTCGCGGCCGGGCTGGTCGATCTCGCCATCTCGGCGCTCATCCTCGTCGGGCTCGTCGTCTATTACGGCGTCGTGCCCGGATGGGGCTTCGCGCTCGTGCCTTTCTTTCTGCTGCTCTCGGTGCTGCTGGCGCTGGCCGTCGGGATGCTCATCTCGGCGCTGACCGTGAAGTACAGAGACTTGCGCCACGCGCTGCCCTTCATCATTCAATTCTGGATGTTCGCTTCGCCCGTCATCTATCCGGCACAGCTCGTGCCCGGACGCTGGCGACATCTCATCGCCTTGAATCCCTTGACCGGCATCATCGAAGGTTTTCGCGCCGCTCTCTTCGGCGGCGCGTTCGACACGAACGTGACGCTGCTCGCCGCACTCGTCACACTCCTGTTGCTCGCCGTCTCGTTCTACCTCTTCCGCCGCATCGAAGAGACTTTCGCCGACCTCATCTAACGGAGCAACAACGAACCACGGGCGGCCGATGAAACCAATCGTCACCATCGAAAATGTCAGCAAGCGCTACCGGCTCGGCGGCTTGCATCCCGGCTATCTGACCTTTCGCGATCTTCTCGGCGGCGCGCTCGGGCGCGCCACACGCGGGCGGCGCGGCGACGGCGGCGACGAAGCCGCGGCGGGCGACACGCGCTGCGACTTCTGGGCGCTCCGAGACATCAACCTCACCGTCGTGCCCGGCGAACTCGTCGGCGTCATCGGCCGCAACGGCGCGGGCAAATCGACGCTCCTGAAAATCCTGTCGCGCGTGACGAAGCCGACGCGGGGGCGCGTGCGGATGTGGGGGCGCGTCGGCTCGCTACTCGAAGTCGGCACGGGCTTTCACGCGGAACTGTCGGGGCGCGAGAACGTCTTTTTGAGCGGTGCGATTCTCGGCATGCGCCGCGCCGAGATCGAGCGCAAGTTCGACGAGATCGTGGCTTTCTCCGAACTCGAAAAGTTTATCGACACGCCCGTCAAACGCTACTCGTCCGGCATGTACGTGCGGCTCGCCTTCTCCGTCGCCGCGCATCTCGAACCGGAAATTTTGATCATGGACGAAGTGCTCGCCGTCGGCGACGCGGCGTTCCAACAGAAATGTCTCGACAAGATGCACGCCATCCGCCAGCACGGCCGCACCATCTTTTTCGTCTCGCACAGCATGCCCGCCGTCACGCGCCTGTGCCGCCGCGTCGTCCTCTTGAACGAGGGGCGCATCGTCAGCGAGGGTGAGCCGCAAGCGGTGGTGAACGAATACCTGAGCGCGAGTTGGAACATCACGGCCGTGCGCGAATGGTTGGAGGCAACGAATGCCCCCGGCAACGACGTGGTGCGCCTGTCGCGCGTGCGCGTCCTCGACGACGCGGGCGAGACGACGACCGCCTTCGACATACGCCGTCCCGTCCGCGTCGAGATCACCTACGACGTGCTCGCCGCCGGTCAAGTCTTAACGCCGCACGTCGAGTTTCAAGACGACACGGGCGTCCACGTCTTCAGTTCACACGACACGGGCGAAGCGTGGCGGCGGCGCCCGCGCGAACGGGGTCGTTACTCAAGCGTCGTGACCGTCCCCGGCAACACGCTCTCGGAAGGGACGCTGCGCGCGCACGTCTCCATCATGTCGCACGTGCCGCGCACCGTCCTGCACGCGCAGGCGCGCGGCGCGGTCGCCTTTCAAGTGATCGACAGCCAACAGGGCGACTCGGCGCGCGGCGATTACGTCGGCCCCATTCCCGGCGTCGTGCGTCCCTTGCTCGACTGGGCGACCGCGCGCCTCGACGCGCCGCCGGGTCAGTAAAAATTTTCGCGCATGAAGAGTTGGCTCAAGGAAAATTTGCCCCTGTCGGCGAAACTGCTGTTGAAGGGGTTGCTCGTCGCCACGGTCGGCGCGTGCGTTAAACTCGTCGCGCTCGGTTACAACTTCGGCGCGCGCCTGATCGACGCGGCCGTCCGGCAGGGCTTGGACATTCACTCGGCTTGGAACGTCGCGCCGCGCCCGCCCGCTTTCGACGCGACGGCTCACGCGGCGACGCAGTTCGGCGCGCGCGATTTTCTCTTTCTCACAGAGGCGCTCTCCGGCGCGCGCGACCACGCCGCCACGGCTGACGACGGGCGACAACCGCGCACGTCCGTCATCATCCCGGTCTTCAACAAAGTCGAGTTCACCTTCCAATGCCTGCGCTCGCTGCTGCGTGAAATCGACTTCAGCGAAACGGAGGTGATCGTCGTCGATAACGCTTCGACGGACGAGACGGCGCGCCTGCTGGAACACTTCGCGGGTCGCGTCCGCGTCGTTCACAACACGGAGAATCGCGGCTTCGTCGATGCCTGCAATCAAGGCGCTAAACTCGCGCGCGGCGAGCATCTCGTCTTTCTCAACAACGACACGGTGGTGCTGCCCGGTTGGTTGAAGCACCTGTCGGAGACGGTCGAGGGAGACGCGACGGTCGGCGCGGTCGGCTCGATGCTGCTCTACGAAGACGGGCGCGTGCAGGAAGCGGGCGCGGGCGTGTGGCGCAGCGGCGCGGCCTTTCATTACGGTTGGGGCGGCTCTCCGGAAGACCGTCGTTACAATTTCGCGCGCGAGGTTGACTATTGCTCCGCCGCGTCGCTCCTCGTGCGCCGCGCACTGTTCGAGCAACTCGGCGGCTTCGACCCGCGCTTCGCCCCCGCTTACTACGAAGACGTAGACCTCTGCTTCGGCGTGCGCTCGCTCGGCTACCGCGTCGTCTATCAACCGATGTCGCGCGTTATTCATTACGAGGGCGCGACGGCCGGGCGCGACACCTCCGCGAGTTTCAAACGCCATCAAGTGACCAACCGCGCGAAGTTCGCCGAGAAGTGGCAAGAGGTGTTGGAGCGCGACCACCTCACGGAAGACCGCGCGCGCATGGAGGAAGCATCGAACCGCAAGCGCGCGCCGCTCGTCATTGTCTTCGACGAACGCGTGCCGACGCCCGACCGCGACGCGGGCAGCGCGCGCATGCTGTTCATTCTCCGCACGCTCGCGCGCACCTGTCGCCCCGTCTTCGTGCCGCTCAACCGACCGCACGGCATCGAGTATGAACGCCTCTTGTGGAAAGAGGGGATCGAGACGGCGAGCGCGGTCGAGTACAACCGCCTGCTGCGCGAGCGAAAATTTCGCGCCGCCGTCCTCAGCCGGCCGCACGTCGCCGACGGTCTCATCAACGCGCTGCGCGGGATCGATCCTTCGCTCAAGATCATCTTCGATATGGTGGACGTTTATTTCGTCCGCCTCGAACGCGAGCATGAGGTGACGGGCGACGAGCACTGGCGGGAAGAGGCGCGACGCTCGCGCGAGTTGGAACTCAGACTGGCGCGCGCGAGCAATCTCGTCTGGTGCACTTCAGACAGCGACAAAGAGGCGGTCGCGCGTGAAGCGCCCGAAGTCAAGATCGAAGTCATCCCGACGATTCATCCGCCCGGCGGGCGCGGCGCGCAGTTTGCCGCGCGCGAGCACCTGCTGTTTCTCGGCAACCTCATCCACCGCCCGAACGCGGACGCCGTGCATCACTTCATGCGCGACATCTTTCCCCACGTGCGGCGCGCGCTGCCTCAAGTGAAACTCCGCGTCGTCGGCGACAACGTCACGCCGGAGATCGCGGCCTATGCGGCGGCGGACGTTGAAGTGCTCGGCTACGTGCCCGACATCGAGCCTTATCTCGGGCGTTCGCGCGTGATGGTCGTGCCCATCCGCTACGGCGCGGGACTCAAAGGCAAGCTCGGCGACGCGCTCGCACACGGCTTGCCCGTCGTCACGACTTCGATTGGCGCGGAAGGCTTTGGCTTAACCGGCGGAGTGGAAGCACTCGTCGCGGACGACCCGGAAGAATTTGCGGCGGCGGTCGTGCGCCTCTACGAGCGCGAAGATGTGTGGACTGAGCTATCCGAGCGCGGCTACCGGCACATCGAAAAGCATTTCGCGCCCGCAGCCATCGCCGAAGTCGTCAATGCATCGATGCGCGAACTCGGACTCACACACGCCCCGGCACGCGCGAGCGAGGACAACCGTTGACCGTCGTCTCACGACTTAGTTCATCCTCCCGCGTTCCCTCTTCCTCGTTCATCGCTCCTACTTCATCGTCTCTCTCAACATTTCCTGTTCGAGCAGAGCGTTCAAGATGCGGTCGGCGGCTTGGCCGTCCCAGAGCGGCGCGACGCTCTCGCGCGGATGGTCGAGCGCGTCAAAGGCGGCGGCGGTGATCGCGCCCGTGTTCGTGCCGACGAGTCGGTTCGTGCCGTGTGTGATGGTGATGGGGCGTTCCGTATTGTCGCGCAGGGTGAGACAGGGAATGTTCAGCGCCGTCGTCTCTTCTTGGATGCCGCCCGAATCCGTGAGCACGAGACGCGCGCCGCTGAACAGTCGCAGAAAATCCAGATAGCCGAGCGGCTCGACGAGACGCACGCGCGGCGCGGCCGTCCGCGCGCGCTCAAGCAACCCGAACTCTTCCAACTTGCGCCGCGTGCGCGGGTGCGCGGGGAAGATGACGGGCAGGCGTTCGCCGATGCGTTCCAGCGCCGAGAGGATGCGCTCCAGCGGCTCGCGCGCGTCCACGTTCGAGGGGCGATGCAAGGTGACGACGGCGTAGTCCGCGCCGCGCACGCCCAACGCTTCGCGTATGCGCGACGAATTGGCGCGCTCCAACTGCGCGTAAAGCGAATCGATCATCACGTTGCCGACGAAGCGGATGCGCTCGCGCGGGATGTTTTCGGCCAGCAAGTTTTCGTCGGCATCGGGCGAGGGAGTGAGCAGCAGCTCGGAGATTTGATCCGTGACGAGGCGGTTGATCTCTTCGGGCATCGTGCGGTCGCGGCTGCGCAAGCCCGCCTCGACGTGCGCCACGGGCACGCCGAGTTTCACAGCGCAGAGCGCGGCGGCCAAAGTCGAATTCACGTCGCCGACGACCAAGACCCAATCGGGCTGCTCGCGCTGCAAGACCGGCTCGAAGCGTTCGAGCACGGCGGCCGTCTGCTGCGCGTGCGTGCCCGAACCGACGCCGAGATGCACGTCCGGCTCAGGCAGGTTGAGGTCTCGGAAGAAGGCCGCGGACATCTGCGCGTCGTGGTGCTGCCCCGTATGCACGAGCACGGGCGCAAACTCTTTCGCGCGCCGCCGCATCGCCTCGACAATCGGCGCGACCTTCATAAAATTCGGCCGCGCCCCCACGACGTTAATGACTTTGAGCACTATTCGTAAGCCTTGCTGCGATGCCGGACTGCAACGACCTCCACTACGCGACCCGCATCATCCACAGTGTAAATCACACGGTAATCTCCGATGCGTATGTGCCAGCGATTTTGCGAGCCGACAAGTTTGCGACAACCCGGCGGACGCGGCTCGTCCGCCAGTGCACGGAGAGATCGGATGACTCTCACCCTGACGCCGTGCTCTAAAGCCTTAATCTCTTTTTGCGCGCTGTTGCTGACAGTAACCGTGTAAGCACGGTTACTCATTCAACAATCCTTCGGCGCGCAACTCGGCCTCGAATTCTTCAAGCGGCGTGCTGTCTTCGTCCGCGCGCTCGTCAGCGATCATGTTGTCGTAGATGTCTTCCCAGAGTTCGCCCCACTCTTTGAGGTCTAACATGACGGCCACCTTTTGCCCGTCGCTGTCGGTCACGAATTGAACGCCCCTGACTGCCATTTTGAATCGCCTCTCTTTCTACAAGCGAATGATGCGGGCGCAACTGTTGCGGCGCAGGTCGCCGCTGAGGGCGTTGCGCGTATCGACGATGAGGGTGGAGAGTTCGCAGACGCGGCGGTAATCGACCGTGCTGTGGTCTGTGACGATGACGACGCAGTCGGCCGCCTTCAGTTCGTCGTCGGAGAGCGCGATGGATTGCAGGGGTTCGCCGCTGCCTTCGGTGTGGGCGTCGTCGAAGCGTATCTCGCCGACGTACCCGTCGTGATAGCTGACCTCCGCGCCTTTGGCGCGCAGGCGGTCGATGATGGAGAGCGCGGGGCTTTCGCGCACGTCGTCCACGTCCTTCTTGTAGGCGACGCCGAGCAAGAGGACGCGAGAACCTTTGAGCGCCTTGCGTTCGTCGTTCAGGGCGTCGGCGACGAGCGTGACGACGTGATCGGGCATGCGCGAGTTGACCTCTTCGGCCAGTCCGATGAAGCGCGAATCGAATCCGTGCTGGCGCGCTTTCCAAGAGAGGTAGTGCGGGTCGAGCGGGATGCAGTGGCCGCCGATGCCGGGGCCGGGATAGAAGGGCATGAAGCCGAAGGGCTTCGTCGCCGCCGCGCGAATCACTTCCCAAGTATCTATGCCGAGCGCGTAGCAGAGGCGCGCCATCTCGTTCGCCATGCCGATGTTGACGGCGCGGAAAGTGTTCTCCAAAAGTTTCGCCGCTTCGGCCACGCGCGCGCTGGTCACGGGATGCACGCTGTTGACGATCTGGCCGTAGAGCGCGGCGGCCACTTCCGTCGAATCGTCCGTGCAGCCGCCGACAACCTTCGGGATGTTGTGCGTCTGAAACTGCGGGTTGCCCGGATCGACGCGTTCGGGCGAGAAGGCGAGCAAGAAATCAGCGTCGAGCCGCATACCTTTCTCTTCGAGCATCGGGAGCAGAACTTCGTCGGTCGTGCCCGGATAGGTCGTCGATTCGAGGATGATCAGTTGGCCGCGGCGCAAGTGTTTTTGAATCTCTCCGGCGGCGGCGAGGATGTAGGAGATGTCCGGCTCTTTCGTCTTGCGTAGAGGGGTGGGCACGCAGATGATGATCGCGTCGCACTTCGCTAGCTCCGAGAAATCGGTCGTCGCGCGCAGACGCCCGGCCCCGACCAACTCCCGGACGAGCGACGAGCGCACGTCGCCGATGTAAGACTCGCCCCGGTTGATCTGCGCGGCCTTCGCCTCGTCCACCTCGAAGCCCGTCGCCTGAAAACCCTTGTGCGCGAACTCGGCCGAGAGCGGCAAGCCCACGTAGCCCAGACCGATCACGCCCACGTGCGCGCGTCGCTCACGAATCAACTCTGTCAGTTCTTCTTTAATCATAGGAAAAAATTCTCGTGTCCTGGTGTTGAAATCAATCGGCAGGCAGTCGATGAAGTTTATGTTTTACTGACCATCAAGACTAGGTGAGCCGCGCGGCGCGTGTCAAGCGTGTCTCAAGATTGGTGTACAATGCGCGCGGGCTAAAGACGTTTGACAGCCGTTGCGCCGGCCAAGTTTGATATCCTCAAATCTCTCGAAAAATATGAACATCCCACGTCTGCCGGTAGCCTCGTTCATGCTCTCGCTGGCGCTCGGATTCGGGTGCGCCGAAGTCAGGCCGCAGCAGCGACGCACCGAGACCAAACCGAAGCCATCCAAGGATTCGCCGTCGGCGGAGACGCCGCCGCCAAACCCGGCGCAGCTCGAACCGCACTCGCTCGCGCTTGTAGTGGTCATTGGTCTCGAAGGCCAAGTTACGGTTAACCTCGAAGCGGCGGGCACGACCGAGCATACCGAACCGTTGGTGGAACGGCTGAAGCGCATATTTGCCGAGCGCGAGCGTAACCAAGTGTATGAACCGGGCGGTGAGGCGGAGAAAAAGATTGCGAAGTCCGTCTTTGTCCGTACCCCAAGTTCCGCGCGTTACGGCGCGGTGGTTCGAGTGATTGACGCCATCAAGGCGGCGGGCGGCGACCCCGTCGGCCTACAGGTAGACGAACCCAAACGAAACCGGCGACGCAAGGCGGTTAGACGCCGCGCCGGAATCGTTTGAGATATCTCAAAAAATCGCGGACGCAATCGAAGCTGTTCTGATCGGCGAAACTCGCCGCGAGGAACGCCGTGTTCCCGACGGCAAGTTGTTGAAGAAAACGACGCGCGAAGCTATCAGACGCTCTCGCATTCCGCGCACTAGTCGCAAGCGATAACCTGTGTGACCACGGACGAAAAAAATCACGCGCCGCGACTCGAACGCGGGCTCGGTCTGCTCGATGCGACGATGATCGTGGTCGGGTCGATGATCGGGTCGGGGATTTTTTTGGTGTCGGCGGAATCCGCGCGTCTGGTGGGCGCGCCGGGGTGGCTGCTCGCGGCGTGGGCTTTGGCGGGCGTGCTCACGGTGACGGGCGCTTTGTGTTGCGCGGAACTCGCGGCGTTGATGCCGAGGGCGGGCGGGCAGTACGTGTTTTTGCGCGAGGCTTACAGCCCGGCCGTGGGCTTTGTGTTCGGCTGGTCGATGCTGCTCGTGATCCAGACGGGGACGATTGCGGCGGTCGCCATCGCCTTCGCCAACTTCGTCGGCGTGCTCGCGCCCACAGTCTCCGCGAGCAACTACCTCGTCGCGCCGCAACGCCTGTTCGGCCGCTACGCCGTCAGTCTTTCGACGCAGCAACTCGTGGCCGTCATGATGATCCTCGTCCTGACGGCGATGAACACGCGCGGACTCAAACTCGGCAAACTCGTCCAAAACAGTTTTACCTTCACGAAGACGGCGGCGCTCGCCGCGCTCGTCCTCGTCGGATTGCTCGTCGGCGCGAACCGTGGGAGCGCCGCCTTCACTTCCGCTTGGTGGGACGCATGGGCGAATGGTTGGACGCCTCGCGGCGCGCAGAGCGATCTCGCTTTGACGGGCACGCTCGCGCTCGTCGCATTGCTTGGGCGCGCGATGGTGGGGCCGCTCTTTGCGCAGTCGGCTTGGAACAACGTGACGTTCACGGCGGGCGAGGTCAGAGAGCCGGGACGCAACCTGCCGCGCGCGCTGCTCGCAGGCTGCGCGCTCGTCGTCGCGCTCTACCTGCTCGCCAACCTCGCATACGTCCTGACGCTCCCCCTTGACGGCATCCAACGCGCGCCGCAGAACCGCGTGGCGACCGCCGCCATGCAGGTCGTCTTCGGAGAGTGGGGCGCTGTCTTGATGGCCTGCGCGATCATCATCTCGACCTTCGGCTGCAACAACGGCTTGATTCTCGCGGGCGCGCGCGTCTCCTACGCGATGGCGCGCGACCGCCTGTTCTTCGCGCGCGTCGGCACGCTCAACGCGCGCCGCGTGCCCGCCATCGCGCTCGTCATACAGGGCGGGTGGGCGTCGTTGCTGACGCTGCCGCGCACGGTCATCGAATCAATCGACGCGCGGACGCAACTGCCGACGACCAGCTACGGCAACGTCTACACGCAACTGCTCGAATACATCATCTCGGCCGATCTGGTTTTCTACGCACTGATGGTCGGCGCGGTCATCGCCTTGCGCCGCAAACTACCGGACGCGCCGCGCCCCTATCGCACCTACGGCTACCCGCTCGTGCCGCTCGTCTACATCCTGCTCGCCCTCCTGCTCGTCCTAGACCTCGCCTATCTCACACCCGAGACTTCCGGCATCGGCTACCTCATCGTCCTCACGGGCATCCCCGTTTACTTCATCTGGCGTAAAGCGTGAATCGCAAATCGTGAATAGAAAGAACTGTCTTCGTCTATTCACGATTTACGATTCACGCTTTACGGCTTTTCTCCAACGATGAGCACGGAGTTGCGATTTCCGTATTCGTCTTCTTCCGTGTCGGGGTTCGAGGGGTCGAGCATCCAGTTGCCGTCGACGATGAATTTGTAAGTGTAGCGGTTGGGTTCGAGGTCGATGCGGCAGACCCACTCGTCGCCTTCGCGCGCGAAGAGCAACTGCGACTCGTTCCAGTTGTTGAACGAACCGGCGAGCGCCACGACGCGCGCTTCCGAGTAGCCTTTCAACTTGAAGGTCGTGTTGCCCTTCAAGCTCGGCGGCGGCAACGTGACGCGCGCGGCCGTGTACTCGCCGCCCTCGTATTGAAAGGTGAGACTCAGGATGCGCCCTTCGGCGTCGCGGTTGAAAGTGTAACGCGTGCCCTCGATCTCGTCTTGAAAACTGCGGCGCGAGCGCGTGGGCAAGAGCCTGCGTTTTTTGACGAGCGTGGGCTTGACCCAAAGCTCGTTGTTTTCAAACGTCACGTCGAGCGTGGTGATGGGGATGACTCCTGCGCCCAACTCGTAGCGGCCTGCGTAACTCTTCAACACCGCCGCGTCAACCTTCGCCCCGCCCTTCGCCTTCTCGCCCGGTTGCGCCGCCGCACTCGCCGCTTGAGCTGGCCGCGCTCCCATCGCCGCCGCAGCCCGCGCGTGCCCCGTCAACGCAAGCGCCACACACGCCAGAACTAAAAACCGCTCCATCGCTTTCCCACCTCAACAAGAAAGGGAAAAGGGGAAGGGGGAAAGGGAAAAGGTGAGAGGGCAAAGGCAAAAACAATAACGCGCGCCAATCGCTTTTCCTTTCCCCTTACCCATTTCCCTTTCCCCTTATACTTTCTTCCCCACTCATTACTCCGCCACTAATACTGCCAGTTGACGTTGACGAACCCCGTGCCGCTCGTGGGGACGGTGTAGGTGTGGTTTGCGCCCGCCTCCCAAGTGACCGTGCCGTTGGCGGCGATCTTAATGAACTTGAACTGCAAGGTCTTGCCGGCGGGCACGCTGACGTTCAAGAACCAGTTCGGGTAGTTGGGCGTGAGCATCGGCCCGACGGCGGCGTCCCAAGTGGTCGCCCAGTTGCCGAGTTCGACGGTGTCGCCCGCGAGGAAGATGTAGTCGCCCACGCTCGTCGGCGAGGCGTTGTTGACGGTGAAGGTGACGGGGATCAGTTTCGCCGCGAGCGCGGTGAACCCGATGCCGTTCGAGACTTGCGCCGAAGAGTTGGTGACGGTCACGTTGTAGTTGCCGTTGGTGACGACGGGCACGGTCGCCACGATCTTCGTCGCGCTCCAAGAATTGACGGTCGCTGCGGTCGTGCCGAACTTGACTGTGCCCGTCGTCGTGCCGAAATTCTTGCCGCCGATGGTGACGCGCACGCCGGGATGCGCGACCGTCGGGCCGATGACGCCAATTTGCGGCGCGGCGGGCGATTCGGTGAAACTCCAGACGGCGACGGTGTGCGCCGGAAGCGTGAAGTTCGCGACCGGGTTGTTGCCGCCCGACCCGGCGGCGACGCTGATGCTCGAACCGCCGAGCAACCCCGTCAGTTGATCCGCGTAAGTGCCGACGGGCAAGGTGGTGTTCAGTCCGGTGACGGGATACGAAATTGTCTCGTTCTTGTTGATGGCGACGAGGACGACGTTGCCGAAGAACTTGCGCTCGTAGATGTACACGTCCGGGTTCATCCAACGCTGCTGCGTCGAACCGTAAGGGATGGCCGGGTTGTTGCGGCGCAGGGTGGAGAGCCGGTTCGTGAGCGTATAGGCGGTGGTCGTGGTCGAGAAGGCGTTCATCATCGGGCGGTTGTAGGGGTCGCCGCCGCCCGTAGTGTCGTTGTGCAGGTATTGCTCCGTGCCGTAATAGATGCAGGGGACGCCGCGCTGCGTGAGGATGAAGGCGAGCGATTGGTGCAGGCGGTTGTTGTTGTTCAGGAGCGAGAGGAAACGCGTCATGTCGTGGTTGTCGATGAAGGTGACGAGGTCTTCGTCCCAAGTGAAGTTGGCGGCTTCGGCCGTGAGCACCGCGTCGATCTCGGAGAAGTTGGCGTTCGAGCCGAAGACGTTGCGGATGGCGGTGTTGAGCGGGAAGTCGAGCATGGAGATGCCGCTGCGGTTGGCGTACTTGTAGGAATCGCGGTAGAGCGGATCGGCGGTGCTCGTCTGATACCACTCGCCGAAGAGGAAGCTGTCGCCGTTCGCATAGATCGAATTGGCGAGACTGTATTGCCAGCCCCAAGTGATGTGCTTGATGGCGTCGATGCGAAAGCCGTCGACGCCGTGCTGCTGGAAAAGCTGCGCGGAGGCTTTCATGTAGGCGTCGATGGCGGCGTGCTCTTGATTGAGGTCTGCGAGATTGAAGAGCGTGTAGTACTGCACCTGATAGCGGTCGTCCCAGTTGGAGATGTTGCCGTTGTGGTGGAAGTAGCCGTTGGTGTCGCTGGTGTAGTTGCCGAGGAACGTGCCGTTGTCGTAGAGCGCGCCGAACTCTCCGGCGTTGTCCTGCGTCGAATGGTTGGGCGCGAAATCGACGATGACTTTGATGCCGTTCGCGTGCGCGGCCGTGACGAGGTTGTCGAAGTCCGTCCAAGCGTTCGACGCGCTGCCGGAATGTTCTTCGATGCGTTTGAAGTCGCGTCCCTGATAGCCGTGATAAGAGGCGGTCGGGTTGCCGTTCGCGTCGGGGATGTTCGCGTTCAAGTTATCGACGGGCGGCGAAATCCAGATGGCGGTGACGCCCATCCCGGCCAGATAAGACATCTTCTGCCCGATGCCTTGCAGGTCGCCGCCCCAGTAGGCGCGCCAGTTGGTCTTGGTCGCGTCGTAAAGTCCGGCGCTTTGTGCCGGGTTGTTGTTCGCGGAGTTACCGTCGAAGAAGCGATCCGTGATGATCTGGTAGACGACCTCGCGCCGGAAATCGGCGGCACGCAAAACGTAGGGCGAGAGCAACAGCGAGAAGAAGACGAGCGCACCGGCGACTGTGCGGCGCGTTGATGGTTTCGACATGGGCGGACTCCTGTGGGTGATAGACCGGCGCGCGAATGGGACGCCCCGGTGTGAGTTAAAAGGAACGAAAGCGAGGACTGACGAACGGTAACGACGACGGATCATACAACGGGGAGAAGAAACGATGAAGTGATAGCGGTAAATGGTCAATGGTCAATGGTCAATGGGCAGAACCTGTTTTATTCCATTCACCATTGACCATTGACCATTTACCTGTCTTTCCTCATTTCACCCACTCGTCGGCCACTTCCGTCTCGACTTTGACGGGCACGCGCGTGACGTATTCTTCGCCCGCCGCGCACATGGCCTCTTCCAACACGCGCGCGATCTCCTCGGCGTCGGACGCGTCCGCTTCGACGACGATCTCGTCGTGGACGATGTTGACGAGTTTGGCCGTCGTCTCTTTCAGCTTGTCGTGCAAGAGACGCAGGGCGCGTTTGAGGATGTCGGCGGACGCGCCTTGGATGGGCATGTTCTTGCCGTTGCGCTGCGCGAGCGAAGCGGCCTGCCGATCTTCGGCGTCGAAGTTGAAGCGCGCGAGCCGTCCGGCCATCGTGCGCGCCGTGCGTTCACGCACCGCGCGCCGCGCCGCGTCTCTGAGCCACGTGTCGAGGCCGCGATAAGTCTGGAAGTAGCGCGCGAGGATGCTCTCGGCCTCGGTCAAAGGTATGCCGGTCATCATCGAGAAACGCTGCGCGCCGATGCCGTAGACCACGCCGAAGTTGAGCCGCTTGGCAAAGTCGCGCTGCTCTTTCGACACCTCCGCGAGCGGCGTATTGAAGACCTGCGCCGCCGTTACCCGGTGCAAGTCCGCGCCCGAATTGAACGCGTCGATGAAGCCCTTGTCTTCCGTGACGTGCGCCAGGATGCGCAACTCGATCTGCGAATAATCCGCGATGACGAGCTTGCGCCCCTCCGGCGCGCGAAAGCAACGCCGGTACTCAACCGCGTGCGGCACCTGTTGCACGTTCGGGTTGGTGCAATTATGGACGACGATTCCGTCGGCGATGAACTCGTGCACGTCTTCGACGGTGAGGTCATAAACTTCCTCGACGCGGTCGGGAACAATCGTCTCGATTTCAACCGGACGCACTTGTCTGGCGAGATAGTCGGCGACCGGCTCTAAACTGGGAAGCAGTCCGAAGTTGCTGACCAGTTTCTTCCCCGACTCATCCTTGAGATATGAGTTCTTGTAGTAAGTGGTGAAGGGCTTAACGCCTTTGCGAGAGGCTTCCGTCGTGCCTGCGGCCACGGCCTCCCGGTATAGCTGCGCACCGGAGACGACAAACGGCGTGCGGATTCCATCTGTAGTTTGCGGAACTAGAGTAAACGGTCGGTTCTTTCTCGTGGAGATAAAACCTATCCGCTCCATGAACCGTGACACATCGGTTTTTTTATGTACCTTCAGGTCGAAGCGGCACGAACCGGAAAAGCCGCTTTGATCGTTTCTCCGCTTGATGCTTGCATAGATCCCCAGATTAGAAAGCATCAACTGAACTTGAGCCGGCAGCGTGAGATTCACACTCGTGAGACCGACGACGTTGTCCATCCGGTAGCCGTCGCCTTCAAACAATCCTCTCAAGAAGGCTGCTTGGAAATTGGCGGGCGCGGAGAGGATCAGGTTCGGGATTGACTTGGTGTGCGCGTTTCCTGCCAGACCGAGTTCCGCGAAGAAGTGCGCCAGCGTGGTCGAAGCGAGTTGCAGCACGCGGCACGTCCTTGATTTGACGGGGACAAAAGGCTGTCCGAACAATTTGCGACTAGGTTCGACGACTCGCTCGATCAACTCATCGTCCTGCCAGTCGAACGCGAGATAAAGGCGGTCATACACGGCGGGCGTTCCGGCCACGCGGCCGCGTTTGACAGGACGCTCGTGACGCCGTCCGAGAAATCCGTCGGCCACGATAAGCCCCATCAATTCGCACAACGCGGGGGACAGTTCTGGTGGCAGACGAACGGTTTTGCGCGCTCGCACATGGGGCGCGGCCAAGTTAATCGGCGGCGTCTCCACCGTTTGCTCAAACTCGGCGGCATTGAGCGCGACGAACAGCGTGTCGCCCGTCCGCAGTTCGTCGAGCCGCTTCCATTCATTTGCCCGGCCGGTGAGAAATCTGTGATCCGCCGTCGCGCGGATGCTGCGGCCGTCCTTGAGTTGAATTTTGAAAAGTTGCCGGACGCCTGTCATCCACGCCCGCTCCACTCGCTTGAACCCGTAAGACGTTTTGACCGCATCGCCTTCTCTGACTTCGGACATGCGTTTGAAGCCGGCGGGAGTCGAGACGAGGGTATCTCCCGCAAGGCAGGCGAAGCGTCCGGTGGGCGCGCCGATCTGGTGGAAGTTGGCGTGGATGCGGCCGGTCTTGGGGTTGATTTCGTTGAGGATGTTTTCGCCGTAGCTGGTGAGCGCCTTCTGGACGGTGCGGTATTCGAGCAGGACGCGGATGACTTCGTGTTCGGCGGCGAGCGGTTGCAGTTTCCAGTTACGAGTGGAGTTGGGAAGCTCGACGCCGGGCAGGACGCGTTTGAGGGCTTTCGTCAGTTGGACGTGCGAGTCGAGATTGATGTCGTTGCGGGTCGGGCCGAAGAAGGATTGCTGCGAAGACTCTTCGGCGAGCATCGACTGCAACTCTTCGGCGAGCACGGCGCGGCGTTTTTCGACGATGGCTAACTGCTCGCGCCAGCGCGCGGCGTCGAGAAAAATTCCGTTGAGTTCGAGATAGGCTACGGGCACGACGCACTCGAATTCGAGCTGCGCGACCGCGACGAGATTGTCGCGCTTGAGCAGTTCGATCAAAGTCTCGCGCAAGGGGAGCATGAGACGCGCATCGCGCGCGGCGTATTCGAGTTGGGCGGCGGAGAGTTCGCCGCTCCAATCCGAGAGTTGCTCCGTCTTGTCCACGGTCTCGTCGAGGTAACGGGCGGCGACGGCGGCGAGCGAATGGCGGTCTTCGGATTCTCCGGCGGAGACGAGTTGGCTCGCCAGCATCGTGTCGAAGATGCCGCCGAGTTCCGTGTCGAGATGATGCCTCGTCCACTTGGCATCGAACTTCGCGTTGTGCGCGACCTTGACGGGGCGGGGCGCGGCGAGCAGACGGCGCAAGGGCGCGAGGGCGGCGAGGTCGGGCGCGCCTTTTTGGGCGAAGCGGTCGAGGTCGATGATGTAGGTCGCGCCGTCGGGCGCGGCGAGTTGGACGAGGCGGATGCGACCGCGATAAGGATCGAGCGCGGTGGTCTCCGTGTCGAAGCCGACGGCCGCCTGTTCCGATAGTTCGGCGACGGCGGCGGCCAGTTCCGGCGCGCCGTCGATGAGACGATAGTTCGAAGAGTCCATGAGAAAATTATACTGCCGGAATAATGCTCAAACTGTAGTCGCGCGTCGCAACTTAACTGCCGGGCGTGTTCGCGCCGGGCGGCAAGGATGCGTTACTTGAGGCTGTGGCCGAATCGCCTTCGTCGCCCGCTTCAAACTCCGCGCCGACGGCGGCCAGCGCTTCTTCAGGCGCGGTGATGGTCGTCGTCGTCGTGGTCGTCGTGCTCTGCAAGGTGGCGGTCGCGGGCGCGGTGGCGGTGATGGCTGGATTCACGTCGCCGTGTTCCACGTCGGGCGGGACGTTGAGAGCGGTGGCGGCCATGTTCAAATCTTCGGGGATGATGCGCAGCGCGCGGTCGTAGTATTTCTGCCGGTCGGCCAGACCGTTCAAGCCGCCGTTGATCTTCTTGGTGATGGCCTGAAAAAGCCTCTGGTCGGCCAGAGCGTTCAGGCCGCGCGTGTCCCAGAACCAACCGGCGGAGCGAAAGGCGTTCGGCGGCTCGGTGATGAGCGTCGGGTTGTTGATGAGGTCGAGGCCGAGCGCCTTACCACAGGCGGCGTGGTTGGCGCGCCCCGTGATCTGGATCGGCCCGTGGCCTTTGTACTTCACGCCGTCGCCGGGTTGCGTGTTGCCGAGGTCTTTGCGTCCCTCGTAAGCCTTGCCCGAAGCGATCTCCTCGAAGTAGCGAAGCTCCGCCGATTCGTGCGCGAGTTGCGCGAGGAAGGCCGAGGCGCGCAGGTACGTGGCGATCTGGAATTCGCGCATGGCCGCGTTCAAATAGGGGAGATAGAGTTGCCGTTTCGCGAGGGGCAGATTCGGCATGATGTCGCGCAACATGGCGTCCGTGATTTCGTTGTTCATGGGGGAACTGTTCAACTCCTTATCGACAAGATGAATGAGCAAGAGCGCACGCGGGGCGCATCTGGCGAGAGGCGACCCGCTTCCTTTGAAAACGCGCGCACTATATCACTATTCAACCGCCCGTCTCATCCGTTCGCAGGCAAGCGCGCGCCGGAAGTCTCGCGCGGCGGTCGTGCGGGGCGGACGGCGAAGGCAAGCAGCAAAGCGGCCACTGTGCCCACGCACGCGCTCGCCGCGAAAGCTACACGAGCACCGCGCCAACTCCACAACGCGCCCATCAAAAGCGACGCAGGCCAGACCGTGACGCTGAAAGCGAGATTGTAGAGGCCGTAGGCCGTGCCGCGTTTGTCGGCGGGCACGAGGTCTGCGACGAGCGCCTTCTCCGCGCCTTCGGCGAGACCGAAATAGATGCCGTAGACGAGAAAGAGCGTCCACGCGCCCCCGACCGTCGAGACATAGGCGAAGCCGAGATAGACGGCCGCGTAGAACAGCCAACCCGTCACGATCAAGGTCTTGCGCCCGAGCCTGTCCGAGAGGTCGCCGCCGACGAGCGAACTCAGAACTTTCGAGACGTGCAGCGCCGCCCAGAGGAGCGGGATGGTCGCCGTCGAGATGCCCACTTCGCGCGCGCGCAACAGCAGAAAGGCGTCGGAAGAATTCGACAAAGTGAAGAGGGCGAGGATCAAGAGAAAGCGTTTGAAGTTTCCGTCGAAACCGCGCAGGGAAAAGCGCGGCGGGGCGTCGTCCGCCGCAGTCGGCTTCGCGTTCGGAGCGGCGTTCTTAGTGGTGGCAGTCGCAACCGTCGCAACCGTCGCAGCAGACGCAACAGTCGCAGCGTTCGAGTGTTCAGCGGGCGCGGTCGCTCCACTTCCGTTAAGTTCGGCATCGCCGCGTCCGGCTTGTGCGTCCGCTTCGCGATGTGTCTCGCGGATGGCGAAGGCGGCGACGAGCACGGCGGCGAGCGCGGGGACGGACGCCGTGAGGAAGAGCGACCTGTACTCGTAGAGCGTCGGCGCGTTGCGATCTTGCGCGAAGAAGATGAGGAGCGCGAAGCCGAGCAGCGGCCCGACGACCGCGCCCAGATGATCCATCGCGCGGTGAAAGCCGAAGGCGAGGCCGCGCTCTTGCGGTGCGGCCGAATCGGCGATCATGGCGTCGCGCGGCGCGCTGCGCACGCCCTTGCCGATGCGGTCGGCGAAGCGCATGGCGAAGACCTGCGGCCAACTCGTGGCAAAGCCCAAGAGCGGCCGCACGATGCTCGCCAGCGCGTAGCCGAAGACGACCGGGGCTTTGCGTCGCCCGCTGCGGTCGCTGAAATAACCGGCGAAGAGTTTCAGGAAACTTGAGATCGATTCCGCGCCGCCTTCGATCAGGCCGATGACGGCGGGCGAAGCGCCGAGCGAGACGGACAGGAAGACGGGCAAGAGCGGATAGATGATCTCGCTCGAAGCATCGTTCAGGAAACTGACCAGACTGATGATGACGACGTTGCGCGACAGGCGTCGATAGCGTGTGAAGAGGCCGGGCGTCGAGCGCTCGTCGAGCGCATGCGTGCTGATCGAGGCGTCGAAGTTGTCTGCGGGGTCGGTGTCGGTTTCGGCCATGACGGGACGACGGCGGCATGCGCGGACGCGCTCGCGGCGTTGATTCGTCCGGCGCGCGCGGGCGCGTCAGCGATTCGCGTTGCGGCGCGTGTTCGTCGCGGCGGGCGGGCGATTCGCGTTCGTCGCCGGCGTCGAACTCCCCGCGAAGTTCCACCACACGAGCGCGGCCACGATGAGCAGCGCGACGAGGCCGACGAGCGCCAGTTTGACGAACATCTTCACCGTCCGCCACACCAGAAACAACACGACCAGCGCGACGATGAGAGCGATACCGATGATTCCGATGGTCATAAGAAGCTGTTGGCTATTAGCTGTTAGCTGTTAGCTAGAACTTAAAGAGCGCGAAGACTGTTTGTTGACGTGTGGTTTGCTGAAAGCTAACAGCTAATAGCTAACGGCTCTTCTTGTAGCTTGCGCGCACGACCGTTTTGATGTTGCCGCGGATGTTGAAGTCGCCTTCGAGTTCGACGCTCAGGGGATCGCAGGCGCGGACGAAGTCTTCGAGGATGACGTTGATGACGTGCTCGTGGAAAATTTTGACGTTGCGAAACGAGTTGATATAGAGCTTGAGGCTTTTCAGTTCGACGCAACGCTCGTTGGGCACGTAGGCGAGACGGATGTTGGCAAAGTCGGGAAAGTCCGAGAAGGGACAGATGGCCGTGAACTCCGGCATCTCGAAGCTGACGGTGATCTCGCGCCCGGCAAACTCGTAGGGGAAAGTGTCGAGCGGGTAGAGGTTCATCTCTTCGCGCGGCGTCGGGCGAATCTCCAACCCTTGCGCGTTGGCGGGCGGCGGGGCGATTTCGATGGCTGACATAATGCTTGATAACTCCTTGAAACTTGAGCGACCGACGATGTTACCTGAGCCGCGCGGCGGGTGCAAAAGGCGGAAGCCCGGCGGGCGCAGTGTCGCGCCCACGGAACTCCCGCCTCCGACTGTTTCGATTCTGCCTGTCGCTGCCTGTCATTGCCATCGCAGCCCGTCGCTCAAGAGGCGCGGCTGATCGCGACGGGCTGACCCGGTTAGCGACGCATGCCTGTTAGTGATTCATGCCCTTGCCGTGATCCATGCCCGGCATCTGCCCGTGCAGGTCGCGCGCCATTTGCAAGTGTTGTTGGACGACGGGCAAGGTCTTGGCGGCGAACGCCTTCAAGTCCGCGTCGCGCCCTTTCATGCTCTCGTCGCGAAACAGTTTCTCCATCTTCTGATGGTCTCTGCTGCCCGCCATCATCACGTATTCGCGGTCGAACGCCGCGCCCGAAAGTTTCTCCATCCGCGCCATCATCGCGCGGTGCTTGGCGTCGGGCGCGGTCGGCAGAGTGAGGCCTTTGGTCGAAGCGAGCTGCATCAACTCGGCGTTGTTCGGCGTGTGGTCGTCGATCATCTTTTGCGCGTACTGCTTGACGGCATCGCTCGACGCTTTCGTCAAAGCGAGCCGCGCCAACTCGACTTCGGCCATGCCGCCCATCGCCGCCGTCATCGCAAACTTTCTATCCGACGAACTCACCGTCGCCATCCCGCCGCCCGTCGTGCGCCCCGCAGACGTTGTGTTCGTCGTGCTGGTGTTCGAGTTCTGCGCCACAGCCGTCGAGGCCAAGAGCGCCGTGCACATCAACGCCAAACTCAGCGTAAGGCCGAGCGTTTTAACTTTTCCCATGTTCGTTCTCCCTTTGTGTTCGTTATCTTTTAAGTTGTTCGGGTCGGTTGATCGAAGTTACGAAGGCGCGATAGCTTGCGTCCCCGCGTGAATAAAAAACTCTCAGGCGTTCGCGCCGCGCGTCGTGCCGCTCGCGTCCGTGGCGCGTTCGAGGTTGCGTATGCGGTCGTGCGCCTCGCGCACCTGCGCGTACTGGCGCTCGATGACGGCGCGCAGGTCGGCCGGAAGATGGGTGTCTTCGAGCGCGTCTTTGTAGTTTGAGACGGCCGAGTCTTCGCCGCGTTCGCATTCGGCGAGGATGGCGTTTTCGTCCGCGCCCGTGACGGCCGACTTGATGTTGATCCAGCCGCGATGAAGCGTGGCGGCGACGCTGCCCGATTGCTCCGGGTCGCCGCCGAGACGGCGCACTTCCTGTTGCAACTCGCCCGCGAACTGCGCGCGCTGCTGCGAGTATTCATAGAAGAGCGACTTGATGTCGCTGCGCTCGATGCCTTCGGCGGCGGTCTGGAAACCGTTCTGGCCGTCTTTGCAAGTCTCGATCAAGTTATTGAGTACGGAAATCGCGTTATCGTTCTCAGCCATTGCTCTTAATCCTCCATGTCTCTCTTGTTTTTAGCTAGTCACCGGACGAAGAGCCGCCCATCCACATCTGCGCGGGGCGGCTTGGCTCGCCGGAGTCGAAAAATTTAACGAGCAGGAGTCCGGCGAGGAAACCGCCGATGTGCGCGGCATAGGCCACGCCGCCGCCCTCCTGCGAACCTTGTCCGAGCATGCCGAGGCCGTTGATCAACTGGAAGACGAACCACAAACCGATGGCGACGAAGGCGGGCACGGTGCGCACCAGAAAACTGAACATGATGACGTGGACGCCGCGCGTCGGGTGCAGGAGCAGGTAGCCGCCGAGCACGCCGGAAATCGCGCCCGACGCGCCGAGGCTCGGAATGTAAGGGTTCTGCCCGAACGCCGTCGTCGAAAAGACGTGCGCCAGAGAGGCGATCAACCCGCACAACAGGTAAAAGACGAGATACTTCACCTTCCCCATGCGGTGTTCGAGGTTGTCGCCGAAAATCCAGAGAAAGAGCATGTTGCCGAACAGGTGCGCCAGTCCGCCGTGCATGAACATCGAAGTCAAAAGGGTCAGGTAGACGCTGCCCGGCGTCGGTTCGAGGTCGATGCGCCCGACGCGCTCGCCCGTCGGAGTTGTCACCACGACGGGGCGGTCGATGTCCTGCCCCGTCGTGATCTCGGCCGGGACGGTTGACCAAGCGTAAGTGAAGCGGTCGTTTGAGCCGAACCCTTGAAAGAGGACGAAGACGAGGATGTTCGCCGCGATCAAGAGATAGTTGACGACGGGCGTCGTGTGCCGGTCGGAGTTGTCATCGCCAATGGGAAACATAGACGTTTGTACCTCGGCCTCAGGGCTGCAAAAGCGGCCACGTGCGGCAACGCTCCGGTAGCGTCACTCGTCGCACGCCGCCGTCGCCGCCCGGTCTCGCACTCCGCGCGCGCTTAATCCTTCCGCTTCCTTTCAGACGAGCGCGCCATCTTCACGCGATAATGTTGCAAAGCCAATACGAGAAGTTAAGGAATATTCCCTTGCATCTCACGTTCCTCAGCCGCCGGCGCGACGCGCACCCACGCCCGCGCACACGCTATGCTCTCGTATCCCGCGTGCAGCATCGTTCTCATACATCCGCGCCGCACGTTTTCACTCCGCCGCCGAGCCGTTGACCCGCGAGCGCCGACGGTTATACCTTCTTTCAAACCCGAAACCGACACGCCGAAGTCACGGAGGAAATTATGCACACACTACTTCTCACGCTGCTCGCGTTCGTCCTGCTCGCACAACAACCGCAGCCGCCCGCACGGAAAGCCGTCAACCCGGACGCGAAACGGAGCCGTCCGGCTTTCACGCTCGTCCAACGCGTCACGGTGAACAAGCCGGACGGCACGCGCGAAGTGAGCGAGACGACGCGCTACGTTTCCTCGAACGGCAGCGTCCGCGCCGTTGCCAAGCGCGCGGACGGCACCGTGACGAGCGACTACCTCTACGAAAGCGGCAAGGGCGGTTTTTACGTGCAGCAAGAGGGGAAAAAATTGGTGAAGAGCTACGGCACACCGCCCGAAGCGTCGGACGCGCCGCCGCCCACCGCCGAGACGTTGAAGGCCGACCCGAACTTCGCACGCACCGAGACGGTGCTCGGTCACACCGCTTACGTCCTCAGGGCGACGCTCGGTGTCGTGAATAAGGACGGGAAGAAATCCGCAAAGGGCGGCGCGCTGTTGAGAGAGGACTACTATGCACCGGAACTCGGTTGGACTTCTCTGAAAGTTGTGCGCTACATGGACGACAAGGAGTTCGTCGTCTTTGAACCGACGAGCGTTACGTTTGGCGAACCCGATCCCTCGTGGTTGAAAGCGCCGGAGGATTACACGGTGAGCGCTCCCGCGCCAATCATGGGCGGCGTCTTGAACGGCAAGGCCATCTCAAAGCCCGCCCCGGCCTATCCGGCGGAAGCACTGGCGGCGCGCGCGACGGGCGTGGTGACGGTGCGAATCACCATCAACGAGGAGGGCACGGTCGAGCAGGCGGAAGCCGTCGGAGGTCATCCATTGCTGCGCGAAGCGGCGGTCGCGGCGGCGCGCCGTGCCCGGTTCTCGCCCACGCGCCTGTCGGGTCAGCCCGTCAAAGTCTCAGGCGTCATCACCTACAACTTCGTGCTGCAATAAACAACAGGCACGCACGCGCCGCGCACATCGCTCACAGGCTGACGCCGACAACCCGGTCGTCCGTCAGTCGATCACCTCGTGGCTCGACGGCGCACCGGCGACGACGCCGCGCCGTTCGAGTTCGGAGACGTGCGGACGGAGCAACTCGTAGCCCTCGCTGCGGGCGACGTAGGTGGCGGCCGTGATGTCGCCAGCGACGTTGAGGGTGGTGCGGCACATATCCAGTATGCGATCCACACCGAGGATGATGGCGATGAGCGCCGGGTTGATGCCGTAGGTGACGAGCATGACGATGATGAAGGGGATCGACCCCGACGGGACGCCCGCCGTGCCGATACCGCCGAGGATGGCGAAGTAGGCGATGCCGAGTTGCTGTGCAATCGTCAAATCGATCCCGGCCAGTTGCGCGAGGAAGATGACGGTTACGCCTTCGTAGAGAGCCGTCCCGTTCTGGTTGGCCGTCGCGCCGACCGTCAAGACGAAGCTGTTGATCTCGCGCGGCACGCCCAGGTTTTCTTCCGAGACGCGCAAGGCCGTCGGCAGCGTCGCGTTGGAAGAAGAGGTGGAGAAGGCCGTCAGCATCACGGTCTTGATGCGACGAAAGAACTCCAGCGGACTGATGCGCGACAGGAAATAGACGGAGAGCGAGTAGACGCCGAACATGTGCAGGGCCAGACCGCCGAGCACGGTGAGGACGAACCAGCCGAGCGCGAGCAAGAGGTCGAGACCGAAGCGCGCCGTGTTGTTGAAGAGCAGGCAGGCGACCGCGAACGGCGCGATCTTCATGATGATGTCGATGATCTTGGCGGAGATTTCAAAGAGCGCCTGCAAGCCCTGCAAGAGCGGTGCGCTGACGTTTTCGGGGATGAGCGTGGCGGCGATGCCGAGGATGACCGCGAAGAACATGAGGTGCAACATGTTCGGCGTGTCGGTCTGTTTCTCCTCGCCCGCGATGATCCCCGCGACGGCCGCCACCGGGTTCGACGGCACGACCGTCTTCACCACCTGCATCAGGGGCGAATCGGTCGTCCCCGTCTTGGTCGCATCGGCGACGCGCTTCGAGGCGTCCGTGCCGTAGCGCGCTTCGAGTCCGGCGCGCGTCTCGGCGTCGATGCGCTGGCCGGGACGGATCGTGTTGGCGAGCGTTAGTCCGATGACGACCGAGATGCCTGAGATGACGAGCACATACGCGAACGACTTCAACCCGACGCGGCCGAGTTTGCGTATGTCGCCGATGCCGGCGACGCCGACGACGAGCGACGAGAAGACGAGCGGGATGACGACCATCAACAACAGCCGCAGGAAGAGCGTGCCGATGGGTTCGGTGATGTGACGAATCGTCCACACGATGCCCGGATGATCGCCGCCGAAGACGCGGTTGACCGCCACGCCCGCCACCACGCCCACCAGCAGCCCGATCAAAATACGCGTGTGCAGCGGGATGCCCTTCGGCCGATCCGGCGTCTCATCTTTCAGGTCGGTCGTTGCCTCGCGCTCGTAAGCGTCCGAGCGAACCACCGGCGTCGTCACATCGCGATCTTTTTTATCAGTCATCGTTATTCCTCGTGAATCGTCAATCGTCAATCGTGAATAGAAGAAAGCAGTTTTCCTCTATTCGCGATTTACAATTGACGATTCACTAGCTTTCTCATCTTCCCCATTTCAATTTTCCGCGCAGCACCTCGAAGTAGTTGCGGTTGAGCGGCTGCATCAGGTTGAAGGTCGTGCGGCTCTTGGCGATGAGGACGCGATCATTCACTTCCATGCGATAGCCGACCTGCCCGTCGAGCGTCAAGGCCACTTCCTCTTTCGGCGTCTTGAGGACGAGTTCGATCTCCGCGTCGTCGGGCACGACGAGCGGGCGGTTCGAGAGCGTGTGCGGGCAGATGGGGGTGATGACGATGGCGTTCATCGAAGGGTAGACGACGGGGCCGCCCGCCGACAAATTGTAGGCCGTCGAACCCGTCGGCGTGGAGATGATGAGGCCGTCGGCGCGGAAGCAGTTGACGAGTTGACCGTTGAACCACGTCTCGATCTCGATGATGCGGGCGAGCGCCGACTTGCTGATCACCACGTCGTTCAAGACGCGGTTGCGCAAAAGTTTCTCCGCGCCCCGGTGTAGTTCGGCGGCGAGCATGACGCGGCGGTCGAGATGATAATTGCCCGCGACGATTGATTCGAGCGCGCTCGTCATCTCTTCGACGCGCACTTCCGTCAAATAGCCGAGCGTGCCGTAGTTGACGCCGACGACCGGCACGTCGCGATTGTCGAGCAGGCGCGCGGCGGCGATCATCGTGCCGTCGCCGCCGAGCACGATGATCATATCGACGCTGGCGGCGAGTTCTTCGTGTTCGAGAGTCTCGACGGCGCACTGCGTCTCGCGTTCGATCTCCGCGTGGTCGACGCGCGGGCCGACGACGAGTTGGATGCCGCGCGGAGCGAGCCATTCGAGCAGGCGACAGATGGTCTGGATCGCCTCCGGGTGATGCGGTTTGACGAGTACGCCGACGCGTCGAACGTTAAGTTTCTCCATCAGCCACACAGGTTCGGGAAAGACTAAGGCGCGCGCCCGCAACGTGCGCGCACGCCGCCGCAAGGGACACTTATCCGGCAATGTTCATCCGGCAAATTCAGGCTCGAAAACGCGTGAAAGATAACTGGCAGGGATGATACAGGCGCGTCTTTCCGGGTGTCAACGCGGAGATTTTTGCGCCCTCGCGCGTGTGACGAAAGAGGAAGTGTCATAGGCGGCGCGGCGCGTCGTGGGCTTCGTCGTCTAAGCTGTCTCTCGCGTCGGGGAAACGGCTCGGCGACGAGAGAAAGAGGTGGCGAGAGATGAACCGGATGTGGATAGTGGCGGCCGTGCCGCTCGCTGTGATGGCGTTGATGTGCTACGGCCATTGGACGCGTGCGTGGTGGGATGTGACGACCGAACTAACGCCGCCCGTGCTGATCTTGGGAGGCTCTCTGGTGACGGGACTTGGCGTGCTGTCCGCCATCCTCTGGGGTTGGTCGCGCGGCGCATACACGCTCTCGCGCGCAGACATCCTCGCCGCCACCGCCATCGCCGCGCTCGACGTGCTCATCCCCGCCGGCCTCGTCCTCCTTATCTGGCTGGCTCTCCGCAGCCTCAAGAACAGCGGCGGGATAATTTTTTAAGACTGTCAATCGTCAATCGTCAGTCGTCAATAGATTGAAACCGGTTTTCTTCTATTCACGATTGACGATTCACGATTTACGGCTTTCGATGGCGTAGAGATGGCCGTCCCAGCCGCCGAAGTAGATGAAGCCGCCCGCGACGGCCGGTGTGGAGGTGACGATGCGCTCGGTCGTGAAAGACCATTTGAGGCGGCCGCTCGCGGCGTCGAGCGCGTAGAGACCTTTGAGGCTGCCGAAGTGGACGAGCGAGGCGGCGACCGCCGGAGCGGACGTGATGCCGTGCTCCGAAGAGTAACGCCAACGCTCCTCGCCGGTCGCGGCATCGACGGCGTAGAGGTTTCCGTCGATGCCGCCGAAGTAGAGCACACCATTTGCGAGCGCGGGCGAAAAGGGCAGGCCGCCGTCCGTCTTGAAAGTCCACACGCTTGCGCCCGTCTTGCCATCGACGGCGTGGAGTTCATTGTCGAGACTCGTGAAGTAGACCAGCCGTCCGTCCGAGACGGGGGCGGAGACGACGCCGCGCGAAGTCTTTGCCGTCCATTTCTTCTGACCCGTCGCCGCATCGACGGCGTGCAGGCCGCGCCCGCTGCCGACGTAGAGCGTCGCGCCCGCGACGAGCGGCGCGGTAGGCGCGCCCGCCTCGGCGCTGAACTGCCACATCTGTCGCCCGGTCTGCGCTTCAATCGCGTAGAGCAGGCCGACCGTCCCCGCGCAATAGACCGTGCCGCCCTCAACCACCGGCGTCGTGTTGACGGCGTACTCGGCCTTGAACTTCCAACGCTCTTTGCCCGTCGCCGCGTCGAGCGCGTAGATGCGCGTGTCCTGACTGCCGAAGAAGACGAGGCCACCAGCGAGCGCGGGCGAACCGAGTATGCGTCCGCCCGTCTTGTGCTTCCACAACTCGCGCCCGGTCGCGCTCTCGACGGCGTAGAAGTAATAATCGTAACTGCCGAAATAGGCGACGCCCCCGGCAATCAACGGCGTCGAATAGACGCTTCCGCCCGTCTTGAATTTCCACTTCGAGACGACTGCGCTCGCAGCGTCGCCGTTGTTGACGACGTTGCCGCTCGCGTTGTTGCTGCTTGCCGTCTGCTCGTTCGTCAACGACGCGGTCTGCTGCGCGCGTGCGCCGGTGAAGAACAACAAGCAACACAGCGCGGCGGCGAGCATTTTGATTGTGTCTCTCATGTCTAACTCCTGACGAGAAATATCCGACGCGATTCACCACTAGGGCACGAAGACACAAAGAAAACCTTTTTGATTTAACTTCGTGTCTTCGTGTCTTGGTGGTGAAGTGCTTCTCAGTTCTTCACGCGCTCGCTCGTCGTCGCTTCGCCGCCGGACTGCCGGGCGGCCTCGGCGGAAGAGTTTTGCTTGCCATCCACGGGCAGGTAATAGCCGCGACGGGTCTTGACTTCGAGTTTGCGTTCTTTGCCTTTGGCGTCGCGGGCGCGGACGCGCACTTCGAGCGCGTGCATCTGCCCGTCGTCGCGCTCGTCCTCGGTGAGCGTGAAGCCGAGGCTGTAACGAGAGTTGAGATTGCCGACGATGCGGGCGAGGCCGTTGGCATAGTCGGCCGGGCGACGCACGCGCACCGATTCGCCGCCCGTCGCCTTCGCCAGATATTGCGCGCTGCCGGAGATGCTGATGCCCGCGAGATTGCCGAGCGGTTTGAGGAGCGGCATCGCAAACTTGAAGCCCGTCTTCATGTCCGTCACCAAGGCGCTAAAGATAACGTTCGACTTCAAGAGCTTCGACTCGATGTAATCCCTCTGCGAATAGAAGACGGGCGCGATGCCGTCCGTGATGTAGACGACGGCCGGCTGCGAGTTGGGGCGATCCACGGAGATGCGTTTGGTGATCTCCATCGTGGCGGCGGCCAGATCGAAGGGTTCCTGATATTCGGTCGTCGTCGTGCCGTCCTTGTTCTGGCGTTCGAGCAGGAGCGTGCCGTCCGGTTTGGCGATGCGCTTCACGAAGTTGCCCTTCTTGTCCTTGATGTAATCGATCTCGACGCCTTCTCCGTATTCATCGTCCTCTTCGTCCTTGAACCCTTCGCCGCCCGCGCCGCGCCCCGCATCTTTACCCGCAACTTTACCCGCGTCGCGCCCCTCTTCTCTTCTGGACTTCGACGTTTCGACTTTCACGCCGCCCGACCCGGCCGTGATCGAGATGCTCTTCTTCCCGCCCTGCTCTTTCTCCTTCTCTTTGTGCTTCTCCGTTTCCTTCTCCGTCGCCGCCCCGTCGCTCTCCGTGGCCGCGCCCTCGGTGTTTGTGGCCGTCTGCCCGGCGGGCGTCTGCGTCGCGGGGTTCGCGCCCGCTTGCTCGGCGCGGCGTTCGGCCGCTTCCCGCGCGGGCGCGCCTTCATCGCCTTCGCCGTCGCCGCCCGCGCCTTCGCCCACGAGCGTCGGGACGATGGCCATCGCTGAGGCTACTTGCGCGCGGTTGCGCGTGAAGGGCGTCAACCATTCGCGCCGGTCTTCGACGCCGTTCGGGTCGAGCACGACGACGGCCACTTCGTCTTCCGGCGGCAGCTTCGAGAGTTCGGCCGCCATCGCTTCGAGAATTTCCGTGCGACGCATGTAGCGCCCAGCGCCGAGCCGTTCGAGATCGAAGACGAGCGCGAGCGCGAGCGGGCGTCGATTCTTATCGCCTTCGCGCGTGAAGTAGGAGACGGGGCGGGGCTTGCCGTCGGCCAGCACCTCGAAGTTCTCCGGCGCGAGTCCGGCGGCGAACGACTTGGTCTTTTTGTCCGTCACGAGCGCGTCGAGAAAGACGACGCGCGTTCTGACTTTCACCACCTCGTCCTGCGCGGGCGCTGTAGGCTCTTGCGCCTGCACGGACGACGCACCGCCGCCGCAAATGAGCAAGAGCGCGAGCGTGAGCGAGGTTGCGCGTCGGGTGATGCGTGAGAAAAAGTTTCGGCGGTTCATGACGTGAAGTTTCTCCATCTACTGTTCGACGCTCGTTGCTTCGTTCGTCAACTCGCGGCTCTGCTGTTCGGGGTTGATTAAAAGTTTCGCAAACTCTTCCGGGTTGAGGTCGACTTGCAGGACGCTCGCGTCGCGCTGCCCGATGAAGACGATGAGGACTTTGAACTTGTCGCCGTCCGGCTTCGTGTAGGTGTAGGTCTGCCCTTCCTCTTCGAGCCGCACGGCGAGGAGCGGATGCCATTCGGGCGCGAGCGTCTGTTCGAGGCGCGTGCGGATGTCGCCCGCGGCGGTGGCCTCGCGTCCCGAAAAATCCTGATCCTCGAAGAGCGCCAGTTTGAACTCGCCGAAACGCAGCACGCGCCGCGCGTTCTTCGAGACGACCTTCGCGGTCTGCGCGCCGAGGTTGGCAACGAAGGGGATGCCGCGATGTTTGACCCGGTAGTGCGACTCGATGAGTTTGACCACCGCGCCGTACTCCGCGCCCTTCGTCGCCGTCGTGTTGGCGGCGAAGGCGAAGGGCGCGGCGCACGTGGCGCAGCAGAGCAGCAGAAGGAACGGGATGAATGTCCGGCGCATGATAGGTGTCCCTCCCCTTTAAGGTTTCTTCGCGGGCTTCGCGTCTCTATCGTCGCCGCTACCGCTATTGCCTTGCCCGATGCCGAGTTCGGGGATGCCGAACTGGCCTTCGAGTTGGCTCAGCTTTTCGAGGTCAATCGAGCCGACGATGTTGACGAGCGTGAGGCGCTTCGGTTCGAGCGCGAGGATGGCGATGCCGTCGATGTTGCCGGGCGAGGTCATCATGTAAACCTCTAGGTGCATCTGGTCGTCGGCCTTCTTCTTGACGATGTTGACGAGCCGCGCCCAACCGGGCGAGCGCAACTGTTGACGCACTGCGGAGAGATTGGCCTCGCTGTATTCGCCTTCGTTCGTGAAGCCGTAGCTGCGCACGTAGACGCCCTTGAGCTTGCCGACGATGGCGCCGACATCGATCTGTTTGCCGTCTTCCGTCTTCGTCATCATCCGTCTCGGGATGATGCGCAGCAGATTCTCATCGAGGCTCACGTCGACGAGTTCGCTGGCGCGCTGCATGAGCGCGGCCTCATCGTCGAGTTGCAGCTTGCCCGCCGCTGGCGACGGCTGCTGCGCGCTCGCGCTCGTGGCGAGGCACGCGGCCAGCACGACGGCGAGGCATAAAAGTTTCAGCCATGAATCGAGTTTCGTTCTCATAATTACTCCGTTCAATTCTGCACTATCGTCCGTGCGCTCTTGGGGCGCGCTATCATCTGTGCGCTTCGGGGCGCGCTATTTTCCGGCGCGGCCGATGTCCCGCATCTCTCGCTGCGCGTAATTGAGTTTGGCGCTCGCCAGCCGCAAGGCGTACATCAACTGTTCGGTCGCCTCGCGCTGCTGCGGCGTCAGAGGCTCGTCGGCCTCGACACGCATCCCGCCGTTGAGGACGATCTCCTCGCGCGGCGCGCCCGCGTTTTCTTCCAAGCGCGGTTGTGACTTCCGCCGCTTCGCGATGAGCTGCCGCGACGTGCGATGCGGCTCCGGTGTTGAGACCGCGACGACGCGCAGCCCGTGGTCTCGCGCTTTGAATTGTTCGCGGCCGGGAGTTGGATTCTTCTCGCGCGTCGCGGCTTGCGCCTCTCTGTCAGTTCCCTCGTTTCTGTTCTCCCCGTTCGCGGCGGGCGCGCTCTCGCCGTTTGTGCCGCCGGGGACGACGGCCGCGCTCACTTGTCTGCCGCTGCTCGTCTGGCCGCCGCCGCCTTCGACTTGCGCCACCTGTCTCCGCAGTTCGCCGTGACGCGTGACGAGCCACAGCCCGGCAAGGAGCATCAGGACGAGCGAGGCGGCGAGCGCGAGGCGCGGGCGCGAAAAGAACGTGGCGGGGCGCGTGGGCGTCGTAGTCTTCGCCGTCGCTGTCGCCGTCGTCCGCGCGGTGATGGCGTCGGCCGGAAGTTCCAGCGGGCGCGGCCGGTATTTGAGCGCGCCGAGCAGATTTTCGAGTTGCGCCACGTCGTCGTCCGCCGTGCCCGTCTTGTCCCACAAGTAGTCGCTCATAATTTCAATGCTCCCTCTCGTGCTTCGTTCCCGTCAGACGCTCGCGCAGCAGTTTCATTCCGCGATGGATGTTGACGCGGACGCTGGCGGGCGCGAGCCCGGTACGCTCGGCGATCTCCGGCCCCGTCATGCCTTCGACGAAACGCAGGATCAAAGGCTCGCGGTAGGCTTCCGGCAGTTGCCGGATCAAGTTCAACACTTCGACCGCTTCGGCTTCGGGCGCGGCCGCATCGTTTGTCATCGCGATGTCGTCCGTCAGTTCGGCCGTGTCGCGCGTGCGTCGATGAAAGTCCATCGCGCGGTTGCGCGTGATCATAGCGAGCCACGGGCCGAAGGCCGCCGCATCGCGCAAGGCGTCGATCTTCCTGAGCGCGACGAGGAACACGTCCTGCACGAGATCGTCCACCTCGCCGTAGGGCACGCGCGCCAGAAGGATGCCGTGCACCATGCGCGAGTAGGCATCGTAGAGACGCCCGAAGGCGTCGCGGTCGCCCGCGCGCACGGCCGCCACGAGCGCGGCGTCTCCGTTACTTTCAAGTTTGGGGGAGGAGGCTTCGGCCGACATATTCGTTCCGATGATGTGGAGCATGCCGCCTGCCGCCTCTACTTCATACATTCAAGTACGACCTCGTTCTACGGACGCTTTCAGTCTCGCTCGAATCAGCAGAGCGTTTGCGCGTTCGGTTGGTAAGACGCAACAAGGGCGGGAAGCGTTAACAGGCGCGTGCCGAAGAAATTTGCCGGGAAACTTCGACGCGTTTAACTGATGGGCAGGCCGAAAACTGACAGGCCGGGGCGCTATCGACGCGCGCCGAGTATGGGAAGGCTGCGTCGAGGGCGGCCGCGTTCGACGGCGCGGCGCGCCGCCGGAGCGTGTGGCGTGGCGGAAGCGTGCGGCGTGGCGGCGCGTCGCCGCCGTTCGCCCCAGACGCGTGCAAGGCGCGCCAGTTCCGCGCCGTCCGAATCCGGATCGACGAGCACGAGCCAGAGAGGCGTCGGCAGCCAAGCCCAGGCCGCGCCGTAAGTCTGCTCGTTCAAAATCTCGACGCGCCGTTCCGCGCGCCATTGCAACGTCATGGGCGGCATCTCTTCCCAGTTGTCGTAGCACGCATGTTGAATACAGGGCGACGGCTTGGCGCGTGCGTGGACGAGACAGCCCGTGCCGGGAGCAAAGAGCGGGCACGAATAAGTCTGCGCGTAGGTGTCGCCCGCGGCGCGCAAGTCGTAGCGTTCGACGGCGAGGCGGGCGCGGCGGTAGACGGCGCGGCGCGCTGCGTCGTCGAGGCGCGGCGTGCGGCTGATGGTCTCGCGCATGGCGACGGCTTCGAGGCGCGTGATGTGGACGTTGACGAAGTGCGCGTCGGTGCAACAGACGCCGGGCGTCGGGCACGCGCCGCACGAGCGCGCCGCCGGTTCGTAAACGACTTTGATGTGACTTTGGAAAGCCGTCTTCTCGCGCTGCAAACGCGCGAGCGCCGACGCCTCCGACAGTTTCTTCATCGCCAGCACATCACCTGTTCAAGCATTCGTCGCCGCATCGCTTTCGCCTCCTCCGTCGCCTCCCGCGCGTGCGAAGCAGGCGAGGAATTCGCGGTTGCCGTCAGCGCCGGTGATGGGTGAATCGACGACGCCACGCGCCGCGAGCCCCAAGTCTAACGCCGCCGCCGAGACTTCTTCAACGACACGCGCGTGCTGCGCCGCGTCCGTGACGATGCCGCCCTTGCCCACCTCGCCGCGCCCCACCTCGAACTGCGGCTTGATGAGCAGGACGACCAGCCCTCCCGCGCGCAACAGAGGCACGACGGCGGGCAACACTTTCGTCGCCGAGATGAAAGACACGTCCATCACGACGAGGTCGAACGGCGACGCGAAATCTTCCGGCCGGAGGTAGCGCGCGTTGACGCCCTCGCGCACCTCGACGCGCGCATCGTTGCGGATGCGCCAGTCGAGTTGGTTGTGTCCGACATCGACGGCCACGACGCGACGCGCGCCGTGTTGCAACAGGCAATCGGTGAAGCCGCCGGTGGAAGCCCCCACGTCGAGACAGAGCGTTTCGCGCGCGTCGATATTGAAAGCGCGCAGCGCGGCTTCGAGTTTCAAACCGCCGCGCCCGACGTAGCGCGCCGCCGGGTCGTCCGAGCCGCGCACGCGAATCTCGGCGTCTGCCGGAAACGTCTCGCCCGACTTCTCCACCCGCTGCTCGCCTACGAGGACGAGACCGGCCATGACGAGCGCCTGCGCGCGCGTGCGCGACGGCGCAAGGCCGCGCTCGACCATCAACTTGTCGATCCGCTCACGCTTCATCCCGCCCCGTACTTTAACGCGAAACCCGCCCGCGCGCCCACACACGCCGCGCCGAGCGAGCGGTTTAGTTCGACGTGCCGGACAAAGGGTGGGTGGAAGAATTTCACGCAAGGGCGCAAAGGCGCAAAGCAGAAGGCGCAAAGGATTGACGGCCTACTTAATTGAGCGGTTTTCTTTGCGCCTTACGTTTTTCTTCTTCGCGCCTTTGCGTGAACTGTCTTTATTTTTAACCACTACCCGCACGAATGAATGATGCAAAAATGGCCGGACGCGTTTCGAACGTCCGGCCAATTTTTCCGTCTTGCATCGAGAGTGAAAACTCTAGCCCGGCGGCGTGCCCTCGAAGATGTCTTTGATACGGTCGATGTTGCGGCGTTGTTCGCGGCGCTGCTCGCGGCGCTGGCGACGACGCTCGCGCCTGCGTTCGTAAAAATCATCGTCCCCGCGGCCTTCATCTTCGCGGCGCAGAACGTCGTCGTGGATCACCTCGACCTGGCGCGGCGCGGGCGCGCTCTGCGTCCGCGGCGTCTTCAACGTCTCGACGAGACGTGCGTTCGGCTTCGAGTTATCTTTCGCTTCGTCCTTCGCTTCGTCCTTGCGCGCGGGCGGCGCTTCCTCCGTCACGGTCGCCTTCGGGCGCGTGGGCGCGGCGTCCGTCACACGGTCACCCTCTTTCGCCGGGTCAAACTCCTCGAACACCACCGGAGCGTTGGCCTGCGCCTGCTCATCCGAGGCGGGCGTCGCGGGCGCGGCCGTTGATTCGGCGGCCGTCCCCTCCTCCTGCTGCGCGCGCCCTTGAACTTCCGTCGCCGAAACTTGCGTCCGCTCTTGTTGCCGCTGCTGGTACAAGCGGAAGGCGAGGATACTGACCACGCCGCCCGCGAGAGCCGAAATCAGCACGAGCGCAATCGGCCACTGTCGCCGTCCGATGCGCCCCGCCGGGCGTGCCTGAAGCGGCACGACGGGACGCGCCACCTGCGCCTCGATCTCGTCGAAGCGCGGCGTCGCCAGCAGCGTCGCATCCGGCTCGTGGACAATCGTCTCGTCGCGCTCCGCAAGCGGTTGAGGCTCGAAAACTTTCTGCGTCTCTTCCATTTACTCTCCCAAATCTTCGGCGTCTGACAAACCTACTCGAACCGGCCGAACTTTTGTCTGATTGCAAATCGCAGGCCAACCGCGACTCGCCTTCCCGCCCGCGCGCACGCGAAAATCGCACGGCGCGTCAACTCTTTTGATGCCGTTGTTTACGTTGTTGCTGTCCTAAATAAGTTGCAAATTCGTGACACGACCGCGCCGCCGGGGGTCGCCCGAAGGCGTTCAGGGACGTGTCCGAAAATCGCGCCTCGTGGCGGACATAAAAAAACGCGTCGTCCCCGTCCGGACGGAGGCGACGCGCTTCTGTGTTCGGCACGCGCGTTCTCGAAGGAGGCGGACGACGCGCGGGTTGAGCGGGCCTATTCTACTTCTCCGGGCACAGCGACACGTCGTTTTCCTTCTTGTAACGGCTGAGGTGCGTTTTGTGCGCCAGCATCCATTTCGAGCCGCCCATTGTCGCGGCGGTTAAATATTTGAACTGATCGGGACGGAGTTTGAGGCCAATGACGGCCGCTGGGGGCGTCTTCGTCTCGGCGGGCGGCTTGTTGTCTGCGGCCGTTTCGGCGTCGTCCTTCTTCTGAGCGGACGCCGGGGCAGCCGGAGCGGGCGCGTCGGGCACTTTTCCGGCGGGCACGCTCGTGACGATCAGTTTATCGACACACTTCGGTTCGGCGAACGCGGAATCGGCGGCGCGAAACCAGAGGATGTCAACCACGTCTCCGGCCTTCAGACGCCCGCCGAGCGTGGTGCTGCTGTTGGCCGGAATCGCCGCTTCGACCGTCTTCTCCGAAAAGAGTTTCGCCGCCTCGGATTCGGTCGAACGCACAAATGAACTTTTCAACACCTCGCCTTCCTTCACTTCGCTCAACAACAGGCAGTTGACGAATCCGGTCTCTAAGCACTTCTTGAAATCTTCGTCTTTCTCCGCGCTCACGGCGGCCTTTTTTTCTTCGTCCGCCCTTGCCGCCCACTCCACGTCGGTCGTGTTCAATCGGTGAAAAGCGGGCAGGTCGCGCGTCGCGCTGCCGAGCAGCGGCGGCGGCGGCATCGTCGTCGCGGTCTCACCGGTTTGGGCGAGCTTGAGATACAAGAAACAGACGCCGCCCACCGACAGACCTAACGCTAACGAATAAAGCAGCATCATCGAGAGAGTCATTTTGTTAGTCCTTGAAGTAGCCATATCTTTTTCGCCCGTCGCCCGCTCGTCATTCGCTGGTCGTCAGAGTTATCAGTTTGTTAATCAGTTGACCGATGGGGCCGATCAAGACCGGCCCCAGCAGCGCGAGCAGGCGCGGCAAATAACCGAGGAACGACAAGGTGAGGCCGCGTTTTTCCAGCCACGCTTTCGGCTCGTCCGGCGACTCGGCCTGCGCCAACGTCTGCGCGCGGCCGTTGAGGATGAGCACGGTCGGCAGGTAGATCGAGACCAGAATCAAAGTGTAAGAGATGCCGAGCGACGAGACGATGCCGTTGATCAGGGCGGACATCTCACGGCCGGAGGCGCTGCCGGCCGCCCAGAAGCCCCCGCCCCAATTCAGCGCCGCCGCCAGCCGCAGCACTCCGATGATGAGCGCGGCCGCGCCCGCGTAGAGCAACCCGCGCAGCAGATGCAGGCGGCGCTTCAACTCCCTCTCGTCCTGCGTCTCACCTTCTTTGCGCCAGATCAAAGTGCACGCGGCGAAGGCCAGCATCATCCCGACCGTGAGGCCGAGCGCGTCGAAGAGACGGTTATAAAAATCGATGTCGGGGATGACGCGCGCGACGGTACGCGCCAACATCAGATGGGCGGGCGACGACACGTCGGCCGAGGTCAACAGCGCGGCGATGAGTCCCGCGTCGGCTGAGACGACGAGCATGATGAAGATACGCAGCAAGCGTATCCGCAACGGCCGGCCATTCAGCGCATGATAGATAACGACGCCGCTCAAGACGATGGCCGCCAAACTTATGAGAAAGTGTAAACCGCCCGCCAGCGTCCACGTCACGCGGTTGAGATAGCCCGCCACGCTCGTTCCCGTCTCCGGCCTGATGTCTTGAAAGATCGACTGCAAGTTCACCAGATCGCATGGAGTGTTTTTTTCGGGACAGAACAGGAATTTTTCGTACAGGCCGAAGAAGGTGGAAAGCGCGACGATGGTGGCGAACAGCGGCGTCAGATACAAGAGCGAGGTGAACAGCCGTGTCGGAGACGGGAAGTGGAACGAAGAAGAAGCAACTGGAACTTGTTTAGGCATGAGCCGGGTTCGGTCGAAGTGTGGGTGACGTGGAGGCCGGCGGCGCGTGGCGCGTTTCGGAGTCCGCTTGAAGAGCGCAGGATGTTTAAGCCAAATCCGTGTGCCTGTCAATTAAAATCTGCGCGCGCCGGATGCGGAGCGCGCGCTAACGATTTACCAAACGACACGGGCGGGATTTGCGGGCGAGCAGTTGCACTGACTAAGACAACGCGCGTGCGTCTCAGTTGAGACGCACGCGCGAAACTTGGGGCGCGAAAGGATCGCCCGTTACCGGAGGACGCGTCCTCCGGCGACGAACGCGGGCGCGCATCAATGAACACGCGATGAACAGGCGACGAGCGGGCGATGAACGCGCGATGAACAGGCCGGGGTTTCAGCGCCGGACAGCTTCGCCGCGCTCAGGCGCGCACGGAAGGCCGGCGCATCGTGCGCTGCTCTTCGATGATGCTGATGCTCTCTTTCACGCGCATGTAGATACCATCGGCGTCGAGGCCGTATTTGGCGAGCAGCAGGCGCGCATCGCCGTGCGTGACGAGACGGTCGGGGACGCCCATGCGGACGACGCGCACGCCGTCGAGCAAGCCGTTCTCTTCCAATAGCTCCATCACGGCCGAGCCGAAGCCGCCCGCGAGATAGGCTTCCTCCACCGTCACGATGAGACGCTTCGTGCGCGCGAGCGCGAGCAAGAGTCCGGCGTCGAGCGGCTTGACGAAACGCGCGTTGACGACCGTGGCCTCGATGCCTTCCTTCGCCAGACGCTCGGCCGCCTGCGCCGACGGATGCACCATCGAACCATAAGCGACGATGGCGACCTCGCCGCCGTGGTCGCGCAAAATCTCGCCACGGCCGATCTCCAAAAGCTCAGGCGCGCGCGCGATGTCCGCGCCGACGCCGTTGCCGCGCGGGTAGCGCATCGCGGCCGCCCCCTTGTGCTCGATCATCGTGTAGAGCATGTCGCGCATCTCGCCCTCGTCCTTCGGAGCCATGACGACCATGCTCGGCACGGCGCGCATGTAGGCGATGTCCAAAAGACCGTGATGCGTCGGGCCGTCGCCGCCGACGATGCCCGCGCGATCCAGGCAGAACTTCACGTTCAAGTCCTGGATGCACACGTCGTGGACGAGTTGGTCGAAGGCGCGTTGCAAAAACGTCGAATAGATGGCGCAGACCGGCTTCAAGCCTTCCGTGGACATGCCGGCCGCAAACGTCACGCAGTGCTGTTCGGCGATCCCGACGTCGAAGGAGCGTTCGGGAAATTTCTCCAAGGCCATGTCGATGCCCGTACCGTCGGGCATGGCGGCGGTCAGCGCGATGATCCGCTCGTCGCGCTCCATCAATTCGCAGAGCGTCTTGCCGAGGACTGACGTGTAACTCGGGGCGGACGAAGACGACTTGACGGCCGCGCCGGTCTTCGGGTCGAAGGGGCCGGTGGCGTGCCACGCGTAGTAATTCTTCTCGCGCGCCGGAAAGCCTTTGCCCTTCGTCGTCAGCGCGTGGACGATGACGGGGCTATCGGTGATCTGCTGCGCCTCGCGCAAGGCGTGGACGAGCGCTTCGGTGTCGTGGCCGTCAACGTAGCCGATGTATTTGAAGCCGAGTTCGTTGACGAGCGCGCCGGGCAGGACGGCCGCGGCGATGGCGTCCTTGACGGTCTTCGCCGCGTGGTGCAGGCGTTCGCCGAAAGAGGGCACGGCGCGCAGAGCCTCGCCCACTTCGTCCTTGAAACGATGATAGCCTTGCGCCTCGCGCAAGCGATTGAGATACCCCGTCAGCGCGCCGACGGCCGGGGCGATGGACATCTCGTTATCGTTTAAGAGCACGATCAGGCGCGTCTTCAAATGTCCCGCCTGATTGATCGCCTCCATCGCCATGCCGCCCGCCAGACTCGAATCGCCGATGAGCGCGGCGACGTGATGCGACTCGCCTTTGCGGTCGCGCGCAATCGCCATTCCCAGAGCCGCCGAGAGCGACGTCGAGGCGTGCCCCGCGCCGAACGTGTCGTACTCGGATTCGTCGCGCCTGAGGAAACCGCTCAGGCCGTCGTACTGTTTGATGGTCGGCAACAGATCGCGTCGTCCGGTCAAAATCTTGTGCGCGTAGGCTTGGTGGCCGACATCCCAGACGAGCCGGTCGTGCGGCGTGTCGAACGCGTAATGGAGCGCGACGGCGAGTTCGACCGCGCCGAGTGATGCGCCCGTGTGGCCGCCGACGCGCGCCATCGTCTCGATGATGTATTGACGTATCTCGGCAGCCACCTCCGGCAACTGTTCGAGCGGAAGCCGACGCAAATCGGCGGGCGAATTGATGTGTTGAATCAATCTCATTTCGTCGCGCATTGTAACGCGAGACGCGCCCGCGTGCACGTGTAGAAAATAAGGGGAAGGGGAACGGGAAAAGGGGAAAGGGGAAAACAGAAGACGGCGAGGCGCAAATGAAACTACGAGGCGCAAATGAAACCGGTGGCGCACCTTCTTTCCCTTTCCCCCTTCCCTTTACCCTTTACCCTTCCTCTCTTTTTCAGACCAACGGTGCGGGGCGCGCGTCTAAAGGGGCGTGTGCGAATCGAGGCGGCTCGGTGGCAATCGTAAAATTACTTTGGAAGTTGTAAGGAGTGAAACGGATGAGAAATATTTTCACGCGTGTGAGTTTGATGTTGGGACTGGCGGCGCTGCTTTCGCTCGCGGCGTTCGGGCAGACGAGCGCGCCGCAGGACGGCACGGGCGAAGGGCGCGTCGGGCGGCGCGGGCGTGCGGACATAGAAGACCGCATGGGCGGCGGGCAACGCGCGGGGCGCGGCCGTCATGGCATCGCAGGGGGGCGCGCTCTCGGTCGTCTCAATTTGTCCGACGCGCAGCGCAATCAAATGCGCGAGATCGAGGCGCGCTACGGCCAGAGTTTCAAAACTCGGCGACAGGAGATGCGCGAACTGATCGAGTTGCGGAGACAGGGCGCGACCTTGACCCCCGAACAGCGGCAACGCGCCGAACAACTGCGCGGCGAACTGCGCGACAGCGCCGAACGGATGCACAACGAAATCCTCGCGCTCTTGACGCCCGAACAGCGCGACCAACTCAAACGCATGCGCGAAGAGATGGAAGTCCGCCGCAAAGCACGCCGCGAAGGCTTGCCCGCGCCGGACGAACAGTAAGAACTTTAAGACATGGGAAAGGGGGAAGGGGAAAAGGGGAAAGGTCAAGAGAGAGGCCGCGCGTCAGCTTCATCCCTTTCCTCTTTAACCTTTCCCCCTTTCCCTTTTCCCTTTTCCCCTTCTTAATAGATTCCCGGCAACACGGCCGGAACGCGTCGCGCGTAGTCTTCATACTCCGCGCCGAACGCGGCGCGCAGCAGCCGCTCCTCGCTGCGGACGCGAATCATCGTGCCGAGCCAAAAGATGACGAGCCCGGCGACAAGCCCCGCCCAGTGGCTCACGGCCAGCCCCGTCGCAAGCAGCAGCCCCAGCATCCCCGTGTAAATCGGATGACGCACGCAACCGTAAGCTCCCTCCACGATCAACTGGTGACCGGCGAGCACGCGCGCCGTCAAACTCCATTGCGCGCCGAGCCTGTCGAACGCCGACTTCATCAACCACACAGACCCGGCGGCCAGCACGACGGTCGAGAGCGCGACACAGATGTCCAGGATGCGACCGAACGGCGCGATGTGTGTGAACAGTTCACGCATGAACACGAGCACGACGACGTAACTCAAACTTTGCAGGGCGAGGCCGGCTCGCGAACGCAGTTCGCGCCCGCGCTCGCTCGTCTTGCCTGTCTCGCCAGCCGTGCGGCGACGCAAAAAAAGAAAGAGCACCACCTCGAAGACGACCCACGCGCACGCCACCAGAGCGCACACGGCGGCGTGTAGCGCATAGTCGGAAAAGAGGAGCGTGCCGGTTTGAACGTTCAAGACGCTTCGGGCGCGCGGCGCAGGCGCAGCGTGGCGATTTCGGGACGCGCGCCGAGCCGGATGGGCAGGCCGACGACGCCCGTGCCGCGCGAGACGTAGAGTTGCCGTCCGCCGCGCTCGTAGAGTCCGCGCAGGTATTTGAACTCCGCGAGGAAACGCGCGGGCGCGCCGATGAACGGCAAACTCACCTGCCCGCCGTGCGTGTGCCCGCTCAAGATGAGAGAGATGCCCGCCGTGTCCGGCAGGTCGAAGACCTGCGGCTCGTGCGAGAGCAAGACGGCGGGACGCCGCGCGTCGAGTTTCCCCACGGCGCGCGCCCAGTCCGCGTAGCCCCAAGACCAATCATCCACGCCTGCGAGTTGCAACTTGTCCGCGCCGCGCACGATTTCCGTGTGCGCGTTGTCGAGCACGCCCATGCCGTGCCTTGCGAGCGCGCGCCGTGTCAACTCTCCGTCCGTGTAATGGTCATGATTGCCGAGCACAGCCCACACGCCCGCTGGAGCGGTGAGCGAGCCGAGCGCTTCGGCGCACGGCTCGATGTAGCGGCGGCGCGCCGTCGTGTAGTCGCCGGTCAAGACCACCATGTCGCCGCGCGCGCTTTGCGTTAACTCCACGACGCGCCGCACCTCCGCGAGCGACACGAGCGAACTGTGATGCACGTCCGAGACCTGCACGATGCGGAAGTTCTCGAACGCCGCAGGCAGCTCGCGTATGAAAATCTCGGTCTCCGTCAACTCGTAATCGTGTATCTCGAACAGACCGGCGTAAGCGGCCGAGGCCGACACGCCGCAGAGTCCCGCCGCCGCCAGGCCGCGCAAGAACTGTCTCCGCGTGAGTTCCGCTTTCCGCATCGCGCGCCGATTGTAGCACCCGCGGGTTGCGGCCGACTTCGTGCGCCGCGCGAAGCAGCGTCGCTGTTACGCTCAAGCGGTTCGGCGAAGTTGTCCGATGCGCGGGCGACGGGTACGCAGCCGTACAAACAGTACGGGAGAAGTGTGATAATTAATCAAGCGACTCGTAAACCCCCTTTAATTCCCCGACCGATTTTTTCGCACCCGTGTGCGAAGCGCGCCGCCCGACTCGGCGCGCAAGCAAGTCTTTCCAAGGAGGGAAACAACTGATGGAGAAGAGATACACCTACCTGGCGCTCGCGGCGCTCGTCTCGCTGACGCTCACCGGAGCGTTCTTCTACTCGACCGTTTCGGGCGTGCAGAGCGACCGCGGCCAGTGTCAGCAAAACTGCACGCAGCGATATCAGGAATGCCGCCGTGCCGCCAATGCCAACGAGACGGCCTGCCGCCAAGCCTTTGACACCTGCCGCGCCGCTTGCAAGAACGACAACGGCAACACGAACACCAACAACAACACCAACGGCAACACCAACGGTAATGTCAATGGCAACACGAACGACAACACCAACGGCAATATGAACGGTAATGTCAACGGCAATACCAACGGTAATATGAACGGGAACATGAATGCCAACGGTAATATGAACGGCAACATGAACGGCAATACCAATGGCAACATGAACGCCAACATGAACGCCAACATGAACGGGAACACGAACGGGAACACGAACGGGAACACGAACGGCAACGACAACCGTCCCGGCGTCAGACGCGGACGCAACCCGAATCCCGGCACGCCGCGCGGCCCCGTCAACCGCAACACCAACACGAATACCAACACGAATACCAATTCCAACACCGGCAACACCAACAACGGCAACGTGAGGTAGAGCGGCGCGCCACGCCTTCGACTCATTCAAGCAGCGAACGATGGCGGCGGCGTTCAAGCCTTTGAACGCCGCCCTTCCCTTTTCGTCTTTTCTCTTACAACGCGACGCCCCGCGCGTGCGCCCGCCTGCCTCCAACTCTTCCCCCACCGTCCGGCGCGCGCTTGACAATCGACCTTCGCGGGCTAGAATATCAACTCGTTTCGGCGAGCCTTTGCGGAGATATGGCCGAGTGGCTGAAGGCGGCGGTTTGCTAAACCGTTATGGGTCAAAAGCCCATCGCAGGTTCGAATCCTGCTATCTCCGCCATTACTTTCGAGAGGTCAGAGGTCAGAGGTCAGAGGTCAGTGAAAGGCTTTGTGTCCTTTCTTCTACTGATCTCTAACCTCTGACCTCTGACCTCTTTGCTTATGATTCGAGTTCGTTTCGCACCATCACCCACCGGCTACCTGCACATCGGCGCGGCGCGCACGGCGCTGTTCAACTGGCTCTACGCGCGCAAGACGGGCGGCGCGTTTCTGCTCCGCATCGAAGACACAGACCTCCAGCGTTCGACCGACGAATCGACGCGCTCGATCCTCGAAGGTCTCCGCTGGCTCGGACTCGACTACGACGAAGAGTTAATCTTCCAATCGGCCAATGCCGACAAGCACCGCGCGGCCGCGCTCCAATTGGTCGAAGCGGGCAAGGCTTATCGCGACTTCACGCCGAAGGCCGAGCGCGCCGACGCGAACGTCAAACAGGAGATCGCCGAACGCGCCCGCGCCGCATCTCACACCGGCACGGATCATCGCAGCAACCCCTTTCGCGATCTCTCGCCCGAAGAGTCGGCCGCGCGCGCCGCGGCGGGCGAGCCTTTCGCCGTGCGCCTGAAGGTTGCGCGCGAGGGTCGTTCCAGTTTCGCTGATGCCGTCTACGGCGCGCAGGAGCGCGACTACTCGGAGATCGAAGACCTCGTCCTTTTGCGCTCCGACGGCCACCCGCTCTACAACCTCTCGGTCGTCTGCGACGACATCGAGATGCGCATCACGGACGTGATACGCGGCCAAGACCACCTGACCAACACGCACAAGCAGATTCTCATCTACGAAGCTCTCGGCGCGCCCACGCCGCGCTTCGCGCACCTGCCGCTGATACTTGCGCCCGGCGGCAAGAAGTTGTCGAAGCGAATCCACGGCGAGATCGTTTCGCTGACGACTTATCGCGATGCGGGATTTCTTCCCGCCGCCTTCCGCAATTTTCTCGCGCTGCTCGGCTGGTCGCCCGCCCGCGAGGAACGCGCTGCGGAAGCGACTGTCGGCAACGTCGAAGCGCAAACGGAGGAACGAGCCGTCGAATTGATGTCGCTCGAAGAGATGGTCGGCAACTTCTCGCTCGAACGCATCCATCGCAACCCCGCGATCTTTAATTTCGACGCGAACAACCCGAAGCGTTGGACGGACGACAAGGCGATCTGGATGAACGCCGAGTACATCCGCACGCTGCCGCTCGCGGACTTGCTGCCCCTCGTACGCGCCGAACTCGAAGCGGCGAACTTGTGGCGCGCCGAGTTCGACGGCGACGGCCGCGAGTGGTTCGCGCGCACGGTTGATCTCATCCGCGAGCGTTTCTACACGCTCAAGGATTTTTCCGGTCAAGGCCGCGCCTATTTCGCCGACGACTTCGAGTTTGACGGAGCGGCCGTCAAGAAGAATTTGCAGAAAGAGCCGTGCCTCCGGGAACTGCTGCCCGCGCTCGCCGAACGCATCGAGCAGACCGAACCCTTCACGCCTGAGACCTCGGAAGCGACCTTGCGTGCCTACGCGGACGAAGCGGGAGTCAAAGCCGGTCTCTTCATCAACGCCGCGCGCACCGCCCTGACCGGACAATCGGTCGGCCCTTCGATGTTTGAAGTCTTCGACCTCATCGGCCGCGAGCGCGCCGCGCGTCGCCTGCGCGAAGCGGCGCGCTTGATCTGATTTTTCCCGCACGCAAATGTCTGGAACGACGTTCTTGAATCTACGTGCCGCCAGTTAGTTTGAGCAGAGGAGTTTTTATGTCCAAAAAATTATTCATCGCCGCCACGGCGCTCGTCTTCGCTTGCACCGTCGCCGTCTCGGCGCAGAACACGAACAGCCTGGCGCAAAGCGCGCCGCCCCGCCGCCCGGCCACGCGTCGCCCCGCGCCGCGCCCCACGCCGACGCCCGCCGTCGAAGACGCGACGGAAGAACCCGCCGCCACGACCCCGACGCGCTCGCGCCGCGCGGGCGCGGCACAAGGGGCTGGAGCGACGGCGACCGCCGCGAGTCCGGCCGAGCGCGCCGTGCGCGCCACGTTCGAGACGCTTTTGAACGGCATCCGCAAATCCGATGTCGAGATGGTGATGAGCGTCTATTGGAACTCGCCGCAACTCGTCATCTTCAACAACAACGGCACGGTCACGCGCTCTTGGGAACAGGTGCGCTCGAACCGCGCGAGTTCTTACCCCGACGCGAAGAACGTCCAACTCGACGTGCGCGACGTGCGCGTCTCGATGCTCGGCACGGGCGGCGCCATCGTCACCTGCCTGTGGACACAGTCGCAGGAGTTTCGCGGCACGCCTGAGAGCGCGACGGGGCGTCTCACTATCGTCTTCCGTCTCATCAACAACGGCTGGAAGATCGTGCACACGCACACTTCGCCCGCCGCCCCAGACCCTTCGCGCCTGCTGCCTTCCGAACAGACCGCGCCCCCACCGGCAAGCGACGCGACGACGAAACCCCCGGCACAGATGCAGCCTTGAACCGGTCGCGCGCCTTGGCACTGAATTCCTGCCCCCGAACTCGCCGGGTTTTTCAAACAACGCGGCGGACAGAAAGATCGCCGCCGCATCAGTCATAACTTATGGACGAAAGGTAAACAGAATATGGGTTGGTTAGATCAAATCGGTGGACTCTTACAGCAATATCAGGGCGCGAGCGCGCAGCAGACGCCGAACAACGTCGAACAGGATTTCGGACATTTCGCGCAGGCCGCGCCGCAATCGGCCGTCGCCGACGGGCTGGCCGCGGCGTTTCGCTCGAACCAGACGCCGCCCTTCGGCAACATGCTCGGCCAACTGTTCGGCCAGTCGAACGGAACGCAGCGCGCCAGCATCCTGAACACGCTCATCTCGACCTTAGGCCCCACGGTCATCTCGCAGATTCTCGCCAATCGCGGCGCGTCCGGACTGGCCGGACTCCTCGGCAGCGGGCAGCGCGAGGTCACGCCGGAGATGGCCGAGCAAGTGCCGCCCGAAGCCGTCGAGGAGATCGCCCATCGCGCCGAACAGAAAGACCCTTCGATTGTAGACATGGCGAGCAACTTCTACGCCGAGCACCCGACGCTCGTGCAAGGCTTGGGCGCGGCCGCGCTCACCATCGCCCTCGCCAAAGTGGCCGCCAACCAACACAGATAACGAACCCGACAACAGCGGCGGCGACAACAACAACTCGTCGCCCGGTAAACTTTCAACCGCACGCGAAAAAGGAGTCTGCTTCCAAGTAAGCAGACTCCTTTTTTTTGCGAGCTTCAAATTCGGGCTTTCAACTTTCAAAATCGAAGGCTCGAACCTCAAATTTCATCCCTGACAGGAGAAAGCCGCACGTTCTTTCCAGCCCTTAGCGGTCAATGGATTGTTAGGCTGAAAGCGACAACTATGCTGTGGGGTCAGTGTACAGTTTGCGCGATTCCGAGTACGCGTGCGATGGCTGTCTTTAAGGCCGTAAGGTTGGGCTTCTCAACGTACTCCTGTGCCCCGCTATTGAACGCCCTTTGCCTGTCGGATTCGTAAGCGTCGCCGGAGAAGAAGACTATCGGCGTGTCGTGGTCGAACTCTCTTAACCGCCGGCACAACTCACTGCCCGTCCCATCCGGCAATTGATTGTCGAGCAGGTATACGTCGAAGGCCGCGCTATGCGCTAACTCCAAAGCACTGCCTACGCAATCAGCAGTGACGACTTCATAGTCATACGCGCCGAGCAGGGTAGTGACCATGAAGCGAATGTCATCATGGTCATCGGCAAAGAGGATGCGAGCCTTAGTGTTCTGCATGATGGAGAGTTTGGAACGGTCGTAAAAATTGTGAAGAGGAAGGGCGACTGATGCAGCACCGCAGTCGTTCGACTCCAACGTCTAGGCGTGCTGAGTAGTATCTACTGCCTTCCTCTTAGCTTATGGCACGGGCACACTTATAACGCCCATTGATGCAGGAGTCTGTACGGCTTAGTACGGGAAATTTGCCTTTTGGTGCTATACTGTTCCCGTCAGTCATCCGACAGTTATTTGCCAACCCACCATTCGACATCGGGAAGAGATTTACGTCCTTCTCCTTGTGCTGTCTGCTGTGTTTTCACACGCGACAGTCGCAAGTAAGGAGATTCCTAATGTCAGAAGCTATCCGCCATCCACGCCAAAACCACATACTCGCATCTTTGCCCGTCGAAGATTACGAACGCCTCAGCCCACATCTAGAAGCCGTCGAACTCAAACATAGCCAGATTCTCTACGAAGCTGGCGGCAAGATGGATTACGTCTATTTCCCATCTAGGTCAATGGTTTCTCTCATCTCGCAACTATCGGACGGGTCGAGCGTCGAGATAGGCGTCACCGGATACGAGGGGATGGTCGGCGTCTCTACCGTGCTGGGGGTTGACCGCTCGCCGCATGCGGGGATGGTGCAAATTCCCGACGGCGCGATGCGGATGAAGACAAGCATTCTCGTCGAAGAGTTCAAGCGGGGCGGTGCGCTGCATGACTCGCTGCTGCGCTACCTGCAACTGCTGCTCTTGCAGACGAGTCAGGTCGCTGCTTGCAATCGTCTTCATACTATCGGAGAACGACTCGCCCGCTGGCTGCTGATGAGCCATGACAGGTGCGTGTGTGACGATTTACCGTTCACGCACGACTTTATAGCCATCATGCTCGGCATCCGCCGCGCTGGCGTCACCGAGGCCGCCATCATCCTGCAAACTGAGGAATTCATCAGATACCGGCGCGGTCACATCACCATACTGGATAGGGCGGGGATGGAAAACTACACCTGCGAATGCTACCGGATTGTGAAGGACGAGTTTGACCGGCTTGTCGGTTGAACTTCACCTGCCGAATAGAGCAGACTGTGTGCAGACACGAATCTTTTGCCGCGTCATGTTTCTATTCAACAAGGGGGAATCACGGGTATGAGTGAGCAACGAGAGTACCAACCGACCATCTTTCTACTGGAAGAAGATGATGAAACCCGCGTGCCGCTGGTGCATAACCTTCGCCGCTACGGATACCGCGTGATAACCGCTATAGACGAAGAGGACGCGCTGCAAAGGGTCGAGGGCGGGCACGTAGCAGCCGATTTGGTGATGGTCAACCTTGTGGGCAAATCACTGGATGAGGCGTTGAACGTCGGACGGCGCGTCCGCGAGCACGCGAAGTATGACGGTCACACTCCCCTCGTCGTAATGGCAGAGAAATACGGCAAGGACGTGGAAGGGACGGACGTGAACGTGAGCGGGAATGATTGGATTACCTACCCCGAAGACGCCGACCAACTAAAGAACCTACTCGCACGCCTCGTCAGCTAATGCTTTTCAAAAGACTCTTGAATTAGCAGGCATTGACCCAAGCCGCTATCGTTTGTATGACCTTCGCTATACTTGTGCCACGTTACTCTTAAGAGGGAACATTCACCCGAAATTCGTAAGCGAACGGCTAGGCCATTCCAGCATTACAATCACACTGGATGTTTACTCGCACTGCGTTCCAACGATGCAGGAAACTGCTACGGAGAAGATTGGCAATATGATTTACGGCGCGATAGAGACACCGGACAGGCATCCGCCAGTGTCGGCGGTGGAGTTGGATTTAACAGACGAGGCGACGTGCTAACAGTCTCTCAATAACGAGTTGGAATGTGAGCCTATCCTAACGGGTAGGCTCATTTCTATGCAGGCGCAAAAAAAGAAGGACGCTCACGATTAACGTAAGCGTCCCTCTCGGCGAACTGTTGGGATTGGCCTGTGTGCCGTTTGCCCTCGGGCAAGAACGGCGGATGGACGAAAACCTATGGCTCAGCATGGCTATCGCTATAACTTCGCGTTAACGAGGTAGGCATTAGCCTTTGAGTAAAACAACATCCCAAACGGCATGAACCGAGTCCGCCTCCATTTCTTTGCTCGGCGGCATCATCTTAACAATCAGGGCTTCTTTGTGTGGGCCTTTGATACTCTGCAAAATACTGTCCTGCTCGTTAAGCGGCTCGTTAGGAAAGAACACTTGCGTTACCACGCGGTCAATCTTCCCGTCCACCTCGAAATGAATATGGGGCGTGCGCATCCCGGCGATGAGTCCCGGGTAAGCCCCGGGTTTAATAGTCTTGAAGTAATATTGCCCTTTCTCGTTCGTCTTTTGAACACTGTAACCTTGAAAGTATGGGTCTCTCTGGCCGGGATTGGGGTCACTGTTATGGGTGTAGCGACCATTGGCATCCGCTTGCCAGATTTGGACTCTAGCACCACTCACCGGCTCGCCTTTTAAGTTCATCACTCGTCCGGTCAGATGAATAATCTTGCCCTGTGCATGCCCGTGTTTCCCCCTGAGCACAGTTAAATCATCATCTTGGTCGAGCGGTTTTATTTGGGGGTAGAACGGGCCTAAGGTAAGAGGCGGCGTGAACAAACGCTTCTCCTCCTGAGCAAAAACTGAACCGGACTGTCCGCTTAGCGCAAAGCCGCTTAAGCCAATCGCTATCCCCAACATCTGACGGCGTGACAAACCCTTTTCTTGTTTCTTCATTTATCTCCTTTTGGGAATGAGCTTATATCATTGTTGCTCCACTAAAAACGAGAACAAAGCGTCTCATCTGGAGAAATTTTGGAGATTATCTAGTGTGCCGGTAGTGTGCCAAATTACTGAGGGAGAGAAATTACAGGCATAAAAAGAAGGACGCTCACGATTAACGTAAGCGTCCCTCTCGGTGAACTGTTGGGATTGGCCTGTGTGCCGCTGCAAATCAAGCGGCTGACGCGGACGAAAATCCTACCAATTCAAGTTTTTCATCCGGGAGGTCAGGCCGCAGCCACCTCACTGTGATAAGAACTCATATACTTTTGGATCACCTCCTTTCCAGTGTTGAGGCGAATATACAGAATCAATAAGTTGGGCGTCAACTCTTATTTTTACTCGCTATCTTGTGGCTTTACTTGAGCCGCCGCCGCAGGCTTTCAGCGTCGATACGCCGCGCGTCCCCCGACGTAAACCGCGTGCGCGTGCTCGACGCCGAAGAAGTAGGCCAGCTCTCGATAGTCCGCCGAGTCGTGCAGGCAGAAGTCCGCGCGCTTGCCCGCTTCGAGCGTTCCTATTTCATGTCCGCGCCCCAAACTGTACGCGGCGTTGACGGTCGCGGCCGTGATGCTTTCGGCGGGCGTCATCTTCAACTGCGTGGAAGCGAGCGACAACACCATCTGCATCGAAGGCGTCGGCGAAGACCCCGGATTGAAGTCGGTCGCGAGCACAACAGCCAGCCCCGCTTCGATCATGCGGCGCGCCGCCGGATAACGCACAGAGCCGAGCGCGTAGACCGACCCCGGCAACAACACCGGCTGCACTCCGTTTGCCGCGAGCGCCGCGATGCCTGCCGCGTCCGTATGCTCCAGATGATCGGCGGTCTGCGCGCGCAGCTCGGCGGCGAGCCGCGCCCCGCCTGAGAGTGAGAGTTGATCCGCGTGCACGCGCAAACCTAATCCCCCGGCGCGCGCCGCTTCGAGAATGCGCCGCGTCTCGTCCACGTTGAAGACGCGTTCTTCGCAGAACACGTCGCAGAACTCGGCCAAGCCCTCCCGCGCCACGCGCGGCAACATCTCTCTGACGACCAACTCGACGTACTCCTCGCGTCGCTCCCGGTATTCGTCCGGCACTTCATGTGCGCCGAGAAAAGTCGGCACGTATTGAAGCGGCGTCTCCGCGTCCAGACGCCGCACCGCGCGCAACATCTTCAACTCGTCCTCAACCGACAGCCCGTAACCCGACTTGGCCTCCACGGTCGTCGTGCCCCCGCGCAAAAACCAGCGGGCATAACGCTTCGACGCTTCGACCAACTCATCTTCCGTCGCCGCACGCGTCGCACGCACGCTCGCGCGGATGCCGCCGCCCGCCCCTGCGATCTCCTGATACGTCGCCCCCGCCGCGCGCTGTTCAAACTCGCCCGCGCGCGTCCCCGCAAACACAGGATGCGCGTGCGCGTCCACAAACCCCGGCAGGCACACGCGCCCTCCCGCGTCCAACACTTCGCAATCGGGCACGGCCAGCCGCTCGATCTCCTCACGCGTCCCCACCGCACGGATGCGCCCGTCGTCGCCCACGAGCATCGCCCCGTCGGCGACGATGCCCAGCTCACGCATCTCCGCCCCCACGCGCGCACGCGCCGCGCCCCGCAGCGTCACGAGTTGTGAGCAATTGACGACCGCCAGAGTAGTCCCATTCATATTAATGTCCCGTCCGTTAAGTCCCTCTTTCACGCGTGTGCGGCGATGCGCTCAAGGAGCGGCATTCTGAGCCTCCTCGGCCGTGCCCGCGAGCGCCCGCATGGCTTCGATGAACTCGTCGCCTCGCAGTTCGATCACTTCGTATGGCGGTTGTTCGGCGTCGTACAACTCCTTCAAAGCAGCGTCCCCCGCAAGCATTTTCAAGGGACGCACGAACCTGCCGCCGATGACGGCTTTGAGCCGTTCGCCGTCGTTGTAAAAATATTCTTGCAGCAACGGCACGACGCGACGATACCACGCGAAATGCAGGTCATCCGCGTTGGTCAGGCGCAGGAAGTAGCTGTGGCCGATTTGATGATCGCGGTCGCGCAAGGCAACGATGCGCTCGTTGAGGCGTGCGAGCAAGGCGCGCAGGTCAACGCCCGCCACGACGGGCGGTTCGATGACGGACGGCTGCGGCGTCATCTCGACGAAGGTGAAACGGCGGCGCAGCGCGAGGTCGAGCAGCGCGATGGAACGGTCGGCCGTGTTCATCGTGCCGAGGACGTACAGATTCGGCGGCACGCCGAACCGCTCACCCGACGCCGGCAGACGCACCGTCAACTCATTTGCCTCGCCGAGACGCTTATCGTCCTCAATTAAAGTGATCAACTCGCCCAAGACCTTCGCAATGTTTGCGCGGTTGATCTCGTCAATCACCAGCAAGTGCTTCGGCGCATCCTCGCCGTGCACGCGCCACGCGGCCTCCGCGCGCGCACATATCTCACGAAACACCCCACGCTTAATCTCATACTCAACCCCACCCGCTTCGTCATTCAGGGACAAGACCGGCTTCAGCCCTTCGACGAACTCCTCATAAGCAAACGACTGGTGGAAAGTGACGAATTCCGCGAAGTCGCCGCGCTCGTCCGAGGACAGCGTGACGTGATTGCCCTCGGCCTTGAGCAAGTCTGCAAGGGCGCGAGCTTCGTCTACCGTGAGCTTGAACATCGAGCCTCTGGCATTCATCTTCATCGGCTCGGAATTTTTGAGTAAGGGATGCGCGACGAACTTATGCCAGTGGAGCGGATGTGCCAACATCGTGAGGGGCTTGATGAGAATACCTTCCTTCGAGCCGCCGTCTTCTTCTTCGCGCGTCTCAAGCGAGCCTTCAACCCGCGCGAGCGCGACGATCTGCCGTTGCGGGCTGGCCATGTATCCAAAAATCAAGTCGCCGGGTTTGGCCGCCTCGAAGTTGCGCGGCAGTTGACCTTTGCCGAAAAACCACTCGCCCCGATCAAACAGTAGTTGCCAACTCCACTCGGTTTTCGTTTCATTCGCCACCATGAACCAGAAGGCCGTCTCTTGGGTAGCCGTTGCTTCCGTCTCTCCGGCGCGCACCTGCGCTTGCAGCTTGCGCGCATCGGCGCTGCCCTTAGCTTGCCAGTAGGCGCGCGCCGCTTCGGGCGAGACGTTGTGGTGAAGCAAAAAATAGTTTGTGAAGTGATTGACGAGCCACGTCTTGCCCACGCCCGGCGGGCCGTAGAGCAGGATGTTGCGCGTGCGCTCGGTGATATCGAGTAACGCCTCTATTTGAGGCGGCACATCGACGGGCGTCGGTGGTAAAAGTGGGATTGACGTGCCGCCTCCGCCCGTTGGCACATCCGGTGGCGGGAAGCTCTGATAGAGGAAGCGCATCATCTGCATCGTATCGAAGCCCTCGAAATCGGGTAGCCCGCGTAGAACGTGCAGCAACATAAGATTGCGTTTGAGCACGTCGCCATCCGCTTTGACGCCGAAGAGAGAGAGGAAATAGGCGAGATGGGCTGGTTGCCAGACGGGTAGAAACTGATCAGGGAAATAGAGCGAGAGCGGCTTGACTCGCAGACCGTGTCCGAAGCCTCCTCCGATCTCATCTAACTCCCTGAATCGTCCCTGCTCGACGGCTTCGATGAGGGCGACCAGTCCGGCCTTGATCCGCGCCAGAGCGTCTTCCGCGCTCGCGTAAATTTTAGGCCAGCGCCAGCCGTCCTTCTCATATCTCAACCCGAACTTCGAGGCATAACCGGCCATGTGTCCGAGTTTTTTTGTTCCGAACTCAAGCCAGTAGCAGAAGCTGTCGCGCGAGCCAAGACCGACCGCATATTCTTCAAGCGTTAGGTCGAGAAGTTTCTCTTTCGGAAAGCGATGGACAAACTCATCGCGTAACCGCCGCAGTTCATCGGGCATGGTCTTCGGATTATGCGCGAGCCATGTGTTGAGCGCGGCGCGCCAGTCGGGCGTTGTACCGGCGCGTGTGGCAGCGGGCGCGTCGGTGGTGTTGGGAGATGGCGTCGCTCGATCTTCATTCATGAGGTTAAGTCTCCTGTAACAGTTGCCTGAGTTCCGCGGTGAAGGCCGCACGTCCTTCCGGTTTGTCCAGTCGCACTCCGAGGTTGAGGGTCGCGGCGGTGATGACGGTTTCGTCGTGCAGCTTGAAGCGTGCGCGGAGCGGCGCGGGGCTCTCGGCGGTTTGCGGGTAGAGCAAGATGACGCGCGGGCAGTCGTAGCGGCGCGCGTAGGCGTGCATCTGGTAAACGTCGGCGGGGGAGACGCCGAGCCGCGCGTCCTGTGGTTTGAGCCGTTTGTATTTGGCGTCGAGCAGAAGCGGGAATGAATCGCCCCTGCGGAAAGCGAGGTCGGGTTTGAGTTGGAAGACGTTGCGGTCGCGTTCGCTCCGCGCAAGATAACGCGTCGCGCCGCGCGTCTGCGGCAGGAGTTCGCAGGCGTCGAGCGCGGGTGGCAGGAGGCTCGTGCGGTGGCGGCTGAGGAAGTTGACCACGAACGACTCGAAGAGTTGGTTCATGTCGAAGACGAAGGCGAAGGTGTTGAAGTCCTGAGCCGCGAGTTGGAGCGAGCCGCCCGCGAGAAAGAGACGCGCGAGAGCAAGCAACGGTTCGTAGTGGCGGTTGAGGCGTGTCAGCAGAGAGGGCTGGGCATCCGCGACCGTCACATGCGCGGGCAGCGCGACCTCTTCCATCCATTGCCGCAGCTCGCCGAGCAGTTGGCGGTTGCCGCCGTCGCGCGTCAAGCCCCAGAGCCGCTCGACGACGAAGCGCAGCACGCGGTTGAGTCCGTTGTCGGCCGTGAACTCGTCATAAGCGACGGCGAAGACGTGGCGACGCGCGGGGCGGCGCAGTTGCTCCGCCACACGCCACTTGCCTTTGAGCACCGCCAGTTCATCCTCGACCGTTTGATAACGACGGTGCGCGCCGCGCTGCCACACGGCCAAGAGGTGCGCGGCGAAGAGGCGCGTCAGGATTTCAAACCAATCAGCGCCGCGTCGCAGGAGCGGGGCAAGCTCGTGCTCGCGCACCGGGAGTTGGCCGGCCTGTGCGAGCATGTGGAGCAAATTGCGCGTGGCGGTGGCGGCGCGTTCGCCGTCGCGCGCGCCGGCATCCGCGCGGTAAATCTTCGGAAGTATTTGGACGGTGCGTTTCCCCAGACGCACGACGCCGACCTGCTCGGCGGCCTGCAACTCGCGTCGCCCCGCGCGCACCGTCGGGCGCAGAATTTCCACGCCTGTCGCGTGCCGCAGACGTTCGAGCGCGGCACAATCGCGCTCAGTCCAGTCGAAGCCTTCCGTGTAGTCGTGTTCAAAAATCGTGAGGACGGACATAACACGAGTCCCAAGTCTCGAAGGCTCAAGTCCCAAGGCTCAAGTCGGAGTGGCTTTCTGACTTGGGACTTGAGCCTTGGGACTTCGAGACTTATTTCATGTGTCGTTCGAGGAAGTCTACGATCTTGGGGTAGACGACGAGGCGGTTGGCTAGTTTGACGAAGCCGTGGCCTTCGTCTTCAAAGAGTGTGTATTCGACGGGTGCGTTGCGTTCGCGCAGGGCTTTGACGATCTGCTCGGATTCGGTGTAGGGCACGCGTGGGTCGTTCCGGCCTTGAAAGACGAGGAGCGGCGCTTTGATGCGCTCGACTTTATAGATGGGCGAGACGGAGCGCAGGAATTCGAGATCGGCGGCGAGCGTGCCGTATTCGCGCTCGCGTTGTTTGCGGCGATAGCCGGAGGTGTTCCGGAGGTTGGTCTCGAAGTTGGAGATGCCGAACATCTCGATGGCCGCCGCCCACAGGTCAGGGTAGAGCGTGATGGCGGCGAGCGTCATGTAGCCGCCGTAAGAGCCGCCCATCACGGCGATGCGGCGCGCGTCCGCCCCGCCGCTCGTCTTTAACCACTCGACGGCCGCCGCCAAATCTTTCACGGAGTCTTCGCGCAGACGCACGTCGTCGAGGTGCGTGTAGGTCTTGCCGTAGCCGGTCGAGCCGCGCACGTTCGGGGCGAGGACGGCGTAGCCGCGCGAAAGAAAGTATTGATAAGTCGGGTTGAAGGCGGGGCGCTCCTGTCCTTCGGGGCCGCCGTGGACGCTGACGATGACGGGCAGAGATCGACTTGCGCCGCCCGCTTGAACGCTCGCGCGCGGGCGGTAGTACCAAGCGGGAATGTCGCGCCCGTCGAAAGTCTTGTAGCGGACGAGTTCCGGTTCGACGAAGGAGCTTTGCGGAATGGCGGCGCGCGAGGCGTGCGTGACCTGTTCGAGCCGCCGCGTCCGGAGATCGTAGAGCCACACGTCGGAGTTGTAGCGCGTGCCCGCGAAGGTGAAGGCGAGCTTGCGCCCGTCGCGTGAAAAGTCGAGACCGCCGACGACGCCTTTGCCGGGCAGCGTGACGGGCGTGTCTTTGTCTTCGCCGCGCCCTTCGTCGGACAGGTGACGCACGTAGAGTTCGCTGAAGCCTTCGCGGTTGAGCGCATAGGCGAGGAGGCGGCCGTCGGCGGACATCTCGCTCGCGTCCGTGTCCCACTCGGCGTTCGTCGCCGGTTCGATTCGTTTGGTTTGCAAGTCGAGGCGCGCGAGCGACTGCCATTCGCCCGCCGCATTGGTGCTCAAGATGAGCGCGCGGTTGTCGCGCGTGAAATGCACGTCGCCGAAGGTGGCCGCGCCCGTGTGCGGCGTCAGGTGCGTGACCGTTTTCGACGCCAGTTCGACGAGATACAGATCGTTATCGAGGCTGAGCGTGTCGCTCGCGCGCGAGACGACGATGAAGCGGCCGTCGTGAGACCAAGCGACGGGCGCGTTCGAGCCGTCCTGTTGGTAGACGAGCGTTTCCGCGCCGCTCTCGACCTCCATCACGTAGATGTCGAAAAAGTTCGGGTTGCGTTTGTTGGAGGCGTAGCTGATGCGGCGTCCGTCCGGAGACCACGCGCCGAAGTTGTGTCGAATCCGGGGCGCATCGGTCAGTTGTCGCACGCGTGCGCCGTCGGGTGACATCCAGTAAAGCTGCGCGTTCTCGTCGCCGCCGCGCGCCTTGGCGAACACGAGACCCGCGCCGTCGGGCGAGAAGCCGACGAAGTCCACGCGGTCTGTGTAGAAGGTGAGTTGCTCCGGCCAGCCGCCCCCGGCCGCGACACTCCACACCTGCGGCGTGCCGGTCACGTTCAAGAGAAACGCCAGACGGTCGCCGGCGGGCGCGAGCGTGGGCGAAGCGGCCGAGCGGATGTTGAGATAACGCTCGATGGGAAAGCCCTCTTGCTGACGCAATTGCGCGGACGTGTTTGGCGGCAAGTTGCTTGCGGTCTGCGAGCGCGCGGCCGACAGCAAGGCGAGCGAGAGCAGCAGCGCGAACGTCGCGCGGGTGATGTTTGAATCGAGTCGCATCGAGAGTTCTTCTCCCTAGGGTTGGAAACTGGCCGAAGGATTTTGTAGCTCACCGGAGCACGAAGGGGAAACTGTTAACTCGCCGAGGTCGTGGTGTCTTGGACGATGCGCCAGCCCGCGCTGGTGCGCCGGAAGATGAGCGCGAAGCGACCGTGCGGCGCGTCGCGGTCGCGCGTCAGATGCCAGCTTCCCGTCACGCTCGCGTAAAACTCGCTGAGCGGTTTGATCTCTATGTCGCCGAACGAGAGCGTGCCCATCTTCTCGCGCGTGTCGTAGGCTTTCCGGTAGCGGTCGGCCACGGTCTGCCAGCCGCGCGTGACCGTGTCGCCGGAGATGAAAGTGGTCGTCTCGGCGCGCTCGTAGCCGTCCATGTAGCCTTCGATGTCGCCGCGATTCCAGGCGGCGGCTTGCGCGTCGAGCACGGCGCGAATGGCCGCCGCGCTGTCGGCCTGTCCTTTCTCCGTCTCGCCCGGACGGGCACACGCGAGTTGCAAAGAGACGGAGGCCACGACGAGCGACAGACAGACTAAGCGCGCGGCGAAGGATTTTGTCTTCATGTCAAGCGGTTCACTTTCGCGGAATGGATGTGGAAAGCGCCTTGAACTATACGCGCACGCGCGCGTCAGTTTCAACGCCCGCGTTTCAACGCTCGCGCTTCTTCTCCGTGCCGATCTGCTGCCAGAACTCGCCGATGGAGCGTGCGTCGGGCGCGACGCGCTCCATCAGGTAGCCCGCCGCGATAAAGAGCGCGGTCGCAAGCACGGCGGGCAAGAGCGTCCGCCGCACGCAGGAGCGCAGCCAGTGGCGCGGCTCGACGCCTTTCAGACGTTTATACAAACCGGCCACGAGCAACGCGTCAACCAAAATCTCGGCCAAGAAGACGGGCGCGATGTAGACGACGTAGAACATCACGAACAAGACGCCGAGGATGGCCGCGACGGGGATGATGATCCAAAAGCATCCGTCGTCCACATCGAGATCGATGTCCGGCAGACCCGGCAGAGAATCCAACACGGACGAGCCGCCGCCACCTGACACGCCGCCCGACGCGTCGCCCGACATGCCGCTTGACATGCCGCCCGTCCAACCGCCACCCGCGCCCGCGCCGCCGAAGTCGCCCGCGCCGCCGAAGGTGGCACGCGCCGCCTCGCGGCCTGCGGACGCGCCCGCGTCGAACAGGTGCGGCAGTCCGTCGCCAATGTCCATCGTCCAGTCTGAGCCGTCGCCATCGCTTCGTCGTCTCTGCAGCGCGAGCCAGAGACGCAGGAGCAGCAGAAAGACGCCGTAGGCCGAGATGACCGCGAGCGGGTAGCGCACGGACATCTGCGTGAGGCCGAGACGCAAGAGCGCCGCCGAGATGAGAAACCCCGACGCGCCCGTCAGTGCGAGCAGAAACGAGACGAGCAGGCGCGGCCGACCCGCGCGCGCGAGCCTGCGGCGCACGCGTTCGATGGCGCGCCCGCGTTCGTCCCGCGCCGCTTCGCCCTTCGGCGCTTCTCTTTGCTTTCGTTTGCCCATCAACCTCAGGCGCGAGCTTCAAGCCACGCGCGTATGTCGGCGCGCATGGCGGGCGTCAGTTCGTGTCCGGCGTCGTCGTAACTTTTGAACTCGACATCGCGCGCTCGTTCCGAGAGGCGCGCGGCGTAATCGGCGACGCGCGCGGGCGGGTAAAACTCGTCGCGCGCGCCCGCCAGATGCAACACGGCGGCCTCCGTCGGTCGATAACTCTGGCCGGTCACCCAGTCGCCGGGGATGCCGCCGCAGATGCCGACCACGCCGCGGAGCACGTCGGCGTGCGTGAAGGCGAAACGATAGTTGAGCGCGCACGTCTGCGAGAAGCCGAGCAGGAAGACGCGCGAAGTGTCCGCGATGCCTTCGTCGCCAAGTTGAGCGATCAAGTCGAGCACGGCGCGTTGATGCACGGCGACGGAATCTTCCGGATGAAAATTGGTGAGCCAGCCGAAACCGTAGCGCAGCGCGCCGCCCGGCTCTCGCGGCTCTTTCAGATGTTGATGCATACCTTGCAAGGCGGCGACGGCGAAGCCCTCGGGCGCGATGTGGCGCGCCTCGCGCATCATCCAATTTTTGTTGCTGCCGTAGCCGTGCAGCGCGATGAGCAGAGGCGCGGGGGCGCGGTCGTCGCCATCCGCGGCGCGCCACAGGTCGTAATAAAGTTTGACGCGTGCTTCGAGCGTGCGTTCCGTCGTTGAGTCGTTCATCTGTTCAGACATTAATTTGAGATAGAAGAAAAGCATTCTCACGCAAAGGCGCAAAGACGCAAAGCAGAAGGTGCAAAGAGGGCACGCGAGATCATTAACTACTCAGCCTTAACTATTCAATCCCTTTGCGTCTTATCTTTGCGTCTTTGCGTGAGATTGTTTGCCGGTGCTTCTTCCGGTCAATTCAAATAACCGCCCGGCTCGCTCTCTTTGAGTTCGGGCAGCGGTGCGTCATCGAGCGCCGTCGTTTCCTCTTCCAGACTCCACACCTCGTAGAGTTCCGGCGGCGTCTCCGTGACGAAGCGCGAGGGGCGCTGCACGACCGTCTGGCGTGTGTAGTCCGTGACGATGAGCGGGTAGGTGATGTAGAGCTGATCGCGTGCGCGCGTTAAGGCCACGTACCAGAGGCGGCGTTCCTCCTCTTCGCCTTCCGCGTCGCGCAGAGAACGCGGCGAGGGAAACTTGCCGTCGGCCGCCCAGATGATGAAGACCGCGCGCCACTCCAATCCCTTCGCCTGATGGACGGAGGTGAGCGCGATCATCTCGTCTTCGTCCGCGCCCGTGACGACCTCTTCGCCCGTGATCGGTTGCGGCGCGCCGTAGCGTTCGGTGGCGAGCAAGGCGAGTTCGCCGAGGAACTCTTCGGTCGAGTTGTAGCGCGCGCTGTAGCGTGCGAGCTGGCGCAGGTCTTCCAGCCGCGTCTCTGCGTTTTCGTAGTTGGCCGCGAGGTGCGCTTCGTAGCCGCGCGCGAGGATGACTTCGATCTGCTTGGCCGGGCTGGTGCGCGTCTCCTGCGCGACGAGCGTTTCGAGGAGCGCGCGAAACTCCGCCCAAGAGTTGCCCCGACGTGCGGCGGCCGCGTCCGCCCCGCCGCGCAAAACAAGCGCCAGAGGATCGGGCGCGTAGGCGATCTGTTCCCAGACGCGGTTGGCCGTCGCCGCGCCGACGTTCGGGACGAGACGCAAGCACCGTTTCCAAGCGAGTTCGTCGCGCGGGTTGGCGACGAGCCGCAGGTAAGCGACCACGTCTTTGATATGCGCCTGCTCGAAGAAGCGCACGCCGCTGCGTATCTGATAGGGGATGCCGCGTCTGGTCAGTTCGAGTTGCAGTTCGAGCGAGTGATAGTGTGAGCGATAGAGGACGGCCATCTCCTTGAGCTGGACGCCTTCGTCGCGCAACTCCAACAGGCGCGCGGCGACGAAGGCGGCCTGTTGATCGGCGTCGTGGCAAGGGACGAGTGCTGGAAGAAGACCGAGCGACGGGCGCACGGCGCGCAGGATTTTCGGAAACTGTTTGCGGTTTGAGGCGATGGAGACGTTGGCGAGGGCAAGGATTTCGGGCGTCGAGCGATAGTTGGTTTCCAGCCGCAGTTGGCGCGCTTCCGGGTAGCGCGCCGGAAACTCGTAGAGGTTCGTCCACTCCGCGCCGCGCCAGGCGAAGATGCTCTGCGCGTCGTCGCCGACGACCATCACGTTGCGATGACGCACCGCGAGCAGATCGACGATCTCCGCCTGCAACTTGTTCGTGTCCTGATACTCGTCCACAAGTATGTGCTCGAACTGTTCGGCGTAGAGGCGCGCGATCTCTTCCTTCTCCAAGAGCAGTCGCTTCCAGTTGAGCAACAAGTCGTCGTAGTCCATCGAGTTGCGCGCGCGCTTGCGCTCCATGAAGATGGAATCGACGCGCGCGATCTGCTGCGTGAGCGGTTCAAAGTGCGGGTAGTTGCGCGCGACCACTTCCGCGATGGGGCGGTCTGTGTTGTTGGCGAAGCTGATGATGTCTTGCAGCACTTCGGCCTTCGGAAAGCGGCGCGCTTTCGTGTCGATGCCGGCCTCGTCCACGCAGACGTTGAGAAAATCGCGCGCGTCTTCCGCATCGAGGATGGTGTAGTTTTCGGTGTACTGAAGCGCGGCGGCGTGGCGACGCAAGACCATGTTGGCGATGCGATGAAACGTGCCGCCCCAGACGCGACGCCACGCGTTCGAATTTCCGCCCGTCAACTCTTCGACGCGCCTGAGCATCTCGCGCGCCGCGCGATTGGTAAACGTGGCGAGCATGATGCGCGAGGGCGCGACGCCCTGCTCGATGAGGTAAGCGACGCGATAAGTGATCGCGCGCGTCTTGCCCGAACCCGCGCCCGCGACTACGAGCGTCGCCCCGGCAGGCGCGGTCGCCACGGCGAACTGCTCCTCGTTCAGTTCCTCGCGGTAGCGCGTCAGGCGTTCCGGCACGCCCGCCGCGCCCGCCGGTCGTTTGATGACGTAGCGCTTCATAACTGCAAGCTCGCCTTATAGCACGACGGCGCGCGGGCTGTTAAGACGCGCGCGCCGCCGGGCGCTGCCGGGCGCGGATAATTTTGTCTATCGCGGGGGCGGCCGTGCGCGTTGTAAGATGTGCGCCCGAAACTGAAGGCGGCCACCACGGAAAGAATTATGACGGACGAACACGAAGGGCACACCGGGACGACACCGGCGACGGGCGCTGAGACGGAAGCGAAGACCGGCGGCGCGCCGACTGATGCGGCGGGCGCTGTGCGGGAAACAGTAGAGGCAGCGGGAAGCACGGGGACGCCCGCGACGGAAAGCGCGCCCGCGACCGACAACGCGCCTGTAATTGAGACCGCGCCTGTAACCGAGATCGCGCCAGCGATGGAGAACGCGTCTACGACGGCGGCGGCGACGACGGCGTTGGCTTTGTCTCCGTCGTCGGGAACGGCGGCGAACGCGCCGGACGGCGGCGGGGCGACGCCATTGGACAACGCGCGCCTGCGTGATGCGCTGGAAGCGATCAAGACGGGGATCGTGTGGCTCGTCGTCATTCAGATTCTCACCATCTTGTCGCCGCTGCTGCGCACGTCGCTCAAGTGGACGCTCATCGTCGGCGTCCTGCTCGTCGCGGGCGGTCTCGCGGTCGCCGCCGTCGCCTATCGAAAGGCACTACGAGCGCAGCGCGGCATCCCCGAATGAGGTTCCCGCACTCGGCTTCGATCCGCGCCGGAGCGTGTTAAACTTCGCCTTTGCATTCGCGTGAGCGGGAAGTTAGGATGGGCGCAAACAGGTCAGCACAAATTTTTATTTCGAGTCGGAGAGAGGTGAGAAAGCGATGAAGTTTCCGGGCGGCATGAACATGCAGCAGATGATGAAGCAGGCGCAGCAGATGCAGGAGAAGATGCAGCGCGAGATGCAGGCGCTCGTCGTCGATGCCACGGCGGGCGGCGGCGTCGTGACCGTGCAGATGGGCGGCACGAAAGAAGTGATCTCCATCAAGATCGACCCCGAAGCCGTCAAGGACGGCGACGTGGAAATGCTCCAAGACCTCATCGTCGCCGCCGTCAACGAAGCCGGGCGCAAAGTCGACGAAGCCATGCAAAACAAACTCGGCGGCATGCTCCCGCCCGGCCTTTTATAAGAGGTCAGAGGTGAGAGGTGAGAGGTCAGTGAAAACTGTCTTCTACTAACCTCTGACCTCTCACCTCTGACCTCTATCTTTATGTTGGATTACGCAGAGCCGGTAACGAAGTTGATCGACGAGTTCAAGCGCCTGCCGGGCGTGGGGCAGAAGTCCGCGCAGCGCTTGGCGTTTCATGTCTTGCGGATGTCGGAGCAGGACGTGGGGCGCTTCATCGCGGCGATGGAAGAAGTGAAGCGGAAGATCGTCTTCTGCACGGTGTGCAACAATTTGACGGACGTTGACCCGTGCCGCTACTGCGCGTCCACCTCGCGCGACCGCTCCATGATCTGCGTCGTGGAAGAACCTTACAACCTCGTGGCCGTCGAGAAGACGCGTAGCTACCACGGCCTCTATCACGTCTTGCACGGGAGCCTGTCGCCGATTCGCGGCATGAGTCCCGACGACCTCAAGTTGCAAAACCTGCTGCCGCGCCTGCGCCCCGAAAACAACGAGGGCGTCGAAGTGCGCGAAGTCATCCTGGCCACCAACCCGAACACCGAAGGCGAAGCCACCGCCAGCTACATCAGCCGCCTCTTGAAACCGCTCGGCGTCCGCGTCACACGCATCGCCATGGGCATGCCCGTCGGCTCAGACCTCGAATACGTCGATGAAGTCACGATGGACAAAGCGATGGCGAACCGGCACGAAATGTAAGCTGGTAAATAGTGAATGGTAAATGGTGAATGGAGAAGAACAGTCTTCAACCATTCACCATTTACCATTTACCATTCACCAATTCAGAAGCGGACGTGTTCGGCGGGGGCGTCCTTTTGGCACTCGGCGCAGTCTTCGCCGGAGGCGTAGAACTTGGAGTCGAATTCGACGAGCGCCTTGATGGGAATGTCGTCGTCGATCTTGTCGATGGCGTCGCGGAAGCGGACGATAGTGCCGCAGCCGATGACGCGCGCGCCGAGTTCGCGGACGAGTTCCACGGTCTCGCGGATGGCGTCGCCGCTGCGGATGATGTCGTCCACGATGATGCAAGGGTTGATCTCGCCCTTGTTGATGTACTGGCGAAACATACGCTTGCCTTCTTCGCGCTCGGCCCAGTAAATCTGCTCGGCGCTCAAGGCTTCGCGCACGCCGAAGGCGACGGGAATGCCGCCCGGCCCCGGACTGATGATCGCCACCTTCGGCAACACGCTCGACACGTCCGGCTCGACGCGCAGCAGGCGCGAAAGGGCGACGGCCAGCACGCGCGCCGTGTCGTAATAGCGGAAGGCGAGCGGCATCTGGAAATAGCTGGGCGTGTGTTTGCCCGAAGGATAGACGAAGTGGCCTTCGCGAAACGCGCCCGTCCTCTTCAATATCTCCATGACTTCATCTTGCGATGGAATGAGTTGCACCATTAGCTCTTTTCTCCGTGGTTAAGAGGTCAGAGGTTAGAGGTCAGAGGTTAGTGGAGGCAGTTTTTAACTGACCTCTAACCTCTGACCTCTGATCTCTTTTTCCGACAGCATAACATTACTCGGCCGACTTCGCGCCACCGGCGAGAGCATCGCGCACGATGCGACGTTGATCGGGCGAGAGTTCGGGCGGCAGTTCGTCGGCCGCAAACCAGCCGACGCGGTTGATCTCGATGCTCCGCGGGCGCACCGTCGAAGCATCGCGCACGCGACAGAGAAAATGTATCTCCACTTGCTGCGGGCGGCGAAGCGTGCGCACATGGACGAGGCGCGCGTCGCAAAGTTCCGCGCCCGTCTCTTCGCTCAACTCGCGCCGGAGAGCTTCAAAGGGCTGCTCGCCGCGCTCCAAAAAGCCGCCGGGAATGCCCCACCCGCTACCCATCCGAAACTCGTGCTGCAAGAGCAACACGCGCTCGCGCTCGTCCAACACGACTGCGCCCACCGTCACCATGAAACGCGGCTCGGCCAGCCACACACCGAGGCGTCGCACACGCTTCGGCGCGCCCCGCCACAGCGTCCCCAACAATTTTTTCCACATGCACGGGTATCATAAACGATGAACGGAAGACTGGTGAATGGTCAAGGGTCAATGGAGAAAACCTGTCTTCTACCATTCACCATTGACCATTCACCGCTTTCAGTCATCGTTTCTTTTCATTGACTCGCTTCGGCGTTTCTCCGTAAGATTGCGGGCAAGTTTTTGCACGTCTGGGAAGCAGCGGAAGGCGCGGCCGAGCGTCGAGTTTCAGAGCGAGCCGCGCGCGAATAGCCGGAAAGCGAAAATCATGTCAACTAATGAGACCGCCACGCGTGGAGCGAAGGCGGGCGCGCCCGTCGCCAAGGACGCGCCGACCGAACAGCAGGCGTCGCAAGCGGGCGCGCCGAAGCGTTTCGAGCGCGGCCAGACCGTCTGCAATGAGAAGGACGCGAAGGGCAAGCCGTGCAACGGCCATCTCAAACAGGTGAGTCCGGTGCGCGAAGAGGCGCGCCAGCACATGCGCGGCGACGATCTTTTGTATCGCTGCCAGACCTGCGGCACGCTCTACATGGGGCCGCCGCTCGGCCACGTCCGCGACCCGCGCAAGCAGGGGCGCTACGTGCAGCGCGAACTCGTCGCCATCCTCGAAGCGGCGGGCGGCACACTTCCCGCCTTCAAGCAGAATGAGAAGGGCGCTTGGGTTCCCGCGAGCGAAACGAGCGCGCACGCGCCTGCTCCCGCGGCCGCCTCCGCGCAGAACATCAAGCCCGCCCCGCCCGTCAAACCTGCCGCGACTACGGCCGTGACTCCCGCGTCCGTGGACGGCGAGACGCCCGAACAAAAACGCGCGCGCATCATCGCCGAAGCCAAAGCGAAAGCCGCCGCGCGCATGGCCGGAGGCGGCGCGCCCGCAAGCAGCGCCGACGCCGCACCGGCCGCTTCGAGCAGCGCACCCGCAAGCTCCGCCGCGCCCGCCGCATCGGGCGACGAGACAGCCGAAGAGAGACGCGCGCGCATCATGGCCGAGGCGAAAGCCAAAGCCGCCGCCCGGATGGCCGCCGCCAAAGGCACGACGAGCGCGCCGGGCGAGACGAACGCTGTCGAGAGCGCGGCGACGCATCAAGTCGAAGCGAGCGCGCAAGGCCAAACAACCGCGCAGCCGCCCGTCGCCTCTGCCGGCCCGAACCCGCCCGCGCCCATCTCGACCGACGTGCCCGCCGACGAAACGCCGGAGCAGAAGCGCGCGCGCATGATGGCCGAGATCAAAGCGAAGGCGGCCGCCAAGATGGCCGCCAAGGGCGGTGCACGCACCGGAGGCGAGACCGCCATCGACGTGCCGCCGACAACCGCGCAACCGCCTTCGCCCACTTCCGGCACGGACTCTTCGGCGGCGGCCGACGCGCATCGCCCCGCCGCCGAAGCGCAAGCCTCCACGGGTCAAGCGTCGGCCGCGCCCTTGAGTCCGGCGGCGGCCACCGCCTCGCCCGCCGCCGGAGCCGAGACGCCCGCAGACCTCGCGCCCGACGCCTCGACCGAACTCACGCCCGGCGCGCCCAGAGACGAACGCAACACGGACGAGGGCGCGAATGGATAAAGGTACGGACGCTCAAGAGACGTGACCGCTCTTGTCGCATGACCTGATAACAGCCGTCACTGCAAACAACAGAAAAGCGCGCGCAGGTGATCAGTCGCCTGCGCGCGCTTTTTTAGTTAACGCGAATTCGATTTAGTTTAGTTAACGCGAATTCGATTGAAACGCGCGTCAGCTTTCCGTCACGCGCAAACCTTCGGGCGCGAAACGCCAGTCGAGCACTTGCACCTCGGGTTCTTCGGCGAGCGCGCGGGAGACGCGTTCCTTCTCTCCTTCGGCACAGAGAAAGGCGATGCAACCGCCGCCGCCCGCGCCGCACACCTTCGCCGCCTCCGCGCCGTTTGCAAGCGCGCGCTCGACGAGCCTTTCCATGTGCGGCGTCGTGATGTTGGGCGCGAGCCGTTTGCGGTTCGGGTAGGCCGCTGTCATCACGGCGCTCACCTCGCGCCAGTCGTTCGCCGAGAGCGCGGCGCGCATCCGTTGCGCCGAATCGCGTATGCCCTCGAAGAGTTGGAAGATAACTTTGTCGCCTTCGATGTGCGTCTTGAACATCTCCCAGTTGTTGATGCCCGACAGGCGCGGCTCGCCCGTGTAACAGATGACGATGCGGCGTTCGAGTTCCGAGGCGTCCACCTGCAACTCTTCGCGCTCGATGCCGTCGGGGCGAAAGTGGATGCAGTTTGCGCCGCCGTAGAACGCGCCGTAGTAGTCTTGAAAACCGGCGGGCACGCGGATCACGGTCGTCTCCACGTTGGCCGCAATCGTGATGAACCGGCGCGGCTCGTAACGATTGCCGACGAGTCGATTGAGCGCGCCGATGCAAGCAATCGCGAGCGCGCTCGAACCGCCGAGACCCGCGCCCGCCGGAGCCTGCGACTCCGCGATGAGATGAAAGCCGGTTTCGGGACGGAAGAAGTGGACGAGCTTCGAGATCAGTTCGAGCCTCTCTTCGTGGACGAGCGCGGCGACGCCCGCGAGGTCTGTCTCGAAGGACAAACCGCGGTCGCGCGATTCGAGAATGATGCGCTCGTCGTCGCGCGTCTCGATGCGGCAGCGCGCGTAGAGCGACACGGCGAAGTTGACGGTCGCGGCCTGTGGGTGAAACAGATACAGCGGCCAGATATCAATCGTGCCGCCCGCCAGATCGACCCGCGTAGGTGCGATTGCTTCAATAATCATAAGAATAGTGACAAGTGACGAGTGACAAGTGGCGAGTTAGAAAACCGTCAATCGTGAATCGTGAATCGTCAATAGAAGCAGACAGTTCTTCTCTATTTACGATTCACGATTCACGATTCACGGCTTTTACTTGTCACCTGTCACTCGTCACTGCTTTTCAGTCTCCTTCGCTGTCGCCGCTCTGTGTGGCGGCGCGCGCTTTCTTCGCAGTCTCTTTGTCTTTGCGGCGTGAGAGCGGCGGCGGGAGATGTTCTTTGAGCTCTTCGCCGAGTTCTTGCAATTTCTCCTGCACGTTCTCTTCAAACTCGTGGACGCGTTCCGGGTCGGCCTCTTCCACCTTGGGCGAGAGCCAGTAGCGCTCGGCCAGATAGAAACCCGCGACGCCTAAGACGACGATGACGAGCAGGAATTTCCCCAAATGCTCGAAGTCGCCGATCAGGTTCGTGACGATGCCGTGGAAGAAATAGCCCGCGCCGCTCAAGAGCAGCACCCACAGAAAACAACTCGCAATCGTCAGCGGCAGAAAACGCGCATAGGGCATCTTCCCCACGCCGTAAAAGATGCACGAGCCGGTGCGCAGACCGTAGACGTATTTCGAGAGAAAGATCGAGAGCGGCCCGAACGTCTCCGTCAGACGCTCGATGCGCGGGCGCGCCGCGCGGTAAATCTTCCGGTCGCGGATGCTCGAACGAAACCCGCGCCCCATCGCGTAAGCCACCTGATCGCCCGCCACGCCGCCCGCCGTCCCGGCGGCCAACACTTTCACAAAACTATACTCGCCGAAGAACGCCCCATGCGCCAGCACGCCCGCCAACAGCAGCGTGATGTCCCCCTCGATCATGGCGAGGAAGAAGATCGCGTACAGCCCGTACTGTCCCACGAGGTCGTAAAAATGTTGCTCCATAAAAAAGCAGTGACGAGTGACGAGTGACGAGTGACAAGTTAAAGAGAAGCGAATCGTCAATCGTGAATCGTCAATCGTGAATAGATTCAATCCGTCTTTACTCTACTCACGATTGACGATTCACGATTTACTGTTTTCACTCGTCACTTGTCACTCGTCACTCGTCGCTTCCCTTCGGTTTGACGACGAGCACGGGGCAGTGTGCGTGGCGGACGACCGATTCGGCCGTCGAGCCGAACAGCATCCGCCCCCATCCGGTGCGACCGTGCGAAGAGATCACGATCAGGTCGATGTCGCGTTCGCGCGCGACGCGCACGATTTCGCTCGCCGCTTCGCCGTGCGCGACGACCTCCTCCACGTCCAACCCCGCGCATTCCTCGCGCGCCCCCAGTTTCGGCAACTCGCGCGTTGCGGATTCTTCCAGTTGCCCGCCGAGGTCGACGGCGGGCACGGGTTCGGCCACCGCCGCGTAGCCCACGGGCGGCATCATCGTCTCCACCACGTGCAAGCACAACAGGCGCGCCTTCATCTGCCGCGCCAGATCGGCCGCGTAAGGCAGAGCCGACTCGGCGCACCGGCTGAAATCGGTCGGCAGCAAAATGGAACGAATGATCATAAAGGATGAGGGATGAGGGATGAGGGATGAACATGAAGAGATGTCTTTACATTCATCCCTCATCCCTCATCCCTCATCCCTTTTCCAGCGCGTCATTCTACACGCAGAAGGGCTGGTTTGACAGCCCCCTACCCCTTTGCTACCATTTTCGCCGTTTCCTACCTGCAAGATTTTTTCGCCCGTTGCTCCCGTCTGGAGACCAAAAGATCATGTCAACCGCAGCACCCAACAGCAACTATATCGGGATTGATATTTCCGGCGCGGCGCTCCATGCCGCCGTCGTCTCCGGCGAAGGCCAGACGCTCGCCCGCTGCGAGTCGGCGCTCGACGGCAGCGCGCTCCTGGCGCAGCTCACGCAACTCGTCTCCGAACTTCGCGACGCCGCGCCGAACGTCGCGGCGCTCGGTCTCGGCGTGCCCGGCCTCGTCAACCCGCAGACCGGTCGCGTCGTCGTCTCTTCAGACCTGCCCTCGGTCGTCCGCGCCGATTTGCAGACGGAACTGGCGCGCGCGACGAATCTGCCGATCACGCTCGTCAACGATGCGAACGCCGCCGCTTACGGCGAGTACATCGCGGGCGCGGGACGCGGCAGCCGCAATATGTTCTACGTCACCATCGGCACCGGCATCGGCGGCGCGCTCATCCTCGACGGCAAACTCTGGTACGGCGATTCGGGTTTTGCGGGCGAGTTCGGCCACATCACCATCGACCGCGAAGGCATCGAATGCACCTGCGGCAACACGGGCTGCCTTGAGACGGTCGCCTCCGCCCCGAACATCGTCCGCCGCACGCACGAACGCCTCGTCCGCGACAGCACTTCATCTCTCACGCGGCTCGGTCTCAACAAAGACTTCACCGCCGCAGACATCGCCCACGCCGCCAACGAAGGCGACGACTTCGCCCTGCTCATGATCGAGCGCACGGGACGCTACATCGGCACGGCCGTCGCCGCCGTCATCAATCTCTTGAACATCCAGCGCATCGTGCTCGGCGGCGGCGTCATGGACGCGGGCAAACTCATCCTCGACCCCATCATCCGCGAAGCCGGCCGGCGCTCCTTCCAGCCCTGCTTCGAGGCCACCCAAATCGTCGCCGCCACCCTCCACGCCGACGCCGTCCCCACCGGCGCCGCCATGCTCGCGCGCGACGCTACGCACATGACAACTTGAGAAATTCAGTACCTTTCTCACCAGTGCCAAGCCAAGCAACAGCTCTGATTTACGCAACACCTTACTTTCGTTTTATGTTACATTGCGCGCGGCCTTTATGCTGATGTTTTTGATTTTTTGAATAGATAATAATGCTTCTCCAAGACCACCTGCCTCTTGATCCAGTTGATACCTCAGTAGCTAGCCCGGAGTCTCTACCCCTGAATCCTCCACTCAAGTGGGCAGGGGGTAAGCGGTGGCTGTTACCACATCTTGCTCCTCTTTGGCGTCTTCATAACACGCGGCGACTGGTAGAGCCTTTTTGTGGCGGCCTAGCGGTAACCTTGGGACTGCGGCCGGTAGTCGCCTTGTTAAATGATGCAAATCCGCACTTGATTAATTTTTACCGGCAGATTCAACAGGGATTGGAGGTATCAATCCAAGTCGAAAACACTGAAGAGACATACTACCAACATCGGACACGCTTTAATGAATTAATTCGTGAAGGCCAAGCTCAGAGCAGTGAAGCAGCACAACTCTTCTACTACCTCAACCGCACTGGCTATAACGGACTGTGTAGGTTTAACCGAAAGGGGTTCTATAACGTCCCTTTCGGTAGCTACAGACAGATAAACTATGTGAAGGACTTTCATAAATATCGAGACAGAATGAAGCGTTGGCTTTTCACCTGCTCCGACTTTGAAGCTCTCGATGTTTCTCCGTCAGATTTTATTTACGCCGATCCTCCATATGACGTAGAATTTACAAGCTACAGTGCCGGCGGGTTTAGCTGGGAGGATCAGGTAAGGGCAGCAATATGGCTGTCTAAGCATCGGGGTCTAGTAGTGCTTTCAAATCAAGCTACCCAGCGCATTGTTTCTTTGTATGAGGACTTGGGGTTTGAATTGCGGTTCTATGATGCTCCTCGTAGAATTAGTTGCGATGGTAATCGCACCGCAGCGCAGGAAGTCTTAGCCATTAAGTATCCCTCGTAGTTGCCAAAGACATTTTCCTCACGCTCCAGCCTTCTAAATCCTCATTAATGGCTACTGGAGTCAACGTCTGCCCACAGCGCATCAATACACGCTTTCACACATTATGAAACCATCCTCGCCACAAGCAGCGAAAGGGCGCAACACTAATACGGGCGGGGTATTGGAGCAAATGGTACTTCCTGCCCTTGAACGGGGAGGGTACCGCTTTAGGGTCAGGGTTAACATCGGACAACGGCTGGGAGGCGGTGCCCATTTCGTGGATGCTTTGGCGGAAAAAGATGGCAAGACATTTCTAATTTCATCAAAGTGGCAGCAGGTATCAGGTACAGCCGAGCAAAAAATTCCCTTTGAAGTTATCTGTCTGGCCGAAGCATTGGAATGCACCGGCTTTGAAAAATCTTATCTGGTGTTAGGCGGTGAAGGATGGAAGCTTAGGAACTTCTACACTAGCGGTTCACTCAAAAAGCACCTCACTAACGCTGATAAAGTTGAGGTCGTAACCTTGGAGAATTTTGTAGCGAGGGCTAATCGTGGCGAACTCTAAAAGCTCAAAGCAAAAAAAACAGGAGACGCAACGAAAAGCTTTCAACTTTTTGGTGTCTCATCTCCGCTCGCAAGAAACTTTCACCCTTGAGGAATTTAGGAAGGATAGTGGATGGGACGTGGAAACTTTCCGCACCTACCGAAGTAAGCAATTCAAAGCATTCATTGAGGAAGTCGGAAACGGCCAATATCAAGTGCGAGAGACATTCCGTCCATACGTTACATGGCCTAAATTTCAGCAGCATGTTACACAAGTTAAGCGCGTAGTGACCAATTACACGCCTTTAATGTTGGATAATGTAGTTATTTATGAGTTTTACATGCCTTTAGCGAATGAAGGGCATTTACGCACTACTCTTGACTCTCTATTCTTTAGAGACACCATTATCGCAAGGTTGAAAACAATTGGAATTCAGCAACTCACAGCCTTTTTTGGCGAGCAAAATGGAGAGTCAGATGATTACTACTTTCAAAGAATATTAAAATTCATAGAGCAAAAATTTGCTGGCTATTCAATATTTCATGTTAATGGCCGCTTTAGAGCGGGAAAACTCGCCACACAGGATGAAGTAGCCGAGATACATAAACAAGGGCAAAGGTATTTGATAGATGAGACTACGGCAGTGACCAGATTTATTTTCCCCTGTGGCGATAGTGATACGGCTGAAAGGGTAAGGTTTTTGTTCAGAGAGCTTTTCGTTCGTAGCATTATCCAACTTATAAACGGAGAGGATGAAATCTGGATGATTGAAAGCGGCATGAGAACACGGGCACATATTTGGAAAGTGAATGAAGATGATGAGGGTACGTTATTTGAATGACTGCACGAGATTGGCTAAATCAGAATGGCTATGAGGATGTAGCCGCCCTAATTGACGAGGTGATGGCCGACATCAAGACTAGGGGAAGCCGGGAACGTCGCAATTGGTGGGACATACTTTCCGGTAACCCTAATGGCATGCCTCGAATTGTGGCAGGTCGTGTATTCCCTGTCTTAGCAGTAGCTCAAAAACGACAGGGCAAGCCCGTTACACCCAACGCGATTCGCAGAAATAAACGCGAAGCCCCTCCTGAAGTTAGAAAAACAGCCCGATGACCTAGTCTCAACGAAGACCTCTAATTCCTTAAATCTTACGCTTCTCACTGCGAAAGCGGGCGCGCGTGCGGTTTCGCGCCCGTTTTGTTATGTTAGACGAGTAATGTTGCCGTTCGCTTGGCGAGGAGTGTTTTTATGATCCAGACGATCAAAGCTGTGGTTGATGAGCACGGCCGGGTGCGCTTGCTTGAAGAAGTTCAGCTCACGGGAGCGCGGCGGGCGCTGGTGACTATTCTGGAAGAAGCGCCGGTCGCGGAGGTGAGTGAAACGGCGCTGCTGAGCGAGCGCGCACTCAGCGCGGATTGGGAGCGGCCGGAGGAAGATGAAGCATGGTCACACCTTCAGCCGCAAGTGTAGTGCTTGTTTCTTTCCCGTTCTCCGATCTCTCGCAAACAAAACTCCGACCGGCAGTCGTGTTGGCAAACGCAGGTCTGGATGATTGGATTTTGTGTCAAGTGACGAGCAATGCGTATGCGGACGCGCAGGCCGTGGAAATTTCCGATGGCGACTTCCTCACAGGCGGACTACGCCGCACGAGTCATGCGCGACCGGGCAAGTTGTTTACAGCCAATCGCAGCCTGCTCGTGACTGAGGTTGGCTCGTTGAAAGCCGACTCGTTCGAATTGATTATCGAAGCCGTCGTTAAATTGCTGCGCAAACATCTTCAACCGTGAAAGCTTATAGGGACGCTACGGAAATTTTAACGGCAAGCGTTAATTGAGCTATCTACAAATAAGAAGTTAATGAATCCAGAACGCATCAGAAATTTTTCGATCATCGCGCACATCGATCACGGGAAGTCGACGCTGGCCGACCGTCTGTTGGAGTTGACGGGCGCGGTGGCGGGACGCGACATGGAGGCGCAGGTGCTCGACAACATGGACTTGGAGCGCGAGCGCGGCATCACCATCAAGGCGCACGCCGTCCGTCTCGACTATCGGGCGGACGACGGCGCGGACTACGTCTTGAATTTGATCGACACGCCGGGGCACGTGGATTTCACGTATGAAGTCTCGCGCTCCCTCTCGGCGTGCGAGGGCGCGCTCCTTGTCGTCGATGCTTCGCAGGGCGTCGAGGCGCAGACCTTGGCGAATACGTATCTGGCGATTGAGAACAATCTGGAGTTGATTCCGGTCATCAACAAGATCGATTTGCCGGGCGCTGAGCCTGAACGCGCTAAAGAGCAGATCGAGCAGGTCATCGGCCTTGATACGGAGAACGCCGTCCTGACGAGCGCGAAGACGGGCGTGGGCGTCCACAAAGTTTTGGAATCAATCGTGCGCCACGTGCCGCCGCCCAAAGGCGACCCCGCCGCGCCGCTCAAGGCGCTCATCTTCGATTCGTGGTACGACTCTTACCGCGGCGTGATCGTGCTGTTTCGCATCATCGACGGGCGACTCCGTCCGGGCATGAAGATTCGTTTCTTCAACACAGGACGCGATTATCTGGTGGAGGCGGTCGGCGTCAACCGCCCGCGCCCGACCCCGATTCAGGAACTCGGCGTCGGCGAAGTCGGCTTCCTCACGGCCTCGATCAAGACCGTCGCCGACGTGCAGATCGGAGACACCATCACGGAGGCGGCGCGCCCCACGACCATTCCCTTCCCCGGCTTTCAAGAGGTCAAGCCGATGGTCTTCGCCGGTCTCTATCCGGTTGAGGCGAACCAGTACGAGGAACTGCGCGACGCGCTCGACAAGCTGCGCCTGAACGACGCCTCTTTCTTCTACGAGCCGGAATCTTCCACCGCGCTCGGCTTCGGTTTCCGCTGCGGCTTCCTCGGACTCCTGCACATGGAGATCGTGCAAGAGCGTCTGGAACGCGAGTTCAACTTAGACCTCATCACGACCGCGCCCGGCGTGCGCTACCGGGTGACGACGACCGACGGTGAAGTCTTGGAAGTTGACTCGCCCGCGAAGATGCCCGACCCGGCGCGCATCCAGAAGATCGAAGAGCCGGTCATCCTCGCCACCATCCTCTCCTCGGACGAATATCTCGGCGGCATCCTGCCCTTGCTCGAAGAGAAGCGCGGCGTGCAGAAGAAGTTCGAGTACATCGCCGAAAAGCGCGTGATGCTGACCTACGAGTTGCCTCTGAACGAGATCGTGCTCGATTTCTACGACCGCTTAAAATCCGTCTCGCGCGGCTACGCGTCGCTCGACTATCACTTCGCCGACTATTGGACGAGCGATCTGGTCAAACTCGACATCCTCGTCGCGGGCGAACCTGTCGATGCGCTCTCGCTCATCGTGCATCGCGGCAACTCGGAGCCGCGCGGCCGCGCGCTCGCCGAGAAGATGCGCCAACTCATCCCGCGCCAACTCTTCGAAGTGCCGATCCAGGCCGCCATCGGCAACAAAGTGATCGCGCGCGAAACCGTTAAAGCGATGGGCAAAAACGTCATCGCCAAATGCTACGGCGGCGACATCACGCGCAAGCGCAAACTTCTGGAGAAACAGAAGGAAGGCAAAAAACGCATGAAGCGCGTCGGCCGCGTCGAAATTCCGCAGGAAGCCTTCCTCGCCGTGCTCAAAGTCAACGACTGATGAGTCAAACGCCTTCGCTCTCGATTGCAAAAAACGGCCGTGGAAGGGGTACAATTGCGGCCAGCGAAACGAAAGCGAGGCTTGACGGCATGAACATCTCTCTGACCTTCCCTCCCTGGTAACTTCCTGAACAGACGTTCGTCTCTGTACGTGCGCCGACGCTCGCGCGACGGCTCGGAGACGCGCGCGCACGCACATGGATTCCTCCGCCTCTGTAGCAGAACGCAAAACCTCAAGCGCACATCGAAAAGCGCCCCAAGCGTTCACACTTTCAGAGCACGGAGGAATCAGCACATGTCGAATCATGCAAGGCTGCAACGCGCCGCGTCGCCGGTGCGCGCGGTCAGGCGCACGAAGCTGCAACGCCGGCTCGTCTTGACGCTGCTCGCCATAGAGTTTTTGGACGAACTCGTCGACGGTTCGCGTCAGGCCGCGTGGCCGCTCGTCCGGCGCGACCTCGGACTCTCTTACACGGAGATCGGGCTGCTGCTCAGCGTCCCTAACTTCGTCGGCAACTTCATCGAATCTCCGCTCGCGCTGCTCGGCGACACCAGACACCGGCGCACGATAATTTTGACCGGCGGACTCTTGTTCGCGCTCGCGCTCCTGCTCGTCGCTCTGAGTTCGGGCTTCGCCTCGTTGCTCTTGGCTCTGGTGCTGTTCTATCCGGCGGGCGGCGCGTTCGTCAGTCTGTCGCAGGCCGCGCTGATGGACTGTGCCCCGGCGCGGCGCGAACAGAACATGGCGCGTTGGGCTTTCGCCGGTTCGCTCGGCGTCGTCTGCGGCTCGCTCGCGTTGAACGCGACGGTCGCGGCGGGCGCTTCTTGGCGCGTGTGGTTCGGCGTGATGTGCGCGCTCGCGGCGTTCCTCGTCTTGGCCGCGCGCACGTTTGTGTTCGGCAGAACGGAACGCCGGAACGATGCGTTGCCCCAAGCGGCGAGCGGCAAACAAAGCGCATGGGTCGCCGTCAAACGGGGCGCGACGAATGCCCTCAGCGCTCTGCGTCGCGGCGAGGTGTGGCGCTGGCTCGTGCTGTTGGAGTTTTCCGATTTGATGCTCGACGGCTTTCACGGCTTTCTCGCGCTCTACTTCGTGGATGTGGCCGGGACAACTGATAGAGAGGCGGCCGCCGCGATTGCCGTCTGGACTGGCGTGGGACTCGGCGGCGACCTGTTGCTCATTCCGCTGTTGGAGCGCGTGCGCGGCTTGCGGTATCTGCGGCTGAGCGCCGTCGTCATGCTCTTTCTGTTTCCGGCCTTTCTGCTCGCGCCGAATCTCTACGTCAAGCTCGCGCTGCTCGGCCTGATGGGGATGGCTAATTCCGGTTGGTACTCGATCCTCAAGGCGCAGCTTTACGCGTCGATGCCGGAAGGCAGCGGCGCGGCGCTCGCGCTCAACAACGTGTCGGGGCTCGTCGGCGGTCTGATTCCGCTCGCGCTCGGAATGGCGGCCGAACGCTTCGGCCTCGCCCGGACGATGTGGTTGCTCTTGGCGGGGCCGCTCCTGCTTCTCGTCGCCATTCCGCGCCATTCCGCGAAGGGAAAAAAGTTCACGGACATGATAGGCTAACGCACGCGCCGCCGCCGTGCCCTGATGCCGCGTCGCGGCGGCGCGTGCGGCGCAGGGAAATTTGAAGACCGAGAGCAGTGCAACCGCCGGGGCGACTGTCCGCTTCCAAGTGCTTTATGAAAATCTTCACTCCGTTCACACAGCTTGAGAGTGTTTTATGAAAATCTTCGCCTTGTCCACACAGCTTGAGAAAACAAGCTGCCTGCGCCTCGCGCTCGCATACCTCCTGCTGGCCGCGCAGTCCGTCGCCTTCGCGCAGCAGCCGAGACCCGCGCAGACGCCGCCCGCGCGACCCGCACAGACGCCGCCCGGACAAACGCCGCCGAAGCCGGCACAGACATCGCCCGCACAGACGCCGCCGACGCAGGTGACGCCGTCGCAGCAACAGCAGCAGCAACAGGAGGACGCGTTGGATGAGGTCTTGCGCGTCAGTACGAGTCTGGTGCAGACGGACGTGTCGGTCGTCGATAAGAAGGGACAGTTCGTCGGCGGGTTGCAGCGCGATCAGTTCGAGTTGAAGGTTGACGGCCGCGTGCAGCCCGTCTTGTTCTTCGAGCGCATCACGGCCGGAAGCGCGAGTGAGAGCGCGCGCATCGCCGCCGCGCGCGGCGAGACGACGACGGCCGGGCGCGCTGTCGCGCCGCTCGGAGCCGGGCGCGCCGTCGTCTTCTTCGTGGACGATCTGCACTTATCGTCCGAAGGCATCCAGCGTGCGCGCGAACTCATCAACAATTTCATCGAGCGCGAGATGTCGCCCGGCATCCAAGCGCTCATCTCTTCGGCGAGCGGGCAGATCGGTTTCCTGCAACAGTTCACGAACGAACGCGCGGTGTTGCGCGCGGCCGCGTCGCGCATCAAGTACGTCTCGCAAGCCGGACTCGATAATGGTCGCCCCCCGATGTCCGGTTATCAGGCCGAGCTGATCGACCGCGGCGACAAGGACATGCTCGACTACATGGTCAACCAGACGCTCGACGCCAACGGGCAGCGCTACGACGATCCGGGCGCGCGCAGTTCGGCGGAAATAACCGTGAAGAATCGCGCGCGGGTCATCCGTCGTCAGGCGGCGCAACTCGGCAACGCGACGGTCGCTTCGCTCGAAAGCGTCGTGCGTGCGCCGAGTCCCTACGGCGGGCGGCAGACGCTCTTCTTTATCTCCGAAGGCTTCACGCCCGACGCGCATGAAGGTGACATCCCGCACAAGATCACGCGCGTCCTTGATGTCGCCGCGCGCACGGGCACGGTCGTCTATTCGATCTATTCGCGCGGCCTCACCGTCGGCATGCAGGATGCGAGCAGCGGCGCGGGCGCTGATCTGGCCGACCTCAGTTCCGGCACAGGCCAGCGCGGCATGGGCTATCGCGGCTACAACCCTTCGCTCGAAGTGAGCGCGATGCAGGATGTCTTGCGCGGCCTCGCCGAAGACACGGGCGGGCGCGCCTTCATCAACACGAATGCGCTCGACCGAGCCGTCGCACAGACGCTTGAAGAGACGGCCAACTATTACCTGCTCGCGTGGCGACCCGAAGGCGTCGAAGTGAAAGACGGCGCGCCGCGTTTTCGTAAGATCGAGATCAGCGTCAAAGGCCGACCCGATCTCAAAGTGCGCGTCAGGCGCGGCTTCCTCGCCACCACCAACGACGCGGCGACGCGCCCGGCTGCGGCGACGAACACAGCGACGACGCCCGCCGCCGTGCCGAAGGCCGCGCTCAACGGCGCGCTCAACAGTTTGAATTCGCGCCGCGACCTTCCGGTTGACGCCTACGTCGTCTTCACCAACGACGCGCAGGGCGGCTCGGTCGTCAACGCTTCCGTGCAAGTCGCCAACGACCGCTTGAAGTTTGCGCCTGCGGCGGCGGGCGGCAAGACGCAGGCACAGGTCGAAGTGGTCTGCGCCGTGCTCGACGAACGCGGCAAAAGCATCTACAGCACCGGCCGCACGCTGACGCTCGACGCCAACAACACGGCCACGAACACGACGGGCGCTTCGCGCGGCAAACTCGTCACCAATTTTTCCATCCCCGTCCCCGCGCCCGGCCTCTATCAAGTTCGCACCGCCGCGCGCGACGCGGCGAGCGGCATCCTCGGCAGCGCGTTCGAATGGGTTGAAGTGCCCGACCTGAAAACGAACCGCCTCGCTTTGAGCAGCCTGCTCGTCACGGAGAAACGACGCGCCGCAGCGGCGGCGGGCACGCAGGCGGCCGGAGCGGCGGCAGCAGCGACGACAAACGCGACGACGAAAACAGCCGCGACGAATCCCGCGTCCGCCGGCGCAGCGTCGCGCCCGACGCCCGACATCCTGCGCGTCGAACGCCGCTTCGCGCGCTCGTCGCACCTGCTCCTGCAGCTCTACATCTACAACGCCGCGCGCGCGGCCGCCGGAGGCGCGCCCGATGTCGAGTTGGAGATCAAAATCCTGCGCGACAACAAAGTGGTCTTGAACGCGCCCGCGCACAAAGTTTCGCTCGCGCCGGGGAGCGATGCGGCGCGCATCTTCTACGCGGCCGAAGTGCCGCTCGCGGCCATGCAGCCCGGCATCTACTGGCTGCAAGTCACCGCCACGGATCGCTCGGGGCGCACGACGTCCGTGCGCGAACTCGATTTTTCAGTTGAATGAAAACCAACACTCTCGGCAGCCGTTTGCGGCAGGGTCAATCCCGCGTTGCCATTAAAGTCGCAGGCGAGCAGTAAGAGTCACTGATAGAACATGCACGTCACACGCGTCGAGCTAGACAACATCAAATCCTACGAGCGCGCCGACTTCTCTTTCGAGCCGGGCACGACCGCCATCGTCGGCCCGAACGGCGCGGGCAAAACCACCATCCTCGAAGCCATCGCGTGGACGCTCTTCGACACGCTCGACTACAGCAAGGACGACTTCCTGCGACGCGGCGCGAAGAAGGGGAGCGTGCGCGTCACCTTCGAGAGCGACCTCGACGGCCGCCGCTACACCGTCTACCGCGATACGGCCAACGGCTATTACATCTACGACCCCGAACTCAAACTCAAACTCGAAGAGAAGAAGGCCAACGTCGCGCCGATGCTCGCCAAACTGCTCGGCATCGAAGCGGGCACGGACTTGCCCGCCCTCTTCAAGTCGGCCATCGGCGTGCCGCAAGGGATGCTCACGGCCGACTTTCTCAAAACGTCGAGCCAGCGCAAAGCCTCCTTCGACCGCCTGCTCAAAGTGGAAGAGTATCGCGAGAGCGCGGAACGCCTGCGCGACACGGTGAACCTCATCCGCGACCGCGTGGCCGAGACGCGCGAACGCATCGGCCGCGCCGAAGGCGCGCTCGCGCGCTACGAAGAGATGACGGCCGAGCACAAAACGACCACCGAGCGCGCAGAGGAGTTGACCGCCGCGCTCGAAGCGGTGCGGCGCGAGGCAATGGAACGCAGGCGCAAGATCGCGCAGTTTGAAGAGGCCGAACGACGCGTCACCGAGACGCGCACGCGCGCCGACCGCGCCGACGTGGAGCGACGCGCCGCCGAGCGCAGTCTCTCTGAGTCGCGGAGCAAATTGGACGAAGCCCTCCGCGCGCAACGCGAACAGCAAGCGTCCGAGGCCGGCTATCAAGCGCACCTCGCGGCGCTCGCCGAGTTGTCAGAACTCGAAATCGAGCGCGCCGAGCGCGACCGCTTGCTCGCCGAGATCAACCGCGTCAGCGGGCTGCTTACGGCGGCCGATGCGGACGCGCGCCGCCTGACCATCGCGCTCGAAGCGGCGGCGCGCGCGCGCGCGTCTCTGAAAGAGATCGAAGCGGAGGTGAGCGCGCAGGAAGAGTTGGAGCGCGAGCGCGAACGCCTGCGCGAGTTGCGCTCGCACGCTCTGGCCGCGCGCGACAGTCTCGCGCGGCTTGATGCGGAACTGAACAACTTGCGCGCGCAGCACGCGCAGACGCGCGAACAGGTCAAGCAAGCGGAGCGCGCGCAAGATGCGCCCGAACGCGTCGCGCGTCTTGAGAGCGAGCGGCTCGGTCTGGAAAACGCGCTCAGCCGCGCCGAGCGCGCCTCGACCGAACGCAAACATCTCTCGAACCAGCGCCGCGATTTGACGCGCGAGATCAAACGCCTGCAAACCGTGACGGCCGCGCTCGAACGCAAGACGCGCGAACTCGAAGCGCGCTCGGCGGGCGCTGAGCGCGCCTCCGAACTCGAACAGAGCGGGCGCGCTCTGGCAGAACAGGCCGCGCACCTGCGCGCCGAGATCGCGCGCGACGAGAAGATGCGCGCCGAAGTCAAAGGCGGTTTGTGTCCCATCCTCTCCGAGCGCTGTTTGAACATCGGCGAGGGGCAGACGCTCGAAAGTTATTTCAAAGACCACTTGATGATGAACCGCGCCGAGCTCCAGACCGTGCAGGCCGAAGCGGCGCGCGTCGAACGCGAGGTGCGCGCGTCGCGCGATGCGGGCGTCGCCCTCATTCAGTTGGAACGCGAGCGCGGCCAACTCGAACACGAACGCGAACTGCTCCGCGCGCGTGAGTCGTCGCTGGCCGCGCTCGAACGCGACCTCGCCGCGCTGCCCGCGGACGACCGCGAACTCGACGAGTTGCGAAGCAAAATGATCGGCGTCGATGCAGACCTCATCGCGGCGCGCGAGGCTCTGATGCGTCACGCGGAGCTGGAGCCTCTGCGCCAACGGCTCAAAGAGATCGAAGAAGAGGGCAAGCGCCGGAAGGAAGACCGCGCGGGACTGGCCGCCGCCGCGAGCGCCATCGAGACGCTCGAACGCGACATCACGGAGACCGACGCGCTCCTGCGCGCCTTGCATGATCCGCGCGCGCGTCTCGGCATCCGCCGCGCCGAAGCCGCGCAGGAAGAGACCTTGCGCGCGGAAGTCGCCGGAGCGCGAGACGCCATCGACGCGTTGACCGCCGAGCGCGACGAACTCGTCAAACAGTCCGAGCGTTTCCAGAAACTCGACGCGCGCTGGTCTCAGACGCTCGCACGACGCGACCAGACCGCGCCCGCCTATCGTCTCTATCTCGAAAGCGCCTCGCTCGCCGCCACCGTGGGCGCGCGCACCGGAGAGGTCGAGCGCGCCTCGACCGAAGCCACGCGCGCCGTCGCCGAAGCGGAAGCGGCGCGCGTGGCGCACACGGAGGCCGCGACCCTCTACGAACGCGACGCGCACTCGGCCGAACGCGATGCGCTCGCGCTCGCCCTCGCGCTCGAAGCGAACACGTCGGCCAAGCTCGAACACGCGCGCGAGGCGTTGGAGAAACTCGCGGCCGAGATCGCGCGGCTCGATGCCGTGCGCGACACTTGGCAAGAGGAACTGCGCGCGCAGGATCGCCTGAAGCGTCTGGACGAGGCGACCGAGTTCATGCGCGACATACTCAAAAAAGCGGGGCCGGAAGTAACGCGCAGCTACGTCGCGCACATCTCGGTCGAGGCCAATCAATTCTTCCGCGAGATCACGGGCGACGCCACGCGCACGCTCCGCTGGTCGAGCGACTACGAGATCATGCTCGAAGAGAACGGCCACGAGCGTTCGTTCATCAATCTCTCCGGCGGCGAGCAGATGGTGGCGGCTTTGTCCGTGCGTCTCGCGCTCTTGAAACAACTGTCGGACATCCGCATCGCCTTCTTCGACGAGCCGACGGTGAACATGGACGCCGAACGGCGCGAAAACCTCGCGCGCCAGATCGGGCAGGTGCGCCACTTCAATCAACTCTTCGTCATCTCGCACGACGACACGTTTGAAGAGTCGGTCGATCACGTCCTCATCCTGACGAACGAGCAAGAGGCCGTCGCCCGATGAGCGCGCTCAAAGAAGTGACGATCTATTGCGACGGGTCGAGCCTCGGCAACGGTCAGGCCGAGCCGCGCGCGGCGGCGGTCGCGCTCCTGAATTTTCGCGGCCACTGGCGCGCCTTCGGCTGCTACCTCGGCACGGCGACGAACCAGCAGGCCGAAATCGTGGCGGCGGCCGTCGGATTAGAACAACTGCGCGAGCCGTGCCGCGTGCGCGTGTTGACCGATTCGCGCTACGTGGTGGAGACGATGGCCGGGCGCTTCCGGCGCAAGTCGAACCATGAATGGTGGGCGCGGCTGGACAAGGCGCTCGACGCGCATCGCATCGAATGGGAATGGATCAAAGGCCACGCCGGGCACGGCGCGCAGGAAGCCGTGGATAAGGCCGCGCGTCGCATCGCCGCGCTCGGTCGCGTCGATGAAAGCGTGCTGCGCGAGGCGGCCGAACGGCTCGCCTCGTCCCCCGCCCCATAACTGGCAACGCGCCGCCGGTAGTGGTAAGTTTAAGAAGCAACAATTACACAAGTCCGTCTCAGAATTAATTCCCTCCCCCGACGTTGATTCATGTCACACATCCGCCACATCGCCGCACGCACACGCAAGCGCGCCAGACGCGTCTCGCTCGTGCTCGCGCTCGTCGGCGCACTCACGGCGAGCGCGTTGTCGGCGCAGACGCGCGGGTGGCTGTGGCAGAACCCTCTGCCGCAGGGGAACGCGATCTACTCTCTGCGTTTCGCGTCGGACAAATTGAGGGGCTGGGCGACGGGCGCGGACGGAGCGATCTTGCGTACGGACGACGGCGGCTACGAATGGGAGACGCAGAGCGCGCCCGTCTCGACGACGCTCTACGGGTTGTTCGTCAAGGACAAGACGACGGCCCTGGCCGTCGGCGCGCGCGGCGTGGTCGTCACGACGGAGAACGGCGGCGAGCGTTGGACGCTTCGACCCACCGGCATCAAAGATCATCTCTACAACGTCTCGTTCGCCGGGCGCGATTTGCGGCACGGCTGGGCGTGCGGCACTTACGGCCGCATCATCCACACGACGGACGGCGGGCGCACTTGGCGCGAACAGACTTCGGGCACGACCGCACACCTCTTCTCCATCTCTTTCGGCGATGAGAAAACAGGCGTCGCCGTCGGGGCACAAGGGACGATGCTCGTCACGTCGGACGGCGGCGGCAGTTGGCAGAGTCAACCGCAGGCGAAGGAGTTGCCGCTGACGGGCGTGGCGTTCGCGGGCGCGTCGCACCGCGCGGTGGCCGTCGGCTACGGCGGTCTCGTCTTGAGAACGGACGACGGCGGCGCGTCTTGGTCGCGCGTCGAAGTTTATCAACAGGCCGACCTGCTGTCGGTCTATTTCGCGGACGCGCAGAACGGTTGGGCGGCGGGCAACGAGGGCGTCGTGCTGGCGACGGCCGACGGCGGCGCGACGTGGCTGCCCGTCAGCGTCAAGACGCAGCCGCGCCTGACCACCATCCACTTCGCCGACTCGAACACGGGCTGGGCGGCCGGGGGCGATGGGCTGATCCTGCGCACGGACGACGGTGGCGTCGAATGGCGCAGGCTCTCCGAAGGCGGGCGCGAAGACCTCTCGGACATCTTCTTTCTCGACGGCTCGCGCGGTTGGGCGGTGGGCGCGCGCGGCCGTATTCTCTATACGAATTCCGGCGGCAAGCGTTGGACGCCGCGCCTCTCAGGCGTCTCGGTGCGCCTCACGCACGTCTTCTTCACGGACGAAGCGCACGGCTGGACGGTGGGCGAGGCGGGCACGATCCTGCGCACGGACGACGGCGGCTTGACGTGGGCGAAGATGGAGTCGCCCGTCACGCAGGAACTCTCCGGCGTCCACTTCGCGAACGAAAAGCGCGGCCTCGCCGTCGGCGCGCGCGGCACGATCCTCGCGACCGAAGACGGCGGCGAGACTTGGCGGCAGCGTCGTTCGGACACGATCACTTGGCTCGAAGACGTGAGCTTCGCGGGCACGGGCACTGATGCGCGAAACGCCGTGGCCGTCGGCGCGCAGGGCATGATCATGTTGACGGAGGACGGCGGCGAGTCTTGGCGCTACGTGGAAACGAACACGAAGGAGTGGCTCTACGGCGTGGCTTTCGCCGACAAGTCGCGCGGCTTCATCGTCGGCGAGCGCGGGTTGATTTTGCGTACGGACAGCGGCGGCCTGCGCTGGAAGCAGCAGGAGAGCAAAGTCAAACTCAACCTCTTCGCCGTCTCGGTCGCCTCGCCCCTCGACGCGCTCATCGTCGGCGAGCAGGGACGCGTGATGCAGACCAAAGACGGCGGCGAGACTTGGGACGCGCTCGCCAGCGCGACGAGCGTGCCGCTCTTTGCCGTCGCCTATCGTGGAGGCTCGGCGGCTTGGGTGGCCGGGCGGGGCGGCGCGATTTTGCGTCGCACGGATGCGGTCGCCACCGTCAGCCTACCGCGCCCGAAACTGCCGCCCGCCCTGCGCGGCAAGAAATCGAACGATAACGACGACGAAGACGCGCCCCCCGTGCCGAACGAACGCGACATCCCCCGCGCTCTCCCCCCGAACAAGAAACGGCCGCCCGCGAGTTGAAGGGCGCGGCCGGCTCTTAAGTGCAGACGAACGAACGGCGGCCGGGCGTCCTCCGGCGTTGGCGCAAATGCGCCTGCTTCTGCGATACTCGTGTGGAGACGAGAAATTCGTAAAATGTGTGATCTGAAAACGAGATGATGTCCTGTCCAGTTTGCGCGCACGAAAATCCAGACGGCGTGCGCTTCTGCGTCAAATGCGGCTGGCAACTCGCCCGCGACACGGGCGGCGTCACGACCGGGCTGTCTGCCGCGCCCGTGCCCGACGCCACGAGAGACGCCCTGCATCCGAACGAAGCGCCGCCGACGAGTCGTCTGCAAACGAACGCGGACACGCAGGAGTTTACCGCGCAAGACTTCCTCGTCCTCGTCGTCGACGACACGGTTGACAACCTCGTCATCATCAGCCTGCACCTGCAACAGTCGGGCTACCGCGTGGTCACGGCGACGGACGGCGAAGAGGCGATCAAGGTGGCGGCGCTGACGCATCCCGACTTGATCTTGATGGACATCAGCATGCCCGGCCTCGACGGTCTCGGCGCGGCGCGGCGCATCCGCGAGCACCCGACCCTGCGCCCCGTGCCCATCATCGCCGTCACCGCCTTCACCACCGAAGGCTTCCAGCGCGCCGCCTACGACGCAGGCATGGAAGGCTATCTCACCAAGCCGATTGACTTCGAGCGTCTCAACGACCTCATACGCAGTCTCCTGCCCGTCAAAAAAACCGACCTCGCCGACACGCTCAGCGACGACGAAATAAGTAAGCTGTAAGCAATAAGTAGTAAGCAATAAGTAGTAAGCAGTTTTAAAAACTGTCTTTCTTATTGCTTATTGCTCACACCAAAAAGGCGCAGGCCGCGCGCTTATGCACGCGACCCGCGCCCACTTGGTAACTCGTTTCCGAAGACGTTCGCGACGAAACCTAGACGCGCACGCGATGCTCTTTCGCGTAACTGTAGGCCGTGTAGGCGGCGATGATATGAACGATCCAGCCGAGCGTGCCGGCAGACCCGATCCAGGAAACGCCCGTCAAGACCAGCCACAGGATGCCCGCCAAGATACGGCCATTATAAATCTGCCCCAGTCCCGGTATCAGAAAACTCAGAAGCCCCGCAATAAAAGGATCACGCATCGCTCTCTTTTCAACCTCCGTGCAAACTATACGCGCCCGCCCCGCGCTTTGTTCGAGAGAAAAAAGCGCGGGGCGATGAGCCACCGCCGGGTGCAGGTTACCGTTGGTAACCAGTTCTGCAAAGCGCAGCGGCAACAACTCATGCTGCTGAGATAAACGGACGAACAACGTATGCGCCCTCACTCTGCGTAACCAGCGAGAGTCGCAGCGCCACCGGTCACGCGTCCACACTCGCTTCGCATGAAAACGCTCAACCAGTTGCCAACCGGTCGTTTCAATGCGTCGCCGTCTTGTGACTTGGACTTTCAACTTTCATCGAACTAAAACCTGCACCCGGGGTTAGCTATAACTTTCATTCTTCATGCCACATCGGCCGCTTCATATCTCCTCTAATCCTTATAAGATTTTTAGAGAACATTGCCTTTCAATCCGTTATTAAAGTCTGATCTACAACATAAATGAGCGGCCTGTATGACGATACCTAGCGAGTAAATATTTCGTTGACAGATGTAAAAGTCTCATGTAGTGTCACGCACGTTTTCCGATTCGTAGAACTTCATCCCGGCCTCCTTCCCGCATCAGCTACCAGAGAATCTACCCTCACCAACACCACCTATATGAATTTCAGAGTATCTCTGGAGATTCAACTCTCTCAACTGAAACATTTAGTTTTACTGGGCAGCCGTTCGACGCCTCGCGCTTCTCGCAGTATCGGCGAGACGGTCGAAGGTGAGCGCGGCCATGGTTCGGTTGGCCGTTTGCCTTTTGCCTCCGCTAGCGCTCCCGTGAAATGTTTCAACCGGCAATGACATTAACAATTTGAGAGTTGCCGATAGGCGCATATCACGAGGGCCTCGGCCGTGGATGATCATGTTCTAAGTTAACTCACTGCCAAACCATTCAGGAGACTACGATGACAACCAAAAAAGGCGCGAAGAAGATAAGCGCCAAGAAGACTGCGGCGGCGACCGCCGATAATCTGGTGCTCGGTGCCGGGCCTGCGTTAGGTGCCGCGCTGTCAACCCCTCTGGCTAATGCCGCACAGTTCAACGGTACAGTTCATTACTCCGGCGTCGCCGCCGTGTTAATCGCATCAGGGAGCGCGAGCCTGCTCATCATGTTTAAGCCGAGCGGTAATTACACGCCGTCCGACATTGGGGCGGCCGCATCGCATCTGCGCTTCGTTCTTGGCAAGCAGGAGGGAGATCAGATCAGCGTCGGGGGACACGCCGGTGCCATCTTCGGCCAGCCGTGCATTTTCATGATCTCTGTCAGCTAAAGGGGAAGCGATGTATCACCACAAAGATTTGCGAAGACCGACCAGTTTATTTCTGGTGGCGATGCTGCTGATCGGCCACTTGTTCATACCTTCCGTCCAGACAGCGGCGCAGCCGCTGCCCGGCAACGGCATTTTCGTCAGCGAGACGAAGATTTACGATGACCGCTCGCTCGCGCTGATGTTCTATTCCTTACAGGCGAAGCTGGCCAATCGCGACTTCTTCGATCAGGGCAGCGTCGCCGCCGCCCTCGGCAAGTTTCAGGGCGCGCGTCTCGACGCCTCATCCTTCGGCCTCAACCTGACGACGACACCGATTCCCGGCATTACCACCACGACCGCTACGGGCGACACCACGACGGTCAATACGGGCGGGACTACATCCGTGGGCGAGACCGGAACGCAGAATGTCGTTCAGGTTTCGCCGACGCCCGGGCAAGGGACGACGACCACCACGACGCAGGGAAGCACGACGACGGCGAATCAGGGCTCGACGACGAGCACCAGCGTCGTGACGCCGAATACCACCACGACCGTCGTCACACAGCCTTCCGTGACTCCGGCGGCAGCGGCGCTGCCCGCGCAAACTTCTGCCTTTGCCTTCCAGCCGTCCTACAACCTCGCGCCGCAGACCCTGCTCGCGCAGCAGATGGAAACGACCCACGCGCTCGACAACGTGCGGTTGTTGCTCGAAGGCGCGCTGACCGACCGCATCATCAGCACTCCCGTGACTATCGTCGGGGCAGGCCCCGGTGCGACTTACACCGGCGCGCGCTCGCGCGCTGTCGTCGGCTTTAAGATCAACCTCGACTCGCTGAAGCGTTATGAGGGTGCGGTGGCCGAGGTGGAGATCACAGTCACCACGCAAGCCCCGGCAGTTCCGGCCGGGGAGCCGCCATCCGTGGTCTCGGTGCTGCCCCGTGAGAACAACTACAACGTGGCGACCGTCACCAAGAACGCAAAACAGTTTGGCTTCGGCGTCGCCGTGCAGCCGATCAACGTCGGCCTCTCCGCGCAGACCCAGAAGGAGACGCTCTTCCTTGTGCAAGACACTGATACGGTGTCTTTCGAGCGGGCGCAGCCGTGGGACGCGAGCACGCCGCCACCCGCCTCCGTCACTTTCGGCTGGCAATTCAGGCCGGTGCTCGGTCAGAAGACGGTGAAGGCTGGCCCGCATGAGGTCTTCGCCACGCTGGCGCTGCCCGCCGATGACCTGACAACTTTCGTCGGAAAGGTCGAGGCGCGAACCTTCTGGCGCAAGTACGACTCGAAGAATAAGACGGTAGGCGACTATATCAAGGACTCCGACAGTTACCAGAAGCTCAAAGACTTGACAGTCCCCGGCGTGCTCGCGCTGGACAGCGAGCCGTTACAGCCGGAGCCACTCAGCCTCAACTGGATGGACGCGGGGCAAGGAAACATCCTTGTGATTTCACGCGGCCAGCATTACCTCCCCGGTATGGGAATCATCCTCGGCAATCAGGTGATTGATAACGCGGAGAAGGGACTCTTCCTGCAAAGCGATAAGAGCTTCCGGTGGCTGGTGCCCGGTCAGCGCCTCGCCTTCGTCGAAGACGCGCTGATCGCCGGACGCTTCGGCCCCCCGGCGAAGTTGCGCAACAGGGTAGCGCGGACGGACACAGGCATAAAACATCTCACTATCACGCAGGTCACGACCTCACCAGTCGACGGACAGAACTCGAAGGTGACGGTCGGGCTGCATAGCACTGCCGTAGGCGATTTCAATCCCATCATCACTCTCGGCAGCAAGGCATACGGGTTCAGCGACGCGCCGCTGGTCAAGAGCACAAACACAGTTGCCGCAGCCGGTGGCAGGGACATGGTCGTGGAGTTCGTCGTCCCGACGCAGACGCTCCGAGAGGCAAGCAAACTAACCGCGCGTTTGTTGTTCTTCGGTCAGGATTACACGGCCGAGATGTTGGCCGCCAACTTTACCCCGCCGGGAGGCGGTTCCTTTATGGCGAGCAAGGTGATCGTCTTGACGGGGGGCGCGGTCAACAACCTTTTCGCCATCACGGGGAGCGGCTTCGACCCGGCGACTATTAGCGTCAACGTTGACGGCGTCATGCTGAGTCCCGGCGCGAGGGTCGGCGTTCAGGGCGTGGCGGGCACGAACGGCGCTATCCTGACCTTCAACGACCCGACGTTCCTGACGTTGAGCATGCCTGCGGAGCTTGCCAAAAAGGTCAAGCAGATCACGCTCGTGCAGGGCGGCGCGCCCATCCCGTTACCTCTCACCCCTCCCACGCCTCCCACGCCGAAGCCGAAGATCGCCGATATCGAAGCCGTGAACATGGGCGATCAGGTATACGTCAAAGTAACGGGTGAAAATCTTGGCTCGGTGGATAAGGTGCTGTTTCACGGCACGGCACTGAAGACGAAGAACGTCTCCGACGACGGCAAGACGATGGAGGTGCTCATCACCAAAGAGATGTCTGAGACCAAAGGCCGGAGATCAATAGACTTCGTGTCGAAGGACGGGACGACGGAAGTGTCGGGCGAGCTCATCGTCAGGCCGTGAACCCTCTGCGCGCGACACACGCCGGACGCTAAGCAAAGGCTGAGCCTACAATTCCGTAAATGGAATGTACGCTCAGCCTTTGCTATCGAACCAGTTCCCGCGCCCATATGTTGAGCAGTGTTAATGAGCACTACGTTCAAACTTCCTGCCGCTCCACCTGTAAGTCACGCCATCTTGCTCATATCTTGAGCTTACTTTGATCTCACTCGGTACGCCGCTTTGCCCGTTTGTCGTAGCTGCTCGTTCGTTATCCCGACAAGGACACGCTGAGGTTCCGGTTCGGGCGTTGGATTCGGTGGGCTGCAATTGAAGCATTTTGCCGGCAATGGCATTCCGCTTATCATCTTTTGAGAAAGGACAGCGAAAAGATTCGCAGCCGATGTAAGAGTCATGCACGATGAGGTAAGTGAACGTCGTGTGTTACGAACTATCCCACTATAACTTCCGTTGGGTGAAATATGGGGGACGGCATCAACGTCCTTCATAAGACTTGACAGCTATTTCACACCGTCAACGGGGCGGACGTCTACGATTTCGGCTTGGAAGGCGCGCAGGACTTGTTGCACCGAAGGATGGTTTTCGGCCAATTGGCGCAGGCGTCTGCGTTCCTCCGCCTGGGCGTCGCGCGCCTGTTCGGAGGGCGGCTCGTCGTCGCGGTTCTCGTTCTTATCTCTGACCGAGATGCGCACGCCCATCTCGCGCCCGCAGACCGACTCGCACACCTCGCGCAGCAATTTGACGCTCTCCGGTTTGGCGAGATTGTCGCGCAGGTGCTTGGCATCGGGCGCGAACTCGACGTACAACTCCTCGCCCTCGATTGCCACCCTGCGCGCGCCTTCGAGCGCGATGGCGAGGAAGGGCTTACGACGCTCTTCGAGTCCGGTCTTGATTCGCTCGACGAAGTCGCCCGCGTGCGACGCGGACATGGGCTGCGAGTCTGCGTCGAAGACGCCCGCGCCTGACGTCCGCGCAGGAATTGAAGAGACGTTGACGGCGGATGCGGCGGCCGGAGCGCTTCCAGCCTGCGCGGTCGGCGCGCTTCCGGCCTGCGCGGCGGACGCACTCGCGATTTGCTCCGGCGCGTGCGGCGCGACTTCGGCCTGCGGCGGCGACGACGCGGGCGGCGGCACGAGTTTGAGCGCGGCGTGCGCGGCCACGGTGGGCGGTTCTTCCCACGGTGGCGCCTCCCACGGCGGCGTGTCGTCGGCGGAAGACCTCGCGCCGGGCGCGAAAGAGTCGGAGGCCGCATTCGCGTTCGCAGGAGAGGAGTCGGCTGCGGCGGCGACAGGCTTACGCCCCGCCTCGTCGCCAGCCGATGCGGAGGCGCGCGATGCGGGAGGCACGCCCTTTGCGCCGCCACCACCGCTTCCGCCCGCGTACCCGCCGCCGCTGCTTCCATACCCGCCTCCGCCGCGCGGCGCGCCGCCGCCACCGCCCGCTGCGCTGCCGCCCGGCGGCGCGCTTGTGCCCGCCACCCCGGCCGCGGGCGCTCTCCCCGTGCGCAGAGCTTCTTCGAGCGCGCCGAGGCGTTCGATGATCTGCGCGAGCGGGACGAGGCGGCGCATCTCGATCAATTTGACGAGTCCGATTTCGAGTTGGTAACGCGGGTGCGCGCCTTCGCGCAGAGTGCGCTCCGTCTCCGACAAGCTGTGGAAGAAGCGCACGAGGTCTGACTCGGAAAATTCCCGCGCCGAGCGCGCCAGTTCCTTGCGTTCCGCGTCGCCCGCGTCCAACCCTTCGGCCGCGTCGCCCGCCACCTTCACCACGAGCAGGTCGCGTATGTGCGAGAGCAGGTCGCGGCAAAAATTTCTCAAGTCATGGCCGCGCATCACCAGATCGTCAACCACGGCCAGAGCGTCCTTGGGCGCGCCCTCGGCAATCGAACGCATGACGCGCGCGCGCAACTCAGCCCCGGCGATGCCGAGCGCGGCCTCCACGTCTTCGACCGTAATCTCGCCGCCGTCGCTGAAACTGATGACTTGGTCGAAGGCCGACTGCGCATCGCGCATCGAGCCTTCACCCGCGCGCGCGATCTCGCGTAGGGCTTCATCCGCGACCCGGACGCCTTCGGCATCGGCGATCAGGCGCAGGCGTTCGGCGATGCGCGCCGTGGCGATGGTGCGAAACTCGAACTGCTGGCTGCGCGAGAGGATCGTGTCGGGGATTTTGTGCGACTCGGTGGTCGCCATGATGAAGACGACGCGCGGCGGCGGTTCTTCCAGAGTCTTGAGAAGCGCGTTGAAGGCCGCGCCCGACAGCATGTGCACCTCGTCGATGATGAAGACTTTGTAACGGTCGCGCGCCGGGTTGATGCCGACCGTGTTGATGATCGAATCGCGCACGTTATCGACGCCCGTGTTCGAGGCCGCGTCGATTTCGAGCACGTCGATGGAACGCCCCTCGGCCACTTCGCGGCACGAAGCACATTGATCCGCGTCGGTCGTCTTGCAGGGCGCGGCCGTCGGCCGGTCTGACTTATGACAGTTGAGCGCTTTGGCCAGCAGGCGCGCCGTGGTCGTCTTCCCCACGCCGCGCGCGCCTGAGAAGAGATAGGCGTGATGCAGCCGTTCGTGTTCGAGCGCGCCGCGGAGCGTCCGCGTGATCGGTTCCTGCCCGGTCACTTCCTCGAAAGTTTGCGGACGCCATTTGCGTGCGATGACTTGATAAGCCATAAACTCTTAACTCTTCCGCAGTTTCAACACGTAACTCGTGATGGGTAAACCCGTGTCCTCGTCGAATTCCGCCGCCGCTTCGACGCCTCGCCTCGCGATCTCTTCGGCGGACATGCCCGCCTCTTGATAAACGGCATACATCGCGCCTTGTGCGTATTCGTTGCCGCTGCCGTAAGCGTAAAACTTCGCAAACTCCTGCACCGAGCGATATTCGCCGATGCCGAAAATACCGTAGGGGTTAGCTATCAAGACGTTCATTCTCGACGTCTCAAAAGATCGGTCGTCGCTATCGTGCGCGTTCAGAAAGAACTCGTCTTTCAACGTCCGGTGAATCCGGTTCCACGTCGTAAAAATATCCGTCACGTTGTTCAGCTTCGATTTACTGCCCAACCGCTTAAAGATGATCCTGAGCGCCAATTCCGCCGCGACCGAACCGGACACGCCGACATAACCGCCACCCGCTCTGAAAATCTTCTCGTTATTGACGACGTACTCGGCCGATTCTTTTGCATATCCCCACTTGGTCAGCGTGTCGGCGGCGATGGCAACGTAACCGTCTTTCTTCACTACTGCGATTGATGTCATAACAGGTTTACAGAGGTAGCTTTCATCCCGGGACGCGTTCTAAAAGCTCGATGCGGTTGTCGAACGGGTCGAAGAGGGAGAAACGCTTGAGGCCTGCGACGGAAACTTCGTCGCGCGTCTCGACGCCGTGCTGTTCGAGATAGGCGCGGACGCGTTCGACGTTCTCCACCTCAAACGCGGGGTGGCGTTTCGACTTGCTCTGCCCCGTCTCGACGCCGATGTGAAGTTGCACGTCGGCGATCTCGAACCAGAGGCCGCCGCGCTCGCTGAGGGGCGAGGGCTTTTCGATCTCGGCGAGTCCGAGCAATTCGCCGTAGAAGCGGCGCGCCTCTTGCTCCGCGCCGGGCGGGATGCAGAGTTGCACGTGATCCAGACGTTTGAAATTGATCTTCATGTGCGGCTCGACGGGAATCGTTAAGTCGGCCTTCCGCGGCGCGGCGCGAAATGAAAAAGAGTTGCCGCGCTGCGGATGCGTTTCGCGGTTTCTCGAAAGCGGCACGGGTCGGATTGTGCTCCAACCTCGCACGCTTCGGCAACTCTCAAACGCTCGCCCGGCGGCAACTCTTTTTACGGATGTGGCCAGACTCCGGACTGACCCGCAACACACGCGGTCAACGCTACCGTTGCTCCATTCCTGGCCTGGCGGAGTTCGCGAGACGAGCGTTGTGCGGAGCCCGAAGTCTGATAAATTGTCAAAATCGACGAAGGCGCGAGCGGCGCATGCAGTTTCCGTCCGCGCAATTTCCGTCCGCGCCGGCGGCTTCGTCCGATGCGGTTTACTTTAACCCGTCCGTCGCGCGAAGCGCAAACGGGCGACGCGCCTTAAGTGCCGTTGAAGCCGATGTACATCCGTCGCACATTGGCGCCGGGAAATTTGCCGGTGGCTTTCACGCGCGCGAGCATGGCGTTGGCCTCCGCGCGCGTCCGCCCCGCGTAGACGGCCATGAAGTGCGCGCTCGACAGCGTGCCCCCGTAGAAAGTGTCGCCGGGTTCGCCGCACCCGCGATCCGTAAAGACCTTGCGGCGCGGGAACAACCCTTGCACCGCCAGTCGTTCGTCTTCCGGCACGAACGTCTGACAGTCCTGTTCCGATGCCTTGATGCTCTTTAAAATAACGGCGTAGAACGGTTCGCTCTCCCAGATCACAGCTCGTGGCGAGATGCTAAAGGGCAGGTCGTGCGGCTCGAACTTCACATCGCCCGTCCGGCACGGCAAGGTCGGGTCGCCGCAAACTGTGCCCTTCTGCTGCACAGCGCGCCCTGTGCGCCCGCCGCGCTGCGCGGCTCCGGTTGTGCCCGACAAGATCAGACAGACTAAGAAACAACTCGACAGGATTCGTTTGTTCATTCGCTTTTCATGTTGCCGCCCGGGCGGCGTCGATGTTTGACGCCTGCGGCGCGCTCTTGAAATCGACTTCAAATCTCCGTCTTGCGATGCGCGATGAGTCGGAGCAGCCCGTTGATGCCGAGGTGGAGCAGCGCGTAGACGACGATGGCGAGCAGAATCGAGAGGGCGAAGCGAGCGCCGCCCTCGGCCGTCGGCTCGGCCACGATGCCGCGGAACGGCGCGTAAAACGGATCGGTCACCGTGTAGATCAACTGGACGAACCCGGCGCTGCGGCGCGCGGCTAAGAGCGCGAGCAGGAAACGGATCGCCAAGAGCGCGTAGATGACGTAGAAGATGTAATCGACGACTTGGGAGATGCGCGCCATGCCGCGCGCGCGCTCAACTTCCCGCTCCGTCTCCACCACTTCGTCGAGCGCCTTGCCGCGAAACTCTCCGGCGACGTGCTCCATGCGTTCGGCTTCCGGGCGGGTCGTCGGGCGGTCGGCGCGCTCGGCGATCTCGGCGTGCACGTCGCCCTCGACCCCTGCCTTGAGCGCCTCGTGTTGTGCGAGGCGGCGTGCCTCGTCAGCCGCCAGTTTGTCATCTTGCATCCGGCGTTAATCCTTTTTTGAAACGAAGGCGGAGAGGGTGGGATTCGAACCCACGGTACGGTTCCCCGTACACAGCATTTCCAGTGCTGCCAATTCAACCACTCTTGCACCTCTCCGTAATGGAAATGATGAACGGAAGATTGGTAAATGGTCAATGGTGAATGGTGAATGGATCAGAACCGTCTTCATCCATTCACCATTGACCATTTACCGCTTTTCCTTCTCATGATAACGAGCAAACCCGCGACGATTTCAAACACCGGGCAACCGGCAAAGAATAGCCGATCACGGCGATACCTGTCACGCGGCGGCGCTTTCGGACAGCGTGCGGCGCACACGTCGAGCACCAATCTCAACACCGCTCAGCCCGCTCATGTCTCAGCTTCATTCTGTCCCAGCGCCTCGTCGATGTAGCTGCACCAGACGTGCAGGAGCATGAGGTGGACTTCCTGGATGTGCGCCGTGACGTTGCTCGGAACGGCGACGATGCGGTCGGCCGTGCCGTCGCCGAGACCGTTTGCGCCGACGACGGCGACTGTCGTTGCGCCGCGCCGGTGGGCTTCCGCCAGACCGCGCGCGACGTTGGCGGAGCGGCCGCTGGTGGTGAAGCCGAAGGCCATGTCGCCGGGCACGGCGAGGGCGCGAAGTTGGCGTTCAAAGAGAGCGTCGTAGCCGAAGTCGTTGGCGATGCAAGTGACCGTGCCGGGGTCGCTCGCCAGAGCGATGGCCGGGAAGGGCTGGCGCGTGGCGTTGAAGCGACCTAAGAGTTCGCCGACGAAGTGGCTGGCCTGCGCGGCGCTGCCGCCGTTGCCGAAGGCGATCACTTTCGCGCCCGCCGCGAGCGCGCGGACGAGCAGGCGCGCCACCTCTTCGGCCGGCTCGGCCAGTTGCGCGATGCATTCGTCTATCACGCTTTGATGCGAAGCGAAATGCTCCGCCATGCGCCCCGCTCTGATCTCCATCTACGCTTTCTCAACTGAACGCGAAGTTTAAAAACTAAAAGCATGGAACCACGAATCTACACGAAACCACACGAAACGAAACAGCACTAAACGTCTGCTTCGTGTTGTTTCGTGTAGATTCGTGGTTCATGCCTTTGTTAGTCGCTCTCAAGTCTCTCAAGAATTGTTTTGCCGAACTGCTGTCGTGCTCCGGCACAATCATACCAGTCTCCCGCCGCAAAGGACGAAAAGCCGGGGACGCGGTGACGTTAAAAATGAGACGTCGTCGAAAATCAAGAGGGCGAACCTTTGCGAGAAAGGTTCGCCCTCTTGGCTGTGCCCTCTTGACTTGGGGGCGCGGCTCTCGTCGCGGCTCGGCGTGCTAAGGAGTCGTGATAAGCAGGCGCGGCTGGTTGGTGGTGGCTTGCCGTGAGTTGAAGGTGGCGTCGTTGTTGGTGGAGGCGCTGTTCTTGAGCGCGACGGTGATGCGCGTGCGCCCGGCGCTCATCTCGCCGCGGACGTAATTGGTGATGTCCCAATCGTAGAAGGCGGCGGTCGTGTTGAGAATGTTGGCGGTCGCCAGAAGCGACCCGGCCGTCGGCTTGTTGTTCCAGTTGATGCCGGTCTCCGTCCAAGCGGTGTTGGCGACCGAGTAGACCGAGACGGCGAGATTCGAGCCGCTGCTCAGTTTGCCGTAGAGACGCAACTTGACGCTCGTGATGGTGCATTGCTGCCCGACCTCGAACGTCAGATAGCTCTCGTAGGTGTTGCTCGCGGAACTCGCGAGACGCGAGATGAGTTGTGCGGTTGTGCCGAAATTGCTCGCGGCGCTCGTGCCGCCGCGCACGTATGCGTCGGCGAGCGGCGCGAGTTGTGGGGTGGCCGCCGTGGGCGTCCCCGTGAAGTTGGCCGAAAGGTTTCCGTTCAGATTCGGCAGAGAGGCCGAGGACGGGTTGAAGTTGTAAGCGGTCTTTGCGGGCGTGAGCATGTAGGAATAACCGGCGGGCACGCCCGCGAAGCTGTAGAACCCGTTCGCATCGGTCTGCACCGAGACGCTGGTTGCGCCCGCGCGCGCGAGCGTGACGGAGACGGCCGCGACGGCGCGGTTGCACGCGTCGCGCGCGTAGCCGCTCAGAGCGTAAGTGCGGCGCGCGGCCGAGAAGTTGGCCGTCTGGTGGATGGAGAGAGCCGTGAAAGTGGCGCTCGCAGGCGTCAGGATGAAGTAAGGATGCGCGGGCGTGACGGTGTACGTGCCGCCCGCGCTGACGTTGAAAGAATAGTATCCGTTCGCATCGGTCTGCGCGGTGGCCGACTGCGAACCCGTGAGGCTCACGCTCGCGCCGGAGACTACGGCAGCGCCCTCGGTCATTTGTCCGCTGATGCGGAAGGTGAGGAGAGTGCCCGTGAAGTTGGCGCTCCGGTCGCCGCCGAGGTCGTTGAAGGATTGCGTGGCGGGCGCGAAGCCGTACCACGGGTGGAAGACGGAGACGGTGTAACTCCCGCCCGCCGGAAGCGACGCGAACGCGTAGTTGCCTCCCGCGTCCGTGACGACGCAGGAAGCTTGCGCGCCGCCTAAGTTGACATCGACGCCGCCGATGCCGTTGCCGTTCGCATCGACGACGCGCCCGGCGATGTTGTGACGAAGCAGCGCGGCCGTGAAGTCGGCCGTCGAACTGCTGTCGAGATTATCGAAGGTGCGCGCCTGCGGCGTGAACGCGTAGTGCGTGGCCGAAGGCGTGACGGTGTAACTATTGCCGGAAGGAAGATCGTTGAAGGTGTAGTTGCCCGAAGCGTCCGTGTAGGCGGTGCGCGTGCGCGCGCCGCTCAAGTTGACGGCGACGCCGGAGAGGGCAGCGCCCGTCGCGCTGCCGACGTGTCCGCTGATCGAGTAGTTGATGCGCGTGGCGTTGAAGGGCGCGTCTTGGTTGGCGAGCAGGTTGTCGAAGGTGCGCGTTTGCGGCGCGACGTTGTAATAGCGATGCGTGGGCGTGATAGTGTAAGTGCCTTCCGAGGGAAGATTCGTGAAGGCGTAGTTGCCCGTCGCATCCGTCGTGGTCGTGGCCGTCCGCGAGCCGCCCAAGGCCACCTGCACGCCGGAGAGCGCGCTTCCGTCCCCCGCGTCGAGGACGCGCCCGCTAATCGCGTAAGCGAGACGCGTGGCGTTGAAGTTCGCCGTCTCGTCGGCGCGCAGATCGTTTGCGGCGAAAACTTCGGGAGCGAACGACCAGCCCGCGCGCGCGGCGCGCACCGTGTAGCTCTGGCCGACGCGCAGATTCTCGAAAGCGTAGTTGCCGCCCGTATCCGTTTGCGTCGTCGCGCTCTGCGCGCCCGCCAGTTCCAAAGTCGCGTTACCTAGCCCAGCACCGCTCGCGTCCGTGACGCGGCCGCCGATGCGATAACGACGGAGCGCGGCCGTGAAGTTGACGAAGCGGTCTTCGTTCACGTCGTTGAAGGTTGGATTGGCGGGCGTGAAGTTATACAGCTCGTGGGAGGGGGTGACGGTGTAAGTGCCGCCACGCTGCAGCGCGGGGAAGCTGTACCAACCTGCCCCGTCCGTGTGGACGGTCTGGTTGAGCGTGCCTGTGACGCGGACTTCGACATCGCTCAGGCCGTTGCCATACTCGTCCGTGATCTGTCCCGTGAGGTGAAGCGGCGGGACGGCCGTGAAGTTGAAGGTCTGCATTTCCTGTTGCGCGTTCGTGACGCTTTGCGACGTGGGCGTGAACGTCCAGAACGTGCCGGGCATGGACGGGGCGACCGTGTAGTTGCCGCCGCGCGGAAGTTCGTAGAAGGAGTAGCGGCCGTCGTAGTTGCTCTCGGTCGTGCGATTGATCGTGCCGCTCAAGGTCACCGTGGTCATCACGCCGTCGCCGTTCCGGTTGGTGATGCGGCCGTTGATCATGATGGGTGGGAGCGCCGTGAAGTCGGCCGTCTGGCCGGATTGCAGGTCGTTGAAGGCGCGCGTCTCCGGCGTGAACGTGTAGAGCGTGCCGTTGATCGAGGGCGTGACGCTGTAGCTCCGGCCGCGAAACAGCGGAAAGAATTCGTAGCGGCCGTCGGCGTCTGTGTAACGCTCCTGAATAAATGCGCCTTCCGCGTCGCGCAGCGTGACGGTGCAATAGCGCGGCTGGCCGTTGCTGTCGATGATGCGGCCGGAGATGCTGGGCGGCGGAAGCTGTGTGAAGTTGAAAACCTGATCGCCATTCAACACTTCGACCGTCCGGCTCGGCGGGCTATAGGTGCTCCACGGGTCTGACCGCGGCGTGACGGTGTACGTGCCGCCCGCGGGCAGGCGCGCGAAACGATAGTAGCCGAAGTCGTCGCTCTGCGCGGACAGGCTGACCGCGCCCGTCAACTCCAAGGAGACTGAGCGGCCGTTGCCGTTCGGGTCGGTGATGCGCCCCTTGATGACGAGCGGAGCCGCGCCCGTGAAGTTGACCTCTCGATTCGACGCGATGTTTTCCAGCACGACGTTCGACGGCTCGAAGACGAACACTTCGCGTCGCGCCGTGAGCGTCAGGCTCGCGCCCGCCGGGATGCCGCCGATGGAATACGTGCCGTCGTCGTGCGTCCGCACGATCTTATAAAACGCGCCATCCGTGATAGTGATCTCGACATCCGTTAAGCCGTTGCCGTACTCGTTCGTGACGCGACCGCTGACGATGTATCCGGCCGCGCCCATGTTGACGCGCGCGACGAAACCATCACTCTGATATTGACTGCCCGCGTAGGCTTGCACGACGCCGGGCGTGGTGTGGAAATCGAGCGAGTGCGTGCTGCCGACGACGTAGAGGTTGGGCTGCCCGTTGACTTGCGCGACCGCGAGCGCGCGCAGGTATTCGGTGTCCGAGCCGCCGAGGTAGCTGAGGTAATTGAGAGAGGGCTGGTCGGGCACGAGGCGCGCGAGGAACGCGTCGTATGCGCCGCCGCCGTGATTGGGTTGAAAGGCGTCGGGCGTGACGGAGAGATCGCGCGAGGCGGTTTGCCCGGCCCAGTAGACTTCGAGACCGTCGGTGGCGACCGCGATCCCAACGTCGTCTTGGTCGCCGCCGAGATAGGTCGAATAATCGATCAGGTCGCCGCGCGCGTCGAGTTTGGTCAGGAAGGCGTCGAAAGCGTATGCGCCCGCGCCGCGCAAGGTGGATTGAAAGGCATCGGGGGTGGTGGGGAAATCGCTTGAGCCGGTGAGACCTGTGACCCATGCGTCGCCCGCGTCGTCAACCGCGATGTCGTAAGCATAGTCGTCGCCGCTGCCGCCGAGGTAGGTGGAGAAGTAGGAGTAAAGACCCGCTGAGTTCAAGCGCACGACGAAGGCGTCGAAGGAATCCGCGTTGCCCGTTTTGCTCGGACGCAGGGAGACGGGGGTGGTGGGGAAATCCGTGGAGTTGGTGCGGCCGGTGACGTAGATCGAGCCGTCGCGATTGGCAATCGCAATGCCGTCAATAAAATCGTCGCGCCTGCCGCCGAGAAAAGTGGAGAAGGCAACGCCGTACGTGAAGTGCAACTTCGTGATGAAGCCGTCGGAACAAGGCGCGGCCGGGCAGTTGCCGCCGAAATATGGCTGTAACGAAGCGCCGTGAGTGGGAAAGTCCACCGAGAAAGTGCGACCGGCGACGACGATGTTGCCGTCGTTGGCGAGGGCGAGGACGGGCGCGTATTCGTTCTGCGAGCCGCCGAGGAAAGTTGAATAGAGCAGCCCCGTGCCGTCGCTGTTGAGTTTGGTGACGAAGACATCTTGATTGCCGCGCCGTGCGGGCTGATACGGATTGGCGACGGGAAAGTTGGGCGAGGAGGTTTCGCCCGCCAGATGCGCTTCGCCGTTTGCGTTGACGACGACGCTCGTGGCGTTGTCGCCGTTGTAGCCGCCGAGAAAGGTCGAGTAGACGACGCTCGTGCCTTCCGGGTTGAGCTTGGTGACGAAAGCGTCGTAGGTGGCCGTAACCGTGCCGCCGAGCGTGGATTGGAAAGCGCCGGGCGTGCGCGGGAAGTTCATCGAGAGGGTCGTGCCGACGACGTAAGTGTTGCCTTGCGCATCGACGGCGACGGCGTTGGCTTCGTCCGTGTTGTTGCCGCCGAGATAGGTCGCATAGCTGAGCACGGGGTCGATGACGAGGGCACGGCTGCGGTCGTAAGCGCCGAGTTTGAAGGAGACGCCGCCGCTGCGTTCGTCGAGCACGTAGGCGCAAGCGACTTCGCGCCTTCGGCCGTCGATCAGTTGATAGGCGACCGGCTTGTGTTGTCGTAGTTCGCCCGCCGGAGTCGTGAGGCGAAGGTCGCCCTGCGCGTCGAGCTTGAGGTGGCGTGCGCCTTTGAACGACAAGCGGATGACGCCGGGGTCGTGCGCGGGCGCGACGTTGAAATCGAATTCGAGTTGTCGGTCGTTGCCGTAGTAGACGAGATCGACGCCCTTGTAGATGCTCTCATATTCCACGCGACCATAGTTCGGCACGCCCTTGCGCCACCCGCGCGGGTCGTTGCCGGTGAGATAATTGCTGCGCCCCGGCATCTCTTCGAGACCATGGACGCGCGCGCTCCGGTTCGCTCCTTCCAACTTCAGGCGCAGCACCGCCGCGATAGCCTCACGCGAATTTGCAGACGCGCGTTTTTCGGGTGCGCTCTTCTGCGCTTTCGCGCGCCGCGCCGTCGTTGTCGTCGTCGGTGCATCCTCCGTCCGGCGTTCGAGCGCAAGCACGGCTTCGTCGGCGGTCAGAAACAAGTTGTAGTGATTGTTGCGCGCGAGGAACTTGACGGGCGCGGCCGTCTGTCCTTGATTGGCTTCAAAACTGAGAGGCAGTTGACCGTAGCTAGCGCGCACGCGCGCTTCGGCCACGGCCGTCTCGCGCGCGGGTGAGTTTCCTCGTGTCGTGCGTCGCCGTTCGTTCGCAACGGCGTTCGCGGCGGGCGTTTGCAGGGTGGTCTGGGCGAGCTGGCGGGCGACGCCGAAGACGGCCGAGAGCAGAAGCAGCACACAGAGCAGACGCAGAGGGCGGGGGATGAGATATTTCATCGACTAAATCCTTTTCGAGAGTGGGGGTTTGTGCGGTTCGGACGTGGCGGTGCGGAAAAGGGACGTGTCTATGCAGAGATGTGTCTAGGCGCGGGCGGACGAGAGCGCCGGAGAATTTGTCTGAAGGCTGAAAGCGTCTTCAAACAATTGTGTGGAAGCGTCTGGCTCAGGTCTGCGGCGAGAAAATTGTCGTGAGTCGGGAAAGGAAACTACGCCGGGAAACGGACATGCAACCTACACATCCAAAATAATTTTTCCCGCGAACCTTTGTCAATTACTTTATTTCGCTCAAGGTTGAAACGGAGGGCGCGGCGCGAATCATCATCGCCTGATTCGTCTGACCTTCGACCGCGTTCGAGTTTGCCGGAGCAGCCGGGCACGCAGCGAAAGCAGCGGGCAAACGGTATGGAGCGGCCGCAGATGAACGCAGCCCGGACTCGATTCGATCAGCCGGGTTCATCCGGGTTCATCCGCGGCGCATGTTTTTTCCTTTCGTTACCTGCGACCTCTTGCATAAGTCGTTCGACCGAAGACGAAAGCCGTCGAGGTGGCGGACGATATTTTCGGGAGTCCGAACTTTTGCAAGAGGTCTGTGGTTCTATCGAGCACGGTTGTCGTCGTGCGGTTAGCGGCGCGCGTCGTTTAGCTTGCCTTGGTGATTCTGATTTTGATCTCGCAATCACCGAGTTTGATCGTGCCCGGTCTCTGTAGTTTGCTGCGCGAGCCGTTCAGAAGGTTGTAGACCTTCTCCTGCGCCGCGACGCCGCCGAGGGGGCGCGCGTGTTCTTGGAGTTTGGGAGCGAGACTGACGGGCATGCCGATGTAATCGTTGGAGCCGTTTTCAAACGTCAGACGGATGGCCGTCCCCACGTCGAAGCCGACTCCGATGCCGACCGGCACGCCCCACGTGAACTTCTTCGCGTTTTGTCTGACCCAGGGCGTGTAGTGTTTGTAGAGGCAACATGCGAGTTTGAAGGCCGCGTTGGCGCTGTCGGTCATCGCGTTTTCGGGAATCTCCCAAATAAACAGACAACCATCGCCCAAAAATTTTGCCAGGCGCGGCCGGCCAAGAGACGAAGCGGCAACGTGCCCCAACGTCCACTTGATGAACTCGCCCATGAAAATTTTAACCAAGTGGAAGTCTTTCTCGACCACGTTGTTTGCCCATTTCGTCGAATCGCGCAGGTCAACGCACAACGCGACGATGTGGACGTTGGTGGAAACTCCGGTGAGATTCAGACGCGGGGTATCGGAGAAGCCCCACGCCACCGCGAGCGCGATAAAGAGCATGATCATCAGAGAGGAGTTTGCGAGGTGCAACGAGATGATCATGATGTCGGTGGGCGAGCCGAAAAAAGCCAGGTTGTACTGCCGCGCAATACAACCCAGAAAGGTCATCACCGTCACCCAGACCAGCAGCCGGTGGCCGTAGCTGTAGAAGGAATAGGCCAGCCCGATGCCGAGGATGATGAGCGCGATGGACGAGGCGAAAGCATCGAGGTATTGACCCGACTGCTTTTGGCCTAAGAGCATCAGCACGCTCGCCGCGATTGAAAGGACGGCGACGGTGAGGATCGAGATTTTAGGCCAAATCCGATTTTCGTCCGTCTGGAACACATCACGAACGCGCGCGAGCGTGAAGGCCGTCTTGGTAAACAAAATGCTGCTGATGGGCGAGAACCAATAGAGCAACCTATCAGGTTCCACGGCCAGTCCCAGCTTGACGCTCAAGAGCGCGATGGCTCTGGCCGCCGCCCAGCTCAACAGGCTGACGCTGATCCACACCAGACCGGTGTTCTCAACCGCCTTTCGTTTAAGCCAGAAATGAAAAATTAACAAAATCAGAGCGCCACAAAGCGAGTGAATCAGGTAGGGGATGTCGACAGGCATCTTACTAACCTCCTTTTGAGCGGCTAGCTCATTAGTTGATCGTCACTGCACGGGAAAGGACTTATTCGGATATTCCCGTAGCGTGTGTCGGCAGACACCGGTGCCAGAGGTTCTGCGCTTGATATTTAGTTGGAGCAGCGTGACTGGGAGAGATAGGTAAGTTTAAGTGTCGGTTTTCGGCTGCGCTTCTGGGGAACAACGCGCGAGCGATGATTCCGTCAAAGAACGCTGTCTCGTCTGTTCTGTTCGAGCGCAAGACTATGAGAGCCGAACTTATCGTGTTAACGGCTTGCACCGAAAGTTGCACATTCCGACTGACGTGTAACCGGTACAAGGCTGCCCGGGTTCATGCAACGCACATGCCCGCAGTTTTCACCGAAAAACGGGCGACCCGAAGCTATGAATCTTGTTTGCAGCAGTTAGAATTAACCGCTGACGTAATAGCTCCTATTTATTTCCGGTTATTTTTTTTGGAGGGATATTCACGGACGGCGGAGTGAGTCCGCGCACATGAATCGAGACCAAATTCTATGAGGGTTATTTACTAAAATTTGGAAAGCGCGACGCAATTAAGAGAGGAAACTGTGCCGATTATCAATAGAGTTTCGCGCACGGCGCAAACGGTCGCCGAGAGCGAATTCGGAAATTCTAGCTATAGAATTTCGGAGTCCACCAAATTCCTGCATAAAGGATGGTACGCGACCCGAAAGCAGTCGCGCGTGCCGGGCGGTCGAACATGATCAAAGTTTACTCTTAGAGAGACAGCTCTTTGTAGAGATAGCTCTCCATCAGATTTTTCGCCATGTCGAAAAGCTTGTGCGTTTTGATGAACGCCTTCGCATCGTTGGTGGTGATGTTCAGCGTGTCCACCAAGAAACCTTCGAGCGCCGCTTGTAAAGATCGGTTCGGCCCGCGCTTGCCCATCTTCTTCTTTTTGATTTCCGCCCCCTTGAATTCATACTCCGTGTAGGTTCTCTGCACCCACGCCGCGATCTTGTGTTTGGCGTAAGCCACGTCGAGTTCGTCTCGCAACTCATCTATATTTTGTCCGTGGGCGAAATCGATGATGAGGTTGCGCGTCGTGATCGCTTCCAACTCGGCTTTCGTCCGCGCCGCCCAATCGAGCACGAACGCGTGTTCAATGGCATCGCTGATTTTCAACCACTTCTTCCAATAGCTGTTGGCGCGCGCATAGGTGTGCGGGTTCTTCAGGTAGTAATCAACCAGACGCAGATAGCAGACGGCGCTGATGCGTTTGTTCGCGCCTTTATTGATCTCAAGCACCTTGCAGGCGTAGCTGCGCGAAATGCTGCCGGGGTTTGCGTTCGGTTTGCCGCGCGGGTCGATCTTGGTCAGGTCGATGTCGCTTTTAGCCACGTCCGCGTAGACGCCGCACAGGGCGAGGAGCGCCTCGCATTTGTGGCGCGAAAAATTTTTGGCGGCCGTCTCCGCTTCCTTGGCGTGCCTAAGCGCGTCGCGCAGCAGTTGCACGGAGAGTTCCGCCTGCTCCGGCGGCAGGTCGGCGGCACGGTAGCGCAGGATGTGACTCAAGATGTAGCAGGACTCGGAATACAACTGCCGGTTGCGGCCGCGTGCTTCGCCTTCGCCCGCGGCGAACTTCACGGCGGCTTCCAACTCGTCGATGGCGGTCTTGTAATACGCCGACTTTTCGGCCGGTTGCTTTTGCGCCAGGTAATGGAGCACGAGCGCGTGCTCGATGCTGGCTCGATGCGGGTAGTGCGAGGCAGGAACGTGCGCCTCAAAAATTTTCCGGCATCCCTCTATCCCTCTCTTCGCCTCTGCCAGAACGAGCGGGTCGCTGCTATGTTCGGCGCGCTTGGAAGACCAATAAAGCAGTTCGATATAGGCCGCATAGACGGGCGGAGTATTGAAATGCCCGATGCCGCGAGCAAGCGTGACGAGGCGGTTGGCTTCCTTGACGCGCGAATTGATCAAAGCCGTGTAGCCGCTGCCGAAGGCGAGCGCGAGCGCCGCCCGCCGCAACGCCAATAGCTCCGCCAGAGAGACTTCCGCCTCGCCCAGACGCTCCGCCGTGTCGCCGTCCGAAGAATAATTCTCCCTGTCGTCGCGCTCCGCGCCGCTCCGAGGAGCGACGGTTTTATTCTGAAGTTTCTCGATGTAGTTTTCAGCACTGAGCCGGAAACAGTCGTCGGCTTCTTCATCACGCACGATACCGAGCAGGAGCTTGCCTTTGAGGAAATAGGCGAGACCCAGAAGCCCGTAAGGTGGATACCGCCGCTCGCAGAACCGTGCGAAGTCCTCCTTCAAAAATTCGATCACATCGTCAACATACCCCAACCCTTTGGTGAACTTCGCCCCGTCGTATGAACGATAGAGAGCGTTCACCCCCGACAAGACGCCGAGCACGATCTGTTTGACGATATTCACTTTCACCCGCGGCGTGACGACGAAACGGTAGTGATTTTCGTAATACGATTTGATGTCGGCCGACGCCTCGCGCGCCAGTTTGCCGAAGTGCCGGGACATGGCCTCGTTGGTGGTCAGAAAATAGTCGGAGATTTCGTAGGATAAGATTTCGGCGCTGATTTTATACTCGGCCAACTGCTCTTTGATCTTGTGATCCAAGTTCGGCAGTTCCTTATATGACTCGTCGAACATATGCGCCTGTTCGAACAGCTTCGCCGCCACATCTCTGAAGAGCACTGAATTGTTCGCGCCGCTGAACTTCTTAAAGATTCTCTTCAGCAAGCCTTCTTCGGTGGTTAACTGAAAACTCCCTTCCAGCTCGCCCCGGCGGTAAGCATGCGACAGTGAGTTGTAATTTTCCTTGAGCGTAGCAAGCGAGACTTCGATGTTGGTGGCGTTCATTTGAGAGAGGCGATCTCCTATGGTGAGGTTAGGCTATCTAAATCCGCGTGTTTGCCACGAGACGCTCCGGCGCTGTTGTTCCCCGACTTTAGTTACAACTAGCTCTCGGCTTTGCGGTCGGCGAAATTTCTGAGTAGAGCGGCAGCAAGGAATTTATGCGACTTGGTAAGCAGTCGGCATAAACTTGCGGGTAGTATCAAATGGCGCACGAGCTTATAGCAGATAGCCGGGTAGTTGCAAAACCCTGACGGGAAGCAACGGCCGTCGAGGCCGTTGCGGGCGGGCGAAACGAAAACAGGGTCAGCTCGCTTAAGCGAGCTGACCCTGACCAACAGATGGCGGAGAGGGTGGGATTTGAACCCACGGTGGAGTTTCCCCCACTCCGGTTTTCGAGACCGGTGCACTAAGCCACTATGCGACCTCTCCGCAAAGGCGAGAGGTTGGAGATTAGAGATTAGAGGTCAGTTAAAGAATCACTTTTTGTCTTTAACTAACCTCTGACCTCTAACCTCCGACCTCTGTTTTACCTGCGTCGCGCGCGAAAGAATGCTTGCATCACTTCACGGCATTCCCCTTCGAGCACGCCTGCGGTTAATTCCATCCGATGATTCAAAGAACCGGCGTCGCAGATGCGGAAGATCGATTCGACCGCGCCCGCGCGTTCGTCGCGCGCCCCGTAAACCAGACGCCTCACGCGCGCCTGCACGAGCGCGCCCGCGCACATCGCGCACGGTTCGATGGTCGAATAAACGACCGCGCCCGTGAGCCTGTAGTTTTCAATTCGTCTCGCCGCCGCGCGCAGGGCGATGATCTCGGCGTGCGCCGTCGGGTCGCAATCGGTGCGCGTGCGATTTCCGGCGACGGCCAACAGCTCTCCGGCCGAACTGACGACGCACGCGCCGATGGGGACTTCTGCGTGCTCCTCGGCGGCACTGCGCGCCGCATCGAGTGCCACGCGCATCCAGTGTGCGTCGGCTCGAACTTCCCCGTCAGACTCAGACATACTTGCTGCACGCATACTTGCTCTGCGCGAGATAAGTTTTCAATCAACAGCGGCGGACTCGGAAATTGAATATAGGCACGCCCGCCCCCGCTGTCAAGCGCGTAGACTTTGACGCTTGCCGCAAGTTTCTGCGACACTCCGAAGCATGCCCGAACACGTCTCCGGCGTTGCCGCCGAACTCGTCCTCAGCGCCCGCGCGCCCTTCGATTTTGCCTCGACGGCGCGCTTCCTGCGCTTCACCGAAGCGGAAGCCGTGGACATTTTCACGGACACTTTCACAGAGACTTCCACCGACACTTTGACGGAGACTTCGGGTGGCGCTTCCAATGGTGGCCGCTACCGCCGCGCCCTGCATTTCGGGGAGAGACTGTTCATCCTCTCGGTCGAACCCGCCGCCCCGGAAGGGGCGCAGGTGCGCCCCTGCGTTCGCGTCAAGCTCGCGCCCGAAGCGTTCGTCACGCGGCACATTCTGGACGAGGCGGGGACGACGGTGCGCCGCATGTTCAGCCTCGAACACGACCTCACGGCGTGGCGCTCGCGCCTCGCGCGCGACCCGTTGATGCGGCGACTCGAAGCGGAGCATCGCGGCCTGCACCTGCCGCGCTGGCCGACGCTGTTCGAGGCGCTCGTGACTTCGATTCTCTTGCAGCAGATTGCCACGACGGTGGCGATCACTTTCCGGCGGCGCGTCGTCGAACGCTACGGCGAGCGTCTGGAATGGCAGGGCGAAACTTACTACGCCTTCCCGCGCCCCGAAGCCTTAGCGGCCGCGAGCGTGGAAGAGTTGCGCGCGCTCGGTCTGTCGAACGCGAAGGCCGCGTGCATCGTCGAAGTGGCGCGCGCGTGCATGGAGGGCGAACTCAGTTCCGCGTCGCTCGAAGCGGAGACGAACGAGCGGGTCATCGCGCGGCTTTCGCGTTTGCGCGGCATCGGGCGCTGGACGGCCGAGTGGGTCTTGATGCTGCACTTCGGACGCACGGACGTGTTTCCCGCCGCAGACCTCTTCCTGCGCGGCGTCTTCATCAAGCACTACAACGGCGGCGCGACGCTCACCGAACGCGAGATACGCGCCGCAGCCGCGAAACTTTGGGGCGCTTACCAGTCTTACAGCGCGCTCTATTTCCTCGCCGCGATGCGCGCCGGAACTATCACGCTTAAGAGTGAGCGCGTGTTATCATCCGACAACAGCGATGCGAAGCCGACGCGTCGCCGCCTTACGTCAAGGAAGACGACCGATTGACACGATGAAACCTGAGATGCGTCCCAGAACACCGACCGGCGCGCTGTCCGGCGGCGAACGCCAACACACGGGCAGTTTTCGTCCCCCCGTCACGCAAACGAAAGAACCGGCCGCCACCGCTCCCACCACCGACAAAGCTCCAGACTCTTTCACGCTGCTCGGCCGCAAACTGTCGTCCGCCGAATTCAACACGGCGATGGTGCACTTCTATCGCGGCGAGGTGCAGCGCTCGAACACTTGGCGCAACCGTCTCGACACGACGACCAACTGGGCTGTCTTGACGGCGGGCGCGACGCTCTCCTTCGCCTTCAGTTCGGCCGAGAACCCGCACTTCGTCATCCCGATCAATTCCATGCTCGTCGCCTTCTTCCTCTTCATGGAAGCGCGCCGCTATCGCTACTACGAAATCTGGGCGAGCCGCGTGCGCGTCCTCGAAACGGGCTACTTCGCGCAACTGCTCGCGCCCACCGCCACACAGGATCATGAATGGGCCGAGCATCTGGCCGCCGACATGCGCACGCCCCACTTTACGATCAGCGAATGGGAAGCCGTCGGGCGGCGTCTCAGACGCAACTACCTCTGGATTTTCATCCTGCTCGCCGTCAGTTGGAATCTGAAAGTTTACCTGCATCCATCTCCCGCGAAAAACTTCGAGATGTTCGTGGGGCGCGCAGGAATCGGCGCGCTCTCCGGCCAGTTTATGTTGCTGTTCGGCATCATCTTCAACTTGGTCGTCTTCATCTTCGCCTTCGCCACCGTGCGGTTGAAACAAGCGACAGGCGAGGTGCTGCCCGATCACGACTTCTCCTTCCACCCGATTCGCAGCGTGACGACGACCCTCTCGCGCGCCACCAAGCAACGCCGCGTCACCGAGCGACGCACCAAGCGCGCACGCCAGCGCACGCGCACCACGCGCCCCGGCCACACCGGCGCACTCAACGGAACGGCCACCGGCGAATTCAAACGACCCGACACCGGTGAACTACGCCACCCCGACCGCGAGCCCGTCGCGGAAGAAACGCTTACTTAAAGACTGGTCAATGGTCAATGGTCAATGGATAGCATCTGTCTTTAGTCCATTCACCATTGACCATTGACCATTGACCGCTTTTTCCCATGATTGAATTGAACGGACAATCGTTGACGCTCGAACAGGTCGCGGAGGTGGCGCGCGGGGCGGAAGGGGTGCGTGTGGGCGAGGCGGCGCGTGCTCGCTGCGAGGCGTCGCGCGCTTTGGTCGAGCGCATCGTGGAAGAGGGGCGCGTCGTGTACGGCGTCAACACGGGCTTCGGGAAGTTGTCGGATTACTCGATCCCGCGCGCGGAGTTGCGCGAGTTGCAGTTGAACTTGGTACGCAGTCATGCGTGCGGCGTCGGCGCGCCGCTCTCTGTGGAAGAGACGCGCGCGATGATGCTGTTGCGCGCGAATGTCCTCGCGCTCGGCTACAGCGGCGCGCGCCCGGCCGTGGCCGAAACGCTCGTCGAGATGTTGGAACGAAACGTCGTGCCGGTCGTGCCGGAGAAGGGCTCGGTCGGGGCGAGCGGCGACCTCGCGCCGCTCGCGCATCTGGCGCTCGCCTGCATCGGCGAAGGCGAATCCTTTTACGAAGGCGCGCGGATGCCGAGCGCCGACGCCCTGCGCCGCGCCGGTCTGCGCCCGCTTGAACTGGAAGCGAAAGAAGGGCTGGCGCTGTTGAACGGCACGCAGGCTCTCACGGCCGTCGGCGCGCTCGCGCTCCGCCGCGCCGAGCAACTTGCGCGCGGGGCGGACGTGGCGGGCGCGATGTCTCTGGAAGCCTTGCGCGGCACGCCCGCGCCCTTCGACGCGCGTTTGCACACGGCGCGCCCGCATCTTGGTCAAAAGGAGACTGCCGCGCACCTCTGCCAACTGCTCGAAGGCAGCGAGATCAGAGAGTCGCATCTGAAGAACGACCCGCGCGTGCAGGACGCATACTCTCTGCGTTGCATGCCGCAAGTTCACGGCGCGGCGCGCGATTGTTTCCGCTGTGCCCGCGCCACCATCGAGATCGAGACGGGCGCGGCCACCGATAACCCGCTCGTCTTCGCGGACACAAACGAGATCATCTCCGGCGGAAATTTTCACGGCGCGCCCGTCGCCCTCCAACTCGATTATGCCGCCATCGCGCTCACGCATTTGATGAACATCAGCGAGCGGCGCATCGAACGTCTCGTCAATCCGGACATGAACGAAGGCTTGCCCGCCTTTCTCACCTCGCATCCGGGCACATCCTCCGGTTTCATGATCGCGCAGGTCACGGCCGTGGCGCTTCTCAACGAAATGAAGGTGCTCTCGCACCCGGCGACGACGGACAATTTGCCGACCTCGGCCGGGAAAGAAGACCACGTCTCGATGGGCATGACGGCGGCCGCGAAACTTCGCGCCGTCGTCGCGAACGCCGAATACGTGCTCGCCATCGAACTGCTCGCCGCCGCCGAAGGACTCGAATACCGCGCGCCGCTCAAACCCGGCCGCGGCGTCCGGCGCGCCTACGAACTCGTCCGCGCGCACGCCCCGCGCCTCACGCGCGACCGCGCCCTCTCCCCCGACATCGAACGCCTCGCCGAAGCGATCAAGCGCGGCGAGTTCGATTTCTAACGTGTCTCTAACGTAGAAACTCGTGCCTTCCTTTGCGCCTTCGGTTTTCCTCTGTGCGCCTTTGCGTGAACTGTATTTCTCGCAAAGGCGCAAAGGTTAAGACGAAAGGAGCAAAGATAATTTCAACTTTTCGCGTTGTCGGCGTTTAATGTTCTCGTGAGAGTTTCCGGCGAGGCGTGAGACGCATGTGGAAAAAGCTGGCCGTCAATTTTTGGAAGAACAAGGAGTTCGGGTGGCGCATCGCGCGTATCGTGACGCTGCTCTGCGTGTGCCTGTTGGGTTACGTCATGTTGTTTGAAGACAGTTTCATCTACTTTCCCGCGAAGTATCCGGAAGGCGCTTGGCAGCACACCGAGCCACGTGCTCGCGAAGGAGAGATCGTCGCGCAGATCGAGGACGTAGAGCTTACCGCATCCGACGGCGTGCGCCTGCACGGCTGGTATTGCACGCCGCGCAGGGGGCGCAAGGACGGCACGCTCGAACCCTTGGAGACGCGCACGACGCTCCTCTACCTGCACGGCAACGGCGGCAACATCTCGCATCGCCGCGACTTCCTCGAAGAACTCGTCGCGCTCCCCACCAACGTCCTTATCATCGACTATCGCGGTTACGGCAAAAGCGAAGGCAGTCCTTCGGAAGAAGGTCTCTACAGGGACGCGCGCGCCGCTTGGGATTACCTGACGAAGACGCGCGCCACGCGCCCCGCGCAGATCGTCCTGTTCGGTAAATCGCTCGGCGGCGCGGTGGCGATTGACTTGGCGACGAAGACGGAGCCTTGCGGGCTTGTCGTACAATCGAGTTTCACTTCGATTGCCGACATGGCCGCCGAGGTCTTGCCCTTCGTCCCCCGCTTCATCATCCGCACGAAGATGGATTCGCTCTCGAAGATCACGGACGTGTCGTGCCCCAAACTCTTCATCCACAGTCAGGCCGACGAAGTCGTTCCCTATCGCCTCGGGCGTCGTCTCTTCGACGCGGCGCGCCCGCCGAAACAGTTCTACGAAGTCAAAGGCGCGCCCCACAATCTCACCAACATCATCGGCGGCGCGCCCTACTACGAAGCCATGCGCAACTTCATCAACTCTTCATGTACGGAAGAAATGATGAAGTGAAAGTGGTAAATGGTGAATGGTCAATGGTCAATGGTGAAAACCAGTTCTGATCCATTCACCATTGACCATTGACCATTCACCACTTCATTTCTTTAGCCGCGCTTGCCTTTCTTTGCGCCCGCGTCCTTGTTCGCGCCGCCCGTGTCGAGGGCGACGGGCGCGGGGTAGCCTTTGCCTCTGAGCGCGGCGATCTCAACGACGATCTCTTTCTGGCCTTTGACTGTGCGCGTCACTTTCGCGGCCTCTGAGTTCGCGTTCTTGTTCGAGTTTTTGTTCTCATTCTGGTTGGCGTTTTTGTTCGCCGCTTCGTTTGTCGGGCTAGGTGACGCGTCGGGCGTGCCGTCGGCCGGGTTGCCTTTGGCGTCGCGCGCCATCTGCCGCAAGGCGTCGAGCACTTGCGCGCGCTCCGTCTCGCTCAAGGTGTCGAGCGAGACGCCGAAGGCCGAGAGCACGGCGCGCAGGTTCTCTTCGGTGTTCGAGTCGCGGTCGTACACGTCGCGGTAGATGTGCAGTTTGCCGTCTTCGACGACGATGGTTTCGTAGCGCAGTTCGACGGGCACGGGGCGTTGGAGTTTGATCTCTTTCGTCTCGCGTCGATTCTTGGCGTAGGCCGTCACGTCTTCGTCCGCCAACTCGGCGCCGCCGATCTTCGCGAGCATGCGCGCCACATCCTGCACCTGCGGGTTCGTCAGGCCGACGCAGCCGTGCGAGGCGAAGCCGCCGAGTTTCGCGGGCGACTTGCCGCCGTGGATGAGCGAGGGCAAGCCGATGGGAATTTTGACGAGGCCGAGCGGGTTGAGCGGGCTGCCCGCGTCAACCGTCTCACCGACTCGCACCTTGCTCGTCGGCGACTCGACCCACGGCTCGTCGGGCGGCGTCCACTTCGGGTTGAAGATGATCGTGTCGGCGCGGCGCATGCCGGTTGGCAGCGGAAACTCAGGATAGCCGATGCCGACGCGGTAAGACTTCACGAGTTGCCCGTTCTCGAACACGTCCATGCGATAGGCGGGCGCGTTGACGACGATGCGCGTGTCGGTGGGCACGGCGTTCGGCTTGCCGGCGGTCGCGCCCGCCGTCGTTGCCGCACCGTTTTCACCGCCCGACCAACGCGCGCTCACAAATTGTGAGAAGCGCGCGGCGCGTTCCTCGCCGAGCACGCTCTTGATCTGTTCGGAGGCGCGCGCTGTGGCGGCGGCGGTCGTGCCGCCGTGCTCGCCCGTCTCGGTTTCGCGCAAAGTAGCCGTCTCTTCGCGTGCCACCCGGCGCAGCCGCTCGATCTGCTCGTCCGTCAGTTGCAGCTCCGACTTCAAGTCGGCCGCAAACTTCTCGTCGGCGAACATGGCGTCGAGCACGGGCAGCGTCACCGGCAGGTTGTTCGCGCCCGCGTTGTTGTTCGCAACGGGCGACGCGCTCGCTGCGGGCGCGGGCGTCGCCACCGCCGCGCCGTTACCGTTCGACACCGGCGCGGTCTGGCAACCGCCGAACACGAACAAAGCGCACACCACACACGCGCCGCTCCACACACGCCACATTCTTTTCATACCGGCTTTAAACTCCTCAATTAACGATTTTCATTCCGACTACTAAACTCGCACGCGAAAGACCTCTCGCGCCACCTCGCCCCACGCGTGCGCCCACGCGCAAGAGACCTTGCGACTCAGAACGCGCATCCCCACATCCGCTAGCAACACCCGTTCCCACCGACAACCCGCGCCGAATCCCCCACTTTTCGCCCTCTCCCACACGCGCGCACCCCGCCCCTCGCACCATAAACGGACGGCGAAGGAATGAAAAGAAAACGACGAGGTAAAAATGGTAAATGGTGAATGGTGAATGGTGAATGGAAGCAAACTCGCTTCTTACCATTCACCATTTACCATTTACCATTCACCAACCTTCCCTTCATCGTTTTGTTAATAACGGATATGGATTGATGTTCTCGCCGTCCCAGAAGTGTTTGGGGTCGGTGATGCGCCAGACGGAGAAATGGAGGTGGCAGTTGTCTCGTCCGGCGTTGCCGCTGTCGCCGACGTAGCCGAGCAGTTCGCCGCGCCGGGCGAAGCGATTTTCGGCGAGGCCGTCGGCGTAGCGTTCGAGGTGTGCGTAGTAGTAGACGGTGTGTTCGTCCGTGCCGAGTTGGTAGATGGTGATGCCGCCGCGTTCGCTCTGGAAGAGTTTGAGGATGCGGCCATCGGCGGCGGCGACGACGGGCGTGTTGCGCGCGGCCATGATGTCGATGGCGTTGTGCGTGCGGCCTTCGCTGCGCGACTGCGTGTAGGTGTCCTGTAAGTCGTCAGGGTTGATGCCTTCGACCGGAATCAGCAGACCCGTCGCGGCGGGAGACGGGGCGGCGCGCGCCGCTTCGTCCGGAGCGGAAGCGCTGGGCGACGCTTGCGGCAGGCGGTCGGATGTGGACGGCGATGCAGTGGTCGCCGGGGAAGGCGCGGGCGAAGCGGGCGCGCTGCCTGCGTTCTCGTGGTTACTCGCGGGGCTCGCAACTTCGCTCGTCGCCGTGGGCGGAGAGATAGGCTTGACGGGCGTTGCGCTCGGCTTGCTGCTGAGATACCAGACGAGCGCGGTCAATCCCAACAGAATTGCCGCCGCGATGACCAGGACGCGTGCGCGCGGGCTGAGTGCCATATGGAAGTGTCTCCCGAAAAGTTTGGCGCGAAGGTGAACAGCTCGACCGGGGATGAGACAGCATATTCATTCGCCTTGAGCGAGGCAAGCGCGAATGAAACAATCAACTCGATAGCTGCCGTTACTTTCGCGTGCGGTCGTGGCGTGCACTTGCGTGTTTCTGTTATTACAATGGCGTGCAAAGTTTGGGATGCCACTTGGGAAGAGGAGAGACGAAATCATGTCAGAGATTTTCGACGAACGGCGCAAGGCGCTCGAAGAGGATTATTTCCGGCGCAAGGAGCGCGAGTTGCTGGACAAGATACGCGCGGAGGTGGCGGCCGAAGCGGCGGCGCGTGGCGTGGGGCAGGGGCGACAGTGCCCGCTCGGCCACGGGACGCTCGTCGAAGAGGCGCGCGGTTCGGTCGTCATCGACATCTGCCAAACGTGCGGCGGCATCTGGCTCGATAAGGGCGAACTTGAAGAAGTCACCAGACAGAGCGGCGGCTGGTTCGACAACTTCATCGGAAGTTTCAGAAACGAACGAGACGAAAACCGCTAGTCTCTTTCGCGCGTGCCGCACGCTTGGTCTACACGCGCGGCAAAATTACCTTTGCGCCTTTTCTTCCTTTGCGCCTTACGTCTTACCTCTTCGCGCCTCCTGCGTGAAATCAATTTCTCGCTGGAGGCGCGAAGAGGAAAACCAAAAGCGCAAAGGATTGAGTGTTGATGATGAACGGTTCGAGAAGTTTGAGCGCGCCGCGCGGCGCGAAGTTGAATTGCAAGGGCTGGCATCAAGAGGCGGCGCTGCGCTGCCTGTTGAACAACCTCGACGCGGAGGTGGCCGAGCGTCCCGACGATCTGGTCGTCTACGGCGGCACGGGGCGCGCGGCGCGCAACTGGGCGGCCTTCGATGCCATCGTGCGCGAGTTGCTGCGTCTGGAGAACGATGAGACGCTGCTCGTCCAATCGGGCAAGCCCGTCGCCGTCTTTCGCACGCACGAATATGCGCCGCGCGTCTTGATCGCCAACTCGAACCTCGTCGGCGCATGGGCTAACTGGGGACACTTCAACGAACTCGAACGGCGCGGCCTGATGATGTACGGGCAGATGACGGCCGGCTCTTGGATTTACATCGGCACGCAAGGCATCGTGCAGGGCACGTTCGAGACGTTCGCCGCGATGGCCGACCGTCACTTCGGCGGGACGCTCGCGCACCGTCTCGTCGTCTCCGGCGGGATGGGCGGCATGGGCGGCGCGCAGCCGCTCGCCGCGACGATGAACGGCGCGGTCTTCCTCGGCGTGGACGTTGACCGCGCGCGCATCGAACGCCGCGTGCAGACGGGCTACTGCGACCGTCTCGCCCTCACGCTCGATGATGCCCTGCAAATTTGCGAAGACGCGCGCGAGCAGGGGCGCGCGCTATCGGTCGGCCTCGTCGGCAACTGCGCGGAGGTATTGCCGGAGATCGTCCGTCGCGGCGTCAACGTCGATGTCGTCACGGATCAGACGAGCGCGCACGACCCCTTGGGCGGCTACGTGCCCGCAGGTGTAAGTCTGAAAGAGGCGGACGAGTTGAGGCGGAACGATGCGGCCACGTACATCGCGCGCTCGACCGAATCGATGGCGCGCCACGTCGAAGCGATGCTCGCCTTGAAACGCGCCGGGGCTGTTGCTTTCGACTACGGCAACAACATACGCAAGTTCGCACTCGATGCCGGGTGCACCGACGCCTTCGAGATTCCCGGCTTCGTGCCCGAATACATCCGCCCGCTCTTTTGCGAAGGCAAAGGGCCGTTTCGCTGGGTGGCCTTGTCGGGCGACCGCGAAGACATCCGCCGCACGGACGACCTCGCGCTCGAACTCTTTCCCGAAGACTCGACGCTCAACCGCTGGCTCAGGCTGGCGCGCGAGCGCGTGCAATTTCAAGGACTCCCGGCGCGCATCTGCTGGCTCGGCTACGGCGAACGCGCGGAGATGGGCGAGGCCATCAACGAACTCGTCCGGCGCGGCGACTTGAAAGCGCCCGTCGCCATCGGCCGCGACCACCTCGACACGGGTTCGGTCGCCTCGCCCTTCCGCGAGACCGAAGCGATGCGCGACGGCTCGGACGCCGTGGCCGACTGGCCGATCTTGAACGCGCTCTTGAACACCGCGAGCGGCGCGTCTTGGGTTTCGTTCCACCACGGCGGCGGCGTCGGCATCGGCTACTCGCTCCACGCCGGTCAAGTCTCAGTCGCCGACGGCACGCCCGAAGCCTCGCGCCGCTTGAACCGCGTGCTCACCAACGACCCAGGCCTCGGCGTCGCGCGCCACGTCGATGCGGGCTACGACGAAGCCACCGAGACCGCCCGCGCCAAAGGCATCAACATCCCGATGCTCGACGCCTGAAAAGTTTTTCGACGCCCACCGTGGAGACGGCAGTTGCCAGCGCAGATGGAGGTAACGAAGTTATGACCGGCGAAGAGTTGGAACGCGCCATCGAGTTTCTGATCCAGAGTCAAGCAAAGGCCGAAGCGCGGCTGGATCGCAATGACCGGCAGATCGCGGAAATAGGCAAACAGATCGCGGTAATGAGTACACGGATCACGGAGATGAGTGCACAGGTACAAGTGTACGCAGAGACGCAATCACAGTTCATGGAAGTTACAATGCGTATCCTTGACGGTCTTGCAACTCGGCAAGAACGCACCGACCAAAGGATCACTGAGATAAATCAAAGGATCGCCGAGGTCAACGAGCGCACCGGCGAGCTGATAGCCGAGTCGAATGCGCGCACGGATGAACGAATAGCGGAGACTAACAAGCGCATCGCCGAAGCGAACGCGCAGATAGCCGAGGCCAATCGGCGTATCGCCGAAGCGAGTGAGCGTGCGGCCGAGGCGAGCGAGCGTGCGGCCGAGGCGAACACGCGCGTGTCTGAGACCGATGCGCGGCTCGACCGTCTGGCCGCGCTGGTGGAGAGAAACATCAGCGGCGGCAACGGCCAGTCCTAAACGAACGTCAACCGGGAGAACCGGCACAGAATTGATTTCCGCGCGGCGTCGTGCAAATCGTGTGGAAATCAATTCTGCGTTCGCACTTCGCTGATCCGGCGCGGTTTGAATCTACCTTCCGCACTCACACGTATAAACTTTCCCGGTCGCCGCAGAATATTCATTCGACGGAGAATATCTATGAAACTTTTTCGCGCCTCGTTGCTGTCGTTCATCCTATTGTTTCCTTGCGTCGCTCAGGCGCAGCAGCCCGGCGCGTCGGAACAGACTGCGGCGCGGCTCGCGGGCGAAGTGCTCATCCACGGACGCGCGATGGAGTACGTGCAAAACCTCTCGGACAAGTTCGGCGGACGTTTGAGCGGGTCGGCGGCCTATCGACGGTCGGCCGAATGGGCGGCCGCGCAGTTTCGCGCCGCCGGCGTCACGGACGTGCGGCTCGAACCGTTTCCACTCGAAAGCACTTGGACGCGCGGGCGCGCAGAGGCGCGCATGATCGCGCCGCTCGAACGCACGCTCTATCTGGAATCGCTCGGTTGGGCGCCCTCCACGCCCGCGGGCGGCGTGCGCGGCGAGATATATCTGCTCGCGGAACTGTCGCGCGATTTCATCAAACGCGAGGCGGGCAAGATCAAGGGCCGCATCGTCATGCTCGATTTGTCGTCTCTGCTCAAGGACGGCTATTCGGCTTTCGCCAAGCTCGTCGCCGCGCAAGAACTTCTCAAAGACGCGGGCGCGGCGGCGGTCGTCGTCGGCGCGACGGACGCGAACAACGTGCTCAACGCTTTCAATCTCAACTGGGGCGCGCGCATCAGTCCTCTGCCGCTCGCGCAACTCGGCATGGAGGACGCGAAACTCGTCCAGAGATTTCTCGCGCAAGGCACAACCGTCTCCGTCGAGTTTCAATATGAGAACCGGACGGGCGGAGCGATTGAGGATGTCAACGTCGTCGCGGAGATTCGCGGGCGCGAGCGTCCGGATGAATGGATCATCGTCGGCGCGCACCTCGACTCGTGGGACTACGGCACGGGCGCGCAGGACAACGGGACGGGTTGCGCGATGGTCTTGGAAGCGGCGCGCGCCATCGCCGCGCTGCCGACGCCGCCGCGCCGCTCCATCCGCTTCGCGCTCTGGGGCGGCGAGGAACAAGGGCTGCTCGGCTCGGCCGCTTACGTCCGTGCGCACGCACGCGAACTCAAAGATTGCGTCGCCGCGCTCAACACGGACAACGGCGCGGGGCATCCGCGCGGCTGGAAGTTTGAGGGACGCGAAGACGTGCAACAGGCGATGCAACCGCTCAGCAAGTCTCTGCTCGCGGGACTCGGCGGCGACGGCCTTTCATCCGAACTCAGCTTCGACACGGATCACGGCCACTTCCTCTTGGCCGGCATCCCCGCGCTCGACCTCTGGGTTGACATGGAGCATTACGACGAGATTCATCACAAGCCGAGCGACACCTTTGACAAGATCGCCGCGCACAGTTTAACGGCGGGCGCGGCCGTCGTCGCCGTCACGGCGCACGCGCTGGCCGAACGCCCCGAACGCCTCGCGCCGCAACTCAAACATGATGCCGTCAGCAACCTGCTCCGGAAAGCGAACCTCGAAGAGTTTCTGAAATCCGTGGGAGTGTGGAAATAGTGCGAACGAAAAAGCTCACGCCGTTGAGACAAGCACCTCTCGCCTCGAATTCGCAAGCGCGCCGCGCCTCCACGTCAGCGCGCGTCCTCTGTCTCTGCTTTGCGCTGTTGCTGCCGTCTGCGGTTCGGGCGCAGACGACCCCGGCGGAGCGGCAACCGGCGGCGCGCGTCGAGTCGGTCAAGTTCGAGAGCAAGCTCGTCGGCAAGTCGCTGCCTTACAACGTCGTGTTGCCGCCGCTCTACGATGCGCCCGCCTCGCGCGCGGTCAAGTATCCGGTCATCTACCTGCTGCACGGGCTCGGCGGCGACGCGGGCGACTGGGTTTCCGCACGCGCGCATCTTGCCGCCCACGCCGCCGCGTATCGCTTCATCATCGTCACGCCCGAAGGCCGCGACGGTTGGTACACCGACAGCGCCACGGTCGCCTCCGATAAGTTCGAGACTTACATTCTCGAAGAGTTGATCCCCGACGTGGAAAGGCGCTACCGCGCGCTCGCCACGCGCGACGCACGCGCCGTCGCAGGTCTCTCGATGGGCGGCTACGGCGCGCTCAAGTTCGGCGTCAAGCACCCGCAAGTGTTCGCCCTCGCCGCCTCCATGAGCGGCGCGTTCGGCGCGGCCTCTTGGGACACGGGCGACGCGAATCTGCCCGCCTTCCTCAAACCCTCCATCGCACGCGTCTACGGAGCAATGGACACTCCGACGCGCCGCGACAACGACCTCTTCAAACTCTTCTCGGACATCTCGCCCGAACGCTACGCGGCGCTTCCCTTCATCTATTTCGACTGCGGCACGGAAGACTTTCTCATCCAATTCAACCGCGCCCTCTCCGAACTTCTGCTGCGACGCAAAATCCCACACGAATATCGCCAACTCCCCGGCGCGCACTCTTGGCCTTACTGGGACACGCAAGTCCAAGAAGTCCTCAAACTCGCCGCCCGTCGGCTCACCGTAACGCAATAAGAGGAAGTCATAACGATGTCTCTTACTGATCTCGCAAATATTTCAACTATCGCACAAGCTATTCTAGTAATTATTTCGCTATTCTTTATTTGGTATCAATTGAGGCAAAGTACGGAGTTGGTTAAGGCCGCCAATTCTCAAGCATTAGTAGAACATGCGGCTTCTTTTAACGCCTTGTTGATTGAGAATGGCGATTTAGCAGATTTATGGTATGGCTTTGGTCAGTCGTTTCCGGATGAAACATCTGCTAAGCGATATAGAGAACTTCTAGTACAGTGGTTAATCTTTCATGAGAATATTTATTATCAACGGAGAAGGGGGCTACTTGATTCCGAAATATACAATTCTTGGCTGGAAGATCTTAAGTTCACTGTTAACCATCACAACGTAGAAATAGTAACAAAGGATATAAGAAAGTTTTTTCCCGGTAAATTCGGTGATCATATGATTGAGTTGAAAACCACCTTTGCTTTCTCACCTTCGACCCACGATGCCTCATAAATCATTCAACGTCAGGAGTTCAACTTGTTAGATTTCGCAATTGAGACGGCGCGTGAGGCGGGGCGGGTGTTGGCCGAGCGGTTCGGGCGGGTCGCGTTGGAAGTGACGCATAAGGGCGAGATCGATCTCGTGACCGAGTCGGACTTGGCGGCCGAACGTCTGATCGTCGAGCGGATTCGCAGTTATTACCCGCGCCATCAGGTGCTCGCCGAAGAATCGGGCACGACCGTCGAAGAAGGCGCGGCGGGGAGCGCCTACAAGTGGATCATCGATCCGCTCGACGGGACGACGAACTACGCCCATGGTTACCCCTGCTATTGCGTCTCGGTTGCGCTCGAACGCGAGGGCGAGATCGTGGTCGGCGTCATCCACGACCCCACGCGCGACGAGACGTTCGCGGCCGAGCGCGGCGCGGGCGCGACGCTCAACGGGCGGCGCATACGCGTCTCCGAAACGGGCGACCTCAACGAAGCGCTGCTCTGCACGGGTTATCCTTACGACGTGCGCGGGCGCGACAACTTCGTCCGCAACTTCAAGAACTTCATCCTGCACGCGCAGGGCGTGCGCCGCGACGGCTCGGCCGCGCTCGACTTGGCTTACGTCGCCTGCGGGCGCTTCGACGGTTTCTGGGAAGAGGGACTGAGGCCGTGGGACGTGGCCGCCGGGGCGCTGCTCATCGAAGAGGCGGGCGGGCGCGTCTCGCGCTACGACAACTCTCCTTACGACATCTACACGCCGCCCATCATGGCCTCGAACTCACTCCTCCACGAAGCGATGATGCGCGTCCTCGCGCTCCCAGACTGAAGGCTGGTGAATGGTAAATGGTAAATGGTGAATGGTGAATGGTGGAAAACCTATTCTGCTCCATTCACCATTCACCATTTACCATTCACCAGTTAAAGGCGTAGACGAGGGTTTGCGGGTTGTAGAGTTTCCAGTCGAACCAGTAGTCTTTGAGCAGGGGAATCTTTTTGAGTTGGCGACCGGCGAGTGCGCCTGAGAGGGCGCGGCCGGTGAAGTCCCATTCGCTCCGGGTCTCGCCGTCGAACATGCGCCACGCGCCCGCCTCGTTGGTACGGACGTAAAATTCGAGCGCGCGCCCGTCCACGTTCGTCTCAAAGGCGCGTACGGATTTTTTATCTTCGCCGAGCACGACCATCAAGGGCACGCCGCCCACCTTATCAACTATCGGACTCTGCCGCTCAATCGCTTCGAGCGGGTAAGCCTTCGCCGTGCCGTTCAAGTTGATGCCCATCACGACGGCGCGCGGTTCGAGTTTGTCGCGCGCGTCGCGCTGTGTGACGACCGGCATCCTCGCCGTCTGTTCCTCCCAACGCTCCGAGAATTTGCGCCAGGCATCGTTATCCTCCGCAGGCCGGAGCACGCGCCCGCGCGGGTGCTCGCGCCGCCACGTGGCAAACGTCAGTTCGTCGTGAAAGACGCCCCTCAGCCGTCGCCCCTTGAGCGAGCCGTGGATGGCTTCGCCCGACACCTGTTGCCACCAAGTGCCGGTCTCTTCATCCTCCATGATGAAGTTCTGATTGTTAATCCCCGTCAAGTGAAACTTCAAAGGCCGCCCGTCGCTCGTCGCTTCCCACACCAGACCGGTGTGACAGAGCGTTCAATAAGTTGCCACGACGGGCTGTCCTCCGATTGTCTCCTGCACGACGTGATGATAGGCCAACTGCCTGATGGGGAAAGCCACCGCGTCGCCGTTCACTTCGACGGCCAAGACCATCTCTTCGTCGCCGACGAAATCAACTTTGTCGGCCGCGGCAAATGCGCTCCGCTCAAGCGGCTTGAACATCCACTCGAAATGGTTCTGCCGCGCGAACCACGCCGCCGCGACGACGGGCACGAGCAACAGCACGAGCGCGACTCTTAAGAACCGGCGCGTGCCCCGCCACAACACGAAGGCGAGCAGCACCGAGAGCGCGAGCGCCACGGGCGTCACCACACGCGACCAACTGCGCAACGCGTAAGAGAGATTCAACCCGTCCGGCGTCTGCGCTTTGAACGGTTGAATCGTCCAGACCGGAATGAAGACCCATAGAAACGCGCCCACGACTACACAGACGAGCGCGAGCCATAACAACAACCGTTTTGTTTTCTGATTCATCTTTGCAGCATTCAACCCGGGCGCGTCTCAACTTAAAGCGCGGAGTGAATGATCTCGTAGAGTTTGTCGGTTTCGCGGCGCGCCGTTTGGCGTGTGTCTTCACCGGGCAGCGGCCTCAGATGATGAAGCGGGTGGTAGATGATCTCGACGCGGCCGAGGCGCGGCCAGCGCCAGTCGCGCGGCCAGATGCGATGGCCGCCGCGGATCGTGATGGGCAGTACGGGCACGTTCGCTTCGAGCGCGAGGCGCGCCGCGCCCACTTTGAACTCCTGCATGCGCCCGTCGGAAAAAGAGCGGCCGCCTTCGGGAAAGATAACGAGCGCGCCGCCGCCGCGCAGCCATTGCAGCGAGCGGCGGATGGCGCGGCGGTCACCCTTCTGCACTTGCAAAGGCCACGCGCCGAGCAGTCGCATCAGTTTTCCGGCCACCGGCCAGTCGAACACTTTATCCCACGCGAGGAAGCGCGAGTAGAGGGGGACGGGGCCGCCGAGCCAGAAAGGGTCTAGGTAAGTCTGATGGTTCGCGGCGATGATGACGCCACCCGACTGCGGCACGTTCTCGACGCCCACGTAGCGCATGCGCCACAGGAGACGAAAGATCAGTCGCAAGGCGGCGCGCAACAGACGAATCGCCCACACGGGCAGCACGTAAGGCTCGTCCATCGGTTCGCCCCCCGTGGCCGACTTCTTATCGCGCCGCACGACGCTCGTTTCCGTCTCGCTCAAAGCGGCTCGTTTCCCCCGTCTCCCGCCGTCTCCGCGTCGCGCCTCTCGCGCCGCTTCCAGGCATCGCTCAGACGCGCGACCACGCCCCCGGCTTCATCGTTCGCTTCCACACTCCGCGACGCGGCACTGTCATCCTGTGAGTCGCCGCCTGCGCCGCGCCCCAATGTCGCGAGCCCCGTGATGTTCAACTCTTCCCACCAGTCGGGGATGTCGCGCTCGGTCAATCCGTCGGCGTGCCAACGTTCGCAGCGCTCGCACTCGAAACCGTCGTAGAGCCGCGCCTCTTCCTTCGTCAAACCGATGCGCGTGCGCGCGTTGCAACTCGCCTCGGCGCAATGCCGCTCGATCTCCACGAGCAACACCTCGCGCGGAAAGACCAAACTTCGACGCCTTCGTCTTATCTCACCCGAACTCTTCAAGCGGCCACTCCTGATCGACAAACTCCAGATGAAAACGCGGGATGCCGTCCTTGCCCGTCCGGTGCGCGCGGACGATGGCGAAGACCGAAGCGCTGTAACGCGCGCTCGTCAGACGCAGGAAGCTTCCCCGCTCCGCGCGCAGCGACGTGTAGACGGCCGCGCCGCGCCGGCTGATGTTTTCCGTTACCGTCTCCTCGCGCACCGTGATGTTCCACTGCTCGTCGTACAACTCAATCGTCACTTCAACCGGCACGCTCAGGCGCGACTCTTTTTTCTCTATCTGCCCCGTCGGCGCGTCAGGCTGCTCCAACAGTTTCCACAGCTCGCCTTCCGCATCCGGCTTGAACACCTCGTAACGCTTTTTCGGATCGCGCAGGTAACTCTCCGGCGGACGCTTCCCGACGAAGGCCACGCCCAACTTGAAACTCGGCGTGCTCGCTCCCACGGGAAACTCCGCGCGCATCGAGCGCACCAGCGCATAGACGCGGTATTGATCTTCGACGTGATCGAAGCAGCGCAGTTGTCGCGGCATCGGCAGCGTCAGGTGCACGAGCCGTCCGACATCGACCGAACGCGTGAGACTAAAACCCGCCCCGAACGGCGTCAAGTCGATGAGGCGCGTCATCTCCGTCCACTCGGTTTCGGCGTCCTCTCGAACCTGTACGCGCACGGGCAGAGAGAGTTTCAGACGTTCCCGCAAGCGCCGCTCTTTGCCCGAATATTTCATCCGTTTGAGGGGCGCTTGCAGCCTCGCCCCGGCCTCAATATATTGTGCCGCCCGCCTCCCCCCAAAACGCCTCGAAAAATCGCTCGAAACCCTGATTTTACAAGGCTTTTATGCGCTTTCGCCGGTTGCTAAAAAGGGGTTTTCGGGCTACAATATGTCGTACTTCAATCCGGTACTCTGGCGACCCGGAAAAGTACCGTCGGCCATCAGTTTTCAGGTCTCCAAACAAGGCGTCCGTGACCCTCCGGCGCGAGAGTTTTCCCGTGGCTTCGCGCCGCATCTCCAAACGCTCGCGGCGCGGGAAACTTGAAAGAGCGTTTTGGCGGGTGGAATGCCGGGCGCGAAGCGTGCTTACCGTCTCGCCCATCGGCGGCGGACGCCAGATTGTACTCGAAAGGTTTATTAATGGAAATACTGGATCATAACTACGTCAACATCGAAGAAGAGATGCGACGTTCGTATCTCGACTACGCGATGTCGGTCATCATCGGGCGCGCGCTGCCCGACGTGCGCGACGGCTTCAAGCCCGTGCACCGCCGCGTGCTCTGGGCGATGAACGAACTCGGCAATCAACACAACAAGGCTTACAAAAAGAGCGCGCGCATCGTCGGCGACGTGATCGGTAAGTATCATCCGCACGGCGACTCGGCCGTCTACGACACCATCGTCCGCATGGCGCAAGACTTCTCCATGCGCTACCCGCTCATCGACGGCCAAGGCAACTTCGGCTCGGTTGACGGCGACGCGGCCGCCGCCATGCGCTATACGGAAGCGCGCATGTCGCGCCTGACGACGGAAGTGCTGGCCGACATCGAAAAAGAGACCGTCGATTTTCAACCGAACTACGACGAGTCTCTGAGCGAGCCGAAGGTGTTGCCGACGCGCGTGCCGAACCTCCTCTTGAACGGTTCGGGCGGCATCGCCGTCGGCATGGCGACCAACATCCCGCCGCACAACCTGACCGAGATCGTCGATGCCACCATCGCCGTCATACGCAAGCCGCAGATCAAAGATGAAGAGTTATTGAAACTCGTCCCCGGCCCCGATTTCCCGACCGCCGGTTTCATCTATGGGCGCGCCGGAATTCGTTCCGCTTACCTGACTGGGCGCGGCATCATCCAGATGCGCGCGCGCGCCGGCATCGACCGCATCGGCCGGGGCACGCAGGAACGCGACGCCATCATCATCACGGAGATTCCCTATCAGGTGAACAAGGCGCGTCTCATCGAGCGCATCGCCGAACTCGTCAACGAGAAGAAGATCGAAGGCATCGCCGATTTGCGCGACGAGTCCGACCGCAACGGCATGCGCATCGTCGTCGAACTCAAACGCGACTCCGTGCCGCAGGTCGTCTTGAACAAGCTCTACAAGATGACGCCGATGCAGTCGTCTTTCGGCGTCATCAATCTGGCAATCGTCGAAGGCCAGCCGCGCGTCCTGACCTTGAAGCAGATGCTCGAAGCCTTCGTGGATTTTCGCCGCGAGGTGGTGCGTCGCCGCACCGAGTATGAACTGCGCAAGGCGCGCGCCCGCGCGCACATCCTCGAAGGTCTCAACAAGGCCATCGACGCGCTCGACTACATCATCCCGCTCATCCGCAACGCTTCTTCGGTGGACGAAGCGCGCGCGTGGCTGACCGGGCGCATGGACGGCATGGGCGAAGGTCGCGCTTGGAAAGGTCTGCCAAGCGATCTGACGCAGGCCGGGTTCATCTCGAAACTGCAAAAAGTGATTCGCCGTCTGGAGTTCTCCGAAGCGCAGGCGCAGGCGATTCTCGATTTGCAACTGCGGCGTCTGTCGGCGCTCGAACGGCAGAAGATTCTCGACGAGTACGAGGGGATCATCAAGTACATCGCCGAACTCGAAGAGATTCTCTCGAACGAGTCGTCGCTGCGGCGCGTCATCGTGGGCGAACTCGAAGAGGTGCGGAAAACCTTCGGCGACAAACGCCGCACCGAGATCATTGACGAAGGCGTCGAACTGACCATCGAAGACATGATCGCCGACGAGGAAGTGGCGATCACGATCACGAACTCCGGCTACATCAAACGCACGCCCGTGTCGTCTTACACGCGGCAGGGACGCGGCGGCAAAGGTCGTTTCGGCGCAGCGCCCAAAAACGGCGACTTCGTCGAGCACATCTTCACCGCTTCGACTCACGCCTACGTCATGATCTTCACGGACGACGGGCAGGTCTTCAAGTTGAAGGTGCACGAGATACCGGACGCGCCGACGCACGCGCGCGGCAAAGCGGTCGTCAATCTCATCAATATTCCTTCGACGCGAAAACTGGCGGGCGTCGTCCCCGTCCGTGAATTCTCCGAAGGGCGCTTTGTCGTGATGGTCACGCGCAAAGGCGTGATCAAGAAGACGGCTCTGTCGGAGTTTCAAAACATCCGCACGAACGGCATCAACGCCATCAACATCGACGACGGCGACGAACTGCTCGACGTAGTGTTAACCGACGGCACGAAGCGCATCTTCATCGCCACGCACAACGGCCTCGCCATCCGCTTCGACGAGACGGACGTGCGCCCGATGGGTCGCGCCACGCGCGGCGTGCGCGGCATCGATTTGCGCAAGGACGATTACGTCGTCTCGCTCTGCGCCGTCTCGGCGGACGACAGCGAGCGGATGCTCTCCGTCTCCGAACAGGGCTTCGGCAAGCAGACGCCGATCACGATCTACCGCCTGCAATCCCGCGGCGGCAAAGGCGTCATCAACATGAAGACGACGCCGAAGACCGGCAAGGTGGTGGCCGTCTTCCCCGTCGAAGACGACTCCGAGATCATGATCATCACGCAACAGGCGAAGCTCATCCGTCTCGAAGCGAGCGACATACGCAAGACCGGGCGCGGCGCGCAGGGCGTCCGCTTGATCAAGTGTGACGGCGGCGACATGGTGACGAGCGCATCGCTCCTCGAAGCCGCTGCCGAAGAGGTCGCAATCACAGAGTAGATTCGCGCCAGACCACGCGCGTAAAAAAAAGAGAACTCCCGCTCACCTTTACGTTGAGCGGGAGTTCTCTTTTTTCGCCGTTTTGGGTCGGCGGGAAAACTATTGCTTGGCGGCGGCGCGGCGCTCGGCGGTCGCTTGCCCGGCCAAGATCAACTCCTGCATCTTGCTTGAGACCGGCTGCGAGCCGCCGCCGTAGTTGGACATGACGATGGCCGTGTAGCCGTTGTCGAGGAACATATCGAGATTCGAGCTGATCCCGGCGAAGCCGCCGCTGTGGCCGACGATATTGTGCTCGGTGTCGATGCCGAAGCCGTAGCCGTATTCGGGCGAGTTGAGTTCGGGCTTGGGCGAAAGGAGTTGGCGGACGTACTCCGCGCCGACCAGTTTGTTCGCGCGCAAGGCCGTGTCGAACTTCAACAGGTCTTCCACGGTCGAGTAGCCGCCACCGGCCGGGCCGCCGCGTATGACGTGCTGGAAAATGTTGTTGCGAAAACGCGTCGTGCCATCCTCGTTAAACTCTTTCTGGTAGCCGACGGCGAGGTTCAGCGTGACGAGGTCGAGTTCGTAAGCGTCCGTGTTCGTCATCCCGGCGGGCTTGTAGATGTTCTCGCGCACGTAATCGAAATAACTCTGCCCCGTCACCCGTTCGATGACCGCGCCGAGCACGAGCATGCCCGTGTTGCTGTAAGCCCACTTCGTCCCCGGCTCGAAGGCGAGCGTTTCGCCTTCGGCGAGCGTCATCATGTCGCTGACGGTGCGGTAACGCGCGCGCGACGACTCCATGAATTTGCGGTTGAAGTAGCTCCCCAAACCCGAAGTGTGCGTCAACAGGTGTTTGATCTTGATCTTCTGCGCCGCCTCTTTCGAGGGGAATTCGGGGAGAAACTTCGAGAGCGGATCGTCGAACGAGAGTTTGCCGCGCTCGACGAGTTGGGCGATGGCGACCGAGGTGAACATCTTGTTCATCGAGCCGAGGTTGAACTTCGTGTCCACGCGATTGGCGACGTGGAAGTCCTTGCTCGCTTCGCCGTAAGCCTTCTCGAAGATGATCTTTCCGTCCTTCGCTAGGAGCACCGCGCCGGAGAACACATCCGCGTCGGCCAGCTTCTGCACGTAGGCTTCGAGTTCGCGCGCGCGTTCGGCGTCCGTCAGCTTCCGCGCCGCCGCCTGAGCGGCTTCGCTTCCGGCCGGCGGTTTCGGCGGGCGCATGCCGATGCCGGCGATGCGATGCGGCGCGTCCGGTTCGACGCTGACGGCGAGAGCCATCAGGTCGCCCGTCAACTTCGCGCGCAGGAGCGCCGTGGCCTGAGTCGCGTTGCTCTCCTGGATGCTGAGAAACTCGACGCCGCGCGTGCGGTCGCGCAACTGCGCGATGAAGTTCAAGTGTACGCTCATGGGCATCTGCGCAAATTGGCTGTCGTAAGTTTCCTGTATGAATTTCTTCGTGGCGGCCGCGTCAGTCGAATTGATGACCTGCACCAACTCCCGGACGCGCCGCACGGCGGGCGACTGCTGTTGCTGCGTCGTTGTTGCTGCCGTAGCGGCGGGTTGTTGTTGTGACTGCGCCGAAGCCGCGACAGTCAGGCAGGCGACGAGCAGCGCCGCGCAGAGGCTCGCGTTTATAATGGCTGAAACTTTTCTCATCTCTAAAATATCCTCGCTTGTTTGTGTGCGTGCGGCGTGGCCGCCCGGTGGATAGTTGACGCTCTGTTCGTCCACGCGTGTCAGCGACGAGTGCGACGGCGCACCGGAGCGGCTGCGGGGGCGCGGCTCGGCGCTTCCTGTTTTCGGAGCAGGCCGCTCAGGAGCAAATCCGCGATCTGTTCGGTCTTCTCCTTGATCTCGTCGCGCTCGCCAAGCTCGGTTGTGCTGAGGCTGTAGGGCAACAGCGAGTTCGTCGCATGCAGCAACGCGAACGCGGTCGTGAGCGCGTCTTTGACGTTGAAGACCCCGGCGCGCTTTCCCTCTCCGAGCACTTCGGCGAAGACGCGCGCCTCCTCTTCAAAGTAACGCGCTCGGCGCGCCAACAGCTTCGGGCGCAAGGCCGCCAGCAGATCGTTCAAACTCTGCGTGTAGTGCTGCACGCTGTCGAAGCGAAAGAGGACGCGCGCCACGAGCATCAGGCGCAGGCGAATCGCCACGTCCGCGTCCGTCCGCGCAATCGCCCACAGGCGCTCTTTCAGACGCTCGATGATGCGGTCGACGTGCGACAGCGTGACCTCTTCCTTGCCGGCGAAGTGCAGGTAGATCGTGCCCTTGCCGATGCCGACCTCCTGCGCGATGTCGTCCATCGTCATCTTGCGATAACCGTAGCGCGCCAGCAGATGATCGGTCGCGTCGAGAATCGCCTCGCGTACTTCTTCCCTCGTGATGGTGCTGACCATGATTTTCTGACCGCTGACCAAAATCCGTTTTCAGTCATAATTACGCCGGGCGCGTTGAGTAGTTCCAAAAAAATTTCCCGCCGACGCACCTCCCGGCGATTGCGGAAACGAAGGAGCGAGCAGGAGGAGACGGAGAAAGACCGTCGGAGCTTCCAACTTTCAACTTTGAAATCTCAGACGGTCTGCTTCCGTAAACCGGTTTGACAGCGGGGCGACGCGCGGTTTCAGTTCGAGGCGGCGACGGCGCTTTGGTATTTGGCGACGAGTTCGTCTTGGCAGGTGATGCAGATGTCGAGTTCGCGCAGGTGTCCGTCTTCGATGCCGTAGATCAAGCCGTTGACGGATAACTCTTGCCCGCGCTCCCAAGCGCCTTGCACGATGGTCGTGCGGCTCACGTTCAAGACCTGCTCGATGACGTTCAATTCGCACAGACGCCGGAAACGCTCTTCGTCGTTTGCCGCAGCGGCCAGCAGTTCTTCGTGTTCGTGCTTCACGTCCTGCACGTGGCGCAGCCAGTTGTCGATCAGGCCGAACTTGCCGTTCGTCAGCGCGGCTTTGACGCCGCCGCAGCCGTAGTGGCCGCACACGATGATGTGTCGCACCTTGAGCACTTCGACGGCGTACTGAATCACGGACAGGCAATTGAGGTCTGTGTGGACGACGACGTTCGCCACGTTGCGATGGACGAACAACTCGCCGGGCAAGAGTCCGACGATCTCGTTGGCGGGCACGCGGCTGTCGGAGCAACCGATCCACAAATAGTTCGGCGTCTGCTGCTGCGCGAGACGGTTGAAGAAGTCGGGGTCGGCGGCCGTGATTTTTTTAGCCCACTCGCGGTTGCGCTCGATCAGGTCGGTTATGTTTTTCATCTCTTCATTCGGCGGCGAAGCCTTCGCCTTCCACCCAAACTTCGCCGCTCGCGTAAAACTCCTTTTTCCAGATTGGGACAGTGCGTTTAAGTTCGCGGATCGCCCATTCGCAGGCCTCAAAGGCGGCGCGGCGGTGCGGCGCGCTGACGGAGATGACGACCGAAGTTTCGCCGATCTCCAGACGCCCCGTGCGATGCACGATGCCGACGTGTGCGATCTCGAATTTTTCGTGCGCCCGCGCGGCGAGGCGTCGCATCTCGCTCAAGGCCATCGGCGCATAGGCTTCGTAGATGAGATAGAGCGTTTCGCCGCGGCCGCGCGTGTAGCGCCGCGCGTAGCCGTCGAGCGTGACGGTCGCGCCGCAACGCTCCGGCACGACGCGACGCGCGACCGCGCCGACATTGATCGCGTCGGTCGTCAGTTCAAAAAAATCTTCCACGCCCGCGTCCGCTCGTTCGCCGTGCGCGCCGCTCCGCTCGTCGGCCGCGTCGGCCGTGTTTGCCGTGTCGGACGTGTCGGCTATGTCGGACGTGTCCGGCCTGTCGCTTCGTCCGGCAGCGCGTTCATGCTCGCTCGTCTCTGCCGCGTCAGCGCCCGCGCCGCTTCCGCCGCTGACGGGCGGGAAGATGGCGATCTCGTCTCCGGCGCGCACCTCTCTGTCGCCCGGCGCGTACTCTTCGTTGACGGCGACGAGGAGCGAGCGGCCGAAGCGACGCAAGGCCGGGTGCGCGTCCAACACTTCGGCGAAGACGCTCGCGGCCGTGGCGGGCGCAGAGACTTCGAGTTGTTCCTCTTCGCGCCCCGTCTCGTCGCGCGCCGCGCCGAAATAGAGCAGGCGCACGCCTATCGTCTGCCGCGCGCTCGCCGCGTGTTGTCTCTGTTCATCGGTCGCGTGTGTCATGCGTCGAAGTTCGGATGATGACCGCCGTGGCCGTTGCCTTTGGCGAGTTTGTGTTTGCGCGCGCGCTCCTCGTAGCTGCCGACGACTTGCGTGAGCAGAGCGGAGATGCGTTCGAGCCTCTCCGTGCCGGAGCGCAGTTCGAGTAACGACTGCTTGGCTTCGGCGTCGAGTTCCATCGCGGCGGCAACCAGAAAAGAGAGACGTTCCGGTTCGGCGTCGGGCAAATCTGGCAAGCTCGCGCGCTCGTCGTTCAATGCGCGCACGGCGCGCGCGATGCGCGTGAAGAGTTCGGTCACTTCGCGCGCACGCGCGGCCAGGAGCGCCTCGTCTTCGCGCAGGTCTTCAAAAAACTCGACGCGGCCGACGATGTAGGGCTCGCCCCGCTCGACGTATTCCGTGACGCGATAGCGGACGAGACCGACTGTGAGGATGTTGGAACGCCCGTCGGCCAACGTCTCCGCCTCGACGACTTCGGCCGCGCAGCCGACGTGACCGATGGGCGGGCGCGTGTTGGTCGCCGTGTTCAAATCGAAGTAAGAGAGGCCGAACAAATTATTCGACGCGCGCACGTCGGCGAGCATGCGCCGGTAACGCTCCTCGAAGATGTGGAGCGGCAGAGGCACGCCCGGAAACAACACCAGCGGCAAAGGAAACAGCGGCAACTCGCCGACGCCGCTCACTCTCTCGAAAGAATCAGTCATTGAATAGAGGTTAGCGGTCGGAGGTCGGAGGTTAGTAGAAATCAGTTCTGCTTTTAACTGACCTCTGACCTCTAGCCTCTGACCTCTACTAAGTTGATGCGTTTCGTTCGATGGCTTGCAGGGCGCTGGCGGAGGCGACGAGTTCCGCTTCGTCGGCCGCGGCGGTTCCGGCGTCGGCCGCCAGTCTGTCGGCCGCACGGTTTGCCGGCGCGCTCGCGGACGGTTCGGCCGTGAGTTCGAGTTGCTGTTCGATGAGACCGAGGATGCGTTCGGGCGACTCGTCGCCGAGCGCGAGGCGTTTGGCTTCGAGCGTGAGCGCAGCCATGTCGTGAGCGCGCGCGCGAAAGCGGGTGTCGCGCGCGATCAGGTCTTCGACGATGCGGCGTTCGCGCACCTGCCGCGAGGCGTCCGTGTCCAGCCCGGCGGCGACGGCGTATTCGACGGGCACGCTCCGGTTGCTGATCATGATGTGGAGCGCGCCGGTCTGCGCGCGCGCCTCTTCGCGCAGGCGCGGGATGTCGAGCAGAGAGTTTTTGAAACCGAGGTGGCCGCGCAAGTTGATCTCGATGATGGGCGCGGGTGTCTCGTCCTGTTCGGAGTCGTGCGTGCGCGCTTCGCGGCGGACAACTTCCATGACTCCGGCGTGGACGGCCTCCGCGTCTTCGACACCGGACACGTCGAAGTTGAGACGTTGAAACGGTCGCTGCGTGTAGTCGCGCGAGTGCGCGGCCGAGATGCGCCCCTCGGCGTCAACTTCGACGAGATAGAGGCCGCGTTCCTCTTTGAACTCGTCAATCGTGCAGGCTTCGAGCGAGCCGGGGTTGAACGCCCAGTCTTCGATCTCGAAACGCTTGTGCGTGTGGCCGAGCGCGACGTAATCGACGAGCGAGCGCAGTTCCTTCATGCGCGCGATGGAGAGCGCGGGGATGTTCGGGCGGTTGAGTTGGCCTTCCACGTCCGTGTGCAGCATCAGGATATTGAACAACCCTTCGCCGCGCGCCCGCCTGAGCGCATCGACGACGAGCGGGACGGCGGCGTTCGTCGAAGTGCCGAACCAGTGTGTGCCGAAGATGCGCGCGCCCGCGATGTCGATGTAAGAGCCGCTGCGTTCCTCTTCGTTCCACGGGACGAGGTTGAAGCCGTCGCGCGTGTCCGGCTCAAGCAGGATGAGATAGCCCCACTGCGAGAGCGAGCGCATCCAACTGAAACGGTTGACGGCGTCCGATTCGTGCTGGTCGTGATTGCCCTCGATGGCGACGACGGGGATACCCTCGTCTTTCAACATTTGCAGGCCGATGATGGCGTGGTTCATCGCCTGCGGATCGACTTTGCGCGAGTTGAAGAAGTCGCCGCAGATAAGGACGAAGTCAACTTTGTTCGGGATGGCGTGCTGCGCGATCACGTCGCGCCAAGCGCGGAAGAAGTCGGCCGTGCGCTCCTCCACGTTGTAGCGGCGGCAGCCCAGATGGATGTCCGCGAGATGAAGAAATTTCATAATAATCACAAGCGATGCGCGCACGCGTCTCCAGCCCACACCGGACGGCCAACTCATGCGTTCATCGTGCGACTATTATACAACGGAAGAGGTCAGAGGTCAGAGGTCAGAGGCCAGTAAAAACGATGAGAGGCCAGAGGTTAAAAGTTAGAGGTCAGTCAACAATGGGATTGTCTTAACTGACCTCTAACCTCTGACCTTTGACCTCTCTAAAAAAGGTGAAGCCCCCGCGACTCTGGGAATGAGTCAAATGTAGGAAGCGGGGGCTTCGGCTCCGGGCGGCGGCAGAAGGGTTACCGTATGTGCGCGGAGCGCAACGGTCTCTCGTGAAGGGGACGAGAGCCGAACTCGTAAAATCTTTCAAAGAACCGAGGCAAACGGCGCGGCGACAGAGGGGGAAGAGGGTCGCCGCGCCTGCGACCGTGAGGACAGCCAATTGTCAACGACCGTGCTTGCCTTGTGCGCCGCGCAGTAATTGTGAGGCTGCCGTGGCGTCGCACATAATCTTGTTGAGAGCTTCGATGGCCGGGCGCGCGACGTGTTCGCTAATCCGCTTGCGCGCCAGTTGGAGCATCACTCCGCGTATCTCTGCGGGGGTCAGTTCGCCGTCGGGCATCTGTCTCACCTGTTTGGTTAACGCTTTCAAGAAACTCACCACCTAATCCTATATGAAATAAAAGCCGATTTCGTTTCCGCGAAATTCTCAAGCCGCTTCGAGCCGCGCGGCCAGCGTCGAATGGCGCACGGTCGTGAGCAACTGCTCCACGTCGAGCGGCTTCGGGAGGAAGCCGTCAGCGCCTTGCCGGAAACAGGCTTTCTTCGTCTCGATGCTCTCGTCGGAACTGACGATGTAGACTTTCGAGGACGGGCACTGCTCCTTGAGATAGTCGAGCAGGCGGAGGCCGACTTCGGGCGAATCGAGCACGGGCGGCATGTGCAGATCGAGTATGGAGATGACCGGCTCGAAGTGCTCCGCGTGACGCATGGCCGAGGGAAGGTCGCTGGCCGTCGTCACGTCGTACTCGTCGCAGAGCGTCCAGTAAAGCTGTTGTCGGATGGCGGTCTCGTCGTCAACGATGAGAAGTTTCGGTTTCAACGTCTGCGCTTCCTTTCCGCCATCTACAGCGCTCGCCAACCGGGAGCGCGCCTGCCTTCAACTCTCAAAACTTTTCAACTCACTTCCTCTCTTACGCTTCATATCCATGGCAACGCGTGTGCCACTGAGCGAGACGAACGCGAAATCGCCTTTTGCGCCGACTTCCGCACGAAACGCCTCGCGCGGCGACACGCCAAGTGTGAACTGGAGTAGACACCATGGCGGATTGTGTAGACAGGAGGAGACAGACGAAGGGATGAAGGCGGAGGGATGAGGGATGAATCAGGAAACCACGCAACGTAAGCGAGTGATTTCTTTATTCATCCCTCATCCCTCCGCCTTCATCCCTTTACGCAGTGATGTTGAGTTCGACGATGAGGCGATGGAGGTAGGAGCGGCTGATGCCGAGGCGTTTGGCGGCGGCGGCTTTGTTGCCGCCTTCGGCCTGCATCGCGCCGATGAGCAGGCGGCGTTTGAGGGCATGCATCGCGCCTTCGAGCGTGGTTTCGTCGTCCGCGGTGGTGATGCCGCCGCCCCCGGCCGTGGACGCGGCGGGGCGACGTATGTGCAGCATCTTTTCGGGCAGAAACTCCGTGCCGAGACGCGTGCCCGTGGAGAGGACGACGAGGCGTTCCATCAGATTTTCGAGTTCGCGGACGTTGCCCGGCCAGTCGTATTCCTGCAAGGCTTCGATGAGCGGCGGGTCGAGCGCGACGGGCGGCCGTCCGTGTTTCTCGGCGGCCTTGGCGGCGAAGTGCGCGGCGAGGATGGGGAGGTCTTCGCGGCGTTCGCGCAGAGGGGGCAATTGCAGCGGCACGACGTTGAGACGATAGAAGAGGTCGCGGCGGAAGCGTCCCTCTTCAACCTCTTGTTCGAGGTCACGGTTGCTGGCGGCGACGAGGCGGATGTCCACGCTCAGAGTCTTCGTGCCCCCGAGGCGTTCGAAGGCGCGCTCTTGCAGGACGCGCAGCAATTTCACCTGCACGGCTTGACTGAGTTCGCCGATCTCGTCGAGAAAGAGCGTGCCGCCGTCGGCCAACTCGAAGCGCCCCATCTTCATCTGCGCCGCGCCGGTGAACGCGCCGCGCTCGTGGCCGAAGAGTTCCGACTCGATCAAATCTTCGGGCAGCGCCGCGCAACTGACGGCGATGAAAGGCCCCTCGGCGCGCGGGCTCTCTTCGTGGATGGCGCGCGCGAGCATCTCTTTGCCGGTGCCGTTTTCGCCCGCGAGGAGCACGGTCACGCTCGTCGCAGCGACGGCGCGCGCCTGTTTCATAATGCGTTCGAGCGCGGGCGAACTTCCCAAAAGACGACCGAAGCCGCGACAGGCATGGAGCGAGGCGCGCAGTTTCAAGTTCTCTTCTTCGAGATGACGGACGCGCGCCGCCTGCCGGACGATGTGCGTGACCTCGGCCTCGTTGAAAGGTTTCTCGAAGAAGCCGTAAGCGCCGCAGCGGATGGCTTCAAGCGCCGTCTGCCGCGAGTTGCTGCCGGTGATGACGATGACGGGGATGCTCGGACGCGCGGCGCGCGCCGCTTCGATGACGGCGAGACCTTCGCTGATGCCGTCGAGGTCTGGCGGCAGGTGCAGGTCGCACAAGACGACTTGGACGCGCCCGGTTTGCAACTGCGCGATGGCCGAGGTGCGCGAGTCGGCTTCGAGAACGTGGTGCTCGGTGTCGAGCGCCCAGAAGAGTTGACGCCTGAGCACTTGATCGTCGTCAACGACGAGCACGGTCGCTTTGTCCGGCGTCCGTTGCGCCGTCTGTTCGCTCGTCGAAGCTGTGCCTGCTTGCATGTGGAAAGATGATAGCTCGTCCTTGGCCGCCGCCTGCCGGGGGGGCGCAGGCCGAAGGGGTCGTGTTTGCGAACGTTAAGTTTTAATGTGCGCTTTGAAGCGAAGGGGACAAGCTCAATTGGCCGCGCCCGTCTTCGCACTAGTCTTCGCTTGGGAAGGCTTCTCGGCCGAGCGGGCATGTGAGGCCATGAGCGGAATGGATGGTAGCACGACGCGAAAGCGCGTGCCAGAGCCTAGCTTCGATTTAACTTCGAGCCGGCCGCCGTGCGACTCGACGATCTCGCGGCAAGTGTAGAGGCCCAGCCCGATGCCGCGCTTTTTCGTCGTGGCGAAGGCGTGGAACAGGCGTGTGCGCATGAAATCTTCGGTCATGCCCGGCCCCGTGTCTTCGACGCTGAAGTAGACGAGCGACGGACTCTCGATGCCCGCCGCCACCGTCAGACGCCCGCCCCGGCCGCCCATCGCCTCGAAGGCGTTGACGACGAGATTTTCCACCACGCGCTCGATGCGGTCGGCGTCGATGGGGGCGACGAGCGTGTCGGGCAGTTCGGTTTGAATGTCGTAAAAGTCGGCGCGCGGTGCGGCCGTCGCCGCCAGCACGCGGCGAATGACGGGGACGAGGTCGGCCGGATACGGCGCGCGTCTGTATTCGCCGCTCAGGGTCTTGACCGGCTCGCTCAGGCGCGCGACGAGCGAGCCGAGTTTTTCGGTCGCCTGCCGGAGCGACGTGACGGCGTCTTCACGAAATTCGGCGCGATGAAATTGACGCTCCATGTTCGTGACGAGCATTGACATGCCGGTGATGGCGTTTTTGAGATCGTGCGTGAGCATCGCCGAGAGGCGCACGAACGATTGAAACTGCCGCGTCTCCGCCTCGCGCGCGATCAATTCGCGCAAGCGGTCGCTCATCCGGTTGAAGCCTTCGGCGAGCGCGTGCGTCTCGTCGTGCGCGCTGACTTCGATGCGCTGGTTGAGATCGCCCGCGCCGATGGCGGCCGCCGCTTCCGTCACGCGTTCGATGCGACGCGCGGCGCGCGTGACGATGACGACGACCAGACCGATGAGCGCGCCCGCGACGACGAGCAGGAGCAGGAGCGACGTGAGGGCGTCGCGTTTCAGACCGGCCACGGCGCGCGTGTAATTTCCGGCGGCGGCCACGGAGAGGTCGCTGCCCGCAATCGGCCGGTACGAAGCGAGCCAGCGCGCGCCGTCGGCCGGGACGTGGTAGGAACTCGTGCCCGCCTGTCCCGCCCGCATCGAGCGCGCGAGTTCTTCAAAGTAGGGCATCGCCACGGATGCCGGTTGATATTTGAGCGCGTGGTTGGTGTGATGGACGATCTGCCCCGTCCCGTCGAGCACGACGAGCAGGCGCGCCGGTTGCGCCGCCTCGCTAGCGCGCGACGTATTCGGAGAGGCCGGCTTCGCGGCGGCGCTGGCCTCGCGCCCCGCGTCTTGCAAGAGCGCGTCCAGCTTCAGTTCGGCGACGAGCGCGGCTCGTGCGCCGCCGGTGGAGAAGACGGGCACTGTGTAGACGATGCAGATCGTGCCGTTCGTGCCGCGCGTCACGTTTGACGCGAGCGGCCTCGGCTCCGTCGCCGTCCAGACCCGCTCGTCCACGGGCGACTGTCCGGGCATCATCTCGCCCGGCAACACGCGCGGCGACGTGCCGCTTGCCTCCGGCGGCTCGACGCGCAGCGGCGCGCGTCCCGCCCCCGGCGCGCCGACGAGCGTGACGGACGAGTAGTAATCACGATAGTGCGAAACGAAATCGGAGACGACCGCCTGCGCCGACTCAGGCACGCCCGCGCCGCCCGTCTCCACGCCCACTCTGTCCCTTTCGCCGCCCGCTCCGGCTCGTTCATTTGTCGCGGATGAATTGCGCCCCGTCGTGGCCGCCGCCGATTGCGCCGCACCGCCGCGCGCGTAATCGCCGAGCGCGCCCGACTGCGCCAGACGGCTCAAGTCGCTTTCGCGCGCACGCAGAGCGGATTCCACGTCGCGTGCGGCGCGCACGGCCTCCGTCTCCACTTCCTCGCGCAGCATCCCTTCGACGACGCCGAGGCTGCTTAGATACAACAGCCAACCGGCGAGCAAGACCGGCACGAGGAGTCCGGCGACGAAAAGCAACAAGAGTTTGGAGCGGAGGTTCACGTCGAAAGTTACAGCGGCGCGCGTCGGCGGGTGAGGCCGCGCTTCGCCGGAGCGGCGCGTCAGAGTCGAGTTGAGTCGAGTGGGCGCGTTTCGGGGCGTTCGCGCGCCGCAGATGCTAACGCGGCGCATCCGAACTGTCAAAAAAATTCGCGCGCGGTAGTTGTCAAGACGAAGCGAAACTGAAAGCCGATGTGCGCTAGACGCGCGTGCGGCCGAATTCGTCGAGGAGCGGGGCGAGGCGCGCGATGATGAGCGGATGCGCCGCGCCGCTCGCGGCGACGAGGCCGTTGCGGTTCTGCACGTCCTCCGTGTTGTAACGCAAGGGCACGCCCCAGAGGTCGGTCAGGCGTCCTCCGGCTTCGGTGAGGATGGCTTCGGGCGCGCAGGTGTCCCAGTGCTTCGTGCGCGGCGAGAGATGTATGTAGAGGTCGCACTGCCTTTCGGCAATCAGTCCCGTCTTGATGCCGACCGAGCCGCGCCTGATCTCTTCGCGCAAACCGAGCGCGCGCATCACGGCGCTCATGCGCGGGCTGTGATGATTGCGGCTCGCCGCCAGACGCATCCGCGCGAACTTCGTCTCGCCGGAGACGCGCAGACGCTCCGGCTCGGTCTCCGGCCGCACGACCCACGCGCCCGCGCCGCGCGCCGCGTAGTGCAACACGTCGGGGACGGGTTGATAGACGACGCCGGCGACGGGCGTGCCGTCTTCGACCAGACCGATCTGCACGGCGAAGTCGCCGTTGCCTTCGATGAAGCCCTTCGTGCCGTCGAGCGGATCGACCATCCAGACGCGCGCGAGGCTGAGACGCCGCACGGTGTCGAGCGTCTCTTCGGAGAGGAGTCCGTCGGCCGCGAACTCGCGCTGGAGACCGGAGACGATGACATCGTTGGCGGCCGTGTCGGCCTGCGTCACGGGGTCGTCGTTCTCGCTCTTGTGAACGATGCGCAAGGGGCCGCCGTAATGCGCGAGCGCGGCCGCGCCCGCCGCGCGCGCCAGAGAGACGGCCACGCCGAGTTCGCGTTCGTAACGGTTGCCGCCCCCGTCTTTCCCTTGCGCGCGTTTGCTCGAAGTCTTCACCATTTCAACTTAACAGTAACGAACGGGTAAGGCTCACGCAAAGGCGCTGGAGGCGCAAAGTAGGGCAGAAAGGAAAATGGAAAGAGGCGAAACAGTCAGCAACCTTAAGTGTCATCTTCTTTAGCGTCTTCTTCTTCTTTGCGCCTCCAGCGCCTTTGCGTGAAAAAATTTTCTTCCCCTCACACTTCGCGCGCCGTCTCGCGAATGATGTCGAGCGTGGCGTCGATGTCGCGGCGCGTCGTGCGGAAGTTGACGATGCAGGCGCGCAGGGCGAAGCGGCCGCGCAGCGAGGCGTTCGACACGTAAGCGCGCCCGCCGCGCTGCACCGCACGCATGATGCGCTCGTTCAACTCGTTCACTTCCGCTTCGGCGCGCGCGCGCTCCAAAGCGTCCACGGAATCCAAACGCGCACGCGCTGCCGTGGGCACGTAACGAAAACAGCAGATGCTCAACTCAACCGGCGCGAGCAGTTCAAAGTCTTCGGACGCACGGACGCGCGCGCCGAAATAGTCCGCCAGCGTGTTGTCGTCCGCAATCGCGTTGACGATTTTTTGCGCGCCGTAGTAGCGCAGGAGCATCCAGATTTTCAACGCGCGGAAGCGACGCGAGAGCTCCACGCCGTAGTCGAAGAAGGCGTATGACTCGTCCGTTCTCTCTTCAAAAATTTTGATGTAGTCGGCCTCGCTCTCCGCCCACGCCGCGCGCACGCGCGCCGCGTCGCGAAAGAGCAAGCAGCCGCAATCGACCGGCGTGTAGAGCCACTTGTGCGGGTCGAGCGCGACGGAATCGGCCGCGTCGAGTCCGGCAAAGCGAGCGCGCTTCGAGGCGTCCACGGCAGCGAGCGCGCCGTATGCGCCGTCTACGTGAAACCAGAGATCATATTCGCGCGCGACTGCGGCGACTGTGGCGAGCGGATCGATTGCGCCCGTGTTGACCGTGCCCGCGCTCGCCACCACGCAGCACGGCTCGAAGTTATCACGCAGGTCGCGCTCGACTGCGGCGCGCAAACGTCGCACGTCCATGCGAAAGTTTTCGTCCGACTCGACGACACGCACCTGCTCGCGCCCCAGTCCGAGGATGCCGGCCGCCTTGGCAATCGACATATGCGCCTGATCCGAGACGTAGACGGTTGCCGGTCGCGCCTCGCGCCACAAACCCTTTCGCGACACGTCGCCGCGCGCCTTCGTGCGGTGCGCGACGTAGAGCGCGTTCAAGTTCGCCATCGAACCGCCGCTCGTCAACAAGCCGCGCGCGTCCCCTCCATAACCGATGAGCGCGGCGAGCCAGCGGATGACCGTGTGTTCGACGTGCGTGGCCGTGGGCGCGGAGCGCCACGCGGGAACGTTTTGGTTGAGCGCCGAGGCGATGAGGTCTGCGAACGCGCCGATGGGCGTCGCGGGCGAAGCGACGTAGCCGAAGAAGCGCGGGTGTCCGCTGTGGCGGCTGCCCTCGAAGATGCGCCGGCAGTCAGCAAACAACTCTTCGAGCGCACCGGGCGCGACGGGCAAAGGCGCGTCGAACTGCGCGGCCAACTCCGTCGCCCCGGTGTAGCGCAAGACCGGCGCGGCCGACACGTCGCGGAAATACTCCGACACCAGCGCGACGGCACGCGCCGCGAGTTCCGCCACGGCCTCGTCCGCGATGTCGAGCGAAGAGGCGCGCACGCCGTCGTCGTCCGCCTTGCCCGCCCGCGTCGCGTCCTCTTCGCGCCTTCCCTTTTCCGGTGTTTCGTTCATGTCACACTTTGGCTCAAACTATCACAACTCGCGCGCTTCACTGAAATATTCTTGCCGCCCCGCGCCCGCGCCGCTTATAGTTCTGAAAACAGTGACGAGTGACAAGTGACGAGTGACGAGCAAAAGCCGTGACCGTTAATCGTGGATAGACTTAAAACCGCTTTCTTCTATTGAACCTAAGACTTGCGCCGCCGGTTGAGCGCAATTCACGATTCGCTGTTTTCCAACTCGTCACTTGTCACTCGTCACTTGTCACTTTCAAATCGGAGATTTGAACAATGTCCATTACAGGTTATGCGACGACGCAAGGGACGGCGCGTTATCGCGAGCGTTTGCAGCGCGAGTCGGGCGTGGCCGCCGGTCATTTCCGGTTGGAACAAAATTTGTGGCTCTCTTCGCTCGGCATCGGCACGTATCTCGGCAAGCCCGACGCCGAGACCGACGCGCGCTACACCGAAGCGGTCGAGCGCGCCGTCGAACTCGGCGCGAACCTCATCGACACGGCGGCCAACTATCGTTTCCAGCGCAGCGAACGTGCCATCGGCGCGGCCTTGCAGGGCTTGTTCGACGACGGGCGCGCGAGCCGCGACGAGATCGTCGTCTGCACGAAGGGCGGCTACATTCCTTTCGACACAGACCCGCCCGCAGGACAAGAGGGCGTGCGCCGCTACATCGAAGAGACTTTCATCCGGACGGGCATCGTGCAGCCGTCGGACATCGCGGCGGGCAGCCATTGCATGACGCCGCGCTATCTCGCGCACCAGATCGAACAGTCGCTTGGCAACATGCAACTGGCGACCATCGACGTTTACTACATCCACAACCCGGAGACGCAACTCGGCGTCGTCTCGCGCGAGGAATTCGAGACGCGCCTCGCGGCGGCCTTTACGCAACTCGAACAGAGCGTGGCCGAAGGCAAGATCAGACACTACGGCGTGGCGACTTGGAACGGCTTTCGCACCGCGCCCGGCGAGCGCGGCTCGCACGCGCTCGAACGCATGATTGAACTCGCACGCGCGGCGGCGGGCGGCGACAGTCATCACTTCCGCTTCGTCCAACTGCCCTTCAACCTCGCCATGCCCGAAGCGCTCGTCCACGCGAACCAGAGTTTTCAGGGCGCACACGTGTCTCTGCTCGAAGCGGCGCGTGCGCTCGGCGTCACGGTCGTCGCGAGCGCGTCGATCTTGCAGGGCAAGGTGGCGCGCGGCCTGTCGGAAGAGATACGCGAGCCGCTCGGCGCGCTCGCTTCGGACGCGCTCACGGCCATCCAGTTCACGCGCTCCACGCCCGGCATCACCACCGCGCTCGTCGGCATGAGCCGCCGCGCGCACGTCGAAGAGAATTTACAACTCGCGCGTCTCGACCCCGCGCGCGCGGACGACTATCAACGCCTGTTCTCGTCAGCGAAATAGCGGCGGCGACGCGCGGCCAATTCGATTGACGGGAAAGCCGGTCGCCGCGCATTGAGTTAAACGATGCGTGGAAGACGAGTGAGGCGCGAGTCTTTGTCTGTTGACGGAGAAACCGGAGATGACCGAACAAGAGTTGAAATCTTTCGCCGACTTTTGGCCGCACTATCTGGCCGAGCACAGCCGCCCCGCGACGCGCCTCTTGCACGCGGCCGGGACGATCACGAGCACCGGCCTCGCCGTCGCGCTCGTGGCAAAGGGGCGCTGGCGCTGGCTGCCCGCCGCGCTCGCCACCGGCTACGCCGCCGCGTGGGTCGGCCACTTCTTCATCGAACACAATCGCCCCGCCACCTTCAAACACCCGCTCTGGTCTTTCGCCGCCGACTACAAAATGGTCGCCCTGATGCTCACGGGAAAGATGAAGGAGAAACGATGAAGGATGAAGGATGAACGGAAAGCCAGTTGCTTTTACTTCATCGTTCATCGTTCATCGTTATTTCGTCGGCGGCGGCGGGATGCGCGCGGCTTCTTCGGGGGAGCGTGCGCGGCGTCGTGCGAGTTCGAGTTTGAGACTCTGTTCGCCGCGTCGCATGGCGTATTGATGATTCGAGGCGAGGAGCGGGCGCAGCAGCAGCGAGAGGGCGCGGACGACGGGTTTGCGCGCGCGCACTTTCCAGTCGTAGGTGATGTCGCAGAGCAGGCCGTCTTGTTTGAAAGTCCAGATGCCGCGCCCCTGTAAGTCGCCGATGGCTTCGAGCGTCGAGCCGTAAGGGTAGCGCGATTCGGTGACGCGAAACTGCCAGCGCAGGCTGTAAGGCAGATAACCGCGCGTGTGCAGGCTGACCAGTTTTCCCACACCCTGAGCGTCGCCCTCTTCCAAGACCCGCACGTCCAGATAGGTCGCAGGCCACCAGCGCCGCAAGTCCTCGACGTTCGCGAGCACGTCCGAGACTTCCTCGCACGTCGCCTCAACCCTCCAACGCGAGATGAAATGATAATCGGCAATCGACATGAAACTTTTCCCTCTAGGCTGTCGGTCGCACGCCGCCTGACCACTCTAAACCCGCGGGCAACTCTGCGGCGGCAAATTCCAGATGAATGACGCGACGATGCTGCTCCGGATTGCGCGCGGCCGAAGAGGCATGCAGCAGCAACGGCCGCATCAACAACGCGCCGCCGCGCGGGACGAGGCATGACACGGGACGGGAGTTTTCGACGAGGCGCGAGATGGCCTCAGCGTGCAAGCGGCCTCGCAGGTGTGAACCGGGAACGACTCTGAGCGGCGCGTTCGCCGACTCGCTCGCATCCAGATGGAGCCTGATGGCGAGCATGCCCGCCAGAACTTTCACCGGCGGTTGGACGTGCACGACGCCCGCCTTCTCAGACCACCCGCCGAAGCCTTCGGCGTCTCTGCGCGCGTGTCGCACCGCGATGGAGAGGTCTTGATGCCAGGCCACTTTCCAGTTCGCCTCCGGCGTCTTGTCAAATAGAATGCTGCGCACGATGAAAGCCGGTGCGCCCAGCACGGCGGAGGCGAGGCCGCACACGCGCGTCTCGTCAACCAACTCGCGCAACTCCGGCACGTCTTCGAGCAGATTGCGCAGTGCATACACGACGCCGCCTCGACGACGCCGCGCGCTTCCGGAAACCCTCGCCCGCTCAATCGCTGAGACGGCACGCGCAATCTGCCCATCGCTCATCACGCCCGGCACGACGGCGAAGCCTGCGCGTTCGACCGTGGCGACCATCTCGCTCAACTCGCTCATCAACCGTCGTCTCCCTCCGCCTTCGCCGCGCTCTGTTTCTGTTGGTAGAGGAAGGAGACGGCGAGCAGGATCGCGCCGAGCACGAGGAACGAGACGATGCGATAGAACTTTTCGAGCACGGCCAGATCGAGGAAGAAGACTTTGAAGGCCGTCGCCGTCAAGAGCAGCAAGGCCGAGAGGCGCAGCAGGCGATTCGCGCGCCGGTGTCCGTAGAGTAACATCGCGCCGCCGTAGAGCGTCCAGACGAGCGAGAGCGAGAGTCCTTGCGCCAGACGCAGGTCGCGCACGTTCGCGCCCGCCGCCATGCCCGCTTGGATCAGTTTCTCGAAATAGCCCGTCGCTTCCAGACTGAGCGCGGCGAGGGCGTAGATGTTGGCGGTGACGGCGAGAGCGGGGAGAATGACGCTCCGCTCCGCTTCGTCGATTTTGTTCGGGCGCGCGTAGAGCCGCGCGGCGTACCAGAGCGCGGCGACGTAGGCGGCAAAGGCGGCGAAGGTCTGATTGGCGAGCGGCAGATGCCACGCGGCGTTGTAGAAGCCCGCGTCCGCGACGACGATCTTCACGCCCGTCACGGCGAGCCACGCGAGCGCGGCGTAGCGCAGCACGGGCATGTTGCGCCGCACGCCGACGACGAGCACGGCCAGCGCGTAGAAAGCCCAGAGCACCGTCAAACTAAACTGCCGCGAGTTCTCCAAACCTCCCTGCCATTCGTAGCTCGCCGGATCGACGCCGAGCGCGCCCGCGCGCGCGATAAAGTAGCTGTTGATTTCCAACGTGAGCAGCGTCAGCGCGAGCACGTTCGCGGCGAGGATGAAGACGGTGCTGATAATCTCTCGCTCCCCGCGTTCAACTTTTTCCCCGTCGCGGCGATAGAGCCAGACCGCTCCGGCGAGCGCGGCGACGATGGCGGCGGCGGACAGGGCGCGTGCATTGACGAGCGGGATCAACGCGCCCGCCGCGTCCGTCGAAAACCCGGCCGCGTCAATCGTGAACCAACGAAGCAAGGCGAAGGCGAAGACCGGAAGCGCCACGCGGCGCGGCGCATCCGTGTCCGCGCCGAGGCCGATCCAGGTGAGCATCAAAGCCTCCATCGCCCACGCGATGGTGACCCAGTGCTGTTCGAGTTGAATGGCGGCGGCGAGCGTGAAGAAGGTGGCGGCCGCGCCGACGTAAGAGAGCGCGAGCAGTTTGTCGGCGCGGTGGCGCTGGTAGGTGAAGTAAAACAGGAGCACGTAGAAGCCAGACCACAGAAGCGCGTAAGAGCCGAGGATGGTGTGGTGCGTCGTCTCCAACAATTCGTAACTGGCCGCGAAAAAGAGCGTAGCGTTCGAGATGATGAGCGAGATGTCGAACCAGCGCGCCGGTCTCTGTCTGATGACGTTGTAGACGACGCCGAGCGCGTTGAACATGAGGAAGAAGAGCGTCAGGAAAAAGAGCGTGCGCCAGAGTTTCCACTCTTCGTAATAAGTGAAGTACCACGCGGCGAAGGTCAGGACGGTCGCGTAGAAGGCGAGGTGGTTGAGACTGCGCCAGCGCCGGAAGTAGGCGAGCGCGAGCACGCCCGCGTCGAGGAGCGCGACGTAGCCGAACAGACCGATCTGGTTGTCCACGCCGGTCGAGAGCAGCGCGGGCGTCATGAAGCCGCCGATCAGGCCGAGCACGGCGATGGCGTAGGCGTTGTGGCGCGCGGCGAGCAAGACGGCGGTCGTCGTCACGGCGATCATCAAGACGAAGGCCGGGAGCACATCGACGAGTTCGTAGAAGACGCGCGCGGCGTAGACGGTGAGATAAAGAATGAGGATGCCGCCGCCTGAGAGCACATAGGCGTAGCTGCGATAGCCGCGCGCGCGCAGGCGTTCGCCGAGCGTGAGAATCCCGACGCCCGCGAGCGCGCCGAGCAGGACTTGGCCGCGCGCTCCGATCCACTCGCGGTCGAGCGCGATTTTGAGAAAGAAGCCGACGGCGAGCGCGACGAAGATGACGCCGACCCACTTGAAGAGACCGCCGCCGATCAGTTGTTCCAGATCGCGACGCGTGGGCAGGATGCCGGAGTCCGCCGCCGCTGGAGTCTCGCCCGCCGCATCAGCCGCACGCGCGCCGCTCGCATGTGCGCCGCTCGCGCCCGCATCGCTTGCGGTGTGGATGCCGCCGCGCGCCGCCGCGCCTTCTTGCGCGCTCGTGCCCGCTTCTTGTCGCCACGCGCCGGTGCGCGGCGGCGTGCCGAAAGGTATGTTTGTACTGTCGTGCGCGGCCTCGGCGGCCGATTCGTTCGGCGCGTCCGTGCCGGGATGAAGGCGCGGGTCGCGCCGCGCCTCTGCGCCGTGATTCTCGTCTTCGCCACGCGCCCTCTCGTCTGCGCCGCGCGCCGCATCGCCGGAGACGCGCGGCTCGACACGTTCGGACGCTTGCGGCTTCGGCTGGTATTTGACGAGGCCGAGTCGGCGCTCAAGCGAGTTGATGCGCGCGGACTGTTCGCCGAAGGCGCGTTCGAGTTGCGCGAGCCGCGCGAGCACTTCGACGTTGAAGTCGCCTGCGCCGACCCGCGTGTTCGAGTCGGCCGCGCTGCCGCCTGTGTTGGAGTTGGCCGCGTCGCTGCGTGTGTTCGAGTCGGCTGCGTCGGCCGCGCCGCTCTCGCGTCGTGGGTCGTCGGCCGCCGGCGAATGTTCATCTACAGGCATAGAAGTTTCGCGTCAGATTGTATGACGTGTGGGCGCGGAGGGCATCACCGTCGCTTGCGCCGTGGTGGCGGCTTCCGTGGCGGCGGCCTCCTGCGTGGCTTCCGTGGCGGCGGCGGCTTCTTCGCCGAGCGCGATCATCTCTTCGCGCAGGCGTTTGCGTTCGACCAGCAGTTCTTTGAAGAACCAGCGGCGCGTCAGGTAGAAGCGGATGGCGCGCGCGCCGCCGATGAAGCCGTCGAGCTTTTCAAAAAAGAGCAGCGCGACGTAGGCCGAGACGGGCGCGGCGACGACGGCGAACAAGACGCCCGGCCAGCCCGCCAGATAGTAGAACAAAACGGCGACGACGCCCCACGTCAGCGGAAACAAAAGCATCGCGGCGACGAGTTTGATCGTGGAGACGATGTCGTCGCTGCGGCGCGCGACCGCGACGGCGATGAAGCCCGCGAGTTTATAAGCTGGGTAGTGGACGAGGATGCCGAAGAGGGCGACGGGAAACCAGTAGAGCGCAGGCAACACGCGCGTGAAGAAGTAGCGCGCAACTTCTTTGGCCGTGGCGGCGGGCGCGGACAAATCTTCCAGATCGACGCCCGCCTGCCGGAGTTCTTCTTCGTAGCGTTCGATGCGCGCTTGCAGCGCGGCGAGACGTTCGGGCGAGCGCTCGAAGTGGAAGGCGTAGCCCGCGAGGAAGCGGCGCTGCAATTCGACTTCCCCGGCGAGACTCGGCGCGTCGCGTTTCGCGTCGCCGTCTTCGGCGTTGGCGGCGGCGGCCGAGAAAATTCTCTCGGCGCGTTTGGAGACGGCGAGCGCCTGTTCGTGCTCGGCGTTCAAAGTCACTTCGCGCAAGGCCGCTTCGATGCGCGCCGAGAGAGCGCGGACGGCTGCGGCGGGCGGTTCGCCGTCCGCATCCGGTGCGACGGGTTCGACGCGGATGGGCGCGCCGAAACGCAAGAGAGCGGCGCTGCGAAACGCGGTCTTGGCCGTGTAGTAGAGACCGGCGGGGATGATCTTGAGTTCGAGCGCGGGGTCTTCCGCGACGACGCCGAGCGCGATGCGCGCCGCGCCGGTCTTCAAGGGGCGCAGTTTCGTGTCGCTGTGCGAGACGCCTTCGGGGCAGATGGCGAGCGTGCCGCCGCCGCGCAGTAGCGCGCGCGCACGCGCGAAAGTCTCCCGGTTGCGCGACACGTCCGCGCCTTCGTCCTGCCGTCGATAGACGGGGATGGCTTCGAGTTTGCGCGCGAAGTAGCCGATGACGGGCATCCGGAAGATCGGGGCTTTGGCGAGAAACGAGACGCGGCGCGGCGCATAGCACAAGAGGAAGACCGGATCGACCAGCCCGTTCGGGTGATTCAAGACGAAGACGGCCGCGCCTTCGCGCCCGACGTGTCTTAAACCTTTCACCTCGATGCGCCGGAAGAAGACGCGCAGCGCGAGCGTGAGAATTGCGACCAGCGTTCGCCTGACCAAATCCTCCCACCTCCTTTAACGCGCGCCGCCCCTGCAAATAAGGCGGGCGCGACCAAGCGAAATATAGAACAAGCGGCGAAGGCGCGGCTAGGAATTTGTGCGACTTCCCGAAGCGTCACACGTCTCTCAACGGCGCGAGCGTTAGCGCGTGAGGAAGTCTTTGACGAAGCGGCGCAGTTCGTCGAGCGACGAATCGGCGATCATGCGAAAGACGCGCGGCGTGCAGTTGGGCGGCAATTGTCGCGCGGTGAGCGCGTCGGTGATGACGAAGGCGCTTGAAGTCAAACCGCGCTGCCAGCCCTCGGCGCGCGCGTCGCGAAAGTTCAAGGCGGCCGGGTCGATGCCTGCGGCGACGAGCACCGTGCGCGCCCAACGCAAGAACTCAGGCCAGCGCGAGACGACGGCCAAGAGCGCGTCGGGCGCGGGGCGCTCCGAAGCGGCGAGCGATTCGGGGATGCTGCGCGAATGGAGCAGGATCATGCGATTGGTGTCGGCGCGCAAGGAGGCGCGCACTTCGTCCGACTCGCGCCCGTAGAGCGCGACGGCCACCGCGCCCGCCGGAAGCCCCTCGCGCGCGCAAGCGTCGGCGCTCATCCCGCGCACGCGAAAGCGGGTCGCCTCTTCGATCTCGGCGACGAGAATCTCGCGCAGTTCGTCGTCCGAGTCGATGACGAGAAAGTGGTCGGGCGGTTGAAATTCGAGCCAGCGTTTGACGCGCTCCTGCACTTCGGTGAGCGAGTAGCCGCCGTCGCGCGCGCGTTCGAGAAAAGCGGAGATCAGTTGATCGAGCGCGAACCCGGCATCGAGTTCGCGCTCTCCTTGTGAGAACTCGCGCACGTAGACGCCGCTGCCCTTGCGCGCGTCCAACCAGCCGCGCCGTTCGAGTTCGCCGTAGGCAGCGCTGACCGTGTTGGCGTGGATGCGGAAGCGGCGCGCGAGTTCGCGCGTGCTCGGCAGGCGTTGACCCGCCTTGAGGTCGCCGCTCACGACGCCGAGCATGATCTGCGTCGTCAACTGCTCGCGGATCGGCACTTCGCTATTTTTGGAGAGCCACAGGCGCATAAGAAGTAAGGAGAAGGGGGAAAGGAAAAAGGGGAAAGGTTTCGCTCGTTCCCTTTCCCCTTGCCTTTGCCCTTTTAACTTTTACCCTTTCGGCTCGTGCAGTTCAACCTCTAATCGAAGCGGATGGTGTCGGGAGTTGAACCCTCTGCGTGCTCTGCGTCATCTCTCTCTGCGCCTCTGCGTCAACCTGAGTTAATCAAGCATTCAACGCAGAGTGCGCGGAGACGCAGAGGGACGCAGAGAGCAAAGCCCGACACGACCACACTATTCTCTAATTCGAGCGGCTTGCAGCGGAAGCGCGCCATCTTTAATGACAAGCACTTCATCTTTCGTTAATTGCACATTATCTTTCGTTAACAGCGGATCATCTTTTGTTAGAAGCATATTATCTTTTGTTAACCGTAGTTCATCTTTTGTTAACTGTGGCTCTTCTCTTGTTAACCGTAGATCATCTTTCGTTATAAATAGGACATCTTTTGTTAGGGATGGAATATCTTTCGTTATCAGCGGATCATCTTATAAAGAAAGCGCGCCGTCCGATGTTGAAAGCTTTGCTGCTTTCGTCATCGGACGGCGCGCTGATGTTTGAAGGAGGCGGACGCTCTTTAATCGGCTGGAACGTCAATTCAACTCTTGCGTCCCTTTCTGAGCGCGCCGGTCAAGTTGCCGATGACGTTCGAGACTTTGGCGGCGACGCGTCCGGTGGTCTCCGCGACCGAGGTTAAGAGGTCTTGATCAGCGTCTACTTTTACCGTCGGGTTTCTTTGAACCCGCATTCTGGCCTGAGCCTCCGCCTTTGCCGCCCTTGTTCCCCTTCTTCGCGCTGCCTTTCGCGCCGCCACCGCCGCGCCCTCCGGCCGCGCCCGACGCGCCGCGATTTTTCCCCGCGCCTTGGGCGACGCCGCCCGTGCCGCCTTTGTTCGCGCCGCCCTTCGGGCTGCCCTTGCCGCCCGACTTCGACGGCAGCTTATTCTTCTTGCCGCCCGTGTCGCGCTTCGGGCCGCTCTTTCCGGCCGCGCCCGTCTGCGCGCGCCCGCCGCCTTTGCCTCCGCCCGTCGCGGTCGCACGCGCCGCGCCGCTCTTGCCCGCGCCCGCAGAGGGGCCGCCCGTGCCGCCCGACGCGCCGCCGCGCGTCTCTGTCGTCGCGCCGCCTGAGGCAGCCGCGCCCGCGCCGCGTTTGAGCGCGCCGACGCCGCCACCGCCTTTCGTGCCGCCGCCCGTGCCCGTATCCGCGCCGCCCGTGCGCGCAGCGCCGCCGCCGCCCTTCTTTGCGCCGCCGCCGCCATGTAAACCTTTGCCCGCGCCGCCACCGCCCGCGCCTTTCGCGCCGCCCTTCGTGGCCGTGCCCTTCGAGGCCGCGCCCGCGCTGCTCTGCCCGCCCTCAGTGCCGCCGCCTTTGTTCTTACGCCCGGCCGCGCCGCCTTTGTTCGCCCCGTCCGTGCGACTGCCGCCGCCACCCGCGCGCGAAGCCTCCGCGCCCTTCGCGCCCGACGCGCCGCCCTGCTTGCCCTTGCCGCTCGTGCCCTTCGACGCGCCGCCGCCCGCACCGGACGACGAACCACCGCCGCCACCTGATGCACTGCCCGCGCCGCCACCTGACGCGCCGCCGCCACCGCCGGCCGTCACTCCGGTCGCGCGCCCGATGGCCGTGCCGCCGTGAGTTCCCGCATCGCCCGCATCGTCCGCGCCGCCGGTCTCGGCGTTGCCCGTGCCCCTTTCGCCGCCGATGTTATCAGTGCCGCCCGCATCGCCGCCGCCACCACCATCGCCTTCTCCTGCGGCACGCGCATCGGCGCGCTCGGCCGCGTCGAGTCGCCCGTTGTCGGCCACGGGTTCGCGGTCGCTCTCGGCGTCCGTGGAGTTGCCGCCGCCGCCGCCGCCCGTCGCCGTGTCGTCCGAGTCGCCGATGATAATGCCGCTCGTCAGGTCGTCTCTGTCTTCCCGGTTCCCGCCCTTCGCTTTGTCAGCCATCACTTATGCTCCTTGTTCGATGTGAAGAGGCTTTTGAGACTCCGCGCGCCTCTCGCCGCGAGCGGAGTGCCAGCCTTTGAAGATTCCCTGAATCAAGTTATTAAATTTTGCGCTCTCGGTTTTGCGGCGGAGCATAGCACAACTTGTCGCGCGCGCGTGCAACTGTTTGCCCGGCGGCGCGCAGTTTTTTTGCGGCGCGTCGACCGGGAACGAGCGCGCGGCCGGTTGCCCGCCGTCGCGGGCGGGCGTTATAACTATCCTTACAGTTCGATACTAAAATTTAGACGCCATGGAACCGCTCTCTTCCGCGCTCGCCGTCCTGACGGCCATGATTACGCCCGCCGTGTTGATCTCGGCGTGCGGCGCGCTCATTCTCTCCACCTCCACGCGTCTGGGGCGCGTCGTGGATCGCGTGCGCGCGCTCTCCGACCGCTTCGAGGAACTGGCCGCGCCCGGTTGCGAACTCGACCTCATCGAAGAACGCCGCGCCATGATGTTCAACCAGCTCGACAAACTGACGAGCCGCGCGCGCATACTCCAACGCAGCATGACCGTCTTCTACATGGCGCTCGGCCTGTTCGTCGCCACGAGCGTCGCCATCGGCATCGTCGCCTTCGTCGGCACGCGTTTCAGTTTCGTCCCCGTCGTGATGGGACTCGTCGGCGCGTCGTTTCTCTTCTACGGCAGCATCACCCTGATCTTCGAGGCGCGTCTGGCCCTCGCCTCGCTGCGCGCCGAGATGGACTTCATCTGGCATCTCGGCAAACACTACGCGCCCTCGGAACTCGCCGCGCGCCACCAAAGCCCGCACTATCGTTTGAGAGTCAAACCACGCCCATGAAGACACAGACGCCGCCGCCAACACACGCGCCTTCATATCTCGCGCTCTTCGAGTCGGGCGAACTCAGCGCGCGCGTCGAGGCATTGGAAGCCTTGCTCGCGCGCTGCACGGTCTGCCCGCGCGATTGTCTCAACAATCGTCTGGCGGACGAGATCGCCGCCTGCTATTCCGGACGCCTGCCCATCGTCTCCTCCTACACGCCGCACTTCGGCGAAGAACCCGCGCTGACGGGCACGCACGGGGCGGGCAACATCTTTTTCGGCAACTGCAACCTGCGCTGCGTCTATTGCCAGAACTATCAAATCTCGCAGACGCACCGCGAGCAGATCAAAAACGAAGTGACGCACGAACGCCTCGCCTCGATGATGCTCGAACTACAGGCGCGCGGCTGCCACAACATCAACTTCGTCTCGCCCACACACTTCGCCCCGCAGCTAGCGCGCGCCGTCCTCCTTGCCGCCGAACAAGGCTTGCGCCTGCCCATCGTCTACAACACGAACGCCTACGATTCGGTCGAAGTCCTGCGCCTGCTCGACCGGATAGTCGACGTGTATCTCCCCGATCTCAAATACGCCGACTCGGCCGACGGCTACGCCTATTCAAAAGTTCAAGACTACACGGAGCACGCGCGCCGCGCTCTCGCCGAGATGTACCGGCAGACGGGCGATGCGCTCCAGTTCGACGAGGCGGGCTTGCTTCGCCGCGGCCTCGTCGTACGCCTGCTCGTCCTGCCGAACGATCTCGCAGGGATACGCGATTCGCTCCGCTGGATCAAAGACGCGCTCAGCCCGCGCGTCGCCGTCTCGCTCATGGCGCAGTATTACGCCACGAACCGCGCCGCCACGGACGAACGCTACACTTTGCTGTCGCGCCGCATCACCGAAACCGAATGGATGCGCGCCGTCTCCGCCCTCGAAGACCTCGGCATGGAAGAAGGCTGGATGCAAGAATACGACGGCGCTTCGCATTACTACCGCCCCGACTTCACAGACCCCTCGACGCCTTTCAAAGATATCAGAGACTTTCAGGAACAGTGACGAGTGACAAGTGACGAGTGACAAGTTTAAGAGATGAGCGACAGGTCAGAGGCGACGAGCGAAGTGCGATGAAAGAGGGAGTTGTAACTTGAAACTTTAAGACTTGGGATTTGGGATTTGGGACTTTTTTCGACATGGGACTTGGGACTATTTTCGACAACACAGACCCCGGCGCGGGCGGCTGGCTCGTGCTCGTCGTGTGGTTCGTCGTGTTCGTCCTCGTCCTCAACACGATCATCTTCCTGCTGCGCCGCGCTCTGAGACGCCTGCGCGGCAAGAACGGAATGCGGCACGGAGAAAAGCGAGCATGAGTAGAGCGAAAGTGGAGGCGGCGGCCGTCGGGTCGCAAGCGCCCGACTTCATCCTGCACGATACGGACGGCGCGGAGTGGCAGTTGTCCGCGCAGCGCGGGCGCGTCGTCGTGCTGCTGTTCTATCCCGGCGACGAGACGCCCGTGTGCACGAAGCAACTCTGCTCCGTGCGCGACAACTGGGAGAGCTATCGGGAGACGGGCGCGGAGGTCGTCGGCATCTCGACCGACACGGTCGAATCGCACCGCTCGTTCACGGACAAGCACAGTCTCCCCTTGCGTCTCTTGGCCGACACGGAGGGGCGCGTGCACAAGTCTTACGAAGCGAGTTCTTGGTTTCCGGGGCGTGCGGCGCGCGCCGTCGTGGTGATCGACGTCGAAGGCATCATTCGTTATCGAAAGGTCGAAGCGGTTTCGCTCTTTCGCCCGCGCGATGCGGAGATCATCGAGGCGATTCGCGCGGCGCAAGCAGGACGGAGTTCTTGAACCGGCGCGGCGGCACGCTTCGCACGCGCGCCGCCGCGCCGGTTCGTCAACAGATGACAAGCACAGATTTCAAGGGAGGAGAATTTTTCGAATATGGCCGATCAGATCAAATGCAAACATTGCGGCGAGCGGCGTCCCCCGCTCGGCTACGCGCCGTTTCCGAACGAGTTGGGGCAGCAGGTCGGGACAGAGATTTGCCAACCGTGCTGGCAGGGCTGGCTGCAAAAGCAGAGCCAGATCATCAACCACTACGGCCTCGACCTGACCAACCCCGACGCGCAAAACTTTCTCTTTGACAACATGAAGGGCTACCTCTTCAACGAAGCCCCTCAGCAAACCGCCCAGATCGACACGTCGAAAGAAGGCACGGTCAAATGGTAGGAATGAAAAAGCGGTCAATGGTCAATGCTGAATGGAAAAAGACAGTTCTTTCCATTGACCATTGACCATTTACTATTCACCAGTCTTCCCTTCATCGTTTCCTTCCTGCCTCTCCTGCTTCATCTCGCGCATGAGAAAATAGTTGAGGCCGGTGCGGATGACGGCGATTGCGCCGAGCTTGCCGATCTGATCCCAGGAGGGCGCGATGGCGGTGGAGAGGATGTCCGCGCCGAGTTGGAATTCGAGCGCGAGGGCGAGATAGCGCGCCAGCGTCAGGCGCGTCCGGTTGTAGTTGTCGTGATGCGCGCCCGACATGAGCGTGCGCGCGAACTGCACGGCGGCGACGACGATGCCGAGACAGATCACGACCGCGCCCGTCGTCTCGACCAGCAGGCGCAGCCACAGGACGCCGTGGCGCACGCTCGTCTCGACCGCGCCGCCTTCGGGACTCCCGATCAGATGCGCCGTCCCCCCGCCCGCGCCCTCTTGCAGCGCGAGCAAAATTGTCGCCGCCCAATACATCAATCCATCACCTCTCTCACGCGTCCGCACAAAATAGCACGCGCAGCCCCGAACGCCGCAACGTTCGTTTGCCGGCGATTGCGTCGGCGGGTTCTGCGTCCGGCGTTCGCCTCGTCGAACAATAAACTTGCGTCTTTCGCGGCGCGATGGTAAATATGCGTCAAGAGAGCTAATCCCCTGATCGCACAGAGAAAGAAAGTGGTCTCGCCGTCGTCCGCGTCGCTTTCGTATCGACGCCCCGGCGGTGTCTCTGTCGCCTCGCCGTACACGGGTTGGCCTTCAAGGGACTTTGGCAACACTCGACACTTTTCACAGGAGCTAATGGACACATGAAAAAACTTGCGACTCTCATCGCGCTGGCCGCACTGGCCGCCGGTTGTTCTGCGACCGACAACTCGAACATGGCCGCGCACAACGGCAACACCGCGGCGGTCGTCAACAACAACGCCAACAACGCCAACACGGCCGCCGCCAACGCCAACGCGAACGCGGCCAACCGCGGCAACTACAACGCCAACATCACCGAAGCCGACTACGACCGCGACAAGGATCGTTACGGGCGCGAAGCCAAAGAGAAGGGCGAATCAATCGGCTCAGGTTTGAAAGACGGCTATCTCTGGGTGAAGACGAAGGGCACGCTTGCCGGCGTCGATGACCTACGAGATTCGAGCATCAACGTCGATGTCGACAACGGCGTGATCACTCTGCGCGGCGACGTGGCGAGCGCGCAGCAGAAGGCCGCCGCCGTCAAAGCCGCCAACGGCATCGACGGCAAAAAGAGCGTCGTCGATAAGTTGCAAATCAAGGCCGACGCGAGCGGCTCAGGCGCGGCGAACTCGAACAACACCAAAGCGGGCGGCGCGCACGGCAACGCCAATCACTAAAGGCGCGCGCCCGCGCCCGCTCGACGAGCTTGCTATGAGACTCTGCGCGGCGCTGTCAACGGGCAGCTCCCGCCGCACTTGAACCGGGAAGCGGCGCGCACGCGAACCGTCAAATCGCACGCGCCGCTTCGCACTTACCGACCGGCACGCTTTCTTTGACTCTCACACCGAAGGCAGAAACAGATCATGCGAACACAAACTGCACGACGGCCAAGCGTCGCGCCCCTTCCGACCGTGGCGCTCGTCGCCGCGCTCTCAGTTTCACTTCTGGCCTCGGCCGCCGCGCTGCTCCTGCTGCCCGGTAACGTCGCACGCGCGCAGCAGCAACGCAACACAGGCATCGACACCTACGCCATCACGGGCGCACGCATCGTCACCGTCTCCGGCGCGGAGATACCGCGCGGCACGGTCGTTATCCGCAACGGTTTGATCGCCTCGGTCGGCGCGAACGTCTCCGCCCCGCCCGACGCGCGCATCATCGACGGCGCGGGGCTGACGGTTTATCCCGGCTTCATCGACGCCAATACCAATCTCGGCATGCCCGCCGCGCAGCAGCGTCCGGCTGGAGCGGGCGGCGGCGCGGCCGCATTTCTCGCCGCGCAGCAGCAGGCCACGCCTTCGGTCGCTTCGCCCAACTCTTCGCAGCCCGTCGGCCTGCAACCCGAAATTCTCGCCTCCGACGTGGTGCGCCCCGGCGGCGAGCAGATCGAGGCGGCGCGCAGCGCCGGACTGACCGCCGCGCAGACCGCGCCGCGCGAAGGCATCTTCATGGGACAATCGGCCGTCATCAATCTCGCGGGCGACACGCCGCAACAGATGATCGTGCGCTCGCCCGTCGCCCTGCACGTCGGCTTCACGCCCTTGCGCACGGGCACGTATCCGGGCTCGCTCCTCGGCGTCTACGCCGCCATCCGCCAGATGCTGCTCGACGCGCAGCGATACCGCGAAGCGAACGCCGTCTACGAAAAGAACCCGCGCGGCATTCGTCGTCCCGATCAAGACAAATCGCTCGCGTCGCTCGTGCCCGTGCTCTCGCGGCAGATGCCCGTCGTGATGTATGCCGAACGCCAGCGCGACATCGAACGCGCGCTTGATCTGGCTCAGGAGTTCAACCTGCGCGTCGTCATCGCGGGCGGCGCTGAGAGTTGGCGTGTGGCCGAGCGGCTGGCGGCGTTGAAAGTTCCAGTCCTGCTCTCTCTCAACTACCCGCGCCGCACGACGCCCGACTCGCCCGAAGCCGAACCAGACCCCTTGCGCATCCTGCGCGAGCGCGTCGAAGCGCCGAAGACCGCCGGGCGACTGGCCGCCGCGGGCGTCCGCTTCGCCTTCCAATCCGGCGGCCTCTCGAACATGAACGACTATCTGGCGAACGTCTCGAAGTCGCTCGAACAGGGACTCGCGCGCGAAGAGGCCGTGCGCGCGCTGACCATCCGCCCGGCGGAAATCTTGGGCGTCGCCGACCAACTCGGCACGATTGAAGTCGGCAAGATCGCCAACCTCACGGTCGTGCGCGGCGACCCCTTCGCGCGCGAACGCCGCATCACGCACGTCTTCATCGACGGCCGCCCCGTCGATCTCAGACCCGCGCCGGCGAACGCCGCCACCGCCGCCGTGCAAGGTCGTTCGCTCGCCTCCGGCGCTTGGACACTGCGCGTGCAACTCGAAGGACAGCCGGAACGCTCCGTCACGCTCACGCTCCAACAAGAGGCCGAGCGCCTGAGCGGTTCGATTCAAGGCGACTTCGGCTCGGCGCAGATCGCCAACGCCTCCGTCGGCGCGCAGGGCGACATACGCTTCACCGTCCCCATCACGACCGGCACGCAAACCACCGAGGCCACCTTCAACGGCACGATCAACGGCAACGAAATGCGCGGCACGGTCACGACGGTCGGCACGGGCGCGGGCACATTCAACGGCACACGCGCCGGAGGCGGCGGCAGCACGCCTTCCGCCACCCCGACCGCGACGCCGACAACCGAAGGCACGAGGCCGCCGGAACAACGATGAAGTATGAACGATGCAGTAAAAGCAACCGGCCTTTACTTCATCGTTCATACTTTCTTCGTGGAGTTTTGATGATGAGAAAACTTATTTCACTTTTCGTGACGCTGGCCGTGTTGGTTTCAGTGCAAGCGCAAGGACAACGACGCGAGGGCGCGACGCGAGCGGCCGCTGCCGCCAGTAGTAGTAGTAGTGCGCCGAATGAGACTTTGATTCGCAATGCGACCGTCATCACCATCTCGCGCGGCACGCTCGCCAACACGGACATCCTGATTCGCAACGGCAAGATCGCGGCCGTCGGCCAAAACCTGAAAGCAGGGGAACGCGCGCGCGTCATCGATGCGACGGGCAAGTACGTCATGCCCGGCATCGTCGATGCACACTCGCACTCGATGTCCGATGCGATCAACGAGGGCACGCTCTCCGTCACTTCGATGGTGCGCATCCGCGACGTGTTGAACCCCACGGCCGTCAACCTCTACCGCGAACTGGCGGGCGGCGTCACCACCTTGAACGTCCTGCACGGCTCGGCCAACACCATCGGCGGGCAGAACACCGTGGTCAAGATCAAGTATGGCCGTCCCGTCTCCGAGTTCATCTTTCCGGGCGCGCCGCCGGGCATTAAGTTCGCGCTCGGCGAAAACGTCAAACGCGCCAGTTCCACCATCCTGCCCGGCCAGACGCGCCGCTACCCCGCCACGCGCATGGGACAGGAAGAGGTCTTGCGCGACGCCTTCACGCGCGCGCGCGACTACAAACGCGCTTGGGACGAATACCGCGCCGCCACCGCGCGCGGCGACAAGAATTTGATCCCGCCGCGCCGCGACCTGCAACTCGAACCGCTCGTCGAAATTCTCGAAGGCAAACGATTCGTCCACGCGCACTGCTACCGCGCCGACGAGATCATCATGCTCCTCAATCTCGCCAACGACTTCGGTTTCAAGATCAGGACGCTGCAACACGTCCTCGAAGGCTACAAAGTGGCGCGCGAGATCGCGGCGCACGGCGCGGGCGCGTCCACCTTCGCCGATAGTTGGAGCTACAAGATCGAGGCTTACGACGCCATCCCGCACAACGCGGCCGTGATGACGCGCGCCGGCATCCTCGTCTCCATCAACTCCGACTCGGACGAACGCGCGCGCCGCTTGAACATCGACGCCGCGAAGATGATGAAGTACGGCGATCTCTCGGAAGAAGAAGCCCTGCGCCTGATCACCATTAACCCGGCGATCCAGCTCGGCATACAAGACCGCGTCGGCTCAATCGACGTGGGCAAAGACGCAGACCTCGCCATCTGGACGGCGCATCCCTTCAGCGTCTACTCGCGCGTGGAGACGACGTTTGTCGACGGCGACATCTTCTTCGACCGCCAGCAAGACCTCGCGCGCCGCCCCGCGCTCGAACGCGAGCGCGAAGAACTGCTGCGCGCCGAAGCGAACCGCCCGCCCACGGAAGGCGGCACGCAGCCCGGCGCGCCGCGCCGCCGCCCGGCGAACGGGCACGACGATGACGACGTTGACAACCCGGAAGGAGAGGATCACAGATGAGCTTGAGAGCACACGCCAACCACGTCGCCGCCGCGCGTTCATCGTCAATAGCTGCCACGTCATCCTCGATGGGCGCTGCTGCCGTCGCCGCACGCGCCAACGGCGGCGCGCGTTCATTCGCAAAGGCTTCGGCGCGCATCTACCTCGCAGCGTTCGCCGTCGTGCTGCTGATGTCCGTCGCCGTGTCGGCGCAGCAGGCTTCGAGCGCGATGGGGACGCAGTTCATGTCGGGCACGCCGGGCACGTTCGCCATCCGCAACGCGCGCATCGTCACCGTCTCCGGCGCTGACATCGAAAACGGCACGGTCGTGATCAGCGACGGCCGGATCGCGGCCGTCGGCGCAAACGTCTCCGTCCCGGCGGGCGCGCAGGAGATCGACGGGCGCGGTCTCTCGGTCTATCCCGGCATGATCGACCTCGGCACTTCGATGGGACTCGTCGAGATTCCGCAGGGCGCGAACGCGACCGTTGACGTGGCCGAAGTCGGCGAGATGAATCCGAACGCGCAAGCCTTCTACGGCATCAACCCGCACAGCGCGCACATCGCCGTCACGCGCGTCAACGGCGTGACGAGCGTCCTCAGTTCGCCTGCGGGCGGCGTCATCTCCGGTCAAGCGGCCTTCATCAACCTGCTCGGTTCGAGTCCGCAGGAGATGGCCGTCGCGCCCACGGCCGCGCTCGTCGTCAACTACCCGCGCGCGGCCGGAGGCGGCGGCTTCTTCCAACCGGCGCAGGCGAATCCGGCCGAGGCCGCCATCGCGCGCGACCGTCAGGTCGAACAACTGCGCAAACTGCTGCGCGACGCGGAAGCCTACGGCCGCGCGATGGACGCCGCCGCGCGCGACCGCACCATCCCGCGCCCGGACGCCGACGTGATGCTCGCCGCCCTCGTCCCATACGTGCGCGGCGAACGCCCCGTTATCTTCCGCGCCGACCGCGAAGCCGAGATGCGCGCCGCCATCCGCTTCAGCGAAGAGTTGAAACTAAAACCCGTCATCCTCGGCGGCAACGACGCTTGGCGCATCGCCTCGTTCCTCAAAGAGCACAACGTGCCCGTCATCCTCAACGGCCTCTTTGACCTGCCGAGCCGCGAAGACGACTACTACGACGTGCTCTACGAAAGCGCCGCCAAACTTCAACAAGCGGGCGTGCGCTTCGCGCTCTCGACGGGCGATCAAGGCGCGGAGGTGCGCGACCTCCCCTACCGCGCCGGGATGGCCGCCGCCTTCGGCCTCTCGCGCGCTGATGCTTTGAAGTCCGTCACGCTCTACCCCGCGCAAATCATGGGACTCGGCGACCGCCTCGGCTCAATCGACACCGGCAAGATCGCCAACCTCGTCATCACCGACGGCGACATCCTCGAAGCGCGCACACGCATCCGTCACCTCTTCATCAACGGCCGCCAAGTCCCCCTCACCAGCCGCCACACCGAACTCTACGACCAGTTCAAGAACAGGAAATAGAGCGACTAACAAACGCGCCCACGACCTAAACACGCAGCGCACACGACGAAGGCAGCCGAGACTCAAGAAGTCTCGGCTGCCTTTTCTCTACTTCACCTACAATTTCAGACGGGCAACGCGACTCCTCACTTAAACGGCAACTTCCCCGCCGCCGTTGTCGCCCACATGAAACTCGTCCCGCGGGTCGATCTCAACTTCCGGCATCGGCTCAAACTTCGCAGCATCAAACGGCGGCATCTCCGGCTCCCCCGCGCCCAACTCACTCAAATGCCGCCTCGCCTTATCCAACCCCCAGTGATACGCAAACGGCGGCCCATCACACCACGCCAACCTGTACGCCCGCTCCGCCGCCTCAACCGCCGCCCCTGTCTTGCTAGCATCCCGCTCAATCTGCGCCAGCACGTTGCACGCATCCGCGTGATAGAGCGTGTATGGCCCTCGCTCCGCTCCTTCCCAGACATCATCCAGAAACTCACGCGCCGCCTTCAAATTCCCCCGTCGTCGTTGCAACTCGGCCAGCGCGATAAGGGCGGGGAGTTCTTCTTCAACCAAATTTACCATTCGCGCGCTGGTCAGCGCATGGTGCAGCCGTTCGTTGGCAACGACAAAATTATTCAATCCCAGCGCCGCCTCGCCCTGCACCCGGCTCGCAACAATAATGCCCCGGTCAAAGCGGTTCTGTCGGCAGTAATCCAATGCTTTGTCCGCCCAGACCTTCGCCGTATCAAAAGCCCCTGTCCACAAATCAAGTATCGCGCGATAGTCGTATGCGATGTATGAAGAACCTTTAGAGGTAACCGCCAGCGAACGCTCAAGCGCGAGCACACTCTCCCTTTTTCTTCCGCGCGCGCCAAGCACCAATCCAAGCCAATACAGGCTATCCGCCTCTATCTCACGAATGTTTTGTAGATGTGTAAGGATCAGTGCGCGTCGTGAAGTGACCTCAGACTCATATAGCGCGCCTGATGATCGTAAAGTATCAGACAGATTGCACAAGGTAATACTGAGGTCGGCATCGTTCTTGCTTTCCGCCTCAATTATGCAGGCGCGGCGGTACAGAGAGGCTGCATATCCCGGCTGCCCGGTTAAAGTGTATCCTGATGCCAGCTCGTTCAGCATGTAGGATTGACGAACCGGCTTAATCAAACGCGGCAAATAGTCTGAGCCGCCGGTAAAGAGCATTTCCAGAAGTTCGATGCTCTGTAGATTGGCACTCAACCGGTACAACATGGGATGGCTCAACCAATCCCTGAAGATTACATACGCATCATCGTAACGTCCCAACCCGATCAGCGTGTTATATAGTTCGATGGCGGGCGTTAAATCTTCAAGGTTGCTAACCTTTCGCCAATCCATAATCTTCGGCAAGCCTTGAAAGTGCGTGTGCAGACTCTCATAGACATCGCGCCGCAGGTCTTCTTCCAAGTTGTTCCACACTACCCCTCGCACAATCGGATGCAAGTCGTAGCGGTTCGCGCGCTTGTCCCAGCCGACCAGTCCACGGTCTTCTAATTCCGTCAACACCTGATCCAACTCCTCCTCGTCAGCGTAAGCCTTTCCCTCTCCCGTCAATAATTCAGTTAGCGTGTCATAGCGCGCGGGCATTCTGAACGCTGCGATGAGTTGCAGCGCATGACGCGCCTTGTCGTCCAGCCCGCGCATGGCGAATTCCAGCACGTGCGATTTCACCTGCACCATCGGCAAGCTGCTGAACGGATTGAAATCTGGATGGCCTTGCCGCCACGCGTCGAAATCGCCGGGCGCGCGGCGGTAGCGTGCGACCTCGCTCGCCAACGCCTGTATTAACAGAGGATGATTGCCCACGCGGTTGAAGATCGGCAGCAGCATGTCGCGTGCGCCGTTGACGCCGAACGCGCGCCAGAGTTCGAGGGTGTCGTTGTCGGTCAGTCCGGGCAGAAAGTGGGCGAAGCAGCCGGGCAGCGGTTCACCGGCGAGCGTCTGCAGGTCAGCGGGGTAGAGGCGCGTGCTGACGAGGATGCGTGCGGCGCGGATGGTCGCAAGTTTGCGCAGGAACGCGCCCGCGCGCGGGTCGGCCGATTTGCGCAGGCGGTGTTCGCTGGTGAAGGATTGCGCGGCGCTGGCGGGCAGGCCATGCGTTTGAGCGGCGATGCTGGCCGCCTGTTGATCGTAGTCGTCGTCGGAGAGGTGCGCGGCGTCCATGCGCGCGTAGGCGATGAGGATTCGTTCGAGGCCGTCGAGGACAAAGAGAAAGGGTTCGCGGTCGAGCGTAGCGAGCAGTCGGGCTTCGCGTTCGGGCTTGGGGAGTTGTTGCACTTCGGCGAGGGGGCGGCGTGTAACGTAGGCGAGGGCGCGCGTGACGAAGTTTTCAAAGGTGGCGTCGGATTCGTAGAAGCTCCACCAGAGGCGACCTGAGAGCGGGCGCATCTCTTGTGGGGCGATGTCGTTGAACCACTTCCAAGTGAGCGCGCTTTTGCCGAGGCCGCCGACGGCGACGACGTTGAGGATGCGCGCGCGGTAGACGGCCGAGTCGCGCTTGGCGACCCAATCGGTGAGCAGGTTGAGTTCGGGTTGACGACCGACGAGGCGATGCGTCTGCAAGAGCGTGTAAGGATGCGCGATGAAGGCTTCGGGAGGCTGAGGGATGTCGCTGACATAGTGAAAGGTAGTGAGGTCAGGCTCGCGTAGTTTCGAGAGGCTGTTGATGACGTGGGCGCGCAGGTCTGCGGGCGAGTCGAAGAAGTTGACGACCCGTTCCGTTCCCAGTCGCGCCTTGAGCGCGGCAAGTTTAGTCGCCCCTTCGCCGCGTTCTACGTCCGAGGCTTTGACGAGATGTTCGTCGTGCATCAGGAAGATGAGGCGCGGGATGCCGCGTTCGACGGCGCGCCGGTATTCCATCTCGGTGATGGAAATCTGGAGCGGGTTATTCTCCTTCGGGATGTAGCCGTAGCGATGGGCGAAGATGCCGAGATAGATGTCTGCTTCGTCCACCATTTTGAGCGAGGTCGAGATGGCTTCCGCGTCGCTGGCGGGGAGGTGCTCCATCATCAAGGGGAGCATGCTTTGCCGCAGGCACGCCTCCATGATCTCTTTGCGGTGTTCGGGCAGGTCGCGCGCCGTGCTGCTGACCATGACTTTTTTGACCGGCGGTTGGTGAGACATATCTTTTGGTGAGTAGAGGTGTGATCAGATAAAACTCGAAGACGACTCGCACGTGCCGGTGGAAGAGTATACGTTTTTACGTTCGGCGACGAGGGAAATTTGTCGACGTTGATGGCTGGAATCGACAGGCGCGCCACTGCAACTCTTCCGCGCTTGGAAACGACGGAGCGAATACGGCGAAGGCGAAAGTGAACCGAAACCTTTCGGGCTTCGCGCGTTCACTTTCGCCTTCGTTTTGCGGATGGCCGTCTACTTGGTTAACGACCGTTGCCTTGCTTGTTAACTGACGGCTGACTCGTTTGTCCGTCGTCGGGTTACCTGTCGGCGACTTGGCCGCCGCCGCTCTTGAGTTGTTTGAGGAGTTCTTCGACGGCGACTTCGAGTTGGCGGTCGCGCCCGGCGAGGTTGTCTTCGGGCGTGTTGTCAACGAGGATGTCGGGACGCACGCCGTAGTTCTCCATGTTGGTTTGTTGGCGGTCGGAGAGATAGACGCCGACGCCGGGCGTGCGCACGGTCGAGCCGTCGATCAGTGAATAACTGCCCGTGCCGATGACCGCGCCCATCGTCGGCGTGCCGATCACTTTGCCGAGGCCGAGCGCGCGGAAACCGGCCGGGAACATTTCGGCGTTAGAGGCCGAGCGCCAGTTTTGCAGGACGACCTTCGGGCCGAAGAAGCCGCCGAAAGGACGCGTCGTGGCTTCCGTGCCGCGCGGCTGCCAGACTTGATATTGACGCTGGACGAGGATGCCGAGGAGTTCCTGCTCGATGTTGCCGCCGCCGTTCCAACGCTGGTCGATGACGAGCGCTTCCTTGTCGCGGTACTCGCGCAACTCTTTCTCGAACTTGCGCAGAGAGGGCTGGTTCATCGCCTGGATGTGGACGTAGCCGACGCGGCCGTTCGAGAGTTTCGTGACGAGCGCGCGCCTGTCCTTGACCCAACGTTCGTAGCGCAGTTGGCCGTAGTTGCCCATCGAAGTCGGTTCGATCCGGGTGCGCCAAGCGCCCTCTTCCGCCGGCTTGTTGTTGAAGGTGACGGCCACCTTGCGGTTGAGTCGATAGTTGAGATGCTGCCAGTATTCGTCGCCGGCGCGCACGGGTTTGCCGTCGATGGCGATCAGGTAATCGCCGACCGAGACTTTGACCCAGTCCTTATCCGAAGGGCCGTCTTCGTAGATGTGCGTGACGCGGTAGCGACCCGCCTGCGCGTCAGCTTCGAGTTCGAGGCCGAGGTGTCCGGTCTGCGCCGCGCTCGGCTCGCGTCCACCGCCCGGCGGCGGCGCTGCGCCCGTGTGCGAGGCGTTCAGTTCGCCGATCATCTCGTTGACGATGTTCAAGAGTTCCTGCCGGTCGCCGACGTATTCGACGAGCGGGCGATACTTCGCGCGCATGGCGTCCCAGTCCGTGCCGTGCATCTTGGCGTCGTAGAAACGGTACTTCATCGTGCGCCAGGCGTCGTCGAACATCTCAGCCCATTCGGACGGACGATCAATTTTGACTTTCGCCGTGAAGTTGATGCGGCGGCGCTGCGCGGGCGCGGCCGAAGTCGCGGGCGGCGCGCTCGAAGCGCTTGCGCCGGGCGGCAGAGGCGGCGGCATCGGGACGGAGTAGACGTAGTCGCCTTCCTGGAAGAAGAGCGTGCGGTTGTCGCGCGAGACATTCAAGTTGGAGACGCCGAAGTTTCCTCCGCCGCCACCGCCGCCCTGCTGCGCGCCGTCCGCCGGGGGCGTGCTCGCGGTGATGCGCGTCAGGCGTTTGCCGTCCTCTTGAATCGAATAGACGACGGGGAGGTTGGCCGCGCCCGCCAGTTCGCTCGTGGCGAAGACGATGGTTTTGCTGTCGGGCGAGATGTTGTAGGTCGTGACGGCGAAGGGCATGCGCGTCAACTGGCGCGTGCGGCGTTTGAGTCCCGCCCAGTCGATGTTGATCGGTTTAGGCGTCGGCTTCGGCGCGGCCGGGTTCATGCGCGCCGCGCCGCCGCCTCCCGCTGCGCCACCGCCCGCGCCCGCTTCGCCGGAAGCGGATTGCGCGGCCTGCGCGGCCTCTTGCTCGGCGCGTTCTTCCGGATCGTCCGGGTCGCGTTCTAATTTTTCGAGCACCGTCGAGTAGATTTGCGAAGAAGTCAGCGAACTGAAATTGCTCTGGTCGATGCGCAGGAAATAGAGCTTCTTGCCGTCGGGCGAAAAACGCGCGCCCGTCTCGTGGAAGGAATCGAAGGAGGCTTTGCGCTCTTCGCCGCCAGTCGAGGGCGCGATGAAGATGTCGCTGTTGCGCGTGAAGTCGGGCTTGGAGTAGGCGAGCCACTTGCCGTCGGGCGACCAAGCGGGCGCGCCGATCTGGCCGTAGCGCGACGCGCTGATCTCTTTCGACGTTTTGTCGGCCAGCGTGACGACGCGCAGTTTGTTGTCCGAAGCCGTGTAGGCGATCTGCGTGGAGTCGGGCGACCAAGCGTAGTTGAACTTGAGTTCGTCGAGGTCTGTGATCTTCTGCGCCTCGCCCGCGCCGTCCACTGCGACGACGTAGAGTTCCTCGCGCCCGCTGCGATCCGAGATGAAGCCGATCCACTTGCCGTCGGGCGAGTATTCGACGTTGCGGTCGCGCCAAGAGCTATCGGTCAACTGCCGGAGGTCGCCCTCTTCGACCGGCGCGGTGAAAATCTCGCCGTGGACGGAGACGACGATGCGGCGCGAGTTGGGCGCGAGCGCGTAGTCGTCAACCTGCGAAGCGAAGTCGCGCACTTCGCTCAAACTCTCCTGCGTCTCGGCGGCGATGTCGAGCTTGATCGGCGTGACGCGCTTCGAGCCGACATCGAGTTTGGCGATGCCGAAGTCGTGCTCGAAGACGATTGTTTTGCCGTCGTTGCTGATCGAAGGCCAGCGCACGTCGCCTGTCTTGAAGGTCGTCACCTGCGCGGCCTTGCCTCCGGTTTCGGGCACGCGCCAGATGTTCGTGAGTCCGCCGCCCTCTCGGTCGCTGACGAAATAAATGTTGCCGTCGTGCGCCCACATCGGCCAAGAGTCTAAGCCCTCGAAGTCCGTCAGGTTCTTGAAACTCTTCGTCGAGGCGTCCATCACCATCACGTCCGACTGCATCGAGCCGCGATAGAACTTGCGCCAGTAGGCTTGCGCCTTCTGGTTGTAGGCGATGCGCCGGCCGTCGGGCGAGTAAGAGCCTTGCACGCCCATGTCCACGCCCGCGTTCACCGGCATCCCGCCGTCGACGCTGACCGTGTAGAGACGCGCCGCGAAGTCTTCGCCGCGATTCGCGGAGAAGAGGACGCTGCGTCCGTCGGGCGTCCAGTTCAAGACCGCGTCGTCGGACGAGTGCGAAGTCAACTGCTTCACCGTGCCGCCCGTCGCAGGGATGATGTACACATCCAAGTTGCCGTTGCGGTCGCTCGAAAAAGCGATCCACTTGCCGTCGGGCGAAAAGCGCGGGTACACGTCGCGCGCCTTGTGGACGGTGAGACGCTGGACGTTTTGCCCCGACTCGTCAGCCGTCCAAATGTCGCCCAGATAACCGAACGCGATGCGCCCTTGATGATAGTGCGGGTAGCGCACGAGCCTCGCCTCTTTCGCCGCAGCGACCGTCGAGACGAGGAAGAGAAACGCGATGGCCGAGAGGTAAATTTTCTTCATCTTTTTTTCCCAAACGCTTGAAGAGCGTGACCGTCCGCGCGCCCCGATGTGGAGACACTAGCGACACCACCGCTCGATTTTAAAAGAGACGACGCGACTCTTAAGGCCGCTCGATGTTGGAGATGCCATGACGAAGCCGCTTTTTCCCCCAAGGCGGCCGTCTTTCCAGCTTCTTTAGTTCAGACAGGAAATTCTTTAAGTGCCCTTCTTTTCGCGGGCACGTTGCAGGATTAGCCCGTGCATTGTAGTTAAAACGATGCGCGAACACCAAATGTTACGCGCGAGCGGCCGGAAAGTTTTCCCGCCGTGCGCCCGACGCGTTCGGATCGGCTGTTCATCTTCCTACTTCCGCCCACTCGATTTCGTTGATCCTGCTGCCGCACGCCGAACTCCGTCACACGCTACTCGCGCACGAGCAACTTCGCGGCCGGAAGCATCGCGGGCTGGCCCCTGTGCTGCCAGCAGCGCCCCGTGCCGCGCACGCGCCGCGAACAGGGCGTGCCCTTCTTCGTGCGCGCGCCGCAGATGGAGACGACCTCTTCCGGGTCGGTCGGTCGCTCCGTCTCCGTGCCGTCCGCACCATAGACGGCCGGAGGGGCGGCGTTCGCCAACCCGTCCGACTCTTTCGTCGCGCGGCTCTCTTTGCCCGAGTTTGAAATTTGCGACGCGCCGACGGGAGCGTTCGCGGCAACGCGTTCGATGACGAGCGGCGGGGGCGCGTGTCTGAGCGCGCGCCCCAAGACGAAGCCCGCGCCGAAGAGCACGACGCACAAGGCGAGCGGGCGAAGGATGCGACCGCGCCGGAAGCGCCCCTCGCACCCTTCGCAAAAGCGTCGGCTCGTCCACACGCGCCAACTGAGACGCACGACGCGCCCGCCGCACTCCGCGCAAAAATTCGGCTTGTACATGTTTCCCAATCTCCACCTGCGCGCGCGCATGGAACGCGCCGCCGCTGCTTGCCTGCGCCTTTGTGGGTGTTAGAGGCGCAAGGCGCGGCAAGTAAAGAGACCGGGCGTGTCTAGACGAAGTTTGTGAGCGGAGCGCAAACGTTCTGAACGGAGGAAACCGTTCGCGCCAACCCTTGCTTGATGCGCCGGATTATTGTCGAACGCGACAGTCCGGCGCAAGCTATTTCTTCCCTTTCCTTCGTGTCTTGGTGTCTTGGTGGTTAAAGACCATGAGCAAGCATTAACCACTAAGACACCAAGACACGAAGGAAAGAAAAGAGAAATCGAGCGAGAAAGCTGGGGTCGCGGTCTGCCGTGCCGTCGTTTCACGTGCTGGCGAGCGTTGCACGCGCAAAACAAACGTGTTATAGTCTCTGCCACTCCCGAACGATTGAGAATGCCTAACGTGTGGCGTGCTCTTCAGGGGTCGCGTCTTCGCTCGTCGTTCTCCCGCCTTGAGAGTCTCAGGTTCAAAACTGATGGGTTTGAAACTTTATTGCAATCGCTACGCGCACTTCAAAGACGCGCTCGTCTGTTCGGTCAACTGCATGTACCGGACGCGTTGTCAGGAGTTTGCGCTTTTTTACGACGAGCACCGGGAGGCGGTCGATACGCTCGTCGGGGATTACTACGCCGGACGGCGCGCGCAGAACAGCAGCGCGGCGTCGCCCCAGCCCGCGTCGCAGCGCGCGCTGCCCGTCTTACCGGTCGCGAAACCCATCGCGACGGCCGTGGACATGCGCGAGTTGATACGTTTGGAGGTGAAGCAAGAGATGGCCGAAGCCACATACATCTGGATTGACAAGGAAGGCCGCGCCGAGTTGCTCGGGCAGGACGAAGTTTTGCGCCGCGCTTCGCGCGGGGCGAAACCGCAGACGATTTACAAGGTCGCGCAGGAGATGGAACTCAAGTTTCAACTCGTGCCGCGCAAGCGCATCGAGAAGGCGCGGCGTCTGGCCGAAGTCGAAGAGGAGCGCGCCACCGCTCGCCGCACGCGCCGCACGGCAACTAATGCCGCGAGGGGCACGGCCGCAGCCGCGCCGCTAAGCGACGAATTCGACGAGGAGACACAGGCCGCGCCCATCGCCGCCACCGCGCCGCGCCGCGCCGCGCGCCGCCGCACGCTGAAAGCCGTCAGCTAAACGAACGGCTTCCCCAACACGCTAACCCTTGCCCCGAAAGCGCCCGACCCCCGCGCTTCCGAGCAACGCGCCCAACGCTTCGAGCACCAAACAAGTCTCGCACGCGGTCGCGCCTCAGGCGACCGCGTGCGAGACTTGTTTGCTATTTTGCAGTTGACCAAAGCGCACTTGAAGCACACATGCACGCGAGACGACTGAGCGTGAAGCGTCTGCTGTCAGCCGCCCAACTTTAGACCGCGGCGCTTGCCAAGGCGCGCGCGGCTTTAGCATACTGGCGGCATCCGTAATTTATGCCTCGTGCGATTTCCGAAACGATGATTCATCAACATTTTTTTTCGCGTCGCCTTCATCGACACATCCGCCGCACACTCGTCGCACTCGTCTTCTGCCTGACGGTTGCCGCCACCGTCGCGCACGCCCAAGGGGAGGACGACGAAAAAATCGTCGTCGAATCGAATCTCATACGCCTCAACGTCGGCGTGGCCGATGCGCGCGGGCGCGCCGTCACGAACCTGACGCGCAACGACTTCGCCGTCTTTGAAGACGGCATCCAGCAAACCATCCTCAACTTCGAGACGACCGAGCAGCCTTTCAGTCTCGTGCTCCTGCTCGATATGTCCGGCTCGACCCTCAGCTTCCGCACCCAGCTCAAACAAGCGGCGCAGCGTTTCATCGACGCGCTCTCGCCCGCAGACCGCGTCTCGGTCGTCTCCTTCTGGACGGAGATGAAAGAGCGCAAAAAAAACGTCGAGCCCGTCGATCACATCGAGACGCTCACGGACTTCACCAGTAACCGCTCGCAGATCGGCTTCGCCATCGAACGCGCGCGCGGCGGCGGCGACACCAATCTCTACAAAGCCCTGCGCCACGCGCTCTCCGCGCTCCGGCAGGAGAACGCGCGGCGCAAGGCCATCGTCGTCCTCACCGACGGCATCGACAGCGACGTGCGCAAAGAGGATCGCGCCGCGACAATTGCCGCCACTACGGCCGACGAAGCGATCAATTTGATCAAGCCCGACGCGAGCCCCGCGCTCTCGGCCGTGCTCAACGCGGCTGACGCGCAGGGCGTCACCATCTATCCGCTCGCCCTTCCTTCCGGCGACCTCAAGCGTCTGGCCGACCGCGCCACCCTGAGCATCACGCAGAACAAGGGCACGCCGCCCGAAGACATCAAGCGCATCTCGCAGCCGACGCCGCAGCAGGCCGCCATCTACACCTCGGCGCGCGCGCGCCTCGACACGCTCGCCGCGCGCACCGGCGGACGCCTCCACGAAATCAATCGACTCGAAGACATGGCGCGCATCTACGCCGAAGTCGCCGCCGAGATGCGCACGCTCTACACCATCGCCTATCAATCCGCAGGCTCGCGTCCGCGCGACGGCCGCTGGCGTGCCATCCAGATTCAGGTCGCCCGCCCCGAACTGATCGCGCGCACGCGCCCCGGCTACTACGCACGCTAAAGCCCGCCGAAATGGCGTGCGAAGAACGCCCCGCCGCACGCGTCGCCGTGCCCTCAAAGCACGCTTGACACTCGCGAGAGCCATTCCGTATATTCGTCCCTGTCACTTCAACCCCATATGCACCCGTAGCTCAGTTGGATAGAGTACATGACTACGAATCATGGGGTCGCAAGTTCGAATCTTGCCGGGTGCATCTTTAAACACAAAGACTGACGGGCAGCCAATCGGCCGCCCGTTTTTCTTTGTGTGCCTCTAGGTGTGCCGAATTCAAAGTAACGCAGCAGGCGTAGTGAGGCCGAATCATTCGGTACAATATGCGTGAGATGCTTGTTGAATGTCCCCGGAGTCTAACTAACGAACTAAGCTAATTGGGCGTGGTGGCTAATTGGTGGTTTCCTCTGATTAGACTTGCATACGCTCCCCTGAATTATGTCGTATTCTTTTTTGTACTATTAATACCATTTGCTCTTCTCCTGCGAGGGACTCAGTTAAAAGAGTTAGGGAATGTTTTCGTCGGTTGCTTAGTTCCGGCAGCCGGTGGCTCGTCCTTGCTGGCCTTTTTTGTCCTCTTTGGATTCGTATCGGTATTAAGTAACGGCTACGATGAAGGATTTGCAAAGATACGAAGCATAGAGATGAAGCACTATAATGTGAGTATTTACCGTGCGAATCATGGGGCGATGAGTTCCGTTGAGGTTGTCGTGAGACAGGAAAAGACGCTGATTCCCGGACTTTTGCTTGGGCGAAAGGTGTACGCGGCCACGGCTACCGATGCGGAGGTCAAACCTCTTGATGAAGATACAATCATCTGCTCACCGAAAAATATGGAGAACAACAAACACCTTCAAGAAGAGCAGGTCATAGTAATGAAGAGATTTGTATATTTGTGACCGACATCTAACAACGGCATGCACCCGACGCCCCATCACCAACTCTCTCATGCATGTTGCGCGGGGGCGCGAGTGATATCTGGCGTTATCTGGCTACCGCTTTAGCAAATGGGGATTGTGATGAACCGAGTTGCTGCAATCTCAATCAGTCTGCCGCTCAGCGACGGCGTGCTGGCCACGGCGAGCGACCTGACCGAGCTTGCGCTCGACTGCTCGGATTGCCGGCGAAGGAGGCGAACTGTCCTCTTTCGTCGGGGCGAGAGCCATGGCACGTGCACCCCCACGGGACACCCATTCAGAGGGGTGCTGCTGGAGATACGGCAGCGAATGGAGGGAGGGCGCTTCATGGCAGAATATGAAGTGGAGTATCAGTACGAGCCGTTCGTCGATGCAAAGTATCCTGACAGGCTTCCTTATTATGGCCCCTCCGAAGGGGTGCCGAGCTGGGCGCGCATTAACTTCACGTTGACCTGCCCCCGCTGCAGAGCGGTCGTGCCCCGGAGCACGCAGAGTAATTTGGTTCGGCCCTACACCGCGACGTGCGGGTGCGGGTACGCGCTCTATACTGACGAGGTGTCCCCGGCTGTTACTTGGCGTGACCAAGGCGACACATAACATCGGCATCCAGCCGAGCGCGCCATGAGCGTTCTTCTCATGCGAGGCTTGGGGCAAGCAGAGAGAACCGTGCGCGGCGGGTGATGCCGGGCGTTGGGCGGAACAAATGAGTGGTCGTGGGTTCTAAATGGTCGAGGCCGATGTAATCTATGGTGGGTTCTGAGATGAAGCAGCATCGAATTCTGAGGGCGGTCGTGCTGGCGGTGTCCGTCACGGCCGTCATGAATCTCGCTTGGCAGTTTTATCACGCTCATCTCGCCAGCCTAGAGCGGCAAAGGCTGTATGAAGAGTATGGCGGCATCGTGTGCTACATGGGGCCGGACGCAGATGAGGTCTCACGGCTGTTAATCACGCCTTGCTTGATCGTGGCTTTCATCGGCAGCCGTCTGCGGAGGCGTGCGCTCTCTAAGCTGCTCTACATGTCCGGCCTTTGCGGGTCAGCCGCGCTTTATACCCTCTGGTGGTCGTTCTATTCACATCGGGCATCAATGGCTGAGGCGGATGGGTCACCAATTAGGCACATTGCATATCTGTATGAGGCTAATTACTGGGATATCTGTATCGCCGCATCTATGCTCCTGCTGTTTTTGTGGGAAGTGAGGGGTGCGGCTCTCGCGCGGTTCCGCCCAACAACCGCTTGCAGGCCGACCACCCGATAGCTGTCCTCTCATATTCTTTCTTCGCGCTCAAGTAGACTGCTACTCGCGGGCAGCGGCTGAAGCGGAGCGTTATGCGGTTTCGCTTTGAAGCGTAAATAGATCCGTATGAGGCTAAAATTAGCTACATGGGCAGTGACTTTAATCGTCATCCTCTTTCTGCCAATTGCGCTGTTCGGCTTATTGGCATCGGTGAACGAGTACCGGGATCAAGGTATCAGCGGTGCCGTTGATTGTAATGGCCCGCTGACCGTCATGCTCTTCAGCGCCCCTTCCCTCGTCGTCTATGCCGCCGGGGCCGCCTACTATGGCCTGCTCCTGAAGGGCGGGAGGCGAAGTCTGCTGACGGCGGCGCTAATGACTTTATGCGTGGTGATGATGTTGGCGTCAGGTGGGAAAGCTTGGGCGGCGTACAGCGAGAAGCGCAGGCCGGAGCACCGGGAGAGTTGCGGAGAAGGTTGGTGAGCGAAGGCGGTGGTTTCTGCCGGCAGCGCGCCTAACGACAACATGCACCCGACCGCCGACACGCCGCCTCTCATGTAACTTGTATCGGGGCGCGGGTGATGCCTTTTTTGCGTGAGGCGCTTCTCATTTCTCAACCATACGGGTGGCAACAGGCTGTATTCAAGGGTGAGCGATTATGTTATGTTAGCGCGCAGATGATGCCTTCCTCACGCTGATTTGTCGCTCGCCTTAAAAATCCGATTTCACTGGAGGATGAATTCGTATGAATACGAACGAAGCCGTTGACGATCCGGAAGCGGGCAATGCAGATCGCGGCAGCGATGCGGCCTTTGGCGAGAGGATGCGCTACAGGCTTCAGGACATGATTGATAATCCCTATAGTTTTCTTCCCGGCTATGAGAAGCGTTATGAAACTCTTTCAGCTTACGCGCAGTCGTTGACTCCGCATCAGGCATACGCGATGACGATGCTTCTGGGTCAGGACAGCGCTCGCCTCTATCCTGACATGCCGGAGACTTCCGAATTGCAGTTTCCGCGCGTTAACGCCGTTGATGTGACAGCACAGTCGGGCTGGTACTATTTCGCCGGGACGTGTTTCGGTGAGGACGGCGTTGAGTATGGCGTCCTCTGCATGTTGTTCCATTATTCGCTGTTGCCACCTCCAATCGCCCGAAAGTTCGGCCTGACGGATGCGGAGAATCAGATTATCGATCTGCAACTCGGAGTCGCGGTCGGCGGAGGCGCGTTCTATCAGGTTGATCCGGTGGTGACGGCGGGAACTTCCGGCCACATTCGCGTCTCGGACAAATTCCAGCTCGCGGCTGACAACTGCTCCGTCGAGTCTCTGACTGAGACTCTTTTCCCCATGCGCCTGCAAGCGCACGGGACAGACCTCGGGCAGCCGCAGCCGGTTGACATCGCCATAGATTTCACCTTCACCTCCGGGCGCAACTACTTGTTACAAGGGATGGACGGGGCCAAGCCTCTGGTCGCCGGTATCGGCTCACGCTATTACTCGGTTCCGGGTCTCGTGCTGGATGCGGCGGCAAGCAGTCTCACAGTGGACTCTCAGCGCATTGCCATCAAAGGCGGCAAGTTCTGGTTAGACCACCAGTGGTGTCTGGCCATGTCGCCAAGCGGCAGCCCGCGTCACGAGGTGATGCGCGCGGCGGCCAACCTGAACCCGCAGCCTGAATTGGGATGGGACTTCTTTGCGATCAACTTCGACGGCGACTACTCGATGACGCTGAACTCCATTCACGATCAAGAGAGCTTAAAGTTTATCCGCCAGACAGGGGAGACTCCTCCGCCCGCCATGACGGCTCCCGTGGTCGGCAAATACATGGACGCTTGCGGGACGCCCTTCAATATTTCGGGGCAGTTGAAAGTCACCGACTGGCGCAAGACGCAGCACTCGCCGAACCCGGAGAAATACCAGAGCGTCGGGACGTGGGTGCCGCACGGCTGGGAGTTCACCCTTCAAGAAAGGGTCGTGCCTGAACGACTCCGCAAATTCCGCATGGAGCCGATTGCCGACGAAGCGCAGGCCTTTTTCTTTGCTAATGGGTCGCAGTATGTTGAGGCCGCAGTCCGCCTGATAGACGCCGACGAGAAGATGTCCGGCGTGGCATACGCGGAGGCGGTTGCCTATGTGGATAATCTGCCGACCATCCTCCGCCTGGCCGGGCTGCCGGTGAACGATGAGAATACCGCCCTCTTTACGGCAGCCCCGCCCTCGCCGGAGATGGTCGCCCTGAGTCTCTTATACTTTCTTCAGCCCGGGGCTCACGCCGAGCTAGACCGCCTGATTAAATGCGGAAGCTTCCCGCCCGCGCCGCGTCCCACCAACTGCGGCGGCGAGGCGGCCCCAAAACAGGTCGGCGGCAAGACACTGGAGTTGGAAGAGTTGGCGGGCTTACTTAAGAGACTCTTCCACGAGCGAAGTTTTAATGCGTTGTGACTAAGGCTCTCCGGCGACGCCGCCCGGCAACTCATGCTACTCGACCGGAATCAGCTTCTCTTGCCTCAAGAGCCTGCCGCCTTTGGCCTGAGATAGCTCTTAATGGTGTAGGGGTTCTTAGCGATGAGCGACTCGTCCTGCGCCTCAAAGCCTAAGTCGGTCGTGAAGCCAATCATCGGCAGGCCGCCGGGCCCGGCAATCGTGACGACCTGAAAGTTTTGCATTACCAAATTGCCGCCCCACGGGCCTCCCGGGAACTGGAATCCAAAGTACTGAGGGAGAGAGATGTCAATGTTCATGCCGCTCCAGGTAGACAACAAGGCGCTTCCGACCGCATTCACCAGAGCCGTGGCGAGGTCATGGAGCCCGGGGATGTACCCGGCGACGCCGGTGAAGTCAACGGAGAGAATTTATGTTGCTGATGCCCATGATCTTCAACAACAGCTCGGGTGTCGTCCCGAAGGGAAAAGTCTCAACACCGGCCGACACGGTAACATCACCCGAAATATCCGCGCCGAAGCCAACGTTAGGAAGGTAGTTTGGAGTGTGCCAAGTAAGGCCGGCGCTGGCGCTCACACTCACGACGCAGGCAAGCGCATTGGCTCCCGGCTGAATCTGGACATTCGCCGACAGCGAATCAACGCCATAATCCCAAGTTAGATCATCAGTGCCTCCTGAACCGGACGGCTCGGGCAGGCCGCTGTTCATAAAATTATTCAGCAAGTCGGCGTCGACTTGCATGAAGAAGCAACCTGTCGGCCATGCGGTTCCTGGGTCGGGAAGCACCACCGGATTAAGGCCCGAATACCCGACCAGATAGCTATCTCCTCCGGCCGCTTCGTCCGTGATGACGGGAGGTGCCAGATTGAAGTTCCCCAGAGCAATAGACGGAAACTGGAGTGGCCCCGCAACCGAAGAATCGAAGTAATCGACGAGTGGAACCGCCAGATAGGTATTCAGCAACTCCGTGGTCGCGGGGTCGTTCGCGACTACGAATTCAGCGCCCGTAAGCAAGAGCCCCAGAACATTCTGGCCTTCGGAGTTCAGTTCATTGTTGAGGGAGGCACCGCATGAGACGGTGGTAACCACGTCGAGCGGTTGTGCTCCACCAAAAATCTGCAACTTCACTTGGTCGCACGATATGGTGAGGGTGCCGGCCACCAGCTCCTGAACCGCGTCCTCGATCCGATCTTCGGGAAAGCGGCCAGTCGCGAAGCTCCGCGCTTCCCGGAGGAACACCTCGGGAGCGGCAAGCGATACTGTCGGCGGCGCGTCGAACCGGACGATGATTGAGGTTATGCCTCCTTGATTCAACCGAAACTCATGATGGAAGAGAACCATGAAGGTGTTGTAAAAAGATGCCATGGCGGCGTTCAAAGCGTTCACGTCGCAGCCGATGGCTACATCAAAAACACCTGCGTTGAGTGTCTTCATAGCAGCCTCCTATTTGTAGGTCAGTAGCGGGGCGGAAATTCCTTCGACACAGGCTCAAGGGAACCATCGAAATCCCTGCCGATTCAACGAGGTTGATGTACGTGCGGTGCGAACCTGCAAGTGCGGGTCTCCAGCGCCGGCCTAAAAGTTCGGGCGCGGAGAGACGGGCGTGTAGCCAATTGCATGTGACGGGTAAGACGGCCGGCTTGATGCCCTGAGGGTTCCTCTTGGTGGGCAGAGACTATATTCGCCGGCACGCTACGGGTCAACAATAATATCATCCGCGGATGATATTATTGCTCGCGCTGCGGCGCGGCGAGTGGGCGCATGGCGGCCTTCTACTATTGCTCGATGAGCGCGCGGCTCTCATCGAGCGCTCGCATGTCTCGGCGTTGAATGCGCGCCCGGTTAATCCGGCCGTTATGTTGCTTCGGGTAAATCCAGACGCTACCGATTATGCGCGAGGAGAAATATCTAAACTCCGTAGGTTTCGGCTTCGCTTATATTGAAGCGGGCATTGTGAGTTGTTTCTCACGCGCTGACCTTATTGTCGAGATGAAATTTAGCGAAGCGGGCAAAGTTGCCGCAAACATTGTGCGCGACGAAATTATGCAGACCGTTTTTCTTGAACGCGCCGAAGCGGAAAACTTTTTGTCGCGGATTTTGGAAGCGGCCCAAAAGCCTGAGGTGTTGTCCGATACTCGTTCCACCACTCGGTATTATGCTAAAGCGCGTTGGAAGAATCTTGGTTTTGTCGCAGGCGGCCTGATGGGCAGCATAGACGTTAAATCAAGCGAGCTTCCGACCGAAGAAATCGAACGCTTCTTGGCGGATTTGAAAGACGCGGCGAAAATTCAAGAGGTGCGAGGACTGCTGGCTAGAGGTTTGCATCGTCGAGCTATTGAAATACACCGCGAAGTAGAAGCGTTTGCAAAAGCGAAATCGTATGTGGAACGAAGCCGAGAATAAATGACGGGCACATAACGACGGCATGCAACCCGACCCGCTTTGAGCGAGCCTCTTATCAATTAGGTTAACGGCGCGCGCGTGCTGCGGGCGTTAGGCTGCTTATTTGCCGTGACGGTCGCGCGGGCTATCTACCAAGCTATGAGCGCACTTCTATTCACTGTTCGTGAGACGTTCCGGTTGGAGAATCGTGGCCTTATTCTCGCGGCGGAGGTGAAACGGGAAGAGTCCGGGGTGAGGGCTGGTGATGCGATCAAGTTACGTCGTCCGGATGGTTCATCTCTCGTCGTCGTGGTGGCCGGGATTGAGCGTGCGATTCCCTACGATCCGGATAGAACATTAGCTGTGCTCGTGCGGGGTGATCTGACAAAGGCGGATGTGCCTGTCGGGACAGAAGTATGGTCTTATCCGTAGGAGGCAGCCTCACGCCCGGCAGGCACGCGGCCGCGAAGAGCGTTGCTTTCATCCGCGCGGCGCTCTTTCTAATCAAGTCTCGTTGCGGCGGTTGATTGGCGGGCGTGAGATTTCTATTTGAATGATAAGTCTTATGTCTTGGGGGAGTTCGTGATGGCGAAAATAGACCCGAAGCTGATGGAATCTCAGACAGCGTCCACGAAAGAAGAGAGATTCCAGTTTCTGATGGCACAGATTGACTATGCCACAACGCATCTTCAAATCGCGGATACGAAAGCGGCGGGCGTCATAGCGTATATCTCATTACTAACAAGCTACACGGTAAGCAAATTGGATCTCTTAAAGAACACAGGAGTAAATTGGAAATGGGTCGCCCTCACATCGCTTGGTGTTGGGGGAATAGCTATCGTCACAGCATTGCTCGTGATCCTACCGCGAGCCCGGCCGGGAAACATTCCCGACGATACTTTCTCTTGGCAAGGTATTGCGAGAGCTTCTAAATCAACCGCCTATATAACAAGAATTGCCCAATTAAAAACCGAGGAGATGGAATTGGCTCTGGCTGACACCATGGAAGCCGTCTCTTTTGTCCTCAACCGAAAATATTCGCTCGTTCGCCTAGCGCTGATCACTGCTTTATTGTCTTCAATAGGGCAAGCTGTATTTTGGCTTCTTAATTAATCTCTGAGAAAGAGAGACTAAAAATAGGTGAACTCAGACCCGCCGAAATCTAACAACTCATTCAAACGGGGGCGCGATGAGCGCGATGAGCGAGTCGCTCGTCGAAAACTCGGGTATAGCGGCAACTCGTGCGCCCCGGTTGATTCGCGCGTGAGGCGCAACGGGAGTTGCTTTAATGGAAACGCTGTACAAATTTGAAAGTGATCAGGCTTCCTATTGGGAAGCGTGGGAAGACGATGGCGAAATCATTATTCATTGGGGACAGTTGGGAGAGAGAGGCGAAACCCGGATCATCGCTTTGCAGCGCGGTCACTCCGCGAAAAAGTTTATTGCACAGGAAGCTAAAAAATATCGCGCGGATGGTTACCGGGAGTTGAGAGAAGATGAAGAAGTAACTTTGCTCGTTCAGTATCGACTGGATAACTGGGGAACGTCGGAAGATTTAGACATCCGCCATACGGTCGAAAATCTGCTGAATGAGTGTCTGGGGTGGACGGGTAACGGCAAATGCGATGGCGGAGATATTGGAAGCGGGACGATGAATGTATGTTCTATCGTAGTAAATCCATACCTCGCGGCGCAAACAATCGTCGAAGAGTTGCGGAAGAATAATTTTCTTGAGGGAGTAGTGATAGCCATTGAGCGGGAAGATTCCTTTAAGGTTCTTTATCCGGAGAATTACGATAAGGAGTTCGCGTATTGGTATTGAGCCGTGACGGATGCGCCTCACAACGGCGAGCACCCGACCACGAAGGGCGCGGCTCTCATCGGCCGAGAGCGAGCTGAGTATGTTACGGCCGATTTAGTAAGTCGTCTGTCCTTCGCGTCTATGGCCGGGGCGCGCGGCTCGGTCGAAGCGAAACGGGCAAGCTGTTATCATTTGAATTGCACATGTTGGACTTCGAGCCTCAAAACATTCTCGTCATCGACTTCGGACAACTGGGCGACGTGGTGCTCAGTCTGCCCGCGCTGCATGCCGTGCGCGCGAGGTTTCCGCGTGCGCGCATCACGGTGGCCGTGGGCAAGCCGGGCAAGCAGGTCGTGCAGATGTCGGGCGCGGCCGATGAAACCATCGTCGTGGATCGCGTGAGTTTGCGCGACGGGTCGAAGCCCGTCTCGGTGTGGCGCATCGCGCGGCTCGTCAAAGAGGTGCGCGCGCGTCGCTTCGATTTCGTCATCGACCTGCACAGTCTGTCGGAGACTAACCTGCTCGGCTATTTGTCGGGCGCGCGCCTGCGTCTCTACGGGCGACGCCCCACACGCTCGCTCGACTTCCTCTCGAACTTTCGCCCGCGTCCCGCGTTTGAAGACCGCACGAAGCACGCCGTCGAGCGTTATCTGGACGTGATCGCGCCGCTCGGCGTCCCTGCCGTGTCGCGCGTGCCGCGCCTGAGCGTGAGCGCGGAAGATATGCGAGCCGTGGACGAGTTGCTGCGGCGCGAGCGCGCTGGCACGGATGCGCCGCTCGTCGGGATGTTTCCCGGCGCGGGACATCCGAGCCGCTGCTGGCCGCTCGCGCGCTTTGCCGAACTGGCGGCGCGTCTGGAAAACAACGACGGCGTGCGCACGGTCGTCTTCGCCGGGCCGGAGGAACGCGCGCTCGTCAAAGCGATCCGCGCGGAGTTTCCGCGCTCGGTCGTCGTCTTCGACCGTCTGAGCATCCCGCAACTGGCCGCCGCCGCCGCGCGCATGTCCGTCTTCGTCTCGAACGACACGGGGCCGATGCACGTCGCGGCGGCCGTCGGCACGCCCGTCGTTATCCTGATGAGCGAGCATCCGATGCTCGATGCCTACGTCCCGCCCGGCGAGCGCCACCGCGTGCTGCACAAACCCTCCATTGCCGACGTCACCACCGGCGAGGCTTACACCGCGACGCGCTCCGCGCTGACGGCCGAACGCGCCACTGCTCTCTTCACAAGTTAAACGCCCGCACGCAACGCGAAAATAGGAATCCGCCGCGCTCGAATGCGAATCCGCACGGCGGAAGTGTGAATCCGCACTGTGAAACTATGAATTCGCGCTATGGAAGTGTGAATCCGCATCATGGAAATGACAATTCGCAATGTGGAAATCGCATTTCGCAGTGTGGAAGTGTGAATTCGCAGGCGCAAAGTATGAATCCGCAAGGTGAAAGGGTTAGTTAACACGCGCGAAGTGTGAATTTGCGGTGTGAAAGAGTGAATTCGGAGGGTCGTGGGGCGAGTCTCGGCTGTTTGTAATAGGCTATAGACAAACGTTGTTTAAACGTGGCATACTCATTTCGCTGCTGCCAACAGCAGCGAGAAGCGGGGCACTCAAAAGAAAATCCACGCCCCGCCGGACGAGCCGTCCAGCAAATAGAACACCGGACAAAAGTTGAATCTGCCGACACACGCCCCGTGCGGCTACAGAATCGGCGCGTCCGAGAGCGATTTGTCGTGCGTCTCGCTTTGTCCGCGCGGATTTATCGAGCGAGCGGCGCGGAAGAATGTTAACTGTCAAGTCGTACTCGCTAAACCCGCCTCGTTGAAAGTTTCCGCCTCACCAGACACAACTCTTTTGGAGTCTATCGTCATGCGTCAAAGCACCCCGATATTGCTGTCCGCATTGTTTCTCGTCGCGCTCTTGACGGCGTCGAGCGCGCATGCGCGCCGTCTGCCCGCGGCTCTCGTCGCAACCCATTCCCCGGCCTTCGCCGACAACGAGACCGACCGCGACCGCGACGGCTTGCAAGGCCCCGTCCGGCGCGTGCGCACGGAGACCTCGAAACTCGTGAGCAAGGGCGGGAAGTTGACCGAAGGCTCGCGCGTCGTGTTGGAGACGGCGACCTACGACATGAAGGGCGCGAAGATCGACACGGCCTATTTTCTCGGCGCGAGCGGCTCGCTGACGGGCAAGGAAGTTTACAAGTACGACGACCGCGGCAACATCGTCGAGATGACGCTCTTCAACACGGATGGCTCGGTCTTGAGCAAAGAGAAGTACGATTACGAGTTCGACGCGATGGGCAACTGGACACGGATGACGACCTCCGTGGCCGTCATCGAGAACGGCCAGATGAGTTTCGAGCCGACCGAAGTGACCTATCGCATCATCGCCTATTACCTCGAAGACAACACGGCCAAGAAACTACAGACGGCCACGCTCGCCGGCAACACGAACGCCGCCGCGAGCGTCGCGCCCGCGACCTTGACGAACAGCAAACCGGCGGACAACAAACCGGCGGATAACAAGGCGGCCAGCCCTTCAGTCGCTCCTCCTTCAGTCGCCGCCAAACCGGACGCTTCCGTCTCGCAGCCGAAGCTGACGGCCGCCAACACGAACGCGGCCGCGTCAACGTCGGGCGCATCGCCGAACAACGCGCCGTCAAACAACGCATCGTCAAACAACGCATCGGCACCGGCCGTCACACGCGCCGTGGCGGCGAACAACGCGCCCGCGCTGCCGAAGAGTTCCGGCTCGACGGCGGGATCCGCGTCGCTTGCGCTCGGCATGCCGGACAACTCGGCGCTCGCAAGCTCAAACAACGCGCCCGTCGTCAAGACGAACGACGACTTGCCCCCGCCGCCCGTGAAGGCGGTCGCGAAAGCCTCTCTGCGCCCCGTGTCGGGCGGCGTCTTGAACGGGAAGGCCGTGGAGATGCCGAAGCCGCTCTATCCGGAGACGGCGCGGCGCTCGAAGGTGACGGGCGTGGTGACGGTCGAAGTGGTCATCGACGTATCGGGCAAAGTGATCGGCGCGCGCGCCGTGAGCGGGCCGGAGATGCTGCGCGACGCGGCCGAACGCGCCGCGCGTCAGGCGAAGTTCACGCCCGCGCTTTTGTCCGGCCAACCGGTGCGCGTCTCGGGTCTCATCACCTACAACTTCTCGCTCTGATCTGTCACCTCATTTTCTCACCACCGCGAAGGATCAAAACAGATGGCATTCACCGGACAACTCAACGACCTCGCCTTGAGCGAGCTGATCGAATTTTTCTGCAACCAGCGCAAGACCGGGCGTCTGAAAGTTGACTACGCGCTCGCCCCCGGCGTCTTCTTCATCAAGGACGGCGACCTCGTCGATGCCAAAGTCGGCGCGTTGAACGGCACGGAGGCGGTCTTCTTCGCGTTGACGCTGCCGAGCGCGTCCTTCGACTTCAGCGCCGGGATGCAATCGTCGCGGCGCACGATCACGGATTCGTGGGCGAGCGTCGTGCTCGAAGGTCTGCGCCGCATCGACGAGGGCATCATGCCCGACGCCTCCCAAGCCTTCGCCAGCGAAGAGGAGATCGACGAAGCGACCATCGAATACTTGAACTGCATCGAGACGGCCAAAGAGGAAGCCGCCCAGAAGACGGCGAAAGAGGAAGCGGCGGGCGGCTCGAAGACGACGACGAGCAACGACGATTCGTTTTCGCTCCCGCTCTCGCAAACTCTCGAAGCGACGCACCGTGGCGGAGGGAAAAGCAAGTTTGTCGTGGCGGGCGTCGCCGCCGCGCTCGTCATCGCCTGCCTCGTCGCCGCCGTCCCGCTCAGCAAACGCTTCAAGCGTTCGACGACAGCCGCCGCGCCCGCGTCCGCACCCGCCAACGCCGTCGAGACCGCGAATGCCGCCGACGCGACCGCACAAGGCAGCGACTCCGCGAGCACGACGACTGCCGCCGCCGCAACAGACCCGAACGCCGACGCGCACGCGAACGCCTCTGCCGCCGCCGAAGAAGACGCCGCGCGCGTCGCCCGCCGCGAACGCGAAGCGCGCCTGCTTGAGCGCCAACGCAAACTCCAAGAAGCGAAGCGCGCCGAAGCCGCACAAGCGTCCGACCCGGCGACCGCGCCCGAAGCCGCACCGAAACCCGCCGCCACGGGGCCGAAGTCCGTGCGCGTCCAGATCACTTACGACGAAGCGGGACGCGTGACGCAAACCTCCGTCGTCGGCTCAAGCCCCGGCGCGGAAGCCTACGCCTCAACGGCCGTCCGCGTCGCACGCGGCCGGCGCTTCCCCGCAGGCAAGCCCGGCTCGACGGTCGTCACCATCCCGATCAATTAAGATAGGGAAAAGGGAAAAGGGAAAAGGTTAAAGACAAGAGCAAACTAAAAAGCGGAGGCAGCACTTGAAGGCTGCCTCCGCTTTTCTTCTTCTGTCTTTAACCTTTCCCCTTTTCCCCTTCCCCTTTCCCCACTGCCTTCATCTCACCCCAACCATGCCAAGCAACAAGAGCAGGGCGCGATTGAGTGCGAGTTCGCGCCCGCGCGGGTCGTACCATTCGTCGAGCGTGTGCGAGTTGGCGGAGAGACCGCCCGCACCGATGGTGATGGCGGGCACGCCGAGCGAGATGGCGATGTTGGCATCGGTGGAGGAACAGTCGAGGCGCGGCTGAGAGCCGAGCGCGCGCGTGGCCGTTTCGGCGAGACGGACGAGCGGCGCGTCTTTCGGCGTCTCGCCGCCGGGACGGTCGCCGATCAATTTCATGTCGAGTTCGAGCGGCGGCGTGCCCGTGCGGCGCGTGGCGTTCTCTTCCTCCGTGGCTTCGCGCGCGGCGCGGCGAAAGTATGCGTCGAGCCGTTTCAACTCGTCGGGCGATTCGGAACGCAGGTCAACGTCCATCAACGCCTCTTGGGCGATGCAGTTGACGCCCGCGCCGCCTTCGACGCGCCCGACGTTGAAGGTGGTGCGCGGCCTGGCGGGCGCTGGATAGGCGACGAGCCGCGCGATGGTACGGCCGAGCGCGTGCACGGGATTAGCGACGCCGAAGTCGCCCCACGAATGGCCGCCCGCGCCCGCGCACCTGACGCGATAGCGACGCGAACCGACCGCCCGATGCGTGATGCCTTCTATCCCCGGCCCGTCGAGACTGATGAAGGCATCGATCTCGCGCGCCCACTCTCCGCGCGTCAACAGGTAACGCGCGCCGCGCAAGTTGCCCTCGCCCTCTTCGCCCACCGTCCCGACGAACAAGACGGAACCTTGCGTCTCAATTTCCGTCTCCGCGAGCGCCGAGACGAGCGCGAGCAGGGCGACGAGGCCGCAGCCGTCGTCCGCGATGCCGGGCGCAAGCAGGCGCGTGCCCTCGCGTCGCACGGTGAAGTTCGTGCCTTCGGGAAACACCGTGTCGAGATGCGCGCTGATGACGACGAGCGGGTGCAGATTCGCCCCGCGCCTGAGCGCCACGCAGTTGCCCTCGGCATCAATGACCGTCTCGCGCAGCCCGTACTGGCGAAAGCGCGCCGACAAATATTCGGCGCGCGCCTCTTCGCCGAACGGCGGCGCGGGTATCTCGCAGATGGCCGCTTGCTCGCGCGTCAACTCGTCCGCGCGCTCGGCGAACAACTCGACCGCGCGCCGCACGCGAGCGTCCGCGAGCAATTCGCGCACGATCTGTTCGGGAACGGTGGCCGTGGTTGGAAACATAAAAGCGGTGAATGGTGAATGGTAAATGGTGAATGGAGAAAAGCCGTAAATCGTGAATCGTAAATTGTAAATAGAAGCAGACCGTCTTTCTCTATTCACGATTGACGATTCACGATTTACTGTTTTTACTCGTCACTCGTCACTTAAACCAACGCCATCAACTCCGTTTCGTCGAGGACGCCCGATGCGCTTTTGGCGCGTTCGTAGATGCGGCCGACGCGTTCGTCCGTCGCTTCGATGCCGCGCGATTCGAGCCAGTAGATGACGTTCGACTTGCCGCTCATCGGCCCGACTTCGATCACCTGTCGCATGCCGAAGAGACCCGCCGGCACGCCCGAATAGATGAGGTCTGCCAGTTCCGTGTCGCCCTTGCGGAAGCTCTTGATGACGGCCGCCGCGTGTACGCCGGTCGCGGTGCGAAAGGCATCGCGGCCGAAGACCGGATAGTTGACGGGAATAGTCCAGCCGCAACTCGACTCGGCCGCGTGGCAGTAGTCGCCGAGTTTCGACAGGTCGTTATCGATCCAGCCCATCAATTTGAGATTGACGAGCAGTTGATCCATCGGCGTGTTGCCGACGCGCTCGCCGACGCCGAGCGCCGAGCCGTGCACCTGATCCGCTCCCGCCTCAATCGCCGCGATGGAATTGATGACGCCGAGGCCCCGATCCTGATGGCCGTGCCAGTCGAGGCGGATGCCGCCGCCCTGTTCTTCGATGATCTCCTTGACGAAGCGGACGACGGCGCGTGCCCCGTCGGGCGTCGAATGTCCGACGGTGTCGCAGACGCAGACGGCGCGCGCGCCCGCGCGGATGGCCGTCGTGTAGAGCGCGCGGATGGTGTCGGGGTCGGCGCGCGTCGTGTCCTCTGTCACGTACATGACGGGCAGACCTTCGGAGACGGCGAACTTGACGGCGTCCTCCGTCAGTTGCAGCAACTTGTCGAGCGTCCAGTCTTCGGCGTAGAAGCGGACGGGCGACGAACCGATGAAGGTGCAGGCTTCGATGGCGATCCCGGCGCGCTGCGAGATTTCGGCGATGGGGCGAATGTCGTTTTGGTGCGTGCGCGCGGCGCAGTTCGGGCGAATCTGCATGCGCTGTTCGACGATCTCGCGCGCGAGTCGTTCGACGCCCGCGGCGTGCGTGCCGCCCGCGCCCGGCAGGCCGATGTCGGCCGTGTCGAGCTGGAGGTCGTTCATCAGGTGCAGAAGTTCGAGTTTGCGCTCCACCGACGGCTCGCAGACGGAGGGCGATTGCAGCCCGTCACGCAACGTCTCGTCGTCGAAACCGATGTGACGGCCGGGCGCGGGATGCTCCGGCGCGACCCCGTTCCAATCATAGATCAATTCACTTGCAGGCACTTTGAAACCTCTCACCTCCGTTGTACGGGAAAATCTCGCGCTTTCGCTCGGGCGTGTTCAGGATGCGGGAATTACAACAAGGGGCACGGTGAAAGTCAAGGAGGGGAAACGATGAAGGAGAACTGGTCAATGGTCAATGGTCAATGGAGAAAACTGTCTTTCACCATTTACTATTCACCAGCCTTCCCTTCATCGTTTCTATCCGTCCGCTTTTGACTCTGCGGGCGAGTCTGTTATAGCCTTCGTCGCGCTTCAGTAGTGACGAAGGTTTGACGCGTCTCCCGCCCGTCCCCGCTCCCGCGCACGCGAAGTTGTTAACGGCGATATGAGAGGTGGTTGGCGACCGTGTCCAGCCCGTCCCGGCGGTTGGCTTCCGACCGCACGCGCGCCGGACGCCGTTGATTTTCACAGCAGACAGGAATCGTTAGAAGGCATGGATGAGTTTATCGCACAGGGTAACGACGAGCACTTGAGTATTCTGCACCGCACGACGCCGGGCTGGATCGAGGTGATCGCCGGTTCGATGTTTTCCGGCAAGTCCGAAGAGTTGATCCGGCGTCTGCGCCGCGCCAAGATCGCGCGCCAGCGCGTGCAGGTCTTCAAGCCGCAGATCGACAATCGCTACTCGCACGACCACATCGTCTCTCATTCGGAGATGCGCCACGAATCCGGCGTCGTCGAGACGGCCGCCGAAATTCTCGCGCAGGTGGAAGACTCGACCGATGTCGTCGGCATCGACGAAGGCCAGTTCTTCGACAACGAACTCGTCGCGGTCGCCAACACCCTCGCGCGGCGCGGCCTGCGCGTCATCATCGCCGGACTCGATCAGGATTACACCGGCCGCCCCTTCGAGCCGATGCCGCAACTCTTGGCCGTCGCCGAATACATCACCAAGACGCACGCCATCTGCGTCCGCTGCGGCCAGCCCGCCAACTACTCGCAACGCATCGTCAACGTCGAAGGCCAAGTCGTCGTCGGCGCGTCCGACTCCTACGAAGCGCGCTGCCGCCGCTGCTTCGTCCCACACGCCGACGCCCCCACCTCTTACATCACATAGAAAAGCCGTGAATCGTGAATCGTCAATCGTGAATAGAGAAAAACGGATTTCATCTATTCACGATTGACGATTTACGATTCACGGCTTTTGATGCAAGAACCTTCCGCGCTCTCCGTTCAAGCGGTTGAACCCCAGACGTGTCCGGTTGTTTTCCGTCACGTTGAAGAACGAGGAGTAACGAGATGAAATTAGAAACGAAGTTTAAGGTTTTGGTGGTCGCCGTGCTGGCGCTTGTGTTGCCGCTCGTGCTGTTCGCGCAAGAAGCGCCGCGCCGCCCCGCAGCAGTGCAGGCCGAACGCACGAATCCGGCCGCTGCAGGCGACTACAAAATCTCCGGCCCCTACACGCACAATAACCTCGCGGTTTTTCTCATTCACGGCCGAGACAAACTCGGCGGCAAAACTTTCCTCACGCTGCAAGAGGCGCTCCAGCAGCGAAAGGTCGTCGTCTACGAGACGCGGAACGTCAACGAGTTGGCGATTGAAAATTTGTCGCGTTACGAAGAGGTGTACGTCCAGTCGGGCGACATCGTGAAGGGCGGCCAACAGGATCGCATGCTCGGCGTCGATCTCGTCGTGCCGCCGCGTTCGGGCAAGATTTCGATAGCGGCCTTTTGCGTCGAACAGGGGCGCTGGCAAAAGCGCGGCAACGAAGAGGTGACGCGTTTTACTTCCTCGACGGAACGCGTGGCGACGAAGGATTTGAAACTGGCGGCGAACAAGGCGAAATCGCAGGGCGAGGTCTGGGACAAAGTGGCCGAGGCGCAGACGAAGTTGAGCACGAACGTCGGCAAGCGCGTCAATGCGCCCGTCTCGACTTCGAGTTTTCAGTTGACGCTCGAAAACCGAGAGGTGCAACAGACGGCCGCCGCTTACGTCAAAGCGCTCTCGCACATCATCGAAGGCCGCACGGACGTGGTCGGCTACGCCTTCGCCATCAACGGCCACATCAACAGCGCGGACGTGTACGCCGCGAACGCGCTCTTTCGCAAACTCTGGCCGAGTCTGTTGAAGGCGAGCGCCGTCGAAGCCATCGCCGAGTTGCAACCGGGTCGCAAGTTTGAGGCCGTCTCCGCCGCCGCCGTGCGCTCCTTTCTGACGGACGCCGAAGCGGGCGCGGCCACCGAGCAAGACGTGACGAAGCGCGTCCAGATGATCACGCGCGAGAGCAAGGTCAACATCCTCTTGGAGACGCGCGACCGCTCCGGCGCGGGAGGCCCGTGGCTGCATCGCAGCTACATCAAGAAATAAAGTGGTCAATGGTAAATGGTGAATGGTCAATGGAGCAGAACTGTCTTCTTCCATTGACCATTGACCATTCACCATTTACCTGTCGTCCCTTCATCGTTTCCCTTGCGCCGTGCGTTTTGTGCTATTCTTGCCCGGCCAATTCCCCTGCAACAAAATCTAAAGCTCTTGCGATTTTGCCCGACCACACACAGGAGAAGACTTTTATGCGCGCACCGAAATTTTCCGTGAACAAGAATTTGACTCTCTGCTTGCTCGCCCTCGCGCTTGCGGCGGGCGCGGCTTGCCAAGCGCCTGTCGCCACGAACACGAACACCGCGAACGCGAACGCCGCCAACGCGAACGCGGCCGCGACGCCCGCGCCCGTCTCGGCCGCTTCCATCGAGACGCGCGAGCCGGAAGAGTACCGGGCGACGCTCGTGTTCACGGGCACGGCCGAAGGCCAAACGAAAGGCGTCCAACTTCCCATCGAAGTGGCGCGCAGCGGCGATAATCGTCGCTACGCTTTCAATAACGTGCCCGTGCTCGGTCAAGTCATCTTCCTCGACCGCGCCGACAAACGCTATCTGATCATGCCCGGCCGCAAACAGTATGCGGAGATCACGCCGGAGTTGATCGGCTTCGACGTGCGTTCTCTGACGCCGGGGCAGATGGTCGTCGTGCTGCAAAACCAGCGCGGCGTCGAGCGCGTGGGCGAGGAGCAACGCGAAGGGCGCACGGTCGTCAAGTATCGCCATGCGGCGACGGCCAAGACCGCTTCGGCCGCGGGCGACGTGGCGACCGAAAGTTTCATCTACGTGGATAAAGAGACGGGCTTGCCGCTGCACGCGGACTTGACGGGACAGGCGAGCGGAAACGTGCAGGGCGTCAGCCGCGCCACGCTCGTCGCCGACATGCGCGACATCCAGACGACCGTCGACCCGACGCTCTTCGAGTTGCCGACCGGCCTGACGAAGTTGAGCGAGCAAGAGATCAAGCAGCAGGTGAGCCAGATCGCGAGCTTCCTGCAACTGGCGCTCGGCATGATGAACGCGCAGATGGGCGGCAACCGGCCGGCCTCTAATACCGCCGCGCCGACAACCGCATCGCCCGCTTCGTCGCCCGCGAGTGGCGTAGCATCGCCGGGGGGCGCGGCCTCGCCCGCCGCTTCGCCGAACCACTGACGAGGTCACAAGAAGAAGATGAAATACATCCTCCTGCTCGTCGTCGGCATACTCGTCGGCGCTGTCCTGACGTTCTACATCTTCGTGGGCGCGCCGCGCATGAAACAGACGCAGACGGGCGCGCCCCTGCAAGCGCCGGACGCCGGGGGCGATCCGCCGGGCACGGCCGTCTTGACGCTCGACGAGAAGTTCTTCGACACTTTGCTCTCGACCATCTTTCGAGACTTGAACGCGCCCGCGTTTCGTCTCGCCGCGATGCCGAAAGAGTCGGAGTTGGCCGCCGCGATACAACCGGCCGGGGGCTTTAGTTTCGTGCAAGTCGTGCAAGCGCAGGAGGGCGGCGGCGGTGGCTGCCAGAATCAAGTCGTCGTGGCGCAGGAGGGCGGCGGCGTGCGTACGGGCGTGAGTCTCAAGAACGGGCAGATCGTCGCGCCGCTCGCCTTCAGCGGCAACTATGCTGTGTTCGGCAACTGCATGAGTTTTCGCGGCGCGGCCGAAGCCAACATCAATCTCTATTTCAAACCCGAAGAGCAGACGCTCTATGGACAGATCACCATCGCGGGCATGAACCTCGAAGGCGTCTCGCCGCTCGCCAGCCCGTTCATCACGGGCTTCGTGCAGACGGCGATCAACCAGAAGGTCAACCCGCTCGTCTTGATGCGCGGCGCGCAACTCTCTCTGAACGTTCCCGTGCAGGCCAGCAACGGTACGCTCCGCGCGCAGGCCAAAGACGTGCGCTCCGAAGTCAAAGACGGCGCGTTGCGCCTGCACGTCACCTACGACTTCTCCGGCGCGCGCGCCGCCGGACAGCAGCAGCAGGAGCAACCTGGCGCATCAACACAGACGCCGCAGAGTTAGACGCCCAAACGCCCGGTCACCACGACGACGGCGGGCGCGAAACAGAATCCACGCGGGCGCAAGTTCACACGTCAAACTTGCGCCCGTTTTCTCTTTCCACAACTCACTCAAGGAGAAGCAGTCTTTTGCGCCGGTTGACGTTTGCATGGGCGCGCGCGTCGCTCCGCACGGCGACGAAGGAGTGGCGTTGGAGCGTGGCGGCGGCTCTGGCTCTGGCCGCCATCTCGCTCGTGCCGCAAGTCTACCTGTGGGCTGAGCGCGGGCGCGAGTGGCAGGGCGCGGCCTTCTATTTCTTCTACGACGAATCGGCCTACGAGTCTTATCTCGGCGCGCTCATACGCGGGCGCGCGCGCCTGAACGACCCTTACACCGGACAGGACGCCGCCGGGGCAGCACAACAACCCGAATCACTCTTCTCGATCCAGTTCGTCTCCGCCTACGCGTGCGCGCTCCCGGCTCGTCTACTCAACTTGTCGGCCGCCACGGTCTTCATCATCCTCTGGCCGCTCGCCGCCTTCTCGACCACGCTCGCGCTCTCGCGCCTGCTCCGCACAATCTCCGCCGACGAATCCGTGGCGGCCACGCTCGCACTCTTCGTCCTCTGCCTCTGCACCTTCATCCAGAAGATCGCGCGCACCTTGCGCGGCCTTGAGACGGCCTACCTGCCGCTCCCCTTCCTGCGTCGTTACCTGCCCGCGCTGCCCTTCGCACTCTTCCTTATCTTCTGTCTCCTCGTCTGGCGCGCTTTGACGACAGGCGAACAACACACGCCGGCCATTCAAGAGCGACGCGCATCGACGGAAGACGAAACAGATGCATTGACGACTGATGAACAACGCGCTTCGACGACAAACGAACAGCGCGCTTCAACGGGCGACGCAAGGCGTGCGTGGCTCGCCGACGCCTGCTTCGCCGGACTCGTTTTCGCGTCGATGGTCTATTCCTATTTTTATCTCTGGACGACGGCCGCCGCATGGCTCGCCTGTCTCGCTCTCGTGTGGCTCGTCTCGGCCACGCCCTTCGAGCGGCGTCGCGCGGCACGACGGCTCCTCGTCGTCGCCTCAATCGCCGCCCTCTCGCTTGCGCCCTACGCTTGGCTGCTCGTGCGCCGCGCGTCGTCGATGGACGCGGCGCAAGCTCTCGTCCACACGCGCGCCCCCGACCTCTTTCGCACTTCCGAACTGCTCGGCGCGCTCGCCCTCTGCCTCCTCATCTTCGCCGCACGACGCGGACGCCTCGCGTGGCGCGACCGCCGCGTGCGGCTCCCCGTGTCGCTTGCGCTCACGCCCTTCGTCGTCTTCAACCAGCAATTCATCACCGGGCGCTCGCTCCAGCCCATCCACTACGAACTGTTCATCACAAACTACCTCTCGCTCGCCGCGCTCGCCGTCGCCGTCCTATTCTTCGCGCGGCGTATGCTGACGCGGCCGCGCACGCTCGCCTGCATCGCGCTCGCCTCGCTCGGTTGGGCTGCCGTCGAAGTCTCCGTCGCCACGCGGCGCGCGGCCGAGTTCAACCTGCGCGCGGACGAAGCGCGGTCGGTCTATCTGCGACTTTTGGAGATTGCGAGCGCGGAAGGAGAATTTGAAACAGCGGCGGGGCAACGGCGGCGCGTGGTTTTCTGCCCGGACATCGCGCTGGCCGACCGCCTGCCGACCGTCGCGCCGCAAGCCGTCCTCTGGTCGCCGCACATGTTCGTCTTCTCCGGCACGACGCAAGCCGAGGAGAAGGAGAGACTCTATCAACAACTCTATTACTCGAACATCGACGCCGCGCGCTTCGCCGACTTCATCGGCCGCCCGCATCCTTACCGCACGGCCGTCTTCGGCTCGGCGCGCATCATCAACGGCCTCGCCCCCAACCGCGCGCCCGTCACGCCCGCGGAAGTCGCCGCCGAAGTACGCGCCTACGCCGACTACATCGACACCTTCACACGCGAACGCGCCGCACGCACGCCCCTCTCCTACGTCGTCATCTACACCACCACGGCCGAACCCAACCTCTCGAACATCGACCGCTTTTACACACGCGACACCGGCGAACCCGCCGGCAGCTACACCATCTACCGCTTGAAGAAACGATGAATGAAAAGCCGTCAATCGTGAATAGAAGAAAGCAGTTTTAAATCTATTGACGATTTACGATTCACGATTGACGGCTCTTCTTCACTCCTTCGCCGCTTCGGCCAGTCCGCTGATGGCGGGGCCGTTGACGACGTGGCCGTCGGTCGGGTGGTAGCGCGAGCCGTGGCAGGGGCAGTCCCAAGTCTTCTCAGTCGGATTCCAATGGACGACGCAGCCGAGGTGCGCGCAGATGGCGGAGCGTTCGTGGAGCGTGCCCGACTCGTCTCGATAGCAGGCCACTTTCGTCACGCCCCTGCGGATCACCGCCGCGTCGCCCGCTTTAATCTCGGACGCGTCCGACACTTCGCCCGGCGTCACGAGGTCTGTGTATTGCGCGGCGACGTTCAAGTTCTCTTCGGCGAAATCTCTGATCGCGCCGAGCGTTTTGCGCGACGGGTCGTAGAGTTCAGCCCAACGGTTTTCGCGCCCCATGATGAGATCGGTCAAAAGCATTCCGGCAATCGTGCCGTGCGTCATGCCGTTGCCCGAATCGCCCGTGGCGATAAAGACGTTGTCGCTGTCGAGCGGGTTGCGGCCGATGAAGGCCATGCCGTCCACAGGCTCCAACACCTGCCCCGACCAGCGATAAGGGAAACTCTCGACTTGCGGAAAACGCTCGCGCGTCCATTCTTCGAGACAGCGGAAACGCTCCTCCGTGTCGTCGGCCTGTCCGGTCTTGTGGTCTTCGCCGCCGACGATGAGCACGTCGTACTCCTTGCCGTCTCCGCCTTCGCTCTCGTCCTCGCGTTGCAGGCGCACGTAATGATACGGGTCGGGCGTGTCCCACAAGAGGATTTGCGGCACGCTCCCGCGCGCGACGCGCCCGCCGACGACGTAGGTGCGATACGGCGCTTGCTTCGTGTGGATGGCGACCAGATCGTTGACGGGCGAGTTGGTCGCCACGACGACGGCGCTGGCCCTGACGGTTGCGCCGCCGCTCGTCTCGACGCGCGCGTCACTGCCGCCCGTGATCTTGTCGGCGTGCGTGCCCGTGTAAATTTGGCCGCCGCGCGCGCGGATGGCATCTATCAGACCGCGCAAGTATTTCAAGATGTGAAACTGCCCCTGACGCGGAAAACGCAAGGCCGCGCCCGTGTCGAACGACGGCAGGGGCGCGCGTTCGACTCGTTCCACGTCCGCGAGTCCGGCGCGGTGCGCGGCGCGCAGTTCGTCTTCGAGTTCGGCCGGGTCTTCGCTGGCGGGGGCGAAGAGATAACCGTCGAGTCGCGTGAAGTCGCAGTCGATCTGTTCTTCGGCGACGATTGCTTCGATCTTGTCGATGGCCGCCGTGTGGCTCTCGGCGGCGAGGCGCGCGCCGTGCTCGCCGTGCAGGCGTTCGAGTTCGTAGTAGCGGTCGTCGAGCGCGTGGGTTAGGTGCGCCGTCGTGCGGCACGTCTCGCCGCCCGCCAGCGGCCCGTCGTCTATGACGACAACGCGCTTGCCCTCTTTCGTCAAAAGGTATGCGGTCGTGAGTCCCGCGATGCCTGCGCCGACGATGACCACGTCCGCCTCCGCGTCCGACGTGAGTTGCGCGGGCGCGGGCATGTCGGCCGTCTGCATCCACACAGAAGTTGTCCGCCCGTTGTCTGTCTTCATCACTCTCCTCCTCTATTCAACGTCAGTCTTACCGATGCGCTCACGCCGGACGCCGTGCGGATTGGTCGAACGCTCGCCGCGCTTGCGCGTGGACTTACGGCGCGGTCGAACTTCGCCACGGTGATCCACGGAACGGATCGGTTGCAAATCTTCCGCGTCGCCCTCCGGGTCGTCGAGCCGCGTCTCGACGACGAGCGGCGTCTCCTCGTCCGTCCCCTCGTCTGCTTCATCGACGTGCAGCGGCGTCGCGTTACTACTATTGCGCGCATCATTCGCGGCGAGCGGATGGTCTTCAACCCTCGCTGCACCGTCGTCTTCAACCAACGCTTCGTCGGCGACCGCCGCCGCCGCACCTTCCGGCGCGTCGCCCACTCCGGCGAGCGCGCGTTGACGCGCGAAGTGCGCGGCGATCTCTTCGGCGGTCTGGCGTCCGACGAAGGGTGCGAGTTCGGCCGCCGTCGCCTGCGCGATGCGCGCGATTGAGCCGAAGTTTCGGAGCAGACGGTTCTTGCGCTTGTCGCCGACGCCCGGTATCTCCGTGAGTTCCGAAGTGAAGTCGCGTATCTCGCGCCGCTTGCGGTGATAGGTGACGGCGGCGCGGTGCGTCTCGTCGCGGATCATCTGGATCAGACGCAGCACCGTCGAATGCGAATCGAGATAGATGGGTTCGTGCTCGCGCCCTTTGATGAGCAGGTGCGACACTTCGTTGTGGCGGCGCGGCGGCTTGACCACGCCGATCATCGGGATGGCTTCGAGGTCGAGCGAGCGCATGGCGTCGGCGGCGGCGTTCAGTTGTCCTTTGCCGCCGTCGATCATGACGAGGTCGGGCAGCGGGTTCTGCTCTTCGAGCTGGCGCAGGTAGCGACGGTAGACCGCCTCGCGCATCGAGGCCACGTCGTTCGAGCCTTCCACGGTCTTGATCTTGAAGCGACGACCTTCGGCGCGGTTCATCTTGCCGTTCTCGCACACCACCATCGCGGCCACGTTCTCCGCGCCCGAAATGTTCGAGATGTCGAACGATTCGATGCGCGCCGGGAAACGCGGAAGTTCGAGCGTCTCCTGCAACTCTTCGAGCACGCGCTCCATGTCGGGCTTCAAGACGCGGAAGCGTTGCTCGAAAGCGAGCTGCGCGTTCTTCTCGACGAGCGCGATCATGTCTCGCTTCTCGCCGCGCTGCGGGTCGAGTATGCGGACGCGTCGGCCGCGCCGTTCCGAGAGCGCGCGCTCCAACAGTTCGCGGTCTTCAAAATCGACGGGCACGTGAATCTCGCGCGGCACGTAGTCGGTCGAATAGTATTGCGTCAAGACTTCGCTCAAGAATTCGGCCGGGTCGAACTCGTCGGGCGACAAGTCTTCCCAGAAGAACTCGCGGCGGCCGACGATCTTGCCCTCGCGCATGGTGAAGAGTTGCAGGGCGAGACGCTGCGCTTCGCGGTAATAGCCGAAGATGTCCACGTCGCGCTCCGGCGAGGTCGCCATCTTCTGCGTCTCCGAGACGGCGAGGACGGTCTTGCGCAAGTCTCGATACTTGGCGGCCAGTTCGTAGCGCATCTCTTCCGACGCGCGCTCCATGCGCCCCGCATATTCGTCGGCCAACTCCTTGTTCTTGCCTTCGAGAAAAAGGCGCACGTCGCGCACCGACTCCGTATATTCGTCGGGCGTGCACAGGCCGCGCACGCAGGGGCCGAGACAGCGTTTGATGTGATATTCGAGACAGGGGCGCGGCAGTTTCCCGTCGATCTCGATGTCGCAGGTGCGCAGTTGAAAGGTGCGGTTGATGAGATCGATGGTGCGGCGCGCGAGCGACGCGGGAAGGAAGGGGCCGAAATAGAGCGCGCCGTCGCGCTGGATGCGGCGCGTGATCATGACGCGGGGGAACGGCTCGTTGATGGTCAGTTTCAGATGCGGGTATTGCTTGTCGTCCTTAAGCGCGATGTTGTAGCGCGGCTTGTGTTTTTTGATGAGGTTCGATTCGAGGACGAGGGCTTCGACCTCCGTGTCGGTGACGATGAATTCGAGGTCGCGGATGCGGCGGACGAGTTCGCGCGTCTTGCGGTCGTGGCCGCGCCCCGACTGGAAATAGGAGCGCACGCGGTTGCGCAAATTCTTCGCCTTACCGATATAGATGATCTTGCCCGCCTCGTCCTTGTGGAGGTAGACGCCGGGCGAGACGGGCAGATTCTTGAGTTTCTCTTCTAGTGTCACGGCTACCCCTGCTGGCAAAAACTGCTTGCCGAGTTTACGTAGAAACCATATTTTAGCCTAACGCATATCCGAGGGCGACTCTCGATGCCGCTTTCCCGTCGTGACGTAGCGGCCTCGGCAGACGCAAGGCTTCCGGGCGCTATCGTGTTATTCACACAGGACAGGACAAGGATAACGGGGCGGGAGCGACGCAGGGCGCGGCTCGCTTGCGCTCAAACACCGCAGTAGTTATGGCATGGCTGCCCCAGAGCCACACCGGAGCGTCAACCTTGTCGCTAATAATTGCTTTTGCGGCTTGATGAAGGTAAAACCCTGACATGCTTTCTCACGGCACTCTCCTGCAAAATCGTTACCGCATCGTCCGTCGCATCGGGCAGGGAGGCATGGGCGCGGTATACGAGGCGACACACGAGGAGCTGGGTCATACGGTTGCGCTGAAAGAGGCTTTTCACACCGACGACGAGCGGCTCAGGCGTGCCTTCAAACGCGAGGCACGGATGCTGGCCTGTTTGCAGCATCAAGGAATGCCGCGCGTGAGCGATTATTTCGCCGAGGGCGACGGCCTGTTCCTCGTGATGGAATATATCGGGGGCGATGATCTGCTCGCGTTACTACAGTCCCGGCAACAGCCGTTCACCGTTTCAGAAGTCATGCGTTGGGCCGATCAACTCCTCGCCGTGTTGGACTACTTGCACACTCAAGACCCGCCCGTCATCCACCGTGATATTAAGCCGAACAATATTAAGCTGAACGGGCGCGGCGATGTCGTCCTGCTTGATTTCGGTTTGTCAAAAGGCGCGGCCAGCGAGACAACTTCGCTCATCGCTTCGCGCAGCGTGCTCGGCTTCACCCTGACCTATGCTCCGCTCGAACAGATTCTCAAGGTGGATCAAAATCTGGTTCAGTATTTAGCCATTCTCAATGCGGAACAGGTCAATCGCGCGCTCCAGACGCCGACCGATGCGCGCAGCGATCTCTATGCGCTCGGCGCGACGCTCTATCATCTGCTGACGAACAAATTACCGGCGCAGGCTCCGATGCGTGCGCAGGCGATCTGGTCTGGGAAAGACGATCCGTTGCTGAACGCCCACGAAGTCAATTCGGAAGTGCCGCACCTGATCGCCGACGTGCTGCACAAGGCTATGGCGTTAGAGGGAACACACCGCTTGGAGAGCGCGGCGGCGATGCGTGCGGAGTTGACGGACAGGCTACAACGGTTGTCGAAGCCCACGGAAGTGGCTGTGGAAGTGGCCGTGGAAGTGGCTGTCCGACCGGATGCTCCGTCCGAAGAGACTTTGCTGTCAGCCGATAAACAAGCCTCGCCGCCGCGCTCCCCAAGCGAGACGGACGCCGAGGCCAAGCCGCCGGCCGATGCGACCAAGCCGCGTGCTCTTGTCCCGGCGTGGCTGCCGGAAGGCTGGTCGGCGCGCAACCCGTTTCCCTACGCGTGGCCGGTTGTGGGCGCGCTGCTGCTGCTGCTCATCGGCAGTATAGTGTTTCTGCGTCCACAGACCTCTCCGCCTGCGAGCGAGACGGCGAATCAGAGCGTCGGTCTGACTCCGAAGGCCACGCCGCCGCCGGCGGTAAACTTGAGGGACGACGAGTTCATCCCGTTTCTGAAAGGCAATAAGTGGGGCTTCAGCCTCGCAAATAAGACTCTGCTGATCAAACCGGAATACGACGAGGTGAGGAGATTTTCCGAAGGCTTGGCAGCCGTGGCGCGCATGGAACCCGACACCGGCAATGTCGATGGAGCAGAACGCGGCAAGCGCGCCGGGCAGAAGCCGGCCTCGAAAAAACCCCGTCTGAAATGGGGCTACATTGATAAAAGCGGCAACGTCATCATTCCGATTGAGCTTGACGACGCCGCCCCGTTCAAAGGTGGAGTCGCGCAAGTAAGATACAACCACCTGATTCAGCGTCGGGACAGGAATAACGTCGTGCTGCCGTCTCCTTCCAGCACGCCCTTACCCGCCCGGAAATCCCCGCCTCGCCAAACATCCGCTCCGTTGAGCGACCCCGTGCCCGAAGCTAAATACGATAACGACTACAACGTCATCAGCTATCGTTTTATGAGAGATGGCAAGACGGTGTTTGGCCGAGAATTTGAATATGCAGACTCTTTCCGCGAAGGGTTTGCGCGTGTCAAGTACAAGGGCAAATATGGCTTCATCGAAGCAAATGGGGAATACCTCGTCAAGCCATATTATGAAGACGCCCGCTCCTTCTCCCAGGGCTTGGCAGCCGTCAAGCTCCCGGCCGGGAATTGGGGATTTATTGACATAAAAGGAAGCCCGGCTATTAAGTTCGACTATGAAGCCGTGGCTGGTGCGAATAGTATAGACGGAGTGGCATTTAGAGATAGGTTCGCACGTGTCAAACGCAAGGGGCAGCAATGGGGGCTCATTAATCTGGACGGCGTTCCGGTGCTTGAGTTTAAGTATGAGGAGATAAAGTGGTCTGAATCCGGCTTGGCCGCCGTAAAGTTTGAGGGAAAGTGGGGCGTGGTCGATGTCAACGCGAAGGGTGAAAAGGTGGTTGATTTTCGGTATGACAACATAGACCTCAGCGAGCGGGAATTTTTACCTTATCTGAAATCTCTCTTGGCGCGCGTCACACTCGGCGATAAGTCTTTTTACATCGGCCGCGGCGGAACGGAATACTACGAGGAGAGGTAACAGTTGAGCATAGAGTGGACAGCACAGAAAGCGAGTCTCCGGCGCGCGCACGCGCCGACTCATAGTTTCGCGCGTACTTCGCACGAGAGCGTGGGCGGAGCGCGCAGACCGGAGCAGAGCTACGACGCCACGGCGCTCTCGCCCGCGCCCCTGACAAGTGCCTTCAAAGTCTTCCCGGTCTTCGCCGTCTCAGACGCACCAAAGTAGACTCGATGCGCTTCCCTTTTCAGTTGCCGCCGGAGAGAGAGTTCGACGCCGTGGGCTTTGGTCTGAACGCCGTGGATCACTTGATCGTCGTGCCCGCGTATCCGGCCTTCGATACGAAGACGCGTCTCAAGTCTCACGTGCAGGCGGCGGGCGGGCAGACGGCTTCGGCGATGGTGGCGCTCAGGCGGCTCGGTTTGCGCACCGCTTACGCGGGACGTTTCGGTTCGGACGCCGAAGGGCGCTTCGGGCTTGAGACGCTCAAAGCGGAGGGCGTCGACACGGAGTTCGCAGAGGTGGTCGAGGGCGCGCGCAATCAGATCGCTTTTATCATCATCGACGCGCGGACGGGCGAGCGCACGATCATTTGGGATCGCGATGAGCGGCTTGCATATCGAGCAGCAGAAGCGCCCACCGGATTGGCCGCGCGCGGGCGCGTGCTGCATCTGGACGCGCACGACCCGGCGGCCTGCGCCGCCCTCGCACTGGAAGCGCGCGCGGCCGGAACCATCGTCTCCGCCGACATCGACAACGTCTACGAAGGCTTGCCCGAACTCTTGCCGCTCATCGACGTGCTCGTCTCCTCGTCCGAGTTTCCGCGCCGCCTGACGGGGATCGAAAACGAACGCGACGCGCTGCGAGAGTTGAAGACGCGCCTGCACCCGCGTGCGGTCGTCGGCATGACGCTCGGCGCGCGCGGCGCGCTGGTGTATCACGAGGGGCGCTTCCTTGAGTCGGCGGCCTACGCCGTGCCGGGCGGCTGTCGCGACACGACGGGCGCGGGCGATGCCTTCCACGCGGGCTTTCTCTACGGGCTGCTGCAAGGCGAGAGCGTCGAAACTTGTCTGACGCTCGGCGCGGCCGTCGCCGCGCTCAAGTGCCGCGACCTCGGCGCGCGCTCGGCGCTCCCAGACGCGCGCGAGTTGAATCAGTTCCTCACCTCCGAGGGCGAAACTTCCTGAGCGCGGAGAGAGAGGGGCGTGTTGCGGGAGAGACGAACAAAAAGTTGAATCGCGTGCGCCGGGACGCGAAACGGGGACGAAACTTTTGTTCGTGTAGTTTCATCTCAATTCGTGCTTTCTTGCTTTTGTACAGTGCTCTGAATTTTGCCGCCTACGTGCCGCCTTCGGGCGTTCAAAAATTTGACTCCGGCCTCCGCCGTTGAGCCGGCAAATTATTTGACTTGGCCTGTGGCGGAGACTATTATCCACGCTCTTCAAGCGCACGCGCCGCACCGCAAACGGTTGCGGCCTTCCGAAACTACCTAGCCCCGCTCTGTGCCTCGCCGGTGCAGTAGTACCGCCAACAATATAGGAGTGACTTGCCGCGTCTACTCCTCCGAACACTTGCCGTGATCCCTGCCTAAGGAGAAATTCCTCATGAAGAAGTTTGCACGCGTCTGTTGTCTGTTGGTTGCCGCCCTGTCTCTGTCGACCGCCGCCGCGCTCTATTTATCGCCCCGCTCGTCGGCCGCGACCACGACTGTCTTGACGACGCTCGACGGCGTCGATACGGGGCCGCGCGCCAGCGGCTCGCCGTCCTCGGCCACGAACCGCCCCACCGCTTTTCGCCACGACGCGACGCAGACGGTTAATCCGAGCCAACTGCCCGCCGGCGGCTCGGTCACATTCGCCACGACCATCCGCATCAATCCTTACGCCGCCAACTGGACTGCCGGGGGCAATCTCGTCGCCGTCGGCCTCCTGCGCGAGATCACGGGCGAGACGCCCGACGCCTCGACGCCCTTCGCCCCGGCGCACGACGGCGACCCGACCATCTGGTTTCAGAACAACAACCCGCAGGGCGTCGGCTTCTGCATGGACAAGCAGTTCCTCGTCAACAACAACTTCGCCTTCACGCAGAGCGGCGTCTCGCAGTGCGGTCTGCCGCAGGACAACTCCGCGCAGACGGCGGCCGAACCCGGCTCCTACGTCAACTACTACGTCACCATCTTCGCCAACAACACCTACCGCCTCGTCATCGAACACCTCGATGCGGACGGCGAGCGCCTGCGCAACCTCGCGTCGCTCTCGCCCGCGGCCAACCCTTACGTCATCACGGGCACGCTGCCGCATCCGGCCAATTCAAAATATCACCCTTACGTCCGCACGCGCGCGGGCTACGACACGGGCGGCAATGACATTCCCGACCCCGAAACCCCTTGGACGTTCACTACGTCGAACAGTCGCCTGCTGACGAACACGCCCGTCCTCGTCACCAACGCCAACTTGCAGGGCTGGCAGACGCAGGTGAGCGCCGCGCCCACGCCGACGCCCTCCGTCCGCTTTGAACAGGGGCCGGGCACGCCGCCGCTCGGCACGGGCAGCGTCGAACTCTCCGTCGGCCCCGACGGCGACAGCGCGGCGCAGATGCGCAGCACGCATTACAACGGCGTCTCGCTCGGCGACATCACCGCGCTCACCTACAGCACCTACGTCACCACACCCGGCTCGGGCGGCCAAGCCCCCTACATCATTCTCAACCTCGACACCACGGGCGACAACATCACCGACGATCAACTCTTCTTCGAGCCGGTCTACCAGAACGGCACGTACTCCGGCGACGCCGTGCCGAACCAATGCGGCAACAACCCGAGCTGCGTCGCGGTCGGCCAGTGGCAGACTTGGAACGCGCGCGCCGGCGGCTGGTGGGCGGCCAGCGACGGGAATGGCGGCCCGCCCCTCGTCACGCTCGACACCTACTTCGCCGCGCACCCGACGGCGCGCATCATCAACTCCGAGAGCGGCGCGGGCGGCCTGCGCTTCGTGACGGGCTTCGGCGCGCCCTCGTGGAACAACTTCGTCGGCAACATCGACGCCGTCACCGTCGGCGTCAACCAAAACGAGACGACCTTCAACTTCGAGCCGGACACAGACCTCGACGGCGTGCCCGACGGCATGGACAACTGCCCGAACACGCCGAATCCCGGCCAAGAGGACGAGGACTTCAACGGCATCGGCGACGCTTGCCAGTCGCCCACGGGCGGCCGCATCCGGCAGGTTGACGACGACCGCGTGCAGTGTCCCTTTGCCGCTTACAACACGATCACGGAGGCGGTCGCCGCCGCCAACTCCGGCGACCAGATCGATGTCTGCGCCGGGACTTACACGGAGACCGTGACCGTCAACAAGTTCCTCAACTTGCGCGGCGCGCAGGCCGGGGTGGACGCACGCCTGCGCGTCGGCCAGCCCGAAGCAATCGTCAACGGGTCGGGCGGTGCATTCAACGTCACGGCCAGCAACATCACGATTGACGGCTTCACCGTGCAGGACGGAACCAGCGCGCCGCTCGCCAACGGCATCACGCTCGCGGCCAATCGCTCCGGCCATCGCATCCTTAACAATATCATCCGCAACAACACCTTCGGCCTCTACCTCAACGCGAACGGCGCGATCCAATCAATCGTGCGCTTCAATCGCTTTGAAAATAACAACCAGCCGGGCGCTGCCGGTGGCAACGCGATCTATTCGGATCAGGGCGCGGCGAACGTCCTCATCGATCAGAACCGCTTCACCGGCCACACGTCCGCCGCGATGGTCTTCGCCGGAACACAGTCGAACATGACCATCTCTTCCAACCAGCTCGTCGGCGACAACTCGATGGTCTTCTTCAGGTCGAGCGGCATCGCCATCACGGGCAACAACTCGACGAATTCACAGGGCAGCGTCATCTTCCTCGGCGGCGGCAACAACGGGATAAGCATCAGTTGTAACTCCGTCTCGAACGGAGTGTCGAATTTCATCCGCATCGCCGACAACAGCGCGGGCACGAACTCCAACGTCACCGCCAACTTCAACAACATCGAGGCGATGCCCTTCGGCATCCGCATCGACTCCGGGCAATACACCGGCACACTGAACGCCGAGAACAACTACTGGGGCAGTCCTTCGGGGCCGACCGACGAACAGGGACGCAACCCCGCCGGCACGGGCGCGCGCATTCGCGACCCCAACCTCGTGGTCGATTTCATCCCGTTCCTGACCACGCCCATCACCGACGCCGACAACGACGGCACGCTCGACGGCTGCGACACGGACGACGACAACGACGGCATCCTCGACACGAACGACAACTGCCCCGCGACACCCAACAACGATCAGACCGACACGGACGGCGACGGCCTCGGCAACGTCTGCGACCCCGACGACGATAACGACGGCGTGCTCGATGCGGCCGACAACTGCCGCTACGTCGCGAACCCCGATCAAGCCGATACGGACGGCGACGGTCGCGGCAACGTCTGCCCGCTTCCCGTCGCCGGTCAGATTCTGATCAGCGAGTTTCGCTTCCGGGGCGAAGGCCCTCCGGGCGCGTCCAACGGTCTGTTCGACGAGTTCGTCGAAATCTACAACAACACGAACTCGGCCATCGCCGTCGACACGGCCGACAACTCGGCCGGATGGGCTGTCGTGGCGGCGGACGGAGCGACTCGCTTCGTCGTCCCGGCGGGCACGCTCATCCCCGCGCGCGGCCATTACCTCGGCGCGAACACGGGCTACACGCTCGCGGCCGCGGCCGCCCCGAACCGCACTTACACCGCCGACATCCCGGACGATACGGGGGTCGCCATCTTCCGCTCGTCCGTCGCCTTCACGCCCGGCACGCGCTTCGATGCCGTCGGGTTCTCGACCGCCACCAACCCTCTCTACTACGAGACGAACGGGCTGCCGCCCGTCGGCAGTGTGGACGCCCAGTACGGCTTCGTACGCAAGCTGACTTCGGGCACGCCGCAGGACACGAACAACAACGTCTCCGACTTCTCGCTCGTCTCCACTCTGGCCGAGAACATCAACGGCGTGCAGGCCACGCTCGGTGCGCCCGCGCCGGAGAATCTCGCCTCGCCCATTCAGCGCAACTCGACGATCAAGGCTTCGTCCATCGACACCTGCACGGGCGAGGGCACTTGCCAGAATCGCCGCCGCGTCGGCACGCCCGTCCCGAACGGCAGTTTCGGCACTCTGAAGATAAGACGCAAATTCACCAACCTGACGAACGCCATGGTGACGCGGCTGCGCTTCCGCGTCGTGGACATCACGACGCTCAACAGCCCCGGCTACGCGCCCGGCAACGGTCAGGCCGACTTGCGCGTCGTGCCTTCGGAGGACGGCGGCAGCTTCAACGTGACGCTCAGCACGGGGCAGGTCGTGCCCGTCATGGGCACGCAGCCCGAAACGCCGCCCGTCCAACCCTTGGGCGGCGGCCTCAACTCCGGCGTCACACTGATCACGCCCGTGCAGATTTCGCCGGGCGCATCCGTCAACGTCGAGTTCAATCTCGGCGTGATGCAGAACGGCTTCTTCCGCTTCCTCGTCAACGTCGAAGCCGTCACCGTCCCGATCCCCGGCGAGCGTCCAGACCCCGCGCTCAAAAATCCGGTGAGCAAGGCCAGTGCGAAAGCTGGCGCGGCAACAACCCCGGCGCGCCGCAAGTCAGGCAACTAACGCGGCGACACGCCGACTCCGGTTCGCCGAAAACTTCCGGCGGCGCACCTCGCGCGTCGCCGCTCAACTAAAGAAAGAGGCGTGGGGGGGGGGGGGGGGGGGTG